>CAVTCR010000031.1:0-23616 GCA_963733195.1 uncultured delta proteobacterium
CGGTCGGTGTCATTCGTGCTCCTAGTCGCTTCGCCATGCTGGCGGAAAAGAGCTTACGTCCAGCATCCGCTAGGCTCTGTGATGCCCGACACACTTTAAGCACTTCCGCAAGCTGGAGCTGATCGAACAAGTCGATCTCCGCGCTAGCGTGTCAGACTCCCAAGCAGCGCAGCCAGCGAGGACTCAGTCGGCTCTTCACGCCAGAGCGCTTGCAGCCTCAGCGATTTCACTCGTCGACCACATCGAGAGCGTGATTCGGCCACCATCCGCGAGCGTGGCCATGCGGGTGACGGAAGCCGACAGCTCACGGAAGTTCCCTGCCCACACTGCCGTCGGTGCGGTCGCAAAGGCGCAGGTAGTGCTCCCGTCGCTTCTTTGTTAAAGCGGACGGTGACACCGTTCTCCTGCGCGAAGCGCGCCAAGCTCATAGCTCCAGGTTCGGCTCGATGTCCTCGCGCCGCTCAACCAGCGACGGCAGAAAGAACGTCCACAGATTGATGCGGGCAAACGAGATCCTCGCGAAACCGCCCAGCCTTGTACCGCGTCGCGGAGATCACGGTTGGTTCCGGCAATCAACTGAAAGTCGCTCGCGACCTCTCGGTCACTGCCAAAGGGAAAGAACCGCTTTTCTTCGACCGCTTTGAGCAACATCGCTTGCTCATCGAGCCCCAACTCGCCAATCTCATCCAAGAAAATAAGTCCTTTGTCGGCTTTACGCAGCAAGCCGGCACGGTCCGCCATCGCTCCGGTAAACGCCCCTTTGACATGCCCAAACAACGTGGACATCGCGCTCTCGCCACGCAGCGTCGCGCAATTGACTTCGACGAACTCCCCAGAAAGCCGATGGCGTGCGTGTTTGAGCGCGAAGACGCGTCGAGCCAGGAATGATTTTCCTGCGCCGGTTGGACCAATCAGCAGCACCGGGGCGCGCGAGCGTACGGCGACCCGCTCAATGTCAGTAATCATGCGGTTGAACTGTGCATTGCGCGTTTCAATACCGGACTTAAGAAAAAGAGACCCGCTCTTCTTGTTCACGTCGGAAACGGGCAGCAATCTGGTTGTACTTGGACAGGTCAAGGTCAATAATCGTGTAGGTGCCACTCACGTCGATCCGTTGTCGTTTCGGAGGCGAGGTTTGCAGAGCGGGCAGGAAAAAGACCGTGTTTCCGTTAGCAGGAACATACAAATCTGCGCAACATGCGTACCGGTGGTGATGTGCATAAAATAGTCTTCGTATGTCTGGATCAAACGGATACCCACGCGCGTAATCGTGGAGGACACTGTAGACCTCTTCAAAATCCCATGGATCGCGGAGGTCCAGCAGCACCGGTCGCAGCTCGGTTTCTGGTGAGACCTGACGAATATCCGCTGCTCAATTGATCCACCAGACCTTGGTGTGGTGCGCTGTACAACAATTCAAACCGATGGACCAGCAAGTCCTCATGCTGACACAGCGCCACGCTGGGTCGCCATTTTTCCCATCGCCCTAGCCCTTTTCCTCCGTTATCAAGCTGCGTTCCGACAAAACCGATGACGACTGTTTTCTTCATAGAAGATATATTTATAGATATTTTTCTATTTTATAAATAATATTTTTGCCTTTTTCTTTCAGCGCGATTTTCGTCGCTTGCATCTTTTTTATCAAGAAGACTTTGTAGAATAGGTCCTTACACCAGAAGAGAGATCATTTTCATATCGTGGCACGTCGGTTGCTCTCTATAACAAAAACAGACGAAAACACAAGGTGAAAGGAACAATACGTATGGCAAACTTCCAGTTATTCCAAACATTACGCGGTGAAACTCTTACCGTTCGAAACAACGATAGTCAATCAGGAAAACTCCATCGCTTACGAGTATCCGGGCCAAACATAAGCTGAGCACATTACGCGGTGACGGGGTGCCGCTGAACCAAACTTTTTATGCGTCTGCCGAAGCGCAACTCGAAACCGTGCTTGCGCTTTAACGAAGAAGGTCGAACCCGCCTTTGTCGCCAAAACTGCCGTGTACTGTCGTGAACAGGGCTTTCTTGAAAGACGTGCCAACACTTTGCTCACTGCCGCACTGTCGGTGAAGGGACGGAATACTTACCAGCAAGTTTTCTCTCGTGTCATCGATAATGGAAAGATGTTGCGCAACTTCGTGCAGATTCTACAGCAGCCGGGGCTGGTTGGCCGCAAGTCTTTGGGAACGCGCCCGAAGTTGTTAAGTCCAGAAATGGCTGAACACTGCGAGTGGGAACAGTTCCTTGATCGACGCGGCAGTAGGAACAACACCTTCTCTTCGCTGATGTGGTGAAAATGGTCCACCCAAAGCCAGCCGATAAGGCACGGAAAGCATTCTTCCGCGTGGCTCATTGGTAAGCCGTATGCAGCAGACGCCTTACCAGGTGACACTCCAGGCATTTGAGGAATCTCAAAAGTAAGAAAACTACGATGGGTTACCATCAGTACCGTTTCAGATGCTCACTGCGCTTTGATCTGACAGGAAAGAGGCGTGCGGCCCACGCCGTCGCGGCAAGCTGGGTGGCGGGCAGCGTGCGGATGAACTTGAATACCTTTGCTCGTCATGCAGTGTTTACGGCGTGGACGGAATGGCTGACGAGATTGCCGGGTAGTTCCAGGATGCTCAAGCGATCCGCAAGGCGCGCGTATTTCCATACCAACTGTTGATGGCGTACAAAGCAGCGTCCGAGAGAGATCCCATTCGTTGTCCGCGAGGCGTTGCACGATGCACTGGAAGTCGCAGTAGAGAATGTGCCCACATATTCAGGACAGGTTGTGATCTGCCCGGACGTGTCAGGTTCAATGTCATCACCAGTGACAGGACATCGGGCTGGGGGCACGACCGCCGTGCGGTGTATCAAGTCATCAGCTCTACATCGCAGCGGCATTCGTGCGGAAGAATTCGCAGACAACACTCGTACTGCCGTTTGAAACAATAAGGTCTGTACAGTCCGTCTTAAATCCACGGGATTGGATTGGCATGACCAACGCCGAGAAGTTGGCGGCAATCGGCGGTGGTGGGACCAACTGTAGCGCACCGTTAGCGTGGTTGAATAAACAGAAGGAACACGCTCATCTCGTCGTCTTTGTTTCAGACAACCAATCTTGGGTCGATAACCGCAAACATGGAGCCACGGAGATGATGCGGCAGTGGGATGCCTTCAAGCAGAAAAATCACAAGGCGAAGTTGGTCTGCCTGGACCTGCAACCATATGGGACAACCCAAACGGCCGAGTGTGAAGATATTCTCAACATCAGAAGATCCAGTCATACCGCTTTCTCCATCATTGATCGCTTCGCTCGTGGGCAGCTTGGGCCGGAGCATTGGGTAGGTGAGATTGAGGCGGTGGAACTCTAAAGTATGGAATCGCGTCCGAATGCTTGTGTGATTACATTTACCAATGTACAGGATCACACAACTCCTTGTCGGACGCACTTAACAAGCAGAGCGCGAATGCTGATAGGACTACATTGGTATACTGGGTTCAATCCCCAGCCGGTCGTAAGGCCGGAAGTCTTATCGATCTTGTCGCGCCAACAATACGCTGGCGAATGCCGGTGGAACTACATCGCTGATAACGAGGTGGACGCGGGTTCGAGTCCCGCCGGCTCCAAAAAATATGGAGCCGTAGCTCAGTGGTAGAGCGCCGGTTTCACCAACCCTTGTCGCCGGTTGTAGAATGAAACGAGAGGATAAGTATGATCACACGAACCTACGACGTACTGCACCATGAAGGAATTGCGCCAATCAAGATGTGGACACAAGGCGTACCTGTTGAGGATTCAGCGAAACAGCAACTAACAAACACCGCTAAGATGCCGTTCATCCATAAGTGGCTCGCTGTCATGCCGGACGTGCATGTTGGAAAAGGTGCAACAATCGGTAGCGTTATTCCAACCAAGAGCGCAATTATTCCGGCGGCTGTGGGAGTCGATATTGGCTGCGGAATGATGGCGGTTAAGACAACGATCACGGCAAGTGATTTGCCAGATAGCCTTTCGGTGTTGCGGAACGCGATCGAACGAGCTGTTCCACACGGAAAAACGTTTGGGAGCCGAGATAAAGGTGCGTGGCAGATTACACCTGAGCTGGTTGATCAGGCCTGGGAACAACTCCAGCCCCGCTTTGCCAAAATCGTTGAGAAGTACCCGAAACTAGAGAAGACGAATAATTACATTCATCTCGGAACGCTGGGTACGGGAAATCATTTTATTGAAGTTTGCTTGGATGAAGCGAATGCAGTTTGGTTTATGTTGCACAGCGGTTCGCGTGGTGTCGGTGGAGCAATCGGAAACTTGTTCATCGAGCTGGCGAAACGGGATATGCGAACCTGGTTGATCAATTTGCCAGATATGAACCTTGCATATCTGCCGGAAGGAACTGAGCACTTCAATGATTAGACATTATGCGAAATAAGCTAGAATGGGGTGGTGCTTGAATATAAACGACTGAAAAAAGACCGACGACAAGTGTTGGCGTTGACAGGATTGACCCCCAAAGAGTTTGGCGTGTTGCATGAGGCGTTTTGCGTTGCCTATGCAACCCTGTACCCAGCAGACAAGACGGCAGAGGGGCAGGTCCGCAAGCGACAGGGCGGAGGGGGACGCAAAGGGCAGTTGGGCACGACGGAGCAGAAGCTGTTGTTCAGTCTGGTGTATCTGAAGACCTATCCGCTGCAGGCTCTGTTGGGCGCGATGTTTGGGCTGAGCCAGTCGCGGGTGAACCGGTGGTTGCAGCGGTTGCTGCCGATTGTGAAGCACGCCTTGGATGAGTTGGGCGTGCTGCCAGGCCGCGTGCCGGAGCAGTTTGCTGAGCAGGAACGGGACCAGCAGGAAGCCGCGGAGCTGATTATCGACGGAACGGATCGTCGCCGCCAGCGCCCGAAAAACAAGGTGAAACAGGCCTTGCACTATAGTGGCAAGCACAAAACGCATAGTGACAAGAACATCGTGGTGGTGAATGCGAAGACCAAACGTGTGGGCTATTTGAGTCAAACGTATGCGGGGAAAATGCACGACAAAAAGATCGTGGATACCGAACCGATTTGCTATCCGCCCGACACGATCCTGTATAAGGACACCGGTTTTCAGGGGTATGAGCCCAAAGTGCGACAGACGCATCAACCGAAAAAAAGCCATGCAAAGGGACGTTAACCCGGGGACAAAAGCGCCACAATCGCAAGCTGTCACGGGTCCGCGTTCGCGTGGAGCATGCCCTTGCGGGGGTGAAACGCTCCCGCATTGTGAAGGAGGTCTTTCGCAATACCAAAGAGGAATTGTCAGATCTGGTAATGGTCGTTGCATGTGGCTTACACAATCTCCGCGTGCGTTACCGCAAGCGGCGGCTGCGAATATGAGGAAAAGTTATTTCGCATAATGTCTATTATGTTGAAGCCGTCGAATGGGCGCAGGATTTTGCCCGCCTGAACCGGGAAGTGATGATGCACAATCTCATCCAAGCGGTGCGGGCAGTGATCACCAAACCGTTTGAGACCCATGTTGAAGCAGTAAACTGTCATCATAATTACGTCGCCCGCGAACATCATTACGGAGAAGATGTATATGTCACCCGTAAAGGGGCAGTACGAGCACGGCAAGGAGACCTCGGAATCATTCCTGGGAGCATGGGTGCTCGATCGTATATCGTGCGCGGATTAGGAAACGAAGAAAGTTTCTATAGCTGCAGTCACGGCGCAGGACGTGTGATGTCACGAACCGAAGCAAAGAAACGTTTCACGGTGGATGATCATATTGCGGCGACGCAAGGGATCGAGTGCCGGAAAGACGAAGACGTGATCGACGAAACACCAGCAGCATATAAATCGATTGACGCGGTCATGCATGCGCAGCGAGATTTGGTGGAGATCATGTATACGTTGAAACAGGTTGTGTGTGTGAAAGGGTAATATCAATATAGTTCATCTCGCCCCTCACCCTAATCCTCTCCCCGCTGGGGGAGAGGGCAGCAGACGCGAAGCGGCTGTGGGTGAGGGGAACCAAATGAAACTCCTCAGCGAAGCTTTTCTGAAAGTCCTTCATGATCATCATCGACGGCTCACAGGGTGAAGGTGGCGGGCAGATTTTACGCACCACTCTGGCCCTTTCTATTCTGACCAAACAACCCGTGCGGATTGAACACATCCGCGCCAAGCGGGCAAAACCCGGCTTATTGCGTCAACACTTGACTGCTGTGCAAGCAGCAGTTGCCGTCAGTAGCGGGCAAGTCGATGGTGCGGGAGTGGGCTCGCGTGCGCTCACCTTCCATCCGGGAACTGTGAGCGGAGGTAACTACCATTTTGCCATCGGCACAGCAGGAAGCTGCACGTTGGTGTTGCAGACGATTCTATTGCCACTTCTACGGGCTGACCGTGAGAGTACCGTGACGATTACCGGCGGGACCCATAATAGAGCCGCACCGCCAGTCGATTTTCTGCAGCGGGCATTTGTACCACTGCTCAAGCGTATGGGTGCGGACATCGAAGTCGAACTCAAAAAGTACGGCTTCTATCCTGTTGGTGGTGGAGAGATCGTCACGCGTATTCGGCCCTGCTCTACTCTTCTCAGTTTAGAGTTGAATGAGCGTGGAGAGCGCCGCCGCAGTATTGCGGAAGCGTATGTTGCCAATCTACCTGTGCACATTGCTGAACGTGAGCTACAAACCGTCAGTGAGTTGATGAACTGGCGCAAAGAGCAATTGTTCATACGTGGCTTGCCACAGCAGAGCGGTCCAGGAAATGTTGTGACTCTCACACTCGAACACGAGCATGTCAATGAAGTCTTCACCGGCTTTGGTGAGCGCGGCATTCCAGCCGAGGCCGTCGCCAAGACCGCCTGCAAAGGAGCGCTCGACTACATTGCCAGTAACGCCGCCGTCGGCCCGCATCTCGCCGATCAGATTCTATTACCATTGGCACTCGCAGGTAGCGGTCGCTTCACCATGCTTGCACCAACGCAGCATTTCACCACCAATGCAGCGGTGATTGAGAAGTTTTTGCCGGTGAGGATTCAATTTGATCAGAAAGACCATAATTTTTGCTATGTAACTGTAAAAAGCAAATAAGCGAGGTCGTAATTTTTTCTATGGAGGAATCGATGTCTCAGTTTGTACGTCCTGATCTCTCGAATTTCCCACTGTTTCAGTATGGAAGAATACGTCTGAAAATCGAAGATAAGATAACAAAAGAAATGCGACCACTATGCCGGGCATTAGTTCGTGCCCAAAATTCTGTACACTTTGCGTGGTTCTCGGAAGCGGGCGCAAAACTCATGCACTGTACGAGGAAGAACAACAAGATCTTCGAGAGGGATTTTTTCGTGCGGCTCTTACGGAATTGGTGTCAATAGAAGACATCTTACATCTCGATTTATCCGCACTTGGAATCTCTAAGCCTTCGTTAAAACTTAACCACACCACTAATCCTCTCCTGCATCTCTTTCGTGAATTACGCAACCATGAAATACATCTACAACACAACTCGTTATCAGCAAAGGATAAGGATGTGCTCTGGGGTAATATATAAACGTCCCAGCGAAGCCACGCCACTTCGTATTTCGATCTTCTCTCTTGAAGGCGTGACTATCAAATCGTTTTCGCAACTGAATAATGCGAGACGCTATACGCCAACAGAGATTCACTGTCTTGTCGATTGGTTTAACAAATCACAGGCAAAGTGGGGAATACAAGAGCTGTTGTTGACCGCTGTTGAGGAGTATTGCCGTGAACTCGTAAGTTTCTACCTGAACAGGAATCCTTAGTTTCGTAGCCCGGATGAAATCCGGGGAGTATTATTTCTACGTCTAGCTTGGCTTTCCGAGCATGGTCTGAAATAGTACACAAAGATGCACTTCGAGATTGTCGGAGAGATTACCGATATTGAGCCCATTGCAATCAAGACAAGGATTCACATTTTACCTCTACTCCGAAAACAATATGGCCAGGGACGCTGGCGGAAACTCAAAGGGAATGCAACAGTTCGCCTAGCTGACGGCACTATCCGTCATGCCGAGGTCCATTGGTTTGAAGCGCACGGAATCGGTAAACGAAAAATGCGGATAAAACACTTCCTGGATTGAAACTATGCCAACTCGACTAAAGCCGAAACGGCAATTTGCTATTTGTATTCACAGTGACGATACCGACATGCTGACACTACGTCGGATCTACGAAGTGTTGCCGGACGAGAGCGCGGCTAAGTCGAAATACATTCGCATTATTGATGATGAAGGCGAGGATTATTTGTATCCAGCCTCGTATTTCGTGTTCGTCGACTTCCCACCAGCGATCAAACAAGCACTCGCACAAGCTTCGTAAATGAGATCCACTTTACCTCTCCGCCACCAGCACCGCGACCGGATAGGCAAAGTGAATCTTTCCATCCTTTCCGGTGCGCACCAACACCTAAGCCATCATCATCAAGCGATTCAACGAACATCTGCCGCAGTTTGTCAGCATCACCAGGATTAGGGAACGACCGCTGCAAGCTATCCTCAAGGTCAGCCTCAACTTTGTAGAATGTCTTTCCGTGGAGCAGGTAACCCAACCCATTTGAAGAGCAACTCAAACTCCGGCAACGATAACGCACGGGTATGGGAAGGATCGCGGAACTTCTCGGCACGATTGTACGCCGCTGCTTTTGCGGGATCGGGAGATATAGCTGCGTCGATAACAACGATTTTTCCGCCCGGCACACATACACGTTTCATCTCGGCCAGGACTCCTTCAGGATCAGTAAAGTGATGAAAAGCATAACGTGAAGTGACGATGGAAAATGACGCATCAGGATATGGCAACGGCAAGATGTCTCCCACTTGCCAGGTAATGTTAGTCAGGTTTTTCTCTCTTTGAAGTCCCTTCGCGTGTTCGATCATGGCGGGCACCAAGTCGATCCCAGTGGCGTGCTTAACCACTTTGGCAAAGGCACACACAATAAGGCCGGGACCACAGGCAACATCGAGCAAGGTGTCATTTGGTGTGGTACCAGTGAAATCAATTACCAATTTGAGCGCATCTTCGTCTTTGATTCCCGGAGCGGTAGCAAATGGCACGACTTGTTTGGTGAATTGATCGAGAATGAGGTCTTGGTGGGTGGACACGTTCTTTTCCTCGTCAAGAAAGGGCACGGCAGCGCCGTGCCCCTACAGAGACACATCGACAATCCGCACTCTGCAATCGCCAATCTACAATTGTTGCAGCTTCTCGCGCACGAGCTTGCCCATCTCTGTGCAGCTCACCAGGCGACACTCGGGCTGGGCGATATCACCTGTGCGGTAGCCACTGGCAAGCACGTCATCTACTGCTTTCTCGATCGCTTGCGCGGCTTTCTCTTGGTCGAACGAAAGACGGAGCATCAATGCGGTAGAAAGAATCATCGCCAACGGATTGGCCTTATTCTGTCCGGCAATGTCCGGTGCCGTACCGTGAATCGGTTCGTAGAGCCCTTTCTTGCCTTCACCCAAGTGAGGCTGAAGGCAACAGCCCCATCGATCCCGCCAGCATCGAGGCTTCGTCCGTGAGAATGTCACCGAACATGTTCTCCGCCGCGATGACATCGAAGTCCTTCGGACGGCGGATCAGGTGCATCGACATAGCATCAACCAAAACATCCTCATACTGTACGTCTGGATACTCCTTCGCGACTTCGTGCGCCACTTCACGCCACATCCGTGAGGTCGCCATAATGTTCGCTTTATCGACTGACGTGAGCTTCTTGCGCCGCTTCCGAGCCAGTTCAAATGATGCTCGCATGAGGCGGGCAACTTCACCCTCGGTGTAAAAAATCGTATCTACAGCTTCGCGTCCAGCAGGACCAGTGCGACGTTCGCTGGGCTTGCCGTAATAGACACCACCAGTGAGTTCTCGGACGACAATAAGGTCAACTCCTTGCAAGACTTCCGGCTTGAGTGTCGACGAGTTGATCAGGTGGCGATTGAGCTGTATCGGCCGCAGGTTGGCAAACAGCCCGAGTTCTTTTCGTAACCCAAGAATTGCTTGCTCTGGGCGTACGGTCGATTTTGGGTCGTCCCATTTTGGACCACCTACTGCGCCGAGTAGAACGGCGTCACTCTCTTTGGCAACGCGGAGCGCAGAATCTGTCAGCGCCACACCATGCGCGTCAATTGAACAACCACCTGCAAGTGCTTTTTCGCAATTAAAACTGAGAGCAAATTTCTGCTCGACAACCTTAAGCGCTTGGAGCGCCTCTTCCATTACTTCCGTGCCAATGCCGTCACCGGCAAAGATTGCTATTTTATGTGCCATCATCGCTCCTCGCGTTTTATTAAAATGGTGGGCACAGCCCACCCTACACTACTTCGCTTGCAAAATTTCTTGCGGGCGAGACGCCCGCGCTCCCAGTTTAGCCATTTTTCGCCTTCCCTCAGACTGAAAGACCCTAGACTCCAAGACTCCGGACTGTTTCATGGTCCTTCCCGATGCAACCCTGCCTGGTGGCCATAGCGATCGCGGTGGGCAAGCTTGTTCAATGCATTCACAAAGGCCAGTGCACTCGCCATGATAATGTCGGTGTGTGAACCTTGGCCGTTGACGGAAGTACCATTCTCACGGATCAGGCAGGTCACCTCGCCTTGCGCATCGGTTCCGCCGGTAATCGATTTCACTGAATAGCGTTCCAGCTTAGGCTCGATTCCGGCGATTTTCGCAATCGCCTTGTAGCACGCATCCACCATCCCGTCGCCGGACGCGCTATCGATAAACTCCTGCTCTGCAACCTTCATCTTTACCGTCGCGTGCGGCACGGCCATGCTCGACGAGGTCACATTCAGATATAGCAGTTCGTATTTCTCGGCCACTCGAGTTGCTTCTTCTGTCACAATCGCAATCAAATCCTCGTCATAGATATTCTTCTTCTTGTCGGCCAAAGCTTTGAAGCGCTCAAAGGCCTTATTCATATCCACACCGGCATAATCGATGCCAAGATATTTGAGACGATCGATGAATGCATGTCGCCCGGAATGCTTACCCAACACAAGTTTGTTGCTATCGAGACCCACATCTTGCGGCTTCATGATTTCGTAGGTGAGTTTGTACTTGAGCACTCCATCTTGGTGAATGCCTGCTTCATGGGCAAAGGCATTAGCACCGACAATCGGTTTGTTTTGTGGCACGGCTAACCCCGTGACTTGCGCGAGCGTTTGGCTTGCTGACGCGATCTGCTCGCTCACCACATTGGTTTTCACATTAGCGAACACATCTTCTCGTGTCCGCAAGGCCATGACCACTTCTTCCATCGACGTGTTTCCGGCACGCTCGCCTATGCCATTGATCGTACATTCGACTTGTCGCGCACCATTTTCAATCGCCGCGAGTGAGTTGGCCACAGCGAGGCCGAGGTCATTGTGGCAATGCGCGCTCCAGGTAACTTTGTTGCCCCCAGGAGTTTTCTCTCGCAAGAACTTGAAGAGATCCCCATACTGCTGGGGAATGGCATAACCAACCGTGTCAGGGGCGTTAATGGTTACGGCTCCAGCTTTGATTGCTTCACCAAAAATCTGCACTAGATACTCACGATCGGAACGAGATGCGTCTTCAGCTGAAAACTCGATGTAATCGAGATACTTTTTTGCGTAACTAATCGCCCACACGGTGGCATCAAGCGCCTCTTGGCGGCTCATCATCAGTTTATGTTTGAGGTGAATGTCCGAGGTTGCGATGAAAATATGAATACCGGGACTGTTTGGCTTTCTCAACAGCCTTGATTGCTCGCATCACATCAAGTTCTTTGGTCCGTGCAAGGCTGAGAACGATTGGTGTCGAGACCAGCTCGGACACTCGCTTGACCGACTCGAAGTCTCCATCTGAAGACGCAGCAAATCCGGCTTCAATGACATCGACTTTGAGGTTCTCCAATTGTCGGGCGATCATAACCTTTTCTTCGATGTTCATGGTTGCGCCGGGAGACTGCTCCCCGTCACGCAATGTCGTATCAAAAATCTTGACAACTTCCCGTTCCATACGATTCCTCCTTGCAATTTTACAAAATAAAAAAGGCTGCGAGTTTACCCGCAGCCCTCAAAAACAAGAGGCCACGGGGGTTGGTTATCCCGCCCGTGGCCTCCGAGATTCACGTGTGTTTTACGCGCTCCTCTCGGACCCTCCAGGCGGGTTAGTAAGCAGCAGGGCCAGTAGTAGGCCGAGCGTTCCCAGTAGAAGTCCAAGAGAAAGAATAAACATTATCGGTACCTATAGACGACTTTTCTCCTCGCTGTCAAGGTCGTAGGGCGGGACAGCGGGGTCTGTCGCTGCTGGTGTCTCTAACATCACTTGCGGTTTCGGTCTTATCTGTCGGAAGAGTAGCCGCAGGGGACCAGACATGGCATACGAGGCAAAGATCGTGAACAGCATAATTTGCGGCTCAGCAATTGTGCACTGAATGACAATGATGCCGGCAATCAAAATCCAGAATGGCTGTCGATGGCGGAGATTCATGCCTTTAAAACTGTAGTAAGGAATAGTGCTTACCATGAGGCCTGCGAGTGCGTAAATCAGCAGCAAAAGCGTCAAGTGTTTATTCGTGGCTCCTTCCCCACCAAGAAAATAGTACAGGATGATAGTAACTGCGACCACTGCGGCAGCAGCGGGAATCGGCAACCCAACAAAATTGTTCTTATCAACAGTCTCGACTTGTACGTTGAACCGCGCCAGACGCAACGCACCGCACGTCACATACAGTGCAGCTGCCAGCCAGCCCCATGCTCCCCAGGGCTCTAACGCCCAGCGATATGCCAACACCCCAGGAGCAACGCCAAAGGCGATGAGGTCAGATAATGAATCATACTGCACCCCGAAAGAACTAGAGGTATGAGTCATACGCGCGATACGACCATCAAGCGCGTCAAAGATCTGCGCAACAAGCACCGCCGTCGCTGCAATCAAATATTCTTCTCGTAGGGTGGAAATGATCGAGAAAAACCCACAGAACAATCCTCCGGTCGTGAACAGGTTGGGCAAAATGTACACTCCGTTGCGGAAGGGAGGAGATATTCTCCTTCTTTCCCGTGGGGTTCCAGTTCTCGTAGGAAGAACACGAATCTTAGGACGTGATGCGTTCATGCTGAGATCTTCTTTCCCTTCAACAGTTATGGCGAGGGCATACTGCTTGTATGCTATACATACTCGGCGATAATCGTCTCACCAGCTTTAACAGATTGTCCCACCTGGACTTTGACCTGCGCTTCCATTGGACAATACAAATCAACGCGCGATCCCAGCATAATCATACCATATCGCTCCCCCTGCCGAACACGTTCTCCGCCGTTGAGCGAACAAATAATCCGGCGAGCAAGAATTCCAGCCACCTGGACAAAAACTACGCGTCGGCCCTGGGCATCTTGTATCGTCACTCCGTTCTGTTCATTCACTTGTGTCGCATCTTCAGCAAAGGCAGGGTGAAATTTCCCCGCCTGGTAGCGGACGCTTTCTACCACACCAGAGACCGGTAGACGGTTGACGTGGACATTAAGCGGCGACATAAAAATCCCGACACGGGTGGCAGGAGCGGACAACCAACGATCATTATTCACATTCTGTTCGATAGTGACAACGCGACCATCGGCAGGAGCAACGAGGTAACGGTCATCCTCCGGAGCAAACCGTTCTGGGTCACGAAAGAAGTAGGCCACAAAAAAGGTAAGAACGAGAAGCATCAATCCCAGCGTAGGAAAGCCAAGGAGGTTGAACACCAGACAGAGAAGGCCTAAGCCGAAGATGCGGGGATATCCCTCGCGAGCGAAGTGCATGTTGGGGGTTGGGTGTTGGGGATTAGGGGTTGGTAGACAGACGAGAATCAAGAATGAGAAAATGCGAGAGTGAAATTAGTGAGCTCTGAAGCATTCTTAATTCTCGATGCCCAATTCTTTATACTTCCCTAGCCCCGTAGTTCCTAGTTCCTTGTCTTATCCACCAACTTGTTGCGCTGGAGCCACGGCATCATACCGCGCAGCTCTGCGCCAACCTTCTCTGCCCCGTGTTGCTCGCCCTGACGCCGGAGGTCTTTGAAACGCGGTAGGCCAGCACGATACTCGCCAATCCACTCGTCGGCAAACTTTCCCGCCTGAATGTCCGCCAGGATCTTTTTCATCTCTGCACGCGTTTGCTCACCAATAATCCGCTTCCCGCGCGTCATATCACCATACTCAGCGGTGTTGCTGATCGAGTAGCGCATGTTGGAAATTCCGCCTTCATAGACGAGGTCCACAATTAACTTCATTTCATGGATGCACTCGAAATAGGCCATCTCTGGAGCGTACCCGGCATCGACTAACGTCTCAAAACCTGCACGCATTAATTCAGTCAGACCACCGCAGAGCACAGATTGTTCGCCAAAGAGATCAGTTTCGGTTTCTTCACGGAAGTTGGTTTCCAGTATAGCCGCGCGACCTCCACCAATCGCCGAAGCCCACGCTAGTGCAATCTGCTTGCTATTGCCGGATGGGTCTTGTGCAACTGCGATCAGGCACGGTACACCTTGCCCTTTTTCAAACTCGCTGCGTACCAAATGCCCCGGCCCTTTCGGTGCAACCATAAACACGTTGACGTCTGCCGGTGGAACAATCTTTTTGAAGTGAATATTAAACCCATGCGCACAGGCCAGGTACTTGCCAGGTTTGAGCTGCTGGCGGATGTCAGACTCATACATCCCGCTCGCGGCTTCATCTGGAGTCAGGATCATAATAATGTCAGCCTCAGCCGAGGCTTCGGCGACATCTCTGACCGGAAAACCAGCAGTCTCGGCTTTTGGCCATGAACTACTCCCTTTTTTCAAGGCAATACGAACATCCATGCCGCTATCGCGCAGGTTGAGCGCATGAGCATGGCCTTGGCTGCCATATCCGACGATGGCAATTTTCTTTCCTTTGAGGAGCGAAAGATTCGCGTCTTTGTCGTAATAAATGTTCATACTCATGATGCCTTCTCCTTCTTCTTCTTTCCGGTTAACTCAACTACCTCGCCGCGGCCGGAATCGCTTAGGGCTTGTACACCACGATGCATCGCCACTTTACCGGTTCGGACAATTTCTTTAATCCCTAGCGGTTTCAGGAGATTGAGAAACGCTCCAATCTTCTCTTCAGCACCGGTAATCTCAATAATGTACGAACGGGAATCAACATCGATCACCTTGGCTCGGAAGATGTTCACGATGTTCAACACCTCGGCCCGAGTGCGTTCATCAATGGTGACTTTAATCAACGCCATCTCGCGCTCGACAGACGCCGAATCTTGAAAGTCAATGACTTTGATGACGCAGACCAGTTTGTTGAGCTGTTTGGTGATCTGCTCAACGATCTGATCATCCCCGCTAGTCACTAAGGTAATACGCGAGAGTGAGGGATCAAGTGTTCTCGCGACGGAGAGACTTTCAATGTTGAATCCTCGCCCGCTAAAAAGACCGACGACACGGGCAAGAACACCAAATTCATTTTCGACGAGAATAGAGATCGTGTGATCCATGGGTGCTCATGGAGAGTACGAGGTAAGCCGCGACCGAACGGACAGAGAAGGTACTCTCGCCGTCACACGACCCCCACCTGGATAATGTTCAAATCTCGGACAGGAGGGAGACGGTCTTCTTTTAGGCTGCGGGTTGCCGGTGGCGAGACAAGATCTCCATCATCTGTCTTTGCCGGCAAGCTTTTGTTTCTGAATTCGTTTTAGCTCAACTTCTTCTTCCTCTGTCAAAAAGTGTTGGTGTTTTAGTTCTTCAGAGCGCCGCTTCAACTCCAGATGTTCATGATAGCGAAAGCGAAGCTCAGAATCGGTTTCCATCAGTGAGCGGATCAGTGTCTCTTCGCGAATTTCCATAACACCTCCCTGACAGAAGAAAAGCGTTTAAACTGTAATATACCCTACCGTAAGTTGTCAACGTCAGCAAATAAACTTTCTCTCAGAGGGCCAGCTAGCGCGCATGTTCGGCCTGGGCTTGCTTTGCCTCCTGAATAATCTTGTCCGCTAAATGCGGGGGCAGGATTTCATAATGAGAAAACTCCATATGAAACGTACCCCGACCACTGGTCATCGAACGCAAATCAGGAGCATAGGAGAGCATCTCCGACATCGGGACAGACGCTTTAATGATCTGATTATGACCCTTGGCATCAACATTCAGCAACCGCCCACGTCTGCGGTTCATGTCGCCAGTGATGTCACCAACATGTTCTTCCGGTACCGTCACTTCGACCGTCATAATTGGCTCTAACAGCGCGGGCTTGGCTTTTTCGATCGCATTCTGGACCCCAATCGATCCGGCAATCTGAAACGCGAGATCCGACGAGTCCACATCATGATATGACCCATCGTAGAGGGCGACACGGACGTCCACTATGCGATACCCAGCCAGGAAACCTTTATCAAGTGCCGCACGCACCCCTTTCTCGACCGAAGGAATGTACTGGCGAGGGATTGCTCCACCTTTAATTTCATCGGAAAACTCAAACCCTTTGCCACGTGGGAGCGGTTCGATGCGAATCCAGGTATCGCCAAATTGTCCGCGTCCACCGCTTTGTTTTTTCAGCCGCCCTTGGGCGTCAGCCTTGCCAGTAATCGTTTCGCGATAAGGCACTTTGGGAGCCTTGAGATCAACTTCCACACCGTATTTACGTTTCAGCTTCTCGACGGTCACTTCGACATGGAGTTGACCGGCCCCGGACAGAAGGATGTCATTGTTCTGCGGGTCACGTCCGACCTTCAGCGCCATGTCTTCTTCTGTGAGTCGATGCAGCGAGGTCATGATCTTTTCTTCATCACCCCGTGGATTTGAGGCCAAGGGCAAAAGAAATGGATGGCTCAAAATCCACCAGTGGCTTTAACACCACCGGTGCTTTCTCATCACAAAGCGTATCTCCTGTATGCGTGTCTTTGAGTTTCGCAACTGCAATAACATCGCCAGCCAAAGCTGTCGTTACTGGCGTCTGTTTTTTCCCGTCAAGATGAAACAAGTGCCCGAGGCGCTCCTTTGTGTCACGCGTAGTATTGAGGACGACAGAATCGCCATCCACTTTCCCGGAACACACAACAAACACTGACAGGCGGCCGGTCGGCGAATCGACAGTCTTGAACACCCGTGCTGTAAACGGAGCGGTTGGGTCGGGCTTCCGCTCGATGGCTTCTTGTGTCTTTGGATTAGTGCCACTGGACTGCTGGACGATCGGCTGGGGAAGGCAAATAGTCAATGATCGCATCGAGAAGGGGCTGGACCCCTGCGCATTTGGATCCTGAACCACAAAACACTGGGAACAGTCGGGCCGAGATCACTCCTTCACGTAACGCCTGCTTCAGTTCGGCTGTACTGATTTCACCCCCTTCTAAATACCGTGTTAATAGCTCGTCATTCATCTCGGCCACTGCTTCGACAAGCTTTTCGCGGTACTCGTCTGCCTCGCCTTGCATCTCTGCTGGAATGCTTTCTTCTTTGACCGCTCCGTTGTCCCCTTGGAACATCAACGCTTTCATGTTCAAGAGATCAACCACACCACGGAAATTTGCTTGCGTGCCAATTGGCACTTGTACCGCTACCAACTTAGCCTCAAGCATTTTACTCATCCCATCCAACGCCTTTTGCAGAGAGCCTTCTTCACGGTCCATGCGAGAGAGATACACGAGGCGGGGCAATTGTAGTTCGTCCGCCCATCCCCACAAACGTTCACTTTCAACTTTGAGATTGCCAGTCGGATTCCCGACAAAGATCGCACCTCCCATTGCTTCCATCGCGTGGCGCGTATCTGAAAGGAAGTTCGCATACCCAGGCGGGTCAACTAGCACGATATCGTGACGCTTCCAGGACAAGGAGTGAAAAGCAGTTGACAACGTAATCTTACGGCGGGTTTCTTCGGGCTCGAAATCGAAGGCTGAACTGCCATCCTCAACTCGTCCCATGCGTGTGGTTGCCCCCGCCGCAAATAACAGCGCTTCCCCAAGCGTCGTTTTTCCCGCTCCACCTTCAGCTAAGAGCCCCACGGTTCTCATTCGGCGGATGTCGTCAACAGCCATAGTTCCCTCCCTATAACAGTTCTCAGTGACCAGTCATCAGTTGTCAGTTCTTAAAATAAACTCAGCTTGTCGCGTCGTTCTTAACTGACAACTAACATCTAACAACTGACAACTTTCTATTGATTTCTCTCGTATAAAATTCGTAATCCTTCCAGCGTCAAAAACTCATCCACTTCTTCAATCGTTGCCGACTCGGACGCAATCAATTGCGCAAAGCCGCCAGTCGCTATAACCCGTGCCTTCACTTTATGTTCCTTTTGAATGCGTTCAACCATACCATCCACCAACGCGGTATAGCCAAAAAACACACCCGACTGGATGGCATGCACGGTGTTCCGTCCCACTGCATGCGGTGGCTTGGCGAGTTCAACACGATAGAGCTTCGCCGTCTTATGAAACAAGGCATCAAGCGAAATTCCCACACCAGGAACAATCGCACCCCCAAGATACTCGCCGGCTTTGGTGACATAGTCGAAGGTGGTAGCCGTGCCAAAGTCCACCACGATTGTCACATCATGATAGCGATCGTACGCAGCAACAGCGTTCACGATACGATCGGCCCCAACTTCGCGAGGGTTGTCGTACAGAATAGGCATGCCGGTCTTGATACCCGGCCCAACCATCAGTGGCGAGAGACGAAAATACTTATGTGCCAGTTCTTCCATGACGTTGTTCATGGGCGGAACGACACTCGACACCACAATCCCTTGGACAGTCGAAAATACAAGGTCTGAAGCAGAAAACAGGCTGCGTAAGAGGACGCCATACTCATCAGCCGTTCGCTCAGCTTCAGTTAATAAGCGCCAGTGATGGGAGAGCTTTTTTCCTTCATACAGCCCAATCACCGTATGCGTATTTCCAACATCAACGACAAGGATCATCTTTTTCTCCACGATCGTATCCGTCAATCACACTGACATCACCGGCCAGGAGCCGATGGATTTCACCATCTGCCTCACTGCGCACGAGCAACGCTCCGTCATCATCAAGTCCAAGAGCAGTTCCCGTCACTGTTCCCTCGGGGGCAGCTACGGCGATACGCTTTCCCAGGACCGACGCTGCATACATCTCCCATGCCGTTCGCAGCGCAGCGAATCCCTGTTCTAGCCATAGAACATAGCATTTCTCAAGATGGGTCAGCAGGCTCGCAGTAAATGTACTGCGCTCAACGGTTCTGCCACTGACCAAGAGTAACGATGACGCTTTCTCGCGTAACTCATCTGGGAACGCCGAGAGTGGCGCATTGATATTCACCCCAACGCCGAGGATCACCGCACGTAATTCACCAGCTTCAGTCTGCATTTCGGCTAAGATGCCACAGACTTTTTTCCCAGCGACCAGAACATCATTCGGCCATTTGATAGTAGGTGAAAGCTGGCAGACCTCGGCAATAGCATCCGCTACCGCAACCGCCGCGAGGAGATTCAATTGCGGCGCTGCACTCGCCGAGACAGACGGACGCAAAAGAACTGAGAGATAGAGATTAACTCCTGGTGGCGAAACCCAACTGCGCCCTAGGCGTCCTTTGCCACCACTTTGGGCATCGGCGATAACGATCGTCCCTTCCGTCGCTCCCTCACGAGCAAGCCGGGTAGCATAGATGTTTGTGGAATCAATGGTCGGAAAATAATGGAAGGGATGACCGAGAGTCTTCGTCTGCAGTTTGGCCCGCAGGGCAGTAGCAAAATCTGGTGCAGAAGGACCGCTCATACTTTTTCGACTCTGGACTCTAGCCTCTAGACTCTAAACTTCGACTGACATGCTTAAATCTACCGCCGGTGCGGAATGGGTCAATGCACCCACGGAAATAAAATCCACCCCGGTTTCGGCCACCTCTCGTACTCGCTCAAGACTCATATTGCCAGACGCTTCCAACAGTGCGCGCCCATTCACTAATCGCACAGCATCAGCCATCTGTGCAGTAGACATATTGTCGAGCAGAATGATGTCTGCCTTTGCATCTAACGCTTCTTGGACCTCGGTCAACGTCGTACATTCGACCTCAATGCGTAACAGTGCCGAGGCGTTACTCCGGGCGCGACGAACGGCAGCTCCAACACCCCCACACACAACAATATGATTATCTTTGATGAGAATACCATCATCGAGTCCCATGCGATGATTGGTCCCTCCGCCCTGTGTCACTGCGTATTTGTCAAGCAAGCGAAATCCCGGCAATGTCTTCCGCGTATCGATGATTTTGCATTTCGTGCCAGCGATAGCATCGACAAACTTGCGGGTCAGCGTCGCTACTCCAGACAGGTGCTGAAGAAAGTTCAGCATTGTCCGTTCGGCAATCAGTAACGCCGTCGCGTTGCTAGACATCTCCACTACCACTTGCCCTTTCTTGACCGCAGCCCCTTCGCTGACAAGCAGACGCAGTTTGGCAGAAGCATCGACAAGCGCGAGAATACGTTCAGCCAGCGGCAGCCCGGCAATCGTCAGGTCTGCTTTCGCGGTAATCTTTCCCTGTGCACTACGGTCTGGCGGGATTGTTGCCAGCGTCGTCACATCGCCACGTCCCAGGTCTTCTTCCAAGCCCATATTGATAAGGCGGGCAACAGCGGGATGATCAAAAGGATGCATAAGTCGAATAAGGGGAAATAGGCTAAAGGGCAAATAGACAAAGCACGAAAAGAGAGAATTATGAAGGACGAGGATTTTCTTCTCGCCATTTCCCCTTTTACCCGTTTCCCCTTTCCGCCGAAATTCCTACATTTGTATCTGTCGCAGCCGCTCAAGGTTCTTCTCTAAAGTCTGTCGTTTCTCTTCAAGCTGAACGGCCCGTTCGCGTTGTTCTTCAACCACTTCTTCTGGTGCGCGTTCGATGAATTTCGCATCGCCGAGTTTGCGTTGCACTCCGGCAAGATCATTTACCACTTTGCCGATTTCTTTTTCGATGCGTTTGTTTTCTTCTTGCAGATTCACTAATCCAGCTAACGGCACATGAATCTCCGCGCTGTCGATAACCGCTAATGCTGCCCCACGTGGCCGCTCGCCATCTTTCTGATAGCGGATCTCGCCGAGGCGAGCGAGCCGACGAATATATGCCTCATTCTGCCGCAGCTCTGCTTCGACCCCATCCGCACTCGGAATCACGATCATGGTCAATTCCTGGCCCGGTGGCAGGTTCATCTCCGAGCGAATGTTACGGACCGAGCGAATCGTATCCATCAGCAGCGTCATACGTCGTTCGGCGTCTTCATCGATCAACGTAGGATCTACTTTCGGATACGGTTGGATCATGATGCTGTCAGCCGCACGGTCGGGATGCAACGCATGCCAGATCTCTTCGGTGATGTATGGCATCAACGGATGCAACAGTCGCAAAGCTGCATCAAGCACAGTCGCAAGCAGTCTGTTTCGCATTTGCCTGTGCTTTCGCATCACCACTATCCAATGCGATCTTGCTGAGTTCCAAGATACCAGTCACAGAACTCATGCCAGATGAACTGATACAGCGAAGTAGCAACTTCATTGAAACGATACTCATCCAACGCCTGCCGCACATCACCAATCGCGCGCTGCAAACGCGAGAGAATCCACCGATCGGCCAGCCACAAGTCTTCGTTTAGGCTTGAGGCTTGAGGCTTGAGGCTTAATGTCGAACTTGACTTCTGGACCTTCCCTGGCCGTTCCCTGTCCCTGTCCCTCATCAGAACAAACCGCGCCGCGTTCCACACCTTGTTAGCAAAATTGCGGTAGCCGGTAATCCGATCTGCCGAGAGGCGAATGTCACGACCCATCGCTGATAGCGCAGTGAGCGTGAACCGCATTGCGTCCGTGCCAAACGTTGACATCAGTTCTAAGGGATCAACTACATTGCCTTTCGACTTCGACATCTTCTGTCCACGCTCGTCACGGACAAGGGCGTGAATATAGATGTGACGGAACGGCACCTCACCCATGAACTTCAGTCCAAGCATCATCATGCGGGCAACCCAGAAGAAGATGATGTCAAAGCCAGTGACTAATACTGATGTTGGATAAAATGTCTTGAGGTCCTGGGTTTGGTCTGGCCAACCGAGCGTAGAAAACGGCCACAAGCCTGAACTGAACCATGTATCAAGGACATCTGTTTCTTGTGTAAGCTTCGCTGATTTACACTTTGGACAGGTTGTGATGTCTTCTCGTGAGACGATCATCTCCCCACAGTCACCACAGTACCATGCAGGAATACGATGGCCCCACCACAACTGACGCGAGATGCACCAGTCACGAATATTTTCCATCCAGGCGAAATAGGTCTTCTCCCAATGTGTCGGGAAGAATTGCGTTCGCCCATCTTTCACTGCAGCAATAGCGACATCCGCGAGCGGCTTAATCTTGACGAACCATTGGTTAGACAAGAACGGCTCGACCACGGTCTGACACCGATAGCAGTGACCGAGCATGATTTTGTACGGCTCGGTTTTGATCAGCACCCCGGATTGCTGCAGATCCTCGACCAGTTGCTTCCGGCACTCATAGCGATCCATGCCGACATAAGGTCCAGCTTCGCTCGTCATTCGCGCTTTTTCGTCAAGGATAGAGATGGAGGGCAAACTATGAGTTCTACCGATGTCAAAGTCGGTAAAGTCGTGTGCCGGGGTCACTTTCAGTGCGCCAGTGCCGAATTCTTTATCCACATGCTCGTCAGCGATCACTGGAATTTCACGTCCTAAAATGGGCAACGTCAGCGTTTTACCAATCCAGCTCACTATACCGCTCATCTTCGGGGTGTACGGCAACAGCCGTATCTCCCAGCATGGTTTCAGGGCGCGTCGTCGCGATCGTCACTGCTCCCGTGCCATCGGTACGCGGATAGGACAGATGATACAGATGTCCTTCGCTCTCTTTCGGTTCGACCTCCAAGTCAGACAGCGCCGTCTCGCAGCGTGGACACCAATTAATGAGATAGAGACCACGGTAAATTAATCCTTCGTCATAGAGGCGAACAAAGACTTCGCGCACAGCGCGTGACAGTCCGGCGTCCATAGTGAAACGTTCGCGGGACCAGTCACACGACGCTCCGAGGACTTTGAGCTGATTGACAATCTGTCCGCCGGATTCCGCTTTCCAGGTCCACACCCGTTCGACAAACTTCTCGCGCCCCAGCGCCCAGCGGTCAGTTCCTTCTTGCAGCAAGAGGCGTTCAACGACATTTTGTGTCGCAATGCCGGCGTGATCCGTCCCCGGTACCCACAGCACCTGGTAGCCATCCATGCGTTTATAGCGGGCCAAGAATGTCTTGCAGCGTATTATTGAGCGCATGGCCCATATGCAGCGAGCCAGTGACATTCGGCGGAGGAATCACCATCGAGAACGGTTGTCCGGCAGGGTTTTGTTCCGGACGAAAGATAGCCCTTGTCGATCCAGGCATGAGCCCAGCGGTTCTCCACCAAACTTGGGTCGTAGGTTTTATCGAGTGCCATAAGCAAATGAGAAAGGGGTCCTACCCACTTCGTTCAGGCAGAACCCCCTTTCTTACAGTAGTTATGCGAAAGGGGGGACTTGAACCCCCACGGGGTATTAGCCCACAGGAACCTGAATCCTGCGCGTCTGCCAGTTCCGCCACTTTCGCAAGTGAGCGGGCTACTTTAACCAACAGTCCTTTTTGCTGTCAATCCCG
>CAVTCR010000032.1:0-58482 GCA_963733195.1 uncultured delta proteobacterium
GTACAGTGGGAGGTGGACGTTCTGTCTGATCCCTTTGACAACCGCCATACGACGGTCCTCACTTCGACCAGTAGTCGGGTGGGGCATGACCCACCCGACACCTAGCCACAGAGGCAGATCGCCATGCTACTGCACGTCACGTGTAGTGTTCGCCGTCGAGCGCGACCAAATGGACAACGGTCCGTACAATCGTTGTAGGTCGCTCAAAACCTCCTCTCGGGGACTTCGATCTCCACGCGAAAATTCTGCTGTGCGATCAAAAGCATCTGACCGCCTCGGCAAACTGAAACGTGGCTTGCGGACTCGGGTAGCCATGGTTGTCATTACCATCCTCAGAATACGGCCCAGCGCCACCGGGGAAAAACCGAGTCGGCACCTGAATCATGATTTTTTTCACCTACGGAGAAAGTAGTGACGGTGTTGTAAAGGAATGAACTTGCCGATCACTCCGCGAATCCGTTGGTGAAGAACTGTTCATTCAGAGGGATCACGCTCTTGCCGAATTTGCCCTCGAATTTGTTTGCCGCTTCTATGAGTGTATCCTGGCTGATCTCGGCGAATTCGGCGTCTAACAATGAGGCGCCGCCAGCAAGAGTTAGACCGAGAGCATTTAGAGCGGCCTGGGACAATCTTCTTGGCTGACTGGGAGGGACATCCACCTGACGCTTGAAATCAGCAAAAAGATTCAGCGTGAAGTTAGTCACCGTCACGGCCTTTTGCTTGGGCGTGGGTTGCCCATCCAATACTGGCTCACCATCGAATTTAACAACATCCAGAGTGAGCTCGATGTCTTTATCAGGCAACTGGGGCGGCAGATCCGAGATCACCACGCGCATCGCCCGCGCCTCATACGTATTCCAATGCGGCAACAACGATGAGGCTTGCATGTTGGTTTGCAGTTTGGTTTTTCCTGTCACGTCGACGAAGAACCGCAGGACATTCGAGCTGGAATTTTGCCGAGCTGCTCCTTTGGCTTAATGGAGATGGAATCATACTGCGGCAGATGGACGAACTCCTTCATACCCTTAACGGCGGCCATAGCTTCCTCCTTGCTTTCTACCAGGGTGATTTGAACCAGCTACTGCTGGATTTGGGCGCTTCGTCCGCTGGACGGAATGAATCAACCGAGGGGTTAATCGACCGTGGGCGATAGTACCCTTCGACATCGCCAACGTTCTCCACCGGTGCGACGCGTGGATTGTAGTCCCGCTCTCGCACGTAGCCTTCAAGCGGAGGCCCCTCGGCGAAATACCCCATGTCGGACGAGGCATCGCCGTACCCCATCGTATCCGGCGCTTCGGCATAGTAGCCCATGTCTTGAGGCGCTTCAGCAAATTCAGGGGCTTCGGCATAGTAGCCCATGTCTTGAGGCGCTTCAGCAAATTCAGGGGCTTCGGCATAGTAGCCCATGTCTTGGGGGGCCTCAGCGAACTCGGGTGCTTCTGCGTAGTAACCAACTGTTTCTGGCGCTTCGTAGACATAGCCGACTTCGGGAGCTTCGGCGTAGTAACCGTAGCCTTCGACAAAGCCGGGGGGTGGATCGGCGATATAACCGACACCGCATGGAGAGCCATACCCCATCTGCTCTGGCGCCTCGTACACATACCCAACGCTCTCCGGCATTTCACCGTAGTAACCCACCGTTTCCGGCGCCTCGTACACGTAGCCGACATCCTGGGGAACTTCTGCGAAGTAGCCCATCTGTGCCGGTGCTTGTCTGAAGTACCCGGCACGTGGGGAATTGATTCGATAGAATCGCATACGCTTTCCTCCTCTGTTGCCTATCGGATTGACAATCATGATTTCGTCGAAATGGTCTGCCACGTTGCGCCTCCTTATCCTTCAATGCCACGCTTGGTCACCCGGTACTGACCGCCGACGATGAAGAGCCTCCGACCCATCGGGTCAGCGGCGAGCAGCGGCGATCGCTTGAAGAAATGCACGTAATTCTTCGGAGCCTCACCGGGCAGGCCAGGTTTGCGGTAGATCACGCCGCGCAACTCTCCCACCGGAACCATCGGCCGCCGGATGAACCTGCGCCATCCGAAGCCGGATCACTTCAGACGGGCAGATCGCACCCAGTTGTTTTTGACAAAAACCACACCCGCACGCCATAACTCAGCTCCTAGCGGAAGCGGCGGACGGGGCCGGCTGGCGCCATCACTACCGGTCGTGCGCCAGGTGCAGCCGGCGCCATCACCGCCGGTTGCACACCAGGCACGGCTGTCGTGACGATTGGTCTACCGCTCATGCCTCGGGGACCACGGCCCCGTATTACTGCGGGAATGGAGATCCATACGGGACGACGCATTGGTCGTGGTTGGGGCTGGAGTGGTTGAGGCTGGACCAGCGGTGCTGGAGGAGTTGCGACAACTTCGTAAAGCTGCCCGTCAGGACCTTCAGCGACTTCACCAACGCCGAGTACGCCAGTCCGTTGCGCCAACTTCGCCGCTGCGGCGGCCGCCTGGCCATAAACCGGAAAGTATTGGCCGTATTTGGCGGTGAGTGAGGTAACCTTTTTCGCAATGTTCCTTAGCTTCTTTAGCTTGTCCCACCAGCCATGGAGGTTACCCAGCCCATCCACGCCTTCCACCCATTGGTAGGCTTGACCATCGGGTCCCCGACGCACCTCGCCAACGTAACTGCCAATACCCATCACTTCTGCCATATCCTGCGGTCCATAACGCATAGTGGTCCTCCTAATCGACCGGAAAGTATTGCTTGTGGTCAGCCCGGGGAGCCCATCCCATCGGTTTGCTCATCGTCGCATCAAGCGCGATCCACACTCCTTTGCAAAACGCTTCAAGATAGATATGCGTGAACAGCGCTTTCCTCCGCGGATTGAACCCGACCAACGCCAGACGCACCGGATGGCCAATCGCCTTGAGCATCGCTGCGAGCAGAATGGTCATGTCATCGCAATCGCCTGCGCGCAGTTCCAGCATGCGCCGTGCGGTGTGTAGCAATTCCACGCGATGGATATCGCGGGTATAGCGCACGTTATTTTTGACCCACTCAAACAGTGCTCTGATCTCTCCCAGGTAATCCTTGGCGCGAATTGCGTGTTGAAAGAGAATGTCGATGGCAGTTTGCCGCACTTAAAAATCCTTCGCACCCGCTTTCACCAAGCCAATGATGTGCCCCACGGTTTTCTTGGTTCCAGCGTATCCTCTAGGAATGTATCCCAGGTACGTTCGTGGTGATCGACGCTGCGAGTAGAGGTACATCAACTGACAATGCCTCCGAGCCGCCTCTGCGTGTCTTGTACGAGTAAAGAACTCAAGAAGCATGCCGCGCGTGATCCGATGCCCTCGTCGGGGGAGAATCCCTGTAAGAACAAGATGTTAGTATATTCCCATTGGGCTCGACGGCCGTGACACAAGGCTTGGCTGTCATAACTTTTATGAAAGGCCCGAACCGGTGAGGCATCGAGGCAAATGCTAAGAGGTTGTGATTCTTAAGAATTACGTGACGGGCGGCAGAGGCATAATTCTTATGTCTATGGGTGAGGCAGACGCCAATCTTGCGGTACTATGCGGAACTGAAAGAGCAACGAAACAGAGACTCTAGCGGAGTTCTCAAGACGCAAGATCGTGTCGTATTTTTTGCGATTCCTTTCCCAACGAGGGTCAGCAGCCGAAGAGGAGAGCCTCAAGAGTCCGGGGAGATCGCAGATGCAGGTCGGAAGTGTGGATACCAATTGCGGACGACTTGAGTGATGGGGGATTCCACAAAGGGTACTGAGGGTATCCCCTTGACGATAGTGTTCCCCAAAGTGGGCAATGGTATTAAGTTAAGCCGTAGCGTCATTGCGAGTTATCCATAGTGCAGGCGCTAAGCGTGGAGGGAGAAACTTGATGCTCCTGGATTCCGGGTCGCGGCCTGCGGCCTTGCCCGGAATGACGAGCTAGTTGTTTTCGTCATTCCAGCGAAAGCTGGAATCCAGGAGAGGCAGTGGGCGGAGCATTTTGTTTCTGAGCAGCGCAGCGAAGCAATCTTTGTTTTTGCAAGAGATTGCTTCGCCGCTCACACTTTTCGCAAGGTTTGCGGATCGTCGCCGGATTGACCGTTGCTGTTACCGGTAGCACCTCCGATAATTACGTCAACGACCTTGGCATCGGGCAGCAGCGAAGCCCTTTTGGTCTCCATATATTTAGAAAATATGGCGGTGGATTCGATGAACTTCTTGCATCTTTCAATTCAGGGAGCCTGCTGCTTCTGATTACCCCCGTCCGACAAACGGCATCTTCGTCGCCATCACCGTCATAAAGAGCACGTTGGCATCCAGCGGCAGGTTCGCCATGTAGAGCACTGCATTCGCCACGTGTTCAACATCCATCAATGGCTCTACTGCAATTTGCCCATTTGCCTGCGGCACACCTAGTGTCATGCGCGCAGTCAACTCAGTTTCGGCATTGCCAATATCGATCTGCCCGCATGCAATGTCATACTTGCGACCATCCAAAGCGGTGACTTTGGTAAGGCCGATGAGTGCATGTTTACTCGCGGTATACGGAGCTGAGTTTGGTCGCGGCGTATGCGCAGAAATCGATCCGTTGTTGATGATCCGTCCGCCGCGCGGGTCTTGCGCTTTCATCAGCTTGAACGCTTCTTGGGTGCAGAGGAATACCCCCGTCAAGTTAATGTCGATGACTTTTTGCCATTCCGAGTATGGTAGTTCCTCTAGTCGGACTGGCGGAGCACCAACTCCAGCGTTATTGAACAGCAGGTCTAAGCGACCGAAGGTGTCTTTCGTTTTCACAAACAGTTCATGTACAGAGTCTGCTTTACTCACGTCAGTTGGAACTACGAGTAACTGGCTATCTCTTGGCCCGGCTTCAGCAGCAACCTTCTCTAGCAATGCCTCGCGTCGTCCTGCTAGGACGACGTTGTAGCCATTATTCCGTAGAGCAAGCGCTACAGCCTTTCCGATTCCTGTGCCTGCACCAGTAACTATTGCCGTTTTGGTTGGTGCACTCATGGTACTCACTTCTCCAGGTCATAGCCCTGGCCATTTGCTGAATTCAGCGTAGGTCCAGTCCGAAAAGATCTTCCCATCTCGACACGTGAGCACCGCGCAAAAGGGAAGATTCCAATCCGCTCCCTGGTCTGGATTCAACAACACGGCCTCGACGATAACGACATTGCCTGTCGCATACTTGCGATCGACCCGCATTTTGCGTTTCGGTGCAGCCTTAAGCACGTTCTTTTCGACCTGAACAAACTTTTCATGTCCACGAATAAACCCACCGTTCACTTCACAATCGGTCGTATAACATTCATGGACGAAACGTTCTGCATCGGTGTTGTACAAATCTTCGTAACGTTTGGCCACTTCAAGGTTCCGTTGTTCTTCGTTTGTCATTGCTATCCTCCTTTGCTCCGTCATCAAACAGGTGAGAATGGAAACGTGGCGGAGACTAGCAAACGCACTACTCACCGGCAACTCCGCCAAGTCGTGCGTTGGGAGCTGCAATTCCTGTGTCAGACGCCTTGACAGGAGAATGGGTGGGCGCTAGGGGAAATTGAGCAACCGCTCAATCATCGACGGAGGAGTTTCAGTCCAGTAGCAACCAAGGGAACTCGCAACCAGCAAAGATCCTGGCGAAACAGCAACGGAGGGGGATCGCTATGACAACGAGGTCATTCACGTCTGATGTCCGTCGCACGAGCGTTGACATACCATTGATCCAGCAACCGACGCTCGACATGCAGACATATATTGTAGACTCACCACAAGAGGGAATGTTTACTGTTGATCGGAACGTCTTTACTGATCCTGTCCTCTTCGAATTGGAGATGAAGTACATCTTTGAGGGGACATGGGTATATCTTGCGCACGAGAGTCAGCTCCCTCAGCCACATGACTTCTACACCACGACGATTGGCCGCCAGCCGATCATCCTGATGCGTAACCAAGCAGGTGACGTCGGTGGCTTTCTCAATGCCTGCCCGCATCGCGGAGCCACGGTCTGCTTAAGCAAGCGCGGGAACCAGAAGGTCTTGACCTGCCCCTACCACGGTTGGTCGTTCAATACCAACGGTGCACTCATTAGTGTCAAGGACCGCGCTGCGGGTGCCTATCCAGAGTCTTTTGATCGATTCGATCATGGACTGACGCGTGTGCCACGTCTGACAAATTATCGTGGGTTTATTTTTGGCAGCCTCAATCCCGCAGTTGCAGATATTGAAACTCACTTGGGAAGTGCACGTCTCTTCATCGATATGATCGCGGATCAAGCACCACAGGGGTGGGAAGTAGTCAAAGGAAGTGCGGATTACACCTACGCTGGAAACTGGAAGTTACAAGCAGAAAATGGAGTGGATGGATACCACTTCGATATCGTGCACCGCACCTTCATGGGTGTGATTCAACGACGGATTGCCGCTGGCAAGGACACCGTCAGGGCTGTCGATGTCGAACGCCTGGACAAACCAGAGACAGCAACCGGGTGTTATGATCTCGGCAACGGGCACACATTACTGTGGGCCGACTATCCCAATCCCCAGGACCGCCCCTTATACGAACGACGCGGAGAGATAGCGGCGCAGTATGGGGAACTCCATGCCCGTTGGATGATGAACCGACTGCGTAACCTCCTGATCTATCCGAACATCTTTTTCATGGATCAAACTTCAACCCAACTGCGAGTGATTTACCCACTTGCGGCCGATAAGACACGTGTCTCGACGCATTGCATCGCTCCGGTCGGAGAAAGTGCACGCGACCGCGCACACCGACTCCGTCAATATGAAGACTTCTTCAATGCCAGCGGCGTCGGAACCCCGGACGATCTCGCTGCCTTTGAGGCATGCCAGAAAGGATATAATGGGAGGTTCGTGCGTTGGCAGCAAGGATACATGCGCGGCACCCAACGTATGACGCTCGGTGCAGATGCTGAGGCCCAAGCGCTTGGTATTCGTCCGTACTCAAGCTCAGCGCGATTTTCGAGACGAAACGCTGTATCACGGCCAGTATCGGCAATGGCTTAAGCTCATGCGAGACGGACGACAAGCTGAAAGAGAGGCTGTCAATGGCGCCTGATCTGCTCGCACGCTGTACGGACCTGCTGTATCGCGAAGCTGCGTACCTGGACGAGTATCGTTGGGCCGAATGGTTGGAGTTGTACAGTGAGGATGCAGAGTTTTGGGTACCGGCATGGGACGAAGATGGGAAGCCGACGAATGATCCACAGTCACAACTGTCACTGATCTACTATGACCGACGCGCAGGATTAGAAGACCGCGTGTGGCGTATCCAGTCAGGATTGTCTCCGGCGTCAAGTCCTCCAGTGCGCACGTGCCATCTGATCTCAAACGTTCGCATCACCGAAATGATCAACGACGGACCATCTGTGGCATCGCATTGGCAAGTCAATGTGTATCGTCCTGAGAAACACCACAGCTTTTCGTACTTTGGCTTCTACGAACATCGCCTACGCCTCGTTGGCGAACGCCTGTACATCACGAGAAAAAAGATCCTGCTGCTTAATGACGTTGTCGAAAGTGTGCTCGATATTAATCATGTCTGAGTCCTTGCTCAGCAAGCCGGTGTACGGCATCGTACGCCGGTGACCATAAGGAGGTTTTCATGCCATCCGCAAATGAGACGCAGTCTCCCTGGCTCACGTGGACGAAGGACCCGACAGACAGAGTTCCTTATCAAGTCTTTCTTGACCCTGCTATTTACGAGCGGGAACAAGAACGATTATTTCGTGGTCCGATATGGACGTACGTAGGACTCGAGTCTGAGATCCCCAAACCTCAGGACTTCAAGGCAACCTTCCTCGGCGATACGCCCATTGTCATCAATCGAGATAAAGATGGAGCGCTGCATGCCTTTGTCAATCGCTGCGCGCATCGTGGTGCGCTCGTCTGCAGAGAGCTGCACGGTAATCGCGCAAGACACACCTGCGTGTATCACCAATGGACGTATGATCTGAAAGGAAACCTGGTCGGCGTTCCCTTCAAGAATGGACTTGGTAACGTGGCAGGATACCCGGCAGATTTTCAGCCGTCACAACACTCGCTTCAGAAGCTACGCGTTGCCTCCTATAAGGGTCTCATGTTTGTCTCCTACGCGCAGAACGTTGAGTCGATCGAGGAGTATCTGGGCCTCGCCATGCGCGCGCATATCGATCACGTGTTTAATCGTCCAATTCAGGTTCTCGGGCATGCACGACAGTTTGTTAGTGCCAATTGGAAGTTGTACGCCGAAAATGTACGTGATCCATATCATGCCAGCCTGCTGCACTTGTTTCACATGACGTTCGGTATGTATCGCTCGTCACAAGGGGGCGGGATTACCCTCGACGCCAAAGGAAGGCACAGCGTGTTGCAGTCGTACCGGCGAAATGACACGGAAGAGGTGGCTGCGTACAAGGATACCCAGACCCGCTCATACCAGTCCAAGTACACCCTGAGTGATCCTTCGCTCCTCCAAGGACGTCCTGAATTTCCAGGCCTATCAATCCAGACGATCTTTCCGAGCCTTGTCGTCCAACAAATACAAAACACCCTGGCTGTACGACATATCATTCCGCGTGGACCAGAGCGGTTCGAGTTGATTTTCACCTACTTCGGCTATGCGGATGATGATGCGGAGATGCAGGCAATCCGCCGCAAGCAAGCGAACCTGGTTGGGCCGGCAGGCTTAGTGTCAATGGAGGATGGCCATGCAGCGGAGATCGTGCAGCAGGCGATCGTGCGGGATAAGGATGCAGCGTCAGTAGTGTTGATGGGTGGTCGAGGAATTGCGGATGAGGAAAGCCTGATCACCGAGACTGGGATTCGGGGATTCTGGCGCTACTACCGCGAACTCATGGGCTTCAGCGTTCCCGCCAGTGTCACTCAAGGAGAGCGATACATGGATGCACGCGAGTTCCGTTTCGCAGTAGAAGAATTACAGAACGCTTACGTCCATTGCATCGATAGCGATCGGCTCGAAGAGTGGCCGGACTTTTTTACTGATCCGTGTCGCTACGAGGTAACAACGCGTGAGAACGTCGATCAAGGTTTGCCTGTTGGCGTCATCTACTGTGATAGTAAAGGTATGCTACGTGACCGCATAGTGGCCCTCAGGCAAGCCAACATTTACGGACCACACCGGTATCGTCATATGGTGAGTGCGGTCCGAGTCACCGGGGTCGAGGGCAATACAGTCACCGCCGAAACCAATTATGCCGTGTATCGAACCATGCTCGATCCGGTGAATTATGGCCACAGCGAGCTATACAGTGTCGGCATCTATCTGGACAGCGGTCGTGATAGAGCAGGGAGTCGCACGTTTTCGCGAAAAGATCGTGCTTGTCGACACTGCACGAATTTTATCACTGTTAGTCACGCCGCTATAAAGGTTTGTAGAGACGCGACATGGCGCGTCTCTACAACTCATCGCTGGTCGTACGCAAATGCAAGTCCCCATAGACTCTAGCTTGGTGACGCGCCGACGATCCGTCCCAGCAGCACGCTTTGATGCCAGCAGATGAGCTTCCACTTTCCGCCCTGCCGGACCCAAGTATGAGTAAAACCCATAAACCGTTGTCGAAACCCAGCGTCACGCGGCTTGCCGCGAAACGTCGCGAACCCTCGTATGTGACCAGTATCGCCGATCACGCGAAAATGTACTTCTCGCGGTTTCCACTCGAACGACTCCCACAGCCCCTTCCCACCTGCATGAAAATTCAGGTGGTCAATAAAATCTTCTTTGCTCATACACCAGGGAAAATCTTCGTCGAGGATATCGCACTCATCGTCAAACGTTTCCCAGAACGCATTGAGATCCCCTGTATTCAGAGCTTTCGTCCACGCCACGAAAACGGCTTCTAAATCTTGTGTAGACGCTGCCATGTTCACCTCCTAATTGTCGTGGCATTGCCTTGTCAATTCTCTAGCTCCTTGTCAACCTAAAGTTGCTGCGGTTCTTTCTGGTAGCTGGTAATCTCTAGAGCTAAGGTTTTCTGGCGGCGGACGATAGTAGAAGCATGCCCGCGAGTAAGTGCGCTCTACCCACCCCCACCCCCACGGAGCCGCTTGCTTGCGGGTTGTTACACAGGGTTTCCTGAGGGATTATCAGAAATAAGGAAGAGAGCGCTGCACTGAGAGTGATAGTCACAAGTGTCACGTCACGTACGCTCCTCATGCGCCCCTCTGATCAGTTGCCGTCTTCCTCCCCTTAATACCCTATCTGATCTCGAACTCGGCGGAGCAGCCGTTATTGACTCAGATTCCGTCTCGATCTACTCCCCAACTGCTTCCACGTATGCAACTCGCATCACTGAGTTGAAGGCTAACGATAACAGAGACACGGTGATAGATTTAGGGACAGAGAACGATAGATCCTCCCTGTCCCCTCTTTGTTAAAGGAGAGGACCCAAATGCCTCCTTCGCAAAGCCTGTCTTGAGCTTTGTCGAAGGAGGGGCCGCGCTGCGCGCGAGGGATTTCTGCCCGGAAATGCAGCAACCCCATGCGGTCCGATTTAGAGCAAGTACAACGGTTCCGATTACACACTAACACCTAAGGTAGTTGCGAGTTCCTTGATCGCTGTGGCCTCCCACTCGCTCACCCGCGTGCCACCGATGCCTAGGATGCCGCCTTCCTTGGCAGCTTCCGCGGTCTTCTGTGCCATCGACACTAACCAGCGCTTATACTCCTCGGCCTCGGTCGGCGATTTCTGCGCCACTACCGCCGCTGCTTGCTTACAGGCGTTGATCAGCGCGGCACGCGCCTCCTCCTGGTTCCTCGGTAAATCTGGCATCTCTGGTCTGCTTCCCTGTGCCCGCATCCCTTCCGCCAGAGCCTTGATGATCTCACTGGAGGTGCTCTCAGCGGTTTGCGCCACTCCTTTGGCAACGGCGAGCGCTTCCTTCATAGTCCCGATCGGACCGCTGAGATCCGACACCGTCACTGCCAAGCCCGCCAGCATGGGCGCGGTGGAGATGGCTTTCCATTCTTCGGGAGTGTAGTCTGTTTGCTTTGACATGAGTTTTCTCCTTCTAAGTATGGTGAAACGGCCTTTCTAGAGTTGCCTTCACTTCTGCACTACGGCGAGTTCCAACCGACGGTTCGTTGCTTTGCCTGCTTCTGTATCATTGGAGGCGATCGGTCTCTCCTGACCATAACCCACGGTTGTTACACGACTCACGTCGATCCCGCTTCTGGTCAGCGACTCTTTCACCGCCTCGGCTCGGGCCTGAGACAACTTCTTATTCTCCCCAGCATCCCCCGTATTGTCCGTGTGCCCCTCTAGCCGCACGACCGTGGAGGGGTAGGCCTTGAGGATGGAAGCCAAGTCCGCCACCGTCTGCCTAGACTCCGGCGTCAACGTCGTCGTCCCAGATTCGAAGTTCAACTGGTCGAAGACAAAAGCCTTGGGGGCCATCGTGGGGGTGGCATCTGCTAGAAACTTAGCGAGGTTGTAGTTAAAGGAATTTTCTGGCAAGGGCCAGCGCTACCCCTCCCGGGAGTGTGATGTTGGCGAGCGACTGTCTGACCGCAGAGCCGCCTCCCCAAAAGGAATAGAGAAGCCCCAAGACTAGGAGGCCGAGCGCCGGCACTAACCACCGCCACAGCGAATTTTTCTCTCTCACCGCCGCAGAAGCCGCACGGGGTGCCGGACGGGTCAGATTAGAACCCAGATCTGCCAAACTGTTTAACCCCAGAGTACTAGCTAATCCTGCCGGGGCCAGCCTGGAAATGAAATCCTTTTGGCCCAGCAATAAACTGGTGAGGCCGGCCGAACCTAGTCCCTGCGCAGCTTGTTCTTTACTCAACACCCCTAACAACATAGGGGCCATAAGGCTCAGGAGCGACGAAGCGGAGTTGCTTTTGATGCCACTGAAATTCGCAATAAGGTTAATCACGGCGCTAAGTTTGCCGCCGAATAGCGTGCTGAGAATTGTCCGGCCTGAACTCAACAGATCTTGGGTGCCGCTGCCTCCCCCCAACAGGCTAGGGATGTTGTTGAGCAGACTCCCGTAATCACCTTGATTAAGCAGGTTCGAGAGTTGTGTCGTCCCAGTTCCTGATGAGGCGCAGTTTGCCAGCCCCGCAAGCAGCGTGGGGATGGTCCCCTCGATGGCTTTCTGGGTTGTGGTTGGATTCTCGCCTACCAGCGTGCTGACCTTCTGGATCAGATCAGGCGTGAAATAACTCTTCGTGAGTTCCAACAGATTGGTAGCCATAGCTCGTCTCCTTACATAAAAGATTTTTTGCCTGTAAACGTTAGAACTGAATCCCTACTCACTTTGTCCTGTTGGCGGTGGAGACGCCTCTAACGGGTTACGGAGGCCCGTCTCATTTCTCACCAGCCACGCGGCCTCGACGAATTCTGCTGCAAGACGATTAGCCATCGATAGATCTCCCTCCTTCTTTCCTCCCAAATATGGGAGTGTTATCAAAGTTCAGCCCTTTGAGGCTGACGTAGTCGAACTGAAGTCATGGAATGTTCACACGAGAAAACACATCGTTGGAAACATCCGTAGCCCCCGCGCGACGCCTTGGTTGGAAGTGATTATCCTCGTCTGGGAAATAGACTATTACTGGCTACGGTTCAGAGATAGGCGAATTGTTCAGGTTAACGTTCAGTTTTCGGTTCAGATTTTCACAGAGAAGAACTGATGTGTTTCGGTGTGGCAGTAAGAAGGAAGAACAGCAGAAGCACGGCAAATGCTGGCCGAGATTTATGGCTGGTCAGCAATGCTCACAAAGTTCAGGGACATAAAAGAAGGGAAAGTTACAAAGGCGATCTTTTCACGAAGGTCAACAAAACCAGGAGGATATGAACATGCGTTTCGATGGTAAAGTCGGACTCATCACCGGCGGAGGTTCAGGAATTGGGCGTGCAACCGCAATTGGTTTTGCAGCGCGCGGCGGTGCTATCGCTGTCGCCGATATCAATGGCGAGAACGCCAACAAAGTTGTTGCCGAGATCACGGCTGCAGGAGGCAAAGCCCTCAGCATTGTTGCCGACGTCACCAAACCCGCGGACCTCGACATGATGATTAGCCGAACGACAAGCACGTTCGCACGACTCGATTTTCTCCATAACAACGCGTTCGGTTTACCTGTCGCACCAAAAAGTGGCCAAGTCATGACACGTGCCGCTGATGTCGAAGATGAAGTGTGGAACCACATGATTGATGTCGGTCTGAATGCCGTCTTTCGTACGATCAAACGCGCGATTCCCGCCATGCGCGCACACGGAGGGGGAGCGATCGTTAACACGGCGTCGATATCAGGGCTGCGGGGAGACTACGGAATTGCTGGCTATAATGCTGCCAAAGCCGGAGTCATCAATCTTACCCGTGTGATTGCGATCGAGTATGCGCGGTCTGGCATCCGGGCGAATTGTGTTTGTCCTGGAGCGATTGATACCCCACTTCTTGCTCCCGCCTTGGAGATACCAGGATTTGCCGACAAGTTTAACGAGGCAATCCCAATTGGACGCTTGGGGAAACCCGAGGAAATCGCCAATGTCGTACTCTTCCTCGCGTCAGACCTTGCATCTTTTGTGACTGGTGCCGCGTTCGTCGCCGATGGTGGCCAAACTGCTAAAACCGGCAGCCCGTCGTTCATGCCGGAGTGATGCTCGACTCGACGGCAGGCGCAGCCTGCCCTACACCCCACTCGCACTCATGTAGGGCGGGCTGTGCCCGCCAACGGGCACGGAAAGCCATCCGTGTCTTGGTATGCTTGCGCAGCCGCTTAGACCACCGCCCCAGCACTCGTATGAATTGTCTGCCCGGTAATCTGACGACTCGCTGGAAGACATAAGAAGAGAATCGCTCCGGCAACATCGTCTGGTTGTGACACACGGTGAAACAGATTCTCCAACGGTCCGCTCGAGGCAACACGTTGCAGCGCCTCGGCATCACCGATCACTTGCGTCATCGCCGTGGCAGTAATCCCCGGTGCTACGGCGTTCACGTTAATATCATGTGGCCCCAGTTCTGCCGCGGTGCTGCGTGTTAATTGGACGAGCGCAGCTTTTGAGCTGGCATAGGCGATCGGTGAGTTTCGCGCCCGAAAAGCAGAACTTGAACTGATATTGACGATCCGACCTCCACCCCCACGCTCAATCATGTGTCGAGCGACATGCTTCATCAACAGCATCGCGGCCTTGAGGTTCACCGACAGCACAAAGTCCCAATTCTGCTCTTCCATTTCGAGTAACGTTTGAAAGCGACCAGTGACACCGGCACAATTGATCAGAATATCGATCCGCCCAAGTTGTTCGAGCACACGCGCTACAGTCGGAGCAATCTCCGTGGTCTTTGCTAAATCCATGGGGACCGCAATGGCGTTAGCACCCGACTGTTTAACGAGTGCGACAGTCGCATGGACACCATTTTCATCGCGGTCTAAAACCGCGACGGTTGCGCCAGCTTGGGCCAGTGCGAGCACAGTAGCGCGCCCAATGCCCGAGGCTCCCCCGGTTACAATTGCCCCTTTACCCTGCAGTTCGCCAGCCATAAGAGCCTCCTTTCAAAATCATTGCGCCGAACTACCTAACGCGCGAACGCATCTAACGCTGCACGCACACTGCGATCGAGATCGCCCTCAAGTGGCATGGGGTAAACAATCACGTATGACGCTCCAGCTTTCTCAAACGCTTCGAGCTTTTTCACACACTCTTGCGCTGAGCCCATGACCGTACATTCTTCTGCCAGTCGCTCGGACACTGCCGCCACAGCTCCAGGGCGGTCCCCTTTTACGGCTGCACTCATGATTTGCTCAGCTTCTTGCTGAAAGCCGTGACGAGCAAAAATCCGATTGTAGAAAGGCATACTGCCATAGAAGGCAAGTTGTTGTTGGGCTGATCGCAACGCCACGCCGCGATCATTCGCTACACAGCAGTGCACTATCGGAGCGATCGTCACATCGCTTGGCACGCGACCTGCACTCTTCGCTCCCGTAGCCACGCCATCAAGCACTTCCTTCAGCATGCGAGGGCTATATTGAGCAGGCATACTGCCGTCTGCCACACGACCAGTGAGTTCGATACTCTTCGGTGAAACTCCAGCCAAGAAGACTGGAATATGACGTTGCGCCCGAGGCACCGCGAGCCCGGCTGCCGCCATCTGCGATAGACCAGGATGATCCCCACGGAACACACTGCGCAGAGTGTCTACGTACATCCGCATCGCCGTAAGCGGCTTATCCATCGGCAGGCCATAAGCTTGATTGAGCATCGCGTGGCTCGTGCCAAGTCCGAGCAGCAACCGACCAGGTGCGATCGTATCAATCATCAGTGCATGGAGTGCGGCCTGAAGCGGTGGATGGAGAAAGATATTGAAAATGCCTGTACCTACCTGGATACGCGAGGTCACGCTCGCCACATGTTGCGTCAAGGCTAAAGCATCAGAAGCTGCTTCAGTGACAAGAAAATTGCGAAAGCCACGATCTTCGGCCATTTTTGCGTATTGCGCAGCACGCTGTACGCTGTCACCTGCCTGACCAGTAAACAAAAGCATACCTGGGGTTTGCATCGATTTCTCCTTGTCTTGCTTCTGCTTCGTATAGTCTACTATGCCCCGTGCCTCAATAGCGGAGTTCCGCAAGAAGGCCGCATTATATAGCTTGGCGGGTTACGGAAGTCGTACCACATACCAAAGCGTAATTTGCCGTTACCCATGCCGTGTTCTCCTTTTTGCGTGAATAAGGTGAAGAATGGCTTATCACAATATTCGTTGTCTTACCTTCAGGCTTTAGAATAGTCACGTTCGTAAAGGTCTTAGACCGCAAGTAGCCCATCGCCGCCTGTAAGTGGCACTGGCAATGGGTATTCCCCGCGTCGCATCTCAGCATTGATCCCCGCTCCGGAATTCAGCGTCGTCACCATCTGTATGAGTCAGTGCCGCAACGTGCATTGAGGGAAGCTGCTCGAAAGGTGGGGCTCGCCAAACCTGCCAATCCACACATTTTGCGTCACTCGTTTGCCACGCCTCTCTTGGAGGCGGGTTATGATATTCGCACGATTCAAGAGCTACTCGGCCGTCGTGATGTCAGCACCACCATGATCTACAAGCATGTCTTGAACCGCGGCGGTCGAGGTGTGGCCAGTCCTGCGGATCGACTGTAAGGCGCGGCAGGTGACGAGAATATGCGGACCAGATTAACATTGCATCCGGATCAAGACGGTGCTAAGCAGCTGCGAGAGCAGTATGGGGAGCGGCTGGTGTGCGTACGCGCTACGACAAGGCGAGGAAAGAGCGGTGGAAGACGGTGGAACTGATTATCGAAAAGGTGTGCGTTCACGGGATGGACTGCTAGGGAAATGCGAGTCAGCCCGGTTGAGGAATCAATGCCGGGGGAACCGCGTTGTGGGAAAAGGCACGACAACACGCGGTGAGATAAGCAAAGGCATTTTGCTGGAGTTGCTGACACGTGGCGAGCACGGTGAGAATACTCTCGACAAAGCGACTGCCGCGCTCACTGGCCGTGCCATAACTGGTCTTGCGCCACTGCACGGGATGGCGAAGGCTGCGCTCAGCACTATTGTTCGTCTCCGAGATTTCCGGAATCCGCACGAAAGTCCATAAAGCGCGCTCTTTGGCTAAGAGTTCTCGACACGTCGCCGCGGTTTTCTTACACCGCACCCGCGTGCCCCACTCTAGCTCTTGGCGAAACGACCGGCGTAAGCCTCCCAGCTGCACTTGCCATGTGCGCCGACTCCATTTGCCCTCGCGTAACCAGCGCCGCCACGCAAAGAGGACGTCCGCATGTTCGAGTAATTGTTCGCCGACTTTGCGACCAAGCCCTCCCCGATCAATCATGGCCTGTGTATCTCTGCGCAGATGCGCCCAGCACAATTGACGTTGACGGAGTGGATAACAGTCATAGGCTCTAGCCCGATCACTGCCAATGATCCCGGCGTAGTCCTCCCCTAACAACTCCTTGAGGACTTTTGCCCCACGTGAGTGACGAATGGCATAGACACTGGACTGCGGCGTGACGACCGTCCATAACCACGCCCGCCGATTCGCTTCCCGCCAGCGTGTCTCATCCACATTCGTATCGCTCCACCGCACCGCGTCACGCACGTCATCGACTGGCTCTCTCACCGCCCGTGTCACGACTTGTTCTAACGCGCAGACTTCGCCAATTGATAAGGGAATCCCCCACACTTCGCGACTGAAATGCGCGATCCTGCGTTTGCTCATCCGATAGGCTCCACTACAGAGCGCCACAATACTGGTGAAACGCGGACCATAGCCAGTCGACGGAACGCCGACCGGTAATTCCCCACACGTCGAGATCCCACAATGCTCACACGCTAATCGCTGTTGTTGATATTCCGTCACGTGCGGCACCGGGGGGGGGAGTTCCACCACTTGATGACGATGGGGCTGGGAATCCGTTCCCTGTAACGTTCGCCCGCACCGCCGACAGTGCGTCGGCGTACAGACAACCACTTCATCCACTTGGTCCACCGGCACTAACGTGCGGTGATGGGCAGGATGTCCAGGTTGTCCGCCCCGTTTCCGGCCTGAGGATGGATGGGGTGGTTTCCGCTTCACGTGCGGCCCATCACTCGACGGTGGCTTAGAGGAGTTCTGCGACGATTGATTCAGCCGCGCTTTCAACTCCGCCACTTCCGTTTCCAAACTGGCAATCCGTCCTTCATACCGATCCAGTACCACCCAGAGCACTGCTTGCACGTGCGGCGGAATCTGCTCCCATAATTCGACCGGAATTGGCGGGGGGCGTTCCATACTGGGCGTTCTCTTACTCCACTTCTAGCATTCGACGCAAGTCTGACCGGTGAACGCACACCCCTTCAGAACAGGAGCAGAGGAGGGTTGCAGGTTGGTGCCTTTGGAGATACGCTTACCAATACGTTTAACAGTGCTCTAGAGGGTTCCCATGGCAAAGCTCCCCAACATTCTGCCCGTGACAGATTTACGCCAAGACGCAGCCGCTGTACTCAAGCGTGTGTGCCGCTCGAAAGAGCCGCTGGTTATTACCCAGCGGGGACGCGCTGCAGCGGTCCTCCTCAGTGCGGAGGTGTACCAGCAGGCTGAACATGAACGGCAACTGCTTCGGCTCCTGGCTCGCGGCGAGAAAGAGATTGCCGAAGGGAAAGGCTATGACCTCGCCACGGTGTTGGCCGAAGCTGATGCACTGCTTGGGGCTGAAGAGTTGTGACGGTTCGCTTCACGCCCTCTGCTCGGGTGCAGTTTCTGGCCGCTGTGGCGTACATCCGCCGTGATAACCCGACGGCCGCGGGTCAGTTTCGCCGTCGAGCAGAGCGGGTGTTGCGCCGGCTCCAACGGTTTCCCAACTCAGGCCGCGTCATCCTTGAGTTTCCTGAATTACCCTACCGTGAGGTGATTATTGCACCCTACCGCTTTTTCTATCGCCGTGAAGGTGAGATTGTCTGGGTTGTCGGTGTTTGGCATGGTGCACAACTACCTGACCAACCGCTGGAGTGAGGTGGCGCCTAACTGAGCTGCTCCACCCCGACCGCGGCCCGCGAGCGGTTCTGAGTAAATGTGAGAGGACACAGTGGGGCCGCGGCGGGTGAGCAGCGGCGTTAGGTGCTTCAGAGACTCAACTCAGAGACTGGAAAGGAAGCGTATGGAAGAAGGACAACCGAGCCAAACAGCCATAGTTTCGGCGCTGGCACGTGCCGCTCACCTATTCTATGACGGTGAGCCCAAGGTGCTGCGAGACGACTTAGCGCTGTACTTCAGTGGAGCCGAAACCGAAGCGGCCCTACGGCGCACGCAGGACGCGCTGCTGGCCGAACTCGCTCGGGGTCTCGGCCTTGAGCGCGCGCAAAGGCTCCTCCGCTACACCCGTGCGGTGATGACGATGCGAATCCGCTACGCTGAAGACGAATTAGAGAAGGCCCTCGCCCGTGGCATCACGCAGTATGTCATCCTCGGTGCGGGGCTGGATTCCTTTGCCTACCGCCGCCGCGACCTTGCAGGGATCGTGCGCGTCTTTGAGGTGGATCATCCAGCAACCCAGCAATGGAAACGGGCACGCTTAGGGGCATTAAACGTATCGCTCCCCGACCATCTCACCTTCGTGCCCATCAATTTTGAGCGCCAAACCTTAACCGAAGGGCTGCGAGTGGGAGGGCATCGGTCTGAGTTGCCCACTTTCTTTTCGTGGCTTGGTGTCACCGTGTTCCTTTCGGAAGAGGCGGTGTTCGAGACTTTGCGCGCAGTCGCAGCTGCGGCACCAGGCAGTGAGATTGTGTTCGAGTATTTCTTACACGAATCCTGTCTGGACGAAGAAAATAGGCGCACGTTAGTGGGGGCCAAGGCCGCCGCAGCGGCGCGGAACGAACCGTGGTTGAGTTTCTTTGACCCAGCGAGTTTGGCGGTCCGACTGAAAGCGCTCGGGTTTAGTGAGGTGTGGGACTTTGGCCCGGAGGAAGCAAACGCGCGGTATTTTCGTGGTCGGACAGACGGTCTGGAACTGCAAGTCCCCAACCTTTCCCATCTGATGAAAGCACGGGTAGGAAGGAGCACCTAACCAGGCCGTGCTCGTGACCGTCGCCCGCTTGCGGTTTGGGAGAACCCGAAAGGTCTCGTTTGGGCGGCAAACGGTGATCGGCGGCGTTCGGCTGCGCAAGTGATGCTTACTTACGAGTAGCGGCTTTGTTGTGTTCTCGTCCTCACATTGTTGGGAGAGCTGATGCTATACGACTACATTATTGTTGGTGCGGGTTCGGCGGGGGCAACACTCGCAGCTCGCTTGTCGGAAGATCCCGCAGTGTCGGTCCTACTTTTAGAAGCTGGATCGGATTACCGTTCAGCCGACACGCCGCCAGAGATCCGCAGCGCGAATCACTTTCCCTTATTTTCCAACGAGCGCTACCATTGGCCAGGACTCTTAGCCCGACGTACCGAAATACAGGCTCCTCGGCTTTACCTCCGGGGTCGTGGCGTGGGCGGGAGTTCGGTCATCAACGCTCAGGTTGCGATTCGAGGTATACTGGAGGACTTTGACCGCTGGGCGGAACTCGGATGTACCGGCTGGTCAAGTGCCGAGGTGCTTCCCTCATTCATCCGCCTGGAAGATGACATCAACTTTGGCGATGCACCGTATCATGGCCGTGGCGGCCCCATTCCGATTTATCGCGCGCCCGTCAAGCAATGGGGAACAGTGGATCAGGCTTTCCGCACCGTAGCCCTTGAGTTGGGCTACGGTTGGTCGGACGATCACAACGCGCCTCAGAGCACGGGCGTGTCACCCTGGGCAATGAACCGCCGGGCGGAAGCCCGCGTGTCCACGAATGATGCCTACCTGGAGCCCGCCCGCAACCGCCCCAACCTGACAATCCTAGGCCATGCACTCGTAGATCGGATCACGTTTGAGGGGAAGAAAGCTGTAGGGGTGCGAGTCCAGACAACTGCCGGATGGACACTACAGCACGCTCGCGAGATCGTGCTCTGTGCAGGCGCTATTCACTCGCCAGCTATTCTTTGGCGTTCCGGGATCGGACCAGCCCAGGAGTTATTTTCCACCAGAAATATCGGGACCACAGCCTTCTATCGACGACCAGGTATTTTGGAATTATTGCCAACAACATGAGCTACGATTCCAGCGTTGTGCGATTTGCAAACGTTTTCGCCATCCTCCAGGGCCGGTATGTTCTGCCTGTCGTTCCTTCGAGGTCGAATGGATACTAGCTCCCGAAGTCGGTGTCGTGTTCAGCTTCACCATCGTGCACCATCCTGCCCACCCCGCAGTTGCCTCGATAATCCCGTACAATGTCGTGATTGTTGATTTCCCAGAATGTGACCACGTACGTCTCGTAAGTAACGTTATAGATGTGGCACCTGATGACATTCATATTGGCATGAAAGTTTCGCTGGTGTGGGAGACGGCAGGAAATGGCCTGCAGGTACCTCGATTCAGGCGGAACGCGTAGGGGACTGGGTTTGCAACCGGGAGAGTGGTAAGCGATCTGCGGAACTGATTTCACGCGAAAGGATTCATGTCATCATGACGCTAAAGAATTCACTCGTCGTTATTCTGGGGGGAAGTACAGGCATTGGTCTTGCCACAGCAAAGGCTGCGAAAACTGAAGGTGCGCAGGTGATCGTTACTGGGACGATCAACGGAGAAACTTCAGCGTGCGCAAGCCGAACTTGGAACAGACGTTCGTACGGTAATGCTCGATGTGGCTGATGAAGTCGGCACGCAAAAATTTTTTCAGGACTTGACGCATGTGGATCATGTGTTCATTACGGCTGGAACCTTGGTCTCTGACAAGAAGCTCAAACCTGATAGTCCCACTCTTCGTCCAGCAATGGATACCCGCTTTTGGGGTGCACTCTATGCTGCGAAGTATGCCGCACCGAAGATACGAGCAGGTGGATCGATTACCTTCATGTCTGGGACTGCTGCGTGGCGGCCGCTAGCAGGAGCCTCAGTTGCATCGGCATCGTGCGGTGCAGTTGAAGCGTTTGCTCGGGCGCTGGCTATCGATCTAGCGCCAATCCGTGTCAACACCATTGAGCCTGGATACGTTGATACTCCGCTGCTGGACTCACTATTAGGGTCCCAGAAGAACGAAGTTCTCGCCGCTGCTGCCGCGCGCCTCCCGGTCAAACGTATCGGCACAGCCGAAGATGTTGCTGACGCAGTGTTGTTTCTGATGAGAAACGGCTATGTCACGGGAATTACACTGACGATCGATGGTGGCGGCATGTTGGTGTGATCGGTCGCAGAGACTTATTCCAAGAGAAGGGACTAACAATGGCTGGCTATGCACATCCCGAAGTCGTAGTAGAAACGCAATGGCTGGAGGATCATCTTCGCGACCCCAAACTGCGGATCATCGATGTGGACCTCGACCCTACGGCCTATAACGCTGGTCACATTCCTGGTGCGGTCTTCTGGAACGCGTTCGCTACCATACTGCAACCAAACCAACGGATCGTGACAGAGCCCACTGCGGTAGCTGCCTTATTTGGCCAGGCAGGAATCTCCAATGATACGACAGTTATCGCTTGTAGTGGCCATCCAGCAGTTGCCCCGTGGGTAGTTTGGTATTTTAAGTTGTTCGGTCATCGTGATGTGCGCGCACTCAACGGTACTCGTGCCAAATGGATAGCCGAACATCGCCCTGTTAGTACGGAACCCCCAACGATCACGCCAACCACCTACATCGTCGGGCAGCTGGATTCTTCTATTCGTGCCTCACGTGCCGAGGTACAAAACGCAATGTCGAAGTCATCACGAGTGCTGCTCGATGTTCGCACCCCCCAAGAATACCGTGGGGAATGGTTCATGATGGAACCAGCCAAAGAAAATGAACGTAGTGGACATATTCCAGGGGCAACGCATCTGTACTATGAGCAGAGCTTTAATGTCGCTGATGGGAGCTTCAAATCATTTGAGGAGTTACAATCCGTTTACAGCTCCCAAGGTGCAACCCCAGAGAAAGAGGCTATCACGTACTGTGCTATCGGTGTGCGATCTGCTCACACCTGGTTTGTTCTGACGCAGTTACTCGGCTACCCCCACGTCAAGAGTTACGACGGATCATGGAATGAATGGGGCAGAGCAACAGATACGCCGATCGAAAAGTAAAGGCGGACAGACAACGAAGGAGCAGCCATGAAATTGTATATGTTCCAAGTCGCGCCTAATCCTACCAGAGTACGTTTATACCTGGCCGAAAAAGCTGCTAGTGGCAAAGAGATTCCTATCGAGCAGGTGAGCCTCAATATTCCAAAAGGGGAACAACGACAACCAGAGCATTTGGCTCGCAATCCATTGGGGAGACTCCCGATACTCGAACTCGACGATGGGGCATGCCTCACTGAGTCATTGGCGATTATTGAGTACCTAGAGGATATGTATCCTGAACCTCCTCTCATTGGTCGTACGGCAATCGAACGCGCACGAGTGCGGGAACTCGAACGGATTATTGAGCTTGGGATACTCGCACCGATTGGCCGGATTATTCACGCTACGAACTCCCCGATTGGTTTACCGCCGAATCCTCCACTAGCCGAGCACTTTCGCAAAATACTGCCAGAAGCAGCTCGGCTCATCGATCAGCGTCTGTCTGATGGACGTGCGTTTGTTGCCGGAGATCGTCCCTCGATAGCCGATTGTACGCTCGCTGCGGCGCTACAATTTGCCCGCTTTGGTAAAGTAGAGATCGACCCGCAATGGCAACATCTCGCGCGCTGGGACCTGGCATACCGTGAGCGTCCAATGACGAAATCAATACTTATTTTTTAACAAAGAACGGAGGTATACATGCCGCAACGACTCGGCTTTGGCGTTTTCCTTGCCCCGCATCATCCTATTGGTGAACACCCTACCCTACAATTCCAACGCGACCTTGAACTCGCGACTTGGGTAGACCGACTACATTATGATGAGTTCTGGGTTGGTGAACATCACTCCGCTGGCTGGGAAACGATTGGCTCGCCAGAAATGTTCCTCGTCGCTGCTGCAGAACGGACCCACCGCATCGGTCTTGGTACCGGAGTGATTTCGGTCCCCTATCATCACCCGTTTCATGTCGCCCAACGTATGGTACACCTTGATCATCTGAGTCATGGTCGCGCGATTCTTGGCGTCGGTCCGGGAGCCTTACCGTCAGACGCCGTTATGCTGGGAATCGACCCGATGACTCAACGGCAACGCATGGACGAAGGTCTTGGCGTCATTCTCCGTTTGCTCAATGGACATGAACCGGTCAGTGCCGAAAGCGAGTGGTTCATCCTGCGAGAGGCAGCTTTACAAATACGACCACTGCAAGAGCAGATCCCTGTAGCTGTCGCCTCGACAATCTCTCCTTCAGGAATGCAAACTGCAGGCAAGTATGGTGTTGGCGTGCTGTCACTGGCTTCATATCTTGAGGAAGGACTAACCGCACTGCCAACCCAATGGAACTTTGGTGAGACGTCTGCACGTGAACATGGGCAACGGCTTGACCGTGCCAACTGGCGTATCGTCATGCCCATTCACTTGTCTACTTCAAAGGAGCAAGCCTGGCGTGAAGTCGCCGACGGGCTCAAACAATGGCAGAACGATTACATCGTTGGTATCCTTGGTACCCCGAAACGTAAGCCGTTTGCCGATGGTTACGAAGCCGCCCGCGTGCTTGATGAACATGGTGGAGGAATCTTTGGAACCCCAGACGATGCGCTTGCAAAGATCGAGCGCTTACAGAAACTCTCAGGAGGTTTCGGGACGTTGTTGTGTTTTGCCCATGATTGGGTGCCTCGCGATTTATCGCTGCGCAGTTACGAGATGCTCGCGCGTTATGTGATGCCGCATACACAGGGTTTGATTCGCCCCCTACAGGCGTCGGCAGACCGAGTCCAGGCCAATCAAGTCGAGTTGATGGAGAAGTCGAGTAATGCCGTTCTCAAGGCAATTCGGGACTATAATGTTGCGCACCCACGCAACAAGTAAGCGCCCAGAAATCTCACCGCTGAGGAGCAAAGACTATTATGGCACAAAAATATCATGCCGAAGTCATCGGCTCGATGTTACGCCCCCAATATCTCAAAGATGCTCGCAAAGCATGGGAAACAAAACAGCTTAGCACGTGGGAATTCAAACGAATCGAGGACCGTGCAGTTGATGAAATGATCGCATTACAGGAGCGATGCGGGGTCGATGTCGTGACCGACGGCGAGATGCGACGTACCCATTTTATTGCACCCCTAACCGACGTTATCACTGGAGTAAAAGTGATCCCCGCCTTCTCACGTGTCTGGCGCAAACCACACGAACAGGGGACCAAAGGTGAAGAGACGAATATTCAAGTCCAATATGCAGTGGTCGAAAAGATTCAGCGCATCCGTTCATTGACCGCCGAGGAGTTTTCCTATGCCCGCGCCCGCGCCAAAAAGCCCCTCAAGGTTACTCTTCCCAGCCCATTGATGTTGACGTTGCGCTGGTCACCGGAGTTTTCTCGTGATGCTTATCCTGATCCATTCGATCTGTTTGCTGACGCTACCGCTATCGTACGACAAGAAGCCCAAGAGTTGTCCGCCCTTGGCTGCCAGTACATCCAAATTGATGCCCCTGAACTCGGCATGCTCTGTGATCCTGACCGTAGGAAGCAGGACTTTGCTGACCGTGGCATGGACCCTGCGCGACTGCTGACAGAGGGCATCGATCTTCTTAATGCCGTTGCCGATGTCCCTGGTGTCACTTTCGGCCTGCACGTCTGTCGCGGCAACAACAAAGGTTATTATGTCGGCGAGGGGGGTTACGAGGCGATTGCCCAACAGGTTTTCAAACGTGCAAAGAATTATGCCAGCTTTCTTCTCGAGTATGACGATTGGCGGTCTGGCTCATTCGAGCCGCTCCGCGATATTCCGACTGACAAGGACGTGGTTCTTGGACTTATCTCCAGCAAACGCACTGAACTCTGAACCAATAGACGCGATTATAAAACGGATTGATGAAGCGAGTCGTTATTTTCCCCGTGAGCAGCTTGCACTATCCACACAATGCGGCTTTGGCACGGTATGGGACGGAAACCCGATTCCCGACGCGACCCAAGAGGCAAAGCTGCGTCTAGTTGCTGACATTGCACATCACGTATGGAAGTGACCCATTTTGCCCCAACGAGGAGTCCTAGCAACGTTTTCCGTAGATCTGTAATCCCCCTATATTCCCTCTTTAACTGGCGAATTTGCGGCACTAATTTTCATATGAACTACTGTGGCTAAAAAGTAGAGTGCACGAGGCCTTTTCCAATGGCCTGGAAAAGTGTGCAGTTTGAGTCCCATAGGGGCTTGAAGTAACGACACTCACAGGTAATATAGATAGAAATAGGGGTAACGGATGCGTACTCAAGAGACTGCTCAGTTTGACACCCTTGCTCGAGATACAGCTGCAACAGTGCGTGCAACAGTTCGTCGCTGGTGGCTCGACGGCAAAGATCGAAACACTCTGCATATCGAAGCCGAGCGCACTTTTGTCGGGGCGCGGCCAGTCATCGTCCATTTCAGTGTCCCACTAAGCAAAACACGAGTGCCTACCCCGACTCGCCCACCGCAAATGGAAATAGGGGTTCAAGGAGAACCTCCAGCTCCCAGAAAAACCCGCAGCGTTCGGCAAAAAGCGCGTCCGGCTGGACTAGAAGAGGTCGCTGCGACTGCTCACCAAGACCCGAACAGCTGCACAGCAAAGACTCGTTCAGCTGCTAAAAAGACTCGTGCTACGAGCTCGCCCAGCTGAAGACTCGCGTTGCTACACAAAGTTCGACCAGCTATCAGCAAAGCCCGCTCTGCTCGTCGGGCCGATAACCCCTCAACAGTCTCGCCAGCAACGACAGAAACGCACGCGCTCGGTAAGCAAAAAAACCCGACGCACAGCTTCGCGCCGGTAAAGTGATAAGAGACGAGCTAGCAAGATGCTCGTCTCTATTTTGCTTTATAAGGAAACATATGTATGGCGCTGATATTCCACAAATTGCACCCATGTTTTGTCGCTGAAGTAAGCCCAATCAAACTGCGTGATGTTCATGATCGTGAAACGCTTGAGCAGATTCGCGCCGGTATGGACCAATATGCAGTGCTTGTGTTTCATGATCAGTTCCTTAGTGATGACGAGCACATTGCCTTTGCCCAACGTTTCGACGGCGAGCTGCATACGAAGACCGGGATCAGCGCTTTGCAAAAGAGTCGCCTCGGAAACGAAGCGTTAGCCGATATTTCCAATCTTGACGAAACTGGGGATATTTTGAAGTCTGACGATCGTCGTCGCATGTACGGGCTCGGGAATCGTTTGTGGCACACCGATGCGTCGTTCCAGAATCCGCCAGGTCGTTACTCGATGCTCTCGGCCAAAGTTATCCCTCCGGTCGGCGCCGACACCCAGTTCGCCGATATGCGCGCGGCCTACGATGCGTTACCGCAGGAGATGAAAGAGCAGCTTAACGGACTCCGCGTCCACCACTCGATTGCCTATTCGCGCCATGTTCTAGGTTTTGAATTTTCTGAGAAAGAACAAGAAATCCTCAAAGGCGCAGTGCATCCACTTATTCGCACGTTTCCTGATTCAGGACGCAAGTCATTATACGTTGCCTCGCATGCGTCACGCATCATTGATTGGCCGGTACCCGAGGGCCGATTGTTACTCCGCGAACTCATCGAGCACGCTACTCAGCCGCAATTTGTCTATCGCCATGTCTGGCGTGAGGGTGACCTGGTGATCTGGGACAATCGCGCCACTATGCACCGAGCCACGCCATTCGCCGATGGCAAACATCGACGCGAGCTGCGACGCGTTACGACGCTTGATATCCCACGGTCCGCCTCAGTATGAACTATAGGTCGTAGAGATGTGACATGTCGCATCTCTACGCACGATGTCTGGTCTGACAAGATTCCCCTGGCCTCTCGTCGCGCGAAGTGCTAGAGCTGGCCATCTAATCGACATTATAAGGAGGGAATCCATGGCAACAGTACCATCACCAGCAGTGGCCGCTGCACGCGAGAAAGTCCGCAAAGTTGCACCAAAACTGATTGATCTCACTGAAAAAGTCGTCTTCGGCGATGTATGGGAACGTCCGGGACTCTCAAAACGCGACCGTAGTTTGATCACTGTGGCCGCACTCATGGCCACCTATCGACCCGAACAGCTACGCGTCCATATCGCCCGTGCACTTGAGAATGGCGTCACCAAGGAAGAACTTGGAGAGCTGATTACTCACCTGGCTTTTTACTCTGGATGGCCGACGGCAATGACCGCTGCCACCATCGCTCAGGATATTCTAGAGCAGCAATAACACGCGGGACAAACATCCCATGTAGTCTAAAAATGGAGATGATCATGAAGGTGGGCTTCATCGGACTTGGCACGATGGGAGCGAAGATGGCGGCTAATTTGCAGAAGGCAGGCCATCAGCTTGTCGTGTATGACGTGCGACGCGAGGCAGCAGCCGAGCTGATTACTAATGGTGCAGTTTTGGCTGAGTCACCGCACTATGTTGCTGCTACTTCAGAAGTGGTGTTTACCTCGTTGCCTGGACCAGTGGAGGTCGAACTCATCGCTTCGGGAGAAGGGGGGTTACTCGGCGGGATGCCTACCGGGAGCGCATATTTCGATTTGTCGACCAACTCTCCTGACGTTGTCCGTCGTATCAATGCTGCATTTGCAGCACGTGGTGTCCAGATGCTCGATGCACCGGTCAGTGGTGGTCCGCGCGGAGCTGCCACCGGTAAGCTCGCGATTTGGGTAGGTGGCGACAGAGCCACGTTTGATCGCTTCAAACCTGTGCTTGACGCAATTGGTGACCAGGCACGATACGTCGGACCGATCGGTTCGGCCACTGTCGCCAAGCTCGTACATAACTGCGCGGGGTATGCGATGAATCGTGTGCTCTCCGAGGTCTTCACCATGGGTGTGAAAGCCGGAGTAGAGCCACTGACCCTTTGGGAAGCGGTACGACAAGGTGCGCTGGGGCGGATGCGAACGTTCGATAGTTTGGCAAACCACTTCCTGCCCAATACCTATGACCCGCCAGCCTTTGCTCTGCGGCTGGCACATAAGGATGTGACCCTCGCAACTGCGCTTGGGCGTGAGTTGCACGTACCGATGCCGATGGCGAACCTTGCGCTTGATGAATTAACCGCGGCACTGAACCGCGGCTGGGGCGATCGCGATTCGCGTTCAGCGATGCTCCTGCAACAAGAACGTGCCGACGTGCAGATTGCAGTTGATACCGAACGGCTCAAAGCATCGATAGAGCGGGATGGAAAAGGAAAGGCGTAGGAGATTTTTGGACTCAGCTATCGCATATGGTAGCACGAAGGAGAATCGAACCATGTCCAACAAGATCCCTGAATACAAAATCTACGCAATTCGATATGCCACCCGTGAAGCCCGACGGGCGGACCATTTTATCGGTGGCGATCCGCACGACGGTCCGATGCCGATGGACTATTTCACCTGGGTCGTGGTCGGACTAGATCGCGTTTTTCTCGTTGACACTGGCTTTACTGCCGAAGTCGCTGCCCGGCGTAAACGAACGTTTCTCCGCTGTCCGATCGACAGTTTACGACTGCTCGATATTGATCCTGATGCGGTGACTGATGTCGTGCTCACACACTTGCATTACGATCACGTCGGCAATTTCCATAAACTCCCACACGCGCGCTTTCATCTACAAGAAAAGGAACTCGCCTTCGCCACTGGCCGTCACATCCGTTATCCGTATTTTGCCCACGGTTTTGAGGAGGAAGACATTGTTGGCATCGTACGCTTAAATTTCCGACAACGTCTGGACCTCCACGATGGCGACCTAGATCTCGCACCAGGGCTCTCTCTACATTTTGCCCCTGGCCATACTGCCGGGTTACAGGTTGTACGAGTCAACACCCAACGCGGCCATGTCGTGCTCGCTTCTGATTCGAGCCATTATTATGAAAATCTGCAGACCAATCGTCCGTTCATTGCCGTGGTAGATATCGCTGCGACGCTTGATGCGTTTCGAACCGTCGAACGACTTGCCTCTTCAGCCCGTCATATCATTCCTGGTCACGATCCCCTGGTAATGCAGCGCTATCCTGCTGCATCAGACCCCCTAAAGAATGTCGTCGTGCGGTTGGATGTCGAGCCTACGACATAGTCGAGAACGTGTGTAAGTATCATTCTCATACGAAGATCTGGAGACGGTATGTCATATGCTAATGCTAACGGAGTCAAGCTCTACGTCGAGGAAACTGGAACGGGATATCCTATTGTCTTCGTCCACGAGTTTGCGGCGGACCACCGCGAGTGGGAAACTCAAGTGCGTTACTTCTCACGCAACTATCGCTGCATCACCTACGCAGCACGAGGATATTCTCCGTCAGACGTACCAGATGATAATGCCGCATACTCCTACACGCACTTTGCAGATGATATTGGTGCGGTGATGCGCCACTGTGGTGTGTCTAAAGCGCATATTGTGGGACTTAGCCAAGGAGCATACGCCACACTGATATTCGCGTTACGACATCCGGAGATGGCCAGTGCGCTCGTCGCTGCCGGTGTCGGGAGCGGTTCTCCGCGTGAACAGCGTGAGGATTTTAGAGCTCAATGCGCCGTTGTTGCACAAAGGTTTCTCAGCGCAGGAATGAGCGTAGTAGCCCAAGAAATGGGGATCAGTCCCACTCGTGTACAACTACAGAACAAGGACCCACGTGGCTGGCAAGAAACTGTTGATCACTTGAGTCAGCATTCAGAGAAGGGATCCTCGATGACTATGCGCAATTTTCAAGGTGAACGACCGTCGCTATACGATTTTGCAAAAGAGTTTTCACAGCTCACGATTCCAACTTTGGTGATGGTTGGTGACGAAGATGAACCATGTATTGAAACAAGTGTCTTCCTGAAACGGACGATTCCAACTGCGGGGTTGTTTATGCAGCCACGCACTGGCCATGCGATTAACCTCGAAGAACCTGCGGTTTTCAATCGTGAGGTCCAAGAATTTTTCAGTACCGTCGAGCGCGGCCGTTGGGGTCGGCGCGACCCGCGAGCTGCTCCCGGCGCAAAGCCGTTACGTTAATATCATCAACGTTCGTTGTGAGGATACATACAGGAAGAAAGTAAAGTCGTGGGGACAGTAGAGTAAACAGGAGCGCTGGAGTGCGAGTCTTGCACCCCTTGGGCTCCCGTATTAGACGCTCAACCATCAAGTGCGAGCAAAAGGAGGTGACCTATGGACATGGCTGAATTGGAACGACGATTAACTCGGATGGAAGACCTCGAAGCCATTAAACAGTTGAAAGCACGTTATTGTGAGATCTGCGACGATGATCACAATCCGGCCAAAATTACGACCCTCTTTGTGGAAGACGGTATTTGGGAAGCCGGAGGGTTCGGTAAAGCGCAGGGACACGCAGGGATTCGTCAGTTGTTCCAAGGTTTCCAGAAAATGATCAGCTTCTCACAACATATGGTGATGAACCCCATCATCGAAATCGATGGCAACAACGCAAAGGGAACGTGGTACTTCCTTGGTCCTTTCACGTTTCGCAAGAATAATGAAGCGAAGTGGCAGGCGGTAAAATACGAAGACGATTACGTCAAGGTCAACGGCGAATGGAAGTACAAGCATCTGCGCGCGGAGGTGAGGATGGCTGCAGCGCCCAACGAAAGCTGGGCGAAGGAAGACAGGTGAGTGAACATCAGTTGCTGTACTCTTGTCTGTTATCCAACTGCAAAAGGGACACCTTAAGGAAGGGAGGGTGGGCAAAAGCATAGCATTGCCCACCCTCTCAATCTCGGAAAGGTTGGGCTTCGCCCGGCTCAGCCCAACCTACACGGCTACCAACATGTAGCCCTGCCTTGTTGTGATCCCTATAATCCACCCATGCCATTCGTCTACATTCTCCGTTGTAGTAACGGATCGTTTTATACAGGTAGCACAAAAGACCTTGTACGGCGTTTGCAGCAGCATCAGTCCGGACAGGCTTCCAAATACACACGGTCCCATCTGCCAGTGACATTGTGTTGGGTACGCGAGGTTGACTCGTGGAGTGACGCGCTCGTACAGGAGCATCGCATCAAAGCCCTGACCCGTGCACAAAAGCAAGCGTTGATAGCAGTTGACTACGAGCGAGGACTCGATATTCCATGAGTCGATCGGTATTACTCAGTTGCGAGGCGATTAGCAAAGCCTTCGGCGCACAGGTTCTCTTTACCAGGCTTTCCTTTGGCCTAAGCGAGGGCGATCGCGTCGGTCTGATTGGACCGAACGGGGCTGGAAAATCCACCTTCCTGAAAATTCTCGCCGGCGTGGAAGAACCGGATAGTGGAACCCGATCGCTGCGTCGATTGACGCGAGTTGGCTATGTGCCCCAGGACCCTGTCTTTCCCACAAATTTGACAGTGGAGGATGTGCTAAACGAAACCTTTACCGTGGAGGACGATGATGAAGTCGATAAGGCGGGAAAGATCGCTGTCACTCTCGGGCGTGCAGGATTTACCGACTTCAAACAAACAGTGACTTCACTCTCAGGTGGATGGAAGAAACGACTGGCAATCGTGAGTGAGGTAGTGTCAGCTCCGGCAATTTTGTTGATGGATGAGCCGACCAATCATCTGGATGTCGACGGTATTATCTGGCTCGAAAACCTGCTCAAGTCCGAGCCGTTGGCATATCTGGTCATCAGTCATGATCGCTACTTCTTAGAAAATGTCACTACTCGCATCGTCGAATTGAACCGTAGGTATACCGGCGGTCTGTTCGAGAGCGAGGGACGCTACAGCGATTTCCTGGTGAAAAGAGACGCGGCATTACGTAACCAAGCCGCGTATCAAGACGCGCTCGCCAACACGGTCCGCCGCGAGATCGAATGGTTACGTCGTGGCCCAAAGGCGCGCACGACCAAGGCGCAGGCTCGTATCAAAGCCGCCGCACAGAGTATGCAAGAGCTGGAAGACTTACAGACGCGGATGGTCGATACTCGGGCAACGATCGATTTCACTGCCTCAGAACGGAAGACCAAGAAACTCTTGGTAACAAAGAAGCTCAGCAAAACCTTTGGTGACAAACTCCATCCTCAAGGAAATAGAACTGACCCTGACTCCCGGGGTGCGACTCGGCCTGCTCGGGCCGAACGGCAGCGGTAAGACGACATTACTGCAGTTGCTCGCTGGAACGTTAGCACCCAGTAGTGGCGAGATTGAACGCGCTGAGAATCTACAAATTGTCTACTTCGAGCAAGATCGCGAAGCGCTCAATCTAGACCTGACCCTTAAACGGGCACTCGTGCCGGACGGTGACACAGTTATTTATCGTGGGCGACCTATTCATGTGGCATCGTGGGCAAACAGATTCCTCTTTCGGTCTGACCAACTGGAAACCCCCATACGTAATCTCTCAGGAGGTGAGCACGCCCGGGTGCTGATTGCGCGCCTCATGCTGCACCCTGCTGATGTGTTGATTCTCGATGAGCCAACCAACGACCTTGATATTCCAACTTTGGAAGTACTTGAAGAAAGCCTCATGGAGTTTCCTGGGGCGTTGGTACTCGTCACTCATGATCGTTTCCTGTTGGATCGTGTGTCAACAGTGCTGCTGGCGCTGGACGGGAGTGGCCAAGGGCTTTTCTATGCTGACTATGCGCAGTGGGAAACAGAGCGAAAGAAATCCAGCCCCGAGGTTCGTGTCCCAGCGCCTAAGACATCACCACGAGATACCAAGCGCGCACCGCGACTAACTTCTCAAGAGAAGCGAGAGTGGGAGCAAATGGAAGAGAAAATTCTTGCGGCAGAAGAAACGGTCAGTCTCTGTCAGCGCGCCCTTGAAGATCCAACGGTAGCGGCCAATCCGAGCGCGTTACAGGAACGCTACCAAGCGCTCGAAGCGGCGCGAGCGGCTGTGGAGCAGCTCTATGCACGCTGGACCGAGCTTGAGGAGAAACAGAAGTGAACTACCTCGCAGCAAGCGCGAGGCATCAACTCTAAGGAGTTATTAGAACGAAGCAAGCTTCGGGGCATCAGACCCGTAGCGAGTGAAAATTTTTCCTGAAGTTCCAAATTGGAACCTCAAACCCTTACACTCATGGAATACCACCTGAACTACCTCATCACCAAACTTCGCAAAGACTGGGCGGGCTGACCTTGCTCAGCTGCTCGGGTTGTACTAGGCCCAGTCGACATCTCTTGAGATACGTTCCTGTTCGCCGGATCAGGCCGGCTCTCCTCGATACCTACTGCTATCGCCGCCAGGCTCAGTCCCAATAACAATCCCCCGCCGACATCGCTCAGCCAATGTGCATTGAGATATAACCGTGTACCGGCCATCGCTCCAAGTACCACCCAGCCTACCCAGCACCAGCGCGGGCGGTAAGCACAGAACAGCCCAACCAGAAACGTCGTGCGCAGCATGTGCCCACTAGGAAAAGAGTACGGGGTATTGAGATGCAATTGGAAGGGAACAGTCATCATATGTAGTATGGGCGGGAGTGCTAATGGATGGGAAAACTCCGGAGGTGGACCCGGATGGGGCAGTACGTATTTCAACACTGCTTCAATAGCGACCCCGACAAAAAGCAATAAGGGCACCAGTCCTGGTTTCCCCCGGGACTGCCAGCCCCGGAGGGCAAAGACCACAGCAACTCCCCCAGTGATGAACGGGTTACCTAGCAGAGTCACTAAGAAGGCCAGGACATCCAGCCAAGGTGGCACGACAGAACATGCCAAGGTCTGACTATACCAGTCGACGGTTCGAGTAGCATCCAATGCCACAAGGAGGCAGAGTCCGAGAAAGGCGAGTCCGGGCACGGCAGCTCGAGGGAACGCGGTGGATGGCCTGTCCCCTTTCAGTTGCTGCAGGAAGGGACGGTCAGAGATGCCGTACAAAAGAGCCATGACAAGATATTTCCTCCTTGAGTTCTCTCGCTTCTTACAAATCTGTATCAAAGCGGTTCAGGCCGGAATACAAAGGACAAAGCAAAGAAAAGCGCGAGTAGGTCTTCACCCACTCGCGCTTCCGCGACGTGGAAGTTCAGGGGATGGACTGCTAGTGGATTGTTGCTTCACTCGGAGTTTACGGGACGAGCGATGGGATAACCCGATGAGCATAGAACGCCTGACAACAGGCGGTGAGATACGCTAAAGCATTGCGTCCCTGCTGCTGACAACTCGTCAGCACGGTCAGCATCGATACCACAAACCTACTCCCACGCTCACTCTGCGTGCCATAACTCACTTTGCGCCACAGGACGGCATGCCGGAGATGCCTTTCTGCACTATTGTTTGTGGGTTCAATCCCTTCCACCCGCACGAACGTCCACACCGCTGCTTCCCGTGCTAATAATTCTCGACACGTGGCGGCTGTTTTAGCACATGCACTCTGACTCCCCCACTCCAACTCCAGCTTGAAGGACGCGCGCAAGGTCCGCACATACGATTGCAAGGTGGCACGTTTCCAGGTGCCATCCCGGACCCAATGCCACCAGGCAAACAGGACGTGCATATGTTCGAGCAGCGCTTCGCCTACCGCTTGCCCCGGCCCGCCACGATCGATCATCGCCTGAAAGTCTCGACATAAATGCGCTAAGCACAACTGGCGTTTTCGGAGCGGATGACTATCGTACGCTTTGGCCCGATCACTGGTAATAGTTCCGCCGTACCACTCACCCACCAATTTCTGCAGCACCGCTGCGCCACGGCCCGTGGCCACGGTGAAAACACTGACCTGCGTGGTAACCATTGTCCATAACCAGCGCCGCTGCCGGCGTTCCTGCCACGGCGTCTCATCGATATTGGCATCACAACTCTGTACGTAGACTGCCGCTTCTTCAACTGCGGGCGTCACTGCGTTCGTCACCGTCTGTTCAATCTGACACACCTCGCCCACGGAGAGCTCAATCCCTAACACCTCGCGACAAAAGCTGGCCGCCATCCGTTTGCTCATCCGATAGCCACCTGTACAGAGCGCCACCACACTGGCTAAGCGCGGCCCATAACACGTAGGCAAGATCCCTACGGGCAACTCCCCACACGTCGTGATCCCACATCCTGGACAAACTAACCGATGCCGTTGATATTCCGTAATCTGAGGACACACGGGTGGCAGTTCTACGACTTGCTGGCGCCACGGCTCGGGGTCACTCCCCGTTAACTGTTCCCCACACCGCCGACACTGCGCCGGTCTGCAGGTGATGATCGCATCGACCTGTTCGATCGGGACTAAGGCGCGCTGATGGTATCCCTCCGGTAGCCATGCTTGACGTCCGTCGTTGAAAGCCAAGGTGACCGCGCTGCAGAGGTAACACTTCGAGTGAAATCGAGTCGCAGTGTTCCTGTTTCTTTATCGTTTCCTTCGAGCACGAGTGTCGTCCGGTGAGGCTGCGTGACACGCAGCATGCAGGCGTCTATAGTCGCTCCCGCAATTTTCTCACGATGGGAGCCTGCTATGCAGCCATTATCACCAGCCCAGGCCGAAGAGGCCCTCACGCAGTTAACCCAGCACTTTGCCCAGTGGCGGCAAAGCCGGCGGACACCCGCGCGGACGCATTCCCAGGGGTTGTGGGCGCAGGCCGTCGCGCTCACGGCCACATTGTCTGTCACGCGGGTCGCCCACCAACTGGGGCTGACGCCCCAGGCGCTCAAACGCGGCGCGAGGTCCTGAACGGCACGCCCACGCCACTGCCATCTCCGCAGGCCCCGCACTTTGTCGAAGTCGCGGCAGCCTGGCGGAGTCCGACGACGGAAGTCGAGATCCAGCGGCCCGATGGCGACACGCCTACGCATCACGTACAGTGATGCCTCTCCGGCGCTCGTCCCCTTGCTGCAAACCTTCCTGGAATCCCGCTGATGCTCCAACTCACGCCCCAGAGTCGCATCTTTCTGGCCGTGCAGCCCGTCGACTTCCGCAAGGGAATAGATGGACTGCGCCGCACTCTGTCGCCAGACGCTGCAGGAGAATCCGTTGGGTGGCGCCGTCTACGTCTTTCGCAACCGCACCGGCACGACCCTCAAACTCTTGGCGTACGATGGCCAAGGTTTTGGCTCTGTACCAAACGCCTCTCCCACGGCCGCTTTCCACTGGTGGCCGACCGCTACCAATCCCGAGCGTGACGCTCTCCGCCTGGGAACTGAGCATCCTCTTAGGCAACGGCCATCCCGACCGCGCCCAGCTCGCCCCGGACTGGCGGCCCGTCCGTTACGACGGGACGAGTGCGGCCCGATAATTCCACGGCAGCCAGGCACTGGGATTGGCACGCACCTCCTGGCGGTGTTCTTGGACCGCGACCAGATACTCCAAGGCATTGACGCCGGCCTGCACACAGGTGGCAATGACACTGGTGAGCACACTGGCAATGTAGGCACTATGCTCCGTGGCATAGAATAAGGAGTTCTTCCGTTGCCGAATCGCGAGTTTCAACGCGCGCTCGGCGGTATTATTATCGAGCGGCGCGCCCGGCTCCTTCAAAAACCGCGTGAGCGTCTCCCAATGGTCCAGCATATACGCGATCGCTTTCCCTAAACTGCTATTGGGCTCGACTAAGCCGCTCCGCCGTTTGTTGCTCCAGCCACGTCTTGAGCGTCGTCAACACGGGCGCACTATACGTCTGGTGATACGCCAACCGCTCCTGCGCATTCAGTGCTTGGTCCCGCGCCTCGTCATCATGGTCGTAGACCAGCTTGAGCGCGTTCACGACCACCGCACTCTCCGCCGGGAAAGTCGTCTGCCAACTCACTGAACTTGCGCCGCCCATGCGCCAGACAATGACAGCGGATGAGGTTCGTTTCCTCCGCATTGTTACTGCTCAAGGCATCCGACATCACCAAGGGTTTGCCGCGCCCCGGCTCCCGCTTGGTTAAGAGGGCCTCCAGATTCTCGCCCGCATGCCGCCGTCCCGTATAGTACAAACAGATCCGTCGCTCTCCCACCTGCACGATCAACGCCGTCGTCTGCATGCCCGTCCGCTCGTCCGCCTTCGCTTTGCCCTGCGCTCGGGCTTGCGCTCTCGCCTGCTGGTTCTCTGCGATCAACGCCAAGACCCGCTGCGGCGTATCATCTTGAAAGATCACCTCGCCTTGCGCCGCCATCCTTCTCCAAATACTTGAAGATGGGATGGCTACAATCGCCCACGATCTCTCCTTGATCCCATTGCGTCGCATCGGGCACCGGCACGCCGACCAAGGCTTGGAACCCTTCGAGCCGATACCACGGCAACCCTAAGTAATAGCGGGCCAGCGCTAACACCGCCCGGGCCCGCGCCGTGTACTTCTCCGTCCCTGCCGCTGCCGGCACGGACGCCGTGAAGAGTTGCCCACAGGCTGAGCAGCGCAACTTCTCCAGCTCATACCGCACCGCCGATAAGAGCGCGTTGCCATCCAGGCGCATCTCTACGCCCGGCGGTAAGCGATACAGACCGCCCGCGCCCACACGCCGGACACCGCTCGCCCACGGCTAACTCCTCATGGCGACACTCCACCGTCTGCGCCGCCCGATACACGTCGGCCCCGTGCCGCCCATGGCCAGGCGAGGGTGGTTTCTTCTCTGGCGGCGACGGAGCAGCGGAGCATGGCACTTCCTGTGAGGCGCTTGTCTGCGGTTGCGCTCCCGCCTCGCACTCCCACCGCCAGCGGTCCCGCCCGACGAGGGCGGTTTGGGCTTCTTCGGCTTCTCGCCAAACACCAGGGCCTTGAGCCGCTTGAGACTCAGCTTCGCTTCCCGCAGCGCAAAGAGCAGCCAAAAGTAGAAGGTCAGAATCTTCACCAAGACGCCGCCGATCCTCGGCGCTCAAGGCATTGCGCTCGATCCGCTCAATCAGCGCTTCCCCTTCTTCACGGCTCAGGCTGCACGTCTTCCGGTTGTTTCATGGCTCGCTCTTCTCCGGATTGCCACAAGGTCATAACAGGGAGTGTTCTGCTGCTGCTGCCGGAACGGGGTATAGCAGAAGCCGGGCGAGATCGTGAAGACCCACCCGCTACGAAGACGACTCAACACTCACCACCAGACGAGAGCTTAGAAGAGAGGAGCAAGACGAAAGTCAACCTGGCTCACCGGAAGGACACCGCTGATGGGCCGTATGCCCCGGCTGTCCACCAGCCTTCCGGCCCGACGGTGGTTGCGGCGGCTTGCGCTTGACGTGTGGTCCATCGCTCGATGGGGGCTTCGAGGAATTCTGCGAATTCTGATTGAGTCGTGCCGTTACTTCCCGCACTTCGGCTTCCAACTTCGCGATGCGCTGCTCATAGTACTCTACCATCGCACAGATCACGACCTGCAAGGGCTCCGTCAGTTGCTCCCACAACTCCACTGGTAGTAAAGTGGGTCTCTTCGGCGTCACGCCGCTCCCTCTATCTCATCTCTTACTTTCCCTCAAGTCTGAGAGCTGAACGCTTACTCCGCGACTAAGCAAACAGCTTGGACGCGAGGTCGCTAAGCCGCGATAAAACCAGAGGCGGCGAGGCTCCACCAGCACGGGAAGATCGCGCGACACGGCTCCAAGCGGAAAACACTTTCTCTGGAGCAAAGAAATGTGGAGAAGTAGGAAGGTTCGCTATCAGGCGGGATGTTGTCTTAGTAAGTGGCGGGAGTTAGGGACGGAGGGCGATAATACTTCGTCTCCTCGTTTTACTTGTTCGACATAGGCGTGGGAAAGCGACGAGTACGTAACAAAACCCTGAATTACCGCCGAGCCTGTCCTGCCTGCGCCAGTGCCGCAGGCACTGGGGAACGAGTCGAAGCCTGTCCTGAGCGTAACGCAGTGGAGTCGAAGGGGGCGAGGATGGCGGCATGCAGAACCGCCCTGTGTAGAAGTATTTCCGGCATGGTCAGTGCGATCCGTGGTCTATTGACCTAAGAAATTGTTAGCACCCGAAAGCGACGAGGAGCTTAGTTGATCTACTCCTTCGCCCTTACTTTGGTGAACGGCCCCTCGTAGACGAATTCACAGTTATTCATCCCGGGGCAGTCGCCGACAAAATCATTCACGATCGAGAAGCTCGCACGTCGGTGCTGAACATTACCCGAGATCAGGAGAATTGCCTCTTGAGTGCAGGAAGGACTCACCAGTGAGTCGCTCGTGGACGAAGACAGGGCGAACTCCCCGTCGGCCCCAAGATCGCCGAGGAACTCAATCCCCGCACCAGAGGTGACATAGAGGACGTCTTCATTCTGCTCCACTGTAAAATCGTGGGTGACAGTCGTCTGTTCCGCATCTTCGGGGCAGGTTGTCTGTAAGAGATCGCCAGTAAACGACCACGTCCCGCGTATTTTGTGGGCGCTCTGAGGTAACCCTTTTCTCTTGTTGAGGAGATTCTGCTGCCTCGCTCGCCCTTTTCGGGTAACGCTTTGTTCTGGCTCGGAAGAACTAGGCGCTGTAACCGTCGCAGCAGTTCCAGTCAAGGCCTTTGCGCCCGCCGTTGTCATAACTGTGGATGGTTGGGGGTGTTCTTGTACTCCCTGCGCGAGCACTACGCCCGCGAACAGGCAACTCATCACCAATAGCATGCCGGTCATCGTACGGTTCATGACTCTTTTCTCCTTTTCGTGCTTTGTAAAGCCAAGTGTATCTCAGCCTCCTGAAAGGCGGACGTTTTCTACAGTGGATGACTTCGTCTCAGACCCGGAGAGGGACGTTCTGCTTGCCCTTACTCTCCCGACCGAAGAGGTCACTTAACTTTAACCCCATACTCCAGACATACACCAAACCGAGTAAAGTAACCGGCGCCCATTGACTCGCATGGGCGACCACCGCATAGCTCAGCGCTTGCTCCTTAGGCACGGAGAAGATGGTCAACGCCAAGATCGTGAAATACTGGAAGGTGCCAATATAGCCGGGGCCGGACGGAAGTATCACACCAATGGCCGTGAACACTAACACGACAAAGGACGCATACGCCGGTAATTCGAGTCCGAGAGCAAGCAGTGCCAGGTAAAAAATCGCCGCATGAGCTACCCATAAAATGAAGGACAAGGCGCTAATCGTCATCACCGCCCGCACATCGCGGAGAGCCTCGGCACCAGCGGCGAAATTCGTTACGAGTTCGATGAACTTGAGTCCGAGCCGTCGCTTCGCCCATCGGGAAGGGAGCGCCTTGATCGACACCTGTTTTCTATAAAGCACCAAAACCGTTAAGCCGAGAAGTGCCAGAAGACACAGGGCGAAAAGGCAAAGGGTGGCGCTTTGCATCCACGAGGGAAGAATCGGGAAGAAAAAGAGCGTCAGGCCGAGGACTGCGATCGCCCCCCCATCAAAAGCTCGTTCGACAACGATGGTCGCTAAGATTGCGCTTACCTTGAGTTGTTCTTTGGTGCTCAACACCAACGCTTTGCCCACCTCCCCTACCCGTAGGGGAAGAATATTATTGGCCATGAACCCGATGACGGTGGCGGCAAACAAGGTAGAGAGCTGCACTTCCTTCACAGGCCGGAGGATGATCTGCCACCGCCACGCTCTGATCCAATAGGTCGCGAGGCTGACCACCACGGCCAAGAAGACGAAACCATAATTGATGGCGGAAAACGCCGTCTGCAATGACCCTGCATCAATCTCTTTCACCGCCAAATAGAGGAACACCGCGGCGCAAAGAATGCCGACAACACCTTTTATCGCTTTCACAAAGAAGACTCCCTAGTTCTTGCAGAATGCTCATGTCTAACGATGATGCGCCCCGAGCTGTAACGCCGGCTCGTCTGCGTCCCGTCGGAAATGACCGCGTAGACGTAATAAGCGCCCGCCGGGACGTCTCTCCCATTACTCAACTCTCCCTAGGGGAAAACCATATTGACTAAGGAGTTATACCAGAGCGAGGACATAGACTGATAGCCGACGCCGTTAGGATGGAGTCCGTCAGGAAGCAGGCTGGGATTCGTCTTGTAGTAGGTATAGAAATCCGGCGGGATCACCGTCAAACTATTCGCTACGATCAGCTCGTTAATAACCTGGTTATACTGCTGGATACGGGGATCAACACTAGGGTTGGTTTGATAGAGGACCTTCGCCAGTACCGGGATTTTTCCGGCATTGACGAATGACGTCAATGATTTGCTGCATGTTGCCTTTGAACGAGCCGAGATAACCCGATTGCCCGGGGAGTAGTCCCTGGCCACTGGGGACGTTAAAGCGGACGTCATTGGCGCCATAGAGCAGGAGGAAGTAATCCGCCTCAGAATAGGCGTTGACGATATTCGTCGACATCCCCAAGGCCGTCGGTGGACCGGTCACCAGGAATGCCTTCATTGATGATCAGAACGTTTTTCCCTCTCTGCGACGCGAAAGTGTTAGTCAAGAGAGGCGGATAGCCTGCGGCTGGCAGTGTTCCGTCTTGAAAATTATCAGAAGGAACGTTATCGCCAACACCAAAGGTAATACTGTCCCCCATGGAGACGAACACCGCGTCCTTACCGACTCCCGGCGGGCCTGGCGTTCCCAGCACGAGATAGCCCACGGTTTCAACGGAATGGAAGGATTCGGTATCAAAAGAGTCATCCTCTTGCAGCCGCTCGTCTACCCGCCCCCTGGTCACAGTCCTAAGTCGGATAGAAAATGCTTCCTGCCCCGACAGTCGTCTGCGCTGCAGAGAGAAACAGCGGAAACACTGGCGGCCCGGCAAGGGCAGTGGCGAACCACCGGTTCGTAAAAGCATCACCGACCCCATGAGTTCCCACCTCATAGTGGAGGTCGTTGACGGTCCCGCTCCCCGGCTCCCACGCTAGGTAATGCACCGTCTCTGCCACGTGCGCCTGCGCATTGGCCTCTTGCTCCCGCAGCCGAATCTGGAACCCGGTGGTCGTGACATTGCGAATCTGCACCGCTACCGCCGACACCTCGTTCTGCGTCACCACCGTAGCGATGATGATCGGCACCGTGGTAAACGGCTGGCTAAAGGTCTTGGTCTGAAAGCCACCTCCGGTCACACTCGTGCTCTCCGCCAGCACGACTTTCCCATTGCTCAGCGTATGCCGCCCGCGCGCTATCGCCACGTAGCTCAGTTGCTCGGCGCCGTGCGTGCCGTCCTGCGCGTCCCACTCCTGGGCTTGGACTTCAAAGCCGGTAGCGGTAACGTTACGCACCCGCACCCCAGCGGGTTGGGTGTCAAAATTGCTCAAGGGACCCGCAATCACAATCGGATCGGTAATGGTCTGGCCAAAGCTCACGCTTCCCCATTGCCCTGTCACCCCGCTCACGCGCGCGGTTTTCATGACGAAATCCGCCGGTTGCAGCAATCCTATCTGCCGTAGAATCGTGAGTTGATCGACTACCGGTACATCGCCTGGTAAGCCCCAGTCGATCGTGAAGGTGGCGGTGAAGGCGCTACTCGACGTTAACATCCACCACACCCCCGTGCTCGGTCGCCACACCGCAACGTCCGTCCTCCCATCCCCGTCATAGTCCCCAGGCACTGGCACATCGCCCGGTGAGCCCCAGCCGACTGAGAAGATGGCGGTGAAGGCGCTACTCGACGTTAACATCCACCACACCCCCGTGCTCGGTCGCCACACCGCAACGTCCGTCCTCCCATCCCCGTCATAGTCCCCGGGCACTGGCACATCGCCCGGTGAGCCCCAGCCGACTGAGAAGAAGGCGGTGAAGTTGCTACTCGACGTTAACATCCACCACACCCCCGTGCTCGGTCGCCACACCGCAACGTCCGTTCTCCCATCCCCGTCATAGTCCCCGGGCACTGGCACATCGCCCGGTGAGCCCCAGTCGATCGTGAAGAAGGCGGTGAAGTTGCTACTCGACGTTAACATCCACCACACCCCCGTGCTCGGTCGCCACACCGCAACGTCCGTCCTCCCATCCCCGTCATAGTCCCCGGGCACTGGCACATCGCCCGGTGAGCCCCAGCCGATCGTGAAGAAGGCGGTGAAGTTGCTACTCGACGTTAACATCCACCACACCCCCGTGCTCGGTCGCCACACCGCAACGTCCGTCCTCCCATCCCCGTCATAGTCCCCGGGCACTGGCACATCGCCCGGTGAGCCCCAGCCGACTGAGAAGAAGGCGGTGTAGTTGCTACTCGAAGTTAACATCCACCACACCCCCGTGCTCGGTCGCCATACCGCCAGGTCCGTCCTCCCATCGCCATTGTAATCGTTCCCTGGAGAAGTAGCTTGAGCCTGCGCCTGCACGAAAAACGAGAAAATCAGCTGGAAGGAAAGAAACAGGAAGGAATGTAACATCGTGTTCCATACCTGACCGCTTCGAGAAAAGCATGCAGTCTCCCTGACTATCACGCGCCTCCTTTGAGCTTGTTCCACCTGTGCTTCGGTCACTATACTGTTGCTGGATCTAGTGGAGTGAAAGCACTCATCATACTTTTTGTAAAAATGTAAGAGATAAAGAGGCTCATTTTGTGTTTCTTTTTGGGCCCCACTGCCGCCGATCTCTGTCTCGACTTCGCCAGCGGTATCTTTAGAAAAAGCGGGTCGCGCGCAGTGCAGGGAGGGTTTTGCAGCGTGACAGCGACGAGGAGCTTAGTTGATCTACTCCTTCGCCCTTACCTTGGTGAACGGCCCCTCGTAGACGAATTCACAGTTATTCGTCCCGGGGCAGTCGCCGACAAAATCATTCACGATCGAGAAGCTCGCACGTCGGTGCTGAACATTACCCGAGATCAGGAGAATTGCCTCTTGAGTGCAGGAAGGACTCACCAGTGAGTCGCTCGTGGACGAAGACAGGGCGAACTCCCCATCGGCCCCAAGATCGCCGAGGAACTCAATCCCCGCACCAGAGGTGACATAGAGGACGTCTTCATTCTGCTCCACTGTAAAATCGTGGGTGACAGTCGTCTGTTCCGCATCTTCGGGGCAGGTTGTCTGTAAGAGATCGCCAGTAAACGTCCACGTCCCGCGTATTTTGTGGGCGCTCTGAGGTAACCCTTTTCTCTTGTTGAGGAGATTCTGCTGCCTCGCTCGCCCTTTTCGGGTAACGCTTTGTTCTGGCTCGGAAGAACTAGGCGCTGTAACCGTCGCAGCAGTTCCAGTCAAGGCCTTTGCGCCCGCCGTTGTTATAGCTGTGGATGGTTGGGGGTGTTCTTGTACTCCCTGCGCGAGCACTCCGCCCGCGAACAGGCAACTCATCACCAATAGCATGCCGGTCATCGTACGGTTCATGGCTCTTTTCTCCTTTTCGTGCTTTGTAAAGCCAAGTGTATCTCAGCCTCCTGAAAGGCGGACGTTTTCTACAGTGGATGACTTCGTCTCAGACCCGGAGAGGGACGTTCTGCTTGTCCTTACTCTCCCGACCGAAGAGGTCACTTAACTTTAACCCCATACTCCAGACATACACCAAACCGAGTAAGGTAACCGGAGCCCATTGACTCGCATGGGCGACCACCGCATAGCTCAGCGCCTGCTCCTTAGGCACGGAGAAGATGGTCAACGCCAGGATCGTGAAATACTGGAAGGTGCCAATATAGCCGGGGCCGGACGGAAGTAACACACCGATGGACGTGAACACTAACACGACGAAGGACGCATACGCCGGCAATTCGAGTCCGAGAGCAAGCAGCGCCAGGTAAAAAATCGCCGCATGGGCTGCCCATAAAATGAAGGACAAGGCGCTAATCGTCATCACCGCCCGCACATCGCGGAGAGCCTCGGCGCCAGCGGCGAAATTCGTTACGAGTTCGATGAACTTGAGTCCGAGCCGTCGCTTCGCCCATCGGGAAGGGAGCGCCTTGATCGACACCTGTTTTCTATAGAGCACCAAAAACGTTAAGCCGAGAAGTGCCAGAAGACACAGGGCGAAAAGGCAAAGGGTGGCGCTTTGCATCCACGAGGGAAGAATCGGGAAGAAAAAGAGCGTCAGGCCGAGGACTGCGATCGCCCCCCCATCAAAAGCTCGTTCGACAACGATGGTCGCTAAGATTGCGCTTACCTTGAGTTGTTCTTTGGTGCTCAACACCAACGCTTTGCCCACCTCCCCTACCCGTAGGGGAAGAATATTATTGGCCATGAACCCGATGACGGTTGCGGCAAACAAGGTAGAGAGCTGCACTTCCTTCACAGGCCGGAGGATGATCTGCCACCGCCACGCTCTGATCCAATAGGTCGCGAGGCTGACCACTACGGCCAGGAAGACGAAGCCATAATTGATGGCGGAAAACGCCGTCTGCAATGACCCTGCGTCAATCTCCTTCACCGCCAAATAGAGGAACACCGCGGCGCAAAGAATGCCGACAACGCCTTTTATCGCTTTCACAAAGAAGACTCCCTAGTTCTTGCAGAACGCTCATGTCTAACGATGATGCGCCCGGAGCTGTAACGCCGGATCGTCTGCGCCCCGTCGGAAATGACCGCGTAGACGTAATAGGCGCCCGCCGGGACGTTTGTCGTATTCCACGCCAGGCTGTCGGTCTCGTCGTCCTCACTCCTGGCCGAAACGGCGTCCACACACACGTCGTCGAAGTATTGCCCGGGTTGACCGTAACGCATAGAGGGCGACTCCCGTGGCCCCCCGGTCTCGTGTCGCGGGCACATAACCAAGGGAACCCAGGTCGTGATACAAGACACGTCGGATCAAGCTATGATTCTCATCAAGCACTTCTCCCCGCAAGTAGACTCCCGTGGCGGCCCCGTAGCGGCGGTCTTGCGCTTCAATCTCACGCCAGTACCACCGCGCCTCGTCGTGGTCATAGCCCTCCTCCAAGAGCGTAACGTTCCCCGGTCGCTTACTCAGCAGCAGGTTACCTCGCAGGCGATAACTCGCCGGCGCTTCTAAAGTGTTGCTGTAGCGCACGGCGGGGCCCCCGAGACCGCGCTGGCGGACGGAGACGATGATGTCTTGAGCGAAGGTTGCGTTGAGCACTAGATAACTATTGACGCCCTCGGGTGTCACGACGTGATTGTCTGGTCGCTCGGGGTCGGCAACGATGCTCCACGGAGTTCTCCAGGGGCGCCAATGCTGTAGGGTGGCGGACTCGAAGTCATCAGAGAAGAGCGAGCAGATCCGGGTCCCATCGAAATTTTTGTTATCCGTGTCATAGAACCAGGTAATGCGCGCGTCGCTGTCTGGATCGTCATCCGTCCAGCGGATGATAGCCTGGTCATCGGCAACGTGGTCAGCGCCGGGCGACACAATGACCAGGGAAGGTGGCGCGGGAGGTAAAAATTCTTCTACCCTTACGAGCATTGAGTCCGCGCTTTCCGCGCCCTTGTTATCAACGGCCGTGAGCACAACCCTGCTAGAACCTACATGTGAGAAGGCGTGCGTGGGATTTGTCTCAGTAGAGACATGACCATCCCCGAAACTCCAGCGATAGGTGAGAGGGTCTCCATTATTATCAAAGCTCTGCTCCCCGCGAAACTTTACCGGCGCGCCGACGGTGACGATTCGCTCTTCACTCTGAGTGATGATGGCGACCGGAGCGTCGTTGCCGTCCACGGGCGTGCTCACGAGTGTGGTCAAACTGCCGGCTGGGGCGTGGAAGCTAACTTCTCCTTGGGTGACGGGCAAAGGTCCAAGAGCGCTTGCCCACCTACCCCCTCCCGTTTGATAGCCGTACACTTCACTCAGCCCTCTGAGATTGCGCAGCGATACTTCGACCGTCGTCGCTTCTCCGGTATTGCCAATCACTATCCCTATGCGCTCGCTGGAAGGGTGTTGAAAGGCCGCCACATGGAGTTGAGCGGTATTTACAATCGACGCGAGATAATGGCTCGGAAATTCAATGAAGCGATTGAAGTGTTTCAGGGTGTAGTACCCAAACGATCGCGTCCCATCAGGATGAATTGCCCTGCCGGAAGCGAAACTCAGGTACCAGCTTGCTCCTGACTTGAGTTGCGCGAAGATATTGAGATCCACCTTGTCTGGCTCCAGCCAGAACTCAGTCATCCACGCCTCTAGGTCTTGACTGTTTGTCCACGCCACGGCGTCGCCGGACCCTTCTTTGCCATACAGATGGTACGAGCCGGCGGCGATTCGAGGCTTCAAACAGGGTCGGCAAGCAGTGGCGGCAGATAGGTGCGCACGAGCTCACCATGGCCAACATCTGGCGGAGCAAAGCGAACGGCTTCGAGTCCCTCCCGGGTAAACTTGTGAGCGATAGCCGTCAGGAGACGATGATGCTCATCCGCGCTCAAAATTTTTCCATTGTGACCTTTACGGTCAGGTTCGTTGATCGAGAAGAAAATTTTATGCAGATCAATTCCATACGCATCTCTGGCATGGAGAAAGACAGCCGCGTAATCCTCGGCGACTTGCGCGTTACGCACCTCCTCCGGAACATCTAGGAGGTGAGGGATCTCTTGGTTCATTTGCCAGAATGTCGCACGCGGACACAAGAATGCGCTCGCTATGGTCGGCGAGTAAGCGGAGTCCGGCAAACCAGTTAGGGCGATTTTGTAACGTGGAGATTTCACGGTCTTTAGCAAAGATCCGGTGATAATGCGCCCAATCAAACTGTCCTGGGTCGTCGTTGTCTCGCACCGCGAATTCACCCCCAGCCTGTTCCCATTGCAAAAACATGGGATAGCGGAGGGTGCGAAGTCGTAAGTCGTCGATAACGGCGCGTTGCACAGCCTGACTGAGAGATTGGTTACTAAAGTAGCAACCTACACCATGAACAATTTGCTGCCTCCGGCCACCGTCCACGATGATAGTAGGCGAAGAGGGTGGAAGTGACAGCAAGTAGAAGGAGCAGGGTACCAACGGTGGCTCCAGCGAGCCAGAGGAAAGAACTGCGGTTCGTGCTCATGAGCGCATTCGCGTGTAAGTAATGGAGAGACACCCCGCCGGGGCGTCTCTCCCGCCACTAAACCCTCACTAGGGGAAAACCACATTGACCAAGGAGTTATACCAGAGCGGGGACATGGACTGATAGCCGACGCCGTTAGGATGGAGTCCGTCAGGAAGCTGGCTGGGATTCGTCTTGAAGAAGTTGTAGAAATCCGGGTTGTGTGCTATCCAAGTAATGCTCTCGTCGGCTACGTGCTACACTTGGCCAGGAGTAGCAATCGAGCGGAGGGGGGAGGCTTATAGCGATTTGCATTTGGCCGCGACCTTTTTTCCTGGGAGCGCGACCGTCTCGGTCGCTTTTTCCGTCCGCTCCAAGTTGTACACAAGTGAAAACCGCTATAAGAGAGCGTTATGGTCCCGCGAGAGGCATGTCCACAATGTGGATCGACATGGTACAAGAGAAACGGCCACATTCACACTGGCAAACAAAACCACCGCTGTAAGCTGTGTGGCCGGGCCTTTGCGCCGATTCCAGAAAATCATGTCATCACGAACGAGCACCGGGCGTTGATTGAACGACTCCTGCTGGAGAGGATCTCGCTACGCGGCATCGGTCGTGCGGCGGGTGTCGGTCTCCGGTGGCTTTTACAGTTTATGGTCGATCGCTTTGCCGCTGCTCCGGATCCTCTCCATGTCCGGCCACCAGTACGTACCTCGGCGGTGATCCTCCAGCGGCTCGAGGCCGAGGTGGACGAGCTCTGGAGCTTTGTCGGGAAGAAGGCGAACCGCCAATGGGTTTGGATTGCGATGGACGCCATTACCCGCCAAGTCATTGCCTTTCATGTCGGCGACCGTAGTGGCCAGAGCGCTAAAGCCTTGTGGCAACAGATTCCTGCCATGTATCAGGAGCGGGCCACGTTCTACACGGATCAATATGAGGTCTACAAAGGTATCATTCCCTCAGCCCAGCATCACGCCATCTCCAAGCTGGCCCGTAAGACCAACCATGTTGAGCGCTTCAATTGCACGTTGCGACAACGGGTCGCTCGGCTGGTGCGTGCCACGTTATCGTTCTCGAAGAAGCTCAGTAATCACCTTGGAGCCATCCGCTATTTCATTTGTGATGACAACCTCACCAAAGGTGCAGCATTACCAGGATGGCACTACCCAAAAAATGTCCGAAGTATTGTCATTGAAAACATACTCAGAAAACAGTGACAGGTTTCGTCTGTCATCCTTGATTGAGAAGGCTTCAATGCAACCCACCTATATCCTCGGCATCTCCGCATTTTATCATGATAGCGCGGCGTGTCTCGTGCGTGATGGCGAGATTGTCGCCGCCGCCCAAGAAGAACGCTTCACCCGCAAGAAACACGATTCCAGCTTCCCTAGGCATGCGGCGCGCTATTGCCTCCGAGAGGGCTCTATATCTCTGGCGGACCTGAGTTACATCGTGTTTTACGATAAACCGTTGGTCAAATTCGAGCGCTTACTGGAAACCTATCTCACGTTCGCCCCGCGGGGGTATCGGTCTTTCATGGCCGCTATGCCGGTCTGGCTGAAGGAGAAGATGTGGTTGAAAGAGTTGCTGCTGAAGGAGTTCGTGACACTCTCTGGAGGACTGAAAAAGTCCGCGCTCCCGCAAATATTGTTTAACGAGCACCACGAATCGCACGCGGCGTCGGCTTTCTATCCATCGCCGTATAATACGGCCGCGGTACTCTGCATGGACGGGGTTGGGGAATGGGCCACCACTTCGGCCTGGCTTGGCCGCGGCAACGTCCTCATCCCGTTGTGGGAGATCCCATTTCCACACTCTCTTGGTCTGCTCTACTCCGCGTTTACCTATTACACTGGATTTAAAGTCAATTCTGGTGAATACAAGGTGATGGGTCTCGCTCCCTACGGACAGCCTAGGTATGTCAAAACCATTTACGACCACTTAATCGACCTCAAGACAGACGGAACTTTCCGGCTTAACATGGATTATTTCAATTACTGCGCTGGACTAACCATGACAAACGGAGAGTTTAATACCCTATTTGGCGGCCCGCCCAGACCGCCTGAGGCGCTGCTCACGCAGCGGGAGATGGATCTGGCCTGTTCAATCCAAGAAGTCACCGAAGAGGTGATGTTGCGTTTAGCTAAGACCTTGCACCGTGAAACGGGTGCTGAGAACCTTTGTCTGGCGGGCGGCGTAGCCCTCAATTGTGTGGGCAATGGAAGAATTCTACGCGAAGGCCCCTTTAGAAGCATATGGATTCAGCCGGCTGCGGGAGATGCGGGCGGCGCCGTAGGCGCTGCCTTAGCTGCTTGGTACCAATTTGAGGGGAAGCATCGGGAACCTCACGGCGACGGCGATAGCATGAGGGGTGCTTTCTTGGGGCCATCTTTCTCGAATGAGGAGATTGAGCGGTTCCTCAACAACATCGATGCTCCATATAAACGTCTGAGTGATGAGGCGCTATTCACTGAAGTAGGGAGCGAGCTGGCGGCTGGCAAGGTTGTAGGGTGGTTCCAAGGCCGCATGGAATTCGGGCCGCGAGCACTCGGCGGACGGAGTATCCTCGGGGACGCGCGAAGTCCAAAGATGCAATCGGTGATGAACCTCAAGATCAAGTACCGAGAGTCCTTCCGACCCTTTGCTCCGTCCGTGCTACGGGAACGACTGTCGGACTACTTCGCGTTGGATACGGATAGCCCTTATATGTTGTTGGTGGCCCCTGTGGCGGAAGGGCGTCGCGTAGCAGCGACCGAAGAACAGAGAACCTTATGGGGGATCGACCTGCTAAACGTGCCTCGGTCAGATATCCCCGCTGTCACTCATATAGATTACTCGGCTCGCATCCAGACTGTCCACGCCGAGACGAATCCCCGATATTACAAGTTGATTAAGGCTTTCGAGATTCAGACCGGCTATGGCGTGATTGTTAACACCTCGTTTAACGTTCGGGGAGAACCAATTGTCTGTCGCCCGGAGGACGCGTACCGCTGTTTCATGCGCACCGAAATGGATGTTCTGGTGCTGGAAAACTGCGTATTACACAAAGCCGATCAGCGGCCTTTAGTGGGGGATGCCGACTGGAGAAAAGAGTTCGAGTTAGATTAAGGGAGAGCTAATGAATAGCGAAACTGAAGTCAAGCAGCTTCGCTCCTTCGGCTTTATTGTTGGGGGAGGTTTTGCGATTATCGCTCTGTGGCCGGCAGTGTTCCGCGGCGGGCAACCTCGATTGTGGTTGCTGACTCTCGCCGGAGTACTGCTGACTCTAGCTATCCTATTACCCGGAAGCCTAAGACCCGCCTATCGAGTATGGATGGCTATCGGCCACGTTTTGGGGTGGGTGAACACGAAGATCATCCTTAGTGTAATCTTTTATACATTGTTCACGCCCGTGGGTTTGGTCATGCGTCTACTGGGTAAAGACCCTATGCTGCGCAAATTTGAGCGTAATACTGACACCTATCGGGTCATGCGACAGCCACGGCCAAATTCCCACATGAAACGCCAATTTTAACCTTGCGGAGGCTTACTCATGGGTGAGTTGATCATGGAACTGTGGGGATTCATGAAGGAGCGTAAGAAATTTTGGCTATTGCCACTGATCATCGTGCTAATGCTCTTTAGCGCCCTGATCGTCCTGACACAGGGTTCTGCGGTAGCCCCCTTTATCTATACCCTGTTTTAATCTTTCCGAGCTTTAGAAATTTCGTAGGGACGGTTCGCAGGCTGCGCACGAATGAGGGCAAGGTCTACACGAGGTGACAATTGCGGGGATTAGTAAAATACCGGCGTTTCATGTGGCTTCTCCCCCTCTCTTGTATTGCCATATTTGCTGTGGCTGGGACAGCCTGAAACTGACCTGCGTGAGGACCGGCGACGCATACTCGTCGTCGTCGAAGATCGCTTGGCGTCACCGCTCAACGCCGCCCTCGCCCAATATCGTGACGATCTCCAAGCCGAAGGCTATGCCATTGACGTCATTACTGACGTAAGGCAAGACTCCTCTCCCCTTCAGGTCAGGACACTGTTGCAAAAAACCTTCGCCGCTCATCCGGACCTTAGAGGCGTGGTGCTGATCGGTGATATCCCGGCTCTTCTTTTCAAGAAAAAAAACAACAAGGAGACCCTTATTCAACAGTATAATCAGGTGATCGACGAGCTGGTTGCGCAGAATAGAGTAACCGTGCTTCCTCCAAATTTTTACACCTATTTCAGGGTGCGGCCCGAGCTGCTGTCGGACGGCCTCTATCCTAACGGAAGAGGTTACAAGGCACGGTAGTGCCATCCTGGTAATGCTGCACCTTTGGTGAGGTTGTCATCACAAATGAAATAGCGGATGGCTCCAAGGTGATTACTGAGCTTCTTCGAGAACGATAACGTGGCACGCACCAGCCGAGCGACCCGTTGTCGCAACGTGCAATTGAAGCGCTCAACATGGTTGGTCTTACGGGCCAGCTTGGAGATGGCGTGATGCTGGGCTGAGGGAATGATACCTTTGTAGACCTCATATTGATCCGTGTAGAACGTGGCCCGCTCCTGATACATGGCAGGAATCTGTTGCCACAAGGCTTTAGCGCTCTGGCCACTACGGTCGCCGACATGAAAGGCAATGACTTGGCGGGTAATGGCGTCCATCGCAATCCAAACCCATTGGCGGTTCGCCTTCTTCCCGACAAAGCTCCAGAGCTCGTCCACCTCGGCCTCGAGCCGCTGGAGGATCACCGCCGAGGTACGTACTGGTGGCCGGACATGGAGAGGATCCAGAGCAGCGGCAAAGCGATCGACCATAAACTGTAAAAGCCACCGGAGACCGACACCCGCCGCACGACCGATGCCGCGTAGCGAGATCCTCTCCAGCAGGAGTCGTTCAATCAACGCCCGGTGCTCGTTCGTGATGACATGATTTTCTGGAATCAGCACAAAGGCCCGGCCACACAGCTTACAGCGGTGGTTTTGTTTGCCAGTGTGAATGTGGCCGTTTCTCTTGTACCATGTCGATCCACATTGTGGACATGCCTCTCGCGGGATCATAACGCTCTCTTAAGCCTCCCCTCCGCTCGATTGCTACTCCTGGCCAAGTGTAGCACGTAGCCGACGAGAGCATTACTTGGATAGCACTACCCAACAGAGATCATCGTCACCCTCGCAAAAGCGTCTAATGGATTTTTCCCTCGACGAACGGCACCTCGTACACCTTCTCGTGGTGGATCGGGCCGTGGCCGAAGTAGCCTTCTTCCCCGAATAACTCTCCGTGATCCGCCGTCACCGTGACGTAAGTGTCGCGCGGGACGGTGTCGAACAGGCGAGTAAATACGTCGTCCAGGTACCGGACGGCTTCGACCTGACGCGTGCGCAGCTGGTCGAGTTTGGCCTGGTCAAAGAATTTCGGCTCTCCATCCTTGTCCTCGACCAGCTTGCCTCCGACCACCAGGTCATCCAGGTGCTTAAACACTCCATGGACACCGTGAATCTTCGGCCACTGGTTCTCCGGCTCACCCGAGAGGGCGTACGGGTAGTGGGTTTCGCCGGCGTTGAGCAGATAAAAGGATGGGGAGTCAGAAGAGAACGTCATCCGGTCAACCATGGCCGCCATGTCATTATGCTTGGGCATCAGGGTAAATGTGTCGAAGTCCCGGTTAATCACCGTCGCTGGGTTGAGAACAGGCAGTGACACCAGCGCGTGTGTCTGATACCCCAGCTTGCGCTTGAGCACCGTGGGCAAAAACAGGTGTGGCACGAGGCTTTTGAACTCAAAATCCTCAGCGCCGAGGCGCTCATTGTACTTGAGGAAGTCACGCTTATAGTACTCGGAGGCGTAGACGTGCGACGGGCTCGAATGGGGCAGCAGGCCCATCAGCAAGTTATAGTGCGACGGGGCGGTCCAAGAAGCATAACTCCAGCGCCGTTCGACGGCCCCGAGCCTGCTCAGAGCGCGCGGCGCGGCCTCCATCAGCGTGTCGTAGCGGCAACTGTCGAGGATCACGACGACATAGTTATTTCGCGCCCGCCGTTTGCCCAGTCCACTTCCCTCCTTCGCCTCCCACGCTTCCGCAGCAGGGGGAGGGGGGGTCACCGCCGGCCCGGCCTGTGGGTCCGTGGTTTCCGATCGGACACGTTTTCTCAGTCGCTCAAGAATACTCATCATTCCTCCTGGGGTGGTTGGCGGCGCTGAGGTCATAGAGATAGGCACTGCCGCCTTCGGTAGTAAACGCATCGATCCGTGTGCCTATACGATTCAGATACTGAAGAAAGAAGTCTTGCTCGCTGACCCTTTCCCCGGCTTTCTTGACAGGGACAAACACGTGGGAGAAGAACACCCACACTCGACGCTTCCCCCGCAGTTGGTCGAGGTCGTCGATGTACTTATGCCAGTTATCCCGCGACCGCACACCAGTGATGTATGACCCGCCGTTGCGCGGCCAGTAGACTTGAACGACGGCTCCGCCGCGTAATACAGGTACACGACATCCCCGGGTTGCCAATGCCGCTCCAGGTACTGGAGGGCCGGCTTAGCTCATCTTTCGCCTTCGGCGTGTGCAGGAAGAGCTGGTACATCCCACCGAACGGGAGGAGAAGGCAGAAAGAAGCAGCAGCGATGACGAAGCCGCCCTTGCCGGGAAGGGTAAGAAATTGACTGATCCCGGAAGCAACGAATAGAAGCAGGGCCGGGACAAAGAATGGCATCAACCTGCCGGATAAAGGATATCTGTGCAGACTTGAGGCGGCGAGCACGAACACGAAGGGCAGAAGGAGTAGAAAAAGTTCGCGTTTTTTTCCGCCGCACCACAGGGCGACGCCGCCGACAAAGGCGACGAAAAGGGAAAAATCCGCGACCAGAAACCCACCGGGCGTTCTCATCAGGCCGGGAATCACTCGAACATACCACTCGACGCCGGTGCGGGAAAAAGGCAGGGGGGCAAACGCATTCTCCACATCACCCCACCACTCCTGAAAGCCCGCGTCCACGGAGAGATCTTGCAAAATCATCAGATACTGGAGGGCAAAACTCAGCACCCAGAGGGCGCCAGCGAGGGCATAGTGTGCCATCCTCCTCGGCATCCTTCGCCAGGCCGCATCAACAAAGAGGGTGAGCCCGATCGCGGCGAGAACGAAAAGGAGCGGATGGGACAGCCAGACGAGCACGGCCCCGGCGCCGCCGAAGAGCAACGTCCGCCTCAGGGTCAGTTCTTCCTGATGAAGGCGAGCGCCATGACATACACGAGAAGAACGGCCGCCACGTCTGACGCGTACTGTTTCACCTCGGCCGAGAAGTAGATGAGCGGGTTAGAGACGGCGAACAGGAAAAAAGCGACCAGCGCGCCGGTCGGGGACAGACAACGCTTCGCCAGCAACCAGAACAAGAACAAGGCGCTAACGCCAGCAAAAAGGGGGAAAGCCCTGAGGGCGTATTCGTTCGCCCCGAATATTGTAACCATGCCCTTCTCGATAGCGAGGAATAAAAACGGCGCGGCCTGGAGGCGCTCCAGCACTGGCTGTGCAAGTTCCGTCACCGACCGGTTCACGATGTTGAGTGAGAGCCGGGCTTCATCCAACCATAGACGCGGCCGGCTAGATATTGCGCAATACGTAACGCTACCCCGATGCTGATCAGCACCCCAATGGTTAATTTTGGATTTGTGATTATGACCCGGGCCGTATCCGCCCCATAATACAAAAAACGAGAAGACTGCATGGGCTTTCTCTACAGTAGCATTTCGACTTTGAAGAAAATGGTTAATCTTTTCTGATAATCAAATCCAAATCTGGTTGGTAAAATCCGAGGTGAATCTTAGGCCCTACTGCGATCAAAAAGTTTTCATACTGGTAACAATTACGACCGATGGAGCGATCGGGCTCACTAACGCCATTGATACAATGTGGCCGAAGTCGTTACGGATTCGCTGTTGGTGGCACAAGATGAGGAATCTCCAACAAAAAGTCCCCGACCAGGCGTGACCCGCGCTCAAGGCCTTAGTGATGGACATGCGCGATGCGCCGTCTCGGAAGAAGGCCGAAGAGCGGCGTGAGCAGATCGTGGCGCAGTATCAACACGAGTTTCCCGAAGCCTGTCGGTGCTTACTCGATGATGCGGACGCTAGTCTGAATAATCTGGAGGTCCCGCAGCGTCATCATGATGTGCGCACATCCAATTTAGCCGAGCGCGTCTTTGTCGAAGAACGCCGCCGCATCAAAGTGATTCCCCATCTGCAGGATGAACGCAGTTTAGTGCAATTGGTTCGGTCCTGCTTCGCGTCAGTGATCGGTGGAACAAGAAGTGTTTTAGTGTGCTCGAACAACAACAGCTTCGCAGCTAACGACGGAGGCGTAAACTGGACGAACACGAAGTGAGTCTAGAGACGGGAGGCGATGGCGATCGAGTGGAAGGGCGAGTCGGCGGAGAACCCCGGCTCGGCCGGCCAGAGCAGCGAGCAGGCGTCCGGGTCGTGGACCTTGTACCAGGCACCGGCCTCGACGCGTCGAGGCTGATGCGGCGCGTGGCTTCGCCCGCGACGACGAGCTTGGTCTCGCGCGCGCCGTTCGGAGCGCGAAGGCGATCTCGTGCTGCCCGGGCCGTGGCGACGACCTCCTGGAAGGCGCGGCCGGCGCCCGGGGCCGCGCCGAGCGGTGACAGCGCGCGCAAGCCCGGCGGCAGATCGACCGAGCTGGGCGATGTCTTGGCGCCGCTCGGGCGCGAGCTCGATCTCGAGCAGCGTCCCCTGCCCGGGCAGCAGCTTCGCCTCCGCGGCGACGACCGGCAAGCGGAGCGTAGGCGTACCGCACGACGAACTGCGCGGCCACGAACACGAACGGGAATGCCGAGCGGGATGAACGGGCCGAAGTTCAACCCCAGGTACTGGAAGTGCGCCACAGCACCTTGCCGACCGCCGCCCGACGACGAGCAAGTCGTTCTGGTACAGGCGGATCTCGATCATGTGCCCCTTGATCCGGTCCTTGGCGGACTTGATGCCGGCTTGCCAGGAGATGTGCTTGAAGGCGAGCAGCGCGATCACGCCGAACACTCCGCTGGCCACGACGAGCGCGGTGCGCGCGCCGATCCACTCGAGCGGAGCGAGCAGCACGTCGAAGGCCGACGTCATCGCGCTGTTGATCGCGTTCATTGGAGGGCTGGCGGGCGCAGGCGCGGGGCCGGCGAGCTCAACTGATGTAGCCCAGCCCGCGCAGCTTCTCGGTGATGTCGGCGTCCGACTGCGCGCCCTCGAAGTTCGCGAGCTCCTTCTCGATGCAGTGGACGATGAACTCCTCGTGCGAGGCGTAGCCCGCGAGCTCCGCGATCTTCTTCACGCGCTCGAGCAGATCGGGATCGAGCTTGATCTTGTTGCCGCCGCCGAACATCACATGCCGTCTTCCGTTCGCTGCCTGGTGGGCTTCGCGTCTCTTCCGCGCCGCGCTACTCGAGCACGCGCTTGTCGCTCATCCCGGGCGCGGCGCACGGCGTAGCGCCGCAACACCTCGCTGGTGAGGTCCTCGAGCCGGTGCGCGCCGGGCGTCACGCGCCGGTTGCTCATCAGCAATCCGCCGACCACGTCGGGCGCCATCAAGTGGCTGCCGTTGAACGTGCCGCCGAGGTTGTCCTCCAGCACGACGTTCGGGATGCGTCCCTCGATGGATTCGTCCGAGTTCCCGTAGCCGGAGTCGTAGCCCACGATCAGCTCGGGAGCTTCGCGGACGCGCTCGCCGTGGTAGACCTCGCTCGGCGAGATCGCAGCGCAGCACCACGCCGCGCCGCCGTTTCCGGGTCGGTCAGCGCTTCGAGCTTCGCCTTCAGCTCGCGCGCGAGCGCGTCGGCTTGCGCGCCGGGCTGGACGATGCCGGACTCGTCGCCCTCCGTCTTCGGGGTCGTCTTGCTCGCGGCCGGCGAGGTTCAGGTACAGACCGTTGAAGCCGACGCCGTAGGCGCGCGTCTTCGACCAATCGGCCGCGTCGAGGATGTCACGTCCTGAAGCGCGGGATCGCTCCGGGGAGCTCCTTCGCGCGCCCGTCCTTCAGCACGAGGTAGCCGTTCTCGACCAGCCACGTGTTGAGGTTGAACTGCGCGCGTAGGGCGCGAAGCCGTGGTCGCTCATCACGATCAGCGTGGTCTCCTCGCCGATCCGCTCGCGCAGGTGCCCGAGCACCGGATCCATCTCCAGGTACAGGTCGTAGATCGCGTCGCGCCAGGTGCTGCCCGCGCGGCTCCGACCAGCGCGAGGAGTCCTGCGCCGCGAGCGCCGCGTCGTGGTGCGGATGGTCCTCGTCCGCATGGCGCCACATCATGCGGCCGCACAGGTCGACGCCGGAGTAGTAGAAGAAGAGCAGCCCGCCGCGCTCGTCCGCGAGGTACTCGTCGAGGGCGTAGTCCATCATCGCCTCGCTCTCGCGCTGCACGA
>CAVTCR010000033.1:0-128248 GCA_963733195.1 uncultured delta proteobacterium
CAACGCCGAGGAAGGCGCGCTCATTCGCTGCCATTGTCTGGCCCATGGGCGGCGCAAGTTCAGTGAATTGGATGAGGCCTTTCCCGCGGAGAGTACCGTGGTAGTCAACACCCTCAAGGACGTGTTCGACCATGAGAGTAACCCGCGTCGAACAAATGACGGCGCCGGAACGCTTAGCCTATCACCAGCGGAACAGTGGGCCGATCATGAAACAGCTCAAGCGGTGGCTCGACGGCAAACGACGAACGGCTCGTGGAGCCCAATAGTAGTTTGGCAAAGCGATCGCTTACATGGTGGAACATTGGGAAGCCCTCACGCGGTTTTTGCACAAGCGGACGCGCCTATTGATAACAACCTTGCCGAGCGCGCATTAAAACTGGCCATTCGCCAGCGCAAGAACTCCTTGTTCTATGCCACCGAGCATAGTGCGTACATCGCCAGTATCCTCACCAGTGTGATTGCCACCTGTGGGCAGGCGGGGTCAACGCCTTGGACTATCTGGTGGCGGTGCAGGAACACCGCCAGGAGGTGTTTGCCAATCCCAGTGCCTGGTTACCGTGGAGTTACCAGGCGGCCCTCGTGCCCGTCGTAACGCACGGGCCGCCAGTCGGGGGCGAGTTGTGCGCGGTCGGGATGGCCGTTGCCTAAGAGGACGGTTAGCTCCCAGGCCGAGAGCGTCACACTCGGTGTGGTGGCGGTCGGCCACCAGGAAAAATGCCCGTGGGACAGACGTTTCGTGCACAGCCAAAAGCCCTGGCCATCGTACGCCAAGAGTTTCAGCGTCGTGCCCGTGCGGTTGCGAAACACATAGACCGTGCCGCCCAAGGGATTCTCGTGTAGGGGCTGGCGACAGAGCGCGGCGAGCCCATCGATGCCTTTCCGGAAGTCGACGGGCTGCACGGCCAGAAAGATGCGACTCTGGGGCGTAAGTTGGAGCATTAGTGGGAGTCCAGGAAGGTTTGCAGCAAGGGGACGAGCACGGGAGCGGCATCACTGTACATGATACGTAAGCGTACCCCATCGGAGCGCTGGATCTCTACTTCCGTCGCAGGCGTCCGCCAAGCTGCCGCGACTTCGACAAAGTGCGGAACCTGGGCAGGCGGAAGGGGCGCGGCCTGCCATTCAAGGCCGCGCGCCGCTTCTTGAGCGCATGGGGCGTCAGTCCCAGTTGGTGGGCGACCCGCGTCACCGACAAGGTGGCCGTGAGCGCAACCGCCTGCGCCCATAACTCCTGCGGAATGCGTCCACGCGGGGTACGCCGGCTTTGCCGCCACTGCGCAAAGTGGTGGGTTAAGTGCGTCAGGGCCTCTTCGCGCCTGGGCCGGTGATAACGGCTGCATACTAACTCTCCCGTGAAGAACTTGCGGGAGCGACTATAGATGCCCGCGCGCTCCTCTGTCACGCAGCTTCGCCGGACGATGCTCGGTCCCCCGTCGCAACGAAGGACGAAAACGCACGGAGAGAAACCGCTGTCACTCGAGTGTAGGCAGTACGATACGGTTGAGGGACCTTCAGTAAGGGAGGTCAAGCGTGCCTGCCGGAAAGACACAGAGCAACTAATTTTTTGTCGAAGCATTCCTTACACAGCTCAGCATTTTGCCAACGTAAGAATGAGATTTCATAGCTTTTCCCACACCCTTTGCAGGTGACTGGAGATTTCATTTGTTTACTCCCACCATAGCCTGCTATGAAAATGCCCCGGCAATCGTCCTACGCGGCTTGTCCGACTTCTTCAAGTGTGACCTTCACTCCGAGTGCTTCCAGCTGCTTCACTAAGCGTTGCCGTTGCTACTCGACCTGGTGCTGCGTCACGTACGCACTGCCTAAGTCTGTGTAGCCCACGCGTCGACGGAGCAGATGATAGACCACCCGTAACATACCATGCGCCACCGCGACAAGCGCTTTCTTCTTGCCCATCCGTTTCACCAGTCGATAATACTTGGCGGCCAGAAACGTCCCCTTCGCCCGCGTCGCGGCCCACGCCGCTTCAACCAGGGCGGTGCGCGATTACATGCGCTCCTTCTCGTCATATTTTTGCAACCGCTTGCGCTTGCCCGCCGACTCATGGTTGCCTGGACACAGTCCCGCCCAACTCGCCAGATGTTCGGCGGAGGGAAACCGCGCCATATCGACCCCAATCTCAGAGACAATCGTGTGCGCGACGTGTTCGCCGATCCCCGGCATACTATCGAGCAACCCCACGGCCTCCTGCACGAAAGGGTCGGGGCAGTGCTTAGCGACTTTCCTCCCCAATCCGGATCTCTACGCGTTGTATGGCAGCATGGATTCCCGCGACCCCGCGCGAGTAATTCGCCCAGCACCCAACGTTGGACTTGCGTCAACCGCCCGACTGACGCGTGGCGGAGGGCGTCCTTTTTGTTCTTCAGTTTCCCTTGGGCCAGCTCGGCCAACCTCCGCGCATCCTGCTCGCCTTCTGCTAACGCCTGCAGCATCAATCGCCCGCTCAGTCCCGACACGTCGCTGGCCACTTGCCCCAACTTGATGTTCCCACTCTCCAGGAGTTTCTGGAGCCGATTGGCGACGGCGGTGTGTTCACGCAGCAGTGTCTGCCGGTACCGCGTTAACTCGCGCAACTCCCGACTCTCGCGCGGCGGAATAAAACTGGCCCGCAATAATCCATGCCGCAACAAATCCACCAACCACTCGCGCGCGCACGTCCGTTTTGCGCCCCGGCACTGCTTTGATATGTCGCGCGTTGACCAGGATCACTTCGAGTGTTCCCTCCAAATGTTGAACACCGGCTTCCAGTACAGCCCCGTACTTTCGATCGCGACATGCGTACAGCCCTCGCTGGTTAACCAATCGCCGAGGTGGAGCAACTCCTCCGTCATCGTCGCGAAGGTGCGAATCTCCTTTCGCCCTTTCTTGATCACACACGCCACGACTGTCTTGGCATGGACGTCTAGCCCACAACAGCATTCGTAGACGACTTCCATCTTGGGCTCCTTTCGCCTTGGCGGGGAGAACCTCAGGCAAGAAAGAGTCTGCTATCCGTGCTGCCCCGTGACGGGCACAACAATGCGTGGTGCCTCAGGAGGCTCTCGGGTCCGGCTAACTTACGGGCTAGGTGGACGAAGGCTCTCGACCTCATCCGCACCAAAGACGGCGACTACTCTATCGCTCGCAGGCCTTCTTTTCATCCTGCGTGGTGTCGCCACGCAACATGTTTCGGCTAACTAGAGCGAGTCGCAGAACTCAGAAAAGGATCAAGCTCGCCTTTTGCCTCTTGCTGGGTCCTTGTTTCCAACCCTCGCTTGCTCTCCGTCGCCCTAGACAACTGCGGTTGTCATCGTCCTGTCTTTCTCTACGATGTCTCTCATCAGATTGACCAAATTCATACAGACCATCGCACGCTGCCCGGCTGCTCGCGGGCTCTCGTTGCTGCGCTGTCTGCCCCCTCTGAATTCGTATTTGCTGCTCTTGAGGGTCCCGATGCTCCCCTCGGTCTGCCCGCGTTGGCTGCCAACCTCTTTCTGGTCTTCCTCGGCAACCGACCAGGGGGCTTTGCCGGCGGGCTGGATGCCGACCTTCTTGACCCCAGCCTTTTGCAGCTTCTCCACGGTCTGCGCGCAACTCCCGCCGCGGTCGTCGACTGCCATCTCCGGGCTGGCCTGCTCCCCAAACACCTCTCGATAATTCTGCAAGGCTGCGAGCGGCATCTTTCTCTCGTCGACACGCGCGTCCACGACTTTGCCAAAAATATACCCCCCGGGATCCGGTTGAGCAACCACTTCAGCCCGAACGCCACTTTCTTTCCTGCACTCTTCTTCACTATGGACCGGGCTTGGGTGATCCCGGGGTGCAAGATCTTGTGGCGGGCGACTTTGCCAGTCTTCATCCACTGCTCGATCTGCGGGATTAACACCCCACTGACTTCTCCCATCTGCTGCAACTTTGCTACCGCTGCGTGGGCCACCTTGGTGCTTGCCACCCCAACTTGTTTGATCACCTGTCGGCTGCTGGTGATGAGTTGCTTGCTGTGACTGAGGATCTTCTTCAGCGCCTGATCTTTTGCGTGCTTGGTCTTGGCAAACAAATGGTAGTCTTTGACCCGGCCGAAAACCTCCTTGGCTTTCTCGATGGCGGCTTGAGCGTGTTGGTAGCCGCGGTTTTTCAACTTCACGGCCGCTCGGTAAACCCGTTGGGCAATACCGCGCAGGATGCCGGCCTCATGCGGGTAGCCGATCTGTGGCTCCTGTACCGTGGTGTCGGCGGACAAGAGCTGGGGCTTGCCAAACCCTAACCGCACGGCTTCGGTCACTACCAGATGATTGATCTGTTGCCAGCCCGCCGTGCCTAAGGCAGCTTGTGCGCGGGCGATATTCGAATGATCGCGCAGATGCGGCAGCGGATTTCTGTAAGGTCCAAAAACACGCGCGCCACCACGTTCTCTGCGCTGTATTCTTCCATCTGCCGCGCCGAGAGGGCTTTGACCGCCATCAAGACCAACAAGGGGACATACAAAGCGACCCGCCAGGGCAGGCCGGGTATGCCGTCCACGTTTTTTCCTACCGCCGCCGTGACGGACCATCACCGCTTGAAGGGCCGGCCAATCGAGCGCGCGCTTGAGCTGCAGCAACGGATGGGTGTCCGCGACAAAAAGCGAGACCAAATGAGGGGGCAACTCTGGCACGGCCCTGGGTTCGGGCGTACAATGCGCAGCGGTGCTCATGGTATGCTCCTGGAGTATGGATTTGATTGATCACATCCAAGTTCATACCTGTAGCACAGGAGCTATTCAACCTCAGAGCTGGTTGTATAGCTCCTCATTCTGCGACTCGCTCTAACTAGTGATGGGCCGCGTATAGAGGATCTACCAATAGATGGAACTCACTATTAGTAGAAACTTCTTTGTATTTGTATAGAGGCCCGGCTTTATACATATAGAATGGGTCTCCCATCTACAGCTTTATACATATAGAAACTCGCTCCCTGTGACATCCATCGACCATCGCTAGCAACCGGCCGCTGCCACAATCCGTTTGCGCAACCCCAAGGCAATCACACGGTCATAGCGTAGTTTCCACACGCCGCGCCGGGCGTCCCACTGTCCACCAGCACTTTTCACCTGCTGGCGGATCGTTGCCTCTGGAACTGCGACTCGCACCGCGACAATCTGGTCCGGGGCAGGTTGCGGAGTGGGAGGTGTCCATTGCCCTTCGGCAACCACTAATTCCACTGTCTTGTACCGTTTCTGATTTTGGGCGTCGTACCGGTACCGTACACAGACCAAACGATTGCCGTACTCTGCTCGCAACCCCTTAGCACCGTCTTGGTCTGGATGCAATGTTAATCGGATGCGGGTGTTGTGCATGGGTCTTTTCCCTTCTTGGGGCGTAGAAACGCGCGCTTATAGGCCATCGGCGGGACTCTGGACACCTTGGCCGCCGCGATTGAGGACATGGGTGTAGATCATCGTCGTGCTGACATCGCGATGGCCAAGCAATTCTTGAATCGTGCGAATGTCATACCCGGCTTCCAATAAATGCGTGGCAAAGGAATGGCGGTACTCATCAGCATACTGCCCATGAAGGGGCGACGGTCACCATTCATTATCATCACCATCCGTTTTATGGAGAACACGGCACGTTCATTCGCCGGTTACGACGGTACACGAGCGATCAAGTCGTCATTGAGCTCCGTGATGAAGTGCAGGTAGCACTCCCAAGCTGGATGTTAGATCCGGTGGCATGCCAACACCTCAGTGATGAACCCCAGCCTCGTCTGGCCATTGCCGCCTTACTGGAATTGCGTCACCTCCTCGATAGTCAGCCCTTGCTTACAAGTCGCGTGGTCGCTAGCCGAAAGCGAACCGCTCAACAGACAGGAGAGGACCATGCGCGATCGCAGTCATCTACAAGTGCACCAACGCCCCTTACCATTCAGCCGTCCAGACCTATGGGAGCAGATACCTGAGACCATTCGCCAACAGTGTCAGGATCTGTGCGTACAATTGTTACAAACTGTTCTTGAGAGTGAAGAACTCTCTCGGAGGGAATATGAACGAGAAGATTAAGCCTGAACATCTCACCCGCGCAGCCTATGTCTATGTCCGGCAATCCAGTGTGCACCAAGTCCGTCATCATCGTGAGAGTTTGCTGCGGCAGTATGCCTTAGCGGAACGTGCCACAGCAGCTGGGCTTTGCGAAAGTGGTGGTGATCGACGACGATTTAGGGGTGACGGGAGCCGGGACCCAAGAGCGGCACGGGTTTGGCCGCCTGTTGACGGCGGTGTGTCAAAAAGCAGCGGGGGCAGTCGTCGCGTTAGAGGCGTCTCGCCTCGCGCGCAACAACCGCGACTGGTATCATCTGATCGATCTGTGTGCGATGACCGAGACCTTGTTGATTGATGATGACGGGATTTACGATCCGCGACTGATCAACGATCGGCTCGTGTTAGGCGTGAAAGGCACAATGAGTGAGTTTGAATTAAGTCTGTTGCGGCAACGGGCCCGCGAAGCCTTCGAACAGAAAGTGAGACGTGGCTGTGTCCTCTGGCAAGTGCCTATCGGGTTCGTGCGCACGGACGAGGATCAGATTGAGAAAGTGCCAGACCGCCAAGTGCAGCAGGCCGTGCAGTTGGTGTTCCAGAAGTTTCGGGAGTTAGGGAGTGCCCGCCAGACCATGTTGTGGTTACGCGATGCCCAGATTCGTGTCCCGGCGATTGTGCCCAGCACAGGCGGTGAGGAGATCGTGTGGCAGTTGCCTGGTGAGAGTCGTATTCACCAAATGTTACGCAATCCCATGTATGCCGGTGCCCTCGCCTATGGCCGCACGAAGTTCCAGCGCACCCTGATTGACGGACGGCTGCAGCAGACCACCCGCAGCCGCAAAGCGCGGGAGGACTGGTCGGTCTTGCTGCGGGACCATCACGACGGCTACATCTCCTGGGAGGAGTATTGTAAGAATCAACAAATCCTGGAGGCGAATCTGGCAAGACGAGAGGCGAAAAATACGGGGGCGGCGAAAAGTGGGCCAGCGTTGCTCTCCGGATTGTTACGCTGCGGGCGGTGTGGCCGGATGCTGTTTGTCGCGTATGGTGGGAATGGAGGCCGCGTCCCACGCTATGGGTGTCACGGGGGACGCGTGGATCGCGGTTCGGCGGCGTGTTTATCGGTCGGGTAGCCTGCGCGTCGACCAAGCCGTCGTGGAGCAAGTCTTAGCGGCGATTCAACCAGCTGGGATTCATGCCGCCTTGGCGGCAGAGGCGGAAGTCGGCCGTGAGCAAGAGCAGATTCGCCAGACCCTGACCTTAGCGGTGGAGCGCGCGCGCTACGAAGCGCAGCGGGCGCAGCGACAGTTTGATGCCGTCGATCCCGACAATCGACTCGTCGCGAGTGAATTGGAAGCGCGGTGGAACCAGGCCTTGGTGAAGGTGGCGGAAGTCGAGACGCGGTTACACGCTCTCGCTCCTCCTCAACCGCTGAGTCCGACCCAAAAAGAACAGTTATTAATGTTGGGCAATGATCTCTCGTTATTGTGGCAGCATCCGGCCGCACCGGTGGAACTCAAAAAACGGATTCTGCGCACCGTGCTCGAAGAAATCGTGATCGACCGCGTTGAAGAGCCCGCGCAGGAACTCTTGCACCTCCATTGGAAAGGTGGGGTGCACACGGAATTACGCGTGGCACGCAATGGCACCGGCCATCATCGTCGCGTTGCTGACGACAAAGCCATCGAACTGATCGAAGAGTTGTCCAAAATCTGTACGGCCCAGATGATTGCTCAAGTGCTCAATCGCTTGGGCTATCGAACAGGACAGGGACAGACGTGGCGTGTCCATCATATATATAATGTCCGGTATGAACGGCGACTGCCCAGTTATCAGAAAAAAGGTGAGTGGTTGACGTTGCAAGAGACCGCCACCGAACTCCAGGTCAGTGGTACCGTCATTAAACGTCTGCTGAAGGAGGGGATTTTACCTGCCCGCCAAGTCGTTCCGGGTGCGCCCTGGGTCATCGAACGCAAGAATCTCCAGTTACCCGTGGTCCAAGCGCAGATTCAGGCCGTGCATGCGGGCCGCAAACCGCCACAAATTACCGACAGACAAGCCGAACTTCCGCTACAATACAGCATTCTCTGAAAGGAGTAGTACTATGTTGAAACGGTCCGCAAGATGTGACGGATTGGCGGGCTTGGTGAGTCCAACTCTTCCGAGCGGCTTCCTGCAGGCGCGTTGCGGCACGGACTCATGCAGATGATGCCGACGCTGATTCCCGGAGCGTGGATCAACGCTGAGATTGCGAGGCCGGAAACACCCACTGCCAGCCCCATTCTGTGTCGGCGTTGCGATACTTCCGGTCCAACGCATCTGGGAATGACACGCGACCGAATCCCACTGAAGATCACGTTGGTGAAGCTCGCGTACCCGTACGAGATGTGCGGTCAGCGCTGGCTTTGACAACGAGCCGGGAGCATGGTGATGCGATCTTTGTGGCCTTTGCCTTCACGTACAACAATCTGATTGGCGGTGAAGTCAACATCTTTGACGCGTAGTCGCAGGCATTCCATCAGACGCAGTCCGGCGCCGTACAGCAGATTGGCGATGAGCCAGAGCACGCCGTCCACCGCACCGAGCAAGCTTTGCACTTCCTGCTCTGGTGAGCACGGTCGGAAGACGTTGTGGGCGTTTGGCGCGGACGATGATTGTCTAGCCAGCCAGGATTGAGATCAAGCACGTGCCGGTACAAGAAGACGAGCGCATTGAGCGCCTGGTTTTGCGTGGCCGCGCTGACGTGCTTGTCCATGGCAAGATGTGGTGAGAAACTGCTCGATTTCTTCCTCGCCCATCTCACGCGGGTGGCGTTTGTTGATGGAAGAAGATAAAGCGTTTGATCCAGTGGATGTAGTGTCTTCCGTTCGCAGACTGTAATGCCGCATGCGAATCGCCTCGCGGACTTGGTCGAGTAGTTTCGGTTTCTGCGCTGCGGAAAGAAATCTGGTCTGTGGGCCAGGGAAGGTGGAGGCTGGGGATACATCCGCGCGGGAACGCGCTGGATGTGACCCCGAGGGTATTCCCGTTGAAGGGCTGGTGCCAGTGATGTCATGAGTGCCCCCTTTTTTGTTGATGGCGAATATAAAGCGAAAATAAAATTTCGTCAAGAGAAGTTCTGTCGCAGGTGATTGTTTCCCCTCACTTAATGCCTATCCGAATAACGGCTGCCACAGTGTTATGCGAAACATCTCTTCTTCACGTTCAAAGCGGGATTCTTCGCTGCGCTGCTCAGGAACACATGGATACGATGGCGGGCGCAGCCCGCCCTACGGTGCTCAGCTTCTTGCCTCAGGGCGCGGTTACCTCACTGAGGACAACTTGCTATGAATACCGCGTGTTACTCGCTGACTTCGATTACGATCTTCCGCCGGAGCTAATTGCCCAGGAACCAGTCCGAGAGCGGTCACTTTCGCGTCTGCTCGCGCTTGATCGCGTTTCTCGGCGAATGTCTCACTATCAGTTTTCTGACATTGTTCATCTCCTTCCTGAAGATTGTGTATTGGTGCTGAACGATACGAAAGTTTTTCCTGCTCGGCTGAGGGGTCATAAAGAGAGTGGTGGCCGTATAGAACTCCTCCTGTTACGCCGCTTGCCTGGCGAAGAGGAAATCTGGGAGGTGATGTGCAAAGGTGCTCAGGGGATGAGCGTGGGCATGCAAATCTCTCTTGCTCCCGAACTATCGGCCACCTGGGTTTCAACGCCGCGTGATGGACGTGGGATGATTCGCTTCTCCGCGCGAGGGGAGTTCCTCGCCATACTTGAACGACTCGGCGAAATCCCGTTGCCGCCGTACATCAAACGTCCTCCAGGGAATCGACCAGAAGATACCGAACGCTATCAGACGGTGTATGCACGACACATGGGGGCTGTTGCTGCACCAACGGCAGGTCTGCATTTCACGCCGGAATTATTAACTGCGATACGACAGCGTGGCGTGGAGATTGCCTTCCTCACATTGCATGTCGGTGCCGGGACGTTTCAACCGATGCGGACGGAACAGGTTGAAGCCCACGTCATGGAGGAAGAGGAGTACGAGATTAATGAAGATGTCGCGCGACGTATAAACATGGCCAAGCAGTGCCGGTCGCAAAATTATTGCCGTGGGTACGACGAGCACGAGAGCCTTAGAGTCGGCGTGGAACGACGGGTACGTGCGATCTGGACGGCGTCGTTCATCACTCTTCATGTATCCAGGATTCACGTTCCAGGTGATCGATGGACTGATTACCAATTTTCATTTGCCACGCTCAACGCTCTTGATGCTTGTATCAGCCTTTGCTGGCCGAGACCTCATCCTTGAGGCGTATCAGGAAGCCATCGCTCAGCGGTATCGATTTTATAGCTACGGTGATGCGATGCTGATTCTCTAATGGCGGTTGCAAGGTAGCGGAAAAACGACTAAAACGTCCCGACAAGCCCGAAATTAGGGCAGGGTGGTCGATTCTCTCTCCTCATGTTTCGTTTTACCGTCACACAGCGGGATTCCGCGACTCAGGCTCGCATTGGGCAGTTAGAGACGGCGCATGGCACCGTTGCAACCCCTGCATTTATGCCTGTCGCTACACAGGGGACAGTGAAAGCCACAACCCCGCATGAATTGCGTGAAATCGGGGCGGAGATTATCCTCGCGAATTCCTACCATTTGTATCTTCGTCCAGGAGCAGGTTTGATTGAACAAGCCGGTGGTCTTCATCAGTTCATGGGTTGGGACGGTCCGATTCTCACTGACAGTGGCGGATATCAGGTCTTTAGCCTGAAAGACCTTTGCCGTATTAACGAAGAAGGCGTGCAGTTTCGCTCCCATCTTGATGGATCAAAACACTTCCTGACACCTGAAACGGTAGTGCAGACACAAGAACGCCTCGGGGTGGACATTGCCATGGTGCTTGATGAGTGCGTGTCTGCGCCTGGGAGTTATGAGGAGGCCGCACGAGCTAATGCACTAACGACACGTTGGGCGGAACGCGCCAGAACTGCACACAAGCGTGACGACCAAGCGCTCTTTGCAATCGTGCAGGGAGGAATTTTCCCGGACTTGCGGGAGCAAAGTGCACGAGAGCTGATAGCGCTCGATTTTCCAGGCTATGCGGTTGGCGGTCTCAGTGTCGGAGAAGACCCTATCGTGACACATGAGATCGCGCGCCATGCGATACAATTTCTGCCGCATGATCGACCCCGGTACTTGATGGGCGTTGGCATGCCCGAGCAGCTCGTGCGTTATGTTGCTCTTGGCTTTGATATGTTTGATTGCGTCTTACCCACGCGTAATGCACGCAATGGAACGCTTTTCACACGTGCAGGCAAGCTGAATATCCGTCGGGCTGAGTACACAACTGATCCGCGTCCGATTGAGGAAGGATGTGAATGTTATACGTGTCGGCATTTTTCTCGTGCCTATCTTCGCCATCTCGCTGTGGCAGGAGAGATTTTGTCGGCACGGCTTAATACCTTGCATAATCTCTATTTCTACCAACAACTGATGCGTGCCATGCGCACGGCATTGGCAGAAGGCCGGTTCGCCGAATTTGCGCGTCCGTTTCTTTTACCAGTGTGTGTGGAAAAAGATAAAGAAGAGGAGCAAGAATGGCAGCTCTAGCATACGCCCAAGGAGCCGATCCGATGGCCGGTCCAGGACCGTTGGTACAATTTTTTCCACTTATTCTGGTTATGGTCATCTTCTATTTCTTACTCATTCGGCCTCAGCAGCAGAAAGCGAAAGAACATCGGCAAATGCTCGACGACCTCAAGCGCAACGATCGTGTGCTGACGAATGGGGGAATATATGGTCGTGTGATTGAGTTGAGCGAGAAAGATCTGACATTAGAGATCGCACCAAATGTGCGCATCCAAGTCGATCGTGCGCATGTGGAGACGGTCGTGAATGGGACGAAGCCTGTAACCAAAACTGCAGGGGTGGAAAAGAGTGAAGGAAAGGATAAGTGATGCAAAAGGGGATTCTCTACCGGGCGCTGTTGATTCTCGCACTGATTGTGTGGGCAATAGTGTATCTCGTGCCCTCGACGATGGAGAAGGTACCGGATTGGTGGTCATCGATATTGCCATCGCGCAAGATTCGTTTGGGGTTGGACCTTCGTGGTGGGACGCATCTCTTATTGAACATCGATATGGAGAAGGCCGTTGCCAATGCTTTGGATCAGAACGCCGAAGAACTCCGCCGGGCGATGCGTGAGGCGAATATCTCTGGCGTAGAAGTTCAACGAGCAGAAAAATCGCTGCGGATTCGCGCGTCGACACAAGAGGCGAAGAATAGCGTTGAAAAGCTTCTTTCCGAACAGTTTCCTATTCTCGTAACCGAGGGAGCACCGACACCAGCAGAAGGAGAGATTGCCCTTGTCTTCGACAGACGTGAACTCCAACGCCTGCATGAATATGCGCTTGACCAATCCCTCGAAACGATTCGTAACCGTATCGATCAGTTTGGTGTCTCCGAGCCCACGGTTCAACGACAAGGCAGTCAAGACATTCTCGTTCAGCTCCCCGGCATCCAAGATACGGCTCGCGCCAAAGATCTTTTGAAGAAAGTCGCGGCCCTTGAGTTCAAGTTAGTAGCAACTGATGGGAAAGGAGGTGCGGAAGGGACGGTGAATCTCACTGGTCAAGAACGAGAGCCTCTTAGTGGGCAGATGCGCAAGATCGATTATACGCTAGAAAGAAAGACCCTCATGACCGGAGATGTGGTATCGGACGCGCGCGTGCGCCCGAGTTCAGATCTTGAAGGGCCGTACGTTGAACTTGTCTTGAATGATAGTGGGGCACGGTTGTTTGAAAAAATTACCAGTGACAACGTTGGACGCCAACTCGCCATCATTCTTGATAACACGGTCTATTCGGCTCCGGTGATCCGCGAGAAAATCGGTGGCGGACGAGCCTCGATTACTGGTAACTTCGATATCAAAGAAGCGCGGGATTTGGCTATTGTTTTGCGTGCTGGCGCGCTTCCTGCCCCAGTGACGATTGCAGAGGAACGTACGGTTGGTCCTTCGCTTGGAAAAGATTCTATTCGCCAAGGGATATTATCTTTTATGGTCGGAGGCGCCCTAATCATAGTGTTTATGATCCTGTACTACAAATTTGCTGGCGTACTTGCTGATTTGGCTGTGATCCTTAACGTTTTGCTGTTGATGGCGGCGTTAGCTGCGTTTGAAGCAACGCTGACCTTACCTGGCATCGCTGGTATTGTTCTGACCGTCGGTATGGCGGTAGATGCCAACGTGCTGATTAACGAACGCATGCGTGAAGAGTTACGATTAGGAAAAAATGCCCGTGCAGCAATAGAGGCAGGCTATGAGCGAGCATTGCCGGCGATTCTCGACTCGAACATTACCACCTTTCTTTCCGGCCTCATCCTATTTCAGTTTGGCTCGGGACCGGTGAAAGGTTTTGCTGTCACATTGTGTATCGGTATCATCACGACCGTGTTTACCGCTGTGTTCTGTACGCGTGTGGTCTATGACTACCTGCTAGCGAATCGGCGGTTAACAACGCTTAGTGTGTAGAGTGGAACGATGAAGCAGAATTCAGAATGATGAACAGTAAAAAACGAGAATGGGTTTTCATTCACGTTCATTATTTCGCGTTCTGCATTTGGTGGTAGGGATGTATGGAACTAATCAAGCCAAATACGAATTTCGATTTTGTCCACTATTTAAAACCCGCGATTGCGTTCTCGCTTGCGCTGATTCTTCTTGGCCTTGCCTCCTTATGGTATCACGGCGGACCTAATTACGGTGTCGATTTTGTTGGTGGCACCGTAGTGCATGTCAAATTTACTCAGCCCACAACCATTGCGGATATTCGTCAAGCGCTGGCAACCACGAATATCGAAGGGGGGACCGTCCAGGACTTCGGCCAGGGCGGCAATGAATTCCTCATTCGCCTGCCGGTTGCCGAGGCTGACAACCGAAGATATTTCCACAAAAGTGCAACAAGGGTTAGTGAGTAAGTTTGGCGAACAGGCGTTTGAAGTCCGCCGTATTGAGACGGTTGGCCCCAAAGTGGGAAAAGATCTCCAACGAAAGGCGATCCTTGCCGTAGCAGTTTCTGCCCTCGTCATGGGAATCTATGTTGCTGTTCGTTTTGAGCCGCGTTTTGGCATAGGGGCAGCGGTGGCACTCTTCCACGATGTCCTGATCACGGTTGGCGCGCTCTCGTTAATGAACATGGAATTTGATCTCACGGTTATTGCTGCGCTCCTCACGGTCATTGGTTTCTCGGTCAACGATACAGTGATCGTATGCGATCGCATTCGTGAGAATATGCGGAAAATGCGACGGGAAGGACTGCTGAACATTATTAATAAGAGTATCAATGAGACATTAAGCCGGACGATTATCACCAACGGAACCGCTATTCTGGTGGTCATTGTGCTATATTTTTTTGGCGGTGAGGTGATTCACAGCTTTGCTTTTGCATTGTTGGTTGGGTTTATTGTCGGAACTTATTCCTCCATCTATGTTGCCAGTCCGATTGTGTTGTTATGGGAGAAAGCAGGGCAACGAGCGTGAGTACGCTCACGCGGTCTCCTGCGCGACGTTGGGTGATGCGTTCTCCTGACCCTACGCACGTTGCAGTACTTTGCTCACAGACGCAAACAGGGTCAGCCTCTATTTCTCCGTTCTTGGCGCGATTACTGGTGAATCGCGGCATCGATACCCAAGAGAAAGCCACGACATTTCTTGCGCCGTCCCTACGTAGCGGCCTCCGTTCTCCGCTGCTTTTTCCTGATATGGCCCGAGCGACTGAACGCATCTTACAGGCGCGCGCCCGCGGTGAGCAGGTCTATATTTACGGTGACTATGACGTTGACGGTGTCACTGGTAGTTCGCAGCTTTTATTGTTCCTGCGGGAAATCGGTTTTGATCCTGGACTGTACATTCCCCACCGCACGCGTGAAGGATATGGCCTCAATGCGCAGGCCATGCGGACGATCGCCGAGCGCGGTGCTAAAGTGCTCATCACCGCAGATTGTGGCGCAACGGCCCACACGGAAATCGCTTTAGCCCAAAGCTTGGGTGTTGATGTCATCATCTGTGACCACCATCATGTTCCCGAACAGCGTCCGCCCGCGTACGCCGTTCTTAACCCCATGGAGAAAGACTGTGCGTTCTCGTTTACCGGTCTTTCTGGTGCTGGAGTGGTGTTCTACCTGCTGATGGGGTTGCGGATGCGCCTGCGAGAACAAGGGATGGATCCGGTGCCCGATTTGCGACGCTATCTTGATCTCGTGACGTTAGGGACTGTCGCTGACCTAGTCCCGCTGGTGGAAGAGAATCGTGTCCTGGTGACACACGGACTGAAGGAAATCGATCGTGGGCAACGTGTTGGCATTCGTGTACTCAAAGAAGTCAGCGGACAAGCAGAGGTCTCAAGCAGTTACATCGGATTTCGTCTCGGGCCGCGGTTGAATGCTGGAGGAAGATTAGCTGAAGCGCAGAAAGCGGTTGAATTGTTAACGACTGAGGATGAAGAGCGTGCTCGTACTCTTGCGATCGATCTGGATGGGGAGAACCGTGCTCGCCAGGGGATTGAGGAAAAGATTCTCAATCAAGCCGTCGAGAAAGTGGAAGCATGGTCTGACTTACCCGACCGTCGCAGTATCGTCCTCGCGTCTGACGAATGGCACCCGGGTGTTATCGGTATCGTGGCGTCACGGCTGGTTGAACGATTTGCGCGTCCGACTTTTCTGATTGCTATCGATGGTGCGAAGGGTAAAGGTTCCGGACGGAGCCCAAAGGTCTTCCATCTATATGAAGGGTTGAAAGCGTGTGCAGAGGTGTTGGATGGCTATGGTGGTCATCGTCAGGCTGCCGGGCTTTCGATCCAAGCTGACCGCATTTCCGTTTTTGCCGAGAAATTCGAAGCTGCTGCACGTGCACGCCTATCCGCTGAAGATTTAGTATCGGAAATCGACGTGGATGACGAAGTCGACCTTGCGATGATGACGGCCCGAACCATGGATGAAGTCCGCTTGCTTGAGCCGTATGGCCAAGGAAATCCTGAACCAATCTTTCTTGCCCGTGAAGCTGAAGTCGTTTCTACGCGCGTGGTTGGTGCGAAACCCCTGTTAGGGAAGCCTGGACACCTTAAGCTTGTGCTCCGTTCCGGGAGAGGGGGACGGCCCCTGGACGCTATTGGTTTTGGTATGGGTGACTGGCCACTAAAACCGCGAGCCCGGATTAATATGCTTTATACTCCGGAGATCAATGTGTGGAACGGAAACGCGAGTTTACAGCTCCGTTTACGTGATTTAAATTTGAGTAAGTAGTTGAAATTCCAAATATATTGACCGTTTTGTGGACGTATGGCATACTCGCCGGAAAATTTTTCGATGAACCGAGCTTTGTTGTGGTCGAGAAAGACAACTCCCTACTCCATAGCCGGCAAGCAACCGAACTGCTCGACCTCAGTCCTGATACGGTCAATGAACTCGCTAGTAAGAATACATTACCTGCCGTTAAACGCGGACGACAATGGCGTTTTCGTCGCCGCGATATCTCGTCCCTTAAGAGGCAAATGTAGGAACGGGCGGCAGCGTAAGCCGTCGGGGAGGGTACGTGATTTCCGCTAGAAGAGAGAGAGAACTAAGGAATCCTCACGAAAGTAAGATCTATTCTGACTTTTCACACCTGTACGAGAAGATCTTTTCACCGTTTTTTGAGAAACGGATTCATGGGGTAATTAAGAGCTTGCAGATCCCGCCCGGAGCCAAAGTGCTTGAAGTTGGTATCGGGACCGGCCTGTCGATGGCAGCATATCCTGCTCACTGCGAAGTCACTGGTGTTGATCTCGCTGCCGACATGCTTGAAAAAGCCCAACAGAAAGCCGATGAGAATGGGTGGCGCCATTTCCGTTTGCTGGAGATGGATGCGCTCAATCTGACCTTTCTAGATAATTCATTTGACTATGTCCTGTCGTTTCATGTTATAAGTGTGGTTCCAGATCCGGCGCGCATGATGCACGAGATTCACCGTGTCTGTAAACCGGGCGGTTCGGTAGTCATCATCAATCACTTCCGCTCGACCAAGCCGGTAATTGGACCACTAGTTGGGGCTCTGACGCCGATTACTCGCCATCTCGGATGGGATGCCTCGCTTCGGCTTTCCGAAGCTTTTGCTGGGGTTCCGGTACACATTGAGAAGTGTTTTAAGACCTCACCGTTCTCGCTGTTTACCGTGGTGGTAGCACAGAACCAGAAACCCACGACGAACGGAGCAACTCACTATCATCAGCATCATCAGCTGTAAGGACGGGGCAACCCGTCCTTACTTGCCGAGAGCTACGCGAGAGGTACTACCGCTGTAATTGCCGGTCCACTTCCGACCACTCGGGTCGTATGCCCCGGACCGGTGAGGTCTTCAGCGAGAGTGGCATCGCCAGGGTTCAGCCGTTTTACTGTTCCATCTTTGAACCCGAGCTCAAGTTGTCCGGTGAACACGATCACATATTGTCGCCGCGGGGCTGGATGCCAGTCCATGAACGTTCCGGTAGGAAGCTCGCGAAACTGGATATGGACGGTTGAACGTGCTTCGCCCAGAATTGGATGAGCGGCAATGGACTGTTCTTCAAGGTGAGACTGCCCATCACTACCTGTATACATACGAAAGATGGCCATAGTGGTCCTCCTTTACTCGTGTCAGTTTGTTAGTGCCTATGGGTCAGGTGCAATGGCTCAGTTAGACATGGCCAGTTGGGGCAGCTGCATCCGCAGTCGCTATGACGGATAATAGAACCCATCAGTACGAATTGATTCCAGGGCTTTTGTCAGCGTAAGCTCCTGCTCCACTTCCACCCATTTCCCGGTGTGCCGCATGAACGAGAGATTGAACCGGTTCCCTCCAACGTACTCGAGGCGAGTGAACGGAGCCTCGAAGAACGGTGAGATCGCCGTCGGGCCTGGGCACGCGTACTTTGCCACGAGATAGAAATAGTTCCGATGCCACTTCGTGAACAAGTCAACAATATAGTTGAAGTGATGGCCCTCCAGCGATTCCTTGACATATTGTGGCTTCCACTCGTCAATGAGCCTTTGACCCTGTTGAGATACTTCGGTCTTTACTGCTTCAGGAACTTTTGCCTTTGGGGCGGAGCGCGGCGCATAGACCCACATTTTGGGCGGGAGTTTTCGTTTTGCCATACTGACTCCAACGCACTGACCTACCAAGTCACTATGAGTATCAGCACTCCGCTGCCAACGCACAAGACCACGTCTATCACCTCTCGCTCACCCTGTGGCCCTCCGTGTGCTTGCGCGTTCACTCAGAACCGCCACTGGGCCACGCTCATGTGTGAGGCGGCGTTCTCGTCCCAACAAGCCCGTAGATTGTGGGGACCGTGCTGACCATAAACTCAACTCTTGGCGAAAGCCTCTCACAGCTTCCCCTTGTACTTTGAGGACCACCCAAACAATGCTCTCAGCTTCTGCCCAGGATTGAATTTAAATGCCGTGCTCTCTCGCCTCCGATCCAGATAGAAGCCGCCAAACCCTGCAAATGAAATCCCTTTGCCAGACTTGAACACCTGATACATTGCTTCCAGTGTCGCATCAAGCCAGGCCTCCGCTGTTGCTTCATCTGTCCCCATCTTTTTAGCGAGGCGCCGAACAAACTCTTCCTTCTTGATGTGTTCGGCCATGTCAATTTCGCTCCTCTGTGACGCCGCATAAATAACAAGGGCTTGCTCACCACCCAAGAGCACGTTGCAAACCAGCGTCTAACGCGCCGGCTGAGCGCCCGGCGGCCACTGTCGTTTGCTCAGAGTACGTCGCCTCACCGCCGGTGCGCCTCCAGCCGGTTGTTAGCGCCCTCTGCTCCTTACGCTGCCTTTGCCGTGAGCTTCACCCCAAGCGCCCGCGCGACTTTGAGTACGGTGTCGAAGCGAGGTTTTGCTCCAGGGGCAAGCGCTTTGTACAAACTCTCCCGCCCGAGCCCCGTTTCTTTGGCAATTTGAGACATCCCGCGTGCTCGCGCGATGTCTCCGAGCGCGAGGAGCAAGAGGTCTGGCTCATTCGCCTCAAGCACGGCCGTCATGTACTCGGCGATGGCTGCCTCGTCAGTGAGGTAGCGCGCGGCGTCAAACGGGAGAAGCTTACGAGGGGTCTTGGCTTTCTTCATAGGTCGTCTCCGATCTCGCTAGAGATACCCTTGGCGCGCTTAATGTCTCGCCTCTGTGTGGATTTGTCACCGCCGCAAAGAAGGACAATCACCACACTCCGGCGGCGGGTAAAGTACAGACGATACCCCGGCCCGACGTCGACGCGCATCTCGGATACGTCACCGCCCACTGGAGCCCAGTCTCCGAGATTGCCGGCTTCAGCAAGGCGAAGGCGCGCAGCAATTCGAACCTGTGCCCGTTTGTCTCGAAGCCCGTCAAGCCAGGTCTGGAACTCTTCTGTCTGACGGACGATAAACATCGACCATACGTATCCGATCGGATACGTATGTCAAGCGGGATGCCCATCCTGGGGCACTAGCACTTCTCCTCTCTGGTTCCACATAAAAGTCCAATTGCAGAAAACCCACGGCGACAGCGAATACCCCACGTTCTCATTCCGTGGGAGTAGTTAGAGAGGCAATTAAATCGTACCGCTCTTGGATCGTTACCCCCGGTGGATACACCATCCAATGCTGGGCCGAGCGCGTCCACACATGCACTCGAAGCGCTCTCCGAGGCGCTGGACATCGAAAGATTCCGTTGCACTCTTCTGTCTTCCTTTCTTGAGTTTGTCGGTCTAACTAGTGGGTTTACTGCCACCTAACCGGCAGTATATCTCGATATTGAGATTCCCCGCCATCCCAAGAAAATCTCTCGCAGTATCCGCTCGGTCCACGCATTTTGTCAAGCCTTTTCTCAGCAGCAAACACTGCCAGTTTGGCGGTATATCCAGATACCAGCCCGCGGTATATCCCACGTATATCTCACTGGCCGTATATCCCGATATCAGCCCGCAGTCGGTCGCCATCCTTCTCCGCGCTACAGCCGGTCGGCCGGACTCTTTACCCCTCGCCCGCCACGATTCAGCACGTGGGTATACACCATTGTCGTGTTGACATCCTTGTGCCCTAGTAGTTCCTGCACAGTGCGAATGTCATACCCATCTTCCAGTAAGTGCGTTGCAAACGAATGGCGAAACGTGTGACATCCCGCATGCTTGGCTACTCCAGATTTTTGACATGCCGTTTTGACCGCTTTCTGGAGCACCGATTCATGCAGATGGTGGCGGCGCAGCTTGCCTGAGCACGGATCGATGGCGAGCTTGGAGGCCGGAAACACAAACTGCCACCCCCACTCCTGCGGAGCGTTCGGATATTTCTTCTCTAATGCATTTGGTAAGGACGCCCCACCTTGTCCGTGTTCCAGGTCTCGTTGATAGCGTATTTTCACTCGTTCAAGATGTTGGCGTAGTGGTTCCACCACAGAACTCGGTAACATGGTTACGCGATCCTTGTCACCTTTCCCGGCGCGCACGGTAATCTGATTGTGGCCAAAGTCGATCTCTTGTACGCGTAAGCGAAGACATTCCATCAGCCGGAGCCCAGCACCGTAGAGGAGTGTGACCATCACCCACTCAACGCCTTCAAGACCATCAACAATGGCACGCACTTCTTGCCGAGTAAGGACCACCGGTAGACGGTGTGGCCTTTTGGCCCGCACCACGCCGTTGATGTAGCCAACCGGTTGCTCCAACACCGCGCGATAGAGAAACAACAAGGCATTTAAAGCTTGATTTTGTGTCGAGGCGCTTACCTGTGATTCTGTAGCCAGAGCGGAGAGAAATTGCCCGATCTCGATCTCTCCCATCTCTCGTGGATGACGTTTTCCATGAAAGAAAATGAAGCGTTTGATCCAGTGCATGTACGCTTTTTCAGTCCGCAGACTATAGTGCCGCGTGCGCATCGCCCCGCGGACTTGGTCAAGGAGCTTGGGCTTGGGCCCTTCTGACGAAGGCGGAGTCAAGTTACCAAACCGAACTGGGGACGGGGAATAGGGTGATGGGGATGGATTGCGTTGTGCGTGAGACTGCCGCTCGCCTCGAGGCACGACGGACAAGTAGGTAGGCATAATCCCCTCCTTTCTAGGAGGGCGAATATAAAGCGAAGAAAAAATTGCGTCAAGACGCTATCATCGAAAACATCTTCCCGCCTTTGCGTTTCTTGGAGGAGTTGCTTACTGTACCGGAAAAAGAGGAGGAACACGTATGGCGAAGTTTTCTCGCCGTCCAGCGCGCTCATTACTGACCGAGGAGGTAACACCGAGTGAAGCGATTGTCAGAGTCCTCGAACAAGCCGGGATCGATATGGTCTTTGGCATGCCTGGTGGCAATACCGGTGTTTTGTACAATGCCTTGTATGACCACAAAAGCACGATCCGTGCGGTGCTCGTGCGTGAAGAGTCGCGTGCTGGAGTCATGGCTGAAGTCTATGGACGACTCACGGGAAAACCAGGAGTGACTATCGCCCAGGCGGCGTTCATGGTTCATGTCAGTATGGGTGCAATTGAAGCGCATCTTTCCAGCTCGCCAATGCTGATTCTGACTGATCTCAGCGATCATTCTCCGTATTCGTTGCATGGTCCGTATCAATCTGGCGCTGGGGAGTATGGGTCATGGGATGCGAAACAGACATTCTCCGGTTTCACCAAACAGACGTTTGTTGCTACAAGTGGCACTCATGCCGTGCAGTGCACGCAGATGGCGATCAAGCATGCACTTACGGGTGAGCGTGGTCCGGTAGCAGTTCTGTACCACAGCCAGGCATTACGAGGACGGATCGGCCCGAACTCGCGTCCACCGTTGTACACAACGGAACCTTTTCTCCCTACTTCTCCGCCTTCCGCTGATCCCACAACGGTCGAAGAAGCGGTCAAGCTGCTTGTCCAAGCCGAACGGCCAGTGGTGATCGCCGGTAACGGAGTACGTATCAGCCATGCATATGATGAGTTGGTGGCTGTGGCTGAAGCCCTTGCTGCTCCGGTAGCGACGACGGCGGGAGGGAAGGGGACGTTTGCTGAGACGCATGCTCTGGCGTTAGGAACATGTGGAAATTTCGGGACACCGCTCGCGAATGCGGTGGTTGGAGCTGCTGACGTGGTGCTGGTAGTAGGATCGAAACTCGCGCCGACTGATACTGCTTTTGAGACAATAAAGTTGCTCGACCCTAAGCGGCAAACGATCATTCAGATTGAGATTGAACCAAAGAATGCCTCGTGGACATATCCGGTGGAAGTACCGCTGATTGGCGATGCGAAAGCGGTACTGACGCAGTTAGCTGAGGCGATCCAGTCTGTCGGTGGAGTGTCGGTAACGAAGAAAGATACGACGCGGACGCAACTCCAGAGTGCACGTGCACAACATGGGTTCTTCAACGCGGCTGAGTTTGTCTCGAATGCTGCCCCGATCCTTCCACAGCGAGTAATCAAGGATTTGCAAAAAACGGTGGCCAACGATGCAATCATTACGTGTGATGCAGGAGAGAATCGTATTTTCATGACGCACTACTACCAGACCAAAGGCCCAGGAACGTTTCTCCAGCCTGCCGGTGTCGGAGGAATGGGCTATGCGATTCCCTCTGCATTAGCGGCGAAGCTGATTTACCCACAACGGCAAGTTATCGCTGTTTCTGGTGACGGAGGTTTCGCAATTGGTCTTAATGGTTTGATGACCGCACGAGAAGAAAATATCCCTATTGTTTCCGTTGTCTTCAACAATGGGGCACTCGGCTGGGTGAAGCACGGGCAAGGCGATCGCAACATCGCCTGTGATTTTGCTGATTTTGATCACGCCGGCATTGCACGATCTATCGGTTGTGGTGGTATCCGCGTCGAGCATCCCAGCCAACTTGAGCCGGCTCTGAAAGAAGCATTATCGAGTGAGAAACCAACTGTGGTCGATGTCAAAACGTCACTCAGTGAGACGTTTGCCAAAGTAACGTCGCCACTGGTGGGAGAACGGGGATAGCGAAGTAGGGACATACAACCGTATGCCCCTACGATAAGATATGATTACAGTGTACCGCTCTGCGTGGTTTAGGCTGACCATTTCTCCACAGAAAAACCTGGCGGGAGTGGTGCGAACATTACCTGTGTAGGGCCACCGACGGTTCGCGTCAGGTGGCCTTTGCCGGTGACATCGTCAGCAAGGAATGCCTCACCGGCACGCCACTGACGGGTCTGGCCGTCGGTCGTGCTCACTTCGAGCACACCGGAGAGTACGATGACGATTTGCCGTGCCGGTGCGTTGTGCCATGTCTGTGACATCCCAGCAGGAAGTTCGGCGAAACGCACGTTTGGCGAGGCGTAGGCATTCGAGAGCAGTAACGTGTGACCGTCTGCATCTTTCATTGGCTGTGAAACTGGAATGTCGATTTCGGTGAAGCGCGAGCCTCCGTCCTCAGTCGAGATAAAGCGTGTGATTTTCATTCTTGTTCCCTCCTTAGGTGCGACGCGACGCTACCCTTTTTCTTATGCCAAGGTCAAGCGAGTAGAAATATAGTTGCGGTTGGTAAGGTGAAAGTGTTACAGACACGCTAGCAATACAGAGAAGGAGGGCGAACCAGTGAGTACCACTGATATCGAACGTAGACTCCAAGCATTAGAAGACGTTGAGGCGATAAAGAAACTCAAGATTCGCTATTGCCACTGTGCTGATGCGCAAGACCATGCCGGCTTCGCCAGCCTTTTCACTGAAGACGCTGTCTGGGAGGGAGGAGCTTTTGGTCACGCCGAGGGTCGAAAAAACATCGAAGAATTCCTTCGTGGAGTTCAGGGACAATCTCTTCCATTTGCACTCCATTACGTCATGAATGCGACGGTTGAGGTGCATGGCAACACCGCCGTTGGACAATGGTATTTGTTGGAACCATGCACCATGACAACGAATGATGGTCGCCAGACGCAAGCCGTATGGGGAACCGCGACCTATGAAGATCGTTTGATAAAAGTGAACGGAGAGTGGAAATTTACCAAAGTTCATCTCAAGCCAGTCTTCTGGACACCCTTTGACCAAGGATGGGCGAAGAAACGCTTCGTACAGGAGTGAGGAAGCCGAGATGGATAAGAAAACTATTATTGCTGCTAAGCTGGCCGAATGGGGCATGTCGCTGACCGAGAGTGAAATCGAGCAACTCGTGCCAGCGTATGACAACCTTCTCCGTTGGCAGGAGGTGGTGCACGGTATGTTGCGCTCACGAAAAATTGCTTATGAACAATCGACGTCGTGGCATAAACAGCATCCAAACTTGTAAAGCACGGAGAAAAAGATCGTACACGATACGCTCTTGTACGTAGAAAGGGGAACGATAAAATGCTTGGAGCCTTTTCCCACGTTGGTATTACTGTCAGTGATATGGAACGCGCGTTGCGCTTTTACCGCGATCTGCTCGGGCTCAGGGTCGTTGGCGATGTGACGTTTGCCGGAGAGGAAGCAGATTTGCTGACCCAGGAGAAAGGGACCCAACTCCGTGCAGTCTATTTACGGAGTGTCGAAGAGCCAAAAGGTGCCCCGATTGAACTGCTGTACTTCCTCTCGCCAGTTGCTGAAGGCAAGCCATACCCAGGGATCAAAAACCCAGGGATTACTGAGGTCGCTTTTTGGGTGAAGGACATCGAAAAGGTGTACACCGACCTCAAAACGCAAGGGGTGCAGTTTTATTCACGACCGCAATTGTTTGAGCTGGATGAATACAGGGTAAAGGCGGTATATTTCCGTGATCCTGACGGAACGACGCTGGAACTCTTGCAGCGTGTGTAATCGTTCGGTGTGGGCTGAGCTACACTGCTATTTGTTTGGTGATGGCTTCGGTAGTAAAGCCACCGACCAGCTCGTTACCATCCGTGTACAACCAGTCGTTGACTTGGTCGAGTGTGACTGTGACCATGTCACCGGCGTCGACGTTACGCAGATGGACTGGCTCATTATCTAGTGTACCGGTCACAGTTTCTTCGTTGATCTCAGTGACAATGAGCCACATGTACTCGGTTTCTTGCCCATCTGTGAAGGGAGCCTTGACGGCAAAAGTTTGATCTGAACGTCGCTGCTCGAAGGTGTTGACAAAGACCGACCACATCGAGTTGGCTTTCTGCGAAGCCTCTTGCATATCCATGTCATTTGCGGTGATACGGATAGCGGGAACTTCTGTCAGTTCTGCCACGGCCTGGAGTGGGGTATCGCCTTGGAGATGTGCAATCAAACCTGGATGCCAGAGGTTCAGTTGATTCGTAGCAGGGCAGAAGAGGCCAACACAGTCGCTGTCGGCGAGCGCGGCAATCATGCGACCCAAGCGCTGGTAGATGTCGTCAGACGTAGCACCAGCCGGAGCTTCGAGTAAATCGACCGACAGCCACGCGGCATGCCCTCGAACCATTTGTTGCAAGCGCACATTTGGAATGTGCTCTGGCGTATTTTCTGTTTGGTCAATATAGGGGTCAGCGGAATTGTTGACGCGAAAAGTAAATCCGTCTGCTCGAATACGAAAGGTCGGAGGTGTGTCAGCATTAGAGTTGATTGGATGGGAATCTTCTGGAGCGACAGTTACTCCAAGTGCTTCTTCAACTACCTGAGAAAGCTGTTCGCGGTAATATTCCGTGGCGACTGTAAGAGAAGGACAAAGGACTGTAGCTGTACAGGCTGTTGTTGTGGAGATGTGGCACGCCATAGGAAGACAAACCCGACGGTAAGCGCAAGCGTTGACCCCACCTGTTCCCAAAGAAACGGATGGATTTCTTCGGTGGTAGCAAAAGAGCAAGAAAGCCAGAGGACCTGTGTGACTAACAAGAGACTGACAAACCCAAGGCCGAGATCGGCCAGTTTCGTCTTCATTTACACTCCTTAGGCGATAACCCCCATGCACGCTCAGTATCCCCTATCGGCGAGGCAAGGTGTGCCTTTATTGACGAAAGCGCTGGAGTGTCCTGATGTTCATTTCGTTGAGATGTTGTCGTGAACGACCACCAGGCGCGAGCATTTTCAGCTTTACAGAAGGGCGCTGTCGAGGCATGAGCACCTCGTCATCCTCTGTTTCTTCCTAACTCAATGACTTGAAGCTGCGCCAAGGTGAAACAAGATTCTTGCTAGAAATTGATTCAAACTTGAGAGACGGAGCATTGACAACAATGAGTAAGTTAGCAAACAAATTCCCTGGTTAGGATGAAAATCGAACTCAGGGTGAGAAAGGAGCTCTCCGTATATATAATGGGTATCGATTCATCGACAGTGACGCGCATGATCATAGAGCCGCACGATATGTTCCAAAAATATTTGGAGTCGAAGTTCCGCGCTCAGATGCCCGAAGTGTGGGTTGATTACCAGAGCGAACCACCTGGTTTTGGATTTAAGGTTGCTATGCCGACGTCGTCCCGCGCTGCTGTTTGCAGCGACTCATTTAGTACGCGAGCAAGCCGAATCCCTGCTTTTGCCAATTGACTATCAACGATGGGAAGATTGGCTCTGTAATAACCTGATCGCAGGTTGTGATCGTTAGGAAGGTGATACGCGTGTGTACGAGCAAGAGTGTGAGCTTCAAGTACCCAATCGACGGGAGTCCCACGTTGGAGCGTCTCAAGATTTTGAGAAGCAAGCCAGGTAATGAGGCGATGAGTATATGCCCGTTCTCCTAAATGGGTGCGGAGGAGTAAGCCGTTGTCCCATACGGCGTGAAGATTTGTAGGAGTACCAAAAAAGGTGACGGTTACATCGTTGCCACCCCGGTCGTTGTTGTTTATGCAGTGCAGTGGTTGATGAGCGTCGGCGACGAGATGTACGAGGAACGCGAGCGCTTCTTGCCGAGCCTCTCTAGGGGAGGTACGGTCAGCCACAAGTGCTCGATACTTGGCAATAGCAGAAATGACACAGTTGCCGTTTGGGCAATCGCGACGAGGGTCGTAGTTGGAAGCCTCTAAAGGAATGTTGACGTAATGCCACGGACTGGTCTCTGGGCGGGTTTTACGCCAATGATCAGCGTCATCTGCTATAGTGGCTAGAGATCGTGAGTTGATGATCTCAGCAACTTTTTGTTGTGTTTGAGGGGAGAGCTGTGTGGTGGCGACGTGAGCGACGATGCGATGTGCGCGTGTTCCCCAGGCGCGAGCTAAGAACGGGGAGTGGAGAAAAGCAAAACAAAAGGTGATAATCAGGAAAATGCACCGTCTCTTGTGTCGGTGCCTGAACGCAATCACGTTATGAGTTTTCCTGTATCGCAGAGAGCATTGCAGAAATAGTTGTGAGTTTCTCTCGCGGTTTTCCGGCGCATTGCCCGTTGGCAACCTCGACTTTGTCAATGCGTTGCCAGTCGGTAAAGGTGACGTAACGTACACTCTTCCGAGCGAGAAGGGTGAGGATCGCTTCGGGAGCGGCACACAGAGTGGGAAGGGCTCTCTCTTCCATATCGGCCATCATACTTTCCACTGTGGCCGTTGCATCAGGTTTGTTTGTTCCTATAACACCAGAAGGGCCACGCTTGATCCAGCCTGCTACATACAGGCGGGGGACTGGGCTCTTCGAGACAGGGTCGATGACACGTCCGTCACGACTAGGAATGATGCCCTTGCGTTCATCGAAAGGGACATTCGGCAACGGTATCCCCTTGTATCCAATGGAGCGAAAGACCATCTGGCATGGCAATTCTTCATACTGTCCTGTGCCCTGTGCCTTGAAATTTCCTTGTTCATCAGAAATCAAGATATTGTGCTCGAGGCGGATTCCTTCGACACGGTCTCGTCCGAGGATAGCCACTGGTGAGGTGAAGAAATGCATGCGAATCTTTCGTGGTTGGGTGCCTTCTCCCTTGGTGAGCTGCCTCTTGAGGATTTCCAGGTTGCGCTGATGGGTAGGCTCCGAGGCGTGAGCAGTTAAAAACTGTTGCGTGATAGCATCGAGCGTAAGGTCCTCAGGTTGGACAATGAGATCGACCCCTTGGAGTTCGGTTAATTCACGGATTTCTGGGTTGGTAAAAGCGGCCTGAGCTGGTCCGCGTCGTCCACAGACAATGATCTCCTCCACGGTACTCTGTTGCAATGTGGCGAGCGCATAGCTGGTAATATCAGTATGAGCAAGCTCACTCGGTGAACGAGCGAGAATACGAGTCACGTCCATAGCAACATTACCATTACCGATTACAATGGCGGATGTAGTGTTGCTGAGATTGAAGTGCAAGTGGTGATAGTCAGGCTGTCCGTTGTACCAACCAACGAAGGCAGTGGCAGGATAGCTTCCTGGTAGATCTTCACCGGGAATATCCATATGACGGTCTGACTCTGTACCGGTAGTGAACAGGATTTGATGATAATGTACGAGGACTTCGTCAAGTGTGAGGTCCGTGCCTAAGGTGACATTGCCGAAGAAACGAAATCCAGGCCGCTGGGCGATTCGTTCGTACTGTTTGATAATGGATTTGATCTTTGGGTGGTCAGGCGCGACGCCGCCACGTACGAGGCCGTAAGGCGTTGGCAGACGATCAAAGAGATCAACCTGTACTGAACAAGTCGTTTGCTTTAACAATTCCTCTGCTGAATAAAACCCCGCTGGACCAGCGCCAAAAATAGCGATACGTAAGGTGTTTCGGGTGGAATTGGTCATTTGTATAGTGGGTCGTAACCTTGGTTCCGAAGGCTTTTTTCCCTAAGGACAATAATGTTGCCATTATTTTTTCATAACTTGTGAGGTGAAACGAGAGGTGAAAATGACTGTGCAGGTTAGATGTCCATCGCGTTAGCTATCGCCGAATGTGATTGATAAGAGAGCCATCGTAGCCGACGTACTCTGTGGCTAATGCGCGCTCGGTGGTTCTGAGTGTGGAGCGTGTCGTTGCTTATAAGAAAGATAAGTCTTCTTCATCTGCGACGACCTTTCGTTCATTTTCTTGTTGCGATACACCAGTAGGGATCTACGTATGAGAGTGCAAGAAAAAGGAGAAGGAATGATGAGTACACCATATGTTGCTAAGAAGTTTACGTTGAGCGGATTGGTGGGAATTTCTGATCAAACGCTCGATATGCACTTTAAATTATACGAGGGATATGTTGCTCAGACGAACCAGCTCACGACAAAACTCAGTGAACTGCTGAAAGGTGGATCGGTTGATCAAGAGAACATGGCAGCCTATTCGGAACTGACTCGCAGACTTGGTTTCGAGTATAATGGTATGGTTCTGCATGAATATTATTTCGACAATCTCAAAAAGGGCGGCTCTTCAGAGCCAAATTCGAACTCGGCATTTGTGAAGGCAGTTCAGGCGAGCCACGGTAGCTATGAAGCGTGGAAGTCTGACTTTGTGACGATAGGCAAAATGCGTGGCGTTGGGTGGGCGGTGTGTTATCAAAATCCTGTCACTGGTCGCCTTTCTAATCACTGGATTACGTTACATGAGGAGGGAAATATTGCCGGATTTACTCCAGTTCTCGTCATGGATGTTTGGGAGCACGCGTTTCTGCTCGACTACAAACCGGCTGAGCGACCGAAGTATATTGATGCTTTCATGACGAATGTTGACTGGCAAGCGGTAGAATCGCGGCTCAAGAAGTAACGTATTGGCCACTGTCCAGCGACTACTGTCGTGTCCTTCCGGTGACGCTGCTTGACATTCCCGATTGAGGCGCAGTCCCAGCTCGACGGCTTATGCCGAATACTTGAGGCTGAGGGCACTTGCCCCCTCCTTCACTAGTGGGCGTCCCTCCTGCTATAAGCTTCGCAGTCTCAGGCCGGAAGCCGTTTGCTGGGATATGGCGAACGGAATCGGAGGAGGAGAGGGTGCGATGAAACGTCCTAAAGAAGTGACCCTCAGCCGCGAGGACGGCGAAGCGTTGATCGAGCGTCTCGAAAAGGATGCCTTGACCGCCGAGGATCGGCGGGTGCTCGTGAAGGTGCTGACGTTTTATTTCTGCTTGCTCTTTGCGTTACGCGAGGCGAAGCTAAGTCTGAAACGACTGAGGACGTTGGTGTTTGGCGAGAAGCCCAAGAAACGCGAGCCGCCGACGTCAGGCGGGACTGCGGACGGTGGGGGGGCGGGCGGCAACGGAGCCAGGACGGCCGCAGCACCAGGAGTGCACCCGACCTCGGCACCAGAGCCGCTAGAATTGACTTTCTTTACTGTCGGTTGTATGCGTCAGTTCATGTTCATAGAACGTTAGCATCTAGTATAGCATATGCGCGAGTGCCGTGCCGCTGGACCTCGATGCGGCCCCGGGCGGCGCAAATCAGCGGCAAGATAGGCCTCGCTATCTGCCATTAGTTGCAGCGAATCAGCCAGAAAGGAGAAGGATCGACATGTCTAACCACGGCAGCGAAAGCGAGAACCCAGTAATCCCCTCCCCGACTCCCAAGCGGACTCGGCCCAGGACGAACAAGGACTGGTGGCCGAATCAGCTCGACCTCTCGATTCTCCACGCGCACTCTCCCGTCGTCCGATCCGATGGGCAAGGATTTCAACTACGCGGAGGAGTTCAAGAAACTTGACGTCGAAGCGCTGAAGCAGGACCTCGATCAAGGTGATGACGACGTCGCAGGACTGGTGGCCGGCCGACTACGGCCACTACGGGCCGCTCTTCATCCGGATGACGTGGCATGCCGCAGGCACGTACCGCATCGCCGATGGCCGGGGCGGTGGCGGCAGCGGCATGCAGCGCTTTGCTCCCCTCGGCAGCTGGCCTGACAACGCGAACCTCGACAAGGCGCGCCGGTTGCTCTGGCCGGTCAAGCAAAAGTACGGCAACAAGATCTCCTGGGCCGACCTGATCATCTTCGCCGGCAACTGTGGCATATGAATCGATGGGCTTCAAGACGTTCGGCTTCGGCTTCGGGCGAGAGGACCTCTGGGAGCCCGACGAGATCTTCTGGGGCCCTGAGGACACGTGGCTTGGAGACGCGCGCCACGCCGGCGACGGGCAAATCCAGGGGCCTTTCGGCGCCGATCACATGGGCCTGATCTACGTGAACCCGCAGGGGCCGGGCTTCAACCCCGATCCGGCCCTTGCAGCAAAGTACATTCGAGAAACGTTCCGCCGCATGGCGATGAATGACGAGGAGACCCTTGCGCTCATCGTCGGCGGCCACACGGTCGGCAAGGCTCATGGTGCTGCCCCAGCAGATAGCAACGTCGGTCCCGAACCAGAGGGTGCCAGCCTGGAGGAGCAAGGCTTCGGCTGGAAGAACCGCTTTGGCAGCGGCAAAGGCGCCGATACGATCACCAGCGGGCTGGAGGGCGCGTGGACCAATAACCCGACGAAGTGGGACAACGGGTTCCTGGAGAACCTCCATAAGTACGACTGGCAGCTGACGACGAGCCCCGCCGGTGCGAAGCAGTGGGCTCCCACGAATCCCGAGGCCCAGGGCACCGTGCCGGATGCTCACAATCCGTCGAAGCGGCACGCCCCCATGATGCTCACGACGGACCTTGCGTTGAAGGTGGATCCGATCTACGCGCCGATCGCGAAGCGCTTCCACGAGCATCCGGACCAGCTTGCAGAAGCGTTCGCCAAGGCCTGGTACAAGCTGTTGCACCGCGACATGGGTCCCGTCTCGCGCTACCTCGGCCCGTGGGTTCCGGAGCCGCAGCTGTGGCAGGACCCCGTCCCCGCGGTCGATCATGCACTGATCGGGGAGCAGGACATCGCCAGCCTCAAGGGCAAGCTCCTCGCATCGGGACTGTCCGTCTCCCAGCTGGTCTCCACCGCCTGGGCGTCGGCGGCCACCTTCCGCGGCACCGACAAGCGTGGGGGCGCCAACGGGGCACGGATCCGCCTCGCGCCACAGAAGGACTGGGAAGTGAACAACCCGGCCGAACTGGCGAAGGTGCTGCAGACACTCGAGAAGATCCAGCAGGAATTCAACCGCTCACAGTCCGGCGGGAAGAAGGTCTCGCTCGCCGACCTGATCGTCCTGGGCGGGTGCGCGGCCGTCGAGCAAGCGGCCAAGAACGCCGGGTACGACGTGAAGGTTCCATTCACGCCGGGGCGCACGGACGCTTCGCAGGAGCAAACCGACGTGGAGTCGTTCGCCGTGCTCGAACCGACCTTCGACGGGTTCCGCAACTACTTCCACGCCGGAGAAGAGCTGCCGCCGGAGACGCTGCTGGTGGAGCGGGCATTCATGCTGAATTTGACTGCTCCCGAGATGACGGTGCTCGTCGGCGGCATGCGCGCCCTGAATGCTAACTCCGGGCAGTCCAAGCACGGCGTCTTCACCAAGCGGCCTGGGACGTTGACCAATGACTTCTTCGTAAACCTGCTCGACATGAGCACGGAGTGGAAGCCATCCGGCTCGACTCAGGACGTGTACGAGGGTCGCGATCGCGCCACCGGCGCGGTGAAGTGGACCGGCACCGCCGTCGACCTCGTCTTCGGCTACAACTCCCAGCTCCGAGCCGTCGCCGAGGTTTACGCACAAGAGGACTCGAAGGAGAAGTTCGTGCGTGACTTCGTGGCTGCGTGGGACAAGGTCATGAACAACGATCGCTTCGACCTTGAGCGACAGGGCCTGGGCGTGGGGGCGCGAGGGGCCGCGGCCGGCGCTTAGGTTCGTTACCAATACCGTTGCAGCAAGCGCGGGCTACCCTCTGCGGTTCGCCCGCGCTTTGCTGTTGACGGGGGTGTGTGCCGAGTCACCAGGCCACGAGCACATTGTGATGGAGAGGTGCCGGCCTGGCCCACAGACGTCGCGGTCGTCCAGAGTACATGGTGATACGCGTCAAACTGGGAAAACGCTCGCCATCGTAGGCCAAGAGTTTGAGGGTCGTACCGGTACGGTTGCGAAACACATAGACCGTGCCGCCCAACGGATTCTCGTGCAGGAGGGTGCGACACAGCGCGGCCAATCCATCGATGCCTTTCCGAAAGTCGACGGGCTGCACGGCCAAAAAGATGCGACTCTGGGGCGCGAGCTGGAGCATTACCTGCGCTCCAGAAAGGTCTGGAGCAGCAGTGCAAGCGGGGGCGAGGATTCGTGAGCGGTGATCCGCAGGCGCGTACCGTCCGCCCGCTGGACCTCCACCTCGGCAGTCGGCGAGCGCCAGGCGGGGGTGACTTCCACGAAGGACGGAGTGACCGGCTGGGCGGGGGCACCGCTAGCAACCGCTTTCCCGCCGCCGCGCTTGCGTAACCGTTGCGGACAGAGCCCGAGCTGTTGGGCGACGCGGGAAAGGGGCAACACGTGAGTCAGGGCCACAGCTTGTTCCCACAACGCTTGCGGGATCCGCCCGCGGGGTGTAGTCCGGCGCTGCCGCCACTGGGTAAACTGCTGCACCACGTAGTGCAGTTCGTCCTCGGCTTGGGATACAGTTAGCAGAGTCATCGGAACCTTCCCTCCTCGGTGCAATGACGATGAGGGAAGAGAGTAAGCGCATTCGCGTTCCGTTGTCACGCAGGCCTACCGGAAGGGTACCTACTGTCAAGGAGTCTTTAGTGATTGAAATTAGGAATGCTTGAGGTTAAACAAGTGAGCACGAACACACTCCTCAATCCATGAATACGTATTCATTAGTTCTTGCTCGATTGAGGTAGATGGCTCTACGCCAACAACTGAAACCCCCTGCGCCGGTAACGAATACGTTTCCTCGATAAGCCATTAACGCGAGAACCTCTTGGAGGAATCGTTGCCGGCAGCGAGGAGCCATTTCCAATACAGTGACAGTTCCCTACTGGCGATCGTCTGAGAAAGAACATGGGAGGTTGCTGCAGGGATCTGCATCTTGGTCGGAGATTGAGAGGCGACATAAGGAAAAAAGGGGTAGAGGCGTCCTGCGTCGCTTCCTTGAGAATGTCGCTTGTGGGATCTGACGGTCCCTAAGCACATTCTGGTGTTTGCCCTTCTTACACGCAACGACCCACCGATCCTGGCCTCTGTTGTAGGAAAGGAAAAGGTGGAGCGATGCAGGAAGCCTCTTTGGGGGACTTCTAAATAGCGTAGCTAGTCGGGTGAGAGCAATCGAGGAAAAGGTGGAATTAAAAATACTACATAAGGGAGGGGAGGAGGGTATTCTTGATGAAGAGGACGAGCAGTATCCTCATAAGAAGACCCACTCTGGTTTGTCTTGATTTGTCGGCAATACCCTGTACGAACAATAGTCCGATCAGGACAGAGAAACGAGGCCTCGTTTTAAGGCGGTAGTCACAGCTTGTGTACGGTCGCTGGCGCCAAGTTTTCCGAGGATGTTGTTCACGTGTGTTTTGACTGTTCCTTCACTGATAAACAACGCCGCCGCAATTTGCTTGTTGCTCTTTCCTGCCATGAGCAGTCGAAGCACATCGAGCTCTCGGTGTGTCAGTTCTGGGCCTCTCATCCGCTCGGCGAGCTTTGCTGCGATGTCAGGAGGGATACGGGTCTGGCCAGCGTGAACGGCACGAATCGTATCGAGGATCTCTTGCGAAGGGGTGTCCTTCATTAGGTAGGCTTTGGCTCCAGCTCGTAACCCACGGTAAATGTCCTCTTCAGTATCATAGATTGTGAGTACGATGATGCGGGCAGTTGGTGCTTGCTCGCGAATGCCAATGATTGCTGTGACGCCATCGACTTCAGGCATGCGTAAGTCGATAAATGTCACGTCTGGCGTAAACCGCCGGAACAGGTCGATAGCTTCTCGCCCATTATTGGCTTCACCGACCACGGTCATATCTTCTCGTCGTTCAATGAGAGCAACTAAGCCTTCGCGAACGACGGGATGTTCATCAGCGATAAGGATACGAATTGGGTTAGTTTTGTTCATAGCACGATTGTTCCTCAGGTGAGTTAAGAGTTTGGAACTTTGACAGCTATTTTAGTCCCCTGTCCCGGGGTGCTAGTAAGAGTGAGGTGCCCTCCGAGGCGCTCTGCCCGTTCTCGCATACTGGTGAGGCCAAAGCCACTTCCAGCGAGAGGGGTAAGCGTATCGAATCCTCGGCCATCGTCTTGTACGTGTAACTGCACCTCATGGGAATAAAATCCCAGGACGATTGAAATGGCACGTGGTTGTGCGTGCTTCCATGCGTTGATAATGGCCACTTGGCTGATACGCAAAAGGTTTGCCGCGACTTCAGCCGGCAGAGAGTATGGCGTGCCGTGGAGAGTGAATGCGATCGGGATTTGTGTACACGCTTCAAGCTGTACAGAAAGACGCTCCAACGCTGTTGGAAGGTCTAGGTGATCCAACACTTGGGGGCGTAATGCGCGCACCGACCGGCGGGCTTCGGTGAGACTCTCACGGGCGAGGGCTGTAGCTCGGGTTAAGTGCGAGTGGGCATCATCAGGAGTAGTCTCAATCACTTCTTTTGCGGCTTCTAACTGGATGATGACACCGGTTAGACCCTGTGCAAAGGTATCATGAATCTCTCGTGCGAGACGATTGCGTTCCTCGAGTATGGCTGCTTGGCGGCGCTGCTCGGCAAAATTTGCAAGTTGCATTGCAAGAGCCACTTGCTGGGCGAGGGTCTGTGCAAGCTCAAGTTCTGCTGAATGGTAGCTATTGACTGCTGTACTTTGTACGCTTACCCAGCCCGTCACTTCATCTTCCAGCACCAAAGGCAGCAACAAGAGGCTACGAATACCTTGAGAGAGCAAGACCTCTCTCGTAGTGAGACGAGCCTCGTGTTCGAGGTCGGTAACGATAATGGGGCGTTGCGTTTGCACGAGTTCTGGCCAGAACTGAGCTTCGTCCATGGCGAAGGAGGACTGGGAGGGCAGAAAGCCGTGCGAAACGAGTTCTGTGCTTCCATTTTCAAATATCATGTAAGGAGAAAAACTCTCTTCGGATTCTTTACAAAGCCACAAGCAGGCTCGGGATGCTTTTAGTTGCTGAGCAATTGCTGTGAGGGCCTGGCTCAAGAAAGGGTCGAGAGTCGGTTCTCTTGTCAGTGTTTTGAGAGTCCGAGCTAGAGCAATTGTCTGTCCCCGAGAAACCTGAGCTTCTTCCTGTAGTATGGCTTGGGCCTCTTTCTGTGAGGTAATGTCTTCAAGCGTGCTAACGTGACCGGCGAGCTGGCCGTCACTCGCTTGCAGCGGAGTGGCACGGGCACGGACCCAACGACTTTCTCCGTTGGGATGCACGAACCGCCATTCGTGGGAGAATTCGTGACCGGTATGTATTGATGAGGTCCAGGCAGTAGCGACCGAATCGTGATCATCGGGGTGTACGGCTTGTAACCAGCCGTTTCCGAGAATGTCGTTAGCGGGTATTCCAGCTAGTGCTTGCCAGTGCGCGTTGGTGTACACGAGACTGCCACTAGTATCTGCTTGAGCGATACCGATAGGGGCAGAAGCACTGAGCAGGCGGTACCGCGCTTCACTGTCGCGTAGGGCTTCTTGGGCTTGTTTTCGCTCAAGGATTTCCTTCTCGAGTAGGATATTTGCTTGGGTGAGTTCAACTGTTCGTGCAGCCACACGACGTTCTAACTCGTCGTGATATTCTTGGCGTCGCTGTTCAGCGCGCTTATGGTCAGCAACCTCTTTCTGTAATGCTGCATTGATTTTTGCCAATTCTGCAACCCGGTCTTGCATGCGGTGTTCGCCACCTGCACGGAGGGGATGCCGGAGTGTTTGCAGGCGATTCTGAGTGGTGTTGTCGTTAGCATAGAGGTGAACGTATAGAGGATGTCCTGCGACTTCATAGCGGGCATTGTGGTACGGGAGGACGTGTTCTTCTCCATTTTTTGTAGAGAGTCGTAACAACCCTTCAACGGTTGGCCTATGCTGGGCGAGGTCCAGGTACTTGCCGAATACGTGCTGTTCCGAGGGAATAAGGAACTCACCAAGGTTATGCCCGATCATTTGGTTGGTTTGGTAACCTAATACGGAGGCGAGTCTACGGCTAATAAATAGTAAGGTACCGTTGAGGTCATGGGTGCAAAGGGTACCCTTCGCCGGCGCTTCGAGATAGGCACATAGATGTTCATTGGGTTCAAGACGGATATCTCGTCTCAATTGAGAGTTCACGTTGGTCAGGTGGCAGTGGAGGGTAAAAAATTTTTCGGTGAGGTCCTGTGAGGCAATGACTGTGAGGGTTGTACTTACCAGCGGTCCTTGTTGGGGCTGAAGGAAAACTTCCCAGGCCTCGGCGCGTACGGAAGGGCGGAGTCGACGTAATAAAGAAAGGAAAAGCTTTCGGCTTTCTCGCGCCAGATAGCGAAGCATAGGTTTGCCCCGCAGAGCAGTTGGCGAAGTTTGTAAAAGCGCTGCTGCTGCAAGATTTGTCTCTTGAATCGTTCCGGCTCCATCTGTCACGAGATAGCCTTCGAGAGTGTTGGTATGCAATCTGTGAAAGCCTGAGGACTCTTGTTGTGACGGAGGCGCATTGGGTTGCAAGTCGGGAAAAATCGGCAATGGGTCTGTTCTGGTCATTGGTCGTTCTTTCTCAAAAGGAATCTGAGATGGTTTGCCTCGTTGAGTTAGTTTTACATTTGAATGATTCGTACGTACATGACAAACAGTCAGTTCCTTTTCCTCACACTGTCAATAGATCAGAGGCAAAGTATATAAAAAAGTATAGCAGAGATTCTTACCAGTGCTACTTTTTTACAGAGGTTTGAGGACACAAAAGCTGCGGAATTTCGGGACCGATAAAGGCGGGAGGGATCTGGAGTAAGTCTCAAGCTTGGAAAAGCATTTCCTGTAACTATTGCTTAAGCAGTCGTATCGTCGATTTTCGCAAGCTTTGTATGATGTCGGTTCTTCTCATTAGATGGCCTGAGATGTCATTACAGAGATGTAGATCTTGGTTGTTTTGTTAGCTGCAGTAGGACACTTTGTGATTTTCTTGTCCGGGAGGAGATGTATCACTCTAGGCTCGCTTCGACGAGCATCGGACCTGAAGAGGTGAATGAATAGCGAAGCGCATTTGTAAGCTCTTCGCCAGTGCGGACGGTACGAGCCTCAACACCGAACCCTTCGGCAATTTTAACGTAAGAGATTTCAGGATTATCAAGTCCTGTTAGTGCGAGACTCGCAGGGCCTGGCGTAGTTCTGGCGCGTTCCATCTCCCAACGTAAGATAGAGTATGCTCGGTTTTTGCAGATGACGGTTGTCACCTTCTGTTTTTCGCGAGCCATAGTCCAGAGGGATTGTATTGTGTACAGAGAAGATCCGTCTCCTTCCAAACAAATGACCCGCTTGTGAGGTTCTGCTGCTGCAGCCCCGACCGCGCAGGGAAGTCCTTGGCCGATCGAACCGCCAGTAAGAGTCATGTAAGTAAAAGGAGGAGCGCCGGCAGCAAAACTATAATAAGAAAATCCCGCGGTCGCACCTTCATCCATAACGATGGTGTTTTCCGTCTGAGCTGCCGCAATGGCCTGACACATTAAGAGGGGAGTGAGCGGGCCGTGTGGAGCCTGAGGTCGTTCTGGAGCTGGAACGTTGCGCACGGGTGGAGCACCGATTGTGTCAGCCAAGGCGACCAAGGCTGAAGCTGGATCTACTGTTGGGTCACAGAGCTGGATTATCGCGGCGTCCTCAGCGCATAGACCGCTGCGGCTGTTGGGGTAACCAAAGAACGCAACGGGTTCGGCAGCTCCAGCGAGGATTACGTTATGGTAGGAGGCAAGCAGCTGACGAGCCGGTTCGGGAGGGTAGGGAATTTTGTCGGGGCAGATGAGACCCGCCCCACGATCCTGCACGGGGGGGAAGGTTGGTGCAAGAACTCTGCAACCGGTTGCACGGGCGATCCGATCTGCCGCACGTAAGCCGGGAGTACGGAGAGCAGAGCCACTGAGGACGAGGGCTGCGTTTCCTGAACGAAGAGCTCTCGCTGCGCGTTCGATATCGGTTGAGCTGGGTGTGGTGTGAACTGGTAGTTGTATGGAAACTTGCTGGTCGGGAACTTGAGCCCACTGAACGTCGCCGGGGACAATAAGAGTAGCCGGACCACTGGGGAGCTGAAGGGCGTGGGTGATAGCCGTCGCCATATCGGTGGCGGCGAGTTCTGGGCGAGTTGTAGTGTGGACAAACTTCGACATAGGACGGGCGAGAGTCCCTATGTCAGAGGTTAAGGGTGCGTTGGCTGCGATATGCCAGGAGGCGTGTTCCCCGACCACAGAAATAACAGGAGTTCCTGCCTTGCGAGCGTTGTGTAGATTGGCGAGGCCATTGGCGAGCCCTGGGCCTAAGTGGAGGAGGGCAAGCGCAGGTTTACCGGAGATTCTTGCATAGCCGTCAGCGGCACCGGTGCATACCCCTTCAAAGATAGCTAACACCGAGTGAATCGAAGGATTATGATCAAGGGCTTGGACGAGTGAGAGTTCTGTAGTGCCGGGATTGGCAAAACAGATCTTAATATCAGCGGCGGCAGCGACTTTTAGGATTGCTTCGGCACCGGTAATCATCTTCTGCTCTGAGGCCATAGGCTTTCCTCCCGGTGCGGAAGGTTAGTGAGTTGATGAGGGAGCGTCAAGGAGAGCTGTGAATCCTCAGGTGCTAAGGTTGCTGACTTTTGCAGCGGGCGCCCTCTCTCATAGGGGCAATCCGCTTTGTGCCTGCGGCACACGCGGATCGTCCCTCTTCGTTCGGGCGAGTTCCTTGCGTAGTGTTGGGGTTCTGAGGTAGGAGGAGGAAAACCTTGTTGGGAGGAAAACATGGCAATCAAGAAATTTTCGAGTGCGTATTACGTTGTGAAGAATATGGATCGTGCTGTGACGTTCTATAAAGACGTGCTGGGGATGAACGTCAAGTTTCGAGATGGAAACCGGTGGACGCAGTTTGATGTGAATGGAGTAGGTGTAGCGTTGGCGGATCCAAGTGAAGGGACGGTGCCAGCGGGAGGGGGTGGCACCGTTGTTCTTGAAGTCGACAATCTTCTGGAAACACGAGAGAAACTGATTAGCAGCGGAGCGCAAGTGAACGACATTGTTGATATGGGCGGGCACGGCAAGTACTTCACCGTGAAAGACCCAGAAGGAAACGTGGTGCAGATCTTTGCACGAACGTGAGCGGTGTCAGGGGGTGTGGAACAGGAAGTAATCGAGAGACCACCAGCCGGGGCCGGTGAGAACAAACATGGCGAAGAGAATGGTGAGATTGATCGCGTACTCTGCGCCTGGAGGGTTGTTGAGGATCAGGTAGCCACCACCGCGATGACCGGTCAGAGAGGCGATAAGCATGTTGATAGTGAGGGCAAGGGCAACCGGACGAGTTAGGAGCCCTACGGTAAAGAGGATGCCACCAACGAATTCAATGATGGTAGCGACCCAGGCATTGAGAAGCGGAAAGGGCATTCCAAGATCTTTAAGCCATCCGGCGAAGGCTGGAACGCCACCAGGATTGGTTGGGTGATAACCGAGTTTGCCCGTGCCGTGAACTATGATGCATATGCCAAGAGCAACCCGGACGACAAAGAGCGCGAAGTTGAGCCATGAGTCAGAAGTCGAAAGTAAGAGATTTTCGAGCATGCATTCCCCTCCTGGATAGAATGGCGGGGATCATAGTGAAAGAGATAGCGACGGTAAAGGGAGAGATGAAGATGATGGGAGATAGAGGTAGAGGATGGAAATGGAAGAGGTTTGTATTCGTTCTGTGCGCGGTAGGTTTCCTAGTTTGTGAAGCCTCAAGGGTTAATGCGCAACAAGAAGAGCCGGTGTGGAAATGGACGCCAGAGCAAATCCAGTCGCACGTCAATAAAGTGCGGAGTGGAAAAGACTTGACGCCGAAACGGTGGCCGAATGGAGCGCGAGTGGCGGTCAGCCTTTCGTTTGATTTTGATACAGAGCCAGTATGGTTGGGATTTCAGAAGCAACAGAGTCCATCGTACATGTCACGTGGGGAGTATGGGGCGCGGGCAGGAATGCCACGAATTATGGCACTGCTCGATAAATACAAAATTCCGGCGACCTTCTTCATTCCAGCGATTTCAATGGTCCTACACCCTGAAGTCGTCGAGGATATCAAAAAGCGACCGCATCACGAGTTTGGATTTCACTCGTACGTGCATGAGAATCCGATGGAACTGACAGAGAAGGAAGAACGAGAAGTTTACGATAAAGCGATGAAGATTTTTGTTGAAAAAGTAGGGAAGCGACCAGTGGGGTTCCGATCGGCAGCATGGGATCTGACACCAGCAACGATCCGGCTCGTGAAAGAGATGGGCTTTCTCTACGATAGTAGCATGATGGCTGACGATCGACCGTATGAGTTAGTGACTGAAGGGCAGGCGTCAGGCGTCGTTGAGTTACCAGTGGAATGGATCCTCGATGACTGGCCATACTTTCAGTTGAGTTGGTCAAGTCACCATGTGGGACTACGGAACCCGAATGATGTGTACTCAGTGTGGGCAGGAGAGTTTGATGGAGCGTATGCGGAGGGTTCGACATTCATCTTGGTCATGCACCCCCAAGTCATTGGGCATCGGTATCGAATGCAGATGTTAGAGCGTCTAGTCGCATACATGAAGAAGAAGCCGGGGGTTTGGTTTGCGACCCACGAGCAAATCGCACGATACGTGCAGGAGCAAGGGGAAAGTAGTCAGTAGGAAAAGGCGACAAGGGTAAAAAGGAAAAAGAATAAATGAGCAACGAATAAGGAGGGGACTATGAACTATGATCTGCTGATCAAAGGTGCGGACATCTGTGACGGAACAGGTAGGCCGCGGTTCCACGAATCAATCGGGGTGCGTGACGGCGTAATTGTCGAGATCGGAGAAATCTCAGGACGTGCGACGCGGACAATCAATGCTAATGGACTGGTGGTGGCACCGGGATTCATCGATATTCATACGCACTATGATGCGCAGATTTCCTGGGACCCGTTGTTGACTTGTTCGCCGTGGCATGGGGTGACTTCGGTACTCATGGGCAACTGTGGGGTTGGAGTCGCTCCATGCCGCCCACATGAGAAGGATATCGTGTCGTGGGATTTGGTGAATGTGGAGGCAATGCCACACGATGTGCTCCTGGGTGGCGTGGCATGGGATGAATGGGAAAGCTTTCCCCAATACATGAATGCCATAACAAGCCGTGGGATCGCACTTAATGTTGGGTTCTTGGTTCCACTTTCGAGTTTTCGCTATTACGTGATGGGGACTGCCGCTTCAGAACGGGCCGCGACTGCTGCGGAAATCGAACGCATGACGGTCCTGTTCCGGCAGGCAATGGAGGCAGGAGCGTATGGATTTTCTCTGAGTCTGCTCAACCAACATATCGGTTACCAAGGGAAGCCGCTCGCTAGTCGATTGGCTACAAAGGAAGAGATCTGCGCGTTAGGGCAAGTGATGCGCGAGCTTGGCCGTGGCGTGGTCGAGATCGCACTCACCAAGAGTGTGAGTGTCCTGACAGATGAAGAACTAGACCTGTTAGTTGCTGTGGCAAACGAAAGCCAACGACCGGTGACATGGCTCGGGCTGCTCGGACGATCGGATATGCCGGGGGTGTGTCGCTCTGCGTTGACGCGGATCGAGCCTTTTCTGAGGAGAGGATTGCGAATCCCACCGCAAGTGACGCCGCGCCCGATCCAGCAGTACTATACGATGAAAGTGCCCTTTATTTTTGCGAGTTTGCCGTCCTGGCGCGAGGCGTTTAATCGTCCAGTCGCTGAACAAATCGCGTTATACCGGAAAGCTGACTTTCGTGACGCATTTCGCCGGGATCTGAAAGTTGGTGGGGCGATCTTCACCAATCAGTGGGATCGCGTGCATGTCGTGCGTGTCGAGAAGGATCACAACAAGCGCTATGTCAACAAAAGTATTGCGGAGATTGCCACATTATGGAAGCGAGACCCCATCGATACGGTTCTTGACCTTGCTATTGATGAAGAGCTCGAGATGGGAATTACACTGTCAGTGATTAACACCAACCCGGACGAAGTACGGGAATTGATTACGCATCCGGATGTATTGATTGGACTTTCTGATGCTGGTGCACATGTGGATCAACACTGCGATGCCGGAGTGCCAACATATCTACTGAGCGAGTGGGTGCGAAAGCGACAAGCAATGAGCTTAGAGGAGGGGGTCCGGCGGTTGACAGGAGAGCCTGCCGCGTTCCTAGGACAGACTAAGAAAGGACGTGTGGCGGTAGGTATGGATGCTGACTTGGTAGTATTTGATCCCGAAACGATCGGAGTGCAACCTCCTGAGTGGGTTAGCGATTTACCGGGAGGAAAGCCGCGCCTTATCGAACGAGCCCAGGGAGTTCACCATACGATAGTGGGAGGGGCCATTTTATTTGCTGAGGGGGTATATCAAGGTGGGCTACCGGGGAAAGTTATGCGTCCGTAGGGGAGTAATGAAGAATTAAGAGTGAAGAATTAAGAATGAAGAGTGAGGGATAGGAAAAGGCTGGAGATTTTCGGAGTCTTTTGACTCTCTAGCTAGTTCTCCTTGACAACACATAGGGAGCTGGCGTATGAGGCAAAGGAAATGAACACTCACTCAGAAAGCACCGTGGGAATACACGCGAAAGGAACGCGCGAGTGAAGGCGCAAGTCGTGCGGAGGAAACGCAAGGCCACCTCGCAAGTTGCGGACGAGAAGCGTCTCCTCGAAGGGAAAGAACGCATCGCCGATGCTGCAGCAACCCTATTTCTGAGTGGTGGCTACCACAGCACAAGCGTGCGTGAAATTGCTCAAAGGGCTGGGCTCAGTGTTGGTTCGGTATTCAATTATTTCACGAGTAAAGAAGAGATCCTCTTCTTTTTATTCTCTCGCAATCAAGAGCGCACCGAAGCGACGTTACGAGATCAACAAGCGGAATTTGAGCGACTAAAAGCGGAGGGAGTAAATCCGAAGGATCTGCTCTGGCTTGCCTATCAGTCGTACGTACGCCTCATCGAAGAGCTGCGCCGCTATACCGTCCTTGGATACCAAGAAATGAAGTCATTAACCGCGGCGGAGCGACGTCGCCTGCTCGAAGGAGAAGAGCGGATCCAGCACTTTTTGGAAGAAATTATTGCGTATGGTGTGGAACGAGGAGTTTTCCCGCCGGGAGATATCGATTTGAAAGCCCACAGCCTGATGGTCTTGTCACAGTCATGGGCGGTGCGACACTGGGCCTTGAAGCGCTTTACCAAAGTGGACGATTATTTGACGGCACTAAAGGCGATCGTGCTCGGAGTGGTGGAAAGTGAGACAGCCAAAGTGAATGGAATCATCACCTTGGTTGGAGAGACAAAGGGGGATGATTCGGTTCAATCACGGAGTACGTTAGTGTAGCTAAGCGATACGCCCTTCGGTTTGTGCTCGACCGGATGATGTTCGTATACGAAGTAGAAACATATGGGAACACCTTTCCTGGTAGCGAATGACATCTGCGGCGAAAGCCTATAAGGCCTGGTCATGACACAGGATTAGTGAAGTGACACACCGTGGATGAACAATGTTTTGACGCTACCAGGTAGGCTGCTGCGCAGATAGAAAGTAAATGCGTAAGCGGCTCGGGGACCCCCGGGAAGAAGGAGGGGAGGGCTCTTGCGAGCCCTCCTTCCTGGGGTGAAATAAAAAAAGTTGGCCCCTTGTTACCGTGTCCGGGGAAAAGCGAGCATTTCCTCTGACGTCACATTGTGACGCGGTATCGTACTGTCCTCGAATGACAACCGTGCTAGCTAGGAAGTAGAGCGGGTGGGAGTAAGTAGTGATCTTCTTTATGGCTGCTGCTACTCCTTCCTAAACATAACCGCAGCGCCGAGGAGGATACAATGGCTCAGGTCGATGGTAGTCAGCTGATGGCCGAAGGGCTCAGGGAAGAAGGCGTCGATACTATCTTCTACATTATGGGGGGGCCGAATATTCTCCTATCGATGCATGCCGAGCGCCTGGGGATCCGTCTGATTGACGTACGCCATGAACAGGCGGCAGCGATGATGGCGCATGCTTATTCACGGGTGACCGGTAAGGTCGGTGTGTGTATGGGAGCTGGAGGTCCTGGGGCAGCGAATCTCCTGACCGGCATGTCGAACGCGTTTCTTGATGCGTGCCCGGTTCTGGCATTAGGCGGCTCCTCAGCGGTGAATTATTACGATCTTGGTGATTTTCAGGAATTCGATCAGCTTGCCGTATTTAAGCCGATCTCAAAGTGGGCAGTGCGCATTTATGAAGCCCGGCGGGCGAAAGAATACGTACACATGGGAATGCTTAAGGCCCGCCAAGGCAAACCCGGACCTGTATACTTGGATATGCCTGGCAATATGCTGGTCGAGAAGGTTGATGAGCGTAAGGTATCGCCACGACCAACGATCAGCCGGAAATCGACTTTGACAGCGGACAGCCATTCCATCGAGAGGGCAGTCGACCTCCTCAAGGGTGCAAAGAAACCACTGCTTGTCACAGGAAGTGGTATCTTTTGGTCGAATGCTGGTAAGGCGATGCAAGAGTTTGTCGAAACAACTGGGATTCCCTTTTTTACTACCCCGCAAGGACGAGGCGTTGTTGCAGATGACCATCCCTTGTCGCTTCTCGGAGCACGTTCATTCGCTTTCAAAGAAGCCGACGTGGTGCTGGTGGTTGGTACACGGATCAACTTCATCATTGGCTATGGTCAGCCGCCGCGGTTTTCCCCTGAGGCAAAGTTCATCCAGGTGGATGTCGATTCAGAGGAAATCGGTCGTACTCGAAGCGTTGAACTCGGGATCGTCGGTGATGCGAAAGCGGTATTCGAGCAACTGACTCAAGTGGCGAAAGGTCGAGTACGTTTTGGTGAGGACTCAGCCTGGGTACAACAGCTCGGCGCAAAAGATCGTGAAAATCGCGAAAAGATGGTTCCGCTTCTCAACTCTACACAGACTCCAGTGCATCCGATGCGGCTCTGTAAAGAGGTACGTGACTTCATGCCTCGCAACGGTATTCTCGCGGTTGACGGACATGAGATCATGAACATGTCTCGGCAAGTAATTCCGTCGTTTGTCCCTGGGGCGCGGCTGAATCCCGGTCCGAATGGTTGTATGGGGGTAGGATTACCGTTTGGTGTTGGAGCCAAAGCTGCAGCGCCGGACAAGATGGTTGTTGTACTACATGGTGACGGATCACTCGGTATGAACCTGATGGAACTCGATACCGCGGTACGTAACCAGTTGCCGGTGCTCGTGGTTGTGAGCAATAATGCCGGATGGACCGCGCGAGCAAACGGAATGCATGTGCCAGGGCGTGAACTTGGCCATGTTCGGTATGACCAAGTTGCGCTTGGGTTTGGTGCGTATGGTGAACTTGTTGAAGATCCAAAGGCGATTCGGCCTGCGTTGGAACGCGCAGTGAAGGAGGTGGAAAAAGGAAAACCTGCGCTGCTCAATGTGATTACGGAACCGACGGCGCGAGCGCAGACGGTTCCGTTTGCGAGTTATGGCGGTGAGTCGGCAGGAACGTCGCTGATGTAAGGTATAGGGAACAGGGAAGAGCAGGAAACAAAGAGTTTCTTCCTGTTCTATCCCTAAGAGGGAGCGCTATGCAGGGATTTCTCTTCGACGTAAAGGTCCTCGAGCTCGCAGACGAGAAAGGCGAATTCCTCGGAAAGTTGTTGGCGGGAGCTGGGGCTGATGTTCTGAAAGTCGAGCCGCCGGAGGGGAATTCCACTCGTACTCTTGGTCCATTCTACCACGATGAATCTCACCCAGATCGCAGTCTGTATTTTTGGCATTATAATTTTGGCAAACGGGGCGTGTCTCTCGATATTCATTCCCCCGAAGGCACGGCGATCCTTAAAAAACTCATCGCGCAATGCGATGTGTTGGTTGATTCGCTTCCGCTCGATACGCTCAAAAAACTTGGCCTGGATTGGCAGGCTCTGCAACAACTCAACTCTCGGCTGATTTATGTGGTGCTGACTCCTTTCGGACGCAGTGGTCCATGGCGCGATTACAAAGCGACGGACCTCGTTCATCTTGCATTGGGCGGACAGATGATGTGCTGTGGCTACAGCCCGCAAGAAGATGGGAAATATGATACCCCACCGATCGCGCCACAGATGTGGCACGCGTACCATATCGCTGGGAACCAAGCCTTTATCGCAACAGTTGGAGCGCTTATCGGTCGTGAATCGACAGGGCAGGGTGAGATGATTGATGTGCCGATTCACCAGGCGGTGAGTGTCTGTACAGAAATCGATGTTCCCAATTGGATCTATAACCAAACTGCTTGTTATCGACAAACCGGGCGACACGCACAACCTGTTATTGGGCCAGAAGTGCAGTTCCCAACTAAAGACGACCGCTACTCAATCATTTTGCCTAATCCGTTTCCTGGTGGATACGAAACGATCGTGAGTTTTCTTGACGGCAAAGGGAAAGCCGGAGACCTCACTGACAAGAAGTATGACGATCCCAATAACCGTAAAGGTCTCGCGTTTGCCAAACACTTCGCGGACGTGCAAGCTGAATGTGTTACCGCGTTTGGCATGGAAGAGATCTGGCGCGAAGGTCAGAACCTCGGGATTCCATGGTCGCCAATCCGTAAACCTGAGGAAAACTTGAGTGATGAACAATGGCAGATGCGGGCGACGTTCACTGAAGTTGAACATCCAGAACTGGGTGAGCGTTTTTCCTACGTTGGTGCGCCGATGCTGCCGCAGGAAGTGTCCTGGCGCACTGGACCGCGCGCACCGCTCGTCGGAGAACACAACGAGGATGTCTTTTGTGGGAGATTGGGGATGAGTCAAGATGAGATCGTTGCACTGAAAGAGCGCGGAATTGTATAAGGGCGAAATGGGTAAAGGATAAAGGATAAAAATGGGACATCGACCATTAGAAGGTGTGCGGGTTGCTGATCTGACGTGGCTGCTCGCTGGTGCTGGCGGGCCGCGATTACTTGCTAGTCTTGGCGCTGAGATTATCCGCATCGAATGGAAAGATCGCCTTGATTTCCTCCGCTATATGCCGCCGTTTGCACCGTCCAAAGGCGAGCAGGCAGAAAAAGCCGGCGCGCTAGAGATGACTGGTCTCAGCAAAGACAGCGCGAAAAGCGTGAATCGGGCTGGCTTTTTTAACGACGTTAACGCAGGGAAACGTGGCATCAGTCTGAACATGGGGCATCCCAAAGGCCGCGAACTGTTCAAGCGACTGGTGGGGATTAGTGATGTCGTAGTCGAGGCCTTCACTGCAGAAACCATGCGCAAATGGGGCTTGGGCTACGAAGAACTCAAAGCGATTAAGAACGATATCATTTACATCCAACAACCAGGTTGGGGGTACAAAGGTCCGTATGTCAAATTCGTTTCCTACGGCCCGATCGCACAAGCTGCGAGTGGCTTGACTGAACAGTCTGGACTGCCATGCTCCCCACCCACCTGCGGGTTGGGGATTTTCGTACATGGATTGGAGCGGGGCATATTACTGTGCGATCTCTATGCTCTGTGCAATCTATTACAAGAAACGTACTGGCAAAGGGCAGTACATTGATTGCTCGCAGGTTGAACCGGGAATCTATATGACTGGGACGGCGGTGCTCGATTCGCTGATCAATGGACGCTCTTGGCAGCGGACTGGTAATCGCTCTCCATACAAGGCTGCTGCACCGCATGGCGCGTATCGCTGCACTGGTGATGACCGCTGGATTGCAATTGCGGTCACAAATGACGCTGAGTGGACGGCCTTAGTGCAAACGATGGGTAATCCGGTCTGGAGTCAGCAAGAGCAATTTCGCTCTCTCACTGCGCGTTTGCTGCATCAAGACGAACTTGATCAATTCGTGAGCGAGTGGACGAAAGATCAAGAGCCATTTGCCCTGCAGGAGCGGCTACAGAAAGCCGGAGTTCCGGCTGGTGTATGCCAGACCGCACAAGATCGTATTGAACGAGATCCTCAACTCCAGCATCTGAAATGGTTGATCCCTCTTCGCCACACAGAAATTGGCGAGTGGCCAATCAAGGATGTTCCGTTCCACTTCACTAATGGAATTGTAAACCAAGGTGGACCGACGGAACGCGCGGCACCATGTTATGGGGAAGATAGTGATTATGTGTATGACGAGTTGTTGAAGTTAACCAAACAAGAGAAGGCGGAGTTGGAGAAAGAAGGTGTCATTTAGGAGTCATGGGATCAGGGATTGGGGGCTGGGAAAAGGTAATGAGAATACCTAACTCCCAACCCCTGACTCCCGATCCCTGTAGCGCAGAAAGGAGGTCAGTAATGTCTTACGATCTACTTATTAAGAATGGGACGGTTGTTGATGGTACCGGCGCGCCACAGTATCGGGCGGACGTCGCTGTTGCCAACGGGAGGATTGCTGAGATCGGTAAAATCACCGAAGGAGCGAAAAAGACTCTTGATGCCTCGGACCTTATTGTCGCACCAGGATTTATTGATCCGCATACACATTATGATGCACAGATTTGCTGGGATCCGCTTATTACCTCGTCTTCCTGGCATGGCGTGACGAGTCTCGTCATGGGAAACTGTGGCGTCGGGATCGCACCATGTAAACCAGAAGCGCGCGAAATCGCCGCGTGGGATCTCGTCAATGTCGAAGCTATTCCCTTTGACGTGCTAACCAAGGGCATAACCTGGGATTGGGTGACGTTCCCTGAGTACATGGATGCGGCGCAGAAGCGCGGCAGCGGCATCAACGTTGGGTTTATGGCCCCGCTGACCCCATTCCGTCACTTTGTGATGGGCGAGGAGTCGATGGACCGCCCGGCGACGTCGCAAGAAACCGCGCAGATCAAGGCGTTGATCAAAGAAGCCGTGGCGGCGGGAGCGTTCGGCTTCACCACGACTAATGTTGCGCAGCATATTGGCTACAAAGGCCGTCCGATTGCCTGCCGGCAGGCGGACCACAATGAGTTCAAAGCCTACGCCAATGCGCTCAAGGAATTGGGCAAAGGCTGCATGGAACTGGCGCTGACGAACGACGTCGGGGCTATCGATGAGCAAGAGTACGCGTTATTAGACTTGCTGCTAACCGAAAGCGGCCGCCCGGTCACGTGGCTGGCGCTGCTCGATCGTGATGATAGACCTGGATCTTGGAAGAAGACGCTTGAGGCGACTGACGCCCTATGCAAGAAAGGAGCGGTGCCGCAAGTGAGCTGTCGACCGCTCATTATCCAGATCGATTTGCGCGTGCCTTTCATTTTCGCGAACCTGCCGTGTTGGAAACCCGCCTTCCAGCGTCCAGTGGAGGAACAGAAACAATTCTACCGTGATGCAAGCTTCCGCGCGGGCTTCCGCAAAGAGATGGAGGCGCCCAAGGTGTTCGGCGGCAAATGGGAACGGTGCGTCGTGCATGAAGTAGGAAACCCGGCGATGAAATCGTTGATCGGGAAGTCCGTGGCGCAGATCGCCAAAGAGCGTGGCAAGGATGGCCTCGACACCTTCCTGGATCTGGCGATCGAGGATGATCTGCAACTCCTGTACACCTATGAATTGTTCAACGCGAAGGAAGAGAATATCCCGGAGCTGATCCTCGAGCCACGCGTGATGATCGGCCTCTCGGACGGCGGCGCCCACTGCGATATGCTGTGCGACGTCGGGTACTGCACGTATCTGTTGGGGACCTGGGTGCGCGACAAAGGTGTTCTTACCTTAGAGCATGCTATCAAACGCATTACCTCTGAGCCTGCGGCGTTCTTCGGTATTACCCAACGCGGCATGATCAAGAAAGGCTTAGCTGCTGACTTTGCCATCTTTGACTTCAACACGGTGGGTTCGAAGAAGCGTGGCGATATGGTTAATGACCTGCCGGGCGGCGGCAAACGGCTCATCATGCCTGCACAAGGCGTGCAATACACTGTCGTGAACGGTTCGGTGCTGTATGACGGCGGCAAACACACTGGCGCGATGCCTGGACAAGTGCTGCGTTCAGGGCAAGCGTAGGAAATCCAGTAGTCAGTATTCAGGTAAGCCAGTAAGTTCTAGGGTAGGCAGCTCCCGATTGTCTGTTGCCACAGCCTCTAACAGTTTCTAGGCTGAAGGTCTCAAAAGGAGGACCTGACCATGCTACAGAAACTTTTTCACGTCAACGTCTGTGTACGTGATATGGAGCGGTCGATTCGCTTCTATCAAGATCTTGGATTCACCAAGGTCAACGATTTTACCCTCGATGATCCGAGCGTGGGTGATGCGCTTGGGATAAAGGCAAAGAAACTGCGCGGTGTATTCATGCGCTTAGGAAATGATGCCAATGCGCCAGTGCTTGATCTCGTGCAGTTCATCGATCCACCGACCCAAGGCCAGCCGTATCCGACCCTGAATAACGTTGGCATCTGCCGTATTGCTTTCACGGTTGACGACATCGACAAAACCTACGAACAGCTCAAGGCGCTGAAGGTTGATTTTGTTGCTCCGCTCAAGAAGATCAACGGGCCAAATGGTAACCAGATTGGTGTGGTCTGTTTCAAAGACCCGGATGGGACGATTCTTGAGTTGATTAGTGGGATGTAAGTCAGGCTATTGGGGAAGAGGAGAAATGGAGAAGAGGAAAGGAACGGCATGAAATTCGGGATTTTTTACGAGATCACAGTGCCACGCAAATGGGGTCGTGAGGCTGAAGCGAAGACCTTCCATGAAGTCGTCGAACAGGTTGTACTGGCTGAACAAGTGGGTTTCGACAACTTCTGGACTGTCGAGCATCACTTCTTGGATGAGTTTTCCCACTGTTCAGCACCAGAAGTGTTGTATGGAGTCATTGCTGCCAAGACGAAGCGCATTCGTATCGGCCATGGTGTGAGACTGTTGCCGTTCCCCTACAACCATCCTGTACGCGTAGCCGAGTCAGCAGCAACGCTCGATATTCTCTCCAATGGCCGTCTAGAGTTTGGCACTGGTCGATCGGCAACAATGACCGAACTCGGCGGCTTCGGCATCAATCCAGCCGATACGCGTGGCATGTGGGAGGAATCACTCTCCATTCTTCCGCGGATGTGGAAAGAAGATCCGTTTCGCGGCCATGAAGGAAAGTACTTCAAAATTCCACAACGTAACGTGGTGCCGAAGCCGATTCAAACTCCTCACCCGCCGTTATGGATGGCGTGTTCAAGTCCCGAGAGTCACGAGCTTGCCGGGAAAAAGGGGCTGGGCTCTTGTCTTTTACGCTCGCACTGCATCTGCAAGAAGTTGGCAGACGCGTGCAGTTGTACAAAAATGCTATTGCCAACGCCAAGCCAGTCGGTGACTTCGCGAACAACCAAGCAGCGGTGTTTTCGCTAGTGCACTGTTCGCGCACGAACAAGGAAGCACGGGAAGAAGCCGAAGAAGGAGTGCTGTGGTACAACCACAAATCGTTTGAACAGCTCGGGCAATCGGTCGATGCCTTTGTGCAGCAGGGCTCTGGCTACGAGTATTACGACAAGTTTAATAAAGCCCGACCAGACAAATTTACCTTTGATTATGTTGATAAACACAGCATGGTGATTGTCGGTGATCCTGCCTATTGCATTGAGAAGGTCCAGCAATACAAAGATATCGGTGTTGAGCAGTTGCTCTGTTTGATGCAGAACTACGGCATCCCGCACGAGAAGACGATGCAGTCGATCCGTTTGTGGGGCGAGAAAGTAATTCCGCATTTTAAGTAGTTATCAGTCGTCAGTTGTCAGTAAAGAAGAAGTAGGGTGGGCACTGCCCACCTTTTCTCGACATGGGAGGAAATATTAGATGGCGACAGATTCGTCCGATCGATCCCGCAAAAGTGAAAGCCAGTGGAGAGCGAATTTTCGGGTATCTGAAAGGGATGGGCGTTTCAGCGATGATTTACCTTGGCGATACGCTGGGACTCTATCGGGCTATGCAGAACGCTGGACCGTTGACGAGTGAAGAATTGGCGCAGAAAGCGGGATTGCACGAGCGGTGGGTGCGAGAGTGGCTGCGAGGCCAGGCCGCGGCTGGAGTCTTAGATTATGTAGGAGGCGAGCGCTTCGAGTTATCTGTAGAGACAGGAATGTTTTTGGCTGATCCGGATAGTCCGAAGCTGGCGGTAGGAATTTTTAGTGATCTGCCGCAACGGATGGCGGTAGTTGAACGCCTCCCGGAATCATTCAAGACTGGCATAGGGCTAAAATATGATGCGCGCGGGCCTGAGGGGGCAGTCGGCATCGAGCGCGTGTTTGGTAATTGGTACCGTTTTTCCCTCGTGCAGCAAGTGCTTCCGAAGCTAGAAGGAGTAACGGACAAGCTCCGCTCCGGGGCGACCGCGGCGGATATTGGCTGCGGGGCGGGGATGGCGCTCATTGTCATGGCAAAGGCGTTTCCACAATCTCAGTTCCACGGCTATGACATTTCTCAGCATGCGCTAGCACGAGCCGAAACGAACAAGGCCAGTGCCGGAGTGAAAAACGTTACATATCATGATGCGGCGGTTGATCGTTTGCCAGCCGATAATAGTGTTGATTTTATTACGACCTTTGACTGTATCCATGACATGACGCACCCGATGGAAATGATTCACACCATCCGGAAGGCAATCAAGCCTGATGGTACGTGGTTTATTGCTGATCCCAAGAGTGCACCAACCTTTGAGGAAAACTTAGCGAAGAACCCCATGACGGCCTTGATGTATGCATTCTCAGTCATGGGCTGTATGTCTTCGGCGTTGTCTGAACCGGGTGGGGCAGGGCTCGGTACTTTGGGGTTCAATGAGACAGTAGCGCGACGCATGACCGCGGAAGCTGGATTTACCCGTTTCACTCGACATGACTTTGAAAATCCGCTGAATGCGTACTACGAAGTGCGACCATAGGAGGTATTGGTTAAGGCAGCATTTGTACAGCTCCTGTAAAGAGGAGAACTTTGCTTGTCTGTTGAACATGGAAGGCAGGTTCCCTCTCCGAGTTCAATAAGCCGGAAATCTGTGCAGAAAGAAAGGTAGGCTATCATGACAGACTCCCAGTCTATTGACAAAGAAAAAGTGAAGGCATTTGCCGAACAAGTGTTTGGCTTCCTTGGTGGCACCGTTATCTCGGCAATGATCTACCTCGGCGATCGCATGGGGCTTTACCAAGTACTACAAAACTCCGGACCAATGACGAGCGAGGAATTAGCGAAGAAGACCGGTCTGCATGAGCGTTGGATACGTGAGTGGTTGCAGGGGCAAGCTGCTGCCAGACTGATCGATTACCAAGGTAATGGCCGGTTTGCCTTATCACCTGAGGCTGCACTGGTCTTGGCTAATGAAAATAGCCCCGCGTTTATTGCTGGGGGCTTTTGTGCTTTACCGCAGTGGATGGCGGTGTTAGAGCGACTGCCCGAATCTTTCAAGAGCGGACTTGGTCTTCCATACGATGCTTTCGGACCGGAAGGCGCACGCGGGGTCGAACGTTTGTTTGCTCCCTGGTTTCGCACGCAACTCGTGCCGGTGGCTCTACCGCGACTCGACGGAGTCGTCACCAAGCTTGAGGCGGGCGCGAAAGTCGCTGACGTCGGGTGTGGCTCAGGAGTGGCGCTGGTGGAAATGGCCAAAGCGTATCCAAAGGCATCTTTCCATGGCTACGACATCTCTACGAATGCGTTGGCGCGAGCAGAAGCACATAAGGCGCAAAGCGGAGTGCGCAACGCGACTTTCCATAATGTCAACGGTGACGCTCTACCTGAAGACGCGAGTTTTGATTTCATTACGACCTTCGACTGTATCCATGACATGCCGAATCCTGACTCCGTCATTCGTGCGATTCGCAAAGCGATACATCGAGATGGAACGTGGCTCATCGCTGACATCCACGGCAAAGGAACATTTGAGGAAAATCTTGTGGATAACCCTATGGCAGGGATGATGTACGCCTTCTCCGTTCTCAGTTGTATGTCGTCTTCCCTGTCCGTACCGGGAGGTGCAGGGCTCGGAACGCTGGGTTTTAGTGAGCCGGTCGCTCGCGCGATGACTGCTGCGGCTGGCTTCACGCGCTTCCAGCCGAAAGATTTCGAGAATCCGTTCAATGCCTATTACGAGGTCCGTCCATAACCCCCACTCTAGAAAGAGAAGAACACGGCAATGGAAAAGAAATTCATCAATCCACCAACAATTGCGACTCCCCGAGGATATACACATATAGTGACAGCAACCAGCGGGAAGATGGTATTCATCTCCGGGCAGGTTGCTTTCAATGTGAAAGGTGAACTTGTTGGTAAGGGCGATCTACGGGCGCAAACGACGCAGGTCTATGAGAACTTGAAGAACGCATTGGCTGCAGCCGGGGCTACGACGGCTGATGTCGTGAAGCTCAATACCTACGTGGTTGACTTTAAGTCCTCTGACTTAGCGGCGATTCGGGAAGTGCGAGGGCAGTATTTCCCGTTTGAGAATATGCCAGCGAGCACCCTTGTTGGTGTCCAAGCCCTCGCCTTCGAAGGGTTACTGATTGAGATCGAGGCGATTGCGATAGTGAAGGAATAACACCTCAGGTTAGGACGAAAAGGCAAGAAGCAAAAGGTAAAAGTATCGAAGGAAGAAAATATGGAACGCACGTTCGATCCTATTCTAGTCGAAGTCATCAAGAATGAGTTAGCATCTATCACCGAAGAGATGGCGATTGCTGTGTGGAAGACCGGTCGGTCGGCGATGATGAAGACTGGCGACTTTGCTACCGCGATGTGTGATGGTCAGGGTCGTCTTATTGGTCAAGGGTACGCTGCGCCGTTTCAGCTTGCGTTCTTTATCGAAATGATGCCGTACATCATCAAGAAGTACGGCACGAACTTCAAACCTGGAGACGTGATCGTCACGAACGACCCTTATGCTGGCATAACCCATATGCCAGATGTTGCGATTATCGCTCCGTCATTCTGGAAGGATCAATTGGTCGCTTTCACCTTGGCCTACTCGCACCATACTGACATCGGCGGACGTTTTCCCGGTGGGTTCAGTAGCCAATGTACGGAGACCTTTGAAGAAGGATTACGCTTGCCGACGCTCAAGCTGTACGAAGGCGGCAAACGCAACGAAGCGTTGGTGGAAACGATTTTGGCAAATGTCCGTGTGTCTGACGAATGGCTCGGTGATGTCGAGGCAAAGATTGCCGGTTGCTGGCGCGGAGAGCGAGAAATTCGCACGTTGCTGGATAAGTATGGTCTAGAAACGTACCAATCTTCTTGTGATTATCTGATCGATTACTCCGAACGAGCGACCCGGGCCGCACTGACAGCGATCCCGCCGGGCGAGTATTACTACGAGGATATCTTTGAAGATGATGGTTTTGGCAGCGATGGTGTGGCCCTGCCGCTGAAAGTCAGGTTGCGAGCGGAGGGGGAGACGCTAACGGTTGATTTTACTGGGTCCGCTCCGCAAGCACGAGGGGCAATCAATTTGCCATTGAGTATGACGAAGGCGACTGTCTTCGGCACCATCAAGAGTATTGTTGGGACAGACGTTTTGACCAATGTAGGATTTGTTCGACCCATCAATGTTGTGGCCCCGCTTGGGACGATCGTGAATCCGCGGTTTCCTGCAGCAGTGGGCGGACGGGCACCTCTGTTCTTTCGTGTGTTTGACGTGCTGTTCCGTGCGTTGGCGAAAGCCCTCCCTGATCGGGTGCCGATTCCTGGAGAAGGTGGAGATGTCCTTCATTTCACTGGACAGAAAGCTGACGGGACGAATTTCGCCGTAATGGACATTTACTTTGGTGGCTGGGGCGGACGACCGCAGAAAGATGGCATCGACGGTGTCGCGCCGATGTCATTCGGTTCTTATGGGACAATTCCTGCCGAGTTGCTGGAGCGTGAGTATCCATTGGTTGTTGATGGTTTCGGCTATGTGCCGGACACCGCTGGAGCGGGGAAGCATCGCGGTTCGTTGTCGATCTACAAGCAATGGCGTTTCTTGCAGCCAGGACACATCATGGTGCGGACAAACAGACTGTTACGAGCATCAGACGGGATGGCTGGTGGGCAACCGGGATCGCTGTCTACAAATATCTTGAATCCAGGGGATGAGAATACAAGAAGTTCCACGTAAGGCACATATGCACATGGAAGTGAAGCCTGGTGATCGTATCTATCATGTTGTGAGTGCATCTGGTGGACACGGGGATCCGTGGGAGCGCGAGCCGGAGAAAGTCCTTGCCGATGTGAAAGATGAAAAACTGACAGCAAGAGCAGCGCGAGAACAGTATGGGGTGGTGATTAACGTGCCTGACCTCAGCGTGGATTGGGGGAGAACAACTGCGTTACGCCTGCAGCGACAAATGCCAGCCGCAGCGGCAGATTAGTAGAACCGACGTGAGCGCTTACCATACTGTACGGATTGGATATTGGGAAATGAGTGGATCCGGGGTCAAGAGAACCATACCATGAACAATAGCTTGGCAGATTAACATGCGATCAAATGGGTCCTTATGAGCCAGAGGTAACTTTCCAAGATACAGGGATGCTTCTTCCTCTAATGGTAGAGACTCAATGCCATGTTTGGTCCTTTGAGCGGGAATGTATTGCTCCGGAGATGCTGGCAAGGGAAGTTTACCGAGCGCATGTTTGACGCCCATCTCCCAGGTACAAACCACACTCAGATATACCTCGTTTTCTCTTTCAACAAACAACTCTAATGCCCGCTGCGACAAAGCAGGAGCGTCAGTTGCGATCCAGAGAAATGTACACGTATCTAACAGGATCTTCATGGCTCTTGCCCAGCAAATACGTTGAGGATCTCATCGGGCAACGGTTCAAAAAACTCCGGAGGGACCGTGAATTCTCCCTTTGCTAACCCAACTGGACGCTTACCTTTCTGTTGGGCAGGAAGAGGGCGAATTTCAGCAATTGGGACATTTCGTTTACACAAAAGAATGGATTCCCCTTTCTCTAATAGAGGAAGATAACGAGAAAGATGAGTCTTTGCCTCATGGATGTTAAGTTTTTTCATAGTTTAATTCATAGGCTGAAAAGTGAACTAAGTCAATTTTGCTAGAGGATCTTATGCGCGTTGGTTTCGACATAGGTGGAACATTTACAGATGTCATAGTGCTAGGGGATGACGGTCGGCTGACGACCGCGAAAGTGTTGTCGCTTCTTGATCGTGTGGGAGAAGACATTGTTAGGTGCGTGCAACGCTCAGCCTCACACGCGAAGGTTGAGAGTTTTGTCCACGGTACGACAATTGGCTCAAATGCGGTGATCGAGAATAAAACCGCTTTGACGGGACTGATTACTACAAAGGGTTTTCGTGATGAGTTAGAGATGCGTGGGCAGCGACGCCCCAATATCTATGATGCATCGTGGGATCGTTTACCACCACTCGTCCCACGTTCATTACGCCTTGAAGTGCACGAGCGTGCCCTTGGCGACGGCACTATTGAACAGCCGCTCGACCCGAAAGACGCACAAACTGTGATTCGTACGCTTCTTGATGCGCATGTGGAAGCAATCGCGGTTGCGCTGGTGAATTCATACCTGAATCCTCTCCACGAGCAGCAAATCGGCCGACTGATCTTGGAAATGGCTCCCCGTATGGTGGTGTGCCTATCGTCGGATATTCACCCAGAGATTCGCGAGTATGAACGCACGAGTACAACCGTCATCAACGCCTCGCTTATTCCGGTGGTTGATCGCTACTTGAATCAATTAGAGAAACATTTGTCTGCCTACAGCAATCGACTACTGATTATGCAGTCGAATGGCGGGATCATGACCGCGCAAGGAGCGCGACGACGCCCGGCGTATATGATCGAATCGGGACCGGCAGCAGGAGTTTTGGCCGCGTCGCGACTAGCGGCGGAATCAGGACTCACTCAGGTGTTGTCGTTCGATATGGGAGGAACGACCGCTAAGGCGTGCCTCATTGAGAATGGTGTTCCGCTGGAAAAAGCCGGCGGAGAAGTCGGTGGTGGCGCGACCATGACGACTCGCCTCTTTGGCGGAGGAGGTCATGCGCTTCGCGTTCCATCTCTCGATATTGTCGAAGTCGGAGCTGGTGGCGGAAGCGTTGCTTGGATCGATGATGGTGGTGCGCTGCGTGTTGGTCCGCAGAGTGCGGGAGCTGAACCAGGACCAGTCTGCTATGGGCGTGGCGGACAAGAAGCAACAGTGACCGACGCGAACGTCGTGCTTGGTTATATCAACCCTGAAGCGATTGCTGGATCAACGTTACGGATCAATCGCCAAGCCGCGTTGGAAGCGATCGAACAGAAGTTGGCCAAGCCGTTGAACCTCGACGTGCTACGGGCTGCGTATGGCATCACACAAGTTGCTAATGCGGCGATGATGCGCGCGCTCCGCGCGGTTTCAACCGAACGAGGACGTGATCCACGCCAGTTTACCTTGCTCGCTTTTGGCGGTTCTGGCCCCGTGCATGCTGTTGCACTGGCGGAGAGTTTAGGTATTGGCCGTGTGCTGGTCCCGTTGTTCCCCGGACTCTTCAGTGCGTTGGGATTGCTCCTGGCAGACTATCGCCACGATTACATTCGCAGTGTTGCGACAGCACTTGAGAAGGTGAATGTGGAAGAGCTACGCCATCAGTATGAGGTGATGGAAGCAACGGCCCGAGAGGAACTCTTGCAAGAGGGCGTGGCAAGCGATGCTATTCGTTTTGAACGACAAATCGACCTCAAGTATGGCTATCAAGTGTCTGAAATCAACTTACCGTTTCCGACTGTGAACACGCTGGAGCTACGAGCGGAGTTATCTCGGATATTTACCGAGGCTCATAAACAGGCTTTCGGATATGACCGTGATGACACGATTGAAGTCGTCAACCTGCGACTGCGGGCATTGGCTTCAGCAGGAAGTCTGCGTTTTACTGACCTAGTCAGCCGAGCAAATGGGCAAGGCGCAGGGAATAGTTCTTCGCGCGACGCGTATTTCGGACCGACGCACGGCACGCAATCCACCCCCATCCGTTGTCGTGCTGATATTGCGACAGAACAGACTGGGCCGTTGATTGTTGAAGAGCCGGATACGACGATTGTTGTTCCTCCGAGGTGGAAAGTCCAGAAAGACGAACAGGCGAACCTGATATTGCTGAAAATGTAAGCTGGGCTTGGTTCTTTCATGTGAGACAGATTCACACTGTCCTATATCACGACTTCTAAATGAAGTTCCTCCGCAACTCGGGGAGTCATTTTTCGCCCGCTTTCCTGACGCAACTCTACTAAGCCGGAGTCAGCCAGTTCCTTGATTTCCTCATAGACGCGTTTGAAATCTCTCTTGGCGAGCGTAGCCAGTTCGTTAATCGAAGCAGGATGCTGTTGACGAATGAGGCGAATAAGAGCAATCCGTTTCGGAGTCAAGAAACGGCGGAGCGCTTCCGCGCTGGTAAAAAAGAGACGCTGTCTTTTCGGTTGTATCTTCTTTCCCGCAGCCACTGCTTTCATTGTCGCGGCAGTTTCGGCGAGAACTTCATCTACAGTACGAATACCTATTGTTACCTTTTTGATTTTCATGATTTGCTCCTTCTTGCTCGTGCTATGTCAGCGCGAAAGTCAGCAATCAGCGCATCCACATTCTGGTACGCATAGGATCCTTCCTCTCCGAGCACATGACGGTGGTGACTTTTCGGCCAATGATTGTCATATCCCACCACTCGTTCTCCCATAGGGGAAATCAACGCAAGGGAGTAATCGACCCCGTCTGGATTCATTCGATTATGCTCTACTTCCCAGACTTTGATGATGATACGCCACCCCTCATCGTCGCGGAGTTCATCGTGTAATAGTAGGGTCGCCTTACGTCTTCGTTTCATTATGGCGAAGATTGCCATAGCTAGGAACTACCGTCCATCCGTCGGTGTAGCCACTGGGCCGCTTTTCTCTTTGCATTTTGACGCTGCCATGATACAGCAACGCTAAGCCATGTTACGGGTAAGGCAACAGCATGCAGTGTGTGAGTTGCGGGTTTGAGAATCCCGAAGGGATGAAGTTCTGTGAAGAGTGCGGGACGAAGTTCATACAGCTTTGCCCAAGCTGTGGATACGAGGTAAGACCAACCGCCAAGTTCTGTGGCGAGTGTGGCACTGCGCTTACCGGAAAGGCAAAAGGCAAAAAGCAAAAGGCAAAGAAAGTCGTCAGTCCTCAGTCATCAGTTGTCAGTTCCTCCCAGCCTCCCGCTCCGCAGGCTTTAACTACCGAACTCCAAACTCAGGACCCTAGCTCTCAGACGCTAGACCCTAGACTGAAAGACTCTAGACGAGACGCCGCCGAAAGGCGGCAGTTGACCGTGATGTTCTGTGACCTGGTGGGTTCTACCGCGCTCTCCGAGCAACTTGATCCCGAAGAATGGCGTGAGGTGGTGCAGACGCTATCAAGAGACCTGTGCGGAGGTGGTCAGCCGCGTTGACGGACATATTGCCCAGTATCTAGGTGATGGATTACTCGTCTACTTTGGCTATCCCACTGCCCACGAAGATGATGCCCAGCGCGCCGTACGGGCAGCCATCGGGATTGTGGAGGCTATCCAACACGTTCCATTACTCCAATCTCACGGCGTACAAGTACGCATCGGCATTCACACCGGCCTAGTCGTCGTGGGCGAGATTGGAAGCGGGAGACGAGAACAGTTGGCCTTGGGCGAGACTCCCAATATTGCGGCGCGGCTGCAAGGACTCGCGGAGCCGAATACGGTAGTCGTCAGTGCCGCCACGCAGCGTTTGATGCTCGGCTTATTTGACTGTCAGGACCTGGGTCGGCAAGAGCTAAAAGGCGTCTCGGCGCCGCTCCAGGTCTATCGTGTCCTGAGTGAAAGCAGTGCCCAGAGCCGTCTGGAGGTCGAGGTCAGCACCGGCAGGTTAACTCCCTTGGTGGGCAGAGCCCATGAGGTGGGCTTAATCCTAGAGCGCTGGACGGCAGCGCAGGCGGGCGATGGTCAAGTCGTGTTGCTGAACGGTGAGCCGGGCATCGGCAAATCGCGCCTGGTACAGGAGGTCAAGGAGCGACGTCGTACAGCAGGGAGCTATCTGCCTGGAGTTTCGCTGTTCCCCGTACTCCCAGAATAGTGCTCTCTATCCGGTCATTACCCACCTGCAGCGGTGTTGCAGGTCGAGCGGGACGATCCGCCTCAGGCCAAGCTGGCCAAACTCCAGCAGACGCTGACGCGCTATCACTTCCCCCAGGCCGATACTCTCTCGCTCTTGGCCGCGCTGCTCTCACTTGCCCCATCCGGAGGATGCTCCCACCGCTGACGCTGAGTCCGCAGAAACAGAAGCAGAAGACCCAAGAGGCGTTAGTCGCGTGGCTCGTGGAAGAAGCCGAGCGACACCCGGTGTACTGTGTCTGGGAAGACTTGCACTGGGCTGATCCTTCCACCTTAGAACTCTTAGGTCTCCTGCTCGACCAAGTGCCGACGGCCCGGATGCTGGTGCTGTTGACCGCGCGGCCCGAGTTCACGCCGCCGTGGAGCAGTCGTACGCACCTGACCCCACTGACCTTGGCCCGGCTCCCGCGCACGCAGGCAGGGGAGATGATCGAGAAGGTCACAGGCGGCAAGCCGCTCCCGGCCGAAGTGCAACAACAGATTGTGAGTAAGACCGATGGCGTGCCGCTGTTTGTCGAAGAGCTAACCAAGATGGTGCTGGAGTCGGGGATCGTCAGAGAACAGGACGGCTCCTATGCGCTCACAGGACCGCTGCCTCCACTGGCGATTCCCACCACGCTGCACGACTCGCTCATGGCGCGGCTCGATCGGTTGGCCACGGTCAAAGAGGTGGCGCAGATGGGGGCGACCTTGGGGCGGGAGTTTTCCTATGAGTTGATTCACGCTGTCTCGCCGGGAGACGAGACGAACCTTGCAGCAAGCACTGACGAAGCTGGTGGAAGCCGAAGTGCTCTACCAGCGGGGGCTGCCGCCGCAGGCACGCTACATCTTCAAGCATGCCTTGATTCAGGACGCGGCCTATCAGTCGTTGCTCAAGAGCAGACGGCAGCAGTATCACCAACAGATTGCCCACGTGTTAGAAGAGCAATTTCCGGAGATCGAAAGAGACGCAACCCGAACTGCTGGCCCATCACTACACCGAGGCGGGGCTCAGCGAGCAGGCCATTCCCTATTGGCAGCAGGCAGGGCAAAGAGCCATCGAGCGCTCGGCCAATGTGGAAGCGATCGGTCACCTCACAAGGGGCTGGAGTTGCTCAAGACCCTGCCGGACACTCCCGAGCGCGCCCAGCAAGAACTCACGCTGCAAATCACCCTGGGCGCGCCGTTGATAGCCACCAAAGGCTATGCGGCCCCGGAAGTGGAAAAAGCCTACACCCGGGCACGGGAGCTGTGTCAGCAGGTGGGAGAGACTCCTCAGCTCTTCCCGGTGCTGTGCAGGACTGTGGGCGTTTTATTTAGTGCGGGCGGAGTTACCAGACGGCACGTGAGCTGGCGGAGCAGCTGCTCAGCTTGGCCCAGCGCCATGCAAGATCCTGCTCTCCTCGTGGAGGCCCACTATGCACTGGGGCTGACCTTGTTCTGTCTTGGGAGAGTTAGCCCCGGCCCGAGAGCACTTGGAGCAGGGCATTACCCTCTATGACCCCCAGCAGCATCGCTCCCTTGCCCTTCTCTATGGACGAGGACCCTGGAGTGTGTTGCCGCGGCTTGTGCGGCCTTGGCCTTGTGGTTGCTTGGCTATCCGGACCAAGCCCTGAAGAGGACCACGAGGCGCTCACCTTGGCCCAGGAGCTGTCTCACCCCTTTAGCTTGGCGTATGCCCTGACTTTGCTGCCTGGCTCCATCAATTCCGCCGGGAGGGGCAGGCAGCCCAAGAGCGGGCAGAGGCAGCTGATTGCACTCTCGACTGAGCAGGGGTTTCCGTTCTGTTGGCGTATGGGAACTATCCTGCAGGGCTGGGCGCTGGCCGAGCAGGGGCAGGGAGAGGAAGGGATTGCGCAGATGCGCCAGGGCCTGGCCGCCTACCGGGCCACGGGGGCAGAGCTGTGGCGGCCATATTTTCTTGCCCTGCTGGCCGAGGCGTATGGGAAAGTGGGACAGCCAGAGGAAGGGCTAGCGTGCTGGCCGAGGCGCTGGCTATGGTGGACAAAAATGGGGAGCGTTTCTACGAGGCGGAGCTGTATCGGCTGCAAAGGCGAGCTGACGCTCGCATCAGTCTAGCGTCCAGCAAGTCTCAGAGTCCAAGACGTCTCAAGTCCGAAGGAAGCCGAAGAGTGTTTTCTGCAAGGCCATCGAGATTGCCCGCCAGCAACAAGCGAAGTCGCTGGAGCTGCGCGCGGCGATGAGCTTGAGCCGGCTGTGGCAGCAGCAAGGCAAGAAAGACGAAGCTCACAAGATGTTGGCCGAGATCTACGGCTGGTTCACCGAAGGCTTTGATACCAAAGACTTGCAAGAGGCAAAGGAGTTGCTGGAGGAACTGAAAGGAGCATGACCAATGAATCAAGTGCATCCACTCTCCATTACCAACGGCTCGCTCGTACTCGATGCGGCCATCCTCAAAGAAGCCCATATTGCAGATAAAGCCAGAGTCATTGTGCAAGAGGGGAAGATCACAATCTTGCCGGACAACGACATTATCGAGGAGTCTTTTGGGTCGATCAAAGTGCCCAAAGCGACAGCACGATATATCGCTGAGAGCAAGGATCTCGAATATGACGGTTGATGAAATCCGTGACGGTGAAGCGATTTTCCTCGATGCGAATATCTTTGTGTATCATTTGTGTGAACGTACCTCTTGTTGTCATCAAACCGGGCTGGTAATCTCCTGCCGTCTACTATCGTGATAACTCAACAAAAAGGAGGAGTCTGCCATGATTAAATTGAAGTCCATTCGGCATACCGGGGTTCCAGTGATGGATGTTGATAAAGCCCGCGAGTTCTATGGAGATGTTCTGGGATTCAAAGAAATTCCGCGTCCCGAAATTAAGGGCATTCCCGGTATCTGGTATGAGTGCAACGGCACGCAAGTGCACATTATTGGACAGCGCAATGAGATGGCGGCACAGGGATTGCCTGGCATCGGCACGCATATCGCTATCCATGTCGAAGACTTCGAAGAGGCGAAGCGAGAGCTGACGGCCAAAGGCATCGAGTTCAAGGAATTCATGCCGCCGCCTCATATTGGCAATGCGCCAGTACTGTTTGTGAAAGACCCTGACGGTAATGTCGTTGAGTTGCGGGCGGAAGCGTAGCCTGAAGTGATGAGTCACGGGTAAAAGTAATGAGCCTCGTAGCCTCCCCGTGTGTGCACTGCCCACTCTACGCTGGCAACCGAAGAACGGTGGGCCATGCCCACCCTACTGTTCTGTATTTGACGTGTGAGCAAAGGGTGATCTCATGCGAATCGAAGTCCATCCCAAGCCTGACGGTATGCAACATATTAACTTCATGTTCAACGCAGAGGCGCAGGAACCTGAAGATCTTTGGGTGATTGCGCAATTGCATGAGTTTCCTGTCCCGCCGAAGCGGACCTTACAATGGGAACGAGAGGGGCAGGAGTACACCGTGTGGCAATACGGTCAATGTGTGGTCGGCAACGTCATGTTCTACATCGAGAAACATAAAGGCGTGGTAGATAAGATTCGTACGGTGTGTAATAGCGAATTCGAGCAGGCCGCTCTATCTCGTGCAGTATTCAACGAACTCGTATCACAAATTGCGTTAGAGTTGCAGAAGGACGCTCGCTTCATTGTCAATGGCAGTGGTGAGCTGGCGATCGACGTTGATGAAGCGAAGCTGCGCGAATGCGTGCAGAGAAAGTTAGCTGAGGCGCGCGAGATTGCTCGGAGTGAAGCGTGATAAGTCTCACGTACCACGTGATACGTAAAACGTGGTGCGTGAATCTGGAGGCCATGTGGCAGGTGTAGAAGGAAAGATCGCATTCATTACAGGAGCTGGATCGGGGATAGGACGCGCAACTGCCCTGGTTTTGGCAAAAGGTGGCGCTGACATTGCGGTCTGTGATGTAAACCTGCCTGGAGCCGAAGCTACTGCCGAAGAGGTTCGCAAGCTAGGACGACGAACGCTGGCGCTCCGAGTTGATGTGACACGGCTAGATGAAGTCGAACAAGCGGTTGCGAAAACAAAAAGTGATCTCGGTACGATTGACATTTTGCTTAGCAATGCGGGTATTGCGGAACAGGTCGCGTTTGCCGAGATGACCGAGGCACAGTGGGATCGCATGTTCAACGTTCACCTAACCGGTACATACAACTGCTTCCGAGCGATTCTTCCTGGTATGCGTGAACGCAATTGGGGACGGCTGATTAGTACGTCCTCAATGGGGGCATTCACCGGCGGGGTGCGTCTCTCACATTACTGTGCTGCCAAAGCCGGTATTGCGGGATTGACGATCGCAATGGCAAGCGAGCTGGCACGGACAGGGATTACCGTCAATGCCGTTGCGCCTGGAGTGATCGATACCCCGATGCTGCAGGAGAGCCCGCCGCAGTGGGTTGAGCGGATGGCGAAAACTATTCCCATGCGCAAACTCGGTAAACCTGAAGATATTGCCTATGCCGTCGCCTATCTTGCATCAGAAGAAGCCGGGTTTGTCACTGGGCAAATTCTCAGCCCCAATGGCGGCTCGTATACGAAGTGGTGTTGATATGCGACTCAAAGGAAAAGTAGCGTTAGTGACAGGCGCTGGCTCAGGATTAGGACAAGCCACGGCGCAGTTGTTTGCCCAAGAAGGGGCGAAAGTCATCGTTGCTGATATCAGCCAGCGTCGTGCTGAGGCGGTAGCCGCAGAAATCAATGGGACCGGGAAACGCGCAAAAGCAGTGGCGGTCCGTGGCGATGTCTCCCAGAAGGCTGAAGTTGATGCGATGGTGGCCGAGGGCAAGAAACGTTTCGGCACGATCAATATTGTAGTGAACAATGCTGGGATCGGCCAGATCAAGAATTTTGTCGATATTTCGCCGGACGAATGGCAACGCATGCTTGATGTTCACATGAAGGGGACATTTCTGTGTACACAGGCAGTGATCTCTGACATGATTGCCACGAATTGGGGACGGGTAATCAACACCGCCTCAGTTGCGGGTATGCACGGCGGCCCGCAAAACGCACACTACGCTGCGGCGAAGGCGGCGATTATTGGATTCACGCGATCGCTGGCGCTGGAGTTGGCCCGTAATAACATCACGGTGAACGCCGTTGCCCCCGGCCTCATCGATACGCCGATGGCGCGCGGTGTCGGAGCGGGTGAGGACAGAGCCATTGACGAGGCGAAAGCCGAACAAGTCAAACAATTCTTCTTGCGACGCATTCCCTTACGTCAACTCGGGCGACCGGCTGATATCGCCTCTGCTCATTTGTACCTCGCTTCGGATGAGGCGGCCTATGTCACCGGCCAGATCCTGAGTCCGAATGGTGGATATGTGATGTAACCAACAATCTAGGGGTCTATGGGTCTAAGAGTCTAGAGTTAGGAGTCGAAAAAAGTGTGGAAGCAGAGATTTTGTTTTTGACTCCCAGACGCCAGACTAAGACTCCTCGACGCATAGACTAGCCCTAGACTGTTTTCGCTGTTTCGTCTATCTAGTAACTCTCTGAGAGGAGACAATCTGTGACGACATTGACGGCCCCTTCGCGGTTCTTCACCCCGGAGCACGAGATTTTTCGTGAACAAGTGCGGAACTTCGTCAATAAAGAGCTCAATCCGTACATGGATCAATGGGAAGAAGAACAACTTTTCCCGAAATCCCTATACCGCCGAATGGGTGAGCTCGGATTTCTCGGTATTCGTTATCCTGAAAAGTACGGTGGGAGTAATGGCGACATCTGGATGACTGTCGCATTTTGCGAAGAACTGTGCCGTGCCCGCGGCATGGGGCTACCTATGAGTGTGCTGGTTCATACCGATATGTCATCAACGCATATTGCTCGTTACGGGACAGAAGAGCAGCGGCAGCAATATCTTGTGCCCATGATCACCGGCGAGAAAGTGTGTGCGATCGCAGTGTCTGAACCAGCTGCGGGGTCTGATGTCGGTGGCATTCAAACAACCGCGGTAAAGGATGGTGATTCCTACGTTATTAACGGCTCGAAGATTTTTATTACTAACTCGGTGCATGCTGACGTTTTTTGTGTCGCGGCGAAGACCAATAAAGACGCTGCTCATAAAGGCATCTCGATGATTATTGTCGAGCGTGACACACCAGGGTTTCGTCTTGCCAAGAAACTCAAAAAGCTCGGTAATAACTCTTCCGATACCGGCGAGCTGGTGTTCGAAGATGTCCGGGTTCCACGTAAAAATTTGATTGGTGAAGAGGGCAAGGGATTCTACTACATCATGGGGAATTTTCAGGACGAACGTCTGATCGCGGCGGCGATGGCGGTCGGTGCCGCGCAACAGGCACTCGAAGATACCCTACGGTATACGCGAGAACGACGTACCTTTGGTAAGCGCGTGTTTGATCATCAGGCACTTGCGCACCGTTTGGCTGACCTCGCCACTGAGCTAGAAGCAGCTCGACAGTTGACGTATTACGCTGCTGATGTTCTTCAGCGGGGTGGCGATTGCAGTACTGAGGTTTCGATGGCTAAGCTGTTTGCCTCGGAAATGGCCAATCGAATGGCGTATCACTGTTTGCAACTTCATGGTGGTTATGGTTATATGCAGGAGTTTCCGATTGAGCGCTTTTTCCGGGATATTCGTCTGAGTCCGATTGGGGGAGGAACCTCGGAGATCATGCGTGATATTATCGCGAGACGGGGGCTTGATAGAGACTAACGATTGGGAGCGTAAATCGAAAACCGTAAAGAAAGCCGACCCTCATCATCTACTAGGATTCATCCTTTGGAATTCTTTCCTCTTTACGAGTTACCTTTTACGGCTTCGGGAGTGGTTGTGATGTGTGGTGGTGGAACGTTACCCCTTAGGCTCTTGAGGAGAATAGGGGTGGTGGAGTGGGGAGGAAGAGCACATGGGAAGAGTGTTGGAGGTCGAAGTCCCGCAAGACGTATTTAGTCGCCGTATTCAACCCTTTGGCATTGCCCTCGCCGAAGTCTCCTGGCGGGTGAAAATGTTCACCCACGATGGTGTCGTGCTGGCTGCGCTGCACCTGGAAGAGCCTAACCTCATCATCGCGCTCTCGTTCTGGCCGCAGGCCGAACTTGCCCGGCGCTGTTTTAAGGGAAGCTTTGAGATCAGTCTGGTTGCGGTGAACACTCCGAGCAGTCGAGTTCGTATGGATGTCCAACTGGATGCGACAACAGTTGAGGAACTATTCGTTGCTGCCGAGTTAATTAACGCTCGTCCTACGCGAACTGGCGTTCGACGGGCGGAGAAACATTTTGCCGAGTTCCTCAAATCGAGTTTTCCTGACATGGTTGTGGTGTGGGCTGATGCCTACCGCTGGCGCGAACGGCGGCGGCGAGTTGATGCCACTACGCCGATTCGCGTGGGATGAGCCATGAGCGAAAAAAGCACAACGACCTTGCAGTAGTGTTCTCGAAGACTGCTTGCTACGATGATGTATAGTGCACTCTTTGTGAGTGTAGCCAGCGCTGAAGATGAAGTGACGAAGCTCAATGCCGGTAAGCGAGAGCTACCAGACGGCTTCATTGTCGAGATTCGGAAGCAATGAGTCTCGGGGCTCGAAGCACAGTCTTTCTACTATTGTTGACTCTAGACTCTGGACCCTCGATGAGCTTCTCAGTATAGTAGCCCGACTCACAAACCCGCGTTAAAGGAGGTTGTCATGACCGACGAGGAACTCAAAGCAAAAATTAAAGAAGTTATCTCAGAAATGGGAATCTGGAGTGGTCATCGGGAGATGACAGTCGATGATATTGCTACCATTCAGCCAGGTCTGGCGCGTATCATGCCGGATGTTGGCATCCGCACCTGGAAACTTTACTATGCTGCGAAGGAAGGTCACTGGGAGTTAGCCAATTTCCAATGGAAGGAAATTAAAGAACTCATGGAACTCGGAGCGTTCACCCGACCAAAACATGAGGAGGCCCTGAACCAGTTCATGGCGGAAGACTGGCCACCGATCGGCAAAGCAATTGCCGCGAAAGATTTTGCGGCGTTTGAAACCGCCTTCCATAAAGCGGTTGAACAAGCAAATGCCTATCACGAATTGAAAGATAAACCGTATATTCGTTGGAAACTGCCGAATACCCCGCCACCGGATTTAGAGATGGCACCGCGAGGGAAGAAGAGTAGTTAGGCTAGAAAAATCAGGCCGGAATGATGAAGGGCAGGTTAGCGCTGACCTGCCCTTTTTTGCTGCTAAGGTGCTGGTTCAGTCGCCGACTGAGTATCTAAAAAAGACGGCTGCGAATCTCTCACTTGAAAGGCGGTTTCTGCAGGGGTTGAGCCTCCCTTCGTCAAAGTTCTGATGCCCCACCGGACGTTCGACCCTCGTGCATCGACGTGAATGAACGGGCCGTGGCTAGATGTCTCCCGGTAGCGAGCAAGACCCCCCATCAGTATTTTTTGCAACCGAGGCTCAGATGCATTCTCGATAAGTTGATAGATCACGTCGGCGTCATGCGTGTCGATAACGCCATCCTGATTCAGGTCGTCCATTTCCCCATCATGTGGCTCTTCATCAATGAAAATATCCGCAGCATCACCCCATAGATGCCGACTGTAGGTGGTCCGGTTACCGATGGCGCGATTGTAATACGGTGTACGATACCCGCTCATGATGCTAAACGTTCGCGCGCGATAACCGTGTGCGTTGACCATTTCGAGGAGCTGCTCAAGAGTGGCAAGTAGGCGTGCATCTAAGATCATGTATTTGGGATAATCTCCATCTTGTTTACAAAGAAATTGGCGCAAACGAAAATGGGGGCTGACAAGTATATTCTCATTCTCTGGTGTGACTTCGATGAGTCCACGAGGTGGGTTGTACATCGGCAGTTTGCGCAGCGCCTCGGTAGGATACTGGCCAATGCGATAGCCATTGAGATGCCCATCTTGTATCCGGTCTAAAGGAACCATGACGAACACATTGAGAGTTACTGAGCTACCGGTCCGGGTATTTGTGATCTTCACCGGATAGAGGCCAGTGTCTGCTGGTGCGGTCCAGTACCACCGACGTGACGCCAAGAGACGTTCCGGACCTAACGAGCTGTGAAGAGTATATTCGCCTTTCCTCTGCGGGTCATTCACTGCCAAAAAGATCTCGTCTCTAGGAAGGACGAAGGCGCTATTGATACGACGCCCGAGTTGATCGTCATTAAAAGTGACAGTAAAGGGTGCCCTCTGCGGAGTATACCCTGACCACTCCTTGGTCCGGCTCTCGTCCTTTAGCATTACAGTTGGAGGGACGCGCTCTACGAGTGCGACGGTAGCAGGTGACGATGGCGACGGTGATTGTACAGCTGTTGCACTTTGCACCCTCTCCTCTTGAGTAGTCGATGCTAGAGGGCTTGATGGTTGTGTTGATCGTAACACATACATGTGTGAACTCTGAGATTTTGTAGCAATCAGACGCGTTTTGCGCGCTGTCGAGGGAGGTGATTTCCGCAGTGAAATTTTCTTCTCTTTCCATCGGTGGTTCCGGGCTTCAGTTCGTGAAACAGGAAGTGCGACCACCGTCTTCTCCATAGTGTGGCGTTTGGTCTCCTTAAGAACTGTGACATATCGAGCTTTTGCACGATTTGAAGCAACAGTGCTGCGCTTCTTCTTTGTCCTGCTGTTCACAGCAGATTTATCAGATGCTCGAGATACAGGTTGGTATTTCTCTCGCGAAATAGAAACAGAAGGTTGGTCTTGCTTAAGTTTTTTTTCCTTCTGCACCCGCTGTTGACGTTGTGACGTCGGACGAATGGGAGTCGAGACCGAGCTACCTTTCGTGGCTGATGCAGGGGGCTTTTTCTTGGCGTTCGTCGGCTTCCGTGGGTTGTGCTTTTCTGTCGATGAAGCTGAAGATAGTTTTGCAAGCGCAAGGTACGAAACTGAGACAAAAATGCACAGGAGCAACGCTTGCCAACTGTATTGAACCTTTTTCTTGTTCTTCATACATGCTCCTGTCTTATTGTCCCGTTAATGCTTGTACTGGCGCTGGCGCTGGCGCTGGCGGCTGGGCAGGGGACTCCATACTTGGTGTACGTTTATGGATCTTTGTTCTGGGCGGTTGCCGCTTACGGCCGCGGTTCGAGCGTAATGTCGGGCCTAAGCGATCGTACCGGTAAATGTCATTACGGAATTGTAGCTCGCCGTCGTCGTCCACCCAGGCTGTCCAGTATTGAATGTAGACAGGCAGGGGGTCGGGTAGATATACAGTTTGTTCTTTGCTACGGCGTAGCGTAGCCTCGATCGCCTTCTTTGGCCACTTGGGAGAATCGCGTAAGAGATATTCGGCAAGTTCGAGGGGCTTTTCTACACGAATGCAGCCATGGCTAAAGGTCCGCACTGTACGATTAAAAAGACTTTTTGATGGGGTATCGTGGAGATACACGCTATACGGATTGGGGAATATGAACTTGACTCGACCCAGAGCATTTTTTGGTCCCGGCCCCTGACGGATGACGTAGTCGTAGACTCGAACTGACTTCGTAGACCCATCTATCGCGTCAGGGTCGGGAACTTGTTTATAGCCGACTGGAATGCGGCGGACAGCGTAGTTGTTACGTCCAAAGTACGAAGGATTGCGCTGATGAAGAGGCCAGAGCTCTTTCTCGGCGATCGTCTTGGGAACGTACCAGTATGGATTGAGTACGACATAAGTCATCTTGGCACTGAATGTGGGAGTGGCGTTCTCTTTGATCATCTTGCCAACGACAACCTTCATGTCCATCACCGATTGTTCGTTCTCTACAACCGCTAAGGTGAAGTTCGGCACATTCACGGCGATGTAGCGGCGTCCGAGATCTTGCGGCAGGCTGCGCCAACGTGTCATGTTCATGGTGATTTGGCGTACGCGGGTCTCGGCGGAGATATTCAACGCGGCTAACGTCTCTCCCCCAACAATACCATTTACCGTCAATCCGTGCCGGCGTTGGAACTTCTGCACTCCTTGTTCTATTTCCTGATCAAAGATTGCAGCAGATATAGATTCCGGGCTTTGTTTTCCTGACGGATCAAACAGGTTGTCAGGACTGTCTACTGCAGAAGCGGGGATATCGCCACTGGCAATGAGACGCGCTCGCAATTTCGCAACCCGGTCCCCACTAGCGCCGAGAACAAGTTCAGGTCCTGCCGGAACACTTGGCCAGCCACCGTGGGCGGCAATATCACGATAGCGGGCCAAAGCCTCGCGCAAGCGTGTGTATCCAGGTTGCTTTGGTGGCAAGTTCCGAATGGTGTCGACAATCTGGTTCGAAATCAGTGCCGTTTGCAATAGTGGCACTAAATCGCTCTCGTCATTTTTGGTAAACCACTTCTCATCCAGCATCTCGAGATTGACCCGACCAAGAGAGGCATCCACTCCGTACAGGAAGAAAGCATCGGTCAGCAAAAAATCCAGATCCGCCAGGAGCACTGGATCATGAGTTTTCTGGGCAGCTTGTCCGAACTGCAGATCCGCCAGCACGGCTTTGATCTTGGCGAGGTGATAATCGCTGGCACGTAGTCCTTCACGACCCGCTTCTTCTTGAATGGAGTTCAGAAAATCCTCTGCGTGTGGAAGCGGACCGGAAGCACTTGTCCAGGCTGGTTGGTGCTCTCGTCCTTCATAGAATCGCGTGAGGAGCGCGGTGGCACGGATGAGTTCCTTGCCGACATACAACTTCGGAGGAATAAACTTTGCCGGTTTCTCTGGTGGTGCTGGGGCAACAGGGGGAGTTGATGGTACTGCCTCAGGAGCCGCGCCGTTGGCATCGTTTGCTGGGTTAGCGTTTGCATCGACGGGCGGGGTGCCAGTGACTTCTATCGGTGTCGCAGTAGGCACCGGTTCTGGAGGTGGCTTACGTGCTTCGAGTTGTGTCCGAATACGTTCGGTTATTGGGTCTGAAGCAAGCTGGGCGGATAGCGGAAGTGGAAGCAGTAAGTCTGATGCAGAGAGCGCTACTCCTATCAACAATATCAGCCTGTGCACCCTCAGACTTACCGCTGCAAGTGAGAGTCTGTGGCGTCGTGCGGACGATAAGAGTATCGTCAAGCACTGTACGAACCGTCGGCGTAACATCATGTACTCCATCGGACGACTGTGACCTCCTTAAGAAGAGAAGAAGCAGGGGGATGATTAATCATAGCACGGTTAGAGGCAGTGTATCACCTGTTCAGCAAAATCTTTACAGTAATGCCGAATTTCGTGGCCGATTTCTCCTCTCCAGGATGGACAGAGGCTGTGACTCCGACCTCGGGTCTAATAGCACGGATATTCGTTTGGCACATTGCCTTCCGACGATGAGGAAGGCAAGAGAGATCACATCAGAAGGGGGAATCGAGATCAGGTACAGGCCGTTGTTCCTCGATTCCCGGAGGAGAAAGCAAACCTTTGATATTATCTCCCGATCCTCGCGGCTGTCTGAGCGGCGCATTGGCACTGGGCATCGTAACATTCTGCTCGGCACGCACAGTGACGTATACATCGGGAACAAATTCCCGAAAGCGCTGTTTCAATTGTTCTCGCAACTGAGTTATTGTTAAGCCGACAACCTGAACATCATTTATGAGAGGAGTGAGGCAAATTTCATATTTTTACACCCATCGAGCCCCGGCTTCATCTCATGTAGACTGCTTCTGCAGCGCTGCACGAACTTCCTCGTACTCAGGGAATCTGCCCGTCGCTTTCTTGGAATAGATCTTCTTCCCGTCGACAAGCACTTCAAAGCGTCCGTCATCGTACGGGGCTAAAGTGAGTGAGTTCACGCGTTGTTTATACTCGTTGAGTAGTTGTTCCGTCAGACTGACGGCTTCAGGTTCATAACTTCACGCGGCGCAATATTCGATGCGGATTTCCATACGAGACTCCTTTGGGAGAAGAATACAGAAGTTAGAAGTCAGAATCTAGAATAGTGCTTCATCGCAAAGGATTTGAGGGGTGTGTCATTCTCCCTCACTGAAGATGAGGAGTTGTCATTGCGAGCATAGCTGAAGCAATCTCGGTCTTCCCTCTTCTAAATTCTCAAAAGCAGCTTTGCTTTCCCTCTGTGGCTGGTCTATGCTCCGGGCAAGATTCATGAAGGAGGATGGTTATGGACTGGCGTGAACGCTGCGGCGACAAGCTTGTCGCTGCCCAGGAAGCGATGAAAGCTGTGCGCGATGGAGATTCAGTGCAAGTGAACTGGCTGCATGCCACGCCGGTAACGTTATGTGAGGCGTTGCTTGCACGAAAGGATACGCTCCGCAACGTTACAGTCGGTACAATTGGTCCGCTGTTTAATTGGGACCAGCCAGGTGCAGATCAAGCTCTGACGATACAGACACCGTACCTTGGTGCCACAACACGGCCCATGATGGAGAAGGGGAAAGTGGATTTCGTTCCGGTGATGTACTACCGCCACCATGAACTACCACCGGGCTTACGATGCGATGTCTATCTGACGCCGGTCTCGCCACCGGATAAGCACGGATATTGTAGTTTCGGGACTGGTCTCTTCATGTCGAAGACGATGAGTGCTGCGGCACGAGTCGTGATCGCTGAAGTGCACGAAGGCTTCATTCGTACCGGTGGTGAGAATTATATTCACGCCTCAGAAATCACACACTTTGTCGAACCTACCACGCCGCCAGCGACACTTCCGGCTACTGCACGTAACGAAGAAGAGGTCACGGCGACCGAGATCATCTGTACGTTGGTAGCAAATGAATTGATCAATGACGGAGATACTGTCCAGATTGGACTTGGGAGCGTCTCATCACCCCTAGCGATGTATCTTGATAATAAGAATGATATCGGTATTCACACTGAAGTCATTCCCGGCGGAGTTGCGCGATTAGTACAAAAGGGTGTGATTACTGGAAAGTATAAAACGGTCAACCCGGGAAAAGTCGTTGCTAGTGCTGGTATTGGCGTGTTACCCGACGAACTCGACATTATCGACCATAATCCTAACTTCGAGTTCTATGATTTCACCTATACCGATGACTTACGCTTGCTCGTGAATCAGAAGAACTACGTTGCGGTCAACAATGCATTGGCCATCGATCTAGGTGGGCAAGCGTGTTCGGAATCGATCGGGCCGTTGATGTATACCGGCACTGGTGGACAGGCAATTTTTGCTGTCACCGCCGCCTACTGCAATCCTGGGAAATCGGTACTCGTCACTCCGTCAAGTTCGATCGTGAAAGGCCGACGTATCTCGCGGATCGTGCCGACATTGGAAGCTGGCAGTGTGGTGACGGCGCAGCGTGCCTTTGTTGATTATGTCGTCACTGAATATGGCATCGCTACGTTGCGCGGCAAAAGTCTGCGACAACGAGCTGCCGCGCTTGTCGAGGTGGCACATCCTGAGTTCCGCCCGGATCTCATGAGAGAAGCGCAGCGTATCTATCTGATGTAAGAACGTGGAACGTAATGCGGAAAAACGTGAACTGGTAAAAATAAGGCTTGATATGGAACAGAAATTCACTAATCGCCTAGCTCAGGAAACGAGTCCTTATCTTCTCCAGCATGCACACAATCCCGTGGATTGGTATCCGTGGAATGAGGAAGCATTTGCCAAAGCCAAAGCTGAGAACAAGCCGATATTACTCAGCGTTGGCTACTCTGCGTGCCACTGGTGTCATGTGATGGAGCGTGAATCGTTTGAGAATGAGAAAATCGCTAAGCTCATGAACGATCTGTTTGTGAATATCAAGGTTGATCGCGAAGAACGACCAGATGTTGACGAGATCTACATGAATGCGGTGCAGATGCTCACTGGTCGCGGCGGATGGCCAATGACGGTGTTTCTCACGCCGGAAGGCAAACCCTTCTACGGAGGAACGTATTTCCCTCCTGAGGATCGCCATGGCTTGCCTGCGTTTCCGCGCGTACTTGCTGGTGTTGCGCAAGCGTATTACGAACGCCCACAAGATATTGTCAACGCGACGACACAGATTCTGGAGAACCTCGAAAAGATTGCGCATCGTGAAGAGACCTTACGCCCTCTCCAAGTGGAAGCGTTGGAAAAAGCCGCCGCGACTTTAGCCCAGCATGTTGATCACACGCATGGCGGATTGGGAGGCGCGCCGAAATTTCCCAACTCCATGGTGTTTGCCCTCTTTCTCCGTCAACACAAAGCTAGTGGAAGTGCGCAGTACCTTGATATGACACTCCATACATTGCGCAAGATGGCCGACGGTGGGATGTACGACCAGATCGGTGGTGGATTCCATCGCTACTCTGTTGATGAACGCTGGCTCGTACCCCATTTTGAGAAGATGCTGTACGATAACGCGTTGCTCGCTCGTGTCTATCTCGAAGCCTATCAGGTGACACAGGATGTGTTCTTTCGCCAAGTAGTCGAGGAGATTCTTGCCTATGTTGAGCGAGAGATGTTGCACCCAGAAGGCGGGTTCTACTCGACGCAAGACGCCGACTCAGAGGGTGAGGAAGGAAAGTTTTTTGTCTGGAGCCGAGATGAGGTGCTACACATTCTTGGTGATGAGGTCGGAGAGATTTTCTGCCGCTACTATGATGTGACCGATGTCGGGAATTTCGAACACTACAATATCCTCCATCCGACACTTTCGATTGAACAATTAGCAAAACTCTTCCGACGCGATGCCAATGAATTATCGCGACACCTGACCGAGGCGAAGCAAAAGCTTTTTGCCGTACGCGAACACCGGGTGAAACCTGGGCGTGACGAAAAGATCCTGACGAGTTGGAATGGGCTGATGCTCTCGGCGTTTGCCGAAGGGTACAAGGTTCTTGGTAATCCGCGCTACCTAGAAGTTGCGCGTAAGACGACCGACTTCATCTTTACTCGGCTCTACCGGGATGGGCGGCTTTTACGCAGTTACAAGGATGGTCAAGCGAAGTTCAACGCCTATCTCGACGACTACGCATTCTTGACGGCGGCATTGCTTGATCTCTATGAAGCGACATTTGAACGTTCGTTTCTGAATCGAGCGGTCGAACTTACTGAGACGCTTCTCACACGCTTTTGGGACGAAACAGAAGGCGCGTTCTTTTTCACGAGTAGCGATCATGAGGAGCTTATCAGTCGAACGAAATCGGCGTTTGATGGCTCAATTCCCTCCGGGAATTCTGTGGCAGCGTTTAACTTGTTACGCCTCTTCTACTTGACTGAGAAACAAGACTATCTGACCAAAGCGGAGAAGTTGCTGCGGCTTTTCTATGATGCCATGGAGCAAAATCCATTCGGCTTCAGTCATATGCTCTGCGCGCTCGATTTTTATCTGCGCCGACCAAAGGAAGTGGTACTCTTGGGAGAAAAGCACGAGCCGCAGACACGCGAGTTGATTGCTTACATTCACAGCTTGTTTATTCCGAATAAGACGTTGATCTGTATAGACCCGCAGCAAGGAGACCCGCTTCCGAGTTTGCTGACTGGGAAGACACAGATCGAAGGCAAAGTCACTGCATACGTTTGCCACAATTTCACCTGCTCGCTACCAGTTACGAACCGAGAAGCGCTGAAAGAAGTACTGCTCTCGTCATAAGACATAGGCCAAAAGGGGGAGCTATGCGTATCGTGGGAGTGGTGTTGCAGATCGTCTTTTTTCTCGCATTAGTGTTTGCCTCGTTGTTGGTTGCTGGTGTGATTTCTAACCGCCTGCCCTTGAATGACCCGCCTGGTTTCGGCACACGAATCTCAACGTATCTCTCTACGAATGTTGCCGAAACTTCGACTGACTCTGCTTTTCCCGAGTTAAAACTGCGCCGTTACGAAGCGCCACCGAGTTTGTTGTTTGATGTCGTACGGCGCGCTGTCCAAGGAATGAAATGGGAAGTGACTGCAATGGATGACACGAAGAATGAGATTCGTGCAGTTGTCACAACCAAGCTGTGGAAATATAAGGATGACGTGACGGTACAAATCCAGCCTGCCCAGCCGAGCGGGAGTTGGCTGTGGATTCGTTCTTCCTCACGTGTGGGGAAGGGGGATTTAGGGGCGAACACGCGCCATGTGATGGACCTGGTTCGTTATGTTGATGAAACCGTGCCAAAACAAGCATTGGTTACACAATGATGAGTTAAGAATGAAGAGTGAAGAATTAAGAGTACGTCAGAAGGGATACTCGTACCCTGTCAGGGGGATTGTGAAGGGCTTCCGTCTGTCATGCCCGCACAGCCTGTCCCAAGTTCTACTGGGACTTGTCTCAGGTTCTACCGAGAGCGGGCATCCAGAAATCTCAAGCCGAAGCCGTGAGGTTTACCCCACGGCTTCCCACTTCCGCGAGAATGATGCCGCCACAATCTCCCTCTCAAATCTCAATGACCGAGTACTAGCTTTCGCATAACTCTTCACACTTCATTCTTCATTTCCTAAAAAGGGGGGACAATGGAGAAGCCGGTACGCTTCTACAGCGAAACCGTGCCAATGGCCGGGGTGCTATTCATGCCCGAGGGAATGGCTGCAAATGAAAAGCGACCCGGTATCGTCATGTGTCACGGATTTACCGCGGTCAAAGAGGTTCTGCTTCCAGAGATTGCACGCAGGATGGCTACCCTCGGGTATGTCACCTTAACTTTCGATTATCGTTTTTTGGGGGCGAGCGGGGGTGAACCACGTCGGCAAATCCTACCGATGCGGCAGATTGAAGATATTCGTAATGCCGTCACGTTTTTACAGAACCAGCATGAAGTGAACCCTGAACGGATTGGTTTACTGGGAGTGAGTCTTGGTGGTGCGAATGTCAGTTATGCGGCGGGAGTCGAAGATCGTGTGAAAGCCACGGTGAGTGTGTGTGGCATTGGTGATTGCGGCCGCTGGATTCGTGATGCGTGCCACTTTTGGGAATGGAAAGCGCTGTTACAGCGACTCACAGAGGATCGACGCGAGCGGGTTGTGACCGGGAAGTTGCAATATGTTCATGCCAAAGACATCGTCCCTGAACCTGAAAGCACCTCCGTCCTGTTCGAGCAGATTCTTCATCAGTATCCACAATGGAGCCGGGAGATCACACTGGCTTCTGGGGAGGCGCTGATAGCCTATCGCCCGGAGTCGGTCGTCGAGAAAATATCACCGAGAGCTATTATGTGGTTGCATGGCGATGCCGACGAGCGCGTGTCGATGGAAGAATCGGTTTCGATGTTTAATAAGGCTAGCGAACCGAAGAAGCTTGTGATTCTTCCAGGCCTTGGGCACAGTGATATTATTTCGGGTCCTGGACTAGATCAAAGCGTGCCATATATCAAGGAATGGTTTGCCTTACATCTTTAAGGCAAAAGTCAAACGTAGCGTGCGTGGTGAGTGCTTTAGCAGTGACCCTACTTGCAACCTTTACGTTTGAATGTGCGAATAATAGGGAGGGAAACGAATGAGTGATTTTCGTGAAGAATACGTTGAATTGAGCGGCGCGAAAGTTCACCTGTTACGTGGGGGAAAAGGAGCCCCGCTGTTACTCTTGCACGGGGCGGCTGGGAACCCGGGCTGGTTGCAAATTCACCAGATGCTCGCTCAACACTATGAGCTATATTTCCCAACCCATCCTGGGTTTGGTCGTTCAACACGGCCAAACTGGTTCGACTCCATGAGTGATATGGTTGATTTTTATATGGACTTTCTCGACCATTTTAAGCTGCAGCGTGTTCCGGTTGTCGGCTTTTCGATGGGAGGATGGATTGCGGCAGAATTGGCAGCGACGTGCCCAGAGCGTGTGACGAAGCTGGTCTTGGTTGATGCCGTTGGGTTGAAAGTAGAAAGCGTTGAGATTGCTGATATTTTCCTGCTCACTCCACAAGAAATGTCTCCGTTAGTATTCTATGACCTAAACCAAGTCGTAGAGAGGGAAAAACTCTTTCCTGCAAAGCCCACACCTGAAGAAGTGGAGCTGCGAGAAAACAGTCAACTTATGGCTCAGCTTATTGGGTGGAAGCCGTACATGCATAACCCAAAACTGATTCATCGCTTACGTCGCGTGACGTCACCGACACTTGTGGTGTGGGGCAAGCAAGACCGATTGGTGCCGCTTGCGCACGGAGAGGCATATTGTAAGGCGATCCGTAGAGCCGAACTTAAAGTGCTAGATTGTTGTGGCCACTCGCCACAACTGGAACGACCAGCAGAATTTGCTGCGATAGTTGAAGAATTCTTGGCGCGCGCTTAAGCAAGGGACAAGGGGAGCATATGATTGATTACTATTATTTCAGCGAGATGCCGTATCCTGAAACTCCGGAGCTTGATCAGTATCCATCTATTCGTCTGACTTATCCCAACAAATACTTTAATCCGGAAACTGGGGCCAAACTCTATAAACGCTATCTTGATGAGTATGCGTATGCAGAGACGGTGGGGTTTGATGGATTAATGGTCAATGAACACCATAACACCCCAACCTGTATGCATATGGCCGTGAACCTGAGTGCGGCGGCTCTCATCCAGCGCACGAAGACCAGCAAAATTCTTCTCTTGGGGAATGTGATCGCGTTATGGGAGAATCCCATCCGTCTGGCGGAAGAAGTTGCCATGCTCGACCTGATGTCTGAAGGGCGGATCATCTCGGGTTTTGTGCGTGGCATTGGTATCGAGCAATTTTCCATGAACCTCAATCCAGGATTGAATCGAGAGCGCTTTCAAGAATCTCATGATTTAATCCTCAAAACCTGGACGCAGCCTGGGCCGTTCCGTTGGGAAGGGAAACATTTCCATTTTCGTTATGTGAATCCGTGGATCTTCCCTTTACAAAAACCGCACCCACCCATTTGGATTCCTGGAATCGGCAGCCGGGAATCAATCATATGGGCTGCACAGCATGGCTATCCTTACGTTTCGTTTCTGGCGCCGATGGATATGGCCGAGCAATGGTTTGATCTTTATCGTGAAACCGCGCAAGAGAGTGGCTACACGCCGACGCAAGACAACCTTGGATACATGACCGGTCTCTTCGTTGCCGATACCGAGGCGGAAGCGCGTAAATCGTTTGAGCACTATTTGTGGCGAACCCAGACCTCACTAAAAGGGCCGATACATTATTATATGCCTATCGGGATGACGACACGTGGAACAGCCTCTATTCTTTCGGAAGGAGGGGTCGGTAAAAAACATAAACCAGTTTTTCAGATGTCGATTGATGAGTCTGCAGGAGTCTGGTGGCTTTGTTTTCGGAACACCACAAACAGTGAAGCAACGGCTCAAGGAAATCATTAAGCGTTTAGGTATCGGACACATGATTTTCGAAGCACAGTATGGCGGATTACCACATGATTTGACGATGCGGAGTATTGAGTTGATGGGCAAGGAGGTATTACCTGCGCTGCGACAAGAGCTAGCATAGGCAAAGTATCTCCATCGTAGAGACGTGACATATCGCGTCTTTCTACCAAGTACATCTCATGCGAAATCTCAGGAAGTGAATCCACAATTCACTCGAAAAAACTATAGGGCTGGGCCCTGAGCGATTTGAAAAGGGGCCGATGGTGTCGATACACCAGAGATATGAATAAATGCCTACTGGCAATTGTTGCATTCGCGAGGTGACGTGCAAAAAGGGGTAGTGAATACGTGTCGCTTGCTATTATTAGTCCTTGCAGCACTCATCAGTCATTCGAACTGTGTTGAAGCGCAAATCTACAAGTGGGTGGATAAGAATGGAGTCATCCACTTTGGACAAGCTCCGCCGCAAGGTACTGACGGCACGGCAAAAATGGAATCGACACTACCAACTAAGAGCGTTGGTCCGAATATCGATCATTCTTCAGTAGAAGCTGAGAAAGCTCAACGAACTGAGAAAAAGCCTCCAGTGGTGGAAGAACGCGCCCCAACGATGAATCCGCAAGTCGCGGCCGAAATGTATTCGACCAGTTGGTGCGGGTATTGTCGGAAAGCACGTGAGTATTTTCAGGCACGGGGGATTCCTCTTATCGAGTACGACATCGAAGTTGATGATGCTGCAGCTCAACGCAAACGACAAATCGATCCGCGCCCAGGAGTGCCACTGGTTGTGATTAATGGACAGCTGATTCATGGTTTTGTTCCGGCGATGTATGAACGTGCTTTAACTCGTCGGCCCTAAGACGGGAAAGGGCGAAAGAAAAATAAAGGATTACTCTCATGCTTCTAGCGAATAGAGTTGCGTTAATTACCGGTTCATCACGAGGGTCGGGTGCTGGGATTGCTCGTGTCTTTGCTCGTGAAGGCGCACAGATTGTTCTGAATCAAGTTAAAGATGAAGGCAATCCGCAACGGGTGCTTGAAGAAATTCATGCTGCTGGAGGGAAGGCTCTTTGTGTGAAGGCAGATATTACGAATGAGCAGCAAGTCAATGAGATGATGAAAAAAGCTGAAGACGTATTTGGGCAAGTTGACATTTTGGTTAGTAATTACGCAGCAGCGATTCCGCGGAAGAGTTTTTCCGAGATGACGTGGGGAGAATGGCAGGAGCAAATAGAGACAACCGTAAAGGCAGCGGTTCTGTGTAGCCAAGCAGTATTACCTAGTATGAAGGCACGACGCTGGGGCCGTATCATTAGTGTCAACACTATCGGTATTCACCAACCTGCTTTGACGTATCATGGCTATACCGCTGCAAAGACGGCCATGATCGGCTTTACTCGTAACCTGGCGGTTGAAGTTGGACAGTTCAACATCACCGTCAATATCATTTCTCCGGGACTGACGTTGACCGAAGAAGTGAAAGCGATGCTCACCCCCGAAGCTCAGGAGAAACATGAGAAACAAATCCCGTTGCGCCGTACTGGCACTGTCGAGGATACTGCCAATGCTGCGTTGTTTTTTGCTTCAGATCTCGGGAGTTTTGTGACCGGACATTACTTACCGGTTTGCGGTGGACAGGTGATGGAATAACTTCCAGTTCCAAGTTTCTAGTTGCTATAGTCGATGGCGTTTCCTTTTTGACATAAATGTCCGATAAATACGCTAGCGTTAAAAATATAGACCTGGAGATTTGTGCCCTTACTTTTCTGTTTGCGAGAGAGGGCATTTTTATCATGGACTCTTTGTGAATTTCAGTTTATTGTCTCACCTTAAGGGCTTAGATGGCGGGCAGATTGTGGATGACATCCTTCAGCTTGCTGAGATGTTGAGCCGGTTCTTTGGTCGTTAGGTTGCTGTTTGTTTATCTGAAATACGAGAGATTCTATGCAACGTCGAGCAATTGCACTGTTTACCCCGACCATTAAAAACATGGTTGAAGTCGCAAAGCTTGCAGATGATGCAGGCTTCGATTCAGTTTGGAACGGAGAGTTTTTTAATCGTAACGGCCTTGTTACGCTTGCGGCGGTGGCGCAAGGCACGAAACGGGTGAAGATCGCTACTGGCATTGCCTATGCCTACATGCGAAATCCAGTTCTTAATGCGACTGGAGCGATGGATCTCGACGAAATGTCTGACGGACGGATGATCCTTGGATTAGGCAGCGGGACAAAATCGATGAACGAAGGGTGGTATGGTCAAGCCTTCGAGCCCCGGTCAGCAGCGAAGATGAAAGAATGTGTCGCGCTCATCAGAAAAATTTGGGCGTCACACAAAGGCATGGGTGTCAGATTTGATGGTGAGTTCTATCATCTTAACATTCCCGCTTTTAGCCGTCCGTACGCTGTGCGTGATCGCATTCCTTTGTATCTTGCTGGTGTACAAAAGGGGATGTTACGGACGACAGGAGAAGTAGCCGACGGACTAGTTGGTCACCCGCTGTATAGCCGTAAGTACATCGCCGAGTTTATCAAACCAAACCTTGAGATTGGCGCAAAGCGAGCAGGGCGGAGTATCAGCGATGTCGATCTTACTACGCTGCTCATTACCTCTATCAGTCATGACAGAGCACGAGCGATTCAAGATGCGAAGAATCAGATTGCCTTTTATGCGTCAGTGAAATCCTATGAGGGGATTCTCAACTTGCATGGTTGGGAGAAACAGAAGCTGGCAATCTGGGAAAATTTCAAAACCTTCAATCTTCCCAAGATGGCTGAGGCGGTCACTGACGATATGGTTGAACAAATCGCCGTTGCTGGTACCCCGGATGAATGTCGTGAACAACTCAAGAAGTGGGATGGGTTTGTAAACTTGCCGATTCTTTACACACCGACCGCCGGAGTGAAAGCTGACCGGGTCATGGAGAATCATCGTCTGATTGTTGAGACCTTTGCGCAGTAAGCTCAGCTCGCATTACTGAATTAGAGATATAAGGGCACGGCGATATTTCGTGCCCTTACTTCTTATGATCACGACAATCATCTTTGATGCTGAAGGGGTTGTATTTGATAGTGAACCAGTGTGGGATCGCGCGCAGGTGGAATTCCTGCGACGTCGGAGAATTATCTACAAAAGAGAACAACTTAAACCTTTGCTTACAGGAAGGTCGCTAATCGAAGGCGTCCGCGTCATGCAGGAAATGTACGGGTTCCCCGGAAAGCCAGAGATACTAGCGCAAGAACGTCTCGCTATAGTCAAGGAATTTCTCGGAGTCGGCGTGAATTTTGTCGAAGGCTTTCTGGATTTTTACGAACAAATACAGAAAAAATATAAAGCTTGCATTGCGACTGCGATGGATCGTACTTTATTTCGAGAAGTAGAAAATTCTTTAAATTTACGCAAGCTCTTTTTGGAAAACATATTTTTTATCGACGATGTTCATGGGAAAGGAAAACCTCAGCCTGATATTTTTCTCCATGCTGCGGAACGACTTCAATCCCTAGTTGAGGAATGTCTTGTTATTGAGGATGCTCCTTTAGGAATTGAGGCAGCACGAAGAGCTGGTATGCGATGTATCGCATTAACTACGACCTATGAACGGACGAGGTTGCAAGATGCTGACGTAGTTGTTGACAGATTTTCTCAGATGATAAAAGGGAACGCGTTAATTATTGGCGATCAAGATTAAAAATCCCAATCCAAAAAAGGCATTATAAACCATCAACATTTATTTTCTTGAATTGTTTTGCGTGCGCGTGCGCGTTCGAGGTCCATCTCAGTTTTAATTCCTAACGCATTAAGAGCGGTATTCGCTTCTTCCAAGGACGTACTTGACGCAACGGTTCGCGCTAGGCGTGCTACGGATTCAAACACAGTTGACGGGGTGAGGTAGAATGTAAGGGTGGCTAGAGGGGTGAGTTTCACCGTACGCTCATCGTAGCGAATCTTTGCCTCACCCCATGCTCCTTTGGCACAGCGAAGAGGGATCGCACTAGCTTCTGTTGGTACTTTCTCAATGACATCTTCGAGTTCGCAAACAATCTGTGGTGTCAGTGCTGACGCTCCGAGAAATCCGCCTGCCTCGGCGACGTGGGCTAGGGCACGTTCGATCTCATCTGTTGTCAGCTCTCCATCACTGCCGTAGCCGAAGACCCCCCAAATGGCAGGAACCCCCTTCCTCTCCAGTTCGGTAAACGCCGCAAGCATAACAGCATCAGCGAGAGGACTACGTAATCCTGCTTCTCCACCATAAGCGAGTGAATCTCCTCCCACATCAATTCCGACAATCAGATCTATACCAAGAGTAGATATAGCAGCTTCCAGACCAGCGATCGCCCCAGCCGCACCTCCGTTGATGTCGATGTGTACCACTTCCCAGCCGTACAACGCAGCCATCTCGGTTTCAGTGAAACGCACGCCGGTGTGAGAATGGGTAGTGCCGTTCACCATCCATGCGTAAGGATGCAGAACGCGAACATTTCTCACTTCAAGTAATCCTCTCGGACCAGGAAGAGGATCGTAGACAAACCGCTCCCATGGTAATCCCCCGAGCGTGAAGCGTAAGCCGCAGAACTCCAGAAATCGTGCAGTGGCGAGAGCCCCAACGACATCACCACCGCCACCAACTCCAATCACCAAAGCGTGCGAGCCACGCTGGAGCAATGTTTCGAGAGTTTTTGGTGTTTGCTTCATGGCCAGAGCGTTTCGCGTGGAACAGTCGTAAGTAGTAGGTTAACTATCTAAATGTGAAGTCTTACTTTTATAAATGTTAAAATAATTCGCTGTTTTCGTAATATATGGAAAAAATGTAAGAGCAAATCTCACTCGTGGATATATACGAAGGTACCAAGTGAAACCATCTTTTCAAATTCTTTCAGATCGGCATTGAGTAGCGAAATACATCCAAGAGTCCAATTGATTTTCGCGCGATTGAACGCCTCTCGATCGCTACCATGGATACCAACTGCGCCGCCAATGCCAGGCCCCTCACGTTTGTGGCCAGGAACCGTTCCTAATGACAATCCTTGCCGGTAGCGGCGGGCATCTTCTTCTGATGGGTAGTCGATTAGCATGAATCGCCACCAGCGCGGGTGTGGGTCTTTATCGATGATAGTATAGAGGCCATTCGGAGTACGTCGGTCCCCTTGATACAGCTTACGTCCAGGTTTTCTGCCTAGGACGACTGGAAAAGTCCGAACCAATTTCCCATAGTTATAGACATTGAGTGTTTGGCACGTCTTGTTAACTGTGACGAGCACTTGCTCTTCCTGTCCCCAGGGAAGAGATATTTCGTGATCTACCCGATCAAAGACCTCCACTCGTGGGGGAGCCTCTTCGGCTAACCGAGGAGTGGGTTTGGTGGGGGTACAGTTTGCTACGGAAAAGAAGAAGAAAAAAATCCAGGATATGCGCCGCACCAGCGTCAACCTCACCCGAGTTATTATTGAGAAAAACGACCAACTCCGCAACTGTGCTGCGGCCTTGCTCGGGTGCGACGAAGACGATTTAATGCAAGGAACGTTTCTTGGGAGTGTGGGGTGGCAAGAGAAAAAGCCATCGGTATTTTTGACTCTGGTATCGGTGGATTGACAGTCCTCCAGCAAATTGCGCGACTTCTACCGCACGAGACCCTTGTGTACCTTGGGGACACGGCACGTTCCCCGTACGGAACCAAGTCTCCTGATGTGGTCCGAGCATATTCATGTGAGAACACCGACTTCTTACTTGAACGCGGACTGAAAATGCTGGTGGTGGCGTGCAATACGGCTTCCGCAGTTGCCCTCGACGTCTTACGGGAGCGCTACGAGATTCCCGTAGTTGGAGTCATTGATCCGGGCGCGCGTGCAGCGATACGTCGAAGCAGGAATGGCCATATCGGTGTGATTGGGACGGAAGCGACCATTGCCAGCGGTGCGTACACGCATGCGCTCCGAGAGTTAGACCCTGAGGTTGAGGTGTATTCCCGAGCCTGCCCGATGTTTGTTCCATTGGTAGAAGAGGGGTGGGTGGATAACGAAGTCACGCGTGGAGCAGTGGCTCGCTATCTCAGGAGTCTGAAACAAAGTGCCATTGATACTCTCGTGCTCGGCTGTACGCACTATCCACTATTGAAGAAGAGTATTACCGAGTTCCTTGGAGCGCAGGTTGGGCTGGTCGACTCGGCAGAAGAAACAGCGAAGGTTGTGAAAGCGACACTGCTCAGCTACGGTTTGATTCGACGCAAAGGGAGCGGTGGTGCCAGTTTTTTCGTCACCGACGTTCCCGATCGCTTTGTGAAAGTCGGCGCACGCTTCCTTGGTGAGCAGATTGAGTCTGCGGTGCGAATTGAGCGTTAAACAGCTACGCTTTTGCTGCCGATGGATGTACAATAGTACCGACCTCACGCAGCTTCCTGCCAGAGAATTTGTAAGGGGGTAGAGAAAAAACCATGTTCAGCGCCTTACTACGTAAGCTCATCGGCAGCAAGAACGACCGAGAGCTGAAAAGGATCCGTTCGTTGGTAGCAGAAATCAATCAGTTCGAGCCGGAACTCACCAGTCTTGATATGGATGGGTTGCGAGCAAAAACTGACGAGTTCCGCAAACGTATTGCTGAAGCTACACAAGCTGCGCGAACCCAGTTTGCGGATGCACTGGAGCAAAGTCGTAACGCCGAGGACGAAGAGGTACGCGTGCAATGGCAAGAGGAGAGCGAGAAGTACGAAAAGGAAGTGCGCCAAGCTGAAGCTGACGCCCTAACCGAAATCTTGCCGCACGCCTTTGCTGTTGTTCGGGAGACTTCACGCCGAGTGACTGGAATGCGGCATTTCGATAGTCAAATGCTCGGTGGTGTCGTTTTGCACCAGGGAAAAATCGCCGAGATGAAAACCGGTGAAGGGAAGACTTTGGTGGCGACGTTGCCACTGTATCTCAACGCACTTTTAGGACGTGGTGCTCATCTGGTGACCGTCAATGATTACCTGGCGCGACGAGACGTACAGTGGATGGGACCAATTTATCACGCGCTCGGGCTCTCGGTTGCTTCGATTGTGCACGATACCAGTTTCCTCTTTGATCCGACCTATCTGGTCAAAGACTATCGGTACATTAATCTGCGCCCGATCGACCGGAAGGAGGCATATCTTGCAGACATCACGTACGGGACGAACAATGAGTTCGGGTTTGATTACCTGCGCGACAACATGAAATTCAGCCTCGACGACTATGTGCAGCGTGAACTGCAGTTCGCCATCGTTGATGAGGTCGACAATATTCTGGTTGATGAAGCTCGGACTCCGCTGATCATTTCTGGACCGGCAGAGGAATCAACGCAAAAGTATTACAGTCTCAATCGAGTGATCCCACGACTACAGAAAGAAATTGATTACGCGATCGATGAGAAACTACGGACGGCCACCCTCACAGAAGAAGGTATTGCCAAAGTCGAACGCCTCTTGGGTGTGAAAAACCTCTACGACCCATCTGAAATCGGCACTCTCCATCATGTGAACCAAGCCCTCAAGGCGCATGCCGTGTTCCGTCGCGACGTTGATTACGTCATCAAAGACGGAGAAGTCATTATCGTCGATGAATTCACCGGTCGGTTGATGCCAGGGCGGCGCTGGTCCGATGGGCTGCATCAAGCGGTCGAGGCCAAAGAGGGCGTGCGTATTCGTGAGGAGAACCAGACGCTGGCGACCATCACGATTCAGAATTACTTCCGCATGTACAAAAAGTTGGCCGGGATGACGGGGACAGCAGATACGGAATCCGTCGAGTTCAAGAAGATTTATAATCTTGATGTGGTAGTGATCCCTCCAAATAAGAAAATGGTTCGGATCGATCATCCTGACGTAGTATATAAGTCGGAACGCGAGAAATTTGACGCTGTTATTAACGACATCACTGAATGTCATGGACGTGGCCAGCCGGTTCTTGTCGGGACGATCTCTGTCGAGAAATCTGAGCATCTCAGCAAATTGCTCAAGAAAAAGGGCATCAAGCACAGTGTACTCAACGCGGTAAATCACGAAGCTGAGGCGAACATTATTGCTCAGGCCGGACGCTTCGAGGTTGTGACAATTGCAACCAATATGGCTGGGCGCGGGACGGACATCTTGCTGGGTGGAAACCCGGAGTTCCTCGCGCGCGCGGAAATCGAAAAGCAATGGGTGAACACGAAACTCGGGACTGGAGCCACAAACGCAAATCAGACAACAAAGAGTTACGAAGAAAGCTTGGAGGAGCTACGTGCGGAGTACAATGAAGCTGTCAGCCAGGCACGGCAGAAGTACGAAAAAGAATGGCTGCCGTTTGAAGATGCGCGCAATGTTGCACTGAAACGTATGACGGAAACGTATCGTCCGTTTCTTCACGCCTCATGGCAAAAGGCAAAGTCTGAGTATGAAGAATTTGGTCCCCGTCTCGACGCGCTTAACGGAGGAGGCATTGAGCCTCCTCTCTTGGCACGTTATGGAGAGGCCCGACTCGCGTATGAACATGCACTGACTGAATACGATAAAGTCATTGGTCCGGCGTTGACTGAAGACCAAATGCATGAATTCGAGACCGCTCGCACTGAGTATGTGTCGGTTCTTGAAAGTAACGGTGGGACGGTGAAAGAGGCTCGCTTTGACACCGTGCGTGGTCGCTATGAGAAGCTACTGGGGAATTATAGCCGAGCCGTGTTGCGCCTGACAGAAGGACAGATGAGTGACAATGGAGAAGTCGGGCGGCAATACGAAGAGGCGCGCGACGCCTACGAAGGGGCGGTGCGCGCGTACGAAGAAGCGGAGCATCACTACGAAGAGAAACACAAGCCGTATGAAGAGGCACTGGCTGCGGCCGAACGGGCATATGAAGAGCAGCGTCGTGAGCGTGTGAAGGCGGTTGAGGAGGTCCGTGCTCAACTTGAGAAAGCTCCGGATCTGTATAAGCAGCTCTATGATGAGGTCTTGGAGAAATATCAAAAGATTTGTGCCGAAGAGCGAGAAAAAGTCGTTGTTGCGGGAGGGTTGCATATTCTCGGAACGGAACGTCACGAGGCACGCCGCATCGATAATCAATTGCGAGGGCGAGCGGGACGACAAGGAGATGCTGGCTCGTCCCGTTTCTACTTGTCATTAGAAGATGATCTCTTGCGTATCTTCGGTGCTGAGCGGATTCAGCGAGTCATGGATCGCTTGGGGATGGAAGAAGGAGAACCTATCGAACACCGTCTTGTCACCCGTGCGATTGAAAATGCCCAGAAGCGTGTTGAATCCCACAACTTCGATATCCGCAAGCATCTGTTGGAGTATGACGATGTGATGAATAAGCAGCGGGAAGTGATTTACCAACAGCGGCGTGGATTCTTAGCCGGTGAAAATCTCAAAACAGAAGTGCTAGGAATGGTTGAAGACCTCGCTGATCAAACCGTAGCGAATTATGCGAACGATACTTCATCTCCTGAAGAGTGGGACTGGAAAGCGTTTGATGATGCGCTCTTCCGACAGTTCAACTGTCGCTTGTCTCTCAGTTCGGAAGAACGGGAGGCTCATACACCAGACTCGCTGACCACATTTGTTCAAGACTCCGTGTTGCGGACGTACGAAGCTAAGGAACGCAACTTCACCCCAGAGGTGATGCGTTATCTTGAGAAGATGATTCTTCTGCAGACAATGGATGGGTTGTGGAAAGATCACTTGCTGTCCATGGACCATCTGAAAGAAGGGATCGGCCTGCGAGGATATGCGCAACGGAATCCTTTGCAAGAGTATCAAAAAGAAGCGTTCGCGATGTTTGAGGCGCTCTCGCAACGTATGCAGGAAGATGTTGTAGAAAAGCTCTTTACCGTACAGATTGCACGGCAAGAGGATGCCCAGCGTATCGAGCCTCGTCCAATGCCGCAGCGACAAGTTGTAATGAGCCACGGTGGAGCGGCGATACAATCGCAGCCCGCACAACTTAAGCGCGAAGCCCCCAAAGTCGGACGCAATGATGTCTGTCCGTGTGGTAGCGGGAAGAAGTTTAAAAAATGTCACGGAGCGTGACCTCAGGGAAACGACAAGAAGAGGGGAGAAGCGGATGAAAGTGAAGGTGGAGAAGAGACCGATTGTGATTCCAGGATTTCGCTTTGCGGGAGTTGCGTGTGGTCTTAAACCGAGCGGCAAGAAGGACTTAACACTACTGGTATCTGATGTGCCGGCTACTGCGGTGGCTGCGTTCACTACCAATCAGGTGAAAGCCGCGCCAGTGTTGGTTGGCCAAGAACAAATGAAATCCGGCCAAATACAAGCTGTGGTGGTTAATAGTGGAAATGCGAATGCCTCTACAGCACGGCCGGGATTGCAGCTTGCGCGTGATACGTGTGCATTCGTCGGACAAACGCTCGGTATTAGCGGCAAACTCGTGTTTCCTTCATCTACCGGGAAGATTGGCGTGTTGCCAGCGTGGGAAAAGATACAGGCAGGAATTCAAGCTGCAAGTGCCGCGCTTTCAGTACATGGGTTTTGGCCTGCACTCGCAGGGATCATGACCACCGATGCATTTCCGAAAGTGTCTACTCGTCAGCTTGTAATTGACGGTAAGCTGATCTCTATCGCTGGAATGGCCAAAGGGGCAGGGATGATCAATCCCAATATGGCGACTCTGCTGTGCTATGTCCTGACCGATGCCCGTATCGAGCGGTCCGCGCTGCAACAGGTGCTGGATGAGATGCTACCTGATTCCTTCAATGCGATTTCGGTCGATGGTGATACCAGTACAAATGATACACTTTTGCTATTGGCGAACGGGGTTGCCAATAACAGTGAGATTGGACGGAGTAGGAAAAGCTTGACGGTTTTCAAACAAGCGGTCGGAGATATCCTCCGAGAGCTTGCCCGACTTGTTGTGAAGGATGGAGAGGGAGCTACGCGTATAGTAGATGTCTTCGTACATGGTGCAAAGACCTCTGCAGATGCGGAACGAATCGCACGGTCAGTTGCTTACTCCCCACTGGTGAAGACTGCCTTCTTTGGTGGCGATCCGAATTGGGGACGCATCGCGTGCGCAGTAGGATATGCTGGAGGCGACAGTTAATCCTGATAAACTTGATCTCGCGATTGGGGATGTTCTGATCGGGAAAGATGGCATGAGTACGGGTCGAGAGAGCGAAAAACAAGCCGCACAAGTAATGCAACAAGCGGAATTTTCAGTCACGCTTAACCTTAATATCGGTCGTGGGACGGCGCATGTCGTGACTTCTGATTTGTCAGTTGGCTATGTCCGGTTTAATTCTGCCTACTCTACGTAGATTCCAAGAAGAGTTTCCTTCCTATCCCTAAACTAGAACGTAAAATTTGAATGAGAGCAGTTTTATGGTATGCTCCCTTGTGTAATATTGTGTAACATTGTTCGACTTTGTGACAAGCAGCTGAGATATTGCTCTGGCTTGTTCCATAAGTCGTTAATCAGAAAAGAAATCGATTTGGTTTCGAGTCGCGATAGTAGGCCCCTCTCATAGTGAAAAAATCTAAAGAGAACAAATGTAAAACCGAAGGATACAACAGAGACCTGAGGTGGATTTTTCGAGTTTTGATGCGAAGGAGTGGTGGTTCTGTAACGAATACAGGGGCCACCTACTGAAGCTCAACTAGACGGTCTGACTTCCTTCGTGTGATTGGTTTTTCTCTAGCCGAGAAGATGAGAAACCAAAGGGGACAGAGACTTCAAGCAAAGCCGCTTAAAGAAGTATTAGTAGTGTCGATCGATTTTCTGCAACGTAGCATTGCGATTGAGGTTGGCTACGCTTCTGTTGCGCAGGTATAAAGTGAGAAGAGAACGAAAAGAGAAAATGCTGTAGCGCAGATTTTTTCAGAGTTCCCCTACCACACTGGATCTTCCATGTATCTCGAATTTTTTGGTTTTCGCGAAAAGCCGTTCAATGTTACTCCCGACCCGCGCCTTTTTTACAACAATCCGATTTATCAAGAGACGTACGCAGGTCTTCTCTACGGTATCCGCGAGCGTAAAGGTTTTATCTCGTTAATTGGTGAGGTTGGCACTGGCAAGACGACTCTACTCCGTAAACTCATGTCGGAGCTACGGGAACCTGTGCATTTTGTGTATCTTTGCTACACGACACTTACGTTTGAGGAGTTGCTTAGTTTCATATGTGCTGACCTTGGACTTGCCCTTGGCGAGAAAAGTCATCTTCAAATGATCCAAGCGCTGAATGATTTTCTCCTGAACGTTTCTAAGGATGGGGGGACGGTGGTTCTGCTAGTTGATGAGGCCCAAAATTTAGCAGACGAGGTGCTAGAAAATCTACGACTGCTTTCGAATCTTGAAACTGCTAGTGAAAAATTGCTGCAGATCGTTCTGGTGGGCCAACCCGAGCTCGAACGAAAACTTGCTCAACCAAAGCTGCGGCAACTCAAGCAACGTATCGCGATCCAAGGGCGACTCGGTCGCCTAAAAGAACGGGAAGTTGGGCCGTTTATATCGAGTCGACAGATGGCAGCTGGATACGAAGGAGAAGCGCTGTTTACGCCTGAGGCGATCCAGCGAATTGCGGTCTACTCAAAAGGAACGCCACGACTGATCAATGTCATTTGTGATAACGCACTGTTAGTAGCGTACAGCCTCAATCTGAAAAGTGTACAGGTCGAAGTGATTGAGGAGGTCGCTCGCGATCTCCAACTGAAGCAAGATATTCGCCCTTCGCGCCTGGAGGGATTAGCAGGGGAAGCCGGTGCAGAAGGGCGTTTGCCTGATGAAGGGGAAAACTTCATTAGTGGTGAATCTTCTATTGTGAACATGGCAGCTCGGGTCGCCGCAACAAGTACAGAAATTTATCCTCCCAAAAGAGCGTATTATCAGGAAAATGTGCAATCAAGTCGGCGTTTCTCTCGTATTCTTACAGGTGCCATCCTGGCACTTGCGCTTCTTGGTGGAGCCGGGGCCGCTATTTTTGCTGGGCAACATCCCCCTGGGTTTTTCGATGTTGCTACGAAAATAGGTGAATGGTTAAGGGCAGATCCCGATCCCGCGCTAGAGACTCAGGAAGAAGAAGAGGAAATCAAACCGTTTTCTCCAGTCCTTCCTCCCGTTGATCCAGCTCAAAATCAAATTCGCAGGGCAGGCGATGAGAGATTGGAAGATTCCACTCCCCTAGAGCAGCCCGGGAGTAGAGAAAAAGAAAGGCTGAGTTCTCAAGGAGAACCGAACCCTGAACCAAAACCAGGCCCTACAGTGGCAGCTTCTCTCAGTTCGTGGAAAGATCGCCCCCTTCGGATTGAGTCGAAGATGACGGTCTTTGACTTAGTACTCAAAAACTACGGCACTTACAATATCCTCGCTGTCGACCTGATACAAGAAAATAATCCGCACCTCAAGAATCTCGAAAAGATCGTTGTCGGAGAGAAACTCTGGTTACCGCCATTAACACAAGAAACTTTGGTGCGAGAACAACCCGATGGAAAATATCAGCTCATCCTTGCGTCCTTCCGAAATAAACGGGAGGCTGAGCAGTTTGCACAAGGAGTGAAATCACAGGGATATGTAGTTACCGTAACCCCACGCAAAGTTGTCGAGAACCTCGTGGTGCAAAGAGTTGTGATTCAGGAATTGAAAGATTTTGATGAAGTGAAAAAGGCATGGGAGTTGGTCAATGTCAACAACGTGTTTTCAGGGAAACCTGCGCTAATAAAGAATAGCATTGCGACCCTAGAGCCGACAGTTGGGGCGAGGTAGGGAAAAGAGCCGTATCGTTGTCGGTGGGGATTGATCTCTACGGTGTAACCGAGCGCCAAGAAGTGGCTCATCGGGAGCTATAAGGGACACGAGGATGTTGTCTGCTTTGCAGAATGGGAGTCGAGCGTACCAAAGGTGGTGGTCGGCCATATTAGTATGTTCCACGGTAACCTTTTTTCCTGGACAAGCTGTGGCCCGGTTCGCGAGTCGGTTCTCGCTATCCGTAGGAGAAGAGTATAATGATAATATTTTTTTCTCAGAGGATAAAACCCACGATTTCGTTACGGTCATTACCCCAGGATTGCACTTTATCTACGAACCACAGTTTCGTCTAAATTCGCGGTTGACGGTTGACGTGAATGCACCGGCCGAGATTTATGTACGCCATGGAGAACAAACGAATATTGGAGACCGCTTCTCACTTCGTACTCGCTATTATTATCCATACTCGCAAAATCTTACTTTCTCGATAAGTGACAACGTTTGCCGTATTGGGAAAACCCGACTGAGTGGTTTTGATGAAGGACGAGGAGGAGGATTTGGTGGTTCTTCGGGGGGAGGTAACGTTCTTGGAGGAATTAGTAATATTGGTGGGATTGGAGGGGAAGATGGCTGTGGTGGAGGCGGAGGTGGACGAGGACTCGGTGGGGTCGGGAGAAGCGAGCCTGGGTCTGAACTGAATACAGACGATCTTATCACAACTGGAGATACACTCTCTAACAATTTCGATATCTCTGGTGATTTTTTGTATTCTCAGAATTTGAGCTTTAATGTGGGTTATTCTTGGCAATATCAGGCCTTTTTTGATGTCGGAGGGTTGGAAAATTCTCATGAGGTAGAGGTGGGAGGGCGATATCACCTCTGGAGGTTGCATAACCTCAAAGCAAATTATCGGTTGCAGTTATTACGAACTCGTGACGGGGAAAGGGATACTATTCATGACTTTGACGTTGGTGATGATTTCTTTAGCTCGCGTCAAATCAATCTGACTCCCACCTTGTCGATTTGGGGCTCAACAGGTTTGACCTTTGGGTCGCAAGGTAATGGCTTTGATCTGCGGCACAAACTCGACGTTGCCTTAGTTAAATTGTGGAGAACTGCTGCTTTCAGTGTTGGAGTTCAACGACAATTCACTGGAAGTTTTGGTGTCTCTGGCCCTTCCTATACGACGGATTTTTTTGCCCAATATGCCATTCAAATCACTCGACGACTGGTGGGTTTTGCAGCTACATCCTATTCTTTGTATGATACAGACGGATGAGGATTTCACGACTTTTCAGGCTGTCGGAGGTTTCCAATATTGGCTGACGAACTGGATGTCGGCTAACCTGGTGTACAATTATCGTCTGCTCAATCCCGATGGGGATAATCAAGAATCTGATATACTTCAAACAACAACAATAGATGGCAATAGTGTTATGCTTTCTATAGCAATGTATTTCGATATCTGGCCGAATATTGGACTTGCGCGAAATGTCGCTGCAAACTCTCAGATCTTCGGGCTGCCGCAAATCGGCGGGGGAAGTGCGCCGCCCGGACCCGCACCGCAGCCTGCTCAGCAAACACCTGCTCCGAACCCCTAGGTAGCAAAAATATGAAGAGTACAAGGATTTGGATTCACCTAATGGTTGGGTTAGTGATGTCGATAACTCTTTCGGGATGCACCAAGGAGTTGCGACAGCATGAGACTTCAATCGCCGCAGAGATTAATAACCCTCAAGTACCTGCAGCAGAGTCGTACGTTGTTGGAGCTGGGGACGTACTACAAGTGGTCGTATGGAGAGATCCGTCCTTATCTGGAACTGTGACCGTGCGACCTGACGGGTTTATTACGCTTCCGCTGGTGAATGAAGTACAGGTTGTTGGATTGAAAACCGCAGAGCTGCGGGAAACGCTGGAGAAGCGCTTTCGAGAGTTCGTGACCGATGCCTATGTGACTGTTCGCGTAGAGAAAATCGCTTCGACCGAAGTGTTTCTTATGGGAGAAGTTGTTAAAGCTGGTGCATATCCGCTCATAGGGAACGACACGTTAATTCAACTCCTTACTCGATCGGGTGGACTTAGTCCCTTTGCTGATCGCCGTAATATCCGAATAAGCCGCCGCCAGGGGGACAAAGTAACGGATTTCGTTGTTGATTACGATGCGATTTTGAAAGGTGACCTGAAACAGGACATCCTTTTGAAGTCCGGAGACCGTATTGTTGTCCCGTAGTATGTCGGCAATTTTCGTTATCGAAAAATGGGAGATATGCAATGAATGTGTTTGCGAATGGGTTTAGCCTAGATGTCCTGCTGGCCTTAGCACGCAGACGTAAGTGGATTGGAATTTCGGTTTTTGCCATCCTTACAAGCGTGTTAGCAAGTTTGATTGTGTTTCTTCCTAATGTATACATGTCGCAAGCGCTCGTTATTGTTGAGAGCCAACAGATTCCTCAAGAATATGTTCGTTCAACTGTTACCAAAGCAGTAGAGCGCCGCCTGCAGGAAATTAGCCAGCAACTTCTCAGTCGGTCACGGCTCGAACAGTTAGCTGCGCAGTTTGGCCTCCACCAACAGTTGAAAAAAGATGGCGCCTCAAGCGAAGTGATAGCACAGGCGATGAGGAAAGATATCGGTATCAACGTTACCAACGCGCGCGGTAGGGCGGAGATGCCGTTGCCTTCGGGGTGAGCTACCGTAGTCCTGACCCGCAAAAGGCGATGCTGGTGGCCAATGAGTTGGCGTCACTATACATCGATGCCAATATGCAGTTACGAGAGGGGCAAGCTGCCAGTACTTCAGAATTTCTTGCGAAACAAGTGGAGGATGTGAGAATTAAACTTGAACAGCAAGAAAATAAGGTGACAGACTACAAGCGACAACATCTTGGGGAGCTTCCTGAACAGCGAGAGGCGAACCTTGCCATGATTGATGCGCTACAGAAGCAGATGGTTCTCCTTTCGGACAACCTTGCGCGTGCACAAGAACGCCGCAATACCGTAACGCAAATGGCCAATCTTCAGACAGATCTTGAAACCGAGCTCGCTGAAGTAGAAGTACCGAGTGTCGCGCGGGAGGAGGCGAATTCAAATCTGTCACCATCCGAGCAGTTATCGCCGGAACAGCAGCTGAAGATGTTGCAGGGGCAACTGGCTCAATTCAAAATGCGATTTTCTGAAAAACATCCAGATATAATTCGCTTGAAGCAACTCATCTCGAATCTGGAAAGTCAAGTAGCAGCGACAGCACCACCTTTAGACGAAATTCCTACAGTGCCGGAAGAGCCGTTGGTTGGAACCGTGTCAGCCAGGGCGACAGCAACTCAAGTTGAATTGGCCGCTCTCGATAGTGAGGTTCAGCGGATGAAGGCTGAACTGCAGAAGATTGGTAGTGACGTAGTGATGTATCAGCAACGCATTGAAAATACCCCGAAAGTGGAACAAGAGCTACTGTCGATTTCGCGAGACTACAATACATCCAGAGAGCTATTTGCAACTCTTCTGAAACGACTTGATGAAGCAAAACTTGCGGACAAGCTCGAACAAAACCAGAAGGCGGAGAAATTTAAAATTCTGGAACCTGCCTTTTTGCCCGACAAACCGGCAGGCTCCACAGCGTGACCGCCTTTTTCCTATCGCGCTAATTTTGAGTCTGGGAGCTGCTATCGGAAGCATGCTCCTTCGCGAGATGTTAGACGCGTCGTTTCATCATGTCGACGACTTGCGAAATTCTGTGAAAGTTCCTGTCCTGGTAACAATTCCGCGGATTGTTACGACTACGGATCTGTGGCGTGGGCGATTCCGACAAGGGGTTGGAGCAGTCGCGCTGACGTTGTCTGTAGTTGTGATTGTTGGTGTGATGTATCGTGTAGTCGCAGGGAACGAGAGCTTGACTCGTACGTTTCTTCCTTCTGGAAGTCCCAACCAAATGCGATAGTAGGAAGTCGAAGATGCCCACACGATCCTATCGTGTAGCCATCTTGACTGAACTCCGAAATGTTGACATCCACTGCGATTACCTGAGCCTGAGTTCTTTCGGTAAGAAAGATCAACCCAATGAGTAAATTCTACCAAGCTTTAGAACGAGCAGAGCAAGAGCGTACCTTACGACATCAAGAACGGCTGCAAGATGCGGTCAAGGACGCCCCCCCCTCGATGCCATCTCCCGTTCTTTCTCCGCCGCGCCGTCCTACGCGTAACGGAAATGGGGCGCTGTCCCCTACGCTTGAATCTGAATCAATGATGCCACCATCAGGTACGATCGAAGCCCACTTGGTAAGCTTGATCGCGCCGGAAACGTTTGAAGCAGAACGATACCGAATGTTATCGTATGTCGTTGAACAGCTACATGCCGATGCCGGTCTCTCTGTGGTTGCGGTTTCAAGCCCAGCGGTTGGCGATGGCAAGACCCTCACCTCGATTAATCTTGCAAGCTCCTTGACTCAACTTCCTGGTGCACGGGTGTTGTTGATTGATCTCGATCTCCGTCGCCCTAGTATTTCTGCGAATCTCGGTATGGGACGGCGGAGTAATCGAGGTCTTATCGACTTTATTCAGAACCCAACCCTTTCTTTTGAGGAAGTCCTGCTGGCGTATCCCTCCAGTAAGTTGACCATTTTGCTCACCGGGCAAGTGCCTTCAACCCCGTACGATACTCTCAAATCCTCGCGCTTAGAACAACTCATTGAGGATGCACGGCAAAGCTACGACTATGTAATATTGGATACGCCCCCACTTATTCCGTTCCCGGATTGCCGACTCATCGAGCGATTTGCCGATGGCTTCCTCGTCGTCGTCAGTGCGCATAAGACACCACGAAAGGTAGTGACCGAAGCGATCAGTACGGTTGACCCAGAGAAAATAGTTGGAGTCGTGTTCAATAATGATGACCAGCTACCGTTTGGAGATTATGCCTACTATACTTACGATACATCCACCCCTGCAGGGGAAAATGTAGGAACATTCGACTGGTTCAAGAAGAGTTTCTCAACACTCTTCCGTCGCACTCCTAAAGAGTAACGAACGTACTGCTAGAGGACTGAGTGAGATTCAAAGCCGCTACCTTTTGGGTAGTTGAGATATTAGCGATTGCTCTGGGAGCAATTTGGATGTTCAAGCAAACCCATACACCGCTTAGTGTGATGGGCTTTATCTCAGCTACTCAGCAAGTGCTCATCCCAGGATTCTGCTTGATCGTCTCTTTTTATTACAATGATTTGTACGATTTACGAGTGGTGAGAAATTTTACTGACTTCTGTAAGCATGTCCCGCAGGCTTTAGTAATTGCTTTCATTTTATTGCTAGCCTTCTCGACGATTGTTCCGGGCCTACGAGTAGAGGACACCTCTCCAGTTTCGACGTGGATGGCTTTGCTGATTGTCATTGGCGTAGTGTTTCTGATCCGTGCAGTATGTTACGGCCTGTTACGAAGTCGGACTTTTGCCGAACGTGTATTGATCTTGGGGATGAGCCCATTAGCACAGAAAATCGCCGATGAAATTAAGGGTGCCCCATATACTGGATATGTCATTGTAGGTTTCGTTGATGACCTCAGTGACCCTTCATTGCCTGGTGTTCCACCATCGCCGTACCCTGTGCTCGGACCACTTGACCGTCTAGAGCATATCATTGCTGAATTGCATCCTGATCGTCTTATTGTAGCTTTGACGGAACGACGTGGACGCCTTCCCGTGCGGGATCTACTGAACGCGCGTATGAACGGAATTATCGTAGAGGACGGTATTGAGGTACATGAACGCTTTACTCAAAAACTTGCGATCGAGAGTTTAAATCCAAGTTTTCTTTTCTTCTCGAAAGATTTTACAACCTCTCGCGTTGAAATGGCCCTGCGGAGAATAGAGAGTCTCGCCTTTTCTCTCGCTGGACTTGTTTTGACTGCACCGCTCATGGTGCTGATTGCTCTAGCAATCAAGCTAGATTCAAGGGGCCCTGTCTTTTTTATCCAAAAGCGTGCGGGATTACGAGGGAAACCTTTCCGTTTAGTAAAGTTTCGTACTATGCACCCGATTGAGTTTGCAAGCGATGCAGAACGGTCGGTATGGGGGAGAGACTCGACGGCTCGAGTAACGAGAGTTGGGAGAATATTGCGCAAGCTGCGACTCGATGAACTCCCGCAGTTTATCAATATTCTCCGTGGAGACATGGATCTTGTTGGACCACGACCGGAAATGGTTGACAACGTCAAAACGATGACTGAACAGATTCCCTATTATTCTCTGCGTATGGGAGTACGGCCTGGGCTCACGGGCTGGGCGCAAATACGACATGGATATTCAGTAAGTCAGGAAGATGTGACAGAGAAAATGCGGTACGACTTGTACTATGTGAAGCATATGTCGGTGTGGTTCGACATCCAGATTTTGTTCGATACTATAAAAATTGTTTTATTGGGGCAAGGAAGTGAACAACACATCGCTGCTAAAAGTGATGAAAAGATGTCTACCGCAGGGCTTACTGGGTCAACCGTGAGTTATCTGCCCCCCGAAAACTCTCAAGAAAGAAGGCCTGCATGAAACTAAGTGACCGCATTCGTAGTCATTCTGGTCGAGTTGCTGTTGTAGGGCAGGGGTACGTCGGACTACCGCTGGCGGTGGAATTCGCTAATGTCGGATTTCAAGTGGTGGGTATTGATCTCGATGAGAACAAAGTGGCCGCTCTGAATCGCGGAGAATCGTATATTCCCGATGTGGAAAGTCAGATCCTTCGCCGTCTGATCGAGGCGGGACGATATCGAGCGACCAGCAATATGGATGTGTTAGCTGAAAGTGATGCTATCATTATTTGTGTTCCTACGCCGCTGCGAAAGACAAAGGATCCTGACATCTCATTTGTGTATTCCTCTGCAGCTGAGGTCAAAGCTCGATTGCGTGAGGGACAAGTGATCATATTGGAGAGCACCACATATCCCGGGACAACGAAGGAACTATTGTTGCCTATGTTTGAGGAACGAGGACTCAAAGTGGGGAAAGATTTCTTCCTCGCTTTTTCTCCGGAACGTATTGATCCAGGTAACCAACAGTTCCAAGTACGAGACATTCCAAAAGTCGTCGGTGGTGTGACTCCAGAGTGTTCCCGGATCGCTGCGCTGTTGTATGAACAGGTTGTGACCAAAGTAACGGAAGTGTCGAGTCCGACGGTCGCTGAACTTGCCAAGCTGTATGAGAACACATTTCGTAGCGTCAATATCGCGCTGGCAAATGAGTTTGCCATGATGTGCCGCTATCTCGACGTGAATGTGTGGGAAGTTATCGAAGCCGCAGCGACAAAGCCGTTCGGGTTTATGCCTTTTTCTCCAGGGCCGGGGATTGGCGGGCACTGTATTCCGATCGATCCAATTTACTTATCCTGGAAGCTGCGCCTCAGTGGGTATGAAGCTCGTTTTATAGCGTTGGCCGATGAAGTGAATCGCAGTATGCCACGGTATGTTATCGAACTGCTGATGGATGCCTTGAACACGCGCGAAAAATGCCTCAAAGGTTCGCGTATCCTGGTGCTCGGTGTGGCCTACAAGCGGGGCGTGAGTGATATGCGTGAATCCCCAGCCCTTGACGTGATTAATGAACTTCAACGCAAGGGAGCCGATGTCCGCTACGCGGACCCCTTTGTTCTGTCTCTAGAGCACGAAGGGCTCACTACACCTCGTGTGGATGCGACTGCAGAGACGGTCCGTGCTACAGATGCTGTAGTCGTTGTGACCGACCATAAAGAATTTGACTATCCAATGATTGTGCAGACTGCGGATTTGATTGTTGATGCACGGAATGCCACTCGTGGCCTCTCTGCTCCCGACAACCGCTTGATCAGGTTATGATGATTACTAACGCGTTAAGTGTTGATGTAGAGGAATACTATCATGGGATGGAGTTCGAAGCCGCTTTCCCTGGCGAGCGGCGCGGGAGCTTGCCGAGTCGTGTCGAAAGCAGTGTCGATCAAGTGCTTGCATTGCTTGCGGATCATGAGTGCTTGTGCGACATTCTTTACGGTCGGACAGGTAGCAGAAGCTCATCCTGAGATGGTACGCAGAATAGACCGTGCTGGGCACGAAGTTGCTTGCCACAGCTACCGGCATGAACTTGTCTACCGACAAAGCCCCGAGGAGTTTCGTGCCGATATTTACCGCGCAAAGGCTGTGCTCGAAGACCTCACTGGGAAAGCTGTAATAGGTTACCGTGCCCCCAATTACTCGATCCAGGGAGGTCAGCAATGGGCCTATGACATCCTTCTTGAAGAAGGGTTTCGCTACGATTCTAGTGTCTATCCCATCGTCCATGATCGCTATGGGCAGGCCGATGCCCCACGTTTTTCATATGAGATTCGTCGGACCGGAGATCGATCTCTTATCGAGTTTCCGATCGGCACCATTCAAATTGCCGGCCTGAATCTTCCTCTCGGAGGAGGAGGATACTTTCGGCTTTTCCCGGAGTTGTTGTTTCGTGTCGGGATCCGACACGTGAATATGCGAGACCATCAGCCTGTGATGTTCTATTTTCACCCCTGGGAACTGGATCCAGGTCAACCATGCCCCCCTATGCCTTGGCATCATCGATTTCGCCATTATGTGGGACTCTCCAGACAGGCGGCAAAGCTGTCGAAACTGTTTCGCTCTACACGCTTCGCGACAGTGCAAGATGTGTTGGCTCAAGTGGCAGTGAAAGGGCAGGCATGAAAATCCTCAGTGTTGTTGGAGCACGGCCGAACTTCATCAAGATCGCTCCGCTCATTAGAGAGATGCGAAAGTATCAGGATATCGCTCCGATTCTTGTCCATACCGGCCAGCATTATGATGTACGCATGGCTGGGCAGTTCTTTGAGGATCTGCAGATTCCCACCCCGGACGTTTCACTCGATGTTGGTTCGGGGACGCACGCACAGCAGACGGCTGAGGTGATGAAACGGATTGAGCCAGTGCTAATGGAGGTTCGCCCTGATGTTGTTCTCGTTGTGGGAGATGTGAACTCTACGCTTGCCGCGGCGCTCACTGCGGTCAAGCTGCATATTGCGGTGGCGCACGTGGAAGCAGGACTCCGGAGTTGTGATCGTTCGATGCCAGAGGAGATTAACCGATTAGCAACCGATGCGGTCTCCGACTATCTTTTTGTGACAGAAGAAAGTGGGATGCAGAACCTCCGCCGTGAAGGTATCGATGAAGGAAAGGTCTTTTTCGTTGGGAATGTGATGATCGACTCTCTTGAGGCTTCGCGACGTACGTGGGAACGATCCTCCATTCATACAAAGCTCGGACTGACAAAAGGACACTATGGCATCGTCACGTTACACCGGCCCGCGACAGTTGATGACCCGCATATTTTGCGTGGAGTCATCGCCGCATTGGGAGAGGTTGCAGCACAACTCCCGTTGATTTTTCCTGTTCATCCGCGAACGCGAAAAAACCTCATGGAGATGGGACAGTTGGCGTGTCCGCTATGGTTCGGTGAAGGTCAGGTTCCATCGCGGGGAGTTTGTTGTCTTGAACCGATTGGATATTTGGACTTTATGGCATTGGTTTCAAATGCGCGTATCGTCTTAACCGATTCCGGCGGCTTGCAGGAAGAAACCACGGCGCTGGGGATACCATGTGTGACTCTCCGCGACAATACCGAACGGCCTGTGACTGTGACGCATGGCACCAACCAACTTGTAGGAACAACTCCAACCAGGATTATTGATGCGGCAGATCGAGCACTCGCAGGAGGAGCGGTTGCTCCTTCCCCACCACCCTTATGGGATGGTCGAGCGGCGGAACGGATTGTTGCCCTCTTGCGCGAGAACGTGGGGAAGTAATTCAACTTCGGCTAACATCTGGCATGTGGCGAGCTGCTGAAAATATGTAAGGGCGTCACCGGTGCGTCCCGTGCTGCTAACCTCGCCACTGTACCTACAGGAGTGGCAAAAAGACCAATGAGACAATTATTAGGTGAGTTTATGTCAAGTGAGGCAATAGTCGTAGCAGGACACGATGCAGGAGCTGTGGAAGAATCAGCTTTACGGGTACACTACCTGACAACGAACAGCCGTCAGGAAGAAGAAACTTGGGATCGTTTTATTCGGCTCTCGCCTAATGGGACAGTTTTTCATTTGTCTTCGTGGAGACGGGCTGTCGAGGAAGTCTATCGGCACAAGCCTCACTATCTAGTAGCGTATGCGGGAAACGAAATTCGTGCAGCACTACCGTTGTTTGAAATTCATGGCGTGCTTTCTGGTCGCATTCTCGTTTCTGTACCATATGCAGTCTATGGAGGGCTCTGCGGAACTGATCCGATTGCGCGCAAGCTCCTGCTCGAAGAAGCGAGGAGGTTAGCTGTACGCCAGCGGATTCGCTACGTTGAATTGCGCCACTTAAGCGACCCTGATCCAGAGTTGCCAACAAAGTCACTATATGTTAGTTTTGTAAAAACTCTAGCTGCTGACCCGGAAGCGAACATGGAGGCGATTCCGCGGAAGCAGCGGCGGATGGTTCGCGTTGGCCTCAAGAATGGCCTTGAGGCTCGACGAGGCTGGGAGCACCTTGGCCGCTTTTTCGATATTTTCGTAGCTAATAAAAGGCGGCTGGGATCCCCTTCATTTCCGTTACGGTTTTTCGAAGCTGTGCGTACCCATTTCGGCAAAGAGGCCGAATTGCTCACCGTGTGGCATGATAGCCATATGGTAGCCGGAGTCATTTCTTTTTTTTACGGCGATCGTGTGATGCCGTATTATGGAGCGGCACTGGAGGAGGCATTTCGCCTCGCAGTCAACGATTTTATGTATTGGGAATTGATGCGAGAATCCTGTGTATCTGGTTATCGAGTATTTGATTTTGGCCGCAGTCGTGAGGGGACAGGATCGTACGACTTCAAACATCATTGGGGATTTGAGCCTCAGCCACTCGCGTATCAATATCTGTTGATGAACGGGAATGCGATGCCCAACTTGGATCCGTCCAACCCGCGCTTGCATTTTTTTATTGATACCTGGAAGCGGCTCCCACTCCCTGTCACCAAATGGATTGGTCCTGCATTAACTCGTTGGCTTCCACTTGACTAATGAACATCTTATACATTACTCATCGCATTCCGTACCCTCCGAATAAGGGCGACAAAATCCGATCGTTCCATCAACTTCGGCAGCTCGCCAAAAGGCACACGGTTCATCTGGCGTGTTTGGTTGATGACCCGGAAGATCTCCAGTATGTACCGGTGTTGGAGCAGCACTGTGCGTCTGTAGATGTCGTTTATCGAAAGAAAATAGTTTCCCTGCTGCACGCGACTGTTGCGCTACTGACAGCGGTACCGTTATCAGTAGCGTCTTTTTATTCGTGGAAACTGGCGAAAAAGATAAAACAACGACTTCAGGACGCCAGCATCGATCGAATCATTGTGTTCTCGTCAGCGATGGCAACTTATGTGCGACACGTATCTGACATCCCGAAAATTATGGATTTCGTCGATGTCGACTCTGAGAAATGGCGGATCTATACGGACTACCATTCGTTTCCCCTGTCGTGGATATATAAGGCGGAGGCGGACCGCCTCGCTCGTTATGAAGAGGAAGTTGCGAAGGAGTTTGCATACTCCCTGTTTGTTTCGCAGACTGAAGCAACACTGTTTGAACAGCGTGTCTGTGACCGTCCGATTGGTGTTATCCCCAACGGGGTTGATCTTGAATATTTTACTCCTCCAGCGCAAACGGAGCGAAGTCCTGCTGCACCCCTTGTAGTCTTCACCGGGGCTATGGATTATTTCCCCAATGTCGACGCAGTGTGTTATTTCTGTCGGGAAATCTTTCCGCTGATTCAGAGTGTGTTACCGGAAGTGCGCTTTTCAATTGTTGGACGCAACCCGACGAATCAAGTGAAGGAATTGAGGCACCTTCCCAATGTGACGGTGAGTGGAACCGTGCCGGATATTCGCCCGTACCTTGCTGAAGCGATGCTTGCCGTTGCTCCATTCCGTATCGCGAGAGGGATTCCGAACAAAGTTCTGGAGGCGATGGCGATGGGGCTGCCTGTGATTGGCACGACTCTCGCCTTTCAGGGTATCCAAGCGACAACGGCAGATGGTATTCGCATTGCGGATGATCCACAAAAATTCGCGCACGAGGTGTTGACCTTTTTGACTGACGTCCAGTTACAACGCCGCTGTGCGCTACAGGTCCGCCAGTACGTAGAGCAACAACACCGATGGGAAGACTGCGGAAATCGCCTAGAGCAGCTTCTGGACACCGTAGCAATGGAGACATCAGGTTGCTGCTCCTGACGCCTCCCCTCGAGGGTTGATAGGGGTGGGACGGTGAGGTCAGAGCGATGACTGTTCTTAGACAGCCGAAGGAGTTTCAACCTCCGCTCGTGGTCCATATTATTTTTCGCTTGGCGACGGGAGGATTAGAGAACGGGCTTGTCAACCTGATCAACCGAACACCTCGAGACCGTTATCGTCATGCTATTGTATGTTTGAAAGATTCGACTGATTTCCGAGGCCGTATTCAGCATCAAATCCCGATTGTCGCACTACACAAACGTGGAGGGCAGGATCTTGCAAGCCACATGCGATTGTGGCGGACCCTGCACGAGCTGCGCCCGACATCGTTCATACTCGCAATCTGCCGACGCTTGAGTATGCGATCGTTGCAGCCCTCGCTGGAGTTCCGGGGCGAGTGCATGGTGAGCATGGACGTGATGTCTATGACATTGATGGATCAAGCCGAAAGTACAATATCTTGCGGAGAGCGATCAAGCCGTTGATTCATCACTACATCACTGTGAGTAGAGATTTGGCTGGGTGGCTCAACCGGACTGTGGGAGTTGCGGATGGTCACATTTCAGCAAATCTACAACGGTGTGGATGACCAGCGTTTTCAGCCGCGCAAAGGGTCTTGTGTTTCTCTCGGACCAGAAGGATTCTTACCTCCTGAAGCATTCGTGATCGGAACGGTGGGGCGCATGGAAACGGTCAAGAACCAACCCTTATTAGTGCGTACCTTTCTCCGATTGCTAGATTTGATTCCCAATGCTCGTGAGCGGGTCCGACTTGTCATGGTCGGCGATGGAGCCCTCCGCGAAGAGTCACAGCGCTTGTTGCGAGCGGCACAGGCCGAACACCTGGCGTGGCTTCCAGGCGAGCGTGGGGACATCCCCGAGATTATGCGCGCCTTGGATGTCTTTGTCCTACCGTCTCTCGCTGAAGGCGTTTCCAATACGATCCTTGAGGCGATGGCAAGTGGTCTTCCGGTTGTTGCAACCCGAGTCGGAGGTAACCCCGAGTTAATTGAAGATGGGGAAACAGGGCAACTTGTGCCGTCGTCTGATCCTGACGCTATGGCTAAAGCGCTGGGGTCGTATATGCTTAATCCCAAGCAAGCTATCCAGCATGGTCAAGCTGGACGAAAGAAGATAGAAAAACAGTTCAGTATGGAAGCGATGGTCGCTAACTACCTTTCTGTCTATGATGCAGTGTTAATGGGTAACCAAGCGAACCCACGCTCTCTCGCGTTAGAAACTGCCTGACCCTATTGGACGTGTGTCGGTTAAGTCCTGAATCCTGCTTTCTCTTATGTGTGGCATTGCTGGTATTCTAGAGTTTGAAACGGGACGGCAGCCCTCCCTGGAGCAGTTACAGCGGATGGCTCACGCACTCGTTCATCGTGGTCCCGATGAAGAAGGATTTTATCAGTCCGGGCCGGTCGGTTTCGCCCATCGACGGCTGAGCATTATTGATCTTGCTTCCGGCCAGCAACCGATGCAAAGTCCTGACGGGCAAGTGTGCGTGGTGTTCAACGGTGAGGTCTACAATTACCTAGAATTGAAGCATGAGCTGGAGCAAAAGGGCTATACGTTCTCTACCCGCTCTGACACTGAGGTGCTCCTGGCTTTGTATCTGCACTATGGGGTAGCTGCCTTTCCCAAGATCAACGGCATGTTAGCGTGCGCAGTGTGGGACCAGCGAACCCGCCAGCTTGTCTTAGCGCGTGATCGTTTCGGCAAAAAGCCGCTCTTCTATTACCAGGATACACACCGCTTCCTCTTCGGGTCGGAAATAAAAGCCCTGCTTGCCCATGGAGAGGTACCGCGTACCCTCAATCCCGCTGCGCTGCATAGTTATTTCACTCACAGTTACATTGTTGGTGAGCATACCATTCTGGCCGATGTGCGTCGCGTGCCGCCAGCGCACGTATTGGTGGTGCGCGACAGACACGTGACATGCCAACCGTACTGGGAGTTCCGCCTCCATCCCGATGATGCTCCTCCGAATGAAGAAGATGCGACGACGCACCTTGACGGTCTGTTACGTCAAGCTGTTCAACGCCGATTGATGAGTGAGGTTCCTCTTGGGGCGTTTTTGAGTGGCGGACTCGATTCAAGTACTGTCGTTGCGCTGATGGCTCAGATGTCTTCTCGTCCGGTACAGACCTTCACAGTTGGGTTTGATGAGTCGGACTATTCAGAACTTGCCGATGCTCGGGAAGTGGCGAAACATCTGGGGACTGAACACCACGAGATGGTCGTGAAACCCGCTGCACTGGATATTCTGCCCGATCTGGTCTGGTATCTTGATGAGCCGTTCGGTGACTCCTCGGCGGTGCCGACCTACTATGTCAGCCGTGCCGCCCGACAACACTTGACCGTAGCGCTTTCTGGTGACGGAGGAGATGAGGTCTTTGCCGGCTACATGCGCTATCAGCAAATTGCTGAATATCAGCGCATGCAGGCTATCCCTGCTGGGGTGAGACAACGGGTGTTGCAGCCGTTAGCGGCGAGATTGCCTTTTACCTGGCCAGGCTGGAACTACCTGTATGCCATGGGAAAGATGAATGGAAGTGCCTTGCCTTACAATCTCGGCTTGTATCCATACATCCAAGAGCAGCTCTATACACCGGAGTTCCAGCAGCAACTCCAAGGGGACGATCCCTTTGCGCTGACGGAGCAGATTTTGAGTCGGGGTGAACACCTCGACCCAGTCAGTCGCTATCAATACCTGGACACCTTACAGTACTTGCCAGCGGACATTCTCACCAAGGTTGACCGCATGAGCATGGCGACTTCTCTTGAAGTGCGGGCGCCGTTGCTCGATTATACTGTTGTCGAGTACCTGGCGACACTGCCGCTCTCCTACAAACTCCGCGGGGGGGTGAGCAAGTACATCTTACGGAAACTGAGTGAACGATTATTGCCACCGTCCGTGCTTGCTAAACGCAAGCAGGGATTTGCCATTCCCAAGGACCGCTGGTTTCAACAGGATCTGCGTACCTTTGCTGAAGAACTGTTGTTATCTCCTCGCACTCTCACCAGGGGATATGTACGTGGAGACACAGTGAGACGGCTCCTTCGCCACCATATATCGGGGCGGCGAGATTACAGCACCTGGATCTGGTGCTTAATCATGTTCGAAATGTGGTGCCGCACCTTCTTAGATGAGCGACTAGACAGAACACTGGAGCGCAGAGAGCGTCCTGGCGACTTTTCTCGGCGAGTTGGAGTGGAGGTGTAAGTAGCACCCATCTTCGGCGGAAAAACCATATTTATGTGTGGAATCGCCGGCATTTTTTATCCACGATCGTCAGACACCGTCGAGGTGAACCAACTTCACCGGATGACCTCGGTCCTCGTCCACCGTGGGCCAGACGAGGGGGATGTCTATAGTGAGGGGCCGATCGGTCTTGGTCATCGGCGATTGAGTATCATTGATCTTACGGGAGGCAAACAACCGATCTTCAATGAAGATCGCACGATGGCAATCGTCTTTAATGGCGAACTCTACAATTTTCAGCGATTGCGTGAGACCCTCCTACAACGAGGGCATCGTTTCATAACGAATAGTGATACCGAAGTGATTCTGCACGCCTACGAAGAATACGGATCGCAATGTGTTCGTCATCTCCGTGGGATGTTTGCCTTTGCAGTGTGGGATGGCCGAAAAAACAGCTTTTTCTCGCTCGCGATCGTATTGGCATTAAGCCACTGTATTATTACTGGAACGGGCAAAAGTTTCTCTTCGGCTCGGAGATCAAAGCTATCTTGCAAGACCCGACAGTGCAACGAGATATCGATCCCTCATGCTTTAGATGAATACTTGACCTACCTGTATATTCCGGCACCCAGAACGATTTTTCAGCAGATCTATAAGCTCCGGCCCGGACACACACTGACCGTCTCTGAGTGCGGTCTCAAGGAAGAGGAATACTGGGACCTCACTTTTCAGCCGGAAAGCGATCAACCTGAGCATGATGTGGCCGAAGGAGTATTGGAAAAACTGCGAGAATCAGTGTCTGTCCATCTGATGAGTGAGGTTCCTTTAGGAGCGTTTTTGTCGGGCGGGATCGATTCGAGTGCTGTCGTGGCAATTATGGCCGGTCTGCTGGATCAGCCGGTGAACACCGCCTCGATCGGATTTCGCGAAGCCGAATTTGATGAGAGCCCTTATGCGAGGGCAGTTGCGCAACAGTTTCAGACCAACGCCTATGAGAAAACAGTGGAGGCTGATGCTGCGAAGATTCTTGAAACCCTAGCGTGGCACTTTGACGAACCCTTTGCTGACTCCTCAATGGTGCCAACTTACTATGTCTCACAGGTCGCTCGTGAACGGGTGACCGTGTGTCTCTCCGGTGATGGTGGGGATGAGAATTTTGCTGGGTATCGACGGTATCGGTTTGACGTGTTTGAGAATGCAGTCCGGAAGGTGTTGCCGCAGTCCTTGCGAGGGCCGCTCTTCGGCACCCTCGGGTGTCTTTATCCCAAGGCGGATTGGCTCCCACGGATTTTTCGGGGCAAAAACGCTTCTCACGAATCTCTCTCTTTCCCCTGAGCGAGCGTATTTCCAGACGATGAGTTGGTTTACGCCGGCAATGAAACGCCTGCTCTACAGAGATTCATTGCGGACGGCCCTGAGTGGGTATGATTCCTTCACCGTCATGCAACAGTATTTCGACCGTACACAAGGCTGGGACCCGCTCTCGCGCATTCAATATGTCGACATCAAGACCTACCTCGTTGACGATATTCTGACCAAGGTCGATCGGGCCAGCATGGCGCATTCCCTCGAAGTGAGAGTTCCGCTCTTGGACCACGAATTCATGGAATACGTGGCTCGTATCCCTGCCTAGTTATAAACTCCATGCTGGTGAGGGGAAGTACATCTTCAAGAAAGCGCTTGCAGGACTCTTGCCGAAAGAGGTGATGGACGAGGCCGAAGATGGGGTTTTCGATCCCTCTATCACACTGGTTCCGTGACGGCTTGAAAACCGTATTTGAAGAACGAGTTTTACCGAACGAGCGTTCTTGGCCAATCTGTTCGATCTTGCCCCAATTCGTCAGTGGTGGGCGCAGCATCAGCGCGGAACAAGAGATTATGCTCCAGAGTTATGGGCACTGCTGAGTACTAGAATGTTGGGGTAGGCGCTTTGTTTCTCATTCGTGATCATCGAATTGTGGTAGAAACGATTAGTTGATGTTTAGGCTTTGTGCGCGCCGTCATTAATTGAATAATGGGAAGAGGCAGGTCCATGAAGATTGTTGTGAAGAGGAGAATTTCTGATCTACTGAGGCTGATTTCTGCACTACAAAAGTATAAAGGCGGTATTTTCCCTACAATAATTCGATTCTTTCGGTTGGCGTTACAGGAGTTGTTCTCGCCGGATGAAATCTTCATGTTAGGATTGCTTGATCCACAGAAAACGCAATACGATCTTGCGCGTTTCGTAAGCAAGGAAAAGATGCTGAGGTTACAAATAAAGCTTAATCCTGGTGCACAATGTATTTAACCGAAGATAAGCTCGCTTTCTACACGTACTGTTGTGATCATGATTTAGCGACACCGCGTGTATACGCCGTCTTTGCTGAACGGGATTCGGTTAGAGAAGGAATCTACCATATTCGTGAATCCAGTGAGTGGCTAAATTTTTGTAGAAATTTCTCTTTTTTCTCATATGGTAAGTTCAAGCCCGTTGGGGGGGCACATGGTGAAGGGGTGTTGGTACTAAGAAAAGACCCACGAGGAGTTTCGGGATTCCCATGGGAATCACTATAACGCATACGACTTACTCTCATTTATGAAGAGAATGATGTACAAAGAGTGGTTAATTCAGGAGCGTTTACAATGTCATTCTGCACTCCATGAACTATCAAATGTGAATTATATACAAACTGCTAGGGTTGTGACTTTTGCAAATAACAATGACCGAGCATCGATTATGGCAGCTTGGATGCGTATCATTGGGAAATCTTCGCCAACTGATAACTTTAACTTTGGGACCTCTGGTAACTTAGTAGGAGTTGTCAATATCAAAACTGGATGTATAGAAACAGCTGTAGGAATGGGATCAGACGCGCTTGGGATTGTGCCCGTTACTGAACATCCGACAACAAGAGTTCGCTTGCCTGGATTTCAGATACCTGATTGGGATAAAATTCTTGAACTGGTTAATCGCGCTGCTCTATGTTTCCGTCCATTACGCCATAGGTTGGGACGTAGCAATTACTGACAAGGGGCTAAGTCTGATAGAAGGAAATGTGACCTGGGACCCGCTACCGGGCCACCCTAACATCGAAAAGACGTTTACGATATGCTGCTAAAGGGCCAAGGGAACCTGAGCGTTGCTCACTGAGGCGTTATCGCTAGCGTTAGGCTAAAAAATCGCGCAAACACGAAAGGGTCTAAACTATCACTACGAGAAAGTGAAGTTTAGCAACTAACATTGACAAAGCACCAGACCCATCGATTGTCTTTTCAGTTTAGAATAAGACAAAACTTTGATTGTGCTAAAATCTTTTGAACGAAGATTCGCTTCTTCTGGTAAGAGAAAATGATCTTGAAATTGTGGAAAAAGCGACTCCATCGGCCTGAAGCTGTGAGAGTCATTATCAGGGATTGGTCCGGAGGCCGAGGTCCGGTGTTAGAAAGTCGAATACATCTTCATGAAGCTGCACAATGGATACTACGGGCACAGGCGGCGACGCCAGATGGAGGCGTATCTGCCGGATATTCTTTCGAGGATGGATGGATCGCCTCGTATCCAGAAACAACTGGGTACATCATTCCCACGCTTCTTGGTTACGCTAACTACGCAAGAAATCCTCTTTACCGAGATCATGCACTTACTATGGCTGAATGGGAGCTGAGTGTCCAATTGGACTCTGGGGCTTTTCCTGGGCATTTTGTTGATCGCTCCAATCCTCCTATAGTTTTTAATACAGGCCAAATCATTTTTGGTCTCATCGCAGCATATCTCGATACACAATCCGAACGATTCTTGGCAGCAGCAAAAAAGGCTGGGGCGTGGCTCGTCGCTGTGCAAGATAAGGATGGTGCTTGGCGGCAGTTTGATTATCGAGGAGTTGCACATAGTTACAACACTCGGACTGCATGGGCCATGGTTGAGTCAGCTTTGCTGACAAATGACGAGCCACTTCTGCAGGCCGCTGAGCGGCATCTACGATGGGCACTAGAACAACAACAAGAAAATGGCTGGTTCAGAAATGTTGCGTTTTTACCAGATCAGGCCCCATTTCTCCATACCATTGCTTATGCTGTCCAAGGGCTCTTAGAAGCAGGGATCAGGCTCAATTGTAAGGACTATATCACTGGAGCGGAACGGACGTGTCGGGCCCTAGTGCCTTTTGTCGGTTCGGATGGCGCTATTCCAGGAACGTTTGACTCCCATTGGCAGCCGACTGCCCGGTACAGTTGTCTAACAGGCAATGCGCAGATGGCCGCCTCATGGTTGCGCCTTTACCAGGTGAAGCAAGAACCGATCTTTCGAGAATGTGCTGAAAAAGCCAACTGCTTTCTCAAATCGCTTCAAGATTGCCGAACCGACAATCTTGGGATCAGAGGAGCGATTCAAGGCTCTTATCCTATTACTGGGAGATATCTGTTTGGCACTTATCCAAACTGGGCGACCAAGTTCTTTATGGATACTCTCCTTCTCGAAGAATCCGTGCGAAGCGGTCAGAATGCGTGGGTGCCGTGTTGGTAAGATATTGTGTAACAACGAACGAGGCGGCTCATAACAGTTAGGAAAGGACAGATGGAAGCAACCGAGAATCCGCCAGTCTTTTGGGACCGTCTTGTTCAGGTCCCTTGCCAGGTGCCTGGGTTTGCGCAAGCAATGAAGCACCTTGGATACTCGCCGCTTTATCTCTGGGAGGGCGGTCACGGGGCATTAGCGCTGCTGCGAGGAAATATTCGTGGTCTTACGTGGCTGACTGCGCGCGCAAATCTTTTTGTGACAAACGTAGAGCCGGAGTTTCTGACGAAGGCACTACAAACTCTAGGAACGTTAGGAATTTCTCACGTTAAAGTGGGGGATTCGATGTGGGGGCCACGTTGGGAGCAATTGCCGACTCCCTGGGTTTTCCCCCGTACTCAGTTTGTGAGGAGACACACCTTTATCCTCGACTTGGAAGCTTCGCAAGAAACCCTTGTCAAACACATGGACGGAGCTGCGCGCAAAATTCGTAAAGCAGAGAAAGAAGGAGTGACTGTTCGCTCTGTAGAAAACCCAGAAGATCTTTCCGCTTTCTGCATGCTTGCTGAGGAAACTGCTGATCGTGTACGGCAACGTTCAGCGTATACCGACTTTCCTCCGTCGTTCTTCAGAACCTTATATCAGTTGTTGTCCCCTTCGGGGCAGGCCAGATTTTACGTTGCCTGGTATAAGGATCAACCGCTCGCAGCCTGCGTTTTTCTCTGCTCCTCGGATACTATGTTGTACTATCTCGGTGGCTCAAGCCGGGATCGAGAGTTGACCGCGAAGCAAGCTCCGAGCGCCCTTTTTTGGCATGCAATACAGGAGGCACGACGGTTGGGGTTACGGCGATTCGACTTCGGAGGTTGCACACGACCGATGATCCAAATGATTCTCGCTATGGGGTTTATACCTTCAAAAAGCGATGGGGTGGACGACTCGAGAATTTTGCAAATCTTGATGTAGTCTTGTCAGCTCTCCCATACTACTTCCAAGAGCAAGTGCTCTCCCCACTCTGGGACCGATTACATCCTTTCTACTTCAAATTGTTCGCGCAAAAATAGAATCGGTGCTGTAGGTCGCATGAAAATTCTCGTTTTTACTACTCTCTATCCCAATAACACGCGCCTTTATCACGGCGTGTTTGTGAAAGAACGCATGTCCCGCGTCGCCCGACTAGAGGGATGTGATATCAAGGTAATTGCTCCAGTTCCCTATTTCCCGAGTATTCCTATTACGCGAAGGTGGCGTTTTTCTCAGGTAATGCGTTACGAGCAACAGGAGGGAGATAGAAGTTTACCATCCTCGCTACTTCATCACTCCCAAAATCGGTACGGCCTACTATGGATTTTCAATGTTTCTCTCAGTCTTACCGATTATCGCTACGGGTCCAACGTAAATTCTCCTTTGATATTCTTGACACTCATTATGTCTACCCAGATGGATTTGCTGGAGTGTTGCTCGGACGTTACTTCAAACGCCCGGTAGTTGTCTCAGCAAGAGGAAGCGATATTAACCTCCTATCTCAGCTTCCCCTTATGCGTAATCTATTACGATATACACTCAAGAAGTCGGATAGAATCGTTGCCGTAAGCCAAGCTTTGAAAAATGAAATGGTGCGATTAGGAATTCAGGGACGATAAGATTCATCTCATTCCTAATGGAATCGATACCAAGAAATTTTATCCGATTGTAAAATCACACGCACGGACACAAGTCCAGATTTTGTCGGATCAGAAAATTATACTTTCTGTCGCCGCGCTTATTCCTAATAAAGGTATTGAGATCTTGATACGAGCGTTACAGATTCTTCTTGCTCAAAAAGAGGAAAAAAATTGCTGCCTTGTAATTATTGGTGAAGGTCCGTTACGTGCAGAACTGGAAAAACTTGCGACGACTCTTTACGTCGAGAAGCACGTTCGCTTTGTCGGAGCCGTGCCACATGGAGAGTTGTACCGTTGGTATAATGCTGCCGATGTGTTTTGTCTGGCGAGTAGTCGAGAAGGGTGGCCAAATGTGGTGACTGAGGCCTTAGCCTGCGGTACGCCTGTTGTTGCTACAGATGTTGGTGGGATTCCAGAAATCATTTGCTCACCAGAAATTGGGCTCATCGTAAAACGTCATGAACGAGAGATTGCTGATGCTCTTGCCATTGCCCTCAAGAAACCGTGGCAGCGTGAGAGTATCGTTACGTATGCGAGAGCGCGCACATGGGAGCAAGTTGCGCGGTCCTTGCATGATGTTTTTACCTCCGTTGTGAACACTCGTAGAAAGTCTCTCCCATTGTTGACAACAACCAGCACGGCGGGGCGATGCTAACAAAGAACCATCCACGAGAATCCTTCACATTCTGGACCATAGCCTCCCCTTCACAGCGGATACGCATTTCGAAGCCATAATATTCTGAAAGCGCAGCGAAAGAGAGGATGGCAACCCATTGGCACTGACTTCTCCAAAACATGAAGAAAACTGGAGAGTCACAAGGGACAGTGGAGAAGAAATAGACGGGTTTCGTTACTACCGCACGGGTGCTGTTGCTCCTTCGCGGCTCCTTTTGCCTCCGAACTGCAGTTGATGAAGACGCTTGCGCGGCGCACTCGCGAGATCGCTACCCTGGAGAAACCAGATGTGCTCCATGCCCACTCGTCAGTGCTTAATGCTCTTCCTGCTCTTTGGGTAGGACGGAGCTTGGGGATCCCTGTTGTGTACGAGATTCGGGCGTTCTGGGAAGACGCAGCTGCTGACCACGGGACCTATGCTCAGGGACTCGTGGAAATACAAAATGACGCGATTTCTCGAGACCCTTGCCTGTCGAAGCGCGAAAGAGGTCGTGGTTATTTGCCAAGGACTTAAGAACGATCTCTCTAGGAGAGGGATTCCTTCGCAAAAAATCTCAGTCGTCTTTAATGGTATTAACCCAGATGAATTCCAATCCTGCGACCCTGATCCTGAGTATTTCCAGAGCTGGAAGTTGAAAGGGAAGAAGGTCATAGGCTTCATCGGTTCTTTCTATCGCTACGAAGGCCTCGAACTGCTTATCGAGGTTATAACCCATCTTACGGCGAAACATCCTGATGTCGTTCTACTCTTGGTTGGAGGAGGAGAGGTCGAGCAGAAACTCAGGAAACAGGTAAGCAACCTGCAGCTCGAAGGAAAAGTTGTTATGCCAGGCAGGATTCCTCATGAGCGAATTCCCGGCGTATATGCCATGATCGATGTCCTCGTGTATCCGCGCTATTCCATGAGGCTCACGGAACTAGTGACGCCACTCAAACCACTTGAAGCAATGGCAATGGGAAAGGTCCTTGTTGCAAGTGATATCGGTGGCCACCGAGAACTTGTTCAAGATGAACGAAATGGTTTTCTTTTTCCAGCGGGCAATGCTTCTGCGTTGACAGAACTCTTGAATCGCCTCATCGAGAGCCCTGCTCTTTGTCGCCAGGTCGGAGCACAAGGAAAAGCTTGGGTCTCGCAGCAACATTCCTGGGATAAGACGACATTGATTTATAATGACGTCTATGCGCGAATTCGAGATAGGTTTGACGGAGAATTAAAGAACGAAAACCAGCTCGTGTCAACGCCGTAGAGAACATGGTGCTTGGTTATACGGTCACCATTGATGCACAATGGCAATGGTAACGATGGATATTCGACAAAATACGCAACAGCTCTTGTATTGGTATCGAGGTGGTGGATTGTCATGGGTTACCATACAATTGCTGAGGAAACTTCTCGGGCCTATTTATCGACACGAGGTACAATATATCTTGATGAAGGATCCAGATTTAAATTTTGATCCGTCTGCAGCTAACGCAGAGGTTAGGAATTGCGTTATAGAAACAGTTAATGGTCTTCAACAAATTGAAACAGAATTGCCTGCTATAATTCCGTTGGAGACTATAAGGAGGCGGCTAGAGACAGGGTGTATTGCTGTTTTCGCGTATCGAGAGAGGGCGGAAAAAGAGGAGAAAGAAATCGTGGGATACAGCATTTGTGAGCGAGGGGTCTTTTCTTCGTTAGGACGGAGGAGATCAGTTTCTTCTGAGGTTCTTTTTACCCACGACACTGTAGTATTACCTGACTATCGTGGACAAAGAATTCTCCAGTGTCTTACCGCAGCCAGGGTTGAATATGGTCAAACAAGAGGCATCAAAAGATACTATAGTGCTCTATCTCCGACTAACCGTTCTTCCTATCGGGGGTTTATGCGTGATGGATTACGAATCGTCGGAACGGTCGAGCGAATTTCCTTCCTCGGCGGACTATTTGTGTGGGAAACCCCTTGGGAAAAGATCGAGGCTATACTCGCAGATACTAAAAAGTAATGATCGATTGGGAACACAATTGCGGGCATAGAGCTATTGAGCCTGGGAGAATAATTTAAGTGAGTGGTATCTGTGGAATCGTCTTTAATGATCGAGATACGAAGGTGAACCTGAGTTCTCTACATCCTATGGTGAGAGCGCTCAGCATGTCTAGGCAGGAATCTGATTCCATCGTCGTCGAGGGTCCTGTTGGCATGGGTGCGCAAGAGTTTCCTGGACGGTTGTCCGGGGTAGTCAAAATCAACATCCATGACCGGCCCGTCGCCCTCGCTTTTCACGGGAGTCTCTATAATCGCACCGAGTTGATTACCGCCGAGGAAAAATCTTCATCTTTGTTTGAACGGTTGCTGTTTTTGTATGTGAATGAAGGAGTTTCGATCTTCCAGAAACTGCGAGGGGAGTTTGCCTTGGCGCTTTGGGATGGTCGGCACGAGACCTTTTATCTTGCTTCGGATCGGTTTCGGGTTCATCCCCTTTTTTATTATCAGGATGAAGCAAAGTTGCTGTTTGCTTCGCGTGTGAAGAGTCTTCTCGATTGCCCGGTCGGAATGAAGACAACGATTAGTCCTGAAGCCATTGTTGACGTTGTGATGTCTTCGGCTATTCCAACGCCGCGAACGATTTTCCGGGAAGTGAAGAAACTTCCACCTGGGCACGTTTTGACGTATCACAATAACGTAATTGAGGTGCTACCATATTGGGAAATTAATTTTCTTCAACCAAGTAATAAAGGAGAGGGAGAACTTGCTCAGCAGTTGAGAAACAAATTTGAAGAAGCTGTTTCGGTGCGCCTCCAAGGCGAAGGACCTTCACCAAAAGTGGGAACGTTCCTGAGCGGTGGAGTAGATAGTAGCACAGTTACTGGAGTCTTGACGAGATTAACCAAACAACCTGTCAAGAGTTTCACTATCGGTTTTGGCGAACCTCGTTTTAACGAAGTGAGCTACGCGCGTATCGCAGCTCAAGCCTTCGGAGCTGAACATCACGAATATTTTGTCACGCCTCAAGACGCCTACGAGGCAATTCCTATTTTGCTAGAAACGTTTGACGAGCCGTTCGCGAACGCCTCTGCGATTCCAACGTAGTTTTGTGCGAAACTTGCTCATGAACACGGAGTAGATACGCTGTACGCTGGAGACGGGGGGGATGAACTGTTCGCCGGAAATGATCGCTATGCTGCCCAGCGGGTGTTTGAGTACTATGCCAATGTCCCCCGTTGGCTTCGTGAATCCCTCGTCAAGCCCGTGACTTTTGCTTTAGCCGAAAATCTACCCTTGTATCTCTTCGTTAAAGGCAAGAAGTATATTGAACGAGCGAGCATCCCATATCCTGAACGACTATGGTCATATAGTACCAATATTCTTCTGCTGGCAAACTTGCTTACCGATGATCTTGTTGAGAGTGTGGGGAAAAATTATGAGCCGCACGCGACAACCCGGATGTATTACTTGCAAGCGCCGGCCAAAACTGAATTAGACCGTCAACTTTACATTGATCTCAAGCGTGCGATTTCAGATAATGACCTTTTCAAAGTGACGCGGATGACAGAGGCAGCGGGGGTAAACGTGCGTTATCCCTTTCTCGATTCTCACCTTGTCGAGTTTGCGATGACTGTACCCGCACGCATGAAAATGCGAGGACTTCGGCTGAGAACGTTTTTCAAGAAGGCCTATGCTGACCTGCTTCCGTTGGAAGTACGCACCAAGACGAAGCATGGCTTTGGTCTACCGATTCCGGTGTGGCTGCGAACAGACAAACCGCTGAACGACCTCATGCATGATCTCGTCCTCAGTCCCCAAAGTATTCAGCGAGGGTATTTCCGTAAAGACGCTCTAGAAACCCTAGTTGAGCATCATAGGACAGATGAGACCTCTTTTTACGGAACTGTATTGTGGCACTTTATGATCTTAGAACTATGGCACCGAAAATATATAGGGAATGGGAATTAACACATGTTGCGGATTGAGGTGGTTACATCCGAAGCCGGATTTGATGAGAGCCCTTATGCGAGGGCAGTTGCGCAGCAGTTTCAGGCCAACGCCTATGAGAAAACAGTGGAGGCTCATGCGGCGAAGATTCTTGAAACCCTAGCATGGCACTTTGACGAACCCTTTGCTGACTCCTCAATGGTGCCAACGTACTATGTCTCACAAGTCGCTCGAGAACGGGTGACTGTGTGTCTCTCCGGTGATGGAGGGGATGAGAACTTTGCTGGGTATCGACGGTATCGGTTTGACGTGTTTGAGAATGCCGTCCGGAAGGTGTTGCCGCAGTCCTTGCGAGGGCCGCTCTTCGGCGCCCTTGGGTGTCTTTATCCCAAAGCGGATTGGCTCCCACGGATCTTTCGGGGCAAAACGCTTCTCACGAATCTCTCTCTTGCCCCTGAGCGAGCGTATTTCCAGACGATGAGTTGGTTCACGCCGGCAATGAAACGCCTGCTCTACAGAGATTCATTGCGGACGGCCCTGAGTGGGTATGATTCCTTCACTGTCATGCAACAGTATTTCGACCGTACGCGAGGCTGGGAACCGCTCTCGCGCATTCAATATGTCGACATCAAGACCTATCTCGTTGATGATATTCTGACCAAGGTTGATCGGGCCAGCATGGCGCATTCACTCGAAGTGAGAGTCCGCTCTTGGACCACGAATTCATGGAATACGTGGCGCGTATCCTTGCCGGTTATAAACTGCATGCTGGCGAGGGGAAGTACATCTTAAGAAGGCGTTGGCAGGACTCTTCCTAAAGGGATCATGACGAGGCCAAAGATGGGTTTTTCGATCCCTCTATCACATTGGTTTCGTGATGGCTTGAAAACCGTATTTATGAAAGAGTGTTATCCGAGTGAGCGTTCGTGGCCGACTTGTTTGACCTTGTCCAGGTCCGCCAGTGGTGGGCACAGCACAACGCGGAACGAGGGATTATGCTCCGATGCTGTCGTCGCTTCGGTCCTTGAGCATTGGGGAAGGAGGTTGTGCAGTGAGGATCCTAAACTTTTTTTCGTTTCAGGCTGGAGAAGAAATATCTTCGATTATTGCGACGCAATGGCAAATGTCTGTCGCAAAACGTTATGGTCGGAAGTCTGGCTGGCTCCGCCATCACGTATTCCTGTTTATTTACCTTTTTCGGCAGATACGGACAGTTTGCGCATATCAAATGGGGGCAAGTGAAGCGGTTGGTTTTTGTATGCAAAGGCAACATTTGCCGCAAGCCCTTATGGCGAAGCCCGAGCACGCGAATTCGGAGTCACTACTGTTTCCTGTGGGCTGCAAGCCGATAGTGGGAGTCCTGTCGATTCGACTGCTCTTGTAGTGAGTTACCAGCGTGCTCTTGATTAGAGCTTCATCGTTCCCGTGCATTAGCCGACATTCCGGTCTGTTCTGGAGACCTCTTTGTTGCAATGGAACCGTGGCAGGGGAGACAATTGCAGCGTCTTCAAGAGGGTGCTGATGTTCAGATAACGTTACCTGGGGTTGTGGCAGCCGACCACGCCCACATATCGAAGACCCGTACGGACTAGGTTCTGAGTATTTTGAGACCTGCTTTACAATCATAGATGATGCAATTCAGAACATGACCGCGAATATGAAGGGTACCCATGCCCAGTATGGGGTCGACTTGACGCCCCATCATGCGTACCCAGTTTACCAGTGCTTATGTTCGAATCTCATGCGATGGGATCGATCGCTGTCATTCGCTCATTGGGACGTGGGGGCTACCCTGTTCATGCCTGTGCTCGTTTTCAAGACGCTTTGGGTTTTCTTTCCAACCTATGTCCATAATCGAGTCATCTGTCCATCTTACGAAACAGACGAATTTATTCCGTGGTTACGGCAATACGTTGAACATCATAACATTCAGGCAATTATTCCATCAGAAGGATTTCTCCTTGCCGTGCGGCCTTATTTTTATTTGCACATTTGCTCCCCTTCTCTGAGCAAGAAAATATTCTCTATAGTGGAATGAGCAAGTTTGATCTGTTTGCCTCCTTCCTGGAGAATTGCAGTAGTCTTGATACGAAAGCCCATCTTCCTCCAACCTTATTAGTGGCAGATATGGCTGATATTCCTAGTAGTGATAAACTGGAGAAGTTAGGGGAGCCCCTCTATATTAAGGTGGACGGTTGCTACAGCTCTACAGGGGAAAGCAGCTCTGTATACAAGGTCGCTTCTGCCGTGGCGGCGTACAAAAAGCTACAACAACTCGCGTCGCGGTTTCGGAAAGCGCTTGTTCAGGGATACGTGCCAGGCCAGGGTGTTGGTGCTTTTTTCTTGCTTTGGAAGGGGCAGCTCCTTGCCCAGTTTATGCATCGCCGCCTGCATGAGGTGCCTTATACTGGGGAGTATCTTCGTTCAGGGAAAGTTGGTGGCATGCCGCTATTCGTAGCGATGCCCTGACGAAACTGCAGGTTCTTGGCTGGCATGGTGTTGCCATGATGGAATATCGTTGGGATCAAGGACGGCACCGATTTACCTTATGGAGATGAACGGTCGATTTTGGGGTTCCCTCCACTTGGCTCTTTATGCTGGGTCGATTTTCCCTTGCTCTTGTTAGATGCCTTTCATGGCCGTCTCCCATTCCCTGTTGAACAATTCGTACATGGTGTGCGCTGTCGTCTTACTTTTCCCCGAAAAGATAGAATACGTGTGGTCTCGACTGAAAGACTCTCAACTTTCCTTGCGCTTCGTCTTTCTCGTCGATAGTAGAATTTTTTCAGTTGTCGGTAGATCCACGAATTTATAGTGATCTGCTCTTCCCTGGATATATAAGCTTTATTGGGAAAGTATCAAACGCTTCATACGGAATCCGTAGGCGAGATCGTCTTCCGTCTCTTTCCTAGCATGATAATTACCAGAAGATATGAATATCGATTGTCCGATATGGCGGGGTTCAGCTTATGGATGTAAATCGGAAACGCCTTAAACAGGGTTTGCTGTATTGTAGTAAGTGGATTGGCTTGCTGAGCCTAGCAAGAGATCTCACTCGAGGAGGATTGCGCATTCTCTGTTATCACGGGATATGTCTTGAAGACGAAAGCGACTTTCGTCCCAAACTCTTTATTAACCGAGAGACGCTCCTGCGGCGGTTGGAATACCTCCACGCCTCTGCTTATCCCGTGTTAACGCTGGAAGAGGCCCTGCAACGCTTGGCTCGCGGCGGGTTACCTGATTCTGCGACTGTCATTACCATTGATGACGGGTTTTACAGTACATTCAACTCCACTTTTTCCTTGCTTCGTAAGTTTTCGTTTCCAGCCACTGTGTATGTGACGAGTTATTATTTGACGAAAGAAAATCCGATTTTCCGACTCGTTGTTCAGTATATGTTTTGGAAAACGAAGAAGGATGTCCTTCAATTGTCGGATTTGCTGCCCTTTATAGAGGACAAGATTTTCTTAAGGAGATTCTCAAGAAAAAGACCAGGGAATGTGGAAGATCATCCAGTACGGGGAAGAAGAGTGTAGTGAGGAACAACGTGTTGAGATCGCGAGACTTTTAGGGATGCGGCTAGAAGTAGATTTTGAACATATTAGACGGTCGCGTATTTTTGACATTATGAATAGTAGAGAAATACAAGATGCGGCAGCGCAAGGTATTGATATTCAGTTGCATACTCATCGACACTGCTTACCCCAGAATGAGATGCAATCGAAAAGAGAGATTGTTGAAAACAAAGCTGTTCTCGAACCCTTGATTCGGAAAGACGCTTGAGCACTTCTGTTATCCAAGCGGAATTTGGGAGCGATCACACTGGCCGTGGTTAGCGGCAGTTGGAGTCAAAAGTGCAACAACCTGTGACATCGGACTCAATTACCCCGGAACCCCACAACTTGGGTTGAAGAGAATTCTTGATGGAGAAAATGTCTCCCAGATCGAGTTCGAAGCAGATATGACAGGTTACGGGGATTTTATTCGCTGGGTGCGGTTGGCTATGCAGCGTTTGTTCGCTCCACAGACTCGCTAACATACCCTTAAGTCTTGGGAGAACATTCCGCCGTCCCCAGTCCCAGAGCAATACCCTAGAGGAACGAAGTGAAGCAAATGCCAAGCATTCTAGAAGAGATATGTGGGGGCTTTTTGACCCGTGCCGGAATGGAGCAACCTTTCAGAATTTTGGTCAGGGCGTTGTTGAAGCGATTAAGTGTTTCAGTAAAAACGCGGGCGCTGTGGTAGCTCTCAAATAAGCCGGAGTATCTCTTGGGAGTGCTAACTGCGGCAGAGCAAGCCTGTAAGCAGAAAGTCTCAGAAATTTCTGTTGTCGAATTTGGTGTTGCTGGTGGCAAAGGGTTGATAACGCTTCAGGAGGAAGCCGATGCAGTAGAGCGGGAGACCGGTATCCGAATTAAGGTCTATGAGTTTGACGCTGGAGCCCAGGGACTTCCAGAGTTCATAGGGGATTACCGTGATCATCCGGACGCGTGGCAACCAGGCGATTATCCTATGGACGAAGTCGTATTACGTTCCCGTCTCGCAAAACGAACCACGCTCATTCTCGGCAACGTGAAAGACACAGCCCCGAGATTTTTTGACGATTTTCAACCTCCGCCTATTGGGTTTGTGTCCTTCGATATGGATTTGTATTCGTCTACCCGAGATGCACTTCTGATCTTTACGCACCCTAATAAAAGAATGCTCTGGCATGTGCCTCTTTACTTTGATGATGTCGACTTCTTGTTCAACCATAAATTTGCTGGAGAGCTACTTGCAATCGACAAATTCAATGAGGAAGAATCTCACCGTGAAGATTGATCGATGGCATGGAGTGAAAGGAGGGCGACCTTTCCCTGAAAGAGGGTTTCTTAAAAAACTCTATGTGGCTCACGATATCGAAGCGGTATCAAAGGTTGTTCTCCAGCGAGAGGTCGCAACTTACCCACTCGAAGCAACAGCTAGGTAGGAGCAAAGCCCTGTTAGAGAAAATCCCGTTCAGTAGCGATAGTCACCTCAATATGAAAATTCTTGTTTTCACCTCCCTGTATCCTAATAATGTCTGGCCTCATCATGGAGTTTTTGTAAAAGAACGCATGACTCAGTTTGCCCGGTTGCCGGGATGTCAAATAAAAGTTGTTGCGCCAGTTCCCTATTTTCCTCCGGTCAAAATTTCGTCACGGTGGCTCTTTTCCCAGGTGGCACGTCAGGAAACTATTGAAGGAATGGAGGTCCATCATCCTCGATACTTCATGACCCCTAAAATTGGCATGGCCTGCTATGGAATGATGATGTTCCTCTCTGTACTACCAGCGGTAAGACGTATTTAACGGAGCTTCGACTGTGACTTGATTGATGCACATTATGTGTACCCTGATGGATTTGCGGCTATCCTACTTGGCCAGTTTCTCAAAAGGCCGGTTGTGGTTTCTGCGAGAGGGAGTGATGTTAATCGTTTCAAGGATTTTCCTCTGATTCGTCGCTTGCTATGCTACACCCTTAACAAGGCTGATGGTGTCATTGCCGTGTCTCAAGCGCTCAAAGAGGCAATGACGTGGCTTCCCGTTCCTGAGGACAAAATTACGGTTATTGGTAATGGGGTCGATCAGAAGAAATTCTTTCCTTGTTCTCAGGCTGAGGCTCGCACAAAATTAGGCCTTACAAGTAAGAAGATCATTCTCTCAGTAGGCCATCTGACTGCTAATAAAGGCTTTGATCTCCTTGTGAAGGCAGTGTCTCAGCTCCTGACCGAAGGCAAAAAGGGAGAGACCTCTCTAGTGATTGTCGGAGCGGGGACGTTTCGCAAGGACCTGGAGCAGTTAATTACTAGGCTGCAGATCCGTGATTATGTGCAGTTGGTGGGAGACGTTCCTCACCACGAGTTGTGCGATTGGTATAATGCAGCGGATCTTTTTTGTTTAGCGAGTGAACGGGAGGGATGGCCTAATGTTATCCTAGAGTCGCTTGCGTGTGGAACTCCGGTGGTTGCTACTGCAGTCGGTGGGATTCCTGAGATCATTCGCTCTGATACAGTTGGGATGTTAACGGAGCGCAACGAACAGGCGATCGCAGCGACAATTTCAAACGCCTTCCAGCGGTCCTGGAACCGAGACGCCATCGTGGCATACACCTGGAAACATAGCTGGGACCAGGTCGCATATGCGGTCCAGCAGATGTTTGTAAAAGTTATAACGCGAACGACCGATAGAGGTTGGCGACCGGCGATTACGGAGTCGATGCCCACGCCAGCCGGTGGTGAGATAAACAAAAAGCCTGATCTTCGGCGAAATGCACAGTAATCTTTATGGCTCTTTCCTCACTCAAGGTTCTTCACATCCTCGACCACAGTCTCCCTCTCCATAGTGGCTACACCTTTCGTAGCCACAATATTCTCCAAGCCCAGCGAAAGAGGGGATGGCAGCCCATCGCACTGACTTCACCGAAACATGAAGAGAACTGGAAGAACGGCACTGCGAAGCAAGAGGAAATTAATGGCTTTTGCTACTATCGTACTGGAGTGCAACGACGAAGAAATGTCCCT
>CAVTCR010000034.1:0-28679 GCA_963733195.1 uncultured delta proteobacterium
GGTGTTGTTAGACAGCTTCCCTCAATTGACGATTAAAATTCCAAATGCCGATCGCAAAGCCGAGAGCCAGGAATCCCGCAAGCAAAACCGTCGCTGGAGTGGCGCCGAGGTGCTCAAACCACTGAGTGTAGAAGTGAATTGCCCCAAACGTTGCGACGATGTTCAACATCCACCTTCTGTTCCGCTTTGCCGCCCAGACGGCACTGGCTATCAATGCACCTGCCCACAAAACCGCAAAGAGCCAATCCGGAATGACCACGTCTCCTTGCTGGTTCCGATCCCCCCACAGAGAACCGATCCAGAAGCCAAAATTGACGAGAAACACCGAGGTTCTCGCTCCAGTGAGAGCCAGTTTCTGATAATCTGCGGCAAGATGCTTCGATAACTGATAGGCTCCAATACCGAGAAGGCTGAAGAGCACAACAGTGACGGCTGGTTCCTGTATGCCTAAGAAGTACGTGGCGTGGAAGTAGCCCGTACGTGCCCCAACGCACGACGAAAGAGCAAGAACAGCAAGAGCTATCAACAACCCGTTACGGGCCACAATACCTGCCGCTGAGAACACTGCTGTGACGAGCAAAAAAGCATTGACCGAACCTTCCGCGAACTTGATGACTCCGCCTCCAAGCAGAAGCGCGCCGACTAAAATGCAAATGTTTGCTAGCACTCCCCACTGACGCGATTGCGATTGGACAAGCAAGAGCCCAACGATGGAAACTATCAATCCTACGATAATCGCCGTGGCCGAAGTGGGAAGGAGCGCTAAGGAGGCTCCGCTGACGGCAATCACCCCGAAACCAACGAGGATGTTGAAAGCGAGCGACCCGGTCCCCTCGGCGGAAAGCTGGCTGAGTTTTTCGAACTCTGCCCGACTAATCTTGCCTTCCTCCAGAAGTTTTGTGAGGTCAAGGGTCACTTTCATTGAGAAATCCTTAAGCTGACTAACGACCGCCCTCAGCTTCAGGAAGCTAGCTTAGAATACCAAGCATGCATGAGAAGAGTCTGGAAGAACAATACGGGTGTGTCAAAGCCGCTCGCTGCAATGATGGATGCAACTTCCTGGGGCGGGAGTACTGCGACATCCCGGCCATAAGAGGCGCGGAAATTTTCGACTTCCTCGGCAGGGACCTCAGAATACTTCAGTCGTCCGCAGCCAAACTTCCAAAAGGCTTTGGTAAGCTGAAGGGACACAGCGGAAGCCAAATCCGCACTCACCAAATATCCCTCGGGGCGAAGGCGTGCAGCGATTTGACGAAAAAAATCGCGCCGCTTCTCTGGCTGCAAAAGAAATGAGAAACCAAAAGACAAGTGGCCGCATCGAAAGCATCCGATTCGGGAAGCGCATCAAGATACCCTCGTGGAAAGTACACCGTGAGGCGATATCCCACTCTTCGGCTCGCTGGCGACAGATGTCCAGCATCGGTGCCGCCGGATCTACGGCAGTGAACCGCCACCGGGGAAAGGCTTGAGCGAGGTAAATCAATTCCGCGCCAGTTCCAACGCCGATGCAGAGAATCCGTGCGTTGGCAGGAAGTTCAGCAAGCACCATGCGGATAAGCAAATGCAGGGCGTCGCGCAGCGGAGCCAATTTAGCGAATCGCTGGTCATAAGAAGAAGCGCGGTCTTGGTCAAAAACAATAGATGATTTTTGGTTTTGCATGAGAGTTACCTTTGCATGAGAGAGTGAGTAAGTTCGTGCTCTGCATTGCACGTGATTAAGTGTTGTATGGACATCAGCACCGCGCAGCCGCCGAAACGCGCCCGCGCACCGCGAGCCGCCACAACGCGGCCTTTCAGGTTTAGCAGAACCGCAACGCGGGCAGCGATGCGGTGGCGCGGCTGATACTCATCCAGGCCTCCTGGGCTGCGAGTGGCAGCGGTAGGATGGCTGTAGCCACACAATCCACTCTACCGGAGGACACCTGGATGAATTTTTACACACAACAACATAAACATTATTGTGGGATCGATCTACATGCGCGGGCGATGTACGTCTGTATTCTCGATCAGCACGGCACGAAACTCGTCCACAAAAATCTGCCGACGACGCCGGAGGCATTTTTACGTCTCATTGCTCCCTATCGAGAGGATCTGGTCGTCGGCGTCGAATGTATGTTCACGTGGTATTGGCTGGCGGACCTCTGTCAGTAAGGAAGGGATTGCCTTTGTCCTGGGCCATGCGCTCTATATGAAGGCGATTCATGGGGGCAAAGCCAAGAACGATAAAATTGATGCGCAGAAGATTGCGGTCTTATTGCGTGGCGGGATGTTGCCCCAAGCGTATGTCTATCCTGCAGAGATGCGGGCGACCCGCGACTTACTCCGGCGTCGCTGTCATCTGGCCCGCAAGCGCGCCGAACTGTTAGCCCACATTCACAATACCAAGAGTCAGTACAATCTGCCGGAGATTGGCAAACGGCTGGCGAACAAAGCGAACCGCGAAGATGTCGCCGACCATTTTCCCGATCCCAGTGTCCGCAAGGCGATCGAAGTCGATGTGTCGCTCATCGATCACTACGATCAATTGTTGGGCGAGGTGGAACTCTATCTCACGCGCAGTGCCAAAACCGATGATGTCCAGACGTTCGCCCGGTTGCAATCGGTTCCCGGGATTGGGCAGATTCTGGCGTTGGTCATTCTCTATGAGATTCAGGACATTCGCGCGCTTTCCGCGCGTGCAAGATTTCGTCTCCTATTGTCGGCTGGTGAAGTGCGCCAAAGAATCCAACGGCAAACGACTGGGGACTTCAGGCAAAAAGATTGGCAACGTCCATTTACGCTGGGCCTTTGCCGAAGCCGCGGTCCTCTTTATCCGGCAGAGTCAGCCGGGAAAGAGTATTTTGCGAAACTCGAACACAAACACGGCAAAGCCAAAGCGCTCACCGTGCTCGCCCACAAGTTGGGCCGGGCCGTGTACTACATGCTCACGCGGGAACACGCGTTTGACCTCAAGCGCTTTGTCACCGCGTAACCGCTGAGGGGAGAGACCGAGCCCGCCGTCTAACTGGCCCACCAGAGGGGAGAGCCTGCTCGATGTTTCTTCCTTATATACAGCACGGACTGTGCAGGAACATCTGGACGACAAGCCCCGGAGCCGCACGGCTTGATTGGACTGTCTCTCCCGCTCATCTTCTTGGTGATCCGTCACCAAGTGTCCCGTGGCTGCCCCTCCCCCGAGTCTGGCACTAACTAGGAGTGTCTGCGGACACAACCCGCTGTATTGAGAAGACCGGGATGAGGGCACAGAAGAGTTTCTCGGGCGTGGGGTCTGCGGACGCCACTGTTTCTCCGTGGAACATAGTCCACGAGAACATCGACCCTCTATAGGTGTTTGGTGCAGCTCACGGGCTGTGACCAGCAACCGAAATGAAGTCAGCCGCAATCGCTTGGCGAAGATGATTCACCATATGTTCCTCGGACGGCCACCCCGCCCCCGCGATGCATCCGTCTGCCCGCTTGACATCGTCGGCCTGATAGGGGTTAGGCAACGCCTAACATCTTGTTCGCATAGTCTTTGCCGTACGTGGCAGGAGGCAGGACTTTGTGGCCTTTCTTGTACAAGTCAATCGTCTCGTCCACAATCGCACATAACTCGGCAAACACTGCTTGCTCGTCGTCTCCGTGACAGCCTCCATACAGTAGCCCCGGACAACTCCCAACAAAACATTGATCTTCTTCCGACCATTCGACAATCTTGACGTACCGCGCACTCGCTTTCATCGTTGGGACTCCTCAATTGCCGCTTGTGCGGCTTTCTCTTGATAATGCTTGACGTCTTTCCCAAGTTTCCCAGAGATCGTGATGGGTTTGGTACCTTGTCTTTTGCGAGCTCGCAGCGGCCAAACACCTGAGAAAAATCGTAGGAGAGAGGACCTTTTGCCTCGAACACCGCACTTTCAATGCAGCCAATCAACCTATCGAGTTCACCGGCTTCTATGAGGGCCTCTATGTCTCGGAACTCATCTTTCATACAGTCAGCAGGCTGGACTAAGGCTCTGAAGGCGTCAAGACTTGACACCGAAGAGCGGGCTAACGCCCGGTGGCTGGCGGCCACACACGCTCGGACAGGGCACGTCACTTCCCCGCCAGTCCACTCCAGCCGCGTGTTAGCCGGTCAGCTCCCACACCTCACCAGGCCGCAGCTTTTCTAAGGCTGTGCGAAGTGCCGCGACCAAAGGAAGAAGATCGGCCAAACGGTTTGTTTTCGCCCGAAGTACAACAATCCCGAAAAGTCGGTTCTGCACACGTTGTTGTTTCGGGAGGTTCTTATCGACCGTCACCAAGGCATCAAACAACCCTGCCATTGCGTTAAGCAGGGGGCCGTCATCTAGGTCTGCCCAGACCATCTCGGGAACAGTGCGCACTTCATGTCCAGGCAGCTCATTAGCGAGCCATCGCGGCACACAGGTATCGAGCAGGATACGCATGTCCGGAGCCGCCCCGGGTTACGCCGCGACCGCTTTAGTCAGAAGAGCTGACTTGGCCAACTCCAGAACGGCGATGGCGTGTTCACGGGAGACGCTTGGAAAGTCCTTCAGGAACTCGTCTAGGGTATCCCCGGCCTCCAGATAATCGATGAGGGTCTGGACAGGAACTCTCGTACCAGCAAAGACAGGGGTGCCGCTTAGTCGATATGGAGATGTGGTGATCAAGGGATCGGGGATATGCATCCTACTCTCTGTTCGTGGTAGCTGACCTGACCCTAACCTAGCACGCTTGCATCTGGCTGGCTAACGCTCCCCGCGTACCGCGAGCTGCCCAGACGCGCCCTTTCACATTTATTCCAAACCGCAACCGGGCAGCGATGCGGTGGCGCGACTAGTTAGCCCTTAACCTTGCATGGCAAGTTCCTCGCGGACAATGCGCCGCACGATTTCAGGAGTCAACGGCTGTTCTCTCCGTCCGACAGAGGTACTCAACACCTCGTTGATGAGCGTCTGATAACCACGGCCAGTTTTCTCTGAGAGAGCACGAAAATGCTCAAGCACCTCATTATCAAGATACAACGTGATGCGGGTTTTGCCGGTCATGGGCAACACTGCGCCACGTTTGGCTTTGGAAAAGTCATACTCCTTTTTCATAAGCTCGTCTCTCTTTGGGTTCTGCGTGTCGCACCGAAATCAACCGAGTGTCCTCGCCTTCATACGTGTAGACGACGACCATTAACCGACCAAACGTGTTCATACCGATCGAAACAAATCGCTGTTCGCCTCGTGCTGAGTCGTCCTCAATCGTGAGAGCTAAGGGGTCATTGAGGACGCCATCACCCTCGGCGAGCGACACGCCATGTTTCCGTATGTTAATAGCGTTCTTCCTGGGATCGAAGTTGCTCTCCACCGGGTCAGTGTATGTATATTATACATATTTGCAATCATGGTGTGTGTCTCACTGATAAGAGAGCTATTGTCCGTGTTGAGCGGCGCACCGCTTTTTAGCATGCCCGTTCTCGAACGCTCTGTTAGGCCTTTCTGTAGATCTTGAGTGCGCGGAGCACATCCAAAGACTTGGATAGCTTTTTAAGCGATTTTGCCGCGGCAGTGGATTGCTTCAAGTATCCTTCAGCGTTCTGCTTCAGTTCCCCAAGGGCATCTCTCAGCTCCACCAGTTCTTCGACGAACTCTTCGTTTAATTCGGCAGTAAGGAACTGGTGGTCACACGACTGGCAGACGCGACCGCGTCTAAACCAGTTGATATCTTTGTGATCAGTGCGGTGCCAACGTTGCCCAGACCGTCCCGCAATAGAATGAGGATTAATGCCCTTGCATACAGTAATTGAGTGGCATTCCGGACACCAGACCTGGGTTCCTCCTTATTGAACGCGCATGATGTCTCCTTGAAGGGCTAACGGCCCGCGCACCGCGAGCTGCCTACTTGCGGTCTTGCAGATTTAGCAGAATCGCAACGTGGCAGCGATGCGGTGGCACGGCGTGATACTCCTCCAGGCCTCCTGTGCCGCGAGTGGCAGCGGTAGGAGGGCTGTACACAAATATCCACGCCACAAGGAGGAGACCTGGATGAATTTTTACACGCAACAACATAAACATTCTTGTGGCATCGATCTACCTGCGCGGGCGATGTATGTCTGTATTCTCGATCAACAGGGTACGAAACTCGTCCATAAAAATTTGCCGACGACTCCTGAAGCGTTTTTGCGGGTGATTGCTCCATATAGAGAGGATCTCGTCGTCGGCGTCGAATGTATGTTTACCTGGTATTGGCTCGCGGACCTCTGTAGTAAGGAAGGAATTGCCTTTGTCCTGGGACATGCGCTTTATATGAAGGCGATTCATGGCGGCAAAGCGAAGAACGATAAAATTGATGCCCAGAAGATTGCGGTCTTGTTACGGGGTGGAATGATGCCCCAAGCGTACGTTTATCCCGTCGAGATGCGGGCCACCCGCGATTTACTCCGCCGGCGCTGTCATCTCGCGCGGAAGCGGGCCGAACTCTTAGCGCACATCCATAATACGAATAGTCAGTACAACCTGCCCGAGATTGGGAAGCGGCTGGCGAACAAAGCCAACCGTGACGATGTCGCCGACCATTGCCCCGATCCCAGTGTCCGCAAGACCATTGAAGTCGAGGTGTCGCTCATCGATCACTATGATGAACTCTTGGGCGAGGTCGAACTCTATCTCACGCGCAGTGCCAAAACGCACGATGTCCAGACATTCGCCCGTTTACAATCGGTCCCTGGGATCGGGCAGATTCTGGCGTTGGTCCTGCTCTCTGAGATTCAGGACATCGCCCGGTTTCCCCGGGTGCAAGATTTCGTCTCCTATTGTCGGCTGGTGAAGAGTGCCAAAGAGTCAGGCGGCAAACGGCTAGGAACGTCCGGCAAAAAGATCGGCACCGTCCATCTCCGCTGGGCGTTTGCCGCAGCCGCCGTGCTCTTCATCCGCCAGAGTCAGCCGGGGAAAGCGTATTTTGCCACACTCGAACACCAACACGGCAAAGCCAAGGCCCTAACCGTGCTTGCTCATAAGTTGGGCCGGGCCGTGTATTACCTGCTCACGCGGGAACACGCGTTTGATCTTCAGCGCTTTGTCACCGCGTACCCGCTGAGGAGAGAGACCGAGCCCACCGTCTAACGGGCGCATGTAGGGCTGAGCCTTTTACGCACTCCTTCCTTATATACAGCTCCGACTGTGAGGGGGTCGCTGGACGACACGCCCGAAGCCGCACGTGTTGATGGGACTGTCTCTCTCGCTCATCTCCTTGGTGATCCGTCCCCAAGTGCATAGTGGCTGCTCCTCCGCCGAGTCTGAAACTAACTAGGAGTGTCTCACGACACAATCCGCTACTATTGAGAAGACCGGGACGAGGGCACACAAGAGTTTCTCGGGCGTGGCCTCTGCGGAGGCTACTATTCTCCACACAACGTGAGAGAATATCGACCCTCCATAGGTGTTTGGTGCAGCAACAGGCTGTGACCAGCAACGGAAATCAAGTCGGCCACAAACGCTTAGGAAAGATGACTCATCAAATGTTCTTCGGACGGTCACCCCGCCCCCGCGATGCATCCGTCTGCCCTCTTGACAATGTCGGCCTGATAGGGGTTAGACCTCAAACTCCTTCGAGTACCCGTTTTAATTTTGGAGAGACATTGTTAAAGGGAGATTCCGTCGCTTAATGTCTTACGAAGCTTCAAATACCCCTGGTTCTCAAGAACGTGCAAGGCATGATCCACTAAGATTTGTTGGGCTCCGACATTCTCGGTTATAGACACACTGTCTTGTAGGTTCTCGTTGACGATTTTCGCGATAACGTTGGTGAGAAGCTCCTTATAACTTGCGACGTAGTTATTCACATAGCGGTCAAATCCAAAAAGGGAAACAGTTAGGCTAGGAGGGAGATCCACCGATGACTCCAAGTAATTCGATATAGCCCTCGTGCTCGAAGCACTTCGAATGAATCTCTCATTCCTGTTCTGATAAACCAAAGGTGGCGGTTTGAGATAAAACCTGGTCTGTGTCGATAAACATCTGACCCTGTTCTAATTGCGATCTCACATGCAACCTTCAGGACAAGGTTGTCAACTTTGGCGAGTTGATCGATCGTGATGATACTCGATTTTGACGTAAGCAGGAGAGACATCGAGAGGCTGTTTTTCTCGGTGCCCGTAGATAGACATTACAATCCTATCGAACTCTTAGCGTCGCATATTGTTCGAGGGTCGTGGATTCGTTCCCATAGTATGGTTTTCAAACATTCCGGGATGTTGCATTCCTCGAATTACGATCGGAATCAATTTTGTTGCCTGCTCGATTTTCTTGACCATCGCAGCATCGAGTTCTTCAAACCTAAGGTTTGTTAACCTATTGTGACACGATCCAATTATACGGCGTTCGCCTCTTAAGACCATCCTCTTTAAAAGATCTTACGCACAAGGCTATCAACAAGTGGCATTCCCATAGGTTAGTGAAAAGCACGAAATGTTTCTCCCGTCAATGTTTGGAAAAGCTAAGAAAAAGGGTTCTTGTTTCATCGCATGACTCAAATACTTTGGGATTCATATTTCGAAAGACCTTTTTCGCTATGGCATCTAACGCTCTCGCGCACCGCGAGCGGCCCACTCGCGGCCTTTCAGATTCATTTTCATCACGCCACAGGGCCGCGATGCGGTGGCGCGGCTGGTTAGGGCGCCTCTTTGCTACCACTGCTCCCAAAACACGCGCAGTCCAGTTCTCCCATCGTTTGTCTGAACTATCATCGTTTCGAGTTCGTGCCCATCTGGAAAGCAGAAGTTAAAGAAATTTCTCCGACTGCGAATACCCTGAGCTGCTGACGTGAGATGCCTAAGTCCTCAGCCATGTTGCACTCTTGCGGCATAGAAGATCGTCCGTTGGTAAGTAGTTCCATCTCCATAGGCAGAGGAATGCATGAGGTGCCGTTGTTCCTTATTGACTTGCCCGGCTCCGGTGAGCGAATCCGGAGCATCCCCCTGCTCCAAGTATGCCAACACCCACGTGCCGTCATCCAGAAACAGAGTGAAGCCGGAATTCCCCAATTTCCCACGAAAGGACCGTGCGACCAACCACCAGCGCCTTGAGCGGCTGCAGATACTGCCAATAGGAAGAGTCTCCAAGCCGATCGAATTCTTGCAAAACCTCCGGCGGTACTTCCGCGTATTCGGGGGGCTTAGCATGCCTTGTCATGATGTCTTGGCTCATGCCACTCTCACAATCTGACCGGGCGCGTGTGACGCACTCTCGTATTGCACCTCCCTGGATTGTAAGAGATCGCTACGTTGTTGAGAACCAGTACTCCTCCATCTTCTTGAAGAAACTCTTTTGGCATTGGATAGTCGACCTTAAGCGTTTCTCCGCTTCCATGCCGTACTTCGGACACAGGCCGTTTGCCCAATTTATGCGCATTAGTGTCCACCCATCTCTAATTTCAGAAGGTGGAAAAAGTCAAGAAATAGAAGCATCCGCACTGTTCGCTTTCCAGGATTTCCTTCCGGTGGTGACTGGAGTGTTTGAACCCGCGTGTGAAATAACCGGGTATAGACCTTGGTATCTTTGGCGCCCAACCATTGATTAACTTGCCATTTTGCCCTGATAATACGATATTAGCTGAGGTTTTAGGCAGTTTTGCCCTGTGTCGATTATCAATAACCTCAAGACGCCATGGCGGAGACCTGATATGCCTGACACGACGAGAAGTCAACAACCAAAACTCCTCGATGACGTCCGTAACGTGCTTCGTCTTCATCACTACTCCATTCACACTGAGCGCTCCTAAAGAAGCAGAGAAAGTGGAGGAGTAGTGTTGAATACAATCTCACTGTGTGTCAAGGAACGAGCCAAGAAACAAACATCTGATGGTGGAGGTCGTCAGGGGTAGTAGGAACTCACGAAGGATGTCTTCAGTCGTGAGCCCCTGCTGGTACTGAATCGCCACGGAGTTCACCAGAAAGCGGACGCCTTTGATCACTGGGCGTCCACCACAAACTCCGCGCTTCTGCTCGATGTAGGGATGAGTTTTTCTAGACCCTGCCATGATGAATACCTATAGGGCAAACACACCGAGATGTGGAGGGATGAGAAACCTCTGGATTATGGCGGGCACAGCCCGCCCTACGGCGCAGACCTCTGCCGTCCTCGTGTAGGGCAGGCTGCGCCTGCCGAATGTAGCTGACGGTTACGCCGCTAATAGTTGCTTTTCATTAAAACCGTACAGTTTGAGGCAGTTCTCCCACATGATCTTGCGTTTGGACTTCTTGCTCACGCCTGGCAGTTCCAAGAATGTCTTGAGACCATTAGGAAAAGGGCCGTCAGCATGGGGATAATCCACTGACATGACGATGTTATCGTCACCGACCTCATCAACAACAACCTTCAGAAGATCTTCATCGACATCCGTGCCAATGAAGCACTGGCGGCGGAAAAATTCGCTCGGCTTCATGTCGAGCTTGATCTTCTCTCCGCCACCATATTTCTTCCATTGGTCATCCAGACGATGGATCCACCACGGTAGCCAACCACAATTCCCTTCGAGGAAGCCGACACGTAACTTCGGGAAACGTTGGAGCACACCACCAACGATCATGCCGCTCATGGCGAGCATTAGCTCAAGCGGAAACGCTGACGCATGATTCTGCGTGCGAAAGTTTGGCTTGCCACGGAAGCGATTGCTGACATAATCTTGTGAGGCACCACCACTGGTACCGTGGAAAGCAATTGGCACATTGAGTCGAGAGATTTCTTTCCACAGAACATCGCATTCGGGTGAGTGAACATAGCGATCTTTGATCGGCATCGGCATGAGGATCACGCCGACATGCCCTTTCTTTTCGACGGCGCGACGAGCTTCTGCTGCGGCTAACTCTGGATCATGGAGCGAAATAATCGCTGCTGGTTTGAGGCGCTTTGGATTGACGTTGCAATAATCAGCCAACCAATCGTTAAAGGCCGCGCAATATGCTGTGGCATAGGTAGGCTTGAGGGTATCAATCGACACCACCATATGGGCGAAAGTGCGATAGACAACGCCAATATCGATCCCTTCGGCATCCATCGCTTTCAGTGTTGACTTCGAGTCGTACCCACGTTTGCGCACGGACTTGTACATATGCTCCGTGGGTTTATCAAGGAACTTTTGCGCTTTAACCACGTCTGCCGAGACCGCCCACGGGGGAATCATCTGCCCCTGGACATCCCAATGGGGGAAATTGGTCGGACTCAAGCCGAGATACTTTGGCTTTTTGTCGCGATACTTCTCGTCGAGATACTTTTCGTACACGTCCCCGGTTTCGATGACGTGTAAGTCACTGTCGATGACATGAAGTCCGTCTTTCATTATCGTTTCGCCTCCTGCGGTCTGCTTTGGAGCCTAATTTTTCATACCGTAGCCCAGTGAGCAAGAAGAGCAACGACGTTGCGAATCAACCGCAGGCCAATGTCGTCGCCTAATGTGAGTATCGACTCTGGATGAAATTGTACTGCTGCGAGCGGAAGGGTGCGATGTTCGATCGCCATAATGACCCCATCGTCGCTTTCTGCTGTGACCTGGAGAGTCGGTGGCAGTTTCTCACGGATGGCGAACAGAGAATGATAACGAGCAGCAGTAAATTCAGACGGTAATCCTGCGAACAATCGTCCGCCACATATTTGAATGCGCGACGGTTTACCGTGCATGGGATACTCAAGCATACCGAGTTCTCCACCAAAATGCTCAACTATCCCTTGCAGGCCAAGGCATACGCCAAACACTGGGAGGTTGCGTTGAATCGCTACTGTGAGTGTGCCAGAAACATCGAAATCTTTTGGTGTGCCCGGGCCAGGGGAAAGCACGACCAGATCTGGCCGTATAACGTCGATCTCTCCTCGTGGAAATCCGGCGCGTAAGGTGACAACCTCAGCTCCAGTCTGACGCAGATAGTTTGCCAGGGTATGAACGAAGGAGTCTTGGTGGTCGACCAAAAGAATACGTTTTCCTTGCCCAGGGTATGGCGTGGTCCGTTTGATCTCAGTGGTGGCTCCGCGCGGTTGACGCAAGGCATCGAGGAAGGCTGACGCTTTGAGATGTGTTTCCTGTTCCTCTTCGTCAGGGTCGGAGTCATAGAGCAGCGTTGCTCCAACCCGAATTTGTGCAACTCCGTCTTTGACACGGATTGTTCGCAAGGTGAGACCGGTGTTCATGTTACCGTCGAAGCCGAGCATGCCAACTGCTCCGCCATACCAGGCGCGTGGTGACTTTTCGTGGTCTTCAATAAACTGCATCGCCCAGGCTTTGGGTGCACCGGTGACCGTGACCGCCCAGGTATGGGCCAAAAAGGCGTCGAGTGCATCAAATTCTTCGCGCAGATGGCCTTCGACGTGATCGACGGTATGAATCAAGCGTGAATACATTTCGATTTGCCGTCGCCCGATCACTCTCACACTGCCAGGTTTGCAGATGCGGGATTTGTCGTTACGATCAACATCTGTACACATTGTGAGTTCTGACTCATCTTTGGTGGAGTTCAACAGGCGCTGAATTTGTATCGCATCACTAATCGGATCGCCCCCACGGGCAATCGTGCCGGAGATTGGGCAGGTCTCGACTCGGTCGCCATCGACGCGTACGTACATTTCTGGCGATGCACCGACCAAGTACTCAGCCTGCCCCAAGTTAATAAGGAAACCATAGGGCGCGGGATTCCGCTCTCGTAAGCGACGGAAAAGTTCAGATGGAGGGGCAGGGCATGGGCCAAAGAATGTTTGCCCAGGGACGACTTCGAAGAGATCGCCACGACGAAATGCTTCCTTGGCAAGCCGGACTCCAGCTGCGTACTCACCGGGCTCATGATCAAATGGGGACTCTACGCGTTCGCTGCTGACATATGGTTGGGCGATAGTCTCTCGAGTCAGACTTTGCGTTGACTGTCCGTTAATCTCAAAATCATACCGCTGCCGCACAGCTTGTTCGCGCTGATGGTCGACGAGAATCAGTTCGTCAGGCAGATACAACACGAGGTCGCGTTGATCGGCAGGCCGTTCCAGTCGCAAACGTAATGGTTCGAACTGAAAGGCGAGGTCATAACCAAACGCGCCATAGAGGCCGAGATGTTGGTCTTCCGGACTAGAGAACATCTCGATTAACGCCCGCAGCACCGAAAAGATCGACGGTTGCTTGCTGCGCTGTTCTTCGGGAAAACGACCTGCCGGTTGCGCAATCGTGCCGAGTAACTCTGTCGTTTGTTGATCAGCTTCGAGCACTGCGGGTAGTGCAGAGATAGTTGCTGTAATAGCAGGGAGCAGAACCTGTCCACGTTGATTGAGGGCGGAAATACGGAACTGCCGTTCACGCGAGGTGAGCATCAAGGGTGGATCAACAAACCCCATATCCCAGCGTGTGTAGCGACCGGGATATTCGTAGCTTGACGCAAGAAGCACGCCACGGTGACTATCGAGTGCATCGATGATCGGATCGATAGCCCCGTCAGTAAGGATCCCCTCGATCACGCGGCGAACTTTGATGCCGCCTTGTGTGAGGTACGTGTGGGCGCTGGGAATGATTGCTGCTCTGTTGGCCATGGGGCTCTCCTTCTTAGTTGAGGAACCTGGTCCTACAAAGCAGCAGGACCGTAACCTCGTTCTGCGAGGCAGCGATCCTGAAAACAGAAAAGCCGCCTCGTATCCAAGGCGGCTCCGTTGATTCTCGTTATACAACGTCCGGGCCGCCGACTAAGGCAGCCACCACCAACAAAAATGCGTGCTCGGACGGTTGACAGACATGCATGCCATGTTGGCAGGTTGGAAAAAGGTCGTCAAGAGCATAGAGTAAGAAACGGAGAATCGATGAAAAACCCATTTCTCATCGGAGAGAAAATCTACCTCCGCCCTCTAGAACGGGAAGACGCACCGCTCTTTGTGACGTGGCTAAACGATTATGACGTCACACGCACTTTAAAGGTCAAGGGACCGATCAATCGCCAGACCGAAGAAGCGTTTTTCGATAACCTCTATAAGAGTGAACGAGAGTTTGTGCTCGGTATCGTGATTCGCGCCAATGATACGCTCATCGGTTCGACTGGGTTACGGGAGATAGATTTTCGCAACCGCCATGCCTGCTTTGGCATCCTCATTGGTGAGAAATCCGAATGGGGTAAGGGCTATGGTACCGAAGTCACACAGTTAATAACCCAGCATGCTTTTATGACCCTCAACCTCAATCGTGTATGGCTACACGTCCATGCGGACAACGAGCGTGGTATTCGGGCGTACGAACGCGCGGGGTTTAAGCGCGAAGGGATTCTCCGACAGGAACAGTTTCGCGAGGGGCGCTATCTCAATACCGTGACGATGGCGATTCTGCGTGAGGAGTGGGAACCGGGGAAGTCGTTGCCCCCAAATTGAGGCAGCCTCTGCGGATCAGTCGAACGATCCTCTTGGCGCCATAGTTCCCACAATTGATTCTCGACTCTCTCTTTGTTGCGCCAATTGTGAAAGTATCTGCTGATGAGAATCTCGCGTGATGCGATAACGTGAGACAAACACGAGACTGAGAAAGTGCAACCCCATCAATCCTGGCCCGACAACGACCCCGAGTTGAAAGATCGTATCCGCTGATACCGTTCCGACCTGCGCACCTTTGGGAAACCCGATGAGATCAAGTGCGATCCCTGCCAGTAAGCCGCCCAACCCGGAAGTGGCTTTGCCGGTGAATGATAAAACCGAGAGAAATATCCCTTCTTGTCGCTTGCCAGTGAGCAGTTCGTGTTCATCGACAATATCCGCGAGCATGGAGGCAATGGTGATCTGCGCCATGATGATGATAGCAACAATGATCAAAACGTTGACAAACAATAGAGGAATAAGCAACGGAGTGCCGTTGGCAGGCATAATACCAAGGAGGCGAAGAAAAATTGGTAACGGACCAAATATGGTCGCAAAAAGCGCCAAACTGAGAACGGTTTTCTTTTTGTCGAAGCGCTGCGTGAGCGGACGTGCAAGAGCAGAAGCAATGAGGGTCGCGATCATGTACGCGTACACCAGCACAGCAATCTGACCGGTGGAGAGGCCCCAGAAGTAGGTGCCAATGTAGAGGCCCATGACATCCTGAAATCCGGCTGACGCAGCAATAAACAGCGAGGCGCAGATCAGCATCAGGTAGGAATGGTTGCTGAGCGCCTCACGCAATTCTCTCAATAAACGGTGAAGTGAGAAGCGGACAGTCTGTGACGGCGTATGCAAGGTGGAAATCAGATGTTGGGTTCCTGCACTGGAGACGAGAATCGCCAAGGCGACAATGACAGCGCAGGCGAGAGCAAAAGTGCCGTATGCGTGCGGATTGAGACGACCATCGGCAAACTGTGGAGACGGGGCGAAGAAGTAGAGATAGCCCATTTGGGCAGTAAGCAAACCTCCCATCCATCCGCAGAGATAGCGATAGGTCACGAGTGACGTTCGTTCGTCATAACCAGAGGTGATCTCTGGTAACATCGCACCGCTAGGGACCGTATACAAGGTCATCGCCGAGCGGACACCAACCGCCCACGTGGTCAACCAGAGAAACAGCCCCGTTTGCCCTAAGCCTGACGGTGGATTGAAGAGCAGAAAAAAACACACTGCCATCGGCAGCGCCGCACTATACATGAATAGATGGCGGCGACCCCAGCGCGAGTGAAAATTGTCAGAGAGGGAACCTACCAAAGGATCAGTCAGCGCATCCACACACAAGGCGATAAAGATCGCCATGCCACTCAAGGTGCCGGACACGCCGAGCACCTGGTTGTAATAAAAAAGGAGGAAGACGTTGAAAGCAGTTTGTTTGGTGCCCTCGGCAATTGCACCTACGCCATAGAAGAGTTTCGTCCGCAGTGGGACGCGCTCAGGGGAATTGGCGGTGTTCATGTTGCGCTTCTTACCACGAGAACACGTATCGCGGCAGAGTAGGGGTAGGCTTTGAGTAGAGCTGTGTCCAGAATGACGAAGCGCGACGACCGACGTCTATTGGGAGGTGAGCACAAACTACACTCTTAACCCCTAATATCCTCTCAATACTTTCACTTGCTGTTCGATAAACGCTACCACATCATTCGTAAAACGCTCCGGCTCCTCCCAGTGTAAAGCATGACCAGCCCCGCGATAGACAGACAACCGTGAGCCAGGGATTGCGGTTACTAGCATATCCTGATCACTGCGCGGACAGTACATGTCCCGGTCACCCCAGATAATCAACGTCGGCGTGGTAATCTTTCCCAACTCTCCAGACCAATCTTCTTGCAGAAACGTCGAGAAGGTTGCCTGCCATACCCGCGCCGGGACTTTGAGACTTTCATTCACCACCATCTCGAAAAACGCTTCAGGTACGGGCTGTGCCAGCGTACTTTGTTGAAACTCGCGCACGAGGTTCGGGTCTATCGGGTCGGTGAGGTTTGATACGACGCTGTCCCAGAACTCTTGCACGCCTGGGTTGTCGGGCAGGGTGGCGAACGACCCCACCAGCACAAGTCCCAAGAGGCGATCTGGGTAATCCAACGCAAAACGCTGCGCAACGCCACTGCCCATGGAATGACCGACAAGCACGGCGGTTTCAAGTTGGAGCATATCCATAAATGCCGCCACGTCTGCTGCGAAGTCATGGAATCCATAACCCGTCACGGGGCGATCTGCATCACCGTGGCCACGTTGTGATAAAGCAAAGGCGTGGAGGCTCGGCGGAAAATGCGGCAGCACAAGTTCAAAGGAACGCCAGGAATCGGTGACCCCATGTAGCAAGATTACCGGCATGCCGCGAGGGTCGCCTTGCTCGACGTAAGGAAGTGTCACCCCGGTAGGGAGCGCAATGGATTTGAGATTGAGTGTCATATGTGTATCCTCTTTGTACGAAGTTATCTAAGAAGTATAAGGTAATGATGTCATTTGTGGCAGCCCGTCATTCCAGGCGAGCCTGCCCCGTACTCGATACGGGGGCCGAAGGCTCGCGACCCGGAATCCAGGAAGAAAAAATCAGGATTCCCGCTTTCGCGGGAATGACACGACCACTGTTTTCTTATCATTCTCACTGTGATGGTGGTGTACTAGTGGGTCATCCCCTTCGTTGCAATGAAATAACTGTTCTGAAAATCATGCGGCAGTCGCTTCACCTCAACCTGTGTGAAACCTGCCTCTGCCAACAGTGTCCGTGCCTGTTCCTCACCCCACATCGCGCCGAGTCCTTCACCATTGAGCGCGAGCGACACGGTCATGCAATGCATGCACGAGATGGTGTAGAGCATTGGCGCCATCGGATGATCGAGATTCTTATGTACGTGACTTGACGCATCGATGTCTTGCATGAGAAAGACACCATCGGAATCGTAAGGCAGTGGCGATACGCTTCAACACCTCGCGGGGCTTGGCTTGGTCGTGAATGGCATCAAAGGCGGTGATGAGACCATACCGTTCACGATCGTCCATCGTCGCCATATCCTTCACCGCGAACTGTACGTTGGTGAGACCCCAGGCCTGCGCTTCAGCTTTCCCGGCAGCAACTCCTTCCTTGGAGAAGTCGTAGCCAGTGAACTGACTGCGAGGGAACGCTTTAGCCATAACGTTGAGCGCATGGCCACGGCCACAGCCGACATCTAGCACGTCAATGCCACGTTGGAGGGCTGTGACAACATTGGGCGCGAGCGGCAGAATCGCATCAAGCAAGGCCGCAGCCACGGTTTGACTACTTTCTTCGGCCATGACCTGTTGGAAGCGTGGATAGGCGGCATACGGCACGCCACCACCGTGACGGAAGCATTCGACAATACCGTCTTCCACCGCACCCAACAGTGGAATGTACTGCATAAACATCGCCATGTTGTTAGGCGTGGCAGCACGAGTGAGCGACGCGGCGTGTTCGGGTGGCAGATGATACGTGTCACTGCTGGCGTCGTAGTCAACGATACGACCGGTGACCATCGCCCCGAGCCACTCGCGCACGTAGCGTTCCTGCAACCCTGCTGCGCGAGCAATCTGGGTGCTCGTACTGGGTGACAGCGAAGCCATCGTGTCGAACAGCCCAGTGCGATGGCCAATGCTGGTCATCAGTGCCAGTGCACCGTGGTTGAGAACTGTAAGCATATGGTTGGCGAACGAGTCGACTTTCGTTTGATCCAATGTATGTGTCATAGCATCGTTCCTTTTTAATTATAGAGACGCGCGACAGCGCGTCTCTATAAGCTGCTCACATTACGGCCTAATCTCAAATCGCAGGTTCACCCCATCGCTGCTATTAATTCCGATCATCGTCTGCACAGCTTCGCCGCGCATACTCTTGTACGGGCCGGTGCCGCCAGTGATCGCACGTTTAATTGCCACATCGATATCGACGAGTTCTACCCCGTCCGTTGTGAAACTTGCCTCGCCTGGCGTTGCGGCAAAGTCATAGAGTTGATGGGTTACTACCCACGGGCCAGTCTTCGTTGCTGCGCCTTCACCCACATGCCAACCCCGGCACGTCCAGCGGCCAATCACTTTGTCTGGATACTTCGGGGTAGCAGAGATGACTTTACCACTGGCATCCCTTTCAGTGTTTACACCATCATCGCCACTCTGGAGCGTCCCCGGCTCATAGATGACCCCTTCAGTGACGAACTCGTTGCCGTAGGCAGGTTTGCCGCTGGCATCCAACGGGGTTTCGTCAAAGACAAAGCGCGGGGACAGTTCCGAGACCTCAAACCGCAGGATACGGTGTTTCTTGCCCTCGCCGTTGTTGTCGGCGAATGCGACAGCGGTCCATATACTACACAGCAAAGCGATTGCCATTGTCAGAATCGTACGTTTCATGGGCGTTTCCTCCATTTGTTACGTGTTACGTGGTGCGTGTTATGTACTCCGATTCGTCGTTCCTCCGGTTCTCTGCATCCAGTCAGCCGGTGTCACATCGTCCGTGCATAAATGGTATCCTCCTTTTCTCGGTGCGCTTTCTTACTAAGAAAGGCGTGACTTTCGGGGCACACTTCGTGCCCTGACGGGGCACACACGAAAAACAGAAGGGAAAAAGGGGGAATGAGGAAAGGGCGAAATGGGGAAAGGGGAGGAAGAAAGGCTATTGGCTACAGGCTAAAGGCTTTAGGGAAATGGCAGAGGTAACTTCAAAGAGTATGTAAACGCGAGTCAGGCGGCGTATCCTCTCGGGTGACCTAACCCACCGGGCATGGCCCAGGCAGCGAAGGAGGACACGTCATTGTGAGGATGGGGTGCAATGGACTACGAGCACGCGGCAAAAGATTGCTGCTTGACTGTTTAGGAGATGGTGTTTTCCTTGCCGATGGGAGCCCAAAGGAGTAAAGAGCCGTATGCGCTGTGCGAGCTGGGGTTTGCGAACGCGACGGGCTGAAATTTTCCAACGAGTGTGGCACCTCACTCACCCGGCGCTGTCCACACTGTGGTTTTGAGAATGCCCCGCAGGCAAAATTCTGTGGGGAATGTGGCACGGCGTTTCCGAGCAAAGCAAAAGCCTGTCCTGCCTGCGCCAGTGCCGCAGGCACAGGTGAGCGTAGTCGAAGGGGCAAAAAGCAAAGGGCAAAAAAAATTGTCGGTCGGCAGTCGTCGGTTGTCAGTCGCCAATCCCCGGCCCCTAACACCCAGCACCCAGATGCTCCACGCTCCACGCCTTCCGCTTCACGGGCCGCTGGCGAGCGGCGCCAGATGACCGTGATGTTCTGTGATCTGGTGGGCTCGACCGCCCTCTCGGAACAGCTTGATCCTGAAGAATTACGTGAGGTGGTCCGTGCCTATCAGCAAGTGAGTGCGGAAGTGATTGACCGCTATGAAGGGCATATCGCGCAATATTTGGGTGATGGACTGCTGGTCTACTTTGGCTATCCAGTCGCACATGAGGACGATGCCGTACGAGCAGTGCGGACGGGGCTAGGGATTCTCGCTGCGTTGCAAAAACTGAACCCGCAGTTACCACGTCCCCTCCAAGTGCGCATTGGCATTCACACCGGACTGGTAGTGGTAGGAGAGATCGGGAGGAGGAGCCAAGCGTGAGATTCTGGCCATGGGCGAAACGCCCAACATTGCTGCCCGGGTGCAGGGACTCGCCGCGCCCGATGCGGTAGTGATCAGCACGGCGACCTCTCGACTGATCGAAGGATTTTTCACCTGTCGGGTACTAGGGTTGCAACCTCTTAAGGGAATCTCCAGAGCCGGTCGAGGTATACCAGGTGTTAGGTGAGAGTGGTATCCAGAGTCGTTTTGAGGTCGCCATCACGACCGGTTTAACGCCGCTGGTAGGTCGGGAGGAGGAAGCGGGGCTGCTACGCGAGCGCTGGGAGCGGGTCAAAGGGGGAGCTGGACAAGTAGTTTTGCTCAGCGGGGAGCCGGGCATTGGTAAATCGCGTCTGCTGCAGACCCTGAAAGAGCGGGCGGCAAGCGAGGCGGCAATACGGCTGGAGTGTCGCTGTTCGCCCTATTATCAGAACAGTGCGCTGTATCCGATTATTGATCTGCTGCAGCGAGTGTTCGAGTTTCAGCGTGATGATACCCCCGAAGAGAAGTTAAGGAAGGTAGAGGAGGCGCTGCAATTGTCCGGCTTGGCCCTGCCAGAAGTGGTGCCACTGTGGGCTCCTCTCCTATCGCTGCCGCTGCCAGAGCGTTATCCTCTTTTGACGCTCACGACCGCAGAAGCAAAAAGAGAAGACCCAACAGACGCCTCGTTACCTGGTTGCTGAAAAGAGGCCGAACGCGCGCCGTTGCTCTTAGCCTGGGAAGACCTCCATTGGGCTGATCCTTCGAGCCTTGAATTGCTTAGCCTGCTTGATTGACCAGCTCTCCACTGCCCGCCTCTACCTGCTGTTGACTTTTCGGCCCGAATTTCACCTCGCCTTGGGCCAGTCGCTTGTCCCTCACCTCGCTCACGCTCAGCCGCCTCTCACGTGCTCAGGCGGAGGAGATGATCACACAGGTCACAGGCGGCAAGGCACTGCCGACAGAGATGACCCACCAGATTGTGACCAAGACTGACGGCGTGCCGTTATTTGTGGAAGAGTTGACCAAGACAGTGCTGGAGTCAGGCCTACTCAGAGCAGTCAACAATCATTATGAGTTAACCGGGCCCTTACCCCCGTTGGCGATTCCCAGCACCTTACAAGACTCCCTCATGGCACGCCTCGATCGCTTGGCGCCCGTGCGAGAAGTAGCCCAGGTGGGAGCGACGCTGGGGCGAGAGTTTAGTTATGAACTCACTCCAGCGCAATCTCTCCGCTCACTGAGGAGAGCTTGCAGCAGGGGCTAGGGCAGTTAGTAGAGGCTGAGCTGCTCTATCAACGTGAGTTGCCGCCCCAGGCGACCTACCTCTTTAAGCATGCCCTGATTCAGGATGCCGCCTATCAGTCACTGCTCAAGAGCAAACGTCAACAGCTCCATCAACAGATTGCTCAGGTGTTGGAAGCGCAGTTTACCGAGACGGTAGAGACCCAGCCAGAACTGCTGGCCCATCACTACACCGAGGCAGGGCTCAGTCGAGCAGGCCATTCCGTACTGGCAGCAGGCCGGGCAGCGAGCCAGTGCAACGCTCGGCCAATCTGGAAGCGATCAGCCATCTCACCAAAGGACTCGAATTACTCACGGCTCTGCCGGATGCACCGGAGCGCACCCAACAAGAACTCACGTTGCAAACTGCCCTCGGCATGCCGCTGGTACTCACCAAAGGCCATGCGGCTCCGGAGGTAGAAGCGACCTACACCCGGGCGCGCGATCTGTGCCGACAGGTAGGAGAAACCCCCCAGCTCTTCTCGTGCTGCTGGGACTGCGGCGGTTTTATTATATGCGAGGGGAGCTACAGATTGCCCGCGAGCTGGCCGAACAGCTCCTCACCCTAGCGCAGAACCTACAAGATTCGGGACTCCTTGCCCGGGCTCACATGATGCAGGGAGAAGTCTTGTACTAATCTGGGAGAGTTTGTTCAAGCCCGAGAACACTTGGAGCAGGGAGTTGCTCTGTATGATCCCTAACAGCACCACTCCGATGCCTTTCTCTATGGGAATGACACGGGAGTAGCTTGCCTAGTTTACGCAGCCTCGGCGCTGAGCTCTCTTGGCTATCGGGACCAGGCCCTGAAAAAGAGCCAAGAGGCGCTCACCCGAGCCCAAGAGTTGTCTCACCCTTTTAGCTTGGCTATGGCCCTGACTAATGCTGCCACACATCCACTACTCTCGCCAGGAGGGGCAAGCGGCTCAAAAGCGGGCAGAGGGATTGATTGCGCTCTCTACTGAGCAAGGGTTTGCGTACTTTTTGGCGATGGGCATTCTCTGGCAGGGCTGTAGCGCTAGTCGGGCAGGGCCAGGGAGAGGAGTGGATTGCGCAGATCCACCGGGGTCTGCTCGCTTACCAGGCTATAGGGGCTGAGTTGTATCGGCCGGGTTTCCTTGCTCTGCTGGCTGAGGCGTATGGGAAAGTGGGACAGACCGAAGAGGGGCTGCACGCTGCTGGCCGAAGCGTAGGAGTTGGTAGACAAAACTGGGGCGCGTGGCTACGAGGCAGAGCTGTATCGGCTGAAAGGGCGAGCTGACGCTTCAGCAAGAGTCTAAGGTCTAAATGTCCAAAGTCGAAGAAGAAGCAGAGGAATGTTTTCAGAGGGCAATTGAAGATCGCGCGCAAGCAACAGAGCGAAGTCGCTGGAACTGCGCGCAGCGACAAGCCTGGCCCGACTGTGGCAGCAACAGGGCAAGCAGAAAGAAGCTCACGCAGCTGTTATCGGAGATCTACGGCTGGTTCACCGAGGGGTTTGACACCAAAGACCTGCAAGAGGCAAAGACAATGTTGGAGGAGTTAACCTAAAGAGACAATCGTCATCCAAGGGTATATCGCTGCCTGTTTGCTTTTTCACACTTCATGTAAAGACCTCCAATGGTATTGAGTGAGGGCATAGCTGTCATTGTGAGTTGTTGATAGCACAAGGCGCTAAGCGCGCTTTGTTATTCCCTGCGCACGCTCGTCAGCTCTGCCAAGTCACAGGTTGATGAGGGACGGGGTATACACACAAAATGTTCCAGTGCGAATAGTCTGCGTGAGATGCTCGCCCAGCGTTGGATGCTGCTCGCTGATCTTTCGTAGTGCGATCTTGATACGTTTGGTGACATTGACCCGTGCTCGTTCCGCGACTGACGCTGCCTTGCGCGCGCGACCGCCAAACCCCACGGCTTGCGCGAGTTCTTGCGTGAGAAATTCGATCTCGTCTTGTAGCTTTTCGATCTGTCCAGGATCATTGAAGGCCTGCGCTTCGGCGAGTTCTTCCTGCAGGTCGCGGAGCCGTTGACGATACGCCGCTCTGGCTTGCGAATCGAGTACCTCACCGGCATCGGAAAACTCCGTACTGGACATAACGGTTTGTTTCTCCCGACTGAGAATGCGGTAACGGAACTGGTTCTTCCGCCGCGAGTGTGAGCACGTGTATCTCTTCGTGGGGAGGGCAGCAACTGTGCCAGATAGCGCATGCCTAACGTGTCACGAATGCGGCAGGTTTTCCCGGCAAAGGTGACGGTCCAGTATTCGCCTTCATTGCGGAAAAGGCATTGGGGGTCAGGGGTCAGGAGTCGGAGATCAGAGGGAGAGCGTATTAGGGGCTGGGTGCTAGGTGCTGGAGGTTGGGGGGGTAAGAAAAGAAGACCGGGGGGCAGCGCGTCTGTTATTTTTGACTTTTGACTTTTCTCCTCTCTTCTTCACGTTTCCGCCTAAAGTAACAAGCAGTGCTTCTGCCTCTTGTAAGTCTTTCGTGTCAAACCCTTCGGTGAACCACCCATAAACATCTTCAAGCAACTTCCGCGCTTCGGTAACTCTTGCCTTGCTGTTGCCATAAACGTGCGAGGCTCGTGGCTGCGCGTAGTTCGAGCGATTTGGCGTGTTGCTTGCGCGATACCTCTAGCGCCTGCAGAAAGCAGGCTTCGGCCTGCTCGGAATGATGAACGCTAAACGATGAATGATGAATGGGGACGGAGTCTTGTTCCTCTTCTTTTGTCCTCCGTTCATCATTTTGCCTTCTGCGTTCTGCATTTAAGAGCAGTTCGCCTTTGAGCCGATATAACTCTGCTTCGTAGAATCGTTCCCCGGTCTGCTCCACCATTACCAGCGCTTCGGCCACGGCACTGTTCCCTTCGTCTATTCGTCCTCCTCTCTCATATGCTTCGGCAAGAAGCGCCAGATTCCACGTCCGAAATTCTACTGCCGGGTATACTTCTAAAGCTTGCTGTATTTGCGCGCTGCCTTCTTCTCCTTGCCCAAGCTGAGCAAGTGCCCAACCATGCAATATGGTTCCCCATGTCTCCCAAAACGGAAATCCTTCGGTCACTGCGAGCGTAATCCCTTCTCTCGCCCACTTTCGCACGGCGAGGTTGTCTCCCCGCATTTGGCAAACTTGGGTAACAATCGTCAGCGCCATGGCTAAACTAAACGGGTGAGAAGCCTCTTGAGCTAAGGAGAGTGCCTCTAAGCTCTCTTGAAGGGCTTGGTCTGGATAGCCCAGATTCCATAGCGCCCACGCGGTAAGCGCATGGCAGAACACCCCAGGCTCCTCTGCATAGAGAAGGGTGTGATCGCGGTGCTGCCGTGAGTCATAAAGCGACTTCCCACGGACGCCGTGCTCACGAGTCGAGGCAAACTCCCCCAATACGAAAGAGGTCTCGGCCAGTGCGCGGTGCGCCTGTAGAAGCAGCGCCGAATCATTGTGCTGCCGCGCCAAAGCAAATATCTGCTCGGCAAGCTTCCGGGTCGGTCCGTACTCGGCTCGCGTGATGTAGTAGCTCCAGAGGCCAAACAACGCCGGAAAAAGCACAGACGGGTCTTCTAACGGCTGACAAAGTTCTCGTGCACGGGAATAGGTTTGTTCGACCTCTGAAGCTGCATATCCCTTAGTCGCGATCAATGCTGGACCCAGGGCCATCTGGAGCGACAATTTTGTTGAAAAGACTCAGGGGAATTAGCAAGGGCTTCAGAAAACCGAGTCCTTTGGTGAGGTGACCAATCGCCTCCTGATTGGCGTATCGTTGAAGGGCGTTCTCTCCTGCTCGTTGCAAATGGTGAACAGCACGTTTTATGTCTCGTCCGGCTTCGAAGTGCGTCGCTAACTCAGCCGCAATCTCGCCTGCCCGCGTGGCCATACGCTGCTTCCTTACGCTCGCCAATCCGCCGATGCAGACGGACACGCCGTGTCTCCGCGAGCCGCCCGTACAAGACATCACGATACAGCGCATGCAGAAAGCCATAGCGTTCACCAAGGGTTCCATCCGGCCACTCCTCGGCTCCAAGCCCACGTAGGAATTGTCCTTTGCGGACGAGGTCGTCGCACAGTGCTTCAACGGATTCCACCTCGATCTGTAATCCTGTCGCTACTTCAGCTGCCGAAAACTCCATACCTGTCTACACTGGCTGACTTCCAACATGTGCTGCGCATCTTCTGGTAAGCGTTCGAGTTGTCTATCAATCAGATGCTGTAGATTTTGCGGTACCCTCGGCGGCTACTGTCACCTCTGCCGTTCTTCACTACCACTGGCCTCTCTTGCTGCAACATCTGCTGGGCGTGTGAGGTACTCCACTAACATTCACCATGAATAGTGGATTACCTCCCGTGCGTCGGTGAATGAGTCCGGCAGTACCGAAGCCGACACGGAACTCCCAAACCTGCCAGTGAGATATTCACTCACTGACTGTTCGGAAAGCGGAGCGACTCGTAACTCCTCGCAGCGATTCCGGGCGGTGAGATCTTGTACAACCCCTCGCAATGGATGCCCACTGATTAGTACATCTTGAGGGCGATACGTACCGATGATGAGGAGTTTGGCCGCTTCCTGCCGCTGGGCAATATAGGAGAGCCATTGGAGTGTCGAAACGTCACTCCAGTGCAGGTCTTCTAAAACAAATACATATCCCCGCTCTTGGGTGAAGCGAGCCACGACTTCTGCGGCTTCACGCAACATCCGTTCTCGCGTCGCACCTTGCACTCGACGCTGGAGTAGCTCCCCCTCAGCGTCCGTAACAGCACCAGGCAACTGCACGAGCCATGTAGGGGCGTACTGACGAAGCAATGCAATAGCCTGCTCCCCCTCCGGTCCCTGGCAAAGGCGGGTCCCAACCTCCAAGAGGGGAAGATAAGCTTCGCCGGCTCCGTACTGCTCAATGCATTGCCCGTGGCCGATGCGCAAATCGGTGCGAGTACGCAGACTCTCCAGAAAGCTCTCTACGATAGTGGTCTTGCCGATTCCCGGTTCTCCGGAGACAAACACTATCTGTCGCTCGCCCCGAGAGCGATCTGTAAGACACTGCTCCAAATAGCCGATTTCGGCGGCCCGACCAACCACAAAATGCGCCTGGCTGCTGGGGTTGCTCCCATGCTGCATGCGTGTATCTCTCCGTACCTGCGAGATGATCTTCCAATGAGCGTATGAAAAATATTTATTAGTGTGGCACGCGATCCTACGGTTGGATCTGCTTCTTCTTCGCTATCCCTTGCAAGTGCACGTGCCGCGCTTCGGCTTTGCGTTGCTGCTCTTTCCGGCGGCACGCACGACAGCTCACGGCAAATGAATCAATATGACCTTTCGCGACTTCGTACCACCATTTCTGCTGCGTTGCTGTCCAGACTTCTTGCTTACCACAATCTCGACAGACAAAGAGTCTATCAACATAAGAAGTGGCAACGGTCCGTAGGTGTTGTTATGTGCGAGCGCCTCAACATTCGCCAGTATCGAGTTTATTGGTCGTCTCGTCAGAGGAGTGGCAATCTTCGCTTTGACTGCGTTATCAGCTTTCTTCTTAGCGTACTTTTCTCGCTTTGCTGTGATTTCTTGACGCTTTTGCTTCGCGCTTTTCATTTATTTCTTTGCCAGGAACTGTACGATACGTTCGTTAATCGCTGTTGGTTTCTCAACCAAAAAGAAATGTCCTGCGCCCTCAAGGCGTTCGAGTTCAGAACCCGGCCCGAGGAAGAGAGCGCCTGCTTCATCAACTCAGCATCAAGAGCAATGCAGCCGTCGGTGGTGCCGTGAATGTACAAGACTGGCTGCGGGACTGGGCGTCCCCATACCGCACCTTGTTCCTCCATTGCTTCGGGTAAGCCATAGCGGGTCGGATTAAACAGCGCACGATAATAGCCCATCGCAGCTCTGAGGTTTGCCGGGTTACGCAGGCACTCCTTCAGCTTGCCAAGGTCGTACGTTGCATCATAACCAGGTGACCAATCTCCCCATAATCCGTCGATGAACGCCAATCATTTGCCGCAACGATACTGTCAGAGATCGCCATTTGGAAAAACCAAAAATAGAAGGAGCGTTTGATTTGCGCATAACTAAAGGCAACCTGACCAAAGACCGCGAGTGGCGGGACATTTCCAATGACCGCCCGGCGCCAGCGATTCGGTTCTGCGGCGAGAGCTCCATACGAGGCGACAGCACTCCAGTCGTGGGCAATCAGCACTGCATCATTCCCACCACCTAATGCGGCATGTAACGCATTGACGTCGGCGACTAAGGCCTTGGTTTCATAGCGTGGATCGGCTGGGATTTCGGTCGGAGCATACCCCCGAATGAAGGGAGCGACCGCACGGTAGCCAGCTTCAGCCAGCTTGGGTAACAAATAACGATACGTCCAGGCTGAGTCAGGAAATCCGTGCATACACAGAGCTAATGGACCTTCGCCTTGTTCTAAGAAATGAAAGCGCAGGCCATTGGCTTGTACAGTGCCAGTCTTGAAGGTTTGCATCAGTCACTCCTTACGTGGGCACGAATGTCAATCATATGCACGTTCCACACGAGGGTAAACTCAGTGGCTTACCCTCGTGTGGAGTAACTTCTTGTGTGGTGAACAGTATATGAAGAAAACGGAACTATGGGTCGTATTAATCGGGGAGCGCTTCGCCCGAGCCGCCCATCTCCTTTGGGACATCCTTCCACTTCGGTACGCCATCTTTGATGTGGAGGACTGTCTCGCCGTAGAACACGTGCAATGCCGGCTTGAAGGGAAGATCGGGAAGAACGGACGCATACACATCAATGAGGCCCATCGGTGGATGGTCAGTAAAAATGTGACCACCGCAGGTTTTACACCACTTACGATAGCTTTGTGGGGTCTTGTTATAGGTGCCGATATTGTCTGCACCCTTTGTGACCTTTACTGCATCAGGCTTCCACAGGCTAAAGCCGTTAACCGGCCCCGCCGACCAGTGGCGGCAGGAACTGCAATGACAATACCCCATGGCGGCTGGATCTCCAGTGACCGTGAACTCTACTGCGCCACAAAAGCAACTTCCTTTGTAGGTACCCATAGATAACCCTCCTGTTATATAGTCCTGAATTTGCGGTCAGACTACGTAGGGTATATGGCCCATTGCAATGAGAGTTTCAATGAGGTTGCGAGGAAAAAACGGAAGGGCTACGATGTCCCAATAGGAAAATTATGAACTTTGTACCAACTATTGTTGAACAGACCGGTCGTGGTGAGCGCGCCTACGATCTTTTCTCACGTTTGCTGAAAGATCGCATTATTTTTCTCGGCTCTGAGGTCAGTGATACGACAGCGAGCCTTATCACTGCGCAACTGCTCTTTCTTGAGGCCGACGATTCAGAGAAGGATATTTTTCTCTATATCAATTCCCCGGGAGGATCGGTCACTGCGGGTTTGGCGATTTACGATACGATGCAGTACATCCGCTCTCCGGTTTCGACGTTGTGTGTCGGCCGAGCGGCAAGCATGGGTGCGTCGTTGCTGACCGCAGGCGCGAAG
>CAVTCR010000035.1:0-25068 GCA_963733195.1 uncultured delta proteobacterium
CAACGCCCATGCGGCCCGAGGAGCGATCGGCGTCGTCCGACGAATTATTCAGCGTCTCAAGCAGCGCTTTCCCCAGGTACAGCTTGTGATCCGGGGCGATTCGGCGTTTGCCGTCCCGCGCGTGCTCCGCATGGTGGAGGAGCTGGCTCGGGAGTCGGGGGCATCGCCTATGTCTTTGGGCTGGCCCAGAATGCCGTGCTGCTCCGCTTCGGGGCAGCGGCGTTGACGGAAGCGCGCCTGCGCTTTCGGGCCGCCAAGCAAACCGTGCAACACTTCGACGCCTTTGCCTATGCGGCGGAGAGTTGGCCGCAGGCCCGCCACGTCGTGCTGAAAGCGGAGGTCAGCGAGCAAGGCGCGAAGCCTCGGTTTGTGGTGACCTCGCTCTCAGAGTTCGCCCCCGCGCTGCTCTATCACGCGTATGGTGAGCGGGGACAGTGTGAGAATTTCATCAAAGACTTCAAAAACGCGCTGCACGCCGATCGCCTCTCGTGTTCCACGTTTGCCGCGAACTTCTTCCGGCTCTTGGAACACGTTGCCGCCTATGTGCTCTTCCACACGCTGCGCACGCAGGTCGCACCGCTGGCCCCTCCTCTGGGCCGGGCGCAGTTCGATACGCTGCGGCTGCAGCTCTTGAAAGTGGCCGCCATTGTCTCGCAGTCGACACGCCGGCTGCTCGTCCGGCTCCCGGCCGCTTTTCCGTTGGCGCGCGTGTTCCACCACCTCGCCACGCCGCTCGCGGAGCTGCCCGTCCTGTCCTCCGCGTAATCGGGCTCGTTCACAGAAAGTTATTCCTCTTTTCACCGCCGCTCCTGCGTCGGCAGGGAGGAGTCCGTCGGTCTCTGACTTCTGACGCTGCGCATGCCCATCGTGGGCCCTCGCTTTCCCGGGCCGTAGACTTACGCTAATCACTTTTCATTACAATTCCCGCTTTCTTGTGTCGAAACAGACAACGTCCTATCTTCCGCTTTTCATTCATGAATAATCCGGGCTAAAAGAATATGACAATGCTACGCAACTTATGTTTAGGTGGGACCTGACGGTGTACTAGAGAAGCCGCCTATTCACTTCTCTGCAATGGCTTGGGCTCTGCAACAACAATAGAGCAACTGCTGCTCATGCTAGAGGTAATTTGAAAAGGTGTGGAAACAAGAGTCAGGCTGCGTATCTTCTCGGGTGACTTAACCCACTGGGCTCAAAGCCTGGGTAAAGAAGGAGGGACGCCATGACACAAAAGAGCACTACACCAGAGCTGAAAGTCAGCAGCACGTGGGAGCACTTAGAAGACTGTGTTCGTGAACCCGTCCAACATTTTATTCAGGCGCTGTTGGAAGATGAGGTGGCAAAGTTATCGGGGCGTACGAAGTCAGCCCGACGAGAGGCCATCGATGCAACCCCAGAGTATCACAACGGCTATGGCAAGCCCCGCCGCTTGAGCATGACCAGTGGAACTATTACCGTCGAGCTACCACGAGTCCGAGACGTGAACGAGCGCTTCGTGAGTCGGATGTTGCCATTGGTCAAGTGGAAGACCAAGGAGGTGGACGAGCTGCTACCCCAGCTCTCCCTGCATGGATTAGCCTTGGGCGATTTTGCATTAGCGCTACGTGGCCTCTTGGGGGATGGTGCGCCGTTATCTCCGGCCTTCTTGGTGCGACTCAAAGCGCAATGGCAGCAAGAGTATGCCGCATGGAAGCAGCGGCGGCTGGATGACTTGGAAGTAGTGTACCTCTGGGCGGATGGGCTGTATGTGAAAGCCGGGCTGGAAGATACCAAGGCAGCGCTGCTGGTGATGATTGGTGTGCTGACCAATGGCCAGAAAGTCGTCTTAGCCGTGGAGAGCGGACAGTGAGAGTCCAAGGAATTGTGGGGGATAATCTTACGGGACCTACGCAGACGGGAGCTGAAGCCCTGGCGGTGCACGATAGCCGATAGCCATCTAGGCTTATGGACCGCATTAGGCGAGCAATATCCGACCCTGGCGGAACAGTGGTGTTGGAACCATAGGATGGTCAACGTCTTGGACGCGCTACCGAAGAAACATCAATCAGAGGCACGTACTCTCTTGGGTGCCATGCCCTATGCTGATACGCAGGCCGCCTGCGAGGCGCTCCGAGCCGAGTTCACCACTTGCTATCGGAAGCTGGCACCCAAAGCTGTGGAGCGGCGGGCGGATGATTGGGAACGGCTAGTGACCTTCTATCAGTTTCCTCAGGCGCACTGGGTGCACGTGCACCTACGGACGACGAACATCGTGGAATCGCCATTCGCCACGGTACGGCTACGCACAACGGCAGCGAAACGCTTCAAGAAGGTTGAGAACGCCACGGCCTTAATCTGGAAGATGTTGCAGGGGGCCGATTCGACCTTCCGGCGGCTCAAAGGAGCGGAGTTGTTGCCCGCTGTATATACCGGCACGCAGTATGTCGATGGTCAGCAGCTGATACAAGCACGCACCAGAGGATCGCTGCCTGAGTGCTGGGACGCAGGCCTTTTCCTTGCCCTGGCGAGTGCGAAGGAGTAAAGAAGCACCATGCACTGTGCGAGCTGTGGCTCCGACAATCCGGAGGGGACGAAGTTTTGCGGTGAATGTGGAGCCCCCATCCACCCGCGCTGTCCGCAGTGTGGCTTTACGAATCTGCCCTCGACCAAGTTCTGTCGGGAGTGTGGTACGCCGCTCACGGGGCAGTCCTCTGCTTCGAGATTCCCCTCACAAGCTCCTCACCTTGAGCCTCCTGTGCGCTACACGCCCAAACATCTAGCCGAACGCATCCGCGCGGAGCAAGCGGCATTGGAAGCACGCAGCGGCGCAGACGGGGAGCGCAAGACGATCACGGCCCTGTTTGCCGATCTCAAAGGCTCGACGGCCCTGATTGAAGGCCTTGATCCCGAAGAGGCACGAGCGATTATTGATCCCGCTCTGCAGCTCATGATGGACGCTGTGCATCGGTATGAGGGATATGTCGCGCAAGCGTTGGGCGATGGCATCTTTGCTCTCTTTGGCGCTCCCCTCGCCCATGAGGATCATCCCCAGCGGGCACTGTATGCCGCGCTGCGCATGCAAGAGGAGATGCACCGCTATGCCGACACGCTGCGAGCCAAGGGTTATCCATCTCTGCTGATGAGGGTGGGAATGAACACAGGGGAAGTCGTCGTCCGTTCGATCCGCAAAGATGATCTGCATACTGATACGTGCCGTAGGACAATCGACGAATTTAGGCTCCGCATGGAGAGTCTGGCACGCCGGGTTAATTCTGCCTACACCCACAAACTCACGGAGGGCTACTTCGCGTTCAGAGATTTGGGGAAGACACAGATCAAAGGGGTGGAAGAGCCGCACAACATTTACGAAGTGCTGGGCGTGGGGTCGCTACGCACGAAACTTCAGATCGCTGTTCGTCGTGGCCTGACCCGCTTCGAGGGCCGCCAGAGTGAACTAGAACATCTCCAGCGGGCGCTAGAGCAAGCGAAAGCCGGCCACGGACAAATTGTCGGGGTCATGGGCGAGCCGGGCTTGGGGAAATCCCGCCTGTTCTATGAATTTGTAGGGGCACGGTGCGCCGTACTCCTACTCGCGCGGCTGTCTGGTGATTGAAGCGTATTCCGTCTCGCATGGCAAAGCCTCACCCTATCTGCCGGTGATTGAATTGCTCAAGAGTTATTTTGACATCCAAGTCCAAGACGATGAACGCAAGCGACGGGAGAAAGTCGGCGGTAAAGTGTTAATGCTTGATCGCAGTCTGGAAGACACGTTGCCCTATCTCTTCTTCCTGTTAGGGATCGTTGAGCCGACTTCGCCGTTACAGCAGATGGACGGGCAGATTCGGCGGTAGCGCATCCTGGAGGCGTTCAAGCGGATATTGCTTCGCGAGAGTCTCAACCAACCGCTCATCATGATCTTTGAAGACCTGCACTGGTTGGACAATGAGACGCAGGCCTTCCTGCAACTCTTGAGTGAGAGTGTCGCCACGGCCCGCATCCTCCTCCTCGTCACCTATCGCCCGGAGTATCAACAGAACTGGAGTGGCAAGACGTACTTCTCGCAACTGCGTCTTGATCCGCTAGGGCAAGAACACGCGGAGGAGATGCTTTCCGCCCTACTGGACGATAGTGGATCCCTCTCTCTGTTCAGCCGGTCCTGAGCGGAGGCAAAGGAGAGAGGGAGAGGGTGAGGGTAGGAACCGATGCGTTACAACCCCTCAAGCGCTTCATCCTGGACAAAACCGAAGGCAATCCCTTCTTCATGGAAGAGATTGTCCAGACGCTGCGCGAGCAAGGAGTCTTCTCCTCCGACGCAGGGGCACGGCGTGCTACGCCCCTCCCAAGCGACCTCCGTCTGCCGACCACCGTACAAGGCGTGCTCGCTGCCCGCATGGATCGTCTGCCCGCGGAGGAGAAAGCTATGCTGCAAACCCTGGCGGTCATCGGGCGGGAGTTCTCGTCCAGCTTAGTACGCAAAGTGGTACGCCAAGCAGAGGCAGACTTCCACCGCGTGCTCGCGCGGTTACAGGCGGCGGAGTTTGTCTATGACCAACTGGCCTTCCCGGAGGTGGAATACATCTTCAAGCACGCGCTGACTCAAGAAGTAGCCTACAATTTTGTACTCCAGGAGCGACGTAAAGAGTTGCATGAGTGGGTGGCGCAGGCGATCGAAGCCCTCTGGCCTGATCAGGCCGAGGACCGCTGTAGTGAGTTGGCGTATCATTACCGGCGCAGCGGCAATCTCTCCAAGGCGATCACCTATCTGCACCGCGCAGGGCAACAGGCCTTACGACGGTCCGCCTATCCCGAGGCGATCGACACGATGCGGGAGGCCCTCGCGTTGCTAGCCACCCAGCCCGACTCTCCGGAGGGGGCGCGTCAAGAACTGGCCCTGCGGCTGACCTTAAGTCTCACTTTACGCATGGCCCACGGCCTGAGCGCAGAGATGGAACGGGCGTACGCGCGTGCGCAGGCGCTCTGCGACGGGTCGGCGAGACGTCCCAACTCTTCTCTCTCTTGTGTGGATTACACTCAGTCTTTCTCATCAAGGGAGACTTCCACAGGATGCAGGAGGTGGCGCAACGCCTGGTGCAGATCGCCCGGGACACGGACAATGGGGCGTTTCTGGTTGAGGCCTATTCCAAGCTCGGTGCTACCGCATATGCACGCGGAGAGTTCTTGCAGGCCCGCGGCTATATAGAACAGTGCCTGCAGCGGTATGATCCCGAGCACTACGGGAGCCTGGGGATTACGGCTGGTGGCGAGGTGCGGGCTATGGGTCTGTCGGTGTTGGCGATGGTGCTCTGGTGTTTGGGGTATCCCGACCAGTGATGAGCCTTGCCCGACTATGGCAGGGCCAGGGCAAGCAAGTCGACGCTCGGCAGCTACTAGCCGAGATCTACGGCTGGTTCGCCGAAGGGTTTGACACAAAGGACTTGCAAGAGGCGAAGGCATTGCTGGAGGGTGTGTCACGAACGCTCGACTGAAAGTTGAGCGGTGCTCTGGGAAAGATGAGGGCAGGCCCCTCGGAGCCGCCTTTCAGGAGGAGGCTTCAAACCGCCCCCGGCTGCTGCGTTTAAGAGGCGTGGTGGTGAACGCAGGGGGAAAAGGCGTGGCGGCGACCACGTCAGGTAAGTTTCAAGGAGATGAGCGCAAGCGAACCGCTGAGGACGTAGCGAAAAAGCCAGACGTGGTCGAAACCAGGGGCGCTTCTAACTTCTGGGACAAGCCTGCGGGCAACCTGAGTACTGCGCAGGCGGCAACCGGTATATAGGCGGCATGACCTTGAGACAGGCTTTGCTAGGGAACGTGAGAACCTGAGCTCGCGATGGAAAGGGAAACCGACAAGTGGCAGACCCCACAAGTGGGAATACCAAAGCGCGAGCCAGGGGCGGAGTCGCTCGTAGTAGTGAGGAAGCATCTGTAATGGCTGTGGAGCGAAGGGGCGACATTATCGAGGGTGGTGATCCCAGCCAACCTCTGCGGAGGGAAGAGCTGGGGACATCGCCCAAGGCCTTTGCGATACCCAAGCGCGCGGTCTTCGAGGCTTGGCAGCGGGTGAAGGCGAACCGGGGGGCGGCGGGGATAGACGGGGAGAGCCTGGCAGCATTCGAGCAGCAGCTGCGGGGGAATCTCTACCGCGTCTGGAACCGGCTGGTCTCGGGGAGCTATTTTCCGCCGCCCGTCAAGGAGGTCGGGATTCCCAAGGCCAGCGGGGGGACCCGCCCGCTGGGGATACCGACCGTAGGCGATCGGGTGGCGCAGACAGTAGCGAAGATGGCCCTGGAGCCGCACCTGGAACCGCACTTTGACCCCGACTCGTACGGGTATCGTCCGGGCAAGTCGGCCAAGGGCGCGGTTGCAGTGACGCGGCAGAGGTGCTGGCGGTACGACTGGGTGGTCGAGTTTGATATCAAAGGAGCCTTTGACAATCTGGACCACGGGCTGCTGATGAAGGCGGTGCGCAAGCACACGGACTGTCGCTGGGTGGTGCTCTACGTGGAACGCTGGTTGCGGGCGCTGACCGTGACCGAGGCGGGCGAGGTGAAAGCGCGGCAGCGCGGCACGCCACAAGGTGGGGTGCTCGGGCCGCTGTTGCTTAATCTCTTCCTGCACTATGCCTTGGATCGCTGGCTGCGACGGGAGCTGCCGATGTGCCCGTTTGCGCGCTATGCGGATGACGGGGTGGTGCATTGCCGCACGGAGCAGCAAGCGCAGGAGGTGCAGCACCGACTCGCGGCCCGCGTGCGGGAGTGCGGGTTGGAGCTGCATCCGGACAAGACGCGGATTGTCTACTGCAAAGACAGCAATCGCGGGGGCGACTATCCCACGATACAGTTTACCTTCCTGGGCTTCACGTTCCGACCACGGCGGGCGCAGAACCGCGCCGGCGAACTCTTTACGAGTTTCCTGCCGGGGGCGAGCCGCCCGGCCCAGCAGCGGATGCGGCAGCAGATCGCCCAGTGGCATCTGCCCCGCCAGACGACCGAGAGTCTTCGCACCTTCTCGACTCACTACAACGCCATTTTGGCTGGCTGGTGGCAGTACTACGGGAGTTTCTACCCGACCGAAGTGTGGAAAGTCTTTCGCCATTTCGACGTGACGCTCGCCTGGTGGGCCCGGCGGAAGTACAAGCCCCTTCGCGGGCATAAGCGCCGGAGTCGTCGCTGGCTAGCGAAAGTGTCGCGCCGGGAGTCGGAGCTGTTTGTCCACTGGCGGCTATGGTATGGCATGGCTCGGTAAGGGGAGCCGTGTGAGTCGAGAGGCTCACGCACGGTTCTGCGAGCGGCTGAGGGGGCAGTTCCCTTGGCCGACTCACCAGTTATCCTGAAGCAGAGAACCGTCACCCAAGAGTATATCGCTGCCTGATTCTATTTACACACCTATTGCCAAGATCTCCTCATGCTGAGGCCTTCGTCAAGCTCACCTGTGCCTGCGGCACTGGCGCAGGCAGGACAGGCGACGCCGCAGCAGCGGCGAAGTCGAAGCACGAGCCTGCCTCTTAACTTAATGCCATTGTTCCAGGAGCGCGACGGGAAAATGAGCCAACACCTCTCCTAACGCAAGGCAGCAACGGCCTTCTCGATGGTACGTGGTGACCGGCTCTCCCGTAAAGAGATTTCGGTAGTCATGATCATTGCTATCCGGTGGCAAAACCAGCCACGTCTCTGCCCAGACCTCAGCACCGACAGGAAGCACCAGCTGGATCAGGGATAACCTGCGTCAGCAGACGCGGTGCCACCACGATGAGCGGCTGGTGCCTATGTCGTCGCGCGAACGCGCAGAGGTGTTTCTGTCGACGTCCGATCGCCTCTACCGGTACGTACTCACCAGCACGAAAAAGGTCGGGATGTTGCCGACGATAGGTGAGCGCTTGTTGCGTCACGTACAGCTTGATGCGGCCATCTTCCCACGTCTCCAGAAGTTCCTGAGTGAGAGCAGGACGATTGTCTCGTGCAGCATTGAGCTTCACTTGCAAATTGTCTAATAACTGTCGTCGCTGATCGTAGTCAACTGGGCGGCGATTGTCGGGGTCAACTAGACTAAAATCCCAAAGTTCCGTACCCTGGTAAAGGTCGGGTACCCCAGGTGTCGTCAACTTGAGCACTGTTTGTGATAGCGAGTTGTACATTCCATAGCGGGCGATCTTGGTACGGAACTGGTGGAAATCGTCACGAAAGAGAAAATCGTCGAGCACCCGCCCGACAAATTCGTGCAACGCGTCGTCGTACGGTTCATTGGGGTTGATCCAACTGGTGTTAACCTTCGCCTCTTTGGTGGCCTTGCGCATGTATGCCTGTATGCGCTGCTTGAAGATGTTGTAATCGTCCGCGGTCATTGAGATTAGTGGCCACACACCTAGCACGGTTTGATAGAACAGATATTCGTCATTACGATCTGGTGCAAATTGGCCATCTATCTGCGCTTTCCGTTTCTTGTACTGTTGGCTCCAGCGTCTCAGCAGCGTTCGCCATTCGTAGGGTAACTCCGAGAGGACGTTGATCCGTGCGCGTACATCTTCGCTCCGCTTCGTATCGTGAGTTGTAGTGGCCAAGAGCGTGTGAGGCCAATACTTACGGCGTTCACCACACCGGGTGTGAAACGTGACCAGCGACGTTCCGAAGCAATCGGGTGAACTGCCTACCTCATTGAGCGACACCAGTCGGTTGTAAAGATAAAAGGTAGTGTCCTCGACCCCTTTGGCCATGACTGGACCCGTGTATTGTTGAAATTTCATCACGAATGCATGCTGCATCTGCCGATCTTCCTCTGTAGCCCCAGCAGGAAATCGCAACAGCAGAACATCGCGGACATAATTGAAGATCGAGACGTCTCGCGCAGGATTCTTCCGTTTGCCGTATGCCACGGCCTGCTCGACAATGGTCTGGTCTCGCTCACTGACCTCGTTGTCGGTGATATAAGTCCGGTAGACCGGAAAACAGGCGATGATCTCACGGAGCGTATGGGTAAGGCTGTTGAGCGTAAAATCCCGAGCGTGACGGTTGCGTTCCGAGAGACGGTGTAGTTGGTGCCCAAGTACGTTGATCTCGCTGGACAACGCCACCTGCATAATAAGTTTTTTATTCTCGTATACCAGGTCGGCAAAGCTCTGTTGGGAACGGGTGAAACGCTTATAGATGTCGGTGAGTAGTTTCTCATTATCAGTATCGATAAAAATGCCATTAAGGTCAGCAAGAAAATCATAGCCGGTACTGCCGTGAACCGGCCAGGACTCAGGAAGGAAATCACCTGCGCTGGAGATCTTCTCCAACACAACATAACAGGGCAACTCAGCTGACAGTGTAACAGAGTCGCCCTGGCCCTGCGTCGCTACGTGGTCCGCCCGTGCGAGCAGCGAGGGCACTTCTGGATAGGTCTTGGAGCGGAGCGCAAGCGCGAGCGCCTGCTGCAGACGCCACAGATATCGAGCTGGATCATAGAGCCCATCGACATGGTCGATCCGCAGCCCGGTGACCTTTCCGTCAGCGCACAAGCACAGGGCGAGTTGATGCGTTGCCGCAAACACAAGCGGATCTTCCGTACGAACTGCGGCCAGTTCGTTCACGTCAAAGAATCGTCGATAATTGATTTCCTCCGCCGCCGTACGCCAGTAGGAGAGACGATAGGCTTGATCGGTCAAGAGACCATCGAGGAAATCGAAGCTACGTGGTTCACCTTTCTTACCGTTAAAGAACTGAACATTTTCTGCTACGAAGGCGAGAATCTCAGGTGTGGTTGTCGTCACGGTTGCGAGGCGTTTCTTAATGATCTCTTTTTCGCGATTGCGCTCAATGACTTTGTCACGATCCGTCTCGGTGCGTAGGGGGAGGTGACTGAGGGCAGTAATGATGCTGCGAAACTCCAACAGTTGTGGGTGGTCAGGGCCAAGTTTTCGTTCGAGATCTCCAAGTCGGTGGAGGAGGACGGCCATCGAAGGGCGCGGCGCAATCGGCAGATGGTAATCACCATACTTGAGAAAAAACGCTCCCTCCTCGTAACTGAGGGTCAACTCTTGATTCTCTAACACGCTGCCATACTGATCGCCCAAGATCGGTAGCAACACTTTGTTTGCCAACTCCGCTTTAACTGGTGTCCAGTCAATGTCAAAACACGCAGCATGGAGTGAGCTTGGGCCATTTTCCAATACATCTGCCCACCAAACATTACTGCTTTTAGCAATACCCATGTGGTTGGGAACGAGATCAAGGATATGTCCCATACTACGACGCTGCAAAGCATGCACAAAGCTATCGTAGTCTGCTTCCTTCCCCAGCTCTGGGTTGAGAGCGTTGTGGTCAATGACATCGTAGCCGTGCGGACTCCCCGGACTGGCCTTGAAATAGGGCGAACAATAGCAATCACTAATTCCTAAAGTGTGCAGATACGGAACTAATCGAGCTGCATCGGCAAATGTGAACGACGCATTAAATTGCAACCGGTAGGTCGCTAAGGGAATGCGAGCGACGACGGTCTTCTCAGAGGGCCCTTTCTTCGCCTTCCGAGGCCGCAGTAATGGGGCTGACTAACGTCATCACGTCACCTCCCTGTAGGTTTAGTTTCTCCATAGAAAGACTTGCCGATGCCACAAGGATTTTGAGCCAAGCGCCGTGCGAAGCAAAGTAATTATGGATTGTTTACTTCTTCTAAGGCAGGGGGGTTGAATGACCTGAGCGGGTATACATGCTGGTGTATATCTAAACAGCAAGTGTACAGTCGTAGGATTACGTAAACCCCTGCTTCCCAAAATCCCCACCTTTGTCGAACACCCAATCCAATATCTAACTCACGGTGAAAGAACGCGAGTTTCTCTTGACCGCAGTTTCCTGTGACGTGCCACGCGGAGGCTCGAAGTACGGCTCTGACTTCGTAGCAGGATGCGAGGTTACGGCAGTATACTCGCGTGCACGGTGAGTTGGAGTCTCCACAAGTACAGAAATCACGAGTGCACTCAACCCGAAAATCTCTAAAATCGCTCGTGCTGCGTGCGTATACTCCCATTGGCTGCGCCACCACGTCCAGTCCGCAGGTATCGTATCGGGTGTCCACGTCGAGATCACCGCGTTTACCGGGGCAACGAACACCCACCACGCCACATGCGCCATCAGCAGACAGACTGTGCCGAACAGTGTCCACTGGAAAGCTGGACGCCGTCGCCACACCGCAAGCGATAATATAATCGCCAAAAGTAACGCTCCGACCTCGATGACCGCTCCTATCGTACCGAACATCTGGTACAGGCTTTGCGAAGCTATCCACTGGGCGCCATCATAACTCATCCTGGGTGGCAATTGCAGAAGATGACAGAAGGCCATCGCCATGCTGAGTGAAACAAGGGTGATCGTGAAAAAACGCCAAGTTCTCAAAAGCATATATTCCTCCATATCTGTCCGCGAGGAAATCTGCTTTCGCGAGCCACTCGCGAAATTGCCGTAGGGTCTTACACTACTCAGAACCCTACGGCAGCAAAATATCGTACCGTCTGCCGTGGGACCCCAATGTGGGTACAACCCTGTCTATGGAGTCTTCCGTTCCAGATTGGCCGTTTGGTATCGCCGAAAGTAAATGCCTAATGACTTACCTTTCCGTCTTACATCCTTGCGGTGTCGCATTTTTTACACAGATCAACCCAGTCGCCGTCCCATTATTGGGACGCTTTCCGAGCGTAACTGTCTACGCGAGGAGGCAATTCATCTGAGAGATGAGATAAGTACGCACGAATTTCGCTCACTATCTGTGAATTAACCTCACTAATGATCCCAGTCACCGTTGAAGGAGCGGAGAGTCTAATTACTACGCGAAGGCCTTCCTTTTCTCGATATATGGCTGGCATGGTCATTGCGTCTCAAAACTTGAGATCGCTGGAACAAACAGAAATATTCCAGAAAGAGGGTGCTATCATGTTGAGTTGGGCGTTGACATTTCTCATTATCGCGCTGATTGCAGGGTTGCTCGGGCTCACTGGCATTGCTGGTACAGCCACGCAGATCGCATGGGTGTTATTCGTCGTCTTTCTCATTCTGTTCCTCGTCAGCCTCGTCACAGGGCGTCGTATATCACCTAAGTGAAGAAATGATGAGAGCATGGCCGGGACAACCATTTCCCCAGGGCGCCACCTGGGATGGGGCTGGAGTGAACTTCGCCCTCTTTTCGGAGAACGCAACCCAGGTCCAACTTTGTCTGTTCGATGGTCCAGACGGCAATCAGGAAAGCGCTCGCATCTCGCTCACCGAACAAACAGATCACGTGTGGCATATCTATCTGCCAGAAGTACGACCCGGACAGCGCTACGGTTACCGGGTGTATGGCCCCTATGCGCCTGAGGAAGGTCATCGCTTCAATTCAGCAAAGCTCCTTCTAGATCCCTACGCCAAGGCAGTTGCCGGGAGCATACACTGGAGCGATGCGCTGTTTGGATACACGCTGGGACACCCAGACGCCGACCTGTCCCAGGACGAACGTGACAGTGCAGCTGGGCTGCCGAAGTGCGTGGTCGTAGATTCAGCATTTGGCTGGGGCAATGATACGCCTCCACGGACGCCTTGGCATAAGACCCTGATCTATGAACTGCACGTCAAAGGATTTACCATCCGTCACCCTGAAGTGCCTCTAGAACTCCAAGGAACCTACGAGGGGCTAAGCCATCCTGCTGTGATTAACTATTTCCAGTCCTTAGGCATCACCGCTGTGGAACTTCTGCCAGTTCACCAGTTCGTCGCCGACAAGCACTTGGTGGATCGTGGGTTAACCAATTACTGGGGTTACAATTCCATAGGCTTCTTCGCTCCTGAGTCTTCCTACTCCAGTAGTGGAATATTGGGTCAACAGGTGGCGGAGTTCAAGACTCTGGTCAAGACTCTCCACCGAGAAGGGATCGAAGTGATCCTAGACGTGGTCTACAACCACACGGGCGAAGGAAACCATCTAGGACCGACTCTGTGTTTTCGTGGAATAGACAATGCCGCGTATTATCGACTCGTAGCTGACAACCGCCGCTACTATATGGACTATACAGGCTGCGGCAACACTTTGAACATGACCCATCCACGCACGCTTCAGCTCATCATGGATAGCCTGCGCTATTGGGTGTTGGAGATGCACGTCGATGGATTCCGCTTCGACTTAGCCTCGGCGTTAGCACGCGGACTCCATGAAGTGGACCGGCTGGGCGCGTTTTTCGATATCATCCATCAAGATCCGGTGCTCTCGCAGGTCAAGCTTATCGCTGAGCCGTGGGACCTCGGCGAAGGCGGTTACCAAGTCGGCAACTTCCCGGTGTTGTGGGCCGAATGGAATGGGCAATACCGCGATACCGTACGGCGTTTCTGGAAAGGGGATGGTGGGCTGGTGGGAGACCTAGCGTTTCGCCTGACTGGGAGCAGCGATCTGTATGAACGTAGTGGGCGCCGTCCATATGCCAGTATTAACTTTGTCACTGCCCATGACGGGTTTACCTTGAACGATTTGGTGAGCTACAACGAGAAACACAATGAAGCCAATGGCGATGAGAACAGCGACGGTCACAACGATAACCTGAGCTGGAATTGTGGAGTGGAAGGACCGAGTAATGATCCGACCATCCAGACACTCCGCGTGCGGCAGCAGCGTAATTTCCTGGCGACCTTGCTACTCTCACAAGGAGTGCCAATGCTACAAGCGGGTGATGAGAGTGGACGAACTCAGCAAGGCAACAACAACGTTTATTGTCAGGACAATGAACTCTCCTGGGTGGACTGGAAGCTGGACCGACCGAGGCAGGAGCTGTTGGAGTTCACGCGCCAGGTAATCCACCTGTTCCATCAGCACCCTGTGCTGCGGCGGCGGAAGTTCTTTCAAGGCCGGAAGATCCGTGGTTCTGAGGTGAAAGACTTGGTGTGGTTTCGGCCCGACGGCAAGGAGATGACCGATGAGGACTGGGACAACTGGCATGCTCACTGTTTGGGACTGCGTCTGGCGGGTGATGCTATTGAAGAGGTCGATCCTCGGGGAAATCGAATTAGCGACGACACGCTGCTTATTTTGTTGAATGCCCACCATGAGCCTCTTCCCTTTGTTCTCCCCGCACATCGCGCGAGAATGCGGTGGGAGCTGCTGCTGGATACCCGTGAGGCCAAGGGTACGCCGCGGCGGCGACTGCTCCTTCGAGGTGGTCAACCATACGAGCTAGAGGCACGTTCTCTGGCGTTGCTCCGGCTTCATGCCAACGTCACGCGTCGTTAGACACGGAAACCTTTCGCAGAGCGTACGTTATACTCTCTACTGCGCTTCAAGCTCTGCGATTTTCTGCTTGAGAACATCAAGGAGTCCGTCGGCAGAAGACTTGGCTATGATACGCGAGAATTGATTGCGATAGTTTTGCACGAGACTGACGTTTTCGGCTACTACGTCATAGATCTGCCACGTACCTTCATGCTGATGCAGCCGGTAAACAACTGAAAAGGGGTTATCCTGGGAAGGAGTTTTGATACGCGTGTGGACTTCAGCATGATCGTTTTCGATCTGTTCGTTGTCAAAGAAGAATTGAGCATCGGCGGTATATCGTTCGAGCGTGCTACTATAGCTCTTTTTCACTAACTGAATGTATAAGCGCACGAATTCTTTTCGCTGTTCCTCTGTCAGTGTCTGCCAGTGAACACCCAGGGAGCGCTGGGCAATCTCTTGGGTGTCAAAGCTGGGTAGTATGATCTCCCACATACGCTCGATTTGCTGCTGACGTTGATCCTTGCCTTTTGCGGGGGCGTTCGCGAGTACCGTAAGCGCTTGATTCGTAGTAGAACGGACCATCTCCAAAGGAGAAGTGGCTGCCCAGGCACTGACCGACCAGAGTACGCAGCCGGCGCACAACACACACACAATCTCCGTCAATTTCGCTAACATCCCGTGATATATATACTTCCTCATCGTGAAGTCTCCTTGAGCGTCTTGTTTATTGTTTCTTCTTGTCAGTGTCCAGACTGTCTGCGATTCATTTGCTCTTTTGTTTGCCACCGTTCAGTAAGTTACGGTAGTAAGCAGCGCACTACCGCTCATGTCCACACGATCCAGATGATCGTTGGCTTTATCCTAGGTGCGGTTGCGCTGGAGCTGGCGCGTCCATAGCGCAAGCTGATCAAGAAGCCGCTGCAGACGGGCTTGCGTATCCTTGTCAGTAAGGTTCCCTGCCGCGTCAAAGAGATCCTCAGCGTTACTAATCATAGCCTCTGGCTGGTTCAGGGCATACATATTTAAAGTGACAAACACTTGCCGCAGGTGATACTGGGCGCGAGCCGTGCCCAGTCGCCCAACCGAAGCCCCTAGGACGGCAACCGGTTTACCGTTCCATACATTATCGCCGGGAGGGCGCGAAGCCCAGTCGATGGCATTTTTGAGCACACCGGGGATCGAGTAGTTATATTCTGGCGTGGCAATGAGGATAGCATCGGCAGCGCGGATGCGAGTTTTGAACTCGACCACCTCCGTTGGTGGCGTCTTCTCGTCATCTTGATTAAAGAGCGGGATGCCAGCAATATCGAAGATATCCAGAGTAATGTTCGCTGGAACAAGCTGTTGGGCGGCGCGCAACAACGCACGATTGTACGAGGCGCGTCGTAGGCTGCCAGCAATACCCAAGATAGTCAGCTGTCTCTTTTCTTCACTCTTGGGTACTTCAAGGTGAGTTTTCGTTTGGATGTGGGATGAGCTAGTCGTCATAGGTGCCGTTGGGTGGGGCTCGCGCCCTAACGTCCACGCTGGTGGATCACTCGCTGGAAACGTATCCACAAGCGTCGTGTCGATTATCTCCTTAAGTGTTTGGTCAGTCGCATTTGTGCTCATCGGCTGGTTCCTTACACCTAGGAAAATATGCTGCGTTCATAACAATGATCATGGATTTGACAGTGGAGAGTTCGTGGGCAAAATAAAGCAACTTACGCGCTGCCATTTCTGACAATATGCGCGCAAATCGATAACTTCATTAGTCAATGCTTAAGCAGCAGCAAACCGAATGCCAAGCGATTTTCGTCTTAATGAGTATTTGCCTATTTATTTATTGGTAAAACTTACTACACTACTGAAGAGAAATTCTCACACCCTTATCGAGCAGTCAGTCTCTACACCTACAGGTTTTCTCGCTTCGAAGAAATTTTAACGGGTAGGCTCACTTGTCTTGAGAAGCAAACGAAAGTCGCTTTAGCGCACGTGATTTTGCAGTTGTGCTTGCTTTCACTTTTAACCACGATACCGTGAATAAGGGTAAGTACCTGCCGGATGTTACATTTGCTCTCACGATTTATGGTGATGAGCATTGCTTTCCTTGGCGGTTTGCTTCACACATTATTAAAATTGTAAGGACAAGAATTGAATTTCTTTTTTTCTTCTCACGACCTACGCTCCACCTTCCGTTCATGGTTCACCGCTCCTCTACAGTCCGCAGAGCCTATTCGGGCAGAACTCTTTAGCATCGAGCGTTTGGAGCAACACGCCGAGAGCCTTGCGGCTGCTCAACCTGTCACTACTACAACCCGTTATACGCGCCGGCTGTTGCCACGGGTCCAGGAGAACGGGCGTGTCCTCCTGGAGTCTTACCGCACAATCGCTCAGGCGATCCGTGAGGAACGGGCGATCACGCCTGCGGCAGAATGGCTGGTGGACAATTTCCACATCGTGGACGAACAACTCCGTGAGATCCGTGACGACTTACCACCCGGCTACTATCGACAACTGCCGAAGCTGGCCGAGGGGCCTCTTAAGGGGTATCCGCGTGTCTTCGGGATGGTTTGGGCGTTCGTCGCGCATACCGATAGTCGGTTTGACCCGGAGGCGCTACGGCGGTTCGTACGTGCCTATCAGCGCGTACAACCGTTGACGATCGGAGAACTCTGGGCGGTCGCGATTACGTTGCGAGTGGTGCTCGTCGAAAATCTCCGACGCCTCACGGAGCAAATGGTGCGTGGACGAGCGGCACGTCAGACCGCCGACGCTCTCGCTGATAATCTACTTGGACTCGAAAGCCGATCAACTGCACCGGGAGTGACAACTCTTCGGCTCCTTGAAGGTGCACCTTTGGTAACTGCCTTCGCCGTCCAACTCGTTCTGCGGCTACGGGATCAAGACCCGACGGGGATGCCAGCACTTGTCTGGTTAGACGAGCGCCTTGCAGCTCAAGGGACGACAGCTGATGAAATCGTTCGCGTCGAGCATCAGCGGCAGGAGGCGATGAACGTAACGGTTCGCAACGTAATCACAAGCATGCGGCTGATGTCGACCTTCGACTGGGCAGAATTTTTTGAGAGTGTTAGTCTGGTTGACGAAGTGCTTCGTGCCAACAGCGATTTTGCTGCAATGGACTTCGCCACCCGCGACCGATACCGACATGCGATCGAAGACCTGGCTCGAGGGTCCCGGCACTCAGAACTCGAAGTCGCTCGACGGGTCATCGTCCAAACCAAGCGTGCTGCAACTCAGAGTCAGGGAGTCAATGCTCTCTTCAAAGACCGGCAGGCAGAGCCGGGCTACTATCTTATCTCGAAAGGGCGGGCTGGCTTTGAGCGGGAACTCGGCTTCCGCGTCCCCGCTCAACGTTGGCTACGACGTGCCTACGCCACCGAGGCGACGTCTGGATACCTTGGAACGATTACCGTTGTAGGTGGAATCATCCTTGCCCTGCTGCTTCTCACTGCGAGTAACTCTGGTGTGAGTGCAGCGGGCCTGTTCTTACTTGGGCTCTTTGCTGCCGTGCCGGCTTTGGACTTGGCTGTCACGTTGGTGAATCGCGTCGCCATAGCCTTACTTGAGCCACGGGCGTTACCCAAGCTGGAACTCCGCGATGGAGTACCAGCGAGTCTGCGGACCATGATCGTCGTGCCAACGCTCCTGACTAGCCAAGCCGACATTGAGGAGCAGATCAAACAGCTTGGAAGTTTCCTACCTAGCGAATCTTGACGCCAACATTTATTTCGCACTCCTCTCCGACTGGACGGACGCGCCCTCGGAAACAATGCCGAACGACGACGAACTACTAGCGGCGGCGGTCGCGGGTATCGCGCGTCTCAATCAACGCCACGGATCAGCTCCGGACGGAAGAGCGCGTTTTTTTCTGTTGCACCGCCGACGTGTCTGGAACGAGAGCGAGCAGAAGTGGCTCGGCTGGGAGCGCAAACGGGGCAAGCTGCATGAACTGAACCGTTTGCTGCGAGGTGCAAAAGACACCACCTTTATCTCGACAGGTGACCACACACACCAAGTCCCAGCTGACGTGCGGTACGTCATCACCCTTGATGCTGACACGCGGCTACCGAGGGGCACGGCGTGCAGATTGGTCGGCACCATGGCCCACCCGCTTAATCAGCCAAGGTTTGACCCGCAGGTCGGCCGAGTCGTGGAAGGGTACGCGGTGCTTCAGCCGCGCGTCACACCGACGCTGCCGACCGACCGCGAGGGATCTCTGTTCCAGCGTATCTTCTCGGGACCGGCCGGTATTGACCCATACGCCTCCGCTACCTCTGATGTCTACCAGGACCTACTCGCCGAAGGGTCGTATACCGGCAAAGGGATCTATGATGTCGATGCGTTCGAAGCAGCCCTGGCTGGGCGGGTACCCGACAATGCTTTACTAAGTCATGACCTCTTTGAAGGGACGTTCGCGCGGGCGGGGCTCGTTTCCGACATCGAAGTCTTCGATGAGTTTCCTTCACACTATCAGGTCGCTGCGGCTCGTCAGCATCGCTGGGCGCGCGGCGACTGGCAGTTGCTGCCATGGATCTTCGGGCATGCTCGGGACCAGAGCGGTGGTCGCGCCCGTACGTCGATCCCACCGATGGATCGTTGGAAGATGCTCGATAACCTCAGACGTACGCTGTCGCCCCCAGCCGCATTTCTGACTTTAATTGCCGGCTGGACGCTCCCGTCTGCCTCACCCTTACTCTGGACGAGTTTTGTTCTCGTTACCCTCGCTTTTCCTGTCCTGTTGCCTCTCTTCAGTGACCTCCTACCACGTTCCCACGGGATCTCAAAACGGAACTACCTCCGCACCATTGGTACTGACCTTGGTTTCGCTGCATCACACTTTTCACTTGCAGTGATTTTACTTGCCCACCAGGCATGGTTGATGACCGACGCGGTCGTACGGACGCTCTTCCGCTTATACGTGACCCGGCGCAATCTGCTCGAGTGGACAACTGCCGCACAAGCGAAAACCGGGGCCGCCCTCACCCTAAGCAGCATGTATCGCTGGATGAGCGGGGGAGTAGTGTTCGCCGCTGCCGCGGGTGCCATCGTAGCGTTGGGACGTCCGCAAGCGTTGCCAGTTGCAGTGCCGTTCGTGCTTCTCTGGCTACTGTCTCCCGTCGTCGCGCGTTGGATCAGCCTCCCTCCGCGCGCAGCCGGAACTGAGCCCCTTTCGCTAGATGACGCACGTGCGCTCCGGCTTACTGCGCGTCGAACGTGGCGCTTCTTCGAAACCTTTGTCCGCCCCGAGGACCATATGCTTCCTCCCGACAATTTTCAGGAAGAACCGACATCGGTCGTGGCCCATCGCACGTCACCAACGAACATCGGGTTGTATCTGTTGTCTGCCTCTGCCGCCCATGATTTTGGCTGGCTGGGGACCTTTGCGGTTGTCGAAAGGCTCGAAGCCACGCTCGACACAATGAATAGCTTGGAGCGTTTTCGTGGTCATTTCTATAACTGGTATGCGACGCGCGATCTTCGCCCGCTAGACCCTAAATATGTGTCCACTGTCGATAGCGGTAATCTCGCTGGTCATCTGCTTGCGCTCGGACAGGCGTGCAAAGAAATCATCGACCGCCCAGTGCTTGGCCCTCACATACTTTCTGGAATTGCGGATGCTGTCCTTCTGGTCCGCGAATCGGCTCGTGCGATCATTGACGATCGACGTACGCAAACAGTCACCCATAAACACCTGGACGAGGCCCTTGATGCTCTAACTGCGGCACTAACTTCAGTCCCTGTAACACCAAGGGACTGGAGCTTGCGATTCGCAACACTCGAAGCCCACGCTCAGACCCTAGTGGATATTGCCCGCACCTTGACTGCCGAACGAGGTGGGGGTGCTGAGATTGAAGTTCTTGCCTGGGCCGAGGCAGTCCGGGTAGCTATTGAGAGCCATGCGCGTGACCTTGACGCGATTCTTCCTTGGGCCCGGCGTATCTCGCAGGACGACGCCTTGCCTTGGATGCTGACTCCGGACTCGGCAGCCGAGTGGCCCACGATCGAGCGTCTCAGTGTTTCGCTCCCTTCCCTGGCCGATATGTCAGATCATTGTGAGGCTATTATCCATGAACTCACGACTCTCCGTGCACGCCTGGCGACCGAAGGGATCTCTCAAAGTGAGACCCTTACCCGAATTGATGCCTTCGTGGAGAGCCTTACACGTTCTGCCGCCGCCTCTGGTGCGCTGGTCCGCCGTCTTACGATTCTCGCTCAGCGTGCCAAGACAATGTTCGATGCCATGGAGTTTGGCTTTCTTTTTGACCCGACGCGGAAGCTTTTCGCGATCGGCTATCGTGTCACTGATAGCAGTCTAGACTCGAATTGTTACGACCTGCTCGCCTCTGAAGCACGTCTTGCTAGCTTCATCGCAATTGCCAAAGGCGATGTACCACCGACGCATTGGTTCCATCTTGGTCGTCCGCTAACACCCGTAGACCGGGGGGCAGCGCTTATTTCTTGGTCAGGGTCGATGTTCGAGTATTTGATGCCGTTGTTGGTAATGCACGCTCCGCCGGAAAGCCTGTTAGACCAGACGTACCGCTGTATCGTCCGCCGCCAGCAAAAGTATGGAGCCGAGCGTGGCGTGCCGTGGGGAATTTCAGAATCAGCGTACAACGCACGCGATGTGGAGTTGACCTACCAGTATGCGAATTTTGGCGTGCCAGGCTTGGGGCTCGAGCGCGGACTCAGTGAAGACGTGGTCGTTGCTCCCTACGCGACGGCACTGGCGGCGATGATTGACCCGGATGCGGCAGTGCAGAACTTCGCGCGCCTCGCTGAAGCTGGTGGCAGCGGGCGTTATGGCTTTTACGAGGCGCTCGATTACACGCCGACCCGGCTGCCGGAGGGTGAACAGGTTGCGGTTGTGCGCGCCTATATGGCGCACCATCAAGGGATGTCGCTGGTGGCGATCGCCAATGTTCTCCATGAGGGGATTATGCGCGCCCGCTTCCACGCTGAACCGATCGTGCAGGCAACTGAATTACTACTCCAAGAACGAACTCCACGGAACGTCGCCGTCGCCCGGCCGCGGGCTGACGAGGTGCAAGCTGCTGCTCATGTGCGCGATTCCATTCCACCAGTTTTTCGCCGTTTCACCACGCCACATAACTCGATCCCCCCCACCCACTTGCTCTCCAACGGGCGCTACGGAGTGATGGTCACAACCGCAGGCTCTGGCTATAGTCGCTGGCGTCAGCTTGCGGTCACGCGGTGGCGCGAGGACACTACACGCGATTGCTGGGGGACCTACGTTTTCCTTCGTGATGGACGCAGCGGTGCGGTCTGGTCGGCAGCGTACCAACCAAGTGGAGTCGAACCGGATACCTATGAAGTGACTTTTGGTGAAGATCGTGTGGAGATACAGAGGCGTGATGGAGCGATAACGACCACACTCGAAGTAGTTGTGTCGCCCGAAGACGATGCGGAGGTGCGCCGGGTGTCGATCTCTAACCTGGGGACGCAGACTCGCGAGATCGAACTCACCTCCTACGCCGAAATCGTGTTGGCACCACCTGCTACCGATGCCGCCCACCCCGCGTTTTCTAACCTGTTTGTGCAAACCGACTTTATCCCTGCGCTCAGTGCTTTGCTCGCAACCCGCCGGCCCCGTTCTCATGACGAGCCACAGATTTGGGCCGCACATGTGGTAGTCGTCGAGGGAGAAACCGTGGGCGGGGTGCAATATGAAACTGATCGCGCCCGGTTTCTTGGTCGCGGACGCGGGATCCGGACACCGATGTCGGTGATCGACGGTCGTCCGCTCTCCAACACGGTCGGCGCAGTGCTTGACCCGATCGTCAGCCTCCGGCGTCGTGTCCGGCTAGCGCCGGGTGCTACCGCTCGGGTCACATTCTCCACAATTGCCGCGGCATCGCGCGAGGAGGCACTAACTCTGGCCGACAAATACCATGACCCAATGACGTTTGAGCGTGTAGTCACGCTGGCGTGGACGCAGGCTCAGGTCCAGTTGCACCATCTCGGTATTGGCCATGATGAAGCTCATCTTTTTCAGGACTTCGCCAGTCGGATCCTATACTCGGACCCTCTGCTCCGGCCATCATCTGAAGTGCTCGCCCGTAATACCCAAGGGCCATCAGCGCTGTGGGCACGCGGGATTTCTGGCGATATCCCAATCGTCCTCGTGCGGATCGATGAATCCGAGGATCGGGAGATCGTCCGGCAGTTACTCCGCGCCCACGAATATTGGCGGATGAAGCAGTTGGCAGTCGATATCGTGATCCTAAACGAAAAAGCTACCTCCTACGTTCAGGATCTTCAGGCCGATCTAGAGGCCCTTGTCCGTACCAGCCAGTCACGCGTACGTCACGAAGGTCATGAACCGCACGGGAGTGTATTCATTCTACGAGCCGATCTCCTGTCGGCGGAAGAGCGGGTGCTTTTGCAGACTGCCGCACGCGCAGTGCTCTGGAGTCGCCGCGGGACGCTGGCCGAGCAGACCGCACGCCGGCGACCATTCCAGGCTGATGCTATTCCTATGCCTCGATCACGACCCACGTCTCAACCCGTGGAGGTTCCGCCTCGACAGCCCGACCTCGAGTTTTTCAACGGCCTCGGCGGCTTCACTATGGACGGCCGTGAGTATGTAACAATCTTGGGTGAGGGGCAGTGGACACCGGCACCGTGGATCAATGTCGTTGCTAATTCCTCCTTTGGCTTTCAGGTTTCTGAATCGGGCGCAGGCTATACCTGGTCGCTCAATAGCCGTGAGAATCAACTCACTCCCTGGTCGAACGATCCAGTCAGCGACCCGCCGGGCGAGACGATCTACATCCGGGACGAGGATAGTGGTGAGCTCTGGGGTCCGACGGTGCTGCCAATCCGCGAAGAAGCCTGGCCGTATATTGCCCGACACGGCCAGGGTTACAGTCACTTCGAGCACACCTCACACGGTATTTCTCTTACCCTTCTGCAATTCGTGCCGCTCGAGGATCCGATCAAGATTTCACGGCTTACGATCGAAAATCGGTCGGGCCAAACGCGGCGGCTCTCGATAACGGCGTATGTCGAGTGGGTGCTTGGCGTATCACGCAGCGTCTCTGCCCCCTTTGTAGTTACCGAGATTGACACGGCAACCGGAGCGCTGCTCGCTCGCAATTACTGGAACAGCGAGTTTGGTGATCGCGTGGCGTTTGCAGATCTTGGCGGACGCCAGACTGCGTGGACGGGTGACCGGACAGAGTTCCTTGGTCGAAACGGGACACTCGATCATCCAGCATCGCTCGAACGTGGAGGCTCACTTTCGGGAAAAGTCGGTGCTGGTCTTGACCCATGCGGAGTTCTCCAGACGACGGTTGAGCTGCGTTCACAAGGTCGTACTGAGGTTATCTTCTTGCTCGGCGAGACGGCGACCACGGAGGAAGCACGAGCGCTGCTCACGCGTTACCGCACAGCAGATCTCGATGCGGTTTTACGCGCAGTGGAGAACCATTGGGACGATGTGCTTAGCGCGGTGCAGGTGAGGACACCTGACCGTTCTCTAGATGTGATGCTGAACCGCTGGCTGCTCTACCAAACTTTTGCTTGTCGCGTGTGGGCACGAGCGGCGTTCTATCAGGCCGGTGGCGCGTACGGCTTTCGCGACCAACTCCAAGACATCATGGCGATTACAGTCGCCAAACGCGAAGTTGCACGTGAGCATGTGCTTCGCGCCGCCGCGCGGCAGTTCATCGAGGGAGACGTTCAACATTGGTGGCATCCACCATCTGGGCGCGGCGTGCGAACTCGTATCTCTGATGATCTACTCTGGCTGCCCTATGCAGTCATCCACTATCTTGAAGTCACTGGTGATGTCAGTCTCCTCGACGAGATTGTTCCTTTCCTTGAAGGCCCGGCTCTTGCGGAAAATCAGCACGATGCGTATTTCGCGCCGAGTGTATCCCAACAGTGCGGCACCTTGTTCGAGCATTGCGCGCGTGCACTCGACCGCAGCTTGGCGGTTGGCAGCCACGGCCTCCCGCTGATCGGCGCGGGAGACTGGAATGACGGAATGAACCGGATTGGCCAAGAAGGGAAAGGTGAGAGCGTCTGGCTCGGCTGGTTCCTGCACACTACCCTCTGGGAGTTTGCCCGGTTGGCCGACGCACGAGGGGAACGGAAACGTGCCGAAACTTGGCGCCGCCATGTCCGCGCGCTGAAATCTGCGATCGAGCGCGAAGCGTGGGACGGCGATTGGTATCGACGCGCCTACTTTGACGACGGGACGCCACTTGGCTCGGCCACGAATAATGAATGCCGTATCGACTCGATTGCTCAATCCTGGGGGATTATTTCTGGTGCTGCAGATCCGGCACGCGGCGCACGAGCGATGGCAGCCGTCGAAGAATACCTGGTCCATCGTGGTGACGGCCTCATCCTCCTCTTTACCCCACCATTCGATCGCATTCCCCAGGACCCGGGATACATCAAAGGGTACCTTCCCGGCGTCCGTGAGAACGGTGGCCAATACACGCATGCAGCGATCTGGTCGGTGCTAGCGTTCGCGGCGCTCGGCGACGGAGACAAGGCTGGTGAACTCTTCGCACTATTGAACCCTATCAATCATGCGAGCACGCGTGCTGGTATTCACCGCTACAAGGTCGAACCCTATGTAGTCGCAGGGGACATTTATGCTGAACCTCCCCACGTCGGTCGTGGCGGGTGGACATGGTACACAGGATCCGCGGGGTGGATGTACCGAGCCGGTATTGAGTGGATTCTCGGGTTCCGTTTGCGAGGCACGAGGTTGTATTTGGACCCTTGCATTCCGCGTGCTTGGCGTGGCTTTCGACTCGATTTTCGCTATCACTCAGCGCGTTACGAGATAGCGTTGAAAATCCGCACGGCATGACACGGGGGGTTGCGTCTGTTGAGCTTGACGGTGCG
>CAVTCR010000036.1:0-34783 GCA_963733195.1 uncultured delta proteobacterium
GCCACTGCAGTAAAGATCGAGGGGTGACGCAACCTGGTGATCTGACAAGAGAAAACAACTCTGCTATAGCGCTCGATTAGGAGGAGCGCGCGATGGAAGCAGAGTTTGCCCGCGAGGTGTTAAGCCGGTTACCGTTGGCGGAAGCGGTCTTGAGTTTATGGCGATGGGTGGCCGATCCGTTGTTTTTGCTGTCGGTGTTTGCGCGGCATCGGGGGCAGGGGTACGAGAAAGAGATTAGCTTTGAGGTGTTGGTGCAGTTGATCGCCGATGCGTTGTTAGAGCATCAGGGCAGTGGGAAGAAGAGTTTTGCGCGGGGCCGAGAACAGGGGCTGCTCACGGCCAGTGTGCAAGCGGTATACCAGAAGTTGGGCCGGATGCCGTTGGGGTTGAGTGAGGCGTGGCTGGCGGAGAGTACGGCGCGGCTGCGGCCCGTGTATCCGGAGGCGGCCTGCCTGCCGGTGGCGCCCGCACTGCGGGACCTGGAGGTCATTATTGTGGACGGCAAGGCGATTAAGCGGGTGGCCAAGCGGCTCAAGCCCTTGCGCGGCCGCAAAGGGGGGGTGTTGGGGGGCAAGGCGTTGGTCGCGTTGGAGTTGCGCAGTGGGGTGGTCGTGGCGATGGCGACGCACGCCGATGGCGAGACCAACGAGGCCAAGCTGGTGCCGGCGCTGTTACCCCAAGTGCGCGCGCAGGTGGCGGGAAGGCGGCTGTGGGTGGCGGATCGGCAATTTTGTGATCTCACGCAGCCCGCGGCGTTTGCGCAGGCCGAGGATCATTTTCTGGTGCGCTATCATCCCAAGACCCCCTTCTGTGCGGAGGCCGCACCCCGCGCAGCGCGGCCAGGATGCCCAGGGGCGCGTGTGGGAGCAAGACTGGGGCTGGTTAGGGAGTGAGCAGGCCAAGCACCGGCGCTTCGTCCGCCGCCTGACGCTGTATCGGCCCGGGCGAGGAGACGATTATTCTGCTCACCGATTTGCTCGACGCCGCGCGGTTCCCGGCCACGGATCTCCTGGACCTCTACCTCGCGCGCTGGAGTATCGAGCGGGTGTTCCAGCAAATCACCGAAGTCTTTCATCTCCAGACGCTCATTGGCACCACGCCGCAGGGCACGGTGTTTCAGTTCGCCTTTTGTGTGTTGCTCTACAATATGGTGCAAGTGGTCCGGGCGTATGTCGCGACGGCCCAAGCGCGTCCGGTGCCGACGATCTCCACGGAATTGCTCTTCGATGATGTCCATCGGCAACTGGTGGCGTTGACGGAACTGGTGCCCGCTGAGCGGGTCGAGCCGTTGTTCCCCGTGCTGCCGACGGAGGAGGCCCTGCGGGCGCAGCTACGCGGCTGTTGGCCACGATCTGGACGACCCGGTGGCTCAAGCACCCCACCAAGAAGCGCACAGCCCCGGCTCCCCGCACGCCGATTCGGGGGAATCACACCTCGGTCTTTCGACTCGTCGCAGCGTATCACAAACAAAGAGTGAAATCTCTCTCACAATGATCTTTACTGCAGTGGCCTCGCGGCTGATGCTGGCGGCGGTGAGGGGTGGCGATACCAAGTTCAAGAGCGTGCACGATCACCAGAAGGCGCTGGATTCGCTCAATCGCGAGATGCGCAGTTTCACGGCCACCACCTTTCAGACCGAGTTGACACCTCAGCAGACCGAATTGGTGGCCAGCTTGATCGAGGAGGAAGACTTCAGCTCCAGCCTGGGCGAAACGCTGTACCAGATCGCCCGGCGGGTCGAGCGCCATCCCTTTACCCCTGAGGGGCTGGAGATCATGAAGGCGATCCTGGCCGTGGTGGACCGCGGCCTTGCCGCCCATCTCGCGGGCGACGCCGTCGCACCGGTCAAGATCCAGGGCTCCGGTGGACATTGAGCCGATGAAAGCCCTCGGGGAGCTGCGCCAGCGCTGTCTGGGTGGCCAGCGAGTTGCCTGGCGAAGATTGCGGTGCCTTGATCGCACTCCTGGGCAGCGCCGAGCGTGCCTTGTACCTGGCCAAGCGCATCGAGGTCGAACGGCGCTCGGTGTCGCGCGAGCTGCTGCCGGAGCCGGAGCCCGTGCTTGATCACAGCCTGGTCTCAGGCAGCTTGTTACCAAAGCAGGCGTGATATGAACCGCATTCACATTACTACGCGGCTTTCTCGTGGTACTCATCGCGCTGGGTGGGTGCGCTCACCGTGGTGGCTCCGCTAGAGTTGCAGGCCCAAACTGTTGATGAGTGGGGCTCATCCCACGCTCACGGGCGCTGGTTCCACCTTCGTCTCACCCCTTGATGTCAGCGTGGGCGCGCGACTATCGCGTCCATCTCACCAGCGGCGGCGTAGCGAGGGTGACGGCTGAGACTGGACTGGATTGAGGAGATCGGCTTGGTTGCGCTCGACTACGAGGCCGTTGGCTCCCAGGCTGGCCTCCAGCGTATAAAGGCGCGCGCGGTCGACTTCGCCGTCTCCCAGATGCCACTGCCGGCGGCCGACCTGCGCAGCAACGGCCTGTTACAGGTGCCGCTGGTAGCCGGTGCGGCGTGGCTTCGTGGGTTTGTAAACATTGAAGGCCAAGCCACGGCTGGGCTCCGGCTGAGCCCAGGCCTGCTGGCCAGCATCTTTCTCGGCCGCGTCAAAACCTGGGCGGACCCCGCCATCGCCCAGCTCAACCCCGAGCTCAGGCTCCCCGCGGCACCGATCGCCGTGGTGCACCGCGCTGATGGCTCGGGCACCACCTACACCTTCACCGCCTTCCTCGCACAAGCCAGTGCTGACTGGAAAAGTCAGATTGGCAGTGATCTGCTCGTCAACTGGCCCGTGGGCGAGGGCTACAAGGGCAGCTCCGGTGTGGTACGTGCGCTCCTCAAGGCACCCCCAATGCGATCGGGTATCTGGACTTGGTGCAGGCGCTCGCCGCCAAGCTCCAGGTCGCTAGTGTGCAAAACGCCAGTGGGCGCTTTGTCGCACCGAGCAGTGCTTCAATACAGGCCGCAGTGGCCTCTGCAAGCTGGGACCCAGCCACGCAGTTCAATACCTCGCTGGTGAACATGGCCGGCGAAGGCAGCTATCCCATCGGGGCGGTGGTCTTCGGCCTGGCCACCGCCGGCTCCGCCCAACGCGCGCGCGCAGACAGCGCGTGCCTTCCTCGAGTGGTCGGTCACGAGCGGTCGCGCGATAGCCGAGCAACTCGGCTACGTAGCCCTGCCGTCGTCGGTGGTGGAAAAGGTACAGGCTGTTCTGCGCTAGGGCACTTTGCACGTGAAGGGGCTCATCTCGGGGACCCTGTTGTGTAAATGGACAAAACTCTCGCTCGTCCATTTATCTCCCATCACAAGAGGATGCTCACATGGAGTGGATCGTTGACTCGCAAGCCTTGATCGGCCTGGTCACGTTGACCTTTCTGGAAATCGTGCTCGGCATCGACAATATCATCTTTATTTCGATTCTCGCTGGCAAATTGCCCAAGGAGCGGCAGGACCGGGCCAGACGGATAGGATTGGCCCTGGCGATGATTATGCGCATTCTGCTGCTGCTGTCGTTGAGCTGGATCGCCCGCTTAACCGAGCCACTGTTTACGGTATTTCACGTTGACAATTTCGGGGCGCGCGTTGATTTTGCTGGGCGGCGGCATGTTTTTATTGGCCAAGAGCACGTATGAGATTGATGAAAAACTGGAAGGCGAGACCGCCCACGCCTCAGCTACAGGCAAAGCCTCATTTACCAGTGTCATCACGCAAATCATCCTGCTCGATATCGTTTTTTCGCTCGATTCGGTCATCACTGCGGTTGGGATGGCCAACCAACTGTGGGTCATGGTGACGGCCGTGATCATCTCCGTCGTGATTATGTTGTGGGCCTCCGGCCCCATCAGTGCCTTTGTCAACCGCCATCCGACCGTCAAGATGCTGGCTTTGAGCTTTCTCTTGCTGATTGGCTTTTCGCTGATGGCAGAGGGGTTAGAACTGCACATCCCGAAAGGCTACATCTACTTCGCGATGGCATTCACCGTTTTCGTAGAGATGCTGAATCTGCGGCTGCGAGCGAAGGCCGAGCCGGTGCACCTGCGCGAGCCGTACGCAGCTTTGTCAAACAAAGAGTGAGGCAAGCAAAAACGCTGAGAGGCTGTCTGAGAAGCCAAGAGGTCAAGTCATTGCGAGCGGAGCGAAGCAATCTTTGCCCGAAACAGAGACTGCTTCGTCGTTGAAGCCTGTCCTAAGCGGAGAGAAAAAGGCGGAGCGCCGGCTCGGCGCTCCGCGGGTTCATTTACTGAAACAATCGCTGGAAGCGGCCAAGATCAAGGAACCAGGTCTCGCCGGACCAGTCTTCGACGCCGTCGTTGTCGGTGACAACGAAGGTGCGGCCGTTACCGGTAATCGCAACGCCTTCCGGCTTGTCGGTGATCCAGCCGTTGGTCGCCTTGAGATCGGGTATCATGTCGTACACAGACTTCTCGCTGTTGCTGATCAGATCGTCGGCAGCCGCATTGTGGCTGGACCTTGACCAGCGTCTTCAGCCCGGCGAAATCACCGGTAAGGTTATCGCGTTCGAGCACGACATACGAACCATCCGGCGCGCGGGTGATCTCGGACAGGCCGACCCAGGAAGCATTGGCCGGCAGCGGCGCCAGTTCCCAGGCGACATGATCCCAAGGCTTGGCTACCGGATCGTAGATCCAGATGCGGGTCTGGTTCGGCTCGCCATTCGCGTTCAGGCCGCCGGCATCGTCGTCCAGGTCTTCGCATTCCGGCGTGGTATAGTCCCAGCCACGTTGCTGTGCGACGAGCAACTTGTAGCTACCGCCGTTACCAGGCAGTACCGCCACGCCCTCGAAGCCCGAGCCCAGCGTGCCTCTGGCAGTGGAAGCAGCGCGGCAGTCGAGAATCTCTGCTGGGAGGCCAACTTCCTTAATGACATTGCCGGTGAGATCGACCTGCAGCAGCCGATTCGGCCGCGAATCGCTGGCGTTGCCTTCGCTGGCAATCCACAAGGTGCGGTCCGGCGCAATGGCGATGCCTTCCGGATCATAGTTGCCGGTACCGCCACGGATGGTCAGCGACTCGGTGATCACTGCCGGTTTCGCTGAGACATCGATGCGGAAGATGTTGCTTTGACTGTAGTACGAATCCCATACCGCCAGTAGGGTGTCAGGCTGGCCCGGAACGGCGACCATGCCGGACAGCGCCGACCACGGGATCGGCGAGCCGTTGCTGTCATCTGAGACGATCTGCGGGTAGGTCGGCTGACCAGGCTTGAGCTGATAGATCATGATGGTGGAACGCACACCGAAACTCGGGTCATCTTCCTCGCCGGAGGCAATCAGTAGATTGCGCGAGGGAATAGCGAGCAGTCCTTCCGGGCCCAGCGGACCGGGCAGCAGTTGCTTGAACTTCGGCCGGGCGCCGTTGACCTCGTACACTGCGATGAAGCTGCCGCGCTCGGAGCCGACAAAGAGATAATCGTCGTTGCCGAAACTGGCGAATTCAATCGCTTCCGGCTCTGTGCCTTTATTTTCGGAACGGGCTTCCGGGTAGTGGCCGTGCTGCACGGCGATCTCTTCGAGTGAAGCGCCGCTATCGAACAACACGTTGCCATTACGGTTGAACAGCGAGAACCCGCGGCTGCCGCCGAACAGGTCACCCTCGTTCGCCGTGGCGATAAAATACGCACCGTGGCGGCCATTGCGCAGCCAGGCGACGGCGTCCGGTTCACGTGACACGTTGGTTAGGGTTTCGGTCAGGGAAATGATTCCGTCCTCGGTTTTATCGATGCCATTGAGCGTGACTGAGCCGGCATTGAAATGTTCGATCACGGCGCCCGTGCCGAGATTGACGATGGCAATGTGGTTGTTCTCCTGCAGCGTCACCACGGCCTCGTTGTGCTCATTAATATCGACAAACTCCGGTTCCGGATCGTTGCTGCCATAGCTGGCAAGACCGGTGCAGGGTGACATCGCGTCCGGCACCCAGGTCGCCGGATTCGTGCGCGATGATGTCGATGATGACAAGGTAACCCGGCAGGCAGCTGCGGCAGGCCGCCTTCCACGCCATCGACCTCGAACTCTTCATCGCGCTCGTTCTCAATGGCAATGGCGGCGTACTTGCCGTCCGGGCTGATCTTGACGGAGTCTGGCTGACCGCCGAGATCAATGCTGCGCACGATCGCCCGCAGTAGTGATATCGACCACGACTAGCTTGCCGCTGGTATTGATGAAGTTGGTGCTGGTATTGACGGCAACCAGCGCGTATTTATTGCCGAGCACGTCGACCGAGGTCGGTTCGCCATCCAGCGCAAGGACCCCAGTCGGCATCGGCTTAGCTGGATTGGTGATGTCGACAAAGCCGATTTGCTCGCCTGGGCTGTCAGTATAGACCAGCGTCTTGCCGTCACGTGTCGCAGCGATGATTTCTGATACTGTCGTCTTGCCGATATTGGCAGCGCCGTTATTCGGTAGTTGGCCAATGTCGACACCCGCTGGAAGCTCGCCTTGTTATCGTGCTGTGCGCAAATCATTAGACGACTTCCGATAATCACCAAGCCCAAAGGCGATCTGGGCAGTAGCGGCAGCGCTCGCAATCAACAGAGTTGTCAAGAACATTCCGGTGTTTTTCTTCTGCATAGGGTCTCCTCTCGATTTCAGATGTCTGATATCTCTCGGTAGTAGTCACAATTGGAGAGTATAAAAGAGTCTCATCTGTATGTTGCTTCGATATGACACTCGTATGACATCACGGTTAACCCTCTAGTGTGACTCGCTCCGGGTGACGAACAATACTGTTCTGCATTCGTTATGCACACGCGGTTATGAGTTCCTTCTCCGGTAGGGAGAGGGAAGGGCTACAAAGCCAACGGCTTAGGTTGGGAGGCGACACGAGAGGCCATCGCTGTCATCAACATTTCATCCGATACTCGTCAGCCGTTCACACAGATAGCGTAAGGTCCCTCCCCGCACACAAGGAACAAGTCGTTCGTGTGACATTCCTATACGACCATTGGTCTGATATTCTTTTTGTAAAATATCACACTGAGAGTGTCTTTTTTGAAAAGAGGATTTTATGCGTCAAGGTGTTGCATTGCTGAGTATCGCGGCTGTTCTCTGGGCATTTTCCTATCAGCCGAGCATGGTGTCCGCCGGCGATGATAGTAGCAATAGAGGGAAAGGACAGAGAGGTAATCAAGGTGAGGACTCTGGCTGCGGAGAGGATTCGGGCAGGAACGGACACGGCCAAAACGTGCAACTAGGGCCACGCCCCTTCTATCTCGTGGACAAAATGAGTCCCGGCCCGCTCAAGGGAACACTCCAACAGTGCAATGAAGACTCATTCGACCAAACTGACTTTTCGATCGGTCACCGTGGGGGCGCACCTCTGCTGATTCCCGAGCACACCAAGGAAAGCCATGAAGCAGGCGCACGCATGGGCGCTGGTATTCTTGAGTGTGACGTAACCTTTACCAAGGATAAGGAACTGGTCTGCCGTCACGATCAGTGTGATTTGCATACGACGACCAACATTCTTGCTACTCCATTGGCAGGCAAGTGCACGATGCCATTCGTACCAGCGAACCCCGCCACTGGCACTCCCGCGCAAGTGCTCTGCTGTACGAGCGACCTTACGTTAGCGGAGTTCAAAACCTTGAAGGGAAAAATGGACGCGTTTAACCCTAGGGGAACTACCGTTGCCGAGTATATAGGCGGAACCGCGAACTGGCGCACGGATTTGTATGCGACAGGGGGAACGCTGTTGAGCCACAAGGAAAGTATCCAGCTGATCAAGTCTCTCGGCGCCAAATTTACGCCCGAACTCAAAGGCCCCAACCGTAGCGCCAACCTGCAGGTCGAGAAGGTGTTTGGCACCCAGGAGGCATATGCGCAGAAGATGATCGACGAGTACAAAGCGGCCAACATCTCTCCCAGGAATGTCTTCGCCCAATCTTTCAACTATGCCGATGTTGTCTACTGGATCAAGAACGAGCCGAGTTTCGGCAAGCAAGCCGTGTTCCTCGATGATGCCAATGTCCCCAGCGAACTTCCGACCCTGGCTGACCTGCAAAAGTACAAAGCAGATGGTGTCAACATTTGGGCCCCACCCATGTGGGCGCTGTTGACGGTCAGCAACGGACAGATCGTGCCTTCCCAGTACGCTCGGAACGCTAAGATCGCTCACCTCGATATTATCACCTGGACGCTGGAGCGCTCAGGCCGCATCGTCGAGGAAGTGTTGCCGACCAAGGGTACCGCGAGCCCGTCGTTCTACTACCAGACGACGCTGGACGCCCTGCACAACGATGGCGACATTCTGACAACACTAGACGTGTTAGCGCGGCAAGTCGGCATCCGCGGCATCTTCTCCGACTGGTCGGCGACGGTGTCGTACTACGCGAACTGTATGGGGTTGAAGTAGTCGACTAGCTTACGATACGGCGCGGGCGTTGTCATCACCAACGCCCGCTCGTCCATCAGGACCACCTGCGGTTCAGCCACGGCCTATCCTGTCCAGAAAGAAAACAAAAAGTGTACTGTGATAGGATGCTCCTACAACCGTCTCATCACTCATCGTGCGAACGTTCGGCATGGCCTCCGAACTCGAACCGCATCGCCGAGAGTATTTTCTCGGCAAAGTCGTCCTCGCCACGTGAGCTGAAGCGCTGATACAGCGCGGCACTGAGCACAGGAGCAGGGCAGCCTTCTTCAATCGCAGCAGTGATTGTCCAGCGCCCCTCACCTGAATCCGAGACACGCCCCGAGAAATTTGCCAAGTCTGGATTCTTGCTTAGAGCGAGAGCAGTTAAATCCAACAGCCACGAAGCCACAACACTGCCGCGCCGCCACACTTCAGCGATATCTGGAAGATTCAAGTCGTACTGATAATGCTCTGGGTTGCGTAACGGTGTTGTTTCGGCATCCGCTTTGCGGTTCTGCTTCCCTACATTGGCATGCCGTAAGATATTGAATCCTTCGGCGTAGGCCGCCATCAGGCCATACTCGATGCCGTTGTGCACCATTTTGACGAAATGCCCAGCCCCAGACGGCCCACAGTGCAGATAACCCTCCTCCGCTGTCTTACGAACATTTGCATGCCCAGGAGTGCGAGAGGTTGCATTCTCACCCGGGGCCAACGTCTTAAAAATGGGATCGAGTTGTTGAACTGCCTGTTCGGGTCCGCCAATCATGAGACAGTAACCGCGCTCCAGGCCCCAGATGCCACCGCTGGTGCCAACGTCGAGATAGTGAATGCCCTCGACTTTGAGATCTTCAGCCCGCCGGATATCGTCGATGTAATATGAATTCCCGCCGTCGATCACAATGTCATCGTGCTGGAGACGAGGAGCAAGATCGTCAAGCGTCTGGTCGACCACTGCTGCTGGCACCATCACCCAAACCGCCCGTGGTGGAGTCAACCGCTCGATAAGCTCACCTATGGACGATGTTCCTACAGCCCCTTCATGAACGAGCGTCTGCACGGTTGTCGGATTCATGTCAAAGACGACGCATTGATGGCCGCCGCGTAAGAGCCGGCGCACCATGTTTGCCCCCATTCTGCCAAGCCCAATCATACCCAGTTGCATAGTGAGATATCCTTTCTGTCACTGTTCTTCTGAATTTTGCCTCTTTCGTTGCAAACAAAGAGTGTCTTCAGGAAAAAGCAAAGCACGCGTGTGGCGAGCAATCACGAGGTCCTCCTTGGTCGCAATGACACGCACGGTACAAGGACGAGGTTGTTTTCCTTACATGTCGGTCCACTGCCAGTTGCGAATCTCCAGTAAATCCCCACCGTATGTAGTGATGTCCTCTTCGTGCTCAACCAGCTTATCACGAATGAGCTGATTGACTTCCTCTGCACGAGCGCCACGGAGAGGAACACAGTCGACCACATTCATGACCAGGGAGCGTGTAATTCGTTGTTGGTCAGCGTAACTACCATAGCGGTGGTATTCCTTCCTTACAAGAATGACAAGCGAGCGCAAGACTGGCGAGGTTCACATTAGGTGAGTAATTTCCCGCCCCGAGAAGAAAGTACAGAGGTGCCGGTGCCCCATTCATTAAGATCAAAACCGGCACTGGCGCATTCGGGCTTTAATGCCGCGAAAGAAGCATTCGAAGATCTGCTCAAGGCGGGGATTATTGATCCGACCAAAGTGGTGCGGACCGCGTTATAGAATGCCGCATCGGTGTCGAGCTTATTACTCACGAGTGAGGCCATGATCGCCGAGAAACCGGAAGAAAAGAAACCTGCTGCCCCAGCTCCCTATCCCGAGGAACTTCTAGGAAAACGCCAACCTGACCTCTTCACTACGAAAAGAACTCGTAGTGAGAAGGTTGCACAGCAACAATTCTCACTTTGAAGAGACACAAAGGCACGGACGACATGTTAAAAGAGTAAGACTTGCGTAGACTGCTAGAAGTGGGGTAAGAGAGCGCGCAGATGGAACGCACGCCGCCAATTCCGGTCGAGTTATGGGAGCGGATTCCGCTCCATGTGCAAGCCGTGTTGTGGGAGGTGTTTGATCGCTATGAAGCGCGAATTGCCAAGCTCGAAGCCGAAGTGGCGGAGCTGAAAGCGCAGCGCAACCAGAATTCCCGGAACTCTTCCAAACCGCCGTCCAGTGATGGGCCGTACGTGAAGCGCAAACCACCGCGTCCGTGCTCAGGCCAGAAAAGGGGTGGCCAAACAGGACATAAAGAGCATCACCGCACGTTAGTGCCGGTGGAGAAGGTTAATGAAGTGATTGTCTGTAGGCAGACGCACTGTCGGCGGTGCGGACAAGAGTTGCAGGGCAGTGATCTGCACCCTCATCGGCATCAAGTGGTGGAACTGCCGCCGACCGATTCCCCATGTGACGGAATACCAACAACAGCGGTTGTCTTGCGCCACTGCGGCATCACCACCTGTGGAGCATTACCGCACGGGAGTTCCCACGACGGGCTATGGGCCGCGTTTCACCAGTATCGTGGCGGTATGTAGTGGGGCGTACCGCATGAGTAAGCGCATGATCGCTAATTGCAGTCGCGAAGTGTGGGGGATTCCGCTCTCCCATGGCGAAGTCTGTGCGTTAAAACAAGTCGTGAAACGAGAAGTGAAAGAGAAAGTGGATAACGTAAGAGATGTAGGTTCAGAGGAGTGATATCAACGTGGATGAGACAAGGTGGAGGGAACAGAATCGGCGAGGGCAGTTATACGAAATAGCAACGCCGCAGTCGGTGTGTATGCGATTCGCCGCTCGCGCGGCGATGAAGTGCTCCACGAGTTGTTAGGGAAGGACTATGGTAGGACCATAGGCAGTGATAGAGAGAAAGCCTATGACTGCTATCAAAAACGGGAACATCAGATGTGCTGGTAGCAATAGAGTAGAGATGAAAAGGAAATGATAGATAGAGGAGGGAAAGGGAGCAAAGTGGGAGAACAATTACTGGAACATGAGAACGTACTGATGTGTGGCGACGGTGGTTGCGCGAAGGGAAATGGAGTGACGGCAATGGCAACAACAGATGAGTGGCTCCGGCTGTCTCTTCACCAACGGCTCACTGAAAAACGATGCTGTGCCGAGTTCACCGATACACCTGTTCAAGAGAAGAGCGAAAAAGAGAACGCCATTGAACCTCGTCGAATGCGCGGAATCACCGAGACTGATCATGCCACTGAGCGAACGCTGCGGCATCCCGTGCAGTGGCGCAAGACCAGTTATGGCACGGCGAGTGAGCGCGGCAGCGTCGGTGGTGGGCTTGATTCATACTAATATTTCTATTATTTTAGAAATATGGAATCAACAGAGGCCGCTGCGATTTTCGCTGCGTTATCCCAGGAGACACGGCTCGACCTCATGCGTCTGCTGATTAGGTGAAAACCCAAACGGCCTTCCCAGCTAGCGACTATTGCGAATCGCCTGGGTGTCCCATCTTCGACTCTTTCCTTTCACCTCGCAGCGCTGGAGCGTGCGGGCCTCACTCATTCCACCCGCCACGGTAGACAGATCATCCATGCGGCACGCATTGCCGGGGTGCGGCAGTTGCTCGGCTTTCTCACCGAAACCTGCTGCGGTGGCCGTCCTGAACTCTGCGGGGACTTGGCGCGGCTTCTTCCCCCGTTACCTGAGGAACCCCAAGGCATGACTCCTGCCTTTAACGTGCTGTTTCTCTGCACCCATAATGCAGCCCGCTCAATTATGGCGGAAGCGATCCTGACAAAAATGTGGCGGGGACCGCTTCCACGCCTACTCTGCCGGGTTCTGACCCGATCGCCAAACCAAATCCGGATGTAATCAAGAAAGCTGCGGGCATTTGGCCATGACACCGACGACCTTACACAGCAAGTCATGGGAGGAATTCACCGGCCCCACTGCCCCACGCATGGATTTCGTCATCACGCTCTGTGATACGCTTATCGGGCACAGACGTGCCCAGAGTTCGATAAGCTGGCGGTGACAGGTGCCTGGCCGCTGCCAGATCCGGCGAAATTTACGGGAAGCACAGCCGAGCGTGCGACCTTCCTCAATGAGGTCTACGGCGGCTCTGCGGCGCCGGATAGAGATTTTCACCTCTTTACCTTTTGCGTCACTGGACCGAATGGCGATGAAGGCACGGCTCGATGAAATCGGCGGCGATGTGTTCGCATCGAGGGGAGGACGATAACACATGCGAGTTGGCATTAACGGGATGGGTCGGATCGGCCGCCTGGCGTTACGCGCCGCGATGGGTGGCCTGTGGCGGGCACCTGAAGACCCGCGCGCGGAGAATCGTCTCGATGATCGTGCATGTGAATGAACTGAAAGGCGGCGCCGAGGTAACCGCCCATCTCCTGGAGTTTGACAGCCTCCACGGGCGCTGGCGGGAATGTTTTGGCGTCGCAGAGGACCAGGCCATCCATATTGGTAATCAGCGTATCGGATTCAGCGATGCGGCCACTGTAGACGCCGTCCCTTGGGGTGACCTCGGCTGCGATATCGTGCTGGAATGCACAGGCAAATTCTTAAAGACCGAGCAACTCGACGGCTACTTCCGGCGCGGTGTTAAATGCGTCATCGTCGCGGCACCCGTGAAAGAGGCGAGGCACTTAATATCGTCGTTGGTGTCAATGACCATCTCTATGAGCCAGCAGCACCACCGGTTGCTTACGGCAGCTTCGTGCACCACAAATTGTCTCGCCCCGGTGGTGAAGGTGCTCCACGAGGCCATCGGCATCCGGCACGGCCAAATCACCACTATTCATGACCCAACGAATACCAATGTCGTCGTTGATGCGCCTCATAAGGACCTGCGGCGTGCTCGCTCGGCGATGCTCTCACTCCAACCCACGACGACCGGCAGTGCAACCGCCATCGCGCTGATTTATCCCGAGCTCAAAGGCAAACTGAACGGCCATGCCGTGCGTGCGCCCGTGCTAAACGCGAGCCTGACAGACTGCGTGTTTGAAATGAAGCGGCCGGTCACGGCTGAGGAAGTCAACGGCTTGTTCCGTGCTGCCGCTGACGGGCCGCTCGCCGGTATTCTCGGGTTTGAGCCCCGTCCCTTGGTCTCGGCGGACTATATGAACGACACTCGTAGCTCAATTGTAGATGGCCCAAGCACGATGGTGACCGATGAGACATTACTCAAGGTGTATGCCTGGTACGACAATGAGGTGGGCTACGCCTGCCGCATGGTCGACTCGCCAACATCGTTATGCAGAGGGGTGTCTAATGTCAGCAGTGCGTAATTACGCGATTGTCACCGCGAGCTATTGGGGCTTCACCCTCACAGACGGTGCGCTCCGGACGCTGGTGCTGCTGCATTTCTACAGCCTCGGCTACACGCCGTTTACGTTGGCGTTTCTATTTCTCCTCTACGAAGCTGCCGGTATCTTTGCCAATCTCGGCGGCGGTTGGCTAGCCACCCGGTTTGGCATCCCACGTATGCTCATGACTGGGCTGACTCTAGCAGATCACTGGCTTGCTGTTCCTCTCGGCCCTCGAACCCACCTGGAGTGCCGGCTTTTGCGGTCGCGTGGGTGGTCGCCGCGCAAGGAATTCAGGGGTGGCGAAAGATATCACCAAGACGGCCTCAAAATCCGCGATCAAGGCAACGTCGGAAGGTGGCTCGGGCCAGTTGTTCCGGTGGGTCGCCTGGTTCACCGGGTCCAAGAATGCTATGAAAGGTGTGGGCTTTTTCTTCGGTGGCCTGCTCTTGGAAACCCTCGGCTTCCGGGGCGCCTTGTGGCTCATGGCTGGCGTGCTTGCGGTGCATTCTCATCGGTGTGACAGTGAGCCTCCCGCGCACCCTTGGCCAAGCCAAGGCATCAGAATCGGTCCGGGAATTGTTCGCGAAGTCACGTGCCATCAACCTGATGGCGGCTGCACGGATTTTCCTGTTCGGCTCACGGGATATCTGGTTCGTGGTGGGCCTGCCCGTGTTTCTCTACAGCCAGGGCTGGCGCTACCTGGAGGTGGCCGGATTCCTCGCAAGCTGGACCATTGGTTACGGCCTTGTGCAGGCCATTACGCCCTCGGTCATCCGCCGCAGTACAGACGGCTTATCACGCGAGGTACCAGAGGCCCGGTTGTGGGGCGCAGTGCTGACCGCGATTCCACTTGGGCTCGCCTTTATGCTCAGCTACTTCTCAGTGGAGCGCCCCGACTCTCATCGATGACGGTAGGCCTTGGCCTGTTCGGTTTCGTGTTCGCTGTCATTTCCTCGCTGCATTCGTATTTAATTCTGGCCTATGCTGGATCAGAAAAGGCAGCCGAGGATGTGGGGTTCTATTACGCCGCCAACGCGGGGGGGCGACTGATGGGGATTGTGCTTTCCGGGGCACTCGCCCAGGCAGGCGGAATAGTCGCATGCCTATGGGGCTCAGCAATAATGCTCGCGCTGTGCCTTGCAATCACCTTCCTGCTGCCAACTGCCGTTGCGGTTTGGCGACCAGTTACAGCTTGACCGAACGCTGGAGTTTCTCGTTCAGCCGCAGGCCGCAACGTTTGTGGCTCCTTAGAGCTGCAGATGATGGCAGTTATGCTGTTGTCGTGTATATAAGATGATGCGCACGGGATATTCGTGGTGGGACGTGGCCCAGTATGTCACAAATCTGTACCCTTTTCCTCTCCACCTTCATCTGACCGGAGGATTTGCATAGGTATTGATAAGAATAAGAGGAGGACTATATGAGCACGGAGAACATCCGCGAGCTGGTGAAAGAGAAATACGGACAGGCAGCAGTGCAGGTGACACAGGGTGGCCGCGCCACGTGTGGCAATACCTGTTCTGGCAAAGATCCCATCACCTCGGATTTGTATCAGAGCGACGAAACCGGAACGTTGCCAGCAGCAGCCGTTGCCGCTTCGCTGGGATGTGGCAACCCCACAGCCCTGGCACAACTCAACCTCGGGGAGACAGTGTTGGATTTGGGCTCCGGCGGTGGCATCGATGTGCTGCTTTCTGCTAGGCGTGTCGGCCCGACTGGCAAAGCGTACGGACTCGACATGACGGAGGAGATGCTTGCCCTCGCCCGCGAGAACCAACGCAAGGCCGGAGTAGAGAATGTGGAATTTCTGCAGGGAGAAATCGAACAGATTCCACTGCCGGACAACTCGATTGATGTCATCATTTCCAACTGTGTCATCAATCTTTCCGGAGATAAGGACCGAGTGTTGTCAGAAGCATTTCGCGTGCTGAAACCTGGTGGCCGTTTCGCGGTGTCCGATGTTGTTGTCCGAGGCGAGGTGCCCGCACCGATTCGCCGCGATATCGAGCTATGGATTGGTTGCGTGGCTGGTGCTCTAGAAGAACAGGAATACCGCATCAAGCTGGCCCAAGCAGGATTTCAGGAGATCGACGTGGAGCCAACCCGTATCTACCGTGTGGAAGACGCTCGGGAAATGCTGGCCGCCAGTGGTATTGATGTGGATGCCATCGCACCACTGGTCGAAGGAAAATTCATGAGTGCCTTCGTACGTGCTCGCAAGCCAATATCGGAGTCCTTACATTCCCCCACATAAGACTCAACACTCATTCAGAGAAGAAACCGCTAACTTTCGCAGCATGGCCCGCTTCTTTTGCTGATGTCTTGCCCCACCGATTTTTCCATCGTCAAAAAGGATGAGGAGGCGTTTCTTTCCTAGGCGCTACAGCTTTTATCCACTGTCGTGTAGAGCTCCCTCACGTAGGAGATAGGCACGCGGCTGCTGCGTTGTCACACATCATTCGCCCGTGTTAACGCCCGTGCAATAAGCTGTTGCGCTTCTTCTTGGATCTGTTGTAGATGCTCTGCGCCGAGGAAGCTCTCGGTGTAGAGCTTGTAGATATTTTCCGTGCCGGATGGGCGCGCCGCAAACCACCCGTTGGCGGTCATCACTTTGAGCCCGCCAATCGCGCTGTTATTCCCAGGGGCGGTCGTTAGTACTGTTTGGATCTTTTCACCCGCAAGCGTATCGCTCGATAATTGCTCTGGTGAGAGTCGTTGCAATTGCGCTTTCTGTTCTGCTGTGGCGGGAGCGTCGATACGTTCGTACACCGGATCACCATACTTATCCGCAAGGTCACGATAATACGCCCCTGGATCACGACCAGTTTTGGCCATGATCTCTGCCGCCAGAAGACCTAAGATGATGCCATCTTTGTCGGTTGTCCATACCGTCCCGTCACGGCGCAGAAAAGACGCTCCTGCACTCTCTTCACCACCGAACCCAAGCGTACCGCTCATCAACCCTTCGACGAACCACTTGAATCCCACCGGGGTCTCAATCAGCGGGCGACCAAGTTGGTTGGCGATACGATCGATCATGCTGCTACTGACCACTGTCTTTCCTACAGCCGCGTTTGCCTGCCAGTTCGGACGGTGCTGAAAAAGATAGGCAACGGCGACGGTCAGATAGTGGTTCGGATTCAACAGCCCTGCACTTCGAGTGACAATGCCGTGACGATCATGGTCAGGGTCATTCGCCCAGGCGATGTCAAATCGGTCTTTGAGAGCGATCAAACTCGCCATGGCATAAGGGGAGGAACAATCCATGCGGATCCTCCCGTCCCAGTCTAGCGTCATGAACGAGAACGTTGGGTCGACCGAGTCGTGCATGACCGTAAGATCCAGTCCATAGTGTTCAGCAATTGCGCTCCAGTATGCAACCCCAGCACCACCCAACGGATCAGCGCCAAGCTTCAGCCCGGAGGCACGGATGATACTCATGTCCACGACGTTATTGAGGTCGGCAACATATGTCTGGAGATAGTCGTAACGTTGTGTCGTGGAGGTAACCCGAGCTTGTTCGTAGGGAATGCGTTTCACCTCATGAAGATTATGAGCAAGCAACATATTGGCCTGTGCCTCGATCCACTGCGTCACATGCGTGTCAGCTGGTCCGCCATGCGGCGGATTATATTTGAAGCCACCGTCCTCAGGTGGATTATGCGAGGGCGTGATCACGATCCCATCGGCAAGCTGACTCTTCCGTCCACGGTTGTAGGTGAGAATGGCATGAGAAATGACAGGGGTTGGAGTATAGCCGTCGTTGTTATCTATTCTTACCTCAACCCCATTTGCCGCCAGCACTTCCAGCGCCGTAGTAAAAGCAGGCTCAGAAAGGGCATGGGTATCCCTCCCTAGGAAAAGTGGACCGTTAATGTCGTGCTTCTGTCGGTACCAGCAAATCGCCTGACTCACCGCCAGAATGTGGGCTTCGTTAAAAGAATGGGTAAACGCCGAGCCTCGGTGCCCTGAGGTGCCAAAGGCTACACGTTGCGCGGGCACTGCGGAGTCAGGATGACCAGTATAATAAGCGGAGATCAATTGTGGGACATTGATCAGCATTGTTGGTTCTGCACGAAGACCAGCTAACGGGCTGATGCGCGTCATGGCCATTGCTCCTCTGATGTCAGGGTTGCGTCTACATGATGACAGTTTAGCGGCACTCCTAAAAGAGCGTCTGCACCATTTCACGCTACGAGAGTTTTGCACCCTCACAAGGGAACTGAGCTGTCGTACGTTCACGAGATCGCAACGAGACTAATATAAAAGTGCAACACAGTCAGTGTACGCATGCTCTCTTTGTGTTGCGTGATAAAAACCGACCAGATTTAAGGGAGAGCCGTAGACTTCACTGCGGTGCTGATCGTCGCCTCCAATCCGGTGGATGTGATGACTGAGGTGATGGCTAGAAAGTAAGAAGCACAAAGGAAGGATGGTTATTGACATCACCCGCAATAGCAACATTGCTTCTCTTGCCTGGACTTGACGGAACCGAGGTGTTTTTTCAACCCCTCATCGCTACCCTTCCAACATGGGTACGACCAGTAGTTGTGACGTTTCCAACTGCTGGAGCTAACGGGTACGCAGACTTGCTGCCACTCGCGGAAGCAGCAGTCGCAGATATTGATAACTTCTATATTCTTGGCTGGTCGTTTTCCGGGCCGTTGGCGCTTATGCTTGCTGCAAAAGAACCACAGCGGACACGAGGAGTGATCCTCAGCGCATCGTTCATCCGTCCTCCGTTACCCATTTTACCGTGGGTTCGCTTTGCCATCGGTACACCTATAGTGACTCTTATTCGGCTGGCTCGGCGGACTCCTGGTCTCATACCTGGCCGTTGGTCAGAACAGTTCAAGCGCGACAAGGCAGCCACATGGGGGCGAGTTCCCGCAGAGGTTCTGGCCGCTCGTGCACAGGCTATCCTGACAGTCGATGCGCGCGATGCTCTGTGTGCCTGCTCTGCACCGATACTCTATATAGCCGGGTCACACGATCGCGTCGTGCCGCACCGGAATGCTGAGGCAATAATCCGGGAGGGGTCGAAAACACAAATAGTGATTATCAAAGGTTCTCACTTGGCGATGTATACAAATCCAGCGGCAGCAGCCACAGCCATTACTGGTTTTCTGCAAGTTCACGTCGGCTCCTATTCTACAAGCTTTGAGTAATCAGCGGGAGCAGTCCATTCGTTTCCCTATCACAAACAGCGCTACCAAATCTTCACACGCCGGTAACGCGGGCGACACATTCATCCTATACACTTTATCAAAATACATACTTCGTGCTTAATGGAGTGAATACGACATACTTTAGCATTGCTCATCTGACAAAACGCTTTGTTACTCGGCCTGCTGCGATTATGAAAGCGCCTCAGCGAGCAGTTCCTCGTCGCCATCTCTGTATCGTCACTGAAACGTACCCACCAGAAGTCAATGGTGTTGCCATTACCGTGGCGCGCTTGGTGGACGGACTGCGAGCGCGGGGGCATATGGTGTCAGTTATACGGCCACGCCAGCGCATCGCCGATGGTTATGGCGGAGGGATCGACTTCAGAGTGACACTCGTGCGGGGTTTGCCGTTGCTTGGGCACACGGGGGTACAGTTTGGTCTGCCAGCGGGCCGCATGCTCAGCCGCTCGTGGACCCGATGCCGTCCCGATGCTATCTATGTAGCGACAGAGGGGCCGTTAGGCTGGTCGGCGATGCGTACTGCGCGACGGTTGAGCATTCCGGTCCTGAGCGGCTTTCACACCAATTTTCACAGCTACTCACAGTACTATCGTGCAGGTTGGTTGCAACCAGTGATCCTGCGTTACCTGTGCGCGTTTCATAATCAAACACAGGGGACATTGGTCCCCAGTAAAGAACTCCAGGCTCAGTTGCAGGAGCTTGGTATACACAACGTCCATCTCCTGGCACGCGGAGTTGACACTCAGCTCTTTCATCCTGAGCGCCGCAGTGCCGCAGTGAGAGCTCAATGGGGCGTGGGTGAACACGACGTGGCTGCTCTCTACGTGGGCCGAGTAGCACCAGAGAAAAACTTGCGGCTGGCGGTAGCTGCTTACCAGGCCATGCAACAGTACAGCAATTCTGTGAAGTTCGTCATTGTTGGTGACGGTCCCTTCCGTGCCACTCTCCAAAAGGAACACCCCGACATCCGTTTTTGTGGGCTACTCACTGGCGAGCGGTTGGCTACGCATTATGCTTCAGCGGACGTATTTCTTTTCCCCAGCGAAACCGAAACCTTTGGCAACGTCACCTTGGAAGCACTGGCAAGCGGGCTGGCGGTTGTTGCGTATAACTATGCCGCCGCCAAGATGCACATCGTGCAGGGCAAGACGGGAATCTTGGTCCCATATGGCGATGCCAGTGGCTTCGTCGAGGCAGCCGCTCAGCTTGTTCGTGAGCCAAAGTTACTCACCTCAATACGACGACAGGCACGGACAGCCGTTGCCGCGGTCGATTGGCAGCGTGTGATCGAACGATTTGAAACGCTACTGGTGAACGCGCATGTGCAACATCGTGCCGTTGAGACCCCGTCGCCCATGCACCAAAGGATGGCAACCTAAATGGAACTACAGAACATTCGTACACTTTACCGGTCGGCCCCACGGGCGTGTCATTCTGAGCCCTTCGACAGGCTCACCTGTGCCTGCGGCACTGGCGCAGGCAGGACAGGTCTCTGTGAGAGACTCTTCGTTTCCCTCAGGGTGACAACTCTGGGGCGCTGATATTTTGAGGTCTGATTTAGTTGCAACCGGAAGGAGGACTCTCGTAATGGTGGTGGAAGAAGCGTTGCACAGATGGGCTGCGTGTTTTGGCTTGCCGGCGACCGCGGTTTGTCAGGTGGAATCCGGAGATGGATGGATTCTCCTTGGGTTAGTAGTAGTCGTCTCGTTCATCACTTTCGCGGGGAGGAAACTTCTCACCGCCATCGTTACCATACGGGCGCTGGCAATAACACCTCTGCTCTCACGGATAGTGTCAAAGTGGGTCAAATCACGTAATTTCTCTGATGAGGAGTTTTTTCACGCCGACGGAGCAGGGGAGGAGTGGCGCGGCCGCCGTAAACATGCGCTTGACCGTTTAGCTAACCTCTTACAAACCCGTTGCGCCAAGTCCATTGCCTGGGGAGATGCGATCCGCGAGAGTTTTTCTGATTTGCGTTTTACCGATGCCAATCGAGTACCTTTTCCCTTTATGCGACTGATGCGCGAGAAGTTTAATCTCTGCTCGGTGGTTACTGCTTCACAGGGGCCGAAATTGCGCGATATCGATGGCCACTGGACCTTGGATGTCAGTGGTTCCTACGGACTCAATGTCGCAGGTTTTGACCGTTACAAAGAATGGATGGACAAAGGATGGGAACGGGTGAAGGACCTTGGGCCGGTGTTGGGGCCACTGCATCCGGTGGTGGCTGAAAATATCACTTTACTCAAATCCGTGGCGAAAATGGACGAGGTGTCCTTTCACATGAGTGGTACCGAGGCCGTTATGGCCGCGGTACGACTGGCACGGTTTAACACGCGCCGGAAGTTGATCGTCTGTTTTTCAGGCGCCTATCACGGCTGGTGGGATGGCGTGCAGCCGGGGTTAGGAAGTGAACGGGCGATTGACGATTGCCTTACGCTGAAGGATATGCATCCGGCATCACTGCAGGTTATTCGCTGGCGCGCGAAAGAAATTGCCGGGGTGCTGGTCAATCCACTGCAATCGTTTCATCCGAATACGCCGCCTCCAAGTGATACGGTCCTGCTCACCAGCGAGATGCGCAAAACCCAGGAGTCTACTGCCGCGTATGCCCAGTGGCTGCACGAACTCCGCGAGGTCTGTCGCGCGTGTGATATTCCGCTCATCTTTGATGAAGTGTACACCGGCTTTCGCCTCGCACCGGGTGGGGCGCAAGAATACTTCGGTGTACAGGCTGACATCGTTGTCTATGGCAAGACCGTCGCCGGAGGCATGCCCATTGGCGTCGTCTGTGGAAAGAAGCAGCTCATGCGGCGCTTTGATCCAGCCCACCCTATGCGCATTGCCTACGTCATCGGAACATTTTCGGCTCATCCGCTGGTAATGGGCGCGATGAACGAATTTTTGCAATGGGCGGTCCAACCTACGACGGCACGTTTGTATGACACGACCAGGCAACAGTGCGAGCAGTGGGTACACGCGACCAATCAGAAACTGGCCGAGGCAGCGTTACCGCTGCGGGTGATGCACTTTGCTACGGTATGGACCGTGCTGTTTCAGGAACCGAGTCGTTATAACTGGTTGTTTCAGTACTACCTGCGTGCTGAAGGAATCACTTTGAGTTGGGTGGGTACCGGACGCTGTCTGAATAGCATGGACTTCACGGCGGACGACTATCAGGAACTGCAGGAGAAGATCCTCAACGCTGCCACCAGTATGCAGCGTGATGGATGGTGGTTGACGGAAGAGCAACAACCCGGAAGGGAAAAAACGATGCGCACGCGCCTCCTCTGGGAAATGGTGGGAAGTCTGATCCAGGTGCCTGCTCCGATTAAAAGCTTTTACGCGGAAGTGATGCGTCGTAAGCATGACGATCATGTTGCCTCTCACAGCAACAGTATCAACCAATTCTTTCACCTGCTGAGTTCCAGTGTGTTCATTTATTGTTATGGTTTGGTCTTTTGGGATCTCACCCAGGCGATGTGTCTGGGATTAGCTGCACTATTTGTGCGACAGATTGGGCATGCGGTCTTAGAGCCCCCGTGCCACGATAAAGAAGCCCTGCTCTTGGGTTTTACGACACCCAATAAAACCTTGATCGTGGCTGGCTATTTGCTGGTTCCCCTCCTCCATCTTGTCAGTGCAGGTTCCCTGAGCCTTGCGACCTTGACCGCAATAGTGCCCACAGTCGCGCAACAGTGGTTCTTCCTGACACTGGCCGCTGTGTTGGGACACGTGGCGTATTTGTTGTGGAAGTACGATGTTCGCAGTGCGATAATTTGGTTGGTAAAACTCGTTACAGACCCACTGACCGACATCGGCGCCTATTACTCCAGCCCGGCGCGATTATTCCGACTGTCCCAGACCCACGTTCAGAAAGGAGAAACGGCATGAGTCTGTGGCTCTTTCTTGCAGTCGCACTCTTGTTGGGCCTCGAACGTATAGTGTACATGTGGGCGTCACGCGACCCTGAGTCTTTCCGTGCCTGGTGTCTTCAGGTTTCCCCGGCATCGTCTGACACACCGGTTACGGTGCTCCAGGAGCTTTTCTACGGGTTCAAAGGGATTCAGTTCGTCGTGTTTTTTGGCTGGTGCGCCTGGTACCAGCAGAGGGCACCGTCGATGCTCGGCGAGGCAACGTTGCCGTTGGTCGTGGGCGGTACCTTACTGGTGATAGGACAGGTGCTCAATCTGAGTGTGTTTTACCGATTGGGGATGAACGGAGTATTTTACGGCAATCGATTTGGCGAGAAGATTCCCTGGTGTCGAGAGTTTCCCTTTTCTCTGTTTCGGCATCCGCAGTATGTCGGCACATTGTGTTCTATCTGGGGATTTTTCGCCGCTGTACGTTTTCCGCATGACGATTGGTATCTGCTTCCTGCACTCGAAACGCTGTATTACGCCTACGGTGCGTACGTGGAGTTCTAACCGACGGTGAGTAGGAACTGTCGATGGTAAAAACGAGTAGAGAATTTTGTTCGAGTCAGTACCGCCCATGAACTCACTTGTGCAATTGTCGCCCGTTTGGGACACAGGCTGTGCTGTCGAGCAGTCTGTGACGATTCAAAGCCATTACAAAAAGGTGCTCCTCCCGAATGAAGATATTTCCGATAGCCTGATCCATCAACCGCATCGCTATCGGAGCGTGTTTGTTTCTGATCTGCATTTAGGTACGATGTCCTGTTGTGCTAGTGACTTTGTCCAGTTCCTTAATCATTTGCAGACTGAGTATCTCTTTTTAGTCGGTGATATCTTTGACTTCTGGAAAATGCGGATTTTCAACCCCGTCAAGCTCGGCAAGCTACTAGGCACGGGAGTGCTCAGCCGTTCGCAGTTGACAGTGGTACAAAAACTCTTGCGAGCGGATCGCCACGGGGTAAAAACTGTCTTTGTGCCAGGCAACCATGACGAAGCGCTGCGCGATTTCGTCGGCGCGCGACTCAGTAACATCATGTTGTTACGCGATGCTATCCATGAGACCAAAGACGGACGGCGTTTCCTTGTGCTGCATGGCGATTGTTTTGATGGGGCGGTGCGTCAGCATCGCTGGCTGAGTATCCTCGGGACCCATGCGTTTGAACTCGTTGCTAAGTTGAGCATGCACATCGATCGATGGCGTAAATATGCACGGATTAACCGGGTCTTAGAATACGTGGGGTTGGAATCGCGCTGGTCGTTAGCCCATGCGATCAAAACGCGCTCCGACGGTCGTACATACACCGAGTCTTACATCCAAGCGATTCTGACGTATCTCTTCACTAAAAATGAACAGATCTATGCGCGACAGAAACAGCGATCTTCTGCTCCTCATGAAACTTATTTTTCCGGGATTATCTGCGGCCATACCCACGTGCCAAAAGTCCGGCAATTCTGTTCGCCTATCGATGCCGATACCGGGGAAACCATCGGACCGCCAGTGGTAACCTACCTGAACACCGGCCATTGGACCGGACGTCCGGTTGACGATGCAACAGCAACTGGAGCGTGGCACCAGGATTTGCAACACCCAGCATGCACAGCGGTGGTAGAGGATCTGGATGGACACCTAAGAGCGATACGATGGGTTCCAGGGAAGGGAATTGTGCCGCTTCTACAGAGGGACGAGACAGAGCGAGAACCGCAGCTCGACAAGTTGAGAGCCTGACGGTGTGTACGCCGGTGAGCACCAAGCTCTGCCGCTATAGGAAAGCTATAGAAACGCTACAGCAAGATATGGAAAAGTAAGGGAGAGAGAAATCCGCAATCCACCTCAACCTACCTCTCGTGCCTCCTTACTAACCCGAGGTGAGTAATGTTGGACTGTTTTTGCTCAGCGATCAAGCCAACGCGTGCCGTTATCTTCGATGTCGACGGCACCCTGCTCACGGATACAATTCATCAGGACAAGCATAACTTTATTATCAGCCAGGTGCTGCACCGGCCCGACTTGCTGCTCTCCGCAGAAGAGTGGCAAGGCATCCGTGGGTTATCGGACGACGATGCGTATCGGTACATAGCCGCGAAGGCAGCGGCTCATACCTTTGCCCTTGAAACCTCGCTCCCTGAAGCCACTTACCTAGCGATGGTACACGGCTATGTGAACGACCACGTCGACGACATCTCCGTCCGTCCTGGGGTCCGCGAGGTGCTCTCTGCCGTTGAACAGTGCGGACTAGTGATGGGCGTCGCAACCAATGCTGACTGGCCTGAAACTGAAAGAAAACTGTCACGAACCGGACTGGCAAAATACTTCCATTTTTTCGTATGTCTAGATGGAGTCCTGGTGCCAAAGCCCGCACCAGACTTGTATCTGCGTGGCATTCGCTTGGTGCGCGACATTGTCGGCAACAACATAGAACCGGAACAGGTCTTGGCAATTGAAGATACCCACGTTGGCGCACTGGCCGCGCAGAGAGCCGGGTGTCGCGTGATTGTGTGTCTGCAAGACGGAAGAGACATGCTCGTCGATGACGCAACGCATGACCACCGAAGCGTGTTGATCGCTAACAGTATCCACGACAGCATCAAGTACATCAGACCAACTGAAAACCATTCACGTTCCTGTCCTTTGCTGAGCATCTGAATCAAGGATCATGGCTGACACAAATGGCAACGGCCAGCAGTACATAAAGATAGACTCTCTGGCGCCAGTCTCTTCACGAGTTTTCCATCTTACGAAGGCGTCTGCGGTGTAAACGGTAACAGGAGAGGTTGACTGCTGGCGGTCAATTCGTACAAACGCTCTTGGGAGCGAAAGGGTGGATCCCCAGTCGCTGTTAGACGTTTCGAATGACCGTCTGAGAGGATCACGCGAGCTTTGACTGTGTCACCTAACTGAATATCGAGAATCTTGCGAAGGTGTGTCTGCAAGTGCGGATCGAGAATTGGAAACGCGACCTCAATACGGTTATCAAGATTCCGAGGCATCCAATCGGACGACGCGAGCCAATACTCTGGGGTCCCTGCATTGTGGAAATAGAAAATCCGCGCGTGCTCAAGGTAGCGGTCGATAATCGAGATGACACGGATACGGTCGGAAACTCCAGGGATACCGGGGCGCAGACAGCACAAGCCACGGACAATCAGGTCAATCTGAACGCCTGCTTGGCTGGCAGCATACAATTCGTCAATCACCACAGGGTCTTCTAACCCGTTCATTTTGGCAATCAAGTGAGCAGACTGTCCAGCGCGGGCGTGCTCCGCTTCCCGCTGGATACGTCGCACTAAGCCATCGCGCAAATCGAAGGGAGAAACCAACAAGTGGCGAGATTCCCGTGGGTGGGCATAGCCAGTCATGAGGTTAAACAATTCAGTTAAATCTTCTCCGAACGTATCACGACAAGTGAAGAGGCCGAGGTCACCATATATGGTGCTGGTACGGACGTTGTAGTTACCAGTGCCGAGGTGACAATAGCGGCGCAGTCCGTCTGCTTCCTGGCGGACCACCATGCACGCCTTACAATGGGTCTTATACCCGACGATGCCATAGACCACGTGGGCACCAACTTCTTCTAGTGCGCGTGCCCAGGAAATATTTGCTTCTTCATCAAAGCGTGCGCGCAGTTCCAGTAACACCGCTACTTCCTTGCCATTCTCTGCGGCGCGGGCGAGAATCTGTGGAATGGGTGAGGCTGATCCGACGCGATACAAGGTCATCTTGATTGCCAGCACTTTGGGATCATCTGCTGCCTCTTCCAAGAAGCGCGTCACGGTGCGGAACGACTGATAGGGATGATGAACAAGAATGTCGCCGCTGCGAATGGCGCTCCACACATCAGGGGTGCCCTCGAATGCCGACACTGGAAGTGCTGGTTGGGGGCGATCTTTGAGCCGTGGCAAATCGATGGCAGTATATAACTGAAAGAGATCAGCAAATGCCGTAAAGCCCTTGCCGGGATATAAGTCTTCCGGTTGGAGTTCAAGTTCAGTAACGAGCTTGGTCAGCACATCGACAGGAAGATCATCGTCATACTGCAAACGCACTGCCGCGCCCATCCGGCGATCCCTCACACTTTGTTCTATCGCGGAGAGTAGGTCCTGGTTTCGCACGAGGGGCAGTTGCATATCAGCATCACGGGTGACGCGCACGGCATGGCACGAAAGGACCTCATACCCATGATAGAGCTGCGACAAGTACAGATGAATAACATCTTCCAACAAGATAAAGACGTATTCACCCGCCGAGGCTGGCAACGCAATAAAACGCGGGACGACCTGCGCTGGAAGATGCACAACCGAAAGTGAGGTCTTCGGCAGATGCGATGGTCTGGACGGCCGCAGAGATGCGACCAGGCAGAGCGAGCGATTGGCAAGGTGCGGGAACGGATGTCCTGGATCAATTGCTAACGGGGTAACAATCGGAAACAGCGTGCGGCGAAAGTAGTCTTGGAGGAAATGCTTTTGGCCCTCTGTCAGGTCGGGAGGACTAATAATACGAATTCCTTCGGTCATTAACCGTGGCTGCAGATCTTCCAAAAAACATCGATGCTGCTCCTCAGCCAGACGATGCACGCGCTCGGCAATAGCGGTTAGCGTCTGGGCGGGAGTGAGTCCATCGGGGCCGGACTGCTGGTCTCCGGTAGCAATACGCTGTTGGAGGCGAGCTACCCGCACCATGAAGAATTCGTCGAGATTGGAACTGAAAATCGCCAGGAATTTCACTCGTTCCAACAGTGGAACACTTTCATCGAGCGCTTCCTCAAGCACACGGCGGTTGAACTCCAGCCACGAGAGTTCTCGATTGGTATACAGGTGCACTTCCATGCTTCAGACTCCTCGCCCGAACGTCTCGCGCAGAAGCAATCCTTGTCGTACACCTTCGGTACACACTGTGAGGGTACGATAGTTGCCGAGTCTCATGACTTCTTCGACGACAACGGTTCCCGCAAGGATGACGTCCGCGCGCTCCTCTTTGAGGCCGCCCAATTGCGTACGTTCGCGTGCCGAGAGTCCCTCCATGCGTTCGCGGAGCGCAGTGATGTCGGCTCGTTGGAGGCTTAGCCCTAGTCGCGACCGTTGCTTATTGATGGCGGTCAAATGCATACGCCCGAGGGTCCGGATGGTCCCACCGAGCCCAACCATTTCGTTGCCAGAAGTCGATAGGAAAAATTTTCTTTCGAGCTGACGCTGGACTTCCTGACGTAGCGCCTGTACTTGCTGTGCGGTTGGCGGATCGCTTTTGAAAAACCGGAAGGTAGTGCGAACTGACCCGAGCGGCAAGCTGGCAGCTGAGGTGATTTCCTCTTCGCGCACGTGAGAGAGTTGGAGGCTGCCGCCACCAAGATCCGCGACGGTGCCGTTGCGGAAGGAAAGGCTCCGCAACGCGGCCTGGGTGCCCAACAAGGCTTCTTCTAAGCCACTGAGAATGCGGACCGAGACCCCAGCTTCGCGCTGCAACTTCTCCAGCAATTCATTGCGATTCGTCGCCTCGCGCACGGCTGACGTGGCTACGGCGAGGATACGCGGGCGATACTCCCGTCGAGCTTCGCGGAGAAAGCGGCGGATGGCGTCGGTGGTTTCCCTGATCGCTGTGGGAGACAATACGCCAGGACGACCAGCGCTCAGGCGCGTTTGTACACGTTCTTCGCGGAGCACCTGAAAGCCTACTCCCGGAAGGACTGAAGCGACAAGACAGCGGACGGCATTTGATCCTAATTCTACCAGCGCGAGAAACTCAGACACATGAGAAGCATAAGAAAGTGCTCCGCGAAGATCAAGAGCGACCTCACTTTTTGTCGATACTGGCATTAACCACTCCCTCTCCACCCCCCACAATATACGCCTCCAGTTTTGCTAAAGCCTGTTGTACGTCCTCTCCTGAGGCGTTCAGGTGTCGCATAACCCGCCGCATATCGATCATGTCTCCCGGATGACGAAGGAAGTGCAGCAGCACCTTGTCTCCCGTGTCCTCGGGATCGATTTGCAGTGTCAAAGGAACTACGCTCTGGTTGATTGCTTGCCCAACATCGGCTGCGGTGGCGTGAAAGGTAACGCATCAATTTACGTACGCGTCGGATAGCGTATGGATGACGGTGCAAATGTTGAGCGATCTTATCCCTCACCTCGTCAGGTGTATGCAGACGATCGGATGAATCCATAAATGTAGATCTCCAAAAAATCCTTACTTTTCCAGGACGATGGAAGGAAAAAGAAAGTAAGAAGAACTCTGCCACACAAATGTGACAAGAATATGACAGACAGATGACGTGTGTATGACGTGTCAATACATCTTGCGTCTCCTGGTGCCTGCTTCACTAAATTTTCATCGTGTTGTCACTTGCTCGTAGACCCTGCGATGTATCAAGAGAGCACCTTTCTCGTTAAGGAGCCTGTATGTCTCAGGATGAATCGATTTACCTCTCTCTGCGCCTGCCGTTTTTTTGGTGGCGTCGCCTGCAGCGAGTCGCCGGGAGCTGCTCTGCTGCCCCGAACGAATTTGCACGCGAGACCATCGAAGCCGAAATTGTTAGACGCGAACTGTTGTTAGAAAAACAGGGGCAGATTGAGGACGACTGGCTGAGCCTGGTAACCGGTGCGATACCGCCCTCTCGGCTACAGTAACAGCGTGTTTCTTCTGTGAACAGCGTTGCGCGGCTGGTGCACGTTGTGAAAGGAAGCCCTTATGACGATGCTAACGGGGAACTTTGTTTCTCCTTCGATGCTTTACTCAGATCTCGGATGTCTTGATCGAAGAGCATTTCTTGTACGAATGCCGCGAGAGTGTGCTGTGCCTCTGTGTAGCAGCCACGACCAAGTGGGGTAAGCTTATAGTAACGACGAACCCTACCTTGGACAGTGGTTGTGTGACTCTTGAGCAGTTTTGTCTGCTCGAGTGTGTGAAGCAGAGGGTAGAGCGTTCCTGGACTCACAGTGTAGTCGAATTTGCGTAATGCTTTGATCAGGGCGCCCCCATATACCGGCTCGTGTTGGGCACGCTGGAGGATAAACAGTTTGATCATCCCATTGATGAGCGATCGGCGGAGTGAGTTTACGGAATCATGCAGATCAAACTTGCGGGTTGCCATTTCTCTCAGGCGACCAACACGATGTTACCCGGTGATGTCTATTATGTGACGATTCGATGAATTTTTTGCAAGAGGCCCAGAATAGGACGACTTCGTTATTTTTTATTTTCGACATGCGCTCGTAACACACACATAGTATCGTTCCTGTATTGATCTCGACAGAACTAATCACAGGAGGTCATTATGTACGAATCTATTCAAGAAAGAATTCCGTCTCACGTCCACGTTATTCTTACTGAAGTCGAACTGACCCAACCTTCTCTTCGTCGTGTGCTCTCACGAATATGCAAACAACAGCGGCGTTGGTGGAATGAAGAACGGCTGGCACTACTGGCGTTAGGTTTGGGGAATGCCTGTTTTCTTGGGCTTGTGCTGTGGTGGATTTTGTAGCGATTCATTTCATTCGTCACCAAAATTTTCGCTTTGTGTCATATTTCTCTCCAACTCATCCCTCAACCTCCTCCAACCCGAAAACACATCGGCGTGTTAAACGACAATAACTTTCCCTTCAGCGTCGGGCGGCATGTCGAAAGCAAACAACCGGTGACAATGAGTTTATCATCATTCGTCTTGGGACGATTCCTCCCTTCGCTCGACGAGGGGAGGGGACGCAGGCCCGCAGGTTTTCCTCTCCGTCTGTGGGCCTGTTGTTTTTATCGATTCTTCATCGTCCTTTCATCTTCATGTAATAACGCGTCTCTATACTAGGTGGCGATCATCTCCCAACCCCAGAGGCTGCGCAGAACAGCGGGCCTCTCCCTCCGAGGCGCTGGTGAACAACGAGCAGCAGCGCCTCGCCCCCCACTTTTAGGTGCCCCATGATTCTCCAACATGTCACCATGCTGCAACGCGCGCGTCATATCGTCCCCGTATGAATAGTCGTCACCCTCATGATAGTGAGGAAAATTTCCCTCGGCGGTCCGCCTTACGGTGATGCAGAAAGGAGTCCGTATGAAGTTTGCCAGTACGGTACTGGCTGTGACGCTGACGAATGTCGTACTCACTGGTTGTCTCGCAAGGGAAGGGCAAAGCCAAGTGGATACGGGAGCGCCGCTTTCTTCTTTGGTTGCGATTGGCCAGGAAAAAGGTGGCGACGTCACTAAGTTTGTCAAAAAGAAAGTCGATGATTTTGCCTTTGGCGATCTCGACGGTTTTCCGTTTCCGCTCGAACCAGGCGTCTCTCCTGAATCGGTACGCACGCTCAAGGGACTGCGCAGTAATGTGGTGGTCAAGTGGTTTGATCCGCTAACCAGTGATACCTCGGCGAATGCTCCCCGTTACGGGGCGAACAACGATTATGTTGCCTACTTTGGCGACGGCTGGGACAAGAACTGGGAAGGCAGTGATATCCCGGGAAGTGCACCGCAGTTCAATGGCAGTGGGAAGGCTGGCTGGATCTGGGTGAATAACGAATACGTGTCAAACGATCTGCCGACAGCGACGAGTGCGCCGACCGGTCAATTCCTCTCGCTGGGAAAACACTTGTTTGGCCTCGGCATTCTCAACAACGATGTCACTGCTGATATCTGGAGTCAGGAGGATCTCGACACCTTTATTCGAAACTACAAAAAGGAGCTGGGCGGTTCGTGGTTCAAAATCACCAAAGACTCTTCAGGCAACTGGAGTGTCGATCGCAGCGCGACAGCAGTGCGCTACGATTCCACCAGCAACACGTTGTCGCGTATCACTAGTTACAGTTCGTATCTCCCAGACCAGGATGACACCGGCAATCCATTGCCCAATGGCGTCGTCGCTGGTATCGCCGGTGACTGTTCAGGAGCACAGACACCATGGGGGACAATCATCACTGGGGAAGAGAACGTGCAAGATTATTACGGCGATCTCGAAACCGCCTGGGATAGTAACCAGAAGTTTGTTGCCGGGAAAGGATTCGACCCGGGAAGCAACATCAATCCACCGTATGAAGCGAGTACTGCCGCCCAGTTCGGGCGACTGTCTGACCCGAACGAGCGACACAATCGTGACACTCTCGGCTACCTTGTTGAAATCGACCCTGGCATTGCCGCAAACAAATTCTACACAAGTGTGAAAGCGAACGGTGACGGCAAAGGGCACCGGAAACTAGGAGTACTTGGTCGCGCCCGTTGGGAAAACGCAACGTTCGTTGTCGACGAGAACTGGGAACTCATTCCAGATCAACCGATCGTCATCTATGCAGGCAATGATCGTCGCAGTGGACGGCTCTATAAGTTCGTTAGTAAAGAGCTGTACCGCGAAGGTATGAGCAGAGGCGAGATTCGCGCGCTGCTTGATGAGGGGACGCTCTATGTTGCTCACTTTGCTGGTTTGGATAACAAGACCGGCAACACTATTCTCTCTGGTAGTACCTCGGTCGCACCGACCGAAACCGCTCCTGGAAGAGGGCAGTGGATTCACCTCAGCGTGAATAGCAAAGATGTCGCACCCAACGCCTCTGCCCTTGGTACCGCCGGTAAAACAGTTGGTGACGCTTTGAAGGATCTCAATTGGAATGGGATCGGCGGTTTCCCCACTGACGATGATGTGCGGCGCGCGTTGTTTACTGCTGAAGCAAAAATCGGCGTGGCGGAATTGAACCGGCCAGAAGATTTGGAATGGAACCCTAAAGGCCCGAATGGAATCCCACGCTTGTACATCGCCTTTACCAATCACACCGGCGGCACACAGCTTGACCAAAGTGGGAAGTTGCTCAAGACCGATGTAACTGATCGGCGCAACGATGGCGATGGCGAAATCTGGGCGTTGCAAGAAGCCAGTCCCGACCACCCGGCCGGGTCGAAAAGCTTTACCTTCTTTCAGGTCGCAAAAGGAGCGAACGCCGGGAAAGATAACTTCGAGTTCGCCGCGCCGGATAACATCATGATCGACCGCAACGGCGGCGTATGGTTTGGGACCGACGGCAACTTCGGTCGTACCAGTAGCAAAGCCGCAGATTGCCTGTACTATCTCGATCTTGACCTGTCACATCGCGAAGGACCGATGCTGTTCAATGTAACGTATGGTAAGGCCTTCCGTGTCGCATGTGTACCTAGCGACGCGGAAGTGACTGGTCCAGCGTTCAGCTCTGATCAGGAAACTATCTTCCTTTCCGTGCAACATCCAGGTGAAGATCCCCAAAACGTTACCAGCTTCCCGCAACCACGATAGCGAGCACCTGGACAGACCAATTCCCGTCCCACCTTCCTGTACCGATAAGGCAAGAGGGTGGGGCGGACGAGAGCGTGTCTTTAGAAGAGTTTCGATGATCTCCTTCAATCACAAATCTCCGGTCCTCCTCTTTTTGGTGTGGCCGCTGGTTTTCATAGCCTTCGGCTTCCTGCTAGTTATAACAATGGCAGAGTTGGGACGAGAATACGTGACCAACAGCGTGGCAGATAACGTCGCTCCCTACGACCCGCTTGCGATTGCTCATGAAAGCATTGGGAAAACCGAAAACTTCGAGGCCGTCGTTCCTTCACAGTGCTACACCAAGACCGACGGGGTAGCAAATCCATGCTGGACCTGCCACACTCAGCCACAAGGAGAAAACTATCAGAGAGATTGGCACTTGCAGGAAGTATATTCATTTAGTGACTTTGCTCTCACCAATCGGTGGAAGAATCTCTTCGTCGATCGTTCCGCTACCATAGCGACGATCAGCGATGCGGAGACCCTTTCGTACATTCGCACCGACAACTATACGCCACTCCGCCTGGCTCTTACTGGACGACCTGGTTTTCCGGGGTATGTACCGGACCTCGACCTTACTCAAGGATTTGACGACGAAGGATTTGCCAAAGATGGTAGTGGTTGGCGAGCGATTCGCTACAAGCCCTTTCTTGGGACGTTCTGGCCCACTAATGGGAATACCGATGATGTGATGATCCGTCTGCCGCGTATCTTCCAAACGGATAGGCAGGGGAATATCTCCCGTGAGATCTACAAAGTGAATCTTGCCCTCTTGGAAGCGGCTATTGCTGTTGCACCGACAACACCACCTGACAAACTAGACCGTCTTGTTGAGCCCGTGAGCGAGATCACTGCTGGTGTTGACTTTGATGGGGATGGGCAACTGATCTCACAGGTGACACGTATTCGTAAACTGCCGACGCATTATCGAGGCGGTGCAAGCCCGATTGCGGTCAGTCGCTATCGCTACCCAGAGGGAACAGAATTTCTCCACACTGTGCGTTATATCGACCCGGAAAAACCGACACTATTGTCGGCACGCATGAAAGAAGTGCGCTACGCACGCAAAAGGATGTGGCTCGATGATTGGGCGCTCTTGCGCGCGTATGAAAAAGAACTGCTCGATAAAGAAGAGGGAAAGCTTCCGACATTCAAGGGATCACCGTTTGTTGGGTTGCAAAACGACTTTGGTTGGCAGTTGCAGGGTTTTATTGAAGACGCACAGGGGAGGTTACGACTCCAAACTGAAGAAGAGCACCGATTCTGTATGGGATGCCATAGCACGGTCGGGGTGACAGTCGATCAAACTTTCGCTTTTGCCCGCAAAGTGCCGGGGGTAGAAGGTTGGCGACATCAAGACCTGCGTGGCATTCGTGATGTCCCGCAAGCAGGACATGCCGCCCCAGAAATCCTCACCTATTTCCGTCGTGTAACCGGTGGTGATGAGTTCCGAGCAAATGAGGAGGTACTCCACCGCTTCTTTCCCTCTGGTATGCTCGATGAACCCACGGTGCGTCGTGCTGCTGCTGGCGGGGACCAAGATATCACTTTTCTCGTCGCACCTTCTCGTCAGCGGGCTCTGCAACTCAACAAAGCCTATATTGCACTTGTGCGGGAACAAACCTTTGCCCAGGGACGTGACACTCTGTTAGCTCCTCCGCGCAATGTACACGACAAGATCGATAATGGCTCGACTGACCTCGGAAAAAGCGGACGAGTCTATTTCGATGGGCAG
>CAVTCR010000037.1:0-34895 GCA_963733195.1 uncultured delta proteobacterium
CGTACAGATTGGTTTCTACTTGAACCGCTGTATCGAAGAACAAGGCGCTTCAGCAAACTGCGCCCCAGCTGGCTTGTATGGGAATCGCGAACGGATCGACGGATTCAGTGGCAACCGGGTCCAAACGCTCGACCTTACTGGTTATCCGCCCGCGAGGCTTCGTGGCGACGCGCCGCTCAGTCTCATCCTCCGTTACTTCTCCGTCTCTACCCTTAGCGGTCGTACCGAGGTCTGGCTGTGGAAAGACCGAGTCACAAGTGATGCAGCAGCAACGGTCAATCTCGCTGTATATGATGAAGATGAAAACGCGCACTCCATCACGTTCAGTCTTCCTGATGAGGTCAACTTTGCACCGACTGCACAGATCATCACCCCAGGGGCACCGGGGGCTGGTTCCGCATCCGCTTTGTCTGTGGACAGTTTGGCTATTGCGATTACGCCCCGCTTTCTCCTGCAACCTGGGGTAGCTCTGCAGCACCGACGACACCGATCCAATCGGTCGCGTATTCGCTCCAATTCGCGAACAGCCAGAGCGCTACACTGCGCTGGGATACAGTCTTCCCCGCTCACCGGCAGTATACGACCTATATTGGTGGTATCGGTGCGGAGTAACAGATTTCCCGCTTAGATAGCAGCACGGTAACCGATGAGGCGGAAGTAATGCTCCCGCCTCGTTACCTTTCTCAACTCAGTTTTTCGCAGAGATTTCTCACTTGCTCGATAAGTCCCAAGCAAATGAGAGAAGAACGGCACGGGGAGAACACAAACTCACGTGCTGATGCGAAAGAGGTTCGGGATAGGCACTATCGAACGCGTGCCATCGGATCTCTCCGTACTTAGAGACGTTTCGTTTCACCAACTTTCATTCCATACAACACGATCCCTTTATCAATACGGATGGTAAAACCACAGACTGGATTGATACAACTCCAGACTTTGTACTGGAAGGACGCTCCACGTGGACCAAAGTCTGACAATGGCACGAGTAGTCCTTTATTGCATTTCTGACACTGAGGAAGATCCACACCTACCATCTCCTCTCGAAAGTATTCTGCCTCCCAGCCTTTACAGTAGTATGCCAGGGAGCATCCGAAACTCAAGGGGAACAACCGATAACGAACAGGCACCTCTCAGCACCTGCCCACACCTCTAGTCTTGGCACATCGGACAGAAAAACGAACTACGCCCACCACGAGTCTCGCGGCAAATGGCAGTCCGACAGGTTCGACATGGTTCGCCATTACGATCATACACTCGGAAACGTTGCTGAAACCCACCTTCTTTTCCTTCGCCATCCCGGTAGTCAGAGATAGAACTCCCACGATGACGAATCGCGTCCCGCAGTACGGCTTTGGTCGCTTTGACAACCCGATCAATCGCAGCGTGGTCTAACGCCGTAGCGATGCGGTCTGGGCGCACCCCGGCACGAAAGAGCAATTCGCTTGCATAAATGTTCCCTACCCCAGCCACGACACGTTGATCCATCAGTACATCTTTAATTGTGCGCTTGGTACCGGATGCTTTACTAAGGAGATAACGAGCTGTGAAATCCTTACTCAGCGGTTCACATCCCAGCCTCGTGACCGCGTCGATCTCTTCTACAGTTCCAACCACCATGAGCCCAAACCGGCGGGGATCATTATAGCGAAGATAATGACCAGAACTCAGCGCCACACGTACATGGTCATGCAGAAGGGGCAATGCCTCGTGGGTTTCGACAATCAGTTGTCCGGTCATACCAAGATGGACAAGCCATATCCTGTGGTCATCGAGCTGAAAGTGCAGATACTTCCCACGACGATCAATCGCACGAATGGTGCGTCCGGTGAGTGTTTGCGCAAACCCAGCAGGAAGCGTTCGACGCAGACGCGGCTCACGAACTTCGACCTGCGTGACTGTCCGACCAACCAGAAACGGTTCGAGGCTACGTCGCACGGTTTCGACTTCAGGTAACTCCGGCATGATTCTTTTTTTCCCTTTCAGTGGCCCTTTCATGCCATAGCTCTGGCAAGACGGCAACCAAGACGTAATACACATTTCCCATTGCTTGTCATGCCTAGGGAAGGTGCAGTATACACAAGGGAACAAATACACGTGACAGACTGAGGAATGTATGGATGTATTTAAGGATGTGGGTGCTCTCGTCGCCTTCGCGTCTGACAAGATGAAGAAGGTCAACATTTTTGACACTGAACGGATGTTTTGCGACGTGTACTGCTTTGAACCCAATCAGACACAGACCGCGCACGCCCATAAGGGCTCAGACAAAGTCTACTACGTGCTCCAAGGCAGCGCTGAAATCCGTATTGGTCAGGAAACGCGTGTGCTCGGCCCTGGGCATGCAGCGCTCGCTCCGTCTGGTGTCGAACACGCAGTACGCAATCCCAGCGCGGAGCGCAGCACAGTACTCGTATTTATGGCTCCCAAACCGTAAATGTTATTGGAGGAAGATGTTCCCCGACTTCGCTCTCACCAAACAAGAGAGAAGAAAAGAGTACCCTATGGAAGACATACAATCGATCATTGCTGCGAATCAGGCGTTCTATCGTGCATTTGAAACGCTCGAAATCAAAGAAATGGAAAAAGTCTGGTTACGTGCTAGTCACATTAAATGTGTTCATCCTGGATGGCCACTGCTCTGTGGATGGGGACCGATTATGACGAGCTGGGAGCGCATTTTTGACAACACGTTTTCCATGCGCTTCACCCTGACGGATGTTCGCGTGGAAGTGTCGGGCTCTCTCGCTTGGGTAGTGCTGATCGAAAACCTCGAATCGCACGGTTATGATGGTCCTTCGCGTTCACAGGTACTCACCACTAATATTTTTGAACAACAAGATGGGCACTGGTTCATTGTCCATCATCATGCCTCTCCGATCTTTGGCCCACCTGCGACGGGAGAAGATCAGTTGCAATAAATCCCTTTCCCTCTTTTTGCCCCAATGATACAGTAACTTTATTCTCAATCGTTCGTCAGGAGGAGCGCCCGTATGTTGGTAGCCGCAACCCAGTTGCGCGTGGGAAACGTCATTATGCATCAAAATGACCTCCACCGCGTTATGGAAACGACCCATGTCACCCCAGGAAACTGGCGGGGATTTGTCCGCAGCAAGTTACGCAATCTCCGCAGTGGAACACAAACCGAGTATCGGTTCCGTTCAGAAGAAAAGGCCGAACGCGTCACACTTGAACAGCAAGATATGGAGTATCTGTATGAATCAGGTGGCGACTATTTCTTTATGAATTCGGAAACATTTGAGCAGATCTCCCTGTCAAAAGATGATTTGGGTGATTCAGTGCTGTATCTGAAAGCGAATCTCAAAATTCGTATTGAGCTCTACGACGGGAAGCCGATTGGCGTCTCGCTGCCGAAAACCGTTGACTTAACAGTCACCGATGCACCGCCGGCAATGAAAACCGCCACGGTCACGAACGAACTCAAACCAGCGACGACGGAGACCGGACTGGTCGTACGCGTGCCCGCCTTTATTGCTGTGGGAGAGGCGGTGCGGGTTGATACTGAAACCGGGCAGTACGTCTCACGGGCCAAAGAGTGAGGAAGGACCTCCGAAGTTCTCTCTCTCTTGAGACTGTATGAAACAGTTTGTCATCGGCGTAAGTGTCGGCGCCCTTGTAAGTATACTCAGTGGAACGAATCTGGTGACAGGTTTGTTCCACACCTCCCAAAGCCTGGCACAAACGACCGCCGAGCCTGTACTCGTTTTTGAGAATGAACGGATAAAAGCCTGGAGTCTCACCTTAGAACCAGGACAATCGACACCACAACATACACACCAAGTAGATGAAATTGTCGTCTGTTTAGAAAGCAGTAAGCTCCGCCTCACCACACCAGGCCCAGACTCTGATGGACAAACCGTTCACCCTAAGAATGGCGAAGTCTTCATGCCGAAGGTCAAAGGGGTCACTCACATTCTCACCAATGCTGGCGCAACCCGCTACAAACAGATTGCGATCGAGATAAAGTAAAAATCTGTCGGGGCACAGCGTATACTGTGCTTTCCTCTTTTGTCATTCATCTGCGTCCTCAAGCGCTCTACTGGAGGCTTCAAGCGCGCTTTTTGCTTCGTGCGCTTGATTGATGGCTCCGTGTAGGGTTTCGCCATACTCCCGGCCAACAGATGGTGATGGAGATTGCACGGTCTTGGCTTTGGGCTTTTCTCCGTCCCGACACCCGGCAAGCAGCACAGTAGCACCGAATACCACTACAAAAGCTATTCGAATCATGTATTTGTTCATACGTCACTCGTTCAATCACAGACCATATTGTCCCTTACAGGGACTATCGGCACTTTCCTTTTTATTCTTCAGCCACCCGCCTCTTCTTTCGCCTCAGCCCCAGCAAGCGGTACGGAGAACCCGCCGCTCACCATCGCGAGCGTCGTATTAGGGAAAAGATAGCCAACCCCTACCAGAACGGTATCCGAAATTTCTAGCTTGCAGCGGCAATGGCAGCACTGTAGAAGTTTAACATCAGGTATTGCTCATAGAGCACTAAGGTGACAGCCATTCACGTTTGCCAATGACCATCGGACGAATTTCTCTCATACTTTCTGCGCTGGTGTTCGGAGCCTTTGGCTTGGCTTTCTTGCTCTGGCCCACTGCAATGGCTGGACTTGTCGACATTACACTTCCAACCTCAACTGCAATCATCGACTTCCAAGCAACCTACGGAGGTTTGGAAATTGGCCTTGCAATGTTCTTTGCCTACTGTGCCACTACGAATCGCTTGATACACCCAGCCCTACTCGTCCAAGCTTTGTCCTTGGGCGGTCTTGCACTGGGACGGATCATCGGGCTACTGCAGGCTGGGCCGGCACAGCCTTTGATATATTGGCTCTTGCTGGCAGAGCTATCTGGATGTGCTTTGGGGGTATTTGCACTGAAAAGGGAACCGCATCTGTTAGACCAACAAACGTAGGTAGAGACGCGACATGTCGCGTCTCTACACCATACCTCTTCCGGAAATTAACTATGCGCCGGTCGATTATCCGGCTTCACCTTGCGTTCCGTAAACAACCACTTCCCATTCACTTTTTCCATTCTGTCTTCATAACGACCAGAAACGATCAACTCGGTCTTCCCTTCACTCGCGTGAGTCATGAGCAAATAGCACTCACCGGTGGCATGATTACCTTCAACGTTGAGTAACACGTTCATCACGCAATGACGCGGTTGTGCGTTCCCTGTCCAGGAACGGTACTTCTCGGTGAATTGCTTGAGCATCGTTTTGCCTTGCCAGCGGCCGAGAATCGGACTGTCAAAGACGCCATCCTCAGTAAAGGTTCCCACCCAATCGTCGTAACGTCCAGAATCAATGTACAGACAGTAGCGCGTCACCAAATCACGTAGTTCCTCTTTCTCTTCCAATAGACTCGTCATGAAATCCTCCTTTGCTAGGGAAACACTAAAAAATCTGAGTCATGCTCCCATGAATCGGCTCTAGCTTGACTGCATGCGCCTCGCCGCCAGGTAACGCCACCTCAAAGAGGCGGGCTGCGACAAAAATGGGGCGATGAAAACGCAGGGCCAACGCAATCGCATCACTCGGGCGACTATCGATCTGCAGCGGATTTTTTCCGTTCGCAAGATAGATGAAGGCATAGTAGGTATTATCCTTCATCTCGGTCACAACGACCTTCTCGAACCCTACCCCGACTTTCTCAAGAATATTCTTCAGGAGATCATGCGTCATGGGACGAGGGAGGACGGTTCCCTCCAACTGCAGATGAATCGCTTGCGCTTCAGCCATACCGACCCAAATGGGAATCGCTTTCGTCTGCTCCTGGTTTTGTAAAATAACAACTGGTGAATTCACAGCAGGATCGAAACTCACCCCTTTAACTTCAACTTGCACATACTCATCGGAGCCTGAGCGTACAGAATCGCGGCAGGACGTGAGCAGTACGACAGGCACTACCATCAGGGTCCAGAGGCGCCAGGTGCTTCGTATTCGCAGGGACAAAAAAGAATGGCTGACAGTAATATGCGTGTCCATAAGCGCCCCCGTCTCGCGAGAATGGATGCAGTCTATTTCCTTTTCGCACATCTTGCTAGTATAATTTGTGTTATGGGGAAAATGATTGTAGGCAATGATCGGCTGAAGTCCTTTTTCTTGCAATGTGCACAGCAAAGCTTCCGTGAGCTCGGCTTGAACGATGCAGCCATTACGGACTATGTCGCTAGCGTCTTGACGACGTTCGCACACACAGACCACCTCTATCGCGTACGAACACCGAAAGGCCGACGACTCGACAGTGTGGTGGAAATGTTGAATGCCTATCTCAGTCCAACAGATCGAGTCCAGCACCCGGTTCATCGTGAACGCGAGTTTCGCAAGTACGTGGGGGACTACACCCTTTTCATGAGCGGCTTGTTTCGTACGCATGTCGAGCAGGATGGCGTGCTGGAGTATTACTTCTCCGAAGGGCGACGCTCGTACTTGAAGGTGTCAGAACTCGACGTCGCGCTCTATCAGACCGGATTTCTGTTGTTTCAAGAGTTGTCAAAGAATTTTGAGTATTACTCCGGGGCTCTCGACTACATGCGTAAGGCGTACTTCGCCCCGCTGCCAGGTGAAGATCCGTTCGGGCAATTTCTACGGAATGTTGAAGGGTGGATGAAAACCAACCTCTCACACAACTAGCTACCACCGTAGCCAGCGACACAGTGCAGCAGTGGCTTGTCTGTGACTCAGATAGCGGGCGGCGGCTCGATACTTTCCTCATTGCCCATTTGCCAGAAATAACACGTCGTGAGATTATCGAGCGGCTTGCTGCAGGCCACGCTCGCATTAACGGTCGCGTCAGCGTCAAAGGGTCCCCTGTGCGGCTTGGAGATACAGTTACCTTCACCTCGCCCCTTACGCTTTCTCCCAATCCGCAATTGCCTATTCAGACTCTCTGGGTTGATGACGCTATTGTTGTAGTCAACAAACCGATTGGCATCCCCAGTGTGGCGTTGCGACATGACGAGACAGCGACCGTCGCCAACTTTCTGCTCGCCCACTTTCCTGAGATGGCGACGGCGAGCCCGCGTACACTAGAAGCTGGTGTTGTGCATCGCCTTGACACCGCTACGTCGGGTGTGTTGGTGGCAGCTCGTATCCCTCATGCGTACACTGTGCTGCGTGAACAATTCGCCAAGCAGACCGTTAAGAAACAATACCTGGCCCTAGTTCATGGACAGTTACAGCAGACCGGCTCGCACCGATCGGTGCTGATACCAAGCGGCATACATGGCCAACGCATGCGTGAAGTAACGACAGGGAGCGGACAGGAGGCTCACACTTTCTTCACGTCAGTCGCGCACTTTGCCCGTCACACGTTAGTGCGCGTGACGATTCCTACTGGAGTTCGCCACCAAATTCGCGTTCATCTCGCCGCCCTCGGACATCCCATCGTTGGCGATGCTGTGTATGGCACGCAGATGGAAAACGAGCGCCTCTGTCTGCACGCCGAAATGCTTTCTTTTCTCCACCCACAGACAGGAATACGCGTGCAATTCACCTGCCCACTGCCTGAAGACTTTCAGGCAGTACAAGACCGCGTCACGAACATGAGCTCGGTTTCTTAAGTAATGTAGAGTTGGACAAACGCGCAGCGTTGCCCAACAGGAAGGCGAGGAACGTTGCGCTTTGTGTTCTCTCAGTTGCATCGCCTAACTAGCGTGCAGCAAAATCCGTGCACAGGAATCCCGGATTGCATCCGGGCTACGGCACTAGTGCAGCGACTGTACGGTGCAAGACAAGAGGGCAGAGAAGAGCTGGAAAAATACACGGATCTCGCCTAGGGTAACATGGTTGGTTCACCGAAGGATTTACCCAAGGACTTACAAGAGGCGAAGGCGTTGCTAGGGACTAAGTCAACGCGTTGAAGAGAGACGGAACAGTGAACGCTGGACGAGTGGCACGAATATTGGCTAAGATGGGTGGTCATCCCTCGCCAGTACCTTCAGGCGGCGGGTGGAGCCGTCACGCTCCGCGCCTCTAAGATGCTTGTTTGCGTACCTGCCTCAGATGCCATGAGCACGCACAGGAGCGCCGATGAAATTCTCTGACATCGTCAAACAAGCCACTACCCTCCTCCAGGACAAAGGCCAGATTTCTTACCGGATGCTCAAACGCGAGTTCACGCTGGACGACGAGACGCTGGACGACCTCAAAGCCGAACTCATTGAAGTGGACAGGCTCGCGGTTGACCAAGACGGCAAGATGCTTGTTTGGATAGGGGAAAGGATAAAGGGAGAAAAGGAGAAACGGAGAAACGGCAATACGGAGGGCGAAAAGGGGAAATGGGCGAAATCAGTGCTAAAGTATCAGTTGCCAGTCCCCAACCCCCAGTCATAGACGCCACCCCACTTAGCCGAACGTATCCGTGCAGTGTCCGTGGCGGATGGCGAGCGCAAAACCATCACCGCGTTGTTTGCTGATCTAAGGGCTCGACCGCATTGATCGAAGGACTCGACCCCGAAGAAGCGCGGGCGATTATTGACCCCGCCTTGCAGCTGATGATGGATGCCGTCCATCGCTATGAGGGCTATGTGGCGCAAGCCTTGGGCGATGGCATCTTTGCGCTTGTTCGGCGCGCCACTTGCCCATGAGGATCACCCCCAACGGGCATTATATGCGGCACTCCGCATGCAAGAGGAGATGCGTCGCTATGCCGACACGTTGCGAGCCAAAGGACATCCGCCGCTGTTGATGCGGGTCGGGGTGAATACCGGCGAAGTGGTGGTTCGCTCGATCCGCAAGGAGGACTTGCATACCGATTATGTCCCGATGGGGCACTCCACCAATTTAGCCGCCCGGATGGAACAATTAGCGGCGCCGGGCTCCATTCTTGTCACCGCCCATACCCACAAACTCACGGACGGCTACTTTGAGTTCAAGAATCTCGGCCAGACACACATCAAAGGAGTAGAAGAGCCGCTGAACGTCTATGAAGTGCTGGGCGCAGGGCCGTTGCGCACCCGACTGCAAGTCGCTGCCCGCCGGGGGCTGACCCGGTTTGTCGGGCGGCAGAGCGAACTGGAGCAGATGCAGCGGGCTTTTGAGCAAGCCAAGGCGGGGCATGGTCAGATCGTGGGCGTGATGGGTGAACCTGGACTTGGGCAAGTCGCGGTTGTTCTATGAATTCAAATTGCTCTCCCAAGGCGGCTGTCTGGTGCTCGAAGCCTACTCGGTCTCCATGGCAAAGCCTCGCCCTATCTGCCGGTAATTGAACTCCTCAAGAGCTACTTCGACATCCAGCCTCAGGACGAGGAGCGCAAACGGCGCGAGAAGGTCACCGGCAAGGTCTTGACCTTAGACCGCAGCCTCGAAGACACCCTGCCCTATCTGTTTGCCTTGTTGGGCATGGAAGAGCAGCCCTCACCGTTGCAGCAGATGGACCCGCAGATCCGGCGCAAGCGAACGTTTGAGCCATCAAGAAACTCTTTCTGCGCGAGAGTCTCAACCAACCCTTCATCCTCATCTTTGAAGACTTGCATTGGATCGATAGTGAGACACAGGGGTTTCTCGATGTCCTGAGTGAGAGTGTGGCCAGTGCCAAGGTGCTGCTGCTTGGTGAACTATCGCCCCGAGTATCGCCACGAGTGGGGACAGAAGACGTACTACACCCAACTGCGCTTGGCGCCCTTCGGCAAAGCCGAGGCGGAAGAGTTTCTTGACGCGCCTTGTTGGGTGAGCCACCGTAGGGGCGACCGGCCATGGTGCGCCCCTACAAGCACTCAAACAGCTCATTCTGGAGAAGACCGAAGGCACGCCGTTTTTCATGGAAGAGATCGTGCAGGAATTAGCTGAGCAGGGCGTACTTAGTGCGTGAGCGCGTGGAGCGTCGGCACGTCGCGCCATCTACCAACGGATCTGCATATCCCGACCACCGTGCAAGGCGTCCTCGCTGCCCGCATCGACCGCCTCGCTCCAGAAGAGAAAGCCCTGCTCCAGCAGCTCGCGGTCATCGGGCGGGAGTTTCCGCTGAGTCTGATCCGCCAGGTAATCGCCCAGCCCGAAGAGGAACTATATCGTCTCCTTGCCGTCCCTGCAACACAAAGAGTTTCTCTACGAACAGCCCGCATTTCCCGAAGTCGAGTACATTTTCAAGCATGCGCTGACCCAGGAAGTCGCCTACAACTCGGTGCTGCAGGAGCGGCGCAAAGTCGTTGCACGAACGCACGGCGCAAGCGATCGAGCAGCTGTTTCACGACCGGTTAGAGGACACTACAGCGAGTTAGCGCATCACTACAGTCGCAGTGGCAACACCCAGAAGGCAGTAGAGTATCTCCAGCTTGCTGGACAACAGGCGGTGCAACGGTCGGCCAATACGGAAGCGATCACTCACCTCACCACGGCCCTAGAGCTGCTCAAGACCCTGCCGGACACTCCCGAGCGCACCCAGCACGAACTCACGCTGCAGCTCACTCTGGGCCGGCGTTGATGAGCCACCAAGGGCTATGCGGCCCCGGAAGTGGAAGCAGCCTACACCCGGCGCGCGAGCTGTGCCAGCAGATCGGAGAGACTCCTCAGCTCTTCCCGGTGCTGTGTGGGACTGTGGACGTTTTATACTAGTGCGGGCGGAGTTACAGACGGCCCGTGAGCTGGGCGAGCAGCTCCTTACGCTTGGCCCAGCGCGCACAAGACTCCGCTCTCCTTCTGGAAGCCCACAATGCGCTGGGAGACACCTTAGTACTGGCTAGGAGAGTTTGTCCTCAGCCCGAGAGCACCTAGAGCAGGGCATTGCCCTGTACGATCCCCAGCAGCACCACTCTCTAGCCTTCCTCTACGGGGTATGACCCTGGGGTGGCTTGCCGTCTCTATGCAGCCTAGGTCCTGTGGCTCTTGGGCTATCCGGACCAGGCCCTGAAGAGGAGCCACGAGGCGCTCACCCTGGCCCAGGAGCTGTCTCACCCCTATAGCCTGGCTTTTGCCCTAGTGCTTTGCTGCCTGTCTCCATCAGTTCCGCCGGGAGGGGCAAGTAGCTCAAGAGCGGGCAGAGGCAGCTATGGCGCTCTCTGACGAGCAGGGTTTCCGTTCTGGTTGGCGTGGGGACTATCCTGCAGGGCTGGGCGCTGGCCGAGCAGGGACAGGGAGAGGAAGGAATTACCCAGATGCGCCAGGGCCTGGCCGCCTACCAGGCCACGGGGGCAGAGATTGCACGGCCGTATTTTCTTGCCCTGCTGGCCGAGGCGTATGGGAAAGTGGGCCAGGTAGAAGAAGGGCTGAGCGTGCTGGCCGAGGCGCTGGCTCTGGTAGACAAAACTGGGGAGCGTTTCTACGAGGCGGAGCTGTATCGGCTGACAGGCGAGCTGACGCTGCAAAAGTTCACAGTCGTCAGAGTCTAAGTTAACAGTCACCAGCCCCCAGCCCCTAACACCTCGCCCCCAGGCGAGGCCGAAGCGAGCTGTTTCTCAAAGCCATTGAAATTGCTCGAAAGCAACAAGCCAAGTCGCTCGAACTGCGTGCCGCGATGAGCCTGGCGCGGCTGTGGCAACAGCAAGGCAAGACAGCACAGAGAAGCTCACCAGATGTTATCCGAGATCTACAACTGGTTCACCGAAGGGTTTGACACCAAGGACTTGCAAGAGGCCAAAGTGCTCTTGGAAGAATTGGCCTGAAATAAAAGGGCGGTGGCATCTATGAACGTGACCCATTTGTCTTGCTCGTCATGTCACGCCGAGTATGAGCCGGGGAGGCTGTACAACCTGTGCCAGCAATGCGGCAAGCCATTGCTCGTCCACTACGACCTAGAGCGTGCTGCGGTAACTTTGACGCGTGCTGCGCTGGCCGCGCGCGCTGCCACGCTCTGGCGGTATCGTGAAGTGCTCCCGGTCGAGCGAGAAGAGAATATCGTCACCCTTGGGGAGGGCTGGACTCCGTTGCTGCCCGCGCCACGACTGGGTGAGCAGTTCGGCATGCGCCACCTCTACATCAAGGATGAGTCGTTGAACCCGACGGCATCGTTTAAGGCTCGCGGCATGGCCGTCGCGGTGTCGATGGCGAAGGAGCTGGGCGCTACGCAAACTCGCCGTGCCGACCGCAGGTAATGCGGGAGGTTCACTGGCAGCATACGCGGCGAGTGCCGGACTCGAAGCCTATATCTTCATGCCCCGTGACGTTCCACGAGCCAACCTGATCGAGTGCCAACAGTGCGGCGCCCACGTAACACTGGTGGACGGGGTCATCACTGATTGCGGGCGTATCGTTGCGGAACGAAAAGAGCGTGAAGGCTGGTTTGATGTCTCGACCCTCAAGGAGCCCTATCGCATCGAAGGCAAAAAGACGATGGGTTACGAACTCGTGGAACAACTGCACGGCGAGTTGCCCGACGTGATCATTTATCCGACAGGCGGAGGCACAGGACTCATCGGCATGTGGAAAGCGTTTGATGAGATGGAACGCCTGGGCTGGATCGGCGCGAGACGACCACGCATGGTGACCGTCCAAGCGGAAGGGTGTGCCCCGATTGTGCAGGCCTTTACTGCGAATACCAACGTGGGCGCCGAGATTACCAATCCCCACACCGTTGCAGCGGGGTTGCGCGTGCCCAAAGCAATCGGCGATTTCCTCATCCTTGACATTCTACGTCGTAGTGGTGGAACCGCGGTGAGTGTAAGCGATGCCGAGATCATGCAGGCCGTGGCCGACATTGGCGCAACCACAGGGATCTTTGCGGCGCCAGAGGGAGCAGCGTGTGTGCCGGCGCTGAAAAAACTCCTCGAACGTGGTCAAGTAAAGAAAGAGGAACGCGTGGTATTGTTTAATACCGGTTCGGGACTAAAGTATCTGGACCTATACGCATAAGGAGGAACACTATGAGCCAGGATGACATCGCACGGGATAAGGCGGCAATTGCGGAACTGATCGCCCGGTACAATTACGCTATCGACCATGAGGACTATCAAGGTTGGGCGAACACATTTGCTCCAGATGGCGTGTTCCACGGCATCATTGGGAAGTTTGCTGCACATAAGGAGCTCGACAAATTCATTGCGAGTGTCAAGAACTTGACCGCAACCTCGCCTAATCTGCGGCACTATGTGACGAACATTCTCCCGGAGATCAACGGTAATGAAGCCCGCTGCACCTGCTTTCTGTTGATGACCTCGACCACCAAAGAAGGCGGTAGCAAGATCGCCGCTGCCGGTGAGTATGAAGATCGCTTGGTGAAAGCAACGGACAGTGGCTGTTCCTGGAGCGGATCGTTCGTGTGGATGCGGCGTAATGCACCGAAGACGGCTACATGAGCGACCCACTGGGTAATCCGACTAAGGTCCGACCATAGGACTCCATAGCAAACTCGAACTGTAAGCCCAGATGCTGGCTGGCGGCGTGCACGTCACGCCAAATCCGCTGGAGCGGATGCTGGAGATACAAGGCACGGCCGCCGCTCAACTCAAACATGCGATCCACGACCCGGGTGGCTTGGCGCACCATGTAGCTGCGCCAAGCGTAGTACCGCATCCGCTCTTGCTCTGTCGGCAGGCGTCGTTCGTGACTATACAACGACATGATTTCCTCGGCGCACCGCAGCATGAGCCCTTCCACTGCGTCTAACGTCGTGGAGGATTCGGCCAAGGCTATCTGAGCGCTGGCCATTCCTTGTTGTGATGTCCCACCCGTCATATAGACAGGGACACGCGTCTGCACCCCCTGCTGAAAATGCGCGATGGCCGTCCGCGCAGAGCCGACGGATGTGGGCACCAGCGCGATCCCAAGGGTAGGAATGAAGGGAAGCCGATATAACGGGCCGGAATTCAGTTTGTGTCCGGGACTCTCACCAGTCCGTTGTGAGCGCTCTAACCAGAAGACCCGGTGGCGGGGCACAAACGCATCCTCAACTACAATCGTATTGCTATCTGTCCCCTGCATGCCGACGACATGCCATTGATCATCCACCCGGTAATCCGTCTTCGGAACGAAGAACATCGTCCATTCGGGATTGCCGCCTTGTTCGGGAGTAACCTGCGCGCCGACCGCGACCCAATCGCTGCACCACAAACCGCTTAAGAAGCTCCAGCGACCACTGAGCCGGTACCCCCCGGACACTGGTTGGACTTTTCCCACCGGAGCAAAAGAGTCGGCCATCATCACACTTGAGTCCTTGCCCCAGATCTCGTGCTGCAATTCCGGCTCCACATAGCCGATCCAGAAATTATGGACCCCTAAAATGCAATAGACCCACCCGGTTGAGGTATCTCCCTTGGCAATCTCGGTTGCCACACGCACGAAGGTCCCCAGGTCCATCTCATAGCCGCCCCAGTGGGCTGGCTGTAGGATGCGGAGCAAACCTGACTCTTTCATGGCGGTCATCAAATCATCGGGCAACCGTCGTTGCTGATCGATAGCCTGTGTACGCTCCGCTGCCATCTGGGCGATCCCACGGGCTTGCTCAAGCAGAGCGTCTAAAGTCCTCTTGGCCTGTCGGTTCTCTGCCATACGTTCCTCCATGTGGATCAAACCATTAACACATCTCTCCATGATTCATTTTTGGAACAATGCTCATCTTTCGCTCCCAACTACTGGGATATCGCACGTAGCGTCTTCTCTTTTCTGTTCGCAGCTCTCAGGCTTCTATTTTAATGGCAAATATTCAACCTTATTCGCGAAATCCTCAAGCTCACCAGCTTTGGCGAGGAATTCCAGATCTTTTATGCATTGGCCGATTGAAACCCTCTCTTGATGCGCATAAATCACGCCGGCAAAGACCTTTCTGCTCTGCTGCCGTTCTGCTGCCTCGCGTAGCAAGTCGTCGTCTTGAGTGAATAAGATGCGCTCCAGTGCCGTGGCGCGGTCAAGCAAATCTGGGTCGGAGAACCCCGTGCACCATCCGCCTGGGCAGTCAGAACATCCACCTGACGCAGACGCAGTCCTACAGTGATTGCCTGTGGAACGTGCACATCCATGTAGAGCTTGACACTCACGGTAATTTGCCCATTGCCCGCATGCGTTTACGGAAGGGTGAGTCGATGCTGCTTGTACCGCGCGTACATCAACTTCCTTCACTTGCCGCTCTATTTCCGCGTCTATTGTCGCTTGATGATCATAATAGTAGGAAAGGGCCATGAATTTGCGCTAACGAGAGATCAGGATATTGAAAGTGATCTCCTCTGGACTAAAGCCATAAGCGGTCTTATCCAGCACGACTTCGATGACTTTACATTCGTGTCATCAATCCAGGCAATGCCTCGATAGTCGAGGTGAATATGAGCGGTTTCTGTATGGAGCATCGCAGTGTATCTCTTAACTGTCTTTTCTTATACCTTACCCATCCAAGGACAGTTCCTCCAACAGCGCCCTTGCCTCTTGCAGATCTTTGGTATCAAATCCTTCGGTGAACCAGTTGTAGACATCTGACAACAATTTGTGAGCTTCTGGCTGCTTGCCTTGCTGCTGCCAGAGGCGGGCGAGGCTGGTCGAGGTGCGTAATTCCCAGGACTTGGCTTGTTGCTCGCGGGCAACGTCGAGCGAGGCCAGGTAGTTCTGCTCCGCGCCGGCGAGGTCGCCTTGAAGCGCAAGCATCCAGCCTTTAAGCCGCAGGATTTCGGCCAGGTACCAGCGCTCTTCCCAGCCCGGCCGCGCAATCTGCGTGAGACTGTCCTCGATCAACTGCAATCCGCCCTCGATATCCCCGCTCAACGCCAAGCCTTCGGCCAGGACCGCTCGCCAGTACGGCATCCAAAGCTCGCCGCCATGCGCGTTCCATCGTTTCCATTGCACCCCGCAGCTGTGGAATGCCCTCGGCGAGGCGCCCGGCCCGCAGCCAGGCAATTCCCTTCATCAGCTGCGCCAGCACATCCGAGATAAAAGGCAAACTATGCGCGCGGCCTAGCCGCTCGGCTTCCTCGACCCGCGCCAGCATCTGCTCGGGTTCACGGCGGTGATCCCAAACCAGGCCGCCCACGGTGAGCGCCCAAGCCGAGGTCGAAAGGGATGGCCGCGCCGGCGTGCGTGCGCATCGTTGGCATCGCAGAGCTGCACGGCACGATCCGGATAGCCCTGCATCCAGGTTCCCAGGGAACCGTGGATGCCGACAGTCACTTTTCGGGTCGGTGTTCATGAGGTCGGCGAGGTGAGCGGTGCTGCTCCTCGTCATACAGCGCCAGCACTCTGTCGTCCATGCTCGCGGGATGGGTCGAGATCTCCCCGCCAATAGTGGGTGATGCATGCCGCCCAGTGTGCCACGATCAACAGATCCGAATCGCCACTGGCCTCTGCAGTCGCCAGCATGTCATTGACCCAGTCCAGCGACTCAGCGACGCGGCCCTGGACCATCACATACATCCACAGTCCCCAGTAGATCGGCAGTAACGCCTCGTGGCGGCCGAGGGACTTGGCCAACCCCAGCGCCGGGTGGAGGCTGGTCCACACCTCAGGCGCTCCCCAGCCTTCGAGCGCCAGCCAAGCCATACCAAGCCGAGTGCGCAGGTCCAGTTCTTTCCCGTCGCGCTCCGGTGACGGCGGCAGCGTGCCGATCAGCGCCATCCCCTGGTTCAGGTGCGCAATCGCTTCCTTGAGCGCCAGACGTTTGCTGGCTCAGCTCGCCCGCCTGCTGCCAATAGGGAATCGCCTGTACGATGAGGCCCGCCTCGGTGTAGTGATGCGCGACTAGCTCCGGTTGGGTCTCGACGGTCTGCGGAAACTTCTTCACCAATACTTGCGCTACTTGTTGATGCAACTGCTGGCGACGACTCTTGAGCAAGGACTGATAGGCCGTGTCTTGAATAAGCGCATGCTTGAAGAGATACGTTGCCTGGGGCGGTCGCCCACTCTGGTAGACCAGCTCCGCCTCAACTAATTGCCGTAGCCCCTGCTGCAACGTGTCCTCGGTGAGTGGGGAGACGGCCTGGAGTAACGTCATAGTTAAATTCGCGCCCAATCGTCGCTCCGACTTGCGCGATCTCTTTGGCTGCGCCGAGCCGATCCAGTCGGGCCATCAATGCATCCTGCAACGTGGCGGGAATGCCCAACCGTAGGGATGACTGGCCGAGTTTCTCTTCAGACTCAATAGACTCTCTAGACTCTACAGACTCCAAGACGTCTTGGTGAGTTCTTCAACAAACAACGGCACCCCATCGGTCTTACTCACGATCTGTTGCACGACCTCGGCGGGCAGCGCTCTTGCCGTCCGTGTCGACCTTCTCCACCATCAGTCCCACCTGCGTCCGGCTCAGCCGACTGAGGAGAATCTGGCTGAGATAGGAATGAGAACCCCACGGCGGCGTAAACTCAGGCCGAAAGGTCAGTACGGCAAGCACCCGTGTCGTCGGCACTTGCTCCAGAAAGAGCGTGAGCAATTCGAGAGTAGACGGATCGGCCCAGTGCAAATCCTCCCACGCATACGTCACGGCTTGCTGCTGAGCCTCGGCACAGAGCCAGGTGACGAGCGCTTCGTGGGTCTTCTCTTTCTGTTTCTGCGGACTCAGAGAGAGGGGAGGATAGCGATCGGGAAGTGGAAGTGACAAAAGAGAAGCAAACAATGGGACCATCTCCTGCAGACGGGCAGTGTCATTGCGAGGAGCCGGAGGCGACGAAGCAATCTCTGTTTCGGGCAAAGATTGCTTCGCTACGCTCGCAATGACTTGCACCATTGAGTTGTCAGAGAGTCCGTAAGCTCCACTTCTACGCCCCAAGGCATGCTCCAGCTTCTCCAGCTTTTGCTCAGAGGAATCGGTTTGCTGAAACTGCAAGACTCGCTGCAAATGCTCAAGCACCGGATAGAGCGCACTGTTTTGGTGATACGGCGAACAGCGTAATTCCAGGCAGCTTACACCCTCGTGCTTGAGAGAGTCCTTGAGCGCTTCCACGAGTCGCGATTTGCCAATACCCGGCTCGCCGCTGAGCAGCACGACCTGCCCTTCCCCGTCTCTTACCCGTTCCCAACGCTCACGTAACAGCCCAAACTCATGTTCGCGCCCCACAAGCGGGGTGAGGCCTTTGCGTGCGACGACCTGAAACCGGCTTTGCGCTTCACCCTCCTTGACCACGCGATAGAGGGTCAGCGGGGTCGCTACCCCTTTGAGTTCTGGTTGTCCGCGGTCCTCACATTCAAACAAGCCTTCCACCAAGCGATAGGTGGTTGCGCTGATGACTACGGTATTAGGATCAGCTTGCCCCTGAATGCGCGCGGCAAGGTTGGGTGTCTCGCCTAACGCCAGTAGCTCTCGCTTTACTCCACCTCCCATCTCGCCAACCACGACAGGACCGGTATGGATGCCGATGCGCACCTGCAAGGGATGGTGGTAACCGTGTCCCCTCACCCTGGCCTCTCTCGAGGGGAAGGGAACCTAGTTGCTGAAGTGCCTCGACAATTCCAATCCTGTCCGTACCGCCCGCTGGGCATCATCTTCATGCGCGACGGGATAGCCGAAGTACACCAACAATCCATCGCCCAGATATTGCGCAATGTGACCACCAAAGCGTTCAATCACGGCGGCGCTCGTTTCCTGGTAGCCACGTACCACCTCGCGCAATTCTTCGGGATCAAGTTGCGTCGAGAGCGCAGTCGAGCCCACGAGGTCACAGAACATCACCGTCAATTGGCGGCGTTCGGCTCAGGGACTGGGGGCTGGGGCTGGGTGCTGGGGACTGACAACTGGCAACGTGAGAACTGACAACTGCTTTGGTGCTGGGTGGAACTTAGAACTTTGAACTCGGAACTTTGAACTGGCGAAGCCCCGACCCACACAAGCACCTTGCCATCTTCATCGACTGCGAGGCGTTTGGCGTCGATCAGGTCCGCCTTGAGGTCCTCTATGTATTCGTCATCGAGTGCAAAGCGGCGCTTCAAGACGCGGTAGGCCACCCGCCCTTCGCGCTGGAGCAAGTCGATCACTTGGGCCAAAATCTCGTCAAATGTGCTCATCGTTCATCCACGTCGCAGCGCAGCGAGAATCTCCACCGCGGCTTCCTGATCAATCCGCTACCTTCATCATAGGAGGTTCTATCTCCTGCGGAGGTGGCGAGACTTTTCTCCGGTGAAAGAGTCGCTCGACCACGTAGAAGGAAACCGGAACGAGAAAGATAGCTATCAGTGATGCCGTGGTCATGCCGCCAATGACTGCCGTCCCAAGGACTTGCCGTGACTGTGCCCCCGCCCCCGTAGCAATCGCCAATGGCACTGCCCCCAAAATAAAGGCAAACGCGGTCATCAGAATGGGACGCAAGCGCAACCGCGCGCCGGTCAACGCGGCCTCGATCAGAGGAGTACCTCGTTCAGACTCCAGTTTGGCGAACTCGACAATGAGGATGGCGTTCTTGGCCGCCAGTCCAATGAGCATGATCAGGCCGACTTGGGTATACACATTGTTCTCGAACCCGCGTAACCAGAGCACCAGAAATGCGCCGAAAACTGCGATCGGCGTACTGAGCAACACACTGAACGGTAACGTCCAACTTTCGTACTGCGCCGCCATAATGAGAAACACTACTATCAGTGAGAGCCCGAAGACCACGCTTGGTTTCACTCCTTGAGCCGCCTGTTTTTCCTGGAATGACATGCCCATGTAGTCGTAGCCCATCTCAGCCGGCATCGTCTCAGCGAACACCTGCTCTAGCGCTGCCATTGCTTGGCCAGTACTATAGCCGGGCGCTACGCTGCCGTTGATCTGCGCCGCCCGGTAGCCGTTGAAGCGGATGGTAAACTCCGGTCCGTATATCGTCTTCATGCTCATCAAGGTCGACAGCGGCACCGCTTGTCCTTCCGCATTGCGGACCCGGAACTGGCCAACATTCTCCGGCGTCGTGCGATATTCACCCTCGGCCTGAACATAGACCTGCCAGACACGTCCGAAGAGGTTAAAATAATTCACGAAGCTCCCACCCATAAATGCCTGGAGCGTCCGGTAGACCGCACTTAAATCGACCCCTTGCTTCATCGCCTTGTCATGGTCAACATCAGCAAAGACTTGCGGGACGCTGGGGATGAGCGTCGTGGTCAGGGACGCAAACTCGGGGCGCGTGCGAGCCACTTCAAGAAACTTGCTGGTGTTCTGTGCCAAGAATTCGACACTCTGGCCGGAACGATCTTCCAGCATGAACGTGATACCACCAGAAGTACCAACGCCAGGAATCGCCGGTGGCGAGAAAGCGAACGCCTGCGCTTCCATCAATCCGGCGAGCCGTTGATTGAGACGGCGCATGATAACCTCGGCCGTTAACCCCTCCGGGTCGCGTTCTTCCCAGGGTTTGAGCATGACGAAAGAGAAGGCGTTGAAAGTCGTGTTCGAGAAACTGAGCATGCTGAAGCCGACGACCATATTGAAGGTCTCGATTCCCGGCGTCTCTTTCAGAATCGCCTCAATCTGTTTACACACCTCGTCGGTCCGTTGCAGCGAGGAAGCGACTGGGAGCTGCACATTCAAATAGAAATAGCCCTGGTCCTCTTGCGGCAGAAAACTGGTGGGCAGCCGCGACCCGAACCAGCCCGCAAGTGCGGAAAACGCGACGAGCAACAACAGAGCGACCCCACCTTGCGGATCAGAAAGGCACACCAGTTTACGTAACCATCAGTGAGGCGATTGAATACACGATTAAACCCGCGGAAGAACGCCCCGAGTGGTCCGCGGGTTGGCGTACGCGGTCGCAACAACAGAGCCGCCAGCGCCGGGCTCAGGGTGAGTGCATTGAAGGCGGAAATGACCACCGACACTGCGGTCGTCACCGCGAACTGCTGATAGAGCCCACCCGTGATGCCAGGAATAAAAGCGGAGGGGATGAATACCGCCACCAAGATCAGCGCGATGGCGATCACCGGGCCGGACACCTCCTCCATCGCTTTCAAGGTCGCGTCGCGCGGAGATAGACCTTCCTCGATATGACGTTCGACGGCTTCAACCACCACGATCGCATCATCGACCACGAGGCCAATCGCGAGCACCAACCCGAAGAGTGACAAGGTGTTAATCGAGAAACCCAAGAACGGAAAGACAATGAACGTCCCGACCAGGGACACCGGCACCGCCAGCAAAGGAATCAACGTCGCCCGCCAGCCCTGCAAGAAGAGAAACACGACAAGCGTCACCAATGCAATCGCGATAAAAAGTGTCTCTACGATCTCTTTGATGCCTTCACTCACTGCGCGGGTTGTATCAAGAGTGAGTTCATAATCCATATCAGCCGGGAACCGCGTCTTGATCTCGTCCAACAGCGCCTTCGCGCGGTTCATCGTCTCGAGGGCGTTCGACCCGGGTACCTGGTAGATGGCGATCAATGCCGCAGGCGGCCATTGATGCGTCCCTGCATATTATAGGTCTGCGAGCCGAGTTCCACCCGCGCCACATCCTTCATCCGCACGATCGAGCCATCAGGATTAGCGCGGACGATAATATTCTCGAACTCCTCAACACTGCTGAGGCGGCCTCGCGCCCGCACGGTATAGGTGAAGACTTGTCCGGGTGGCACGGGTTCAGCACCGATCTGGCCTGCCGGGTTCACACTATTCTGTTTGGTGAGTGCCTCAATAATCTCATTCACAGTGATATTGAGCTTGGCTAGCGTGTCTGGCCGTACCCAGAAGCGCATCGCATATTGACCGGCACCAAAGACATTGACTTGACCAACACCGGACACGCGCGTCATCGGATCGTTGATGTTGATATTGGCATAGTTGGTGAGAAACAGTGCATCATGAGTCCCGTTGGGGGAGTACACAGAGAAGAGCGCGAGCGGGCTCGCAACCGCCTTACGGAGCGTGATCCCGTAGTTGCGCACCTCAATCGGCAGTTGGGATTCTGACTGCTGGTAGCGCATTTGCGTGAGAATCTGGTTCATGTTCGGGTCGGTGCCGACGTCGTAGATCACATTCAGCCGCACCTGGCCGTTGTTCGAGTTAATGGAGTACATATACAGCATGTTATCCACACCGCTCATCTGCTGCTCAGTCGGCGTGGAAACCGATTGTTCGAGAGTCAACGCGTCGGCGCCGACGTACGTCGCCCAGAGCTGGATCTGTGGCGGAGCGATGTTGGGGAACTGCGCAATCGGCAGCTGCACGAGCGCGGCGAGCCCGATCATCACCATGAGGATCGCAATGACCATGGCCACCACCGGTCGGTCAATAAAGAATTTTGCCATCGGACGTTGCCTCCGCTTCTTAGCTTTGAAACGAATCTGAGAATTTCGGGAGCAATGTTCCACCCTTCTCCCTTCCCTTACGGAGGGTAGGGTGAGGGTGTCAGTGGCCGAGACTGAGTTGCCCCTCACCTGCCCTCCCTGAAGGACGATTGCGCATCCCCAAACATATCATTAGGTTCCCTTGGGAGCCCCCGTGACCGCCTGCGCAGGAGGAGGCTCCACCACGGACAGCTTCGGATTCACCACCATCCCGGCTTTTACTTTCTGCGCACCTGAAACGACGATCCGCTCTCCTGGCTTAAGCCCTTGCGTAATAATCCACATATTTCCAACCTGCTCCCCAACTTTCACCGAAACCTGCTCCCCAACTTTCACCGGACGGATATCGACTTTATTATCCTCCCCTACTATCACTACCTGATTACTGCCTTGCAGTTGCTGGACCGCCTGTTGCGGAATAAGCATTGCCCCCTTCCTGGTCTCAGCTGCAACCCGAATCTTGGCATACTGACCGGGGCGCAAAATGTTATCGGGATTGGCAAAGAGGCCCTGGACAGTAATGGTGCCGGTTCGCAGGTCGACCTGGCGATCGGCGAGGCTAAATGTGCCCCGCTCGGGATACACGCTGCCGTCGGCGAGGGTCAACTCAAGCGGCGTCCTCTCGACCGCCCCGCCCCTGCCTCTATTTCGCGGATCCGTCGCGCGAAATGCATATATTCCTGTTCACTAATGGGATAGTAGACCTTGATAGGGTCAACCTGTGAAAGAGTAGTCAGTAGGGCACTCGGAGTGACCAAGTCGCCGATCTGCGCAACCGAGATGCCGGCGATACCAGTAATCGGAGCGGTAACCTTGGTCCAACTGAGATTGAGTTTGGCCCGTTCCACAGTGGCGTGAGCCGCTTCGACTGATGCTCTGTTCGCCTGGTGGGCTTGTATGGCATTGTCGAGTTCTTGCTGGCTAATGGCTCCCTCTTTTGCCAAAGGCGTATAACGGGCGACGTCGAGTTGCGTCTTGCCGAGATTAGCCTCAGCCCGGCGGAGATCTCCCATCGCCTGATTAAGAGCCGCCTGGTACTCACGCGTGTCGATGGTGAACATGAGCTGTCCAGCCTTGATGAGAGAACCTTCCTTATAATCCCGCGATTGTAGAGAGCCCTGAACACGCGGACGGATTTGCGCATTCACATAGCCCTCGGTCGTGCCAATCCATTCAAAATAGATGGGGACGTCCTGCTGAATCACCTCAGTCACGAGGACCTCGGGCGGAGGTGGCGGGGTCGCCGCTTTAGGGTCAGTCTGGTTTCCGCACCCGACAAAGACAAACATGGCAGCAATAAAGAGACGGTAGATGAAAAACCATCCTTGAGCTGCTCGACACATATACCAGGACGTGATCTTGAGGGCCACATTGTTTACTCCTCCCAAGAGGTAGTGCTACCCAACTCATGCTAACAGGTAAGCGCTGTTCCATCACATAGGCAATATAAATTGCGTTTGTGGGAAGCGCTCTGAGTAAAGCATGAGAGGAATGACACTTCCCCTACTGGGACTATTCTCGATTCCGCGTATTGGGTAATAGCGATAGACAATCTTTTTTGCAACCAAAAGTGGAAATCGCTGTAACTTCATTAGAGGAGGGAGAGATATGGCTAGTCACAACACACCGCCATTCCGGGCAGACCACGTCGGCAGCCTGCTCCGGCCTAGAAGACTAGTGGAAGCCCGCGAGAAGCTGAAAAAAGGCCAGTTGCGCGCAGACACCCTTAAGGCTTTGGAGGACGAAGCGGTCCGCGAGGTCGTACGGATGCAGGAAGGGATCGGCCTCCACAGCGTCACCGATGGTGACTTTCGGCGTGATCATTGGTGGGTGGACTTCATCGAGGCGATCGAGGGCGTCGCGATTGAGGGCGGCCTGCCGATCAAATTTCACAACGCCGAAGGCGACGTCGAGTACTCGCCGCCCAAGGCGGTTGTTAAAAGCAAACTCGGTCGCCCTCACGGCATTGCCACCGCCGGCTTCGCGTTCCTCAGATCGGTCGCCGCCCGCACGGCAAAACTCTGTGTACCGTCGCCGACGCTCGTGCATTTCCGCGGCGGACGCGGCGCGATCGACAAAGCGGCCTACCCGGAGATGGGCGCCTTCTTCGACGACCTCGCGCGCGTCTACAATGAAGAATTCCACGAGCTCAAACGCCTCGGCTGCACTTACCTGCAAATTGACGACACGAATTTGGCGTTTCTGTGCGATCCGCGCTTGCGCGAAAACACGCTCAAGATTGGTGAGGACCCGGATAAGCTGCCCGAGACTTACGCTAAGTTGATCAACCACGCGATCGCCGGCCTCAGACCCGAGGTGACCGTGTGTATGCACCTGTGCCGGGGCAATTATCAAAGCTCGTGGGTGGCCGAGGGCGGCTACGAACCGGTGGCGGAAGTGCTGTTCAACGCGTTTGACGTAGACGGATTTTTTCTAGAGTATGACAGCCCGCGGGCGGGTGATTTCGCACCGTTACGCTTCGTGCCGAAGGGCAAGAAGATCGTACTGGGGCTGGTGACGACGAAAACGCCACAGTTAGAGAGACCGGACGAACTGAAGCGTCGGATCGACGCTGCCGGCAAATACGTGCCCTTGGACAATTTGTGCCTGAGCCCACAATGCGGGTTCGCGAGTGAATTGTATGGTAATAAAGTTACTGTCGATGACGAGAAGGCGAAGTTGGGGCTCGTGGTGAAGGTAGCCGAAGAAGTATGGGGAACGGCTTCATAGGATAAAAGGAGAATAGGTTTGTAGGCTGTGCTTGCCCACCAAGGCTGATTGCGGTGTCGGTACGAGTGGGATAGGCGTAGCGCGAGAACAAGTCGTCGAAAGAGTAGAGCCAGCGATGAAATTTTCTGAAATAGTGGCCCAGACACTCGCCTGGCTCCAGCGTGACGGGCGGATATCGTATCGGGCGTTGAAACTAGAGTTTGACCTGAACGATGACGTCCTTGACGCCCTCAAGGAAGAACTCATCGAGGCCAAACGCCTGGCCATTGACGAGAATGGCAAGGTGCTTGTTTGGGTAGGAACAGGTGAAAAGGCGAAAAGGGGAAAGGTCTAGCGTCTAGAACCAGGGTCTAGAATCCAAAGACCAGTCGGAGTCCCTCAGCACGTCTGGACACTGGACGGTCCATTCGCGCTGAAGGCGAACGACGCCAATTGACGGTGATGTTCTGTGATGTGGTGGGCTCGACCGCGCTCTCCGAGCAACTCGATCCCGAAGAGTTGCGCGAAGTCGTGCGAGCGTATCAAGAGACCTCCACCACAGTAATCCAGCGCTATGACGGACACGTTGCTCAACACCTGGGCGATGGCTTACTGGTATACTTTGGGTATCCCCAAGCGCACGAGGATGATGCACGCTGCCGTACGGGCGGGTAAATTATTTGCGGTACAAAAGCATTCCTGGAAGAATACTGCTGACGAAATCCTCCCTGTCCCTCCTTTTCCACCTGTGGCCGGTGGCAGGCCAGGGGGAACCCAAAAGCCCCCTTAGAGGCCGCGCGCAGCGCGGGGGATTTGGCGGTATGGAAGTTGGGAGGGAATTACAAGTCCGCATTGGCATTCACACCGGGTTAGTCGTCATCGGCGAGATCGGCAGCAGTGAGAAACGTGAAATCCTGGCTCTGGGCGAAACACCGAACATCGCCGCTCGCATTCAAGGGCTAGCCGAGCCGGACACTGTGGTCATCAGCGGAGCGACCTATCACTTAGTGGAAGGGATTGTTCGAGTGCCAGGACCGTGGTCCTCAAGAGTTGAAAGGCATTTCGACTCCACTCGCACTGTACCGCGTCACGCGGGAAAGTGAAGCGCAGAACCGCTTTGAGGTTGCGGTCAGTACAGGCCTCACGCCACTGATCGGCAGAGACGGAGAACTCGGCTTGCTGCACGAGCGGTGGACACAGGCGAAAGGCGGCGAAGGGCAAGTCGTGTTGCTCAGTGGTGAGGCAGGCATTGGCAAATCGCGCTTAGTGCAGACGCTCAAAGAGCAGGTCATGGCCGAGAGCGCGACCCGCATCGAGTTTCGTTGCTCGCCCTATCATCAGAACAGTGCTTTCTATCCGATCATCGAGCATCTGCAGCGGCTGTTACAGTTTGCAGCGGGAGGATACGCCGCAGACCAAGTTGACCAAACTTCAGCATGCTCTCATGGCGTATCGCTTTCCCCAGGCAGATACCTTGCCGCTGTTAGCAGCCTTGCTCTCTCTGCCCCACCCGGAGGGGTATCCACCTCTGACACTGAGTCCGCAAAAGCAGAAGCAGAAGACCCAAGAAGCGTTAGTGGCGTGGATTGTGGAAGAGGCAGAAAAAGCCGCCGTGTACTGTGCCTGGGAAGATCTGCACTGGGCTGATCCTTCCACGCTCGAGTTCCTCACGCTCTTCCTCGATCAAATCCCTACTTCCCGTCTGCTGGCCGTGCTGACATTTCGGCCGGACTTCACGCCGCCGTGGCGGTCCCGTTCGCACATCGCCCAGCTCACGCTCAACCGCTTAGGCCGCAGCAGGTCGAGGCGATGGTGGAGAAAATCACTGATGGTAAACGCTTTCCGCCGAGAAGTGATGCAACAGATCGTCGACCAAGACTGACGGAGTGCCGCTGTTTGTCGAAGAGTTAACCAAGATGGTATTGGAGTCAGGGTTGCTGAGTAACAGTAGAGGATCGACTACGGCTATCGGTCCTCTCCCTCCACTTGGCGATTCCGTACGACGTTGCAGGATTCGCTGATGGCGCGGCTTGATCGGCTAGGACCAGCCAAAGAGATTGCCCAACTGGGCGCGACCCTCGGGCGGGAATTTCGCTATGACCTGCTCCACGCTGTCTCCCCCTTAGACGAAGGGACCTTACAGCAGGGGCTGAAGCAGTTAGTCGAAGCGGAACTGCTCTATCAGCGCGGGTTGCCTCCGCAGGCACCTATCTCTTCAAGCATGCCCTGGTGCAGGACACGGCCTATCAATCCTTACTGAAGAGCACACGCCAGCAGATCCACCAGCAGATTGCCCAGGTGTTAGAGCAGCGCTTCACAGAGACAGTCGAGACCCATCCCGAACTGCTGGCGCATCATTACACCGAGGCGGGTCTCATCAGCACAGGCCATTCCCTATTGGCAGCAGGCAGGGCAGCGAGCCACCCAGCGCTCGGCCAATGTGGAAGCGATTGCTCACCTCACCAAAGGGCTGGAGTTGCTCAAGACCCTGCCGGAGACGCCTGAGCGCGACCCAACAAGAGCTGACGCTGCAAATCGCCTTGGGTGTTCCGTTGATCGCGACGAAGGGCTTTGCCGCGCCAGAAGTCGGAGCACATCTATACCCGGGCACGAGAGCTATGCCAGCAAATAGGAGAGACTCCTGCAGCTCTTCCCGGTGCTGCGGGGATTATGGGTAGTTTTATTTGTGCGGAGCGGAGTTGCAGACAGCCCGTGAGCTGGCAGAGCAGCTCCTCAGTCTTGGCCCACAACGTCCAAGATTCTTCGCTTCCTCTTAGAGGCCCACAGTGCACTGGGGATGACCTTGTTATCTTTGGGAGAGTTGGCTCCGCCCCAGAGCACGCTGGAGCAAGGCATTGCACTCTATGATCCCCAACAGCATCATGCCTCACGCTTTCTTGTATGGGGCTATGACCCTGGAGTGGATTGCCTCGCCTTGACGGCCTTGAGCCTGTGGATGCTTGGTTATCCTGGATCAGGCGCTCAAGAGACTGTCACGAGGCACTCACCTTAGCCCAGGAGCTGTCTCACCCATACAGTCTGGCCATTACCCTAGTGCTATGCTGCACAGCTCCATCAGCTTCGCCGGGAGGCGTAACGAGTCCAAGAGCGGGCGGAGGCAGCGATTACGCTTGGCAACCGAGCACGGATTTCCGCACTGGCGTGGGTACGTATCTGGCGGTGGCTGGGCACTGAGTCGAGCAAGGCCAAGGAGAGGAAGGGATGCCCAGATGCGCCAGGGTCTGGAGAGCTATGAGGCGACGGGAGCGAGTTAGACACGATCATATTTTCTTGCCCTTATTGCTGAGGCGTATGGGAAAGGAGGACAGGTGGAGAAGGGACTGAGCGATGCTGGATGAGGCGCTGGCTCAAGTAGACAAAACTGGGGAGCGTTGGAGCGCATGACCGAGGCGCTGACGCGGTAGACATGACTGGCGAGCGACCCACGAAGCGGAGCTGTATCGGCTGAACGGGGAGCTCTCGCTCCGAATGGGTGAACGGGAGAGCGGGCGAACGGGCGAAAAAGAGTTAATCGCCCCATCGCCCAGTCGCCTTGTCGCCCTCTCGTCTCCAGAGGCGTGTTTCCACAAAGCCATTGAGATTGCTCAACGGCAGCAAGCGAAATCCTGGAACTCCGCGCAACGATCGAGCCTCGCGCGACTGTGGCAACAACAAGGTAAGCATCACGAAGCACACAAGATGTTATCTACCATCTATAACTGGTTCACGGAAGGATTTGATACCAAAGACCTGCAAGAAGCGAAGGCACTGATTGATGAGCTGGAACGGTAAACTATCATATGAGTCCACAAACCGATCCTATTGTCCGTATTCAAGAGTTGGTGCGGACTAAACACTACCGCATTGGTTTGCATGCGGTGCGACACATGGTCGAGGAAGGGTTCGATGAAAACCAACTTTTGGAAGCAGTAAGAGGGAAACTACGGATAGTGGAGGAATATCTAGCGGAGTCACGATATCTGCTGCTAGGCTATTTCCACTTCACGCTGAAGACCATTTCGCCTCTGCATTTATTGTGCGACCTGTCCAAATCGAATGTGGTAGATATTGTCACTGCTTATATCCCTCAGCGTCCCTGGTGGCTCAGTCCAATCCGAAGAGGGAGAGAAAGACAATGAGAGACTTCCTACGCTCAACCTGTTCTGAGTGCGGTGGCGCTGTGCGTTCCCGTACCATTACCCAAGAGTTCGAACGCGAGGGATTACGCGTCTCGGTTTCTGGCATCCGCGCACTAGTCTGCACGAAGTGCGAAGCGGTATACTTTGAGCCTGGTGGCGCACAAGCCTTGGTAGAAGCAGTGAATAGCTTGTTTGTCCTGGCTAAGAGAAACCGCCAGCATAAAGGGAAACTTGTCAGCGCAATATGAGAAGACGTTAAGAATCACCAGGAGAATAGACATGCAGCGGAGTACTAATCGTATTCTCACCACTCACTGCGGCAGCTTAGCCCGCCCTGCGGATCTGCTCGATCTGATGAAGGCGAAAGTCAACGGCCAACCATACGATCACAATGCCTATGCCAGGCGAGTGCAGAGCGCTGTCGCCGAGATTGTTCGCAAGCAAGTCGAAACTGGAATCGACATTGTAACAGATGGTGAGCAGAGCAAGCCTGGGTTCTTCACTTATGTGAACGAACGGCTCACTGGGTTTGTGCCCAAGCCTGGTGCTCGCTTTTCAATGTTCGCTGATGAAGTCGCCGCCTTTCCAGAGTACTACGAAGAATACTTTCGCCAGGCGATGCTGGGCGGATCAGTTGCGTCAGTTGTCCCGATGGTGTGCACTGGTCCTGTTACTTATCAAGGACAAGAGGCGCTACAGCGAGACATCGATAACCTCAAAGCAGCACTGGCAGGAGTGAATCCCGAGGCAGTTTTCATGCCCGCTGTAGCTCCGAGCGGTGTGGGCACGAACGAATACTACCGCACCGAAGAAGAATACTTGCACGCAGTCGCAGAAGCCCTACGTACAGAGTACCAAGCAATCGTTAATGCCGGCTTCCTCGTGCAGATTGACGACCCATTCCTTACCGATGTCTACAGCGATTCCTCTTTGAACAACACCGAGAAACGCAAGAAAGCTGAGATGTATGTCGAGGCACTCAACTATGGCTTGCGAGGGATTCCGGTGGAGAAGGTGCGTTTCCACACCTGTTACGGCATCAATGAGGGACCTCGCGTCTACGATGCTCAGTTGAAGGACGTCTTGGAAGCTATGTTAAAAGTCATGCTGGTGCCTATTCCTTTGAGGCCGCCAACGCACGGCACGAACATGAATACCATCTCTGGGAAACCGTCAAGCTGCCCGAGGGCAAGGTGCTCATTCCTGGGGTGATTACGCATGCGAGTAATATTGTCGAACATCCAGAATATATTGCCGAGCGCATCGTTCGCTATGCCAAGCTCGTGGGTCGAGAACACGTGATTGCCGGAGCTGATTGTGGCTTTTCGTCACAAGCAACCTATCATCCAGAAGTTCATCCGACCGTCGTGTGGGCTAAATTTCAAGCGATGGCAGAAGGCGCACGTTTAGCTACAAAACAGCTCTGGTAGTTACGGTGACGAATGACATCTGCATGCGACTAAGGATTCCCCGTAGAGACGCGACATGTCGCGTCTCTACAAAGCCCTATTTCTCAACAAGACGAAAACGCACACCGCAGATATTGACCATATCATCAGCGACGCGTTTTCCACGACGTTCCGCAGCAGCGAGTAATCGCTCTCGATTTGCAACGATCAGATCCACTCCGCCAAGTCCTTCACCACGACCATCCGTATCTTTGACAAAGCGAACATCGGCATTGTCAAAGTGGATATTCTGCGCCCCTGCGGCATCCGCCTTCACTGGCAGTTCGACAATTTGCCCCCACCGGTTGGCCAGTTCTGTGGGATCAGGCGACTGAATCTCTGCCGCTGCGATGCCACGTACTACTTCAGTACGAACCGCAGATTTCCAATTCTTGCTTGCTGGCATCCACGCCCCATCAAGAGCGTTGTCACCAATCTGTTCATCGATTTCCAGAAGGCAGCCACCAGTGTCACGCGGGTGGAGCTGCATAATGCGGAATTCTGGCTCGTCATGCTCCATGGCCTTGCGAATGCCAAGTTCCGCAGCGCGACGTTTGCGCGGTGCATGTTCATCACACTGGCAGATCACCATGTAACCACCATCGCCTTTACGCCGGTCGAGGTAGCGACCGCCAGCCGTGCCTTCGCGAATTGGCGCGACCACTTCAAGAAATTGACTCCCAACCGGGAACACTGCGTTCTCGAGCCCAAAGGTTTTCACCGCCGGGTCACGAAAGGCAACCTCAAGACCAAACACCTCACGAATGTCATCGACAACAGGAGCGAGTTCCCGTGCAATCAAGGCAATCTGTCGTACTCGAAGCCACATAGAATGTCCTCCTTTTGATCAGCGTCCCTTAGATCAGGGAGAGGCTATCATGGGGTTACCAAGAATCAAATGAGAGTTTCCTCTTTCCAATGTGATATGCTGCGCAGGGGAGGAGGCATGAGCGAACCCATAGTGGATACCCTGGAGACAAACCAACTGCTCCTGTTTCTTTGTACTGGCAACTACTACCGCAGTCGCTTTGTGGAACTTCTGTTTAACCATCAGGCCATCCGAGCGGCGCTGTCCTGGCGTGCGGAATCCCGTGGGATTGCGCTGGATCTTGGGGTGAATAATCGCGGGCCAATCTCTCTGGCGGCGCTGGCAGCACTGCAGGAGCGTGGGATCGTACCCGCAAAGCCAGTGCGATTCCCGCAGCAGGTACAAGCAGAGGACTTTGCCCGTGCCCAGCGTATTATTGCGCTCGATGAGGCAGAGCATCGCCCGATATTGACCCACCGCTTTCCCCAATGGCTTGAGCGGGTTGAATTTTGGCAAGTGCCTGACGTACCACGCACTCCAGTGACCGCCGCCGTAGCATTGATGACTACCGCAGTACAGGAACTGATGCGGACACTCGTGGACTCGGACTCATGATACAGTGGGCTAATGACATGTGATGAACAAAATCGATAATCAGAGTTCTTGGTGGGACGGGCTTCGGTAGGACAGGTATCTTGCCTGTCTTCATCCGCAGAAACAGGCTGGAAGCCTATTCTACCAACACATAACCAAACTTGGTGGTCAAAACTCATTAGTCAGAGTACCCGCCCGTCCGAGACGAATGGACTAACACGCTTCTCATGAGGATCTCTATTCCCCTGCTCCGCGCTGCGTATCGTTGCGTCTATCTGTTGTTACGTGTCTATTGGTTTATCGTGCGTCCGCAGGTGCGGGGGGTAATTTGTCTGCTCGTCCACGAGAATCATTTCTTACTCATTCGCAATACGTATGGCCGTCAAAGCTGGACGATGCCGGGCGGCATGATGAAACGAACAGAGGACCCAGAGGTCGCCGTACGGCGCGAGGTGCAGGAAGAAGTCGGCCTTCGCCTTGAGCATGTCCACTCTCTCGGCCAGTTTACCGGGCGCCAGGCATACCGACGCGATACCATTACAGTGTTTACGGCGCAGGTGCCGAACAGGGTTGTCCATCTTGATCCGGGGGAAATTCTAGAGGCGCGCTGGTTTCCCCTGGCAGCGTTGCCACCACTCTCGGGGTATGCCCAACGCGTCGTTCAGCTATGGCAGTCTTGGTCGCGTAACACTCTCCCGACTTCACCACAGTAAGCACTATCCTTGCGCAGGCTCTAATATGACAATGAGGTTAAACTCTTCGACCTTCGACTACGCTCAGGACAGGCTTCGCTTCGTGTAGTTTATCCTAAGACTAACAAAGGGCGCAGGCTGAGCGAGAACGGTTTCATCACACGGTAGAGTGTGTATGATGTTAGGCATTTCAACATAGACTGTTGCGATGCATTGCCCAAGTTGCCAATTTGACAATCCCGCGGGAGTGAAGTTCTGCATTGAGTGTGGAGCGTCGCTCAAAAACCAGTGCTCTGCATGTGGAGTAGAGAATTTGCCGCAGGCCAAATTTTGCGGCGAATGCGGCGCGCCCCTGACGGGAAAACAACCGGCGAAAAGGAAACCGACTTCGGACTCTCGGCCCCCAGTGAGCTACACCCCGCGACATCTTGCGGAACGGATTCTGGCCGAGCAGGTGGCACTGGAAGCGCGTGGCGCGCCGGACGGAGAACGCAAGACCATCACCGCGCTGTTTGCCGACATCAAAGATTCCACCGCGCTGATCGAAGATCTTGATCCCGAAGACGCGCGCCGCATTATCGATCCAGTGTTACAAGTCATGATGGACGCCGTGCATCGTTACGAAGGCTATGTCGCGCAGTCTTTGGGGGATGGCATCTTCGCGCTGTTTGGTGCTCCCATTGCCCATGAAGATCATGCGCACCGCGCGCTCTACGCGGCCTTGCTGATGCAGGAGGAAAGCCGGAAACAGGCCGAGCGACTCCGTTTTGAAAAAGGCATCAACGTCCAGATTCGCGTCGGCATCAACACCGGCGAGGTGGTGGTGCGCTCGATCCGTAAAGATGATCTCCACACTGATTACGTGCCGATTGGTCACTCCACTAACATCGCGTCCCGCATGGAGAGCCTGGCGACGCCAGGGACGATCGTGGTCAGCGAGCATACTCACAAATTGACCGACGGATACTTTGAGTTTACGTCGCTGGGCGCGGCGCAGATTAAAGGCGTGAGTGAACCGCTCACGATCTATGAGGTGCGTGGGGTTGGTCCGTTGCGTACGAAGTTACAGGTGGCGGCCCGGCGTGGGCTGGCCCGCTTTATCGGGCGCCAGCGGGAAATGGAGGTGTTACAAGCCGCTTTGCTCCAGGTCAAATCTGGACATGGACAAATTGCCGGGGTGATGGGCGAGCCGGGCGTGGGAAAGTCTCGCTTGCTCCATGAATTCAAATTGCTCCACCAGGCCGGCTGTCTGATTCTGGAAACTTTTTCCGTCTCCCACGGCAAAGCTTATCCCTATCTGCCGTTGATCGATCTGCTCAAAAACTATTTTCAGCTCACTAATCAGGATGACGAACGTAAGCGGCGGGAGAAAATCACTGGCAAAGTGCTGACCCTTGATCGCTCGTTGGAAGAGATCTTGCCCTATCTGTTGCATCTCCTGGGCAGCGCCGAGCCGACGTCGCCGTTGCAACAGATGGACCCACAGATTCGCCGCAAGCGTACGCTGGAAGCGATCAAGCGGTTGTTAATCCGCGAGAGTCTCAACCAGTCGCTCGTCTTGATCTTTGAAGATTTGCACTGGTTGGACAATGAGACACAAGCGTTTCTCAGCTTGCTCGGCGAGAGCATTGCCAGCACGAGAATATTGCTACTGGTCAACTATCGACCCGAGTATCGGCACGAGTGGGGCAACAAGACGTACTACACGCAATTGCGGCTCGATCCACTGGGCAAACCAGACGCTGAGGAAATGCTGACGGCGATGTTGGGAAATATAGAGACGTTGCATGCAACGTCTCTACGACAGATGATTCTCGACAAAACCGAAGGTAATCCCTTCTTCATGGAAGAAATCGTACAGGCGTTGGCGGAGCAAGGTGTACTGGCGCGCGACGGCGTAGAGACGCGACATGTCGCGTCTCTACCGGCGGAGTTGCATCTGCCCCCCACGGTCCAGGCCGTCCTCGCCTCGCGCATCGACCGCCTGCCGCCGGACGAGAAAGCGTTCCTGCAAACCCTGGCTGTCATCGGCAAAGAATTCTCGCTCGGCTTGGTCAAACAAGTTGCGAATCAATCTGAAGATACACTCCAACAGCACCTCTCTCGACTACGCGATGCGGAGTTTATCTACGAACAACCAACCTTTCCGGACGTAGCGTATGTATTCAAGCATGCACTGACGCAAGAAGTCGCATACAACTCGCTGCTGCAGGAGCGGCGCAAAGTGTTACACGAACGAGCGGCCACAGCGATCGAGACACTATTTCACAATCGGTTAGAGGATCAATACAGCGAACTCGCATCACACTACAGCCGTAGCGGGAACACGCAAAAGGCAGTGGACTACCTCGGCTTGGCTGGGCAGCAAGCCGTGCAGCG
>CAVTCR010000038.1:0-19094 GCA_963733195.1 uncultured delta proteobacterium
CTACGGTTGTGGTCATAATCTTGGTGAACAAATCAGGACCTGGGTAGCGAAACGGGATTGATGATAGCCTCAGAGGCTGAAAGAGTGAGACTGTGTTACGAGTGTCTTTCTTTGCATATTCTTGTTGGTCGCTCCGACGGGAGTTTTCCATACTTGCCTGTCTGCTCCTTGGGGTCATCGCGCTGGTGACCACGGCATGCGAGAGCAATTATCCGGCCGCCGCCAAACAACCTCAAGCAAATGACGAAGAACTCTCCCGGCGGGTGAAGACCATCACGGTCAGGGAAATGCCCTTGGAGCGCACTATCTCTGTACTTGGCTCGCTCGCTGCGTATGATCAAGTGGCCTTGAGCACGAAAGTACCGGGGCGCGTGTTCCGGATTCCGGTTGACTTCGGTAGTGGAGTGGAACAAGGGCAGATACTCGCGGAAATAGAGCCGCGCGACTATCAACTACAGGAGCAACAGGCGGAAGCGGCCTTAGCGCAGGCACGTGTCCGCTTAGGTCTTTCACCGACAGGGAAGGATACACATGTTGATCCGGAACAGACTGGCACGGTGAAGCAAGCGCGTGCATTGCTAGACGAGGCTGATCAAAAGCGAGACCGTTTCGCTGCACTTGTGGACAAGGGTTTTATTGCCAAAGCTGAATTCGACGCGGCTGACGCGGCATATAAGGTGGCACTCAGCCAGTATCAGGACGCTGTCGAAGAGATTCGCAATCGTCAAGCCGTGTTGATGCAACGTCGCTCGGAGCTGGAAATTGCACGCCAGCGTCTGGCGGACACGGTCATTCACGCGCCGTTTGACGGGGTTATCCAGATCAAGGCTGCGAGTGTCGGAGAGTATCTGGCGGTAAGCGCACCTGTTGTTACTCTGGTACGGATGGATCCTCTCCGTTTACGCGCTGAAGTGCCCGAACGTGCGGCATCACAGAGTGCAAGCCGGGCAGAAAGTACGGGTGACGGTGGAAGGGAATCCGAACGTGTATGAAGGACAGGTCATGCGCGTCGGGCCGACGATCAATGAGCAGAACCGTATGCTCACCGTCGAGGCCGATGTGCCGTAATCGCGATTATACTCTTCGCCCCGGATCCTTTGCGCAAGGTCGATATCGTGACGGACGAGGCGGACATGGCGATCACCGTGCCGACCAGCGCGGTTGTCACTTTTGCTGGTCTTGAAAAAGTGTTGATGGTGAACGATGGCAAAGCGGTAGAAACGCCTATTTCTACAGGACATCGGACGAATGAGTGGACTGAGGTCACCGAAGGGGTGCACAGCGGAGATGTGGTCATCGTTGAGCCAGGCAATCTTCGGTCGGGGCAACCTGTCAGCGTCGTCCAGTAAGAAGTTGACATGCAAAAACTCGCCGCGATCTGTATCCAACGCCCTATTTTTGCTTCAATGCTTGTCCTCGCCCTCGTGGTGATCGGCGCGGTGAGCTATTTCCGACTCGGGGTTGATCGCTTTCCCTCTGTCGATTTGCCGACGGTCAGTGTACGGACGGCTTTGCCCGGGGCGTCGCCCGAGGAGATTGAGACTGAAATCTCGCAACGGATCGAGGAAGCGGTCAACACGATTGAGGGGATCGACGAGCTGCGCTCAGTTTCGAATCCGGGAAACTCGTTCGTCATCGTCACGTTCAACCTTGACCGGGACATCGAAGCTGCGGCTCAGGACGTGCGAGACCGTGTCGCTACTGTCATCCGCGACTTACCTGAGGATGCAGACCCGCCTGTCATCTCTAAGTTTGATAATGACCAGACTCCAGTCCTCACTCTCGCGCTTTCCGGCGATCGCCCGTCCGCGAGCTGACGGAATGGGCCGATAAGATCGTCAAAGTCCAGCTCGAACGCTCCGTCGGGGTCGGCGAGGTGCGGATTGTCGGCGGTCTGGAGCGTGCGATCAACATCTGGATCGACGCGGACCGCCTGGCTGCATACCAGATTCCTATTACCGCCGTACGTGATGCGCTCGTCCGCCAGAACGCCGATGTCCCGGGCGGCAATGTCACAGCGGGTGCACAAGAGCAGACCCTGCGGACCATGGGTCGTCTGGCTGACCCGCGCGCTTTTAACGAGTTGGTGATTGCGACACGCAACGGCGCCCCGATCCGTGTGCGGGACGTCGGCGAGGGCTGAGGATGGCACCAAAGAGCAACGTTCGGTCGCGCGACTCAATGGGGTACCGACCGTCACCCTGGAAATCCGACGCCAATCCGGGGCCAATAGCATTGAGGTGATCGAGGGTGTCAAAGCCAAACTTGATCACGTCGCGGCGCAGTTACCGTCCGACATGAAACTCCAAGTGATTCGCGATCAATCGCGCTACATTTACGCGGCGCTGCACGAAATCAATCTCCACCTGGTGTTGGGCAGCCTCTTAGCTTGCATCGTCGTGCTCGCCTTCATGCGGAGCTGGCGTTCGACGATCATTGCTGGCGTCGCGATTCCGGCCTCGGTGATCGCTACCTTCGGGATGATGTGGGCGTTGGATTTCACTTTGAACAGCGTCACGATGCTTGCCCTGGTGTTGATGGTCGGCATCGTCATCGACGACGCGATCGTCGTTTTGGAGAATATTTTCCGCTTCATTGAAGAGAAAAAGATGCCGCCGTTCGAGGCCGCGCGTGAGGCGACGGCCGAGATCGGTCTTGCCGTGACTGCAACGACGCTCAGCCTGGTCGTGATCTTTATCCCGGTTTCCTTCATGTCGAGCATCTCGGGGCGTTTTCTCTTCCAATTCGGCATCACTGCCGCCGTCGCCGTCATGGTCAGTTTATTGGTATCTTTTACCTTGACCCCGATGATGAGCGCCCGTCTTCTTCGCCCCCAACACGAACCGGACAAACGACACGCATCGGTCGGCGGCCTCGCGGGGTGGCTTCTACGCACGGCTTGACCGGGGGTATATGGGGGCTTCTCGCGTTTGCCATGCGCCACCGGATCGTGGTCGTGGCTTTGGCGATTGGCGTCATCGCCGCCTCTTTCCCTTTGTATGAGCTGGTCAGGCAGGAATACATCCCGAGCGACGTCGATGAAGCGGAGTTCGACGTGAATGTCACCGCGCCTGAGGGGGCCAGCCTGGCGGCCACGGATGAGGTCATGCGGGCAATCGAGACTGACCTGTCAACGACTCCTGGGGTCCGCCTGGTTTTGTCGTCGGCCGGAGGAAGTGGCTTTGGCAGTGTCAACCAGGGGCGCGTCTATGTCCGTATCGCTCCGCACGAAGAACGTACATTTTCGTTCGGCCGGCTCTGGTGGGAACTGTTGCAACGGAACTCCCCTTGCGGCGTTCCGAGAGAACTATACACAGCGGGACGTCATGCAAGAAGTTCGTCGCCGCCTCAGCAAGTATTCTGACCTCCGCACTTCGGTGCGCAACGCGCCCTCGTTCAACATCGGCGGCGGCAATTGGGAAATCGACTTTGTCATCCGTGGACCGGATCTCACAAGACTCGCGGCGTATGCCGAGCAGCTTCGCCACAGGGCTCAAGAACTCGGCGGTATTGTAGACGCAGATACGACGCTCAAGCTTGACAAACCAGAGCTGCGGGTCACAATCGACCGGGACCGCGCGGCAAAACTCGCCGTGCAAACGGAAGACATCGCGACGGCGCTCAGACTCATGGTCGGTGGAGACGAAGAAGTTTCCCGCTTTCGTGATAGTTCACTGAATGAAGACTACGATGTGCAACTGCGTCTTACCGCACGTGATCGCAGCGAGGCGGACGTCATCGCACGACTCTATGTCTCGAGTCAGACTGGAGAGCTGATCCGGCTTGATAATCTGGTCAAGCTCGAATCGGTACCAAGTGCGTCACGCATCGACCGGCTCGACCGGCAACGGATGGTCAGCCTCCGCGCATCTATTGGTCCGGGATACGCTTTAGCTGACCGACTGGCTGCGCTCCGTGAGGCGGCTACTACATTGAATCTGCCCGCCGTTTACACGACGACTATTTCTGGCCGTGGGCGAGAACTCGAACGCACTTTCAGTGAATTCTTGTGGGCGTTTCTTTTGTCGATTATCTTCATGTACATGATTCTCGCTTCTCAGTTCGAAAGCTTGATCCATCCGCTGACGATTCTGCTCTCTCTCCCGCTCTCTATTCCGTTTGCATTATTGTCACTCTGGCTGACGGGAAACACCCTGAATCTCTATTCGGCCTTAGGTCTGCTCGTGTTATTTGGCGTGGTGAAGAAGAACGCTATTCTCCAAATCGACCATACAAACAAGCTGCGCGAGAACGGAATGGAGCGCATAGCGGCGATCATGCAGGCGAATCGGGACCGGCTTCGTCCCATCCTGATGACAACGCTCGCACTGGTCGCAGGTATGTTGCCGCTCGCGCTAGGGACCGGTCCAGGCAGCGAGGAGCGGCGCGCTATTGCCGTAGTAGTGATCGGTGGACAGACGCTATCATTACTCCTTACGTTGATTCTTACGCCGGTTGCGTACGCGCTGTTTGATGACCTTCGTACGGCGGTGCAATGGCGAAAGATTGTTCAGCCTCTTGGCGAAAGGCATGACTATCAGCCACCCACAGCACGTATCGAGAAAAAGCATAGCGTCGAGGACCACGTGTAAGGAATCAGCTCCGCACGTAATGTACAAGAACACAGAGCTGCTACATATTATTTCGTGCGCTGTGTCTTGCCTATAAGCGCCGCCCCGCCAGCCAGCGACACGGTCAGGGCCGCGCTCTGGGCCGAGAGACCACGGTCGGTGAGTAAGGGCACTAGGTGAATGATATACCCATGGAAACTCACTGAGATAAGGAAAAACGCACTGACCATGAGCCAGAAGGTGCCCGTGTGCCAGGTCTCATAGAAGCTTAGCCCTTCCTCCTGGCCGCGCTGCTTTAGACACCTCAGCTTGCCCAACGGTATCGCCGTCAGGCTCCTGTCCTATCAGCTGTGGCGTCTCCTTGAGCAGGAGCCCGACCACCGGGATGGCGACTCCCATAGCCATGAGGCCCAGGAGCACGTAGGCGTGACGCCAGCCCACTGCGGCAATGAGGGCTTGCGCCACAGGAGGGCATGAGAGATCCCGCCTACGGTGATAACGGCTACAGCCAGTCCCAAGGCTAAGCCGCGTCTGCGATCAAACCAGCGAGAGAGCACTTTTGCATAGGGCACTGGCGTCGTCCCGCTACCCACTACTACTCAGACAGGAACGAAAGATGGTCACAACCTGGCCGTGCTTGACTGATCTGCGCAACGCATCCTTGCTCGTCGGCCATGTGTGGATGAGCCCATGATCGAACCAGCGTTGCAGACATGAGCGTGAGACGCCAAGTTCACGTGCGAGCAGTTTGTCGAGCCGAACCTCACACGGGTAAGGAAGTTCCAGGAGGATGGTTTGCTTGCCATCACTTGTAGCTGGCCCAGTCTGGGGGATGTGCTCGACTTGCACTGCTACGGTTGGCTCGACACGAACGCCAAGACGTTGCAGGAGGGCAAGATCGAAGGCATACCTCCAGGCCGTTTCGCGGTGGTTGTCTTGAAATTGTCGGTATAAGACCGTGCCAATCTCTTCTGGTGTGGACCGCGTGAAGATCGTACAGTTCCAGGTGCAGTCACAGTCTACGCAGCGATAGATGAGCCAGACATCGATTCTCCGTTGATTAGCGTTCACGCGAAACGTGTCACTACAAGCGAATGGTCGCATTGTGCCACAATGTGAACAATGGCGGAGTACTCGCGGTGTTATTACTGGTAGAATCCGCCAACGAATTTCTCCATTGCTGACATGCTGTGTGGTGGTATTCACAGCCACCTTCCTTTCAGGGAGGTGCTGCGCAACAGCATGAAAAGCCGAGAGACGGCTAACGCGAAACTTAGATCAGGCGGCTGAGCGGAGTCTCAGAAAGTGTACAGCTGGCCCGAGGGCGGAAGGATGGTTGTGCATCTCCTTAGGCATCATCGGGGCCATTGCCGGTCCGAATGAGACGCGGAAAATGATACCGCCAGATCTCAGTCGGCCGCTGCGCAGGCTCCGGTTCGCCTCGTGGGTACGAGGACTATGGGAGAATGTCGGACGCACCGATGCGTTGACGTGCACGGCTGTCCGCGTGAAGATGCAGGGCGCTGAGATCTGTTAGCGTCGAGGTAACATAAAGAGGTGTGTTGTACGGTCGAGACTCAATGGCGTTAGAATGCCACGATCGTACGAAACTATTTACTCCGTAGTCAAGAGAGTCCCGAAGAGACAGGACAGCTGCCACTCCTTTTCCTTTTGAGTCTCTTATGATTGTTGTAATCCTATGATCACGATCGATCCACAAGTATTAGGAAAAGAGGTGCCAGTCGGTGACTTCCTGGCGACAGAGGAAAATATCCGAGCATTTGCTGAAGCGACTGGCGATAACGATTCCCTTTCCATCGATCCCGACGCGGCTCGGCGGGCGGGCTATCCCAGCTGCATTGCCCCGCCACTCTTTGGGATGAAGATTCGTGGCGCCCTGGCGCTCCCTGAAGCGGAACTTGCACCGGGATTAGTCAGCCTGAATGCCGGACTAGAGTTCGAGTTTTATGACGAACTCTATGCAGGTCAGACTTACGCCGTCTCGGTAAAGATTACCGACGTATACGAGAAAACTGGGAGGAGCGGGCCGCTGGGTGTCTTCGTGCGGGAAATGTTGATTCGGGATGAGACAGGACAACTTATCGTGCTGATGCGTGAACGGCGCATGGTGCGGTCGCCGGAGAGAAAGATTTGAGGCGTAAAACGTGAAGCGTGTTGCGTGAAGGAGATATAGGAGAGTCACGGCTTTTGCTTGACGCATCTCGTACCACGCATCACGTAACACGTACCATGTAGTAAGTGATACATGACCTAAGAAAAAACATATGAATAAGAGATCTCCCAAGCCCTTTGCGGATATAGACATCGGCGACGAAATCGGACCGCTGACATATACTCCAACGCTCGCGGACATTCAGCGCTACGGGACAGAGGTGCGGATGGTCGATCAACGCTTCATGAGTCAGGAAGTCGCACAGCAGCGAGGTTTTCAACACGCGGTCGTGCCGGGGCCGTTAAGTGCGACGTTCCTGGTGCGGATGCTGACAACGCATTTCTTCGGCTGGCGGCTCCAGACTCTCGCCATCAGTTTTCGTGCACCCGTACGACACGGTGACACGCTCACCTGCATCGGAACTGTCACCCAAAAAGAAGAGCAGGCTGGAACTTTTCTCATTCATTGCGACCTCGTTGCCGAGAATACCAATGGAGATCGCTGCCTGGTAGGGACGGCAGTGCTCTGCCCACGTCGTGCCCCGATTGCATAATTGCACCATGCAGAGATAGTGAGTTAATAGCCGACCACAAGTAGGAGGATGTTATGCCAGAACTGAGCGTGTATCAGGCCCGTCGGGAAGAGTTGAAGCGACGTTATCTCTCTGCTGAAGCGGAAGTGCCTCAATCGGTCAACACCGGAGGTGTCGATCATCTTGCGCTGATTTGTTCAGACCTCGATACGACTATCCGATTCTACACAGAAGTCCTTGGCATGCGCCTCACCAAGATTATGGCGAATCGTGATGAGCCTACTTCCACGCATATCTTTCTCGATATGGGTGGCGGAAATCAATTGGCGTTCTTCGATTTCCCGGAGAAGGGGCCGGCGCGCACGGTCCGTGGTGTCGGTAGTATGCATCATGTTGCGCTCAAGGCTACGCCAGAAAAATTCTCTGCAATCCTGGCGACCCTCAAAGACAAACACGTTCCGTATTCTCTGCATGGTACAGAAAACGCGGGATCGGTGTACGTACGCGACCCGGATGACATTTTGGTTGAGGTCACAACCGGGTATTAGCAGGAAGGGCAGCTATTCCTCCGTTAATTGCTTCATTCTTAATTTTTCATTCTTCATTCTCAGTTAGAGCCCCAGCGCCTTGGCAATATTGACCCGCTGAATCTCATCCGTGCCGCCAGGAATGCGCAGGTTGCGGGCGATGCGGAAGATCTTTTCAATCCCAGACTCTTTCATCAACCCGTGCGCGCCGTGTAATTGCACGGCGCGATCGGCGATGCGATAGAATGCTTCGTCGCAGAATACTTTGAGGGCACAGACGACTTGCACAAGTCGTGGGTCAACTTTGAGTGTCCATAAATTTCCCTGGTCCGCCTGCCACAAACACTGTAAAGACATGCTTTTCATTGCCTGCACGTCAAGGTAGGAATCAACAATCATCCACTGCAACGCTTGAAAGCGGCTGAGTGGGCCGCCGAACGCCTGACGATTCTTAATGTATGATACACAGCGATCAAGCAGATATTGTCCAAGCCCAGTGCACATACCGCCGCGCCGCACGCGAATCCAGTTAATCATGCCCATGCTGAGATAGAAGCCTTCACCCTCTTTGCCCCAGGTGCTGTCGAGAGGTGTACGACAGTTGTCGAAGACTAGCTCGCCGGTCATGCCATCGTCCATGATCGTGCGATAGGTGCGACCGATACGTAACCCAGGCGCATCTTGTTCGACCACGAATGTTGTCCCGCCTTCGCCGCGCTTGCTGGGGTCAGTCATCGCGCAGACGATAATCAACTCTGCGTATGGAGCGTTGGTAATATAGGCTTTTGTACCGTTAATGATCCACTCATCTCCTTGCCGGTGGGCACGTGTCTCCATACCCAAGACATCTGAACCGCCACGATATTCGGTGATGGCGTAGGCCGCAGTTTTTTCTCCGCGGATCATCGGGATGAGATATTTTCGCTTTTGTTCATCGGTCAGAAACATCAACATCTGATTCGGCCCTTCGGTCCACGACAGCATCCATTGGGTGACGCCAATGCCATGCTGATAGACGGCCTCGTGGACAAAGAACATGTCGGTCAAACTGAACCCGCCACCGCCGACTTCTTTCGGCATGTGCAGGGCATAGAAGCCACGCTCGGCTGAGCGTTTGCGAATGCTGCGTTGGGCTTCTAACACTTCTGGTGCTAAGCGGCCGTCTTCACGCAAGTACAAATGCTCGTTTGTCAGATGCTCAGCGAGATCATGTTCGATCGGTTTCAGTTCGTCGTTGATGAAACGATGAATGTCACTGACGGTTTGTTGTACGTGCGTGGGAGGAGTGAAGTCGATCATGCGCCGTTCTTTACTGAAAGAGAGGTGTTGAAAGGATGTCGCCGGGGTATACACAGGAATTGTCGTTCGACGAGCAAAGGGATAAACATTCGGAAAATTGTAAAGCCAGGAATGGAGATCCTTCGGTGTCAAATTAAAGGACGCGACCCCACACAGTTCCATCAATGTAAAAGTAGATATGCCCGCTTCTAGAGCGGACAGAGATATTTAAAAATCTACGATTTACGGGGAAATGTGTATCGCGCGGAAAGAAACGGTCAATGACAAAGAGGTTACTATCGAGTAAGACCATACCGGTCACCCTTGAGAGCCCGATCCATCTCTTGCCAACTGGAAAAGGATAACTTCTGCCTCGCTTTACGAGTTATCCGTTCAAAGTCCTCGCGTATTTGGACTGGAGTACGACGAGCAAGTTGAGGGTGTTTGCGCTCGATTTGCTTGCGCAGTGCGTCGTACATTGTTGTAGGATATTGCTCGATCTGCCGCAGATCTTGCTCTTCAAAGGGTTTAAGCGTTGCTATTGGTTTCCCCCGACGGGTGACAATAATGGCAGTGCCTTTTTCTACTTGGCGGAGCAGGGCGGTGGTCTGATTTTTTAGCTCACGAACACTAGCTGCTGGAGGCATGTCTGTTCTCCTTATTTCTTTGTAGCTACGAAAGTAGCAACATTCCGTGTAGTCCTCAACTGCAACCACGTTCTGCAAGTTCATGCCACAGGTCTTGTGACTCCTTGTCGAGAAACGACAAAGCGCATAAAGAAGAAAAGAGATTAGAGGGAGAACCGCGTATGAAGTTCTCTGAAGTAGTGGCACAGACGCTGACCTGGCTTCAACGCGATGGTCGGGTGTCGTACCGAGCATTGAAGCGCGAGTTCGACCTTGATGACGAATTCATTGAAGACCTCAAAGCCGAACTCATCGAGGCCAAACGGCTCGCCGTTGACGAGAATGGCAAGGTGCTGGTTTGGACAGAGGCTGCACCAGTTCAAAGTTCCACCCTCTCCCCAGACGTCGGACTTCGGACGCCAGACACGAGACGGAGTGACGGCGAACGCCGTCAACTCACCGTGATGTTCTGTGACCTGGTAGGTTCAACAGCACTCTCGGCCCAACTTGACCCGGAAGAATACCGCGAGGCCGTACGCAGCTATCAGCAGACAAGTGCTGAGATTATCGAACGCTATGGCGGGCATATTGCGCAGCATCTCGGCGATGGCTTGTTAGTGTATTTCGGCTATCCCTCTGCGCATGAAGACGACGCCGCGCGGGCGGTGCGAGCGGGGTTGGAAATAGTTACTGCCATACGAAAGACGGGTTCTTCTCCCTGGAAGGAGCCTGCTGGCGAAATCCTCCCTGTCCCTCCTTTGACAAAGGAGGGAACCAAAAGCCCCCTTTGGCCTGCCACCGGCCACAGGTGGTAAAGGGGGCCGCGCGCAGCGCGGGGGGATTTGGCAGTATGGAAGTTGGGAAGGAATTACACGTCCGTCTTGGCATTCACACTGGATTAGTGGTGATTGGCGAGATCGGCAGCAGCGAGAAGCGGGAGATGTTGGCGTTAGGCGAGACTCCGAACCTCGCTGCGCGCATCCAGGGGCAAGCTGCTCCCGATGAAGTCATGATCAGTGCGGCCACCTATCGCTTGGTCGAAGGGTTGTTTGCGTGTGAAGACCGCGGACAACCCGACCTGAAAGGCGTGGCCACGCCACTGACGCTGTATCGTGTGGTGAAAGAGAGCGAGGCGCACAGTCGGTTTGAGGTAGTAGTGCGTAAAGGGCTCACGCCGCTCATTGGCCGCGAGCATGAGTTTGGGTTGTTACAAGAACGCTGGGCGAGGGTGAAAGAGGGCGTAGGGCAGGTTGTGCTGCTTAGCGGAGAACCGGGGATTGGCAAATCACGATTAGTAGAGGCGCTTAAAGCAACGGTTGAGCCCGAGGGCGCACGCTTTCTAGAGTTACGCTGTTCGCCGTACACGCAGAACAGTGCGCTGGCGCCGGTGATCGAACATGTGCAGCGGGCATTGCAATTTCGCCCAGAGGATACAACGGAAGAGAAGCTGCAGAAGCTCGAACATGCCTTAGGGCGTCAGGAGAGACTGGACAAACTATCGGGCGGCGCAGCGGAACGAGTCATTGCGAGCGCAGCGAAGCAATCTTTGCAGGGAACAGAGATTACTTCGTCGCCTCCGGCTCCTCGCAATGACACTACCCGTTTGCAGGAGATGCTCCCACTGTTTGCTTCGTTACTGTCGTTGCCCCATCCCGAGGGCTATCCCGTACTGAGTCTGAGTCCGCAAAAACAGAAAGAGAAGACCCACGAAGCACTCGTGGAGTGGCTGTGTGACCACGCCAAGCAACAGATGGTGGTCTATGCGTGGGAAGATCTGCATTGGGCTGACCCGTCCACTCTGGAATTGCTCACGCTCTTTCTCGCGCAAGTGCCGACGACGCGATTGCTGGCCGTCTTCACTTATCGCCCGGAATTTACGCCGCCGTGGGGCGCACATTCCTATCTCAGTCAGTTGACCCTCAGTCGGCTGGGGCGGAATCACGTAGAGACAATGGTAGAGAAAGTGACGTGCGGCAAGACCTTACCCAAGAAGTTGTACAACAGATTGTGAGTAAGACCGACGGCGTGCCGTTGTTTGTGGAAGAGTTGACGAAGATGGTAGTGGAACAAAATGTAGGGGCGTATTGCAATACGCCCCTACTGGGTATCCCTGCCACCTTACAGGACGCCCTCATGGCTCGGCTCGATCGGCTGGGACCAGCCAAAGAGATTGCGCAGGTAGGAGCCACGATAGGACGCGAATTTAACTATGCGTTACTTCAGGCGGTCTCTCCGCTGAGCGAAGACACGTTGCAACAGGGACTGAAGCAATTGGTTGAAGCAGAATTGGTCTATCAAAGTGGCGTTCCGCCGCAGGCGCGCTATCTCTTCAAACATGCGCTGGTGCAGGATACCGCGTATCAATCGTTGCTCAAGAGCCGCCGCCAGCAGTTGCATCAAACAATTGGTAAGGTATTGGAGGAACAGTTTCCCCAGACGGTTGAGACGCAGCCTGAGTTTCTCGCCCATCACTACACTGAGGCGAGGCTTAAGGAGCAAGCCATTCCCTATTGGCAGCAGGCAGGTGAGAAGGCTACCCAACGGTCGGCCTATGTGGAAGCGATCAATCATCTCACCAAGGATGGAGTTACTCAAAAGTTTGCCGGATACCTCCGAACGTATCCAGCGCGAGCTCACCTTGCAACTTGCTCTTAGGTACTCAGCTCATCGTCACCAAAGGCTATGTGGCTAAGAAGTGGAACAGCGTACACCCGGCGCTAGAGCTGTGCCGGCATTGGGGAACTCTCGGCTCTTCCCGGCGCTGTGGGGCTTGGCAGTTTATCAATTACCGGGCGAGATCAGAGAGCGCGGGAATTAGAGAGCAATGCTTCCATTTAGCCCGACGAATCCAAAGCCTACTCGAACCGTCTCATACGGGCAGTTAGGGGGAGCAACTGTTATTCTTCCTTGGAGAGTTCCCTCGCTCAAGACCACCTGGAGCAAGCGATTACCCGCTATGATCCTCAAAGGCAACGTCTGCCTCAATGCACTACGGATCAGGCACGAAATGGGTAGTCTTGTCTATCCTATGCAGCCTGGGCGCTCTGGTGTCTGGGCTCTCCAGAGCAGGCCCTCGCAGAAGAAGAGCAAGATGTAGCTCTGGCAGGAACATTCTGCATCCCTTCATGCTTAGCATATGCCTGAATTTGCCGCACCTGGGTACTCATGGTATCCGCCGGGAAGGGCAAGCAACCAGGAACAGGCAGACGACGACGATTGCCCTGTGGGACACAGGTTTCCGTTACTGGTTAGCCTGGGGACTATCACGCGAGGTCGCGCATTGATATTCAGGGCAATGGAGGAAGGGACACTAAGCTCCAGCGGCATGCTTCATGGGCGACGGGGCAACCGGGGCACTGGGGCCGTAGATTCTTGCCCAGCTGGCTGAAGCATATGGGAAGAAGGGAGGAGGAGGAAGGATTCGCTGTGCTGGCCGAGGCGCTGGTAGGTGAGACAGAACTGGGGAGCGTGTACTATGAGACCGAGACTGTATCGAGCTGAAAGGAGAGCTAACGCTAGCGGCTAAAGGCTCAAGGTTCAAGGTTCCAAATACCGATCCCCGAGTCTGAAGCCCCAAGCCTCAAAGCGAAGCAGGAAGAATGTTTTCAAGGCCATCGAGATCGCCCGTCAAGCAACAAGCCAAGTCCTGGGAACTCCGTGCCAGCGACAAGCCTCGCCCGCTTGGAAAAACGGCAAGGCAAGCGAGCCGAAGCTCACAAGCTGTTGTCGAAGGTCTACAATTGGTTCACCGAAGGACTCGATACCAAGGATTTGCAAGAGGCAAAGGACGCTGATTGAAGGAATTGAGAGATTGAAGAAGTGGACCATTGACAATGATTTTTAATCCATTTTTCCATGTTTGTGTTCACACCGAAACCTTCGTCGTTGTACTCGTCTGGTGGAACAAGAAGTGTTGGACCTCCTCGACAAACCTGCAACGCGTTTGGATTACTCCCAGGCATTGCCAGTCTGCCAGAATGCGGTAACGCCCCAGTCGTCGGCAATCTTCCCATCGACAAAACGGTACGTACTGATGGTAACCGCAACACAACGCTCTCCTGGTGTAGGAGCACCCGGCCTGGCTTCTCCTTGGTAGGTGCCGCGAAAGGTCCACCGCACGGCAACCTTGTCCCCTTCAGCGAAGATGTCTTCCACTGTTGCGTGCACGTCAGGGAGGACCGCACGCAGCTGAATGATCATTTTCCGCGCTCCTTCTAGCCCTCGGGGCCAGTTCGGAGCGGTGGGCGAATAGAAGGCAAAGTTCGGTGAGAACGTTTGGTCGATAAAATCGAGATTACCTTTATTGAGTTCGTCAATCGCTCGTAAAAGGGTAGCTTTGTTTTCTTCTGCGGACATGACAACTCCTTTACCGAGCAATTTTCAGGCACCCCCGCCTAAAGACACGTGTCGCTGTTGCACAGGATGTTGCAAACCTGAGTAGGGCAGCGTTCGTGGATACCGCCGTCCATTCAACACTTGTCCGATCACCGTTGCCCGCACCCAGTAGTGGTACGTCACGATAGTGAGAAACGTTGTGGTCCCCAACACGACGCTGAACTTCACGAAAGTGGGCATAGGCAGATTGCCGAGCAGGGCAGGAAACACCATCGTACAAGGCAGATGCACGAGATACATCCAGTACGAGGCGTCAGCTATATAGCGAGCGAAGGAAATGGGTTTCTCCAGGTAACGGAGAAAAAGTCCGAGAAACCCATAGATGAAGGACCACGTTGCCGCCGCAAGGCTTCCCAGTGCCAGGATATGGAGTCCCAGAGTCGGTCCCCTGGTTAACGCTTGGCCGGCACAAAAAATATACAGCCCAAAGAAAATGAATCCGATGATCAAATTTCCCCAGGCGCGTTGACTAAAGGTTGGCAAGAGCATGCGTCGGTGGTAGAGCAACCAACCAAAGAGGAAAAATACACCATACGCAACAAGAATGCGCGGAGGTGGCAGGAACGAGTCAGAGGTATCAAACGTCCACTCCTGCATGGGAAAGAGGGTCAACGTGGTAACCAAGGAAAAAAGCGCAGGCCCACAAAGAATAGGCACGGCCCAACTGAAGCCGTCGAACACGCGGTCCCGTATAGTTTGCGGAAGCCGCTGAACGACGGGCGCCGCCAGTAAGGCCACCCCGTAGAGAATGAGCAGGTCATAGAGAAACCACAGGTGGATGAGGTGATTGAGCAACCGGCCGGGAGTGAGGTCGTTCGGATCGATGGAGGCCTGCACGCTGCTGCGTGCGTGCGCGAACCCAGAAGCGACTATGACCAATGGGAAAAGGATAATCCATGCGCAAGCAAGTGGTAGGGCGATCCGTTCCGCGCGGTTCCGAAACAGCACTCCAGCTCCTCGTGTAGTGTACAGGAAAGCCGCAAAGAATCCCGCGATGACAAAGAAGACCGGCATGCGAAAGGAGTGAATGAACATCACCAGCAGATCAAAGAAGGCGCTGGGGTGGGCATCTTTGAAAGGCCACACGCGATCGGTGGGGAAGACGATATATCCCATCGCGGAATGGATGACGAGTCCTAAGAGCATCATGACCGCACGAAGACTGTCAAACGCGTGGTAGCGTTGAAGTTCTGCGTTGGGTGACGGTTTGCTCAGTGGCGCCACTTGGACAGCCATGCACGCCTCCTTCAGGTTTATCTAGAGCCGCCAGTGAGTAGCGGAAAGTATAACAAGAAGTTAGAAGCCGCCCTTTCATCACTGCGTAGCGCTCCACGTCATCTTCTCCTTTTCGTCGTACGCCTCTTTATGCTGCTTCCACTGCCGGCTCCCATACGCGGTATGGCCCCAGCCGAGTCATCAGCCCTGCAGCGGTCAACGTGGCTACGGCAAACACTCCCAACACCAACTGGTACGAACCGGTCGCGTCAAACCCCATCCCCATCAGCAACGGGCCTACCACCCCACCCAGCGTAAACACGGCAAAGGCGTAGCCGTAGATTTCCCCGAATGCCCGCAGGCCAAAGTAGCGGCTGACCAGATACGGGATCAGGTCCAATTCCGCCCCTTGTCCGAGACCGACGAGGACTGCAGCGAGAAACGCCAGGTTTCCAGCCGCCCCACTCCACAGCAGGATAACTCCTAGTGTAGTCGCACCAAAGAAGCACACCGCCACCGACGAAGCAAAGAACCGGTCGAGCAAATACCCCGTCGTCACTCGTCCTAATAGTATTCCGCCACCGAGCAGCGAAGCACCTAAGGCCGCCTCCTGAGCGGACAGACCACGGTCGGTCAGCATCGGCACCAGGTGAATGATACAGCCATGGAAACTCACGGACACGAAAAAGAATGCACTGACCATAAGCCAGAACGTACCTGTCTGCCAGGCCTCCCGGAGACTGAACCCTTCCTCGTGGTTGCTATGTGCGGTCCCCTCAGCACGGCCCACAGCTTCACCATCAGGTGCCAGGCCCATTAGCTGTGGTGTCTCCTTGAGAAGCAACCCGACTACCGGAATGACAACTCCTATAGCTACGAGGCTCAAGAGCACATAGGCGTACCGCCACCCTATGGCAGTGATGAGCGCTTGCGCTAGCGAGGGCATGATCGATCCGCCGACGGCGATGGCGGCCACGGACAATCCCAAGGCCAAGCCGCGCCGACGATCAAACCACCGGGAGATCACCTTTGCATAGGGCACAGGCGTTGTCCCGCTGCCAACTACTCCGATGAGCAGGTAGATAACGTAGAAATGCCAAAGGTGAACTGAAAGGAAAGAAAGAGAGAGAACACCCACACCAAAAAGCAGCACGGCAGGCAGAATGACCTTCCGGGCGCCAAAGCGATCCACCAGGCGGCCAATGAGTGGAAGGGTCACAGTTATACCCAGCGCCGAGAGAGAAAACGCAAACGAGATCTGCGCCCGGCTCCAGCCAAATTCCTGACTCAAGGGTTTCAGGAATATGCCAAAGGTACCGACGATGAGGGGGCCATAGTGGAGGGCGAGGCCCACTCCTGATGCCAGCACGATCCACCAACCATAGAAGACCTTGCCACGCTGTTGCTTCATAGACGTGCTCCCTTTCCTCACGGATGGTTAGGGTCCCTCTCACTTCCCTCCGCGTCTGTTATCGATCCAAAAAGCCACGTCCCATCAGGCTGGCGACGGATCACCTCGTTAGTAGATGGCAACTCGCCGTGAAGATACCTTTCCTGCTCTATTTTTCCAACAGTTCGTCACATCCTAAGTCGTGAAACACCGACATGGCCCGCTCCAAGTGCAACCACCAGCGACAAGGCAAGCTCCACGACGCACACAAGATGTTGTCGGAAGTCTACAACTGGTTCACCGAAGGATTTGATACAAAAGACCTACAGGAGGCGAGGGAGCTATTGGATGCGTTAGCGTGACGGAGATGAGAACCACAAAAAAGCGAAGACATACCCGGGATACTGACCATCTTCAGAAAAAAGCAGCCTGAAGCTGTGAGAAAAAGGGGGCTCTTGAATGTAGAAGGTATCGGCTTCTTGATCGTCGTGGATCCAGGACTTTCTCTGTAGGGCACTGGCCCTGCTCAGGGTGCCTTTTTCACCGTCCCTGTCTTCTTCGTATTATACCCATCAAGTGCCATCACTGCTTGCTTGAAAGCGGCAGAGCAGATGACGTTGACTAGCCTCTGGCCCATCTCGCTGCGGTAGAAGTCCTTGAGGAAGACGAGATCGTACTCCTCCCGTTCGACTGGAACGAAGCCGAGCCCAAGCGCTTTGGCTGCGGATTTGATACCAAGGCCGGTATCGACGAGGCCACTGGCGACGGCAACGGCGACGGCCATGTGTGTGGTGTCCTCGCGTTCGCATCCCTGAATTTGCTCTGGCTTCATCTTCAGTTTGCTGAGCTTGTAATCGAGAAGGACACGAGTGCCGGAGCCAGGCTGACGGTTGACAAATGTGACATCTTTGCACGTGAGGTCCTTGATCCCTTTGATTTTCTTGGGGTTCCCTTTGGGCACGATAAGCCCTTGCTCGCGGATTACGAGGTTCATGACGACGACTTTGGCAAGTAGTTGCTGCTTCCTGAGGTCAGGCAGATTGTAGGTACCAGTCGCTGAATCGAGTAAATGGGTGCCAATAATATGAGCCTCTCCCCGCTTAATTGCGACCAATCCACCGAGCGATCCGACGTTACTCGCGGATATTTTCAGCCCCGGGTACTGTGCCCGTAACTGGTCATCAAGAACACCAACAGTAAGATCATTACTGCCGGTAAAAAGAATCGTGTTGGCGATCTCTTCGGCTGGGCGCAGCAGTTCGACTTCCACTTCTTGTCCGGCATTTAGTCCTTCATCCAATGAGGGAATGCGAAGCACCCCATCAGCCTTGACCATCGTGGTGATGACACCGGCGCCGCGTCCCAGTGGATTAACGATGATGCGATCACCAACTTTTCCGAGACTCACACGCATAAACTCTTCGAGCCCAAGACGTGAAGGAACTTTACGGGGAAGAAAGGCTTTTACTTTTTGTGGCTCTTCTGCAGGGCACCCAAGGAAATGAGCAATCAGTGGACGCAAAATCTGTTGGCAGATCACGACGGCTGATACAGGGTATCCGGGCAAACCAATGACCGGCTTGTCGCTGATTCGCGCGAGAATCGCCGGTTTCCCGGGCATGACGTCGATACCGTGTACGAGAACCTCACCGAGTGACTCCAACGCCCGAACAGTGAAGTCGTGCTCACCAGCAGAAGAGCCAGCAATGATGACGACGATATCGTGCTCTTTGATTGCACCGCTAAGAGCTTTGGTGATGGTCGGTAAATCGTCAATCACGCAGGGCAGGCGATGTGGTTCTCCTTCCCATTCCTTAACAAAGGCTGCGGTGACACGAGAATTAAACTCGATGATCCTTCCCGGTTTCGCAGGATCGCCAGGTTCAATCAGTTCCGAGCCGGTCGGAATAATACCAACCGTTGGCTTAGCGACAACCGGAATCTTCGTATGTCCATCAGCTAGCAGTGCGCCGATGTCGTAGGGGCGCAACTTGTGACCACGTGGAAGCAGCGGTTCCGTGGCGACGATATCTTCACCAACCAGACGAACATGTTGCCACGGTGTTGCGGCATCACGAATTTCAACTTCTTCGGAACTTTTCTTAAATACTCGCTGGATCATCACCACCGCATTGGCCCAAGTTGGTAGGGGGTTACCGGTATCGACATATTGAAAAATAGCCTGGCCGTTTGTGGCGGTGCGACTGGATTTCTTGTTGGCTGACTTCAACGTTACGGCGGTGAACTCGCTGGCACCAAACGTATCTTCCGCACGTACGGCAATGCCGTCCATTGCTGCACCGTGATAATGCGGCGCAGAAAGTACGGCGAAGATTGGTTCTGCTGTTGTTCGATGCAAGGCATCTTCTGCAGAGAAGATCGGCGCA
>CAVTCR010000039.1:0-41004 GCA_963733195.1 uncultured delta proteobacterium
TTCTTTTATTCTAGATGAGAAAGTAAGGGTGAGACGGATCAGGAAGGACGCCGCTCTAACCCTGAAGAGAGAAGTTTCGCTGTGCTCAACTTGACATGAGCCAACCGTCATTCCTGCGGAAGCGAGAATCCAGGTTTCCGGTTGGAGGAGATTTAGGGATGAGTTCTTGTATGCCCAAAGTCGATTGGTTTGGGTTGAGGTGATGGAGGCACTGGCCCCTGCTTTGGCCTGCCAGGGGCAGACGGATCGAGGTCTGGACGCCCACTCAGCGGAGGCCAATGTGCTGGCTGCAGCATAGGCGGCGGCGCTAATGCCGGCTCCGCGGGTTGCGGCATTGGTAGCAGGAGGTGGTAGTCCCGGTTCAAGTTGGAGCAGATTGAGCTGACGGTGGAATCTAATGAAGCCCGGCATGTTGGCGTATGGTTCTGGCTCGGGATCAGGTGGCTCGGGGATGTCCGACGGTGATGAAGAGCTACGGTCTTCTGGTCCAGCGGCGAGAGCAATAGTGTGAAGGGGGAAACGGATGAAAGACCATTAGCCCTATGAACAAAGCGCGAAGCCTGCTGATTCTTTTTGCATTGAATTAGGTTCCTTTACCTCCCAGAGTGACGGCTGTAGCAGTGTGGGCACTTATCGTGCAAGTTTGATGTGAAGTGTTGTTGGCACCCTGCATTTCACACATACTCAGGCTCAGTCTTCCGTGGTACTACAATTGCTCTTAATTTCTAAGGACAGTTTAAATAAAGAGGGACTGCACATGACTATTACTCAAAAAATTGAGCAAAAATTACTTTGATCATATCTTTCTGTGGCAAAAAGCGAGAAGTACGGCTCGCCACTGACACCGTGCACAAAGGCGGTCCGGTGCAATCACTTCTCGAAGAGTAGGATGTCCACCGCACGAGATTCTACCGGCAGAAAGCTTGAAACCGTAGTGACCCCCGTACACTCCATTACAACAACCGCTGACTCGGCAGCACCGGAGCGTGAGGGTAAGCAGTTACAGTTGATTCAGTTCGAGCCAAAGAGTAGAAATATCCCCGCATTCATGAGACGGCAAATCTTATCAGTGTACAAGATCCCACTGCCAAGTCTGCTCTGGTGGGAATACCTCTACAACAGTGACGAGAAATTTCACCTTAGATAAAATCTACTATCGAATGACAACACGAAAGGATAAACAAGAAAGGAGTACAACTATGGCGCGTTGTGAGACCTGCGCAAACCAGTAGACAAAGCCTTTACTATCACGGTGGCTAAGCAGTCACATACACTTTGACAGTTTCGAGTGACCAATCCATACCTTGGCCCCAAGGTGCGCCCATTGCGGTTGTAAAGTAATCGGTCACGGCGTGGAAGCGAACGGGACCTTCTATTGTTGCGCCCATTGCGCCACGCCAGTGGAGTCCACGAAATCCAAGACCGCGCCTGACACCGACTGATGCAAAACTAAAAATAAGAAGGAGGCAAGACAAAATGGAACCAGCCAAAATTATACTGCCGAAGTCAAAAAGCAGATGGATCGTGGCGAGCCGCTCGTCTTCCTCGACGCGCGCAACCCCAAAGCGTGGGGAGCCTCTACCGTCAAGCTGCCGGGTGCGATCCGCGTACCGGCCGACGAAGTTGAGCGCCACCGCTCTGACATCCCCCAAGGTCGCCTGATCGTTCCTTATTGCACCTGACCGCACGAGGCTTCCAGCGCCCGGGTGGCGCAGGTACTGAGCGACCGCGGCTTTCAGAATGTCCACTCCCTCGCCGGCGGCTTCGACGCTTGGCAGCAGGCTGGCTATCCGGTGGAACCGAAGTAAGGAGGGAAAACGTATGGCTACTGCAAAGTAACCCAAGCCGCGAAGAAGAACATCAAGGAGCGCAAGCCGCATGGCGGGGCATGTCACCGAGAGCCCACGCTAAAGCGCAGCCGGAAGGGCGGGACGGAAAAAACCGGGGGCGACCGGGGAAGGCGAATACTATCACGTGAGGTCAGGCCGAAGGAACAGTTCATCACTTTCCGCACGCACGACGTGGGAGAGAAAGGCGGGATTGAACGGGTGGCGGGCAAACGCGGCAATGGGTCTTGGGACGATCAAAAGTGGCTGATTAGCAAGGAACACGCGCACATAGAGGGCGGCAAGCTCGTGCCCGACAGCGAAGATGCGCGCGAAGTGTTGGAGGCGTTAGGGTCGGAGCCGGAGCACCTGGAGGGCAACCGTTTCACAGCGAAGTCCAGGCCCAATATTCCCGAAGAGGAAAAGCCCACCCCCGCGCAACGACGGGCGCAACAGCGTAACATTAAAAAGGCGCAAGCCGCACGGCGGGAGGCCTGAAGAGGAGCGGCCTGGGCGGAGTGAGAATATTGGCTCAATAGACCGACTTTACTGCTCTTGAGAATCCCTACCCCCTAACGGTTGGGTTTGCCCGGTTCAGAAACACCCTCTAACGTTTTGCCGGCTAATTTTTGATCCTGTGTTTCCACTGAGATATCCCCAAGCGAAACAATACCAACAAGTTGTTTGTCTCGGTTCAGCACAGGGACGCGACGAATCTGGCGCGTTTCCATCATCTGCGCTGCTATTTGTACCTCTTGGTCCATAAAACAATACACTACCTCGGATGTCATTGCCTCACACACTTTAGTTGTGTTGGGATCACAGCCCAGGGCTGTAGCGCGGATAGTAATGTCGCGATCGGTCAACATCCCAACTAGGCGCTTACCGTCGCAAACGGGAAGAGGACCAATTTCAAGCTGGCTCATCTTCTCGGCCGCTTCTTTCAAGGTCGCGTCAGGGTGAATGACCTCTACCTCAGGGGTCATAATTTCGTGGACTTGCATACATCGCCTCCTTAGTCAGTAATAGGCAGGACGCAGCAATTTGACACCGATTTCTTCGTTCTGCTGTAGGACGAACAGGAGCAACAACTATACCAGTGAGTCGTAGTCCCATTAACTACTACATAACGGGGCGTTCGCCCTATCCCCTATCAAAGATATGGGAGGTCATTCTGCCATGAGCCAGAGACGGTGACATCGTACCCCTTCGCTATTGCCCAAGAAACGATATTAACTTCATGTGACTTATCTGGTCATGATTATTTCTTGTGAGTACCGTGGAATCCTTGCTCTTCCGGAGCCATCCCCTTTGCGGCAAGTTCATGAAGAGCCGTGGCCGATTTCCCAAGGCCCTCGAGCCTCATGCCTTTGCTCCATAAGCAGTCCTGAAGAGCGGCTCTTGCGGTTTCCGCATGAAGGGGGTAGTTCTTCCCCAGAGGCGTTCGTAATGCTTGCATAAGCAAGAAACGGCGGTAGTGTGAAAGAGGGATGTCTCCCAAGAATGCCTATGAGAGGAGCTCAGGTCATGCATTATGGCATACGCTTAATGGTTGTCGGGGTGCTCTGCGCCGCCCTCCTAGGTGGGTGTGAATCAGGGACCGGGAAGACGGTGGGGCAAACTGTTGATGACGCTACGATTACGACGTCAGTGAAGAGCAAATTAGCCACCGAGCAGGCCGGGACCTTAACCGCGGTTAATGTAGATACTAATCAAGGCGTCGTCAGTCTCAGCGGCACGGTCGAGAGCGAGGCTCTGAAGCAACGGGCGACGACGCTGGCGCAGGAGACCCAAGGCGTGAGTCGGGTAGTCAACAACCTGCAGGTGCGCGCAGGCGGATAATCGGCAGACGGTAGTGTTCCAACTTGGTATCTGACCCTTTTCATACCGTACGGCCGAATTCAACGCGGTATTGACGGGTTGAAGCGCGAGGACTTTTTTTAACACCGCGCTCAAGGTCGTCGGACGAATCCGTAACACGCGGGTCACAGCGCGCATCCCCCTGCCAGGGAGAGCCCTCTCGACTCTTTGCCTTGGAATTTCGCGCGACCGGCCTCGATGCGGGTACTGGCGGAGAAAGAGCCGCCGCTCGAACCCGCCGTTTTGACACCGATAGCGTTGGGCACCGGTGGGCTGTTGGCCTGCTTTGAGCACCTCCGTGCTTTGACCGTAGAGAGCTTGGATGGGCACTCGCACTAAGCGAAGCGCTAACCGCGTGAAATTGTAGGAGAAGTCCCAGTCTCCGGTTCGTCGTACGATGGCATGGGGTGGTCATCGACCAGCGAAAGGAAGGAGACTGCGATGGCCGAACCATGGCTCAGCCCAGGGGAGAAGCTACCAGAGTTCTTTTCGCGCGCCCAGCTGCAAGCGAGGGCCCGGCGCCCCAAGTTCGTGTAACGCGCGTCGAAGATTACCGGGCACCTGTTTCTGGCGCTGATCACGGGTGGGCGATGGGGTACGGCCACAACGCCCGTGCCACACCTGGCCGCCAAAGCGACGCCGCTCGACCTCCCGGTGGACATTACGCCGGAAGCACTGCAGCAGCGGATGACGGAACGGGCGGTGGCGGTTTTGCAGGAGTTGCTGCCGAGGGCGTTCACGAAGCTCCACACGGGCCACACGATCGGTGAGGAGGGGATTTTTGCGCCGTTCTCCCGCGTGCATATCGCCCACAGTCCCGGCTTTGGGCTGCCCGCGAGCCTGCAGAAGGAATTTCCGGGCGCCGGCGGCAGTGACAGCAAAGCGGGCGCCAAGATTCAAAAGGAGTTAGACTCAATCAAGATCGTCGTAAACGAGTGCCTATTTCTCTCAAAACGGCGATTATAACTATCCAAATCTACAGAGCTTTTTTTATACTTTGCACTTGAAAGCGCAATTGTTGGGTTTGGGCCAACGACAAGGTTACAGCGTCGCTCCAGCGCGACCATAGACATAAGCAAAGCGCACGATGTCATCTTCGCCCAAGTACGTCCCGGTCTGTACTTCAATGACTTCCAGCGGCTCTGCACCCGGATTCGCCAAGCGGTGTCTCATATCCGCTGGAATGAACGTTGATTGGTCTTTCTAGAGACGGAACGCAGCCTCACCATTGGTGACGTCGGCAACACCGTGAACGACAACCCAATGCTCACTGCGATAGTGGTGTAATTGGAGGCTTAAGGCTGCTCGGGGGTGCACGACGAGCCGTTTGACTTTACATAAACGAGAACACCTAGTGACGTTGCTGTCGCATCTACTCTCTGTTGGGAGGACTTCTGACACAACCAGCGGGAGAGTTTAAACGATGGCATCTACGATGTTGCTGGTAATCTGCTCCGCAGCGACGGAGGCTCACACGCCCAGTACATCGGCGTCCAGGCGGAGGTCGTGCTCACCTACGAGTACAACCGCACTCTCGATTTCCTGATTGCATACTCACAGTTCCACCCCGGGGCGTTCATCGCGGACGCCGGCCCGAGCAGAACAGTTCACTTCACGAGCGCGGAGATGCGGTTCTGGTTCTAAGGTTGCGATAAGTGAATCATCAGGGACCCAACGGCAGCACCTTACTCCCTGTTGGAGTAAGTTCTGACAGAATCTCTCTTGAAGATGATCATGCCGCCGCTCTTCCCCTCACGATCAGATGAGCAGCATAGCGGAACACCCCTCAAGTGAGAAGTTGCGATAAATCAAGAAGGCGCGCCACCGTCGCAATAGTAAGCGGCGCGCCCTCCTTACTCTTGAGCGGATGCTTTCACTACGGTGCTGCCCCAACCACAATCTGGCCGCGACATTCGCCGGCTGGATTGGCAGCGGTATGCACATTGAAATACAGATTGCCTTGACGCAGGGCCGTCACTTGATCCGCGGTAAGCGTTGTTAGCCGGTGTGGTGGGGCAGGTCGCCGGGGATGTGCCGCCAGTTCCGAGATTAAGAGGAACAATGATATTATTCGGGGCAGCTTCGCCCAGGAGGAGCTATGGTGAATATGCGCGGCGGCTGCCGGTCCGGTGAGGTTACTAAATGTTAAGTTACAGGTGATCGTATTATCCGCGTTCAGCGTTAAAGTCCCCGTCCCCGTGCACGTGTTGCTTGTTGGGGTGGGTACCTCTTGCGAGGCGTTCAGGTTACTCTTGAAGTTGGTCAGCGCCGGACCCCCAGAGGCCTCTGTGATGACCAACGCCTGCGCCTCGGTTTGATACTCCGCTCGTACATCTGTTGCTACGGGGGAGCCGCCGCTCGCGCTCACATTGACATTGCTAATGAGGATATCGTTTAGCGCCGAATCGACCGCGCAGGTAGCACTAGAAAGGTCAAAGGTCCCCACAAGAGGGACATTCCCCGGACGGACAACGACAACCGCGCGATCGATGACCAGGGTGGTTTCTCCCGTCGCGCTCACTTCGACTCCGACCGTGTGCGGTCCACCGATTAGGTCGCCAAAGTTCACCGTAGCCCCGAACCCCGTCTCTAGGGGTGCTCCGGTCACAGAGGTCTGCACATCCTGACGGGCACTACAACACTCGACCGTAAAACTCGACAGGGGAACACCGTCAAGCCGCAAGGTGACCGTCACCGGGTTGCCATTTTCCGCGAAAGCCCAACCGCGAACCAGCCCGATACCGGAGGCGGATTGCCCGGCGACTGGAGTTTCAAGGTTGGCACGGATTGCGGCGTACGCTGAGGTCAGGGAAAAAGCGAATAGAGCTGCCGACATCGGAACCCATAGATAACGTCGTTGAATCATAACATCCTCCTCTTACCATACATAGCTATACGATTCTGTATTCTATGCAAGCATCTCCGGCAGCCAATACGCCGATCGGAGGGATTTTCCTAATACTCTAGGGATTGTGAAAGCTTACGGCGCACTCAGGTTTCTATACACTGCCAGTGTCTCACGCGCACAGCGCTCCCAGGAAAATTCCCGAGCGCGTTGGTAGCCTCGGGTACGTAACTCAGCGCGCAGATGGGCGTGATCAAGCAACCGCCTCAGCCCATGGGCAATGTCTTCCACCTCAGTCGGTGTCACCAAGATCGCGGCATCTCCTGCCACTTCAGGCAAGGAAGAGACATTGGAGGTTAGGACAGGTACTCCGCACTGCATGGCTTCGAGCACAGGCAGACCAAAACCTTCGTAGAGAGAAGGATAAGCAAACACGGTAGCTAAGGAATACACGATCGGAAGGTCATCCTCCTCGACATACCCGATGAAGTGAACCCGGTCTTTCAGTCCGAGCTGAAGGACCGTTGGATGGATGTCGTCATTGAGCCAGCCGACCCCACCGGCGATCACTAGATGGATGTCATCTCGGAGCGAACTTGGGAGTTGCGCATAGGCTTGGAGAAGTCGCCGCACATTTTTCCGGGGCTCCAGTGAGCCAACAAAGAGAATGAAATGCTCTGGCAAACAGTAACGTTTCCTGACAAGCGAAATCCGCTCTGTGTCTTCTACGCGAATGTAGCGAGAATCGGCTGCAAGCTGGGTAACAATCACTCGTTCTTCTGCCACCCCCATCCGCTCTACAAGCTCTTGTCGCGAATACTGAGAGATGGTAATCAGTGCATCTGCTCGCACAATTGCTTCACGCGTCCCTTCCAATGCAATGGTTACAGTACTCGGCAGATGAAACTGAGGATAGGCAAGAAAACTCATATCGTAGATCGTCATCACCAGTTGTTTACGACGGTCGCGGAACCGTGGAGCAGAATAGTTCGTGCTATGTACCACCTCGACCTGCCCTAGGAGCCATTCTCGTACGAACCCTGGGCTGTAACGATGTCGGAGTAGGCGCAGCAGAGAAGCCGGGATGGTCGGAAATGCGATCTTCATATTCGGTGTTTGAGGGAGCTGTGCCTGCCGATAATAGGGGTGGTACGTGTAGTAAAAGACTGGGTATAGACAGTATTCATTTTCTTGATCAATTTGGCTCAACGTCTGAACCAAATGATAACAATATCGTCCAATACCGGTTCGCTGTCCCACGACCAAGCTACAGTCGATGCCGATTCTCATCATGGATTCCTTTAACGATCTCTATCCCTCTCCACCCTTTTTCTACACTTTTAGGGAATAGCCTATAAAGAGAATTACTTGCGCAGAGAAAATTCGCTCTGTCTATACGGACAACTAAAAAAACTGGGTTCGATGTAGTTCTTTAATGAGATCAAAGGGATCGGAAACTACACTTTGGAAAGTGTTCATTTTTCAGGCACTTTCGTGAAATTTGTTGTGCCACTTGTTCCAAACTACAGCGAGGAATTCCCCTTTGCCTTTAATTTCCAATGCTTACAGCGCTCTTATGTCGAACTCAGGTTAAAAAAAGGGTAGTGTCGCAACTTTGTACTTGAGGGACATTCCGCTATGCTGCTCCACGAGTCATTTGGAGGAGAGGCAGTATAATCGACTCTAAAGGCCATAATAAAAGTCATGCACTGAGGGTTTACAGTGCTCATGCCTGATGGAGTCGGGTGGCTCGCTGCCCGTTGTGACAGAGGTCCCTGATGTTCCTGTTTTATGGTGGGTTAGGCTTTCTACAAAATCCCTATCGTTTTTACAGACCAGACAGGACTGCTGGCCTGCTTATCAAGATCAGACACCAAGGCGTAGGTCAACCCTCGATCTGACCATGTAATGGCGTCGCAGGCCCATCGGCTGTGTAGATCAAAAGTGACGATCTCGTTCGCTCTCATCTAAACTTAGCAACGGAACCCTGACGTGAACTTGTTTGTCAACATTTGCTGTTGTTGAGCACGTTAAGATACTGCTCCTCAATCACTGGCCACGTATACCTCTGTTGGACAAATTCTTTCCCTTGTAACCCTAACTGTCTTTTCACATCGTCAGTCATAGATTTGATAGCTGCGCAGAATTCTTCAAACCCGCTATACTAGAGTCCCCCCTGAGCCCTTTGGCACTGCCCTCAAGCACTTCGCACGATCTGTTTACTAACACAGGCTTGCCTTGGACCATGCTTCGAGCAACACTATAGAAAGACTCTCATATTGCGACGGAACAACAAGAAGATCGCATGCAGACAGCGCATCCCATTTGGTTTGTTCATCAACAAAACCGAAAGCAATTAGATCGGGATGCTCAGGTATTGCCATAGTCGTCTTACCAAGAAGAACCAATTTCCGCGGACAGGTTTCTTTCTCGCGCAACGAGATAAAATGGTGAAATAATGCTCACACCCTTTAGATGGGTCAATGCGCCCGATATAGAGAAGGAAAGGGTCAATCGATCTTGTACCTTTGCCGAAAGCGCTCGGCACTGTAATATTGTGGAGGGTCTACCCCTATTCCTGTCATCGGTCCAACAAAGACGAAGGTAGGGAAACGCAGCCTCAGGAAATCTCTTTCTTCCGGCGTATTAAAGATAAAACCACAGGGCAGTGCGAAGAAAGCGATCCCACATACTGAAGTAGATCGGCCACTCATCATGAGCAAGAGGAACTAGATATGCTTTCTCTTGCACCAAAGGGAGGAGAAAATATGTCGTAGCGTACAGGTAAGGAAGAAAGAAAAACACATCATAAGAGTCTTTGCTTTCTTGCACATACGTCGCAAGGTCTGAGGACCAGGGACCTTGGGCGTGCATCCAAATTTCCTGCTTCGCCAAGGGCGCCTGCTCCTTTGTGGGCAAGAAGTTCATCGGAGAGCTGGTTGAAGTGAGTAACGTTCCGCGGTTGTTCGACCCGAAAGCGACGGACCGGAACCCCAGCGACCTGAGTCGCGCCCGGGGCATAGTAATCCTCCCAAGTCATATAGTCTAACGCGCAAGTCGTCAGCACTTCCGTCTGCCAGTAAGCAGACATGCGTTGGGCAATCTTTAGGCAGTACGCTTCCGCGCCGCCATTCACTTCCAACCCACAGCGCGGGACGATAAACGCCACCCGAGTCAGCGGGCGCTCTTCCTTGAGTCATAGAGCCCTCTTCCATGAGGTCTATGACCGATTTCAAACTTTCTCCAAACAGCCTCAGGCAAAAACGCTTCTCGTCTTTTTCTCTGGGCCGCACACATTTTCGCCCGTAAATTTTCGTCCCGGATAAGAAGCTTTGCCAAAGCCGCAACCTGCAACAGGTTATCTTTTTTGGTAAACAGTAGACCAGCCCTCTCCTAAGGTTTCCGGCGTAGCGGTACTTTTGTACGCCAGGATTGGCACATCGAACCACATGGCCTCAGCCATTGGCACACAAAACCCCTCGTGCTCACTCATAGACCACAGCAGCGATGCTGTCCGGTAAAACGCCGACAGTTGCTCATCGGTTATCAAGTCCTGTGATGATCACCCGGCTCTCCAAGTTTAACTTTTCTATATAATTCATTACAAGTTGATAGTAGGGATCATCGCCCTTATAATTTCCGGCAAGGATTAAGCGAGCATTGTCATCGAGCGTCAGATAATGAGCGAAAGCTTCTACTAGGTGATCTTGTCGTTTATTGGGCGCAATGCGTCCCACAAAGAGTATATTCGCCAGACCATCTTGCAACTGTCTCATCAGCCCCTCATCCGCCCGAATGTTCCATTTCGCCGGATCTACAATGATGGGCAGCACCTGTGGGTCTTGAAACCCGTAGGCTACGAGTTCAGCAACGTTATAAGCGGAGACGCCCACACTGTACGAAAAGGAGCCCGAGAGCTTCTGCAAGTCAGCCCGCCCTTGCGCCAGCTCGTGTGCAATCGCCGGTTGGTAAGGTGCAAAAAACTCCGCGGGCGTAATGTTGTGATACACGAGGCACTTCGGCCCCTTATGCCGAATAGCGTAAGGAGTAAGTTCTGAGCCAATGGAATGATGATAAATGATCCCCGCCTGCGCCTCGATAGAACGAGGGGTAAATACGCGAGCCCCGTACGCCATTCGTGGATCAAGATAACGCACAAAAATCTCCGAGTGGTAGCCGAGACGGCGTAAATGATCCCTCATCGCGAGCGCGTGGTTTGAGATGGCATCTCCGTAAGCAAAACCGGGTAAAAGCTGATGAATTGCCGCAAGTCTTCTCTTACGACGAATTGGTACGGTGTCAATTTGTTTACATAAACCGAGCGCGCGCTCATACCGCTCGATCACCTTATCCCACACCGCATTCTCGCGCGCGTATTGCCGTCCCTTCGCCCCCCAGGCCGTTAACTCTTCCTCCGACGTGTTGTCTACCTTTACGAAAAGATCTGCCCATTCCGTTTCCGCCTCGGCGAGCCATCCCCCTTGAGCCTTCGCCACGACTATGGCTGTCGCCAGACACCGCGTGTGCGCAGCGACGGGACGGCCGCACAGCCACGCTTCCATGAGCACTCGCGAATAACTCTCGTTTCGGCTGGGTTGAAAGAGCGCTAGACAATGCGTCAGTAGAGCAGCTTTTTCCTCTTCGCTCACAAGGCCAAGGTCATACAGGCCCATCTCGGCGTCGTGAAAGGAGGTAAGCCCGGGGCCGGCTAAAACAAGTTTTAAAGAGGAAGCAGGGTGTACGGTCTTGAATCGAATGTAGGCGCTTATCAATAAATCTACATTCTTGGTCGAATCTCGGCGCCCCAGGTACAAAACAAAGCGCGTGCGACCAACAGGTAGGTCCTTAACGTAGGTCGTCTCCTCCTTTCTCCCGGGTATCACCTCTACTCCCCCACCAATGACGACGCTCTTACTAAGAATTCCTGGCCCGTATAAACGGCAGGCCAGGAACGCCTCACCTTCACTGTTAAACAGCAGCTCCTTAGCCGTCCGAAAACAGTGCTCCACTTGAGGCAAATAGGCGTAAACTTCATCATGTAAACACGGATGGAGAAAAGAGCGGTCCGCCACGATAGACAGCCCGTTCAGTGTAGGACCGTACAGGTACGGGATAAAAACAAAGGCTTGATATTCGCTCCTTCTGATCCTGCAAATACTCTAACAATGCCGACGAGTTGATATTCTCCCTGGTAAACAGGGCGATGTCTTCGCTGGAGACGGGAGCTATCCCGGGTTTCAAGCTCGCCGCTGACAGATTGAGCATGCGGGCGTTCACCTGATCAAAACTAGCCTTGTCTCGTGCGATGACAGGGAAACGGCGTACGGTTACCCCCTCCTCCTCAGTAACGCCCGCCGTGAAATAGTTAGTCGACCAGTCTTCCAGAAACGACCGGCAACAAGTGGTGAGCACTTCGACCGGGTGTCCGTGCGCCCGCAGCCGGACGGCTATCTGCCATGCGTATTGTTCCGCCCCGCCCGTGAGGTCCCTGCCAAACCAGGGGATGATGACCGCAACCGGCCTCACGCTTTCCATCCTACCACTGCATAGTCTTGCGGTCCGTAGAAAAACTCGTTGAAACGCTCAGCTAGATCCGTACCGTCTACCTTGAATGCGGCGGGATAAGGATGCAGATTTAATACTTCTACTCGACACAAGCCACGCGCTTCAGCGAGGAATTTTATAGTGGTGCTAGGTAAAGGACGCTGGTGAGTGGGATCAAGGTAAAAGTTACAGCTCCCTACCATAATATTCTGGGGATTAGGGGTCTCAAAGATCGCGACTCCATCGGGCGCTAACACGCGAACTGTTTCATCTAAGAGCTGAATAAGATTCTGAAGAGAAAGGTGCTCAATGATATGAAAGCCGGTTACTGCGCCTACGCTTCTGTCGGGAAGCTTTCGCAAATACGCCAAGGCATCACTTTCAGTTACTTTAAATCTTGTTGTTGGCATTGTTCAATCAACACGCGATTAATATCCACTCCTTGAGCTGGCAAACCTTCTTCTTTCAGGAGCTCCAGCCACTCTCCACGCCCGCAGCCGAGATCTAGAATCGGCATGTGCTCAGCACCAATACCATTCTCTTTGAGAAGCGGGAGATAGACCCTTAAACGCTCTTTAATATCTTCTCGCGTGCCACGAAATTGATCTTCAAACGATACATACAAGGCGTCCAGTCTATGTTGATCTTCATTTAAGAACGTTTGGAGTTGCTGTTGATCAAAGGGCGCCGGTAGACGTTTTCTTGCCTCTTCTAAGAGGAGAGTCGTGCGACGTTCTTGCTGTACGAGGCTCACTTTAAGTTGATACAGTGCTTTTTCGAGTTCCTTCTCGCGTTCTTCGCGATGGATGAGTTCGGCCTCCAGCCGTTGCAGTGCCGCCCCCTGCTCTTGCTCGACCCCCTGAATGCGTTCCTCGCGCTGAGCGAGTTCGGTTTCCAGCCGTTGCAGAGCCGCCCCCTGCTCTTGCTTCAGGCTTTGAAGAGCTGTCTGCACCTCGCGCACTTCGTGTGCTAGTCCCTGAGTCCGTTCCTCGCGCTGAGCGAGTTCCGCCTCCAGCCGTTGCAGCGCCGCCCCCTGCTCTTGCTTCAGGCTTTGAAGAGCTGTCTGCACCTCGCGCACTTCGTGTGCTAGTCCCTGAGTCCGTTCCTCGCGCTGAGCGAGTTCGGTTTCCAGCCGTTGCAGCGCCGCCCCCTGCTCTTGCTCGATCCTCCCAATCGTCTCACGTAATATACCCAGGGTTTGATATACCTCATCCTTGTGTCGTACTTGCTCACCAACGCGATTTTCTAAACTTCGTAGACCATCGACAATAGTGCGAAGCGACTGGAGAGCAGCCCAGTTAAACTGCTTTTGTTTGTTGATAATAAATTTAGATAAATACAGAATAAGATGCCCAACCTGCCGGGCAATCTTTCTTTTTATCCGACCAAAATGCATCCATTCTGACGTCGTATCCCCAATGTGCTGAGCCTGATACTCAGCAGCCTGTAGGTTCGCGTTCACGCAGGACCACTCTATGGCCATCGGAGCAGAATCCTGCGGCTGTGAGAGGGATGGAAAAGGGGAATGATTCTGGGTACGCCGCCGAGCTACTTCCTCTCGAATCTTGACCATCAGTTCGTCAACATTGATTTCGGGGTTGTTACTTTCAATCATCGGCCTCACCAGAAATCGAGAGAGACTCTAGCACGTGGGCTGCGGTTGCGCTTTGAGGCGCTGCAAATCCGCTTCAACCATTATCCGTACTAGCTCAGCGAATGACACTTCAGGCCTCCAGTGCAACACTCTCCTCGCCTTTGTAGGGTCCGCACACAAAAGCTCGACCTCGGCTGGGCGAAAAAATCGCTGGTCGATTACAACATATTGCTGCCAATCCAAATCCGCGTGAGCAAAAGCTGTGGTAACAAACTCTTTCACCGTATGTGTCTCCCCGGTCCCCACGACATAATCGCCGGGCTCTTCGTACTGCAGCATCAGCCACATGGCCCGCACATAATCGCCGGCGAATCCCCAATCGCGCTTCACCTCTAGGTTCCCTAGTCGGAGTTCCTTCGCTAGTCCCAATTTGATCCGTGCTACTCCATCTGAGATCTTGCGCGTCACGAACTCCAGGCCGCGGCGGGACGATTCGTGGTTGAACAGAATCCCCGAACAGGCAAACAGGTTGTAACTCTCTCGATAGTTCACTGTGACCCAATGCCCGTAAACTTTCGCCACTCCGTATGGACTCCGTGGATAGAACGGTGTCACTTCGTTCTGCGGGGTCTCCCGTACCTTACCGTACATCTCGCTGCTCGATGCCTGATAAAAGCGAATCTTCGGAGCGAATCTTCGCACCGCTTCAAGAAGGCGGGTTACACCCAAGGCGGTAAATTCCCCTGTTAGTACAGGTTGATTCCATGACGTAGGGACGAACGATTGCGCGGCAAGATTATATACCTCATCCGGTCTGCTTTCTTCTAGCGCTTCCAGTAATGAGGTCTGGTCAAGAAGATCCCCCTGGACAAGTTGCAGATATTCACGCAGGTGTTCAATCCGCTCAAAATTTTCCGTACTGGATCGCCGCACAAGGCCGTACACTTGATAACCCTTTTCCAACAACAGTTCGGCAAGGTATGACCCATCTTGCCCCGTGACTCCTGTAATCAGTGCACGTTTCACGAGCTGGGCGCCTCCTTCCAGTACGTAAAGACTTCTCTCAGCGTCTCCATAAGCTCTTTTTTCGGCTGCCAACCTGTATGTTCACTGAGCTTGGTGTGGCTGCCATACATCCGAGAAGTATCGACTGGCCGAAACCGCAATGGGTCAACTCGTACTTCGATACGTTGTGCAGCAAGGCCCACCAAGGTCTGCACAAGGTCGCTAAGGAGCACCTCGCAACCAGAGCAAACATTATAAGCTTCTCCGGTTTTCCCTTTCTCCAGAAGGTCACGGTAGGCCGCCACAACATCGCGCACATCAAGGAAGTCTCGTGTAACCTCAAGATTTCCAACTAACAAAAGGGGCGGCTGTAAACCTTGCTCGATCCGCGCCACTTGACGTGCAAAATCCGCGATGACAAAGCGTGGGGACTGCCCGGGTCCGATATGGTTAAAAGGACGGGCAAGCACAACATCCAGGCCATAGCTTAGGCAGTACTGGAAGCACAGGAGTTCTGCGGCCGCTTTACTGGCCGCATAGGCATTGTGCGGACGAAAAGGGAGAGACTCTCGAACTGGAAGATGCTTCTCTTCCACCTTTCCATACTGCTCAGCGGAACCAACGAAGAGAAAACGACCGGTAAAATGGGTTTCCCGGAGTGCCTCAAGAAGGTGAAAGGTGCCCCAAAGATTGACCTCCCATGTTTCCTGTGGATGAGCAAAAGCCTGGGGAACAAAACTTTGTGCAGCAAGATGAACGACCCAATCAGGGGATATCTCCCTACACCTATCATACAGCCCTCTTTCATCCCGTAAATCAAAGGCACAGACAAACGGAGTTGGAAGATCTACGGTCTTTTTTTCGTGCACTAACCCCCATATTTCTGCCTGCGGCAGGCTCTCGCGCCACGCTGCTACGAGATGCCGTCCGACAAACCCATCAGCTCCGGTCACCAGAATTCGCATTCCTCTTTTCTCTTGGCAGTGAGACACTGGTTAATTCACCCACCTTGGCGAAAGACCCCTATAATTGCGCTCTTTCTTAGCTGTCCTGATATTTTTCTGCAATCCAGATACGGCGGAGCCGGAGTCCTAAGATCCGACGGTCCTCCCCTGCTCCGCTCTTCGCGGGACACCATCCTTTGACGCGCATCCGTACCAGCCCATGAGCAACCTGATACGAACGCGGAATCGGAAGCGTATACACGGCCCACGGCCCACGGCCTCCCAGGATGAACGGTTTTAAGGGTAGATCAAAAAGCCAGGTCGAAACCGTTATCGGCTCATCTCCAATGTCTGGTCTATCAGCTCCCATTTCCAAGCACAGCTCCGGCCCACGTAGGTCGAGGAGAAAAGAAAACCTCTCTTGCGTCCAACAAAATGCCGTCTCTCCTGTTCCTTCTGGCGCATACCACCCCGCCAAAAGCCACGGTTTTCCTGTCTGTGCTACCCGTAGCTCGCGCGAAAAATGCTGACCAAAAATTAGGGCAAGTGTCTGCTCCCACCTCTCTGGCTCGCTTTGGTTCGTTGCTCGCTGATACGTCACTGTTGGTTGAAGAAAGGCAACGCCAATACATTTACCGGCCAGCGGTGGGATAATCTTCAGTACCAGCGCGCGCTCGATCCAATCAAAACTATCATAGACATGCACGTCGAAAGTATGGGCCGCTACCGTGAGGTGATATTCGCCCGGCCCTAAATTTAACGCCAAGCGAAAAACAACCTCTACGATATTCCCTACCTTGCAGGGGGGGATTTCGATCTGTTGATGGTACGTGTTGGTGCCGTAGACATCATTCCCTAGGCGGTCACGAATCAAAATGCCGACGGTAAGGTCTTGGATCTCCTCCAGACAGAGGACACGAGTCGTAATGGTTGCTTCTTCTCCGGCAAGAAAACTGCGACATTCCTGACCTCGCACATCACAGACACTGATCTGCTCGATCACCGCAGCGAAATTTCCCGAACGCTGCGGTGTGGTATCTTTCGTGGTTCCCTGTTTGGATTCGAGCAAGAGAATATCTCGGGTCCCCGCCTCGCGAGCGATCAGAGTGTTGTAATTGGCTAGCACCTTCTCTGGCCGGCCGTGATCAATAACAGCACCGTGGTGAAGCAGCAAGGCTTCATCACACAGAGTTTTCACTGCTGTCGGATCATGCGAGACGAAGAGTAACGTTACGCCTTCCTCACGAAATTGACGAATACGACGAATGCACTTCTGCTGAAAATAGGCATCCCCTACTGCTAAGGCCTCATCGATGATAAGAATTCGAGGATTTACATTGGCCACGACTGCAAAAGCAAGACGTACCTGCATTCCCGACGAATACGTACGCAGTGGGCGATCGATAAATTCACCGAGCTCCGAAAAAGCAATCATTGAGGACATGCGTTCATGAATTTCCTCATCGCTCAGCCCCAGGAAACGAGCATTAAAGACGATATTTTGTCGCCCGGTAAAGTCGGGGTGGAATCCTGTCCCTAATTCCAGCAGAGAGGCGACCCTTCCCGAGAGTTCCACCCGACCGGTAGTAGGATATAAAGTACTGCAAATAATCTTTAGGAGTGTCGATTTACCTGCTCCGTTCGCCCCGATAATACCGAGGGCTTGGCCTTGGGCGACAGCAAACGTCACGTCTTTTAATGCGACGAAAATCTGGCTACGTTGCAACCGCCCTGCGCTCAACCACTCAAGCAGGCGATCCCAGGGATGAGGGTAAAAGCGGAACTCCTTACTCAGCTGCATGACGCGCAGGGCGGTTGCAGTTGATGCTCTTTCCCACTCGTCCGGCGCGCGAGAAACTACGTGAAATGCACTCGCCATTTATAACTCGTCAGGTATCCGTCGTCGCAAAGCCCGGAAACATAACATCCCTACTACCAGAGTGCCTAGGGTTATCTGGGCTAAAAAAAGACTTTCGACCATGGGTGGTAATTCACCGCGTAATATCAACGCCTGATGGATGGAAGTGAAACGCGACATGATATTCAGAGGTAAAATCTCTCTGGCCCAGGCCGGTAATACGTTCGGCACATAAACTATAGGAGTGAGCCAAAACCAAATCTGCAGAAATATAGCCGTTAATTGCGCCACATCACGAAAGAAGACATTTAAGACAGAGGTAAATAGACCGATGCCCGCAGCGAATAACACCTGTAACAGCAAAAATGCCCCCCAGGCGAGTAGGAGCACAAACGGCGGCAACGCATTGACTAACCAGAGGAACACGAGAAACACAGCTACTATAATGAATAGGTTCGTCACGCTTGCTGCTATAACATAGGCGTAGAGTAGGGTCTTGGGAAAAGCGACTTTCTTAACGAGATTGGCGTTCTCCCAAAATACGCCCGTGCTCCGATTGATAATTTCCGCAAAGACCCCCCAGGGGAGCAGGCCTGCACACAGATAGATGCTGAATGCATAAGGAGACGAAGAAGAACTCTCTCCCAACCGCGCTCCCATGATCTGGGAGAAAACCACTGTATAGATGAGGATCTGAATCAACGGATGAATGATATTCCAGAAGAGCCCGAGAAATGAGCCCACATACCGGCCTTTCAGGTCATTGCCAACCATCTGCCACAGCAAATCCCGATGATTCACGACATTGCGCAGCGCCTGCCTCCCATCTCCGAAAAGGACGACCAACCTCCCACTCCAGGAGGGCAAAGACTGTATCAGGGAATCTGTCATTTTCTTTTTCTCTTACGCATTGGGGGAGTATCTTAGCTTTGTCGCAAAGTTTAGATAGTCGTTCCCGAAAAAGTCAGGTAGCAGGCACTGGCAGTGGATGTGCGTGCGACAAAGTGGCGCCAAAGTTTTTTGAGGTTCCAGGCAGTGCCGCTGAGCAGAGCGTTGAGGCGATCGCCAACTGTTCCTAGTAGATAGTTCCGATTCATGCCGTGGTCGTAGTTTGGTATGCCCCCCTCTGCGGAGAACTGGCCGAATTGCCGCTCAAACTGCGCCCAGTTCACCACGCTCGCTAAGCGATACAGCTGCCATTACAAGCACAAGCGGGTCGAGACTGCCTTCAGCCAAATCACCGCCTTGTTCGCGCGCACCCTAATGAATCGTATCCCAGTGATCCCACTAACCGTGCTACCTCTCCGCGAGATCAACACTATAGGAATCCTTTTTGATTTGTGGTGGAAGCAGAAGAGCTGAATTTGGTTCACCCTATCGACTGCGTCTACTACGCTCAGGGCGCACGGTCTCCGCTATGCGCACGGTAAGCCCGTTCGTGCTGAGCGTCGCCCGGAGGGTGGAGTCGAAGCATGAACGGCACTCGCTATCCACAAATGATTTAGGTTCACTATATGAGCAATGACGATGGCTAGATCCCAATCTTCATCACTCATCTCCTGGGTGAGTACTCCTGCCGCATTATGCTCAGAACCCCTCTCGTAATATTCTCCTGGTCGGGAACCCGTAGCTCTCCACAACACACCACTGGCGGTCACAGGTGACCGCCAGTGAGATGCTCATCGCACACTCGACCGGAGTACCTGTCCAGGGAGCGCTCCACTATGTTTTTGTTCTTCGTAGAGCACGACCCCGTTGACGATCGTGCATTGCACTCCTTGTGCAGGCATGACGAGGCGGCGACCACCACCAGGCAAATCGTTGCGCATCTCTGGGCGCTTGGCTGACCCAACGGTAGTAGGGTCGAACACGACGAGGTCCGCCGCGAGCCCTTGCTGCAGGCGTCCGCGATTGCGCAAGCCAAAAAAGTCTGCTGGCTCGGACGTCAGCCGTTTCACAGCGTACTCCAATGTCATGGCCTCTTTCTCCCGTACCCATCTCCCCAAAAGATACGTGCAGTACCCGGCATCACATAACATATCGACGTGCGCGCCACCGTCTGACAGCCCGATCAGCGTCCGTGGATCAGTGATGAGTTCCTGCACGCCGTCCTCATTGGAATTGAACAGCGGCACAATGTATTGCGTCTTGAGATCGTCTTCGAGGGCGATGTCGAGAAACGTGTCTAATCCATCCTGGCCTCGTTTTGTGGCAATCTCTGCCACCGTTCGCTTTTCCAAATGCTTTAATGCCGGAGAGCTGACTTCGTGAACTTCAATGGTGTCCCACCGACCGGAGAAGACCAGCCGTGGGCGGGCAAGGTCTGCCCGGAACGCCGCACGAAACTCGGCACTGCGATACAGATTCTTCTGTTCTTCTATTGGCTGGTTGAACGCAGCTTTCCATGAGCGCATCGCCGCAAAAATAAAGGGAACGCGGAGGTCGATTTGTCCTACCAGTGGCCGACAACTGGCTTGTGGGATGCCTTTACGTTTGATCAAAGGCTCAGCCGCACGTAGCGTATTCATGGCGGCTTCAGGATCATCGTCCCGACTGAGGACGGCAAGCCACGTTACCGGTGCATTACTTTCCGTGAGTAAGAAATCCAATAACTCATACTTGTTCGGTTGCGCCGGATCGCCCAACGCCACCTCAATCACCCCACGGTTGAGTTCTTTTAAGACGTTCGCATAAGCTTTCAACTCGTCACGACTAGCCAGGCGACAGGCTAAGGGTCGCCCTTTGTACCCAACATGTTGTGCCACGGTCGTCGTGGTGAACCCCATCGCTCCAGCCGCGACCGCCTCACGCAGGAGTGCCTGAATCTGGCGTGTTTCTTCCGCTGTGGCTGCCCGCTCCATTGATTCTTCGCCCATGACGTAATGCCGAAAAGGTGTCAGCGGAGCAAGAAACCCTAAGTTGATCCCCATGCCACGTTTCTCGGCGGCATCCATATATTGAGGAAAACTTTCCCACTCCCAGGTCACCCCTTTGCCGAGCACATCAAAAGGAATCGATTCGACGTTGACCAAATCCCACGCGGCAATTTCTTGGACATTGGACTTGCATGGTGCGAGCCCGACGCCGCAATTCCCCATAATGACGCTGGTCACGCCATGCCATGACGAGCAGGAAATCAATGGATCCCAACAGATCTGAGCATCATAGTGCGTGTGGGGGTCAACAAACCCTGGTGCGACAACTAAGTCCGAAGCATCGATAATCTTCTTGGCACCGTCGGTGATCTTGCCGATCGCAGCAATCTTCCCGTTGCTGACTGCGACATCCGCGCGATACCGCTGTGTTCCAGTCCCATCGACGATCGTGCCGTTGCGAATGACGATATCGTATGACATGAGCCCTCCTTTACGCCTTTTGCTGTAGTATCTGCTCTCTGCTGCCACGCTGTCAAGAAAGCGCTGTGTCACGTAGAGCCGACAAGTTCCTGGCTTTTCCCCTGGGGTAGTGTTCCCACTTGGGATCTACCCCTTTTCATGCCGTACGAGACCATGAGGGGTTCGGGATCTTGTCGGCCGAACGATACCGCGCTATGCGACGAACGAAAAGTAAATGCTGCGCGATTCCCGTCGCTTGTGAGCGGTATCGCTCTACTTGTCGACCTACACAGCAGGGCATATCGTGAGACTGAAAATCCAACAAAGGAGGGTGGAATCATGCTCACGCAGGACCGCTATCAAACTATTCTCATTGACAAGCGAGCGAGTGGGGTCGCGATCGCGACCTTCAATCGCCCCGAGAAATTGAACGCTATAAATGCCAGGATGCACACGGAGCTGAGCACGCTGACGCTTGACGCCGAGGATGACCCAGACGTGAAGGTACTGCTGGTCACAGGGGCCGGGCGCGCCTTTTGTGCGGGAGGCGACTTTAGCGGTCAGCAAGACTCGCCAGTCACTGGAGGCGGACAGACGATGCGCGAAGCGCGCCAGCTCGTGGATAATCTGTTGGATTGCTCCAAGCCCGTCATCTGCGCGGTCAACGGCTATGCCATGGGCCTCGGTGCGAACTTTGCGCTGCTGGCCGATGTGGTCGTGGCAGCTCGGGGTGCGACGTTTGCCGACACCCACGTGCGCATGGGAATTGGCGCCGGGGACGGAGGGCAGGTGATCTGGCCGCTGCTCATGGGCGTGAATCGCGCGAAGTACTTCCTGATGACGGGCGATCGCGTCTCAGCTGAAGAAGCTGAACGGATGGGGCTGGTCAATTTTGTCGTCGATGACAAGGATCTCATGTCGAAGGCCATGGACATTGCAGAGCGACTTGCCCGTGGTCCGGCCCGCGCGATCGCGGCCTCCAAGGTTCCTATCAACAAGTACATCAAGATGGTCTCGAATTTGGTCTTGCCGCTCTCACTCAGCCTTGAGGGAGCCACCATGGCGACCGCCGACGCCCGCGAGGCAGCCCAGGCTTTCAGAGAGAAACGCGAGCCGAAGTTCACTGGCCGTTAACGGATCTAGAGGGCGTCAATTTCTGTGATGGTCCGTCTTTGTCGGTAAGCAGGCTGAGCTTCTAGCGGCCATAGGCCACGAACCCAGCGAGTCCCATCAGTGATGATGTGCAGGAAGATATGGGCGAATTCACTTCGAGTGAATTGTCAGCCTGCCGCACCGATCATGATGAGGACCAACCCGAGCGCGGTCGGCGGTATGAGGCGGGTCTGGAGCTCAGTAAGGCCAGGTTCGATGAAACCTAACTCTGCCAGGATTTCCGCTACCCCAAAGAAAGAGTCGAGACTAGGGGACAGGTTATACATCCAGGCCAACGGAGCGGGTTATAAGTTTGAAAGTAAAAATAGCTCTTCCGCGCTTTTGCGGGAGAGCCACTTTTTCATCTTCATCCACACACGGGCGCTGCGACTCCATAAGAACAAAGTCCGCGTCGCGTTGACGCGCGGTCTGCTCGTGGGCCGCTTTGTCAGCCAGTGCAAGGCAAGCCCTTCTCGCTGGCGGTTTGGCTATATGAGTATGGCCAGTGCTGAGAAGCACGTAGGCCAGAGACAAATGGATGTCCAGAGATTCTGGCGGACTTCGAGCAGTGGCATATCATTCTCCCGGAATGGGCACAGTTGAGCGACAATTGGGGAAGTTTTATGCCGAAGAGATGGGACGGCCCGCGCTTAGCAACGCGGCTGCTCGTGGGCCTGCACTATTTGAAGTACCTCTATAATGTGAGTGATGAAGTGGTGGTGGCGAGTTGGGTGGAGAATCCGTATTGGCAGTATATTTGTGGGGAAGCATACTTTGCGCATAAGTTTCCCTGTGATGCGACAGTTTAGTGAAGTGGCGGCAGCGGGTGGGGGTGGAAGGGAGCGAGAAGTTACTCAAGGAATCGCTCGCGGCAGCGCAACGGGAAGCGGTGCTGACCGCGGCAGAGGTGAAGCGGGTGAATGTGGATACGACGGTGCAAGAGAAGGCGATTGCGTTTCCGACCGATGCGCGGTTGTATCACAAGGCGCGGCAAGCGCTGGTGCGGGTAGCGCAAGAGTTGTAACTTCAAGTTACGCCAGAGCTACGTCCGCTTGGGGAAGCGGGCGTTAGTGAATCAAGGCCGGTATGGGGCAGCCCGGCAACTCAAGCGCGCCCGGCGGGAAACCCGCAAACTGCGCACGTATTTGGGGCGGGTGCTGCGCAATGTGGAGCGGGGCTCCCTCAAGCTGTCGGCGAAGCAGGAACAGAGAGTGAGTGTCGCGCGGCGGATCTTTACGCAGCAACGCACCGATCACGGCAAAGTCTATAGTGTCCATGCCCCGAGGTGGAGTGTATCGCCAAGGGAAAGTTCACAAGCACTACGAGTTTGGCTGCAAAGTGCCGATCGTGACCACTTCACGGCAGAGTTGGATTGTCGGGATCGATGCCGCGCACGACAATCCGTATGATGGAGTGACCTTGAAACCCGCGCTGGCTCAGGTCAAGCGTGTTACGGGAGTCCGGCCTCAGGAAGCGTTTGTTGATAAGGGCTTTCGCGGGCAGCGGTATCATCCGAAAGCCGTTGCAGTCTATATCGCCGGCCGGCAGCAATCTCACGCCGCAGTTGAGAAAGCTGCTCAAACGACGCTCGGCGATTGAGCCGGTGATCGGGCATACCAAGCACGACCACGGCATGAATCGGAACTATCTGCTAGGGAAAGTCGGAGATCGTATCAACGCCTTGCTCAGCGGCAGTGCCTGGAACCTAAGAAACTGTGGCGCCATTTTGTCGACCATCCGCTGCCAGTGCCCGCTACCTGACTTTTTCAGGGACGACTACCTACCCCTGTTAGGCGACCAGTTGTAAATTTTCGCGAGGCTCCCACCCATCAGTGCGGAACGCTCAGCCTCCGAGAGCTGGTCCGTGACCCGGAACGCCTCCACGCCTTGCTCGTAGGTCAACAAGTCTACGGCCCGGGTCCAGTCGGTGCCCCACAGGCAGCGGTCAAAACCGAACGCCTTGAAGATCTGGCCTAGCGGCTCCCAAATGTCCGGGTACGGGAAGGGTTGATGGGACAGAGTACAGGCACCGGAAATCTTGATGGCCACGTTGTCGCAGGTAGCAAGCGACACCACGGTGGGTAACTCCGCGAACGGGTCTGGCGGAACGGGAGGCGCGAAGGGTTGGCTCAGTCCCACATGATCGATCACCACCTGGGTGTTGGGATTCTGGCGGGCCAGGTCCCGTACGAGAGCCAACTTGCCCCAGCACATCACGTTCACTGGAATACCCGCTTTGGCACCCGCGGCGAGGATACGATTGAGACCCGGATCGTCCGCGTCGCCTGACCGGGGCGTGAGCATGAGGCGGGCACCGACTACTCCCGGTGTCCTTGCCCATTCCGCGATCTCCTCAGCGACCGCTTCCGACCGCGGATTGAAGGGTTTGATCAAGCCAAATCGGCCTGGATGTTTCGCGTACACCTCGAGGGCATAACTGGCGTCGTAGCGATACAGCGTGAAGGGTGACACCAGCAACGCGCCATCAACGCCGACCGCGTCCATCGCTGCCACCATGTCGTCGCCGGTGACCTCCGCTGGTCCCTGCAGGAAGTTGCGCCACGGCCGCTCCGGACGATTCCGCTCGTAGGCATGGACTTGAGAGTCAATCGTGGGAGTCTGCATTGCCATCGTACGTGCTCCTTTCCAAGATCCTCGGAGTATAGAAGATCCCGGGACGAGGAAGGAACCCCATACATGTAATTTGATGCTACTGCCCCAACAACTCGTGAAAATTCATAGAAGTTCGTGCCTCGTCAAGAAATAGAGAGTTGTCTTTCCTATCTCAATTTGAGAGTCGCCAGGACAAGAAGGTTGATCGTTCGCACCGGTACGATCCCAGCCGCTTTAAATCTCTTGCAGGTCGTAACAAGTTCGCTCGGATCTGGATAAGCATAAGCAAGATGCGCAAGGCCAGTAGCATTCGGAACCTTGTCGATCGTGCCGGGCCGTGCGACCAGCACCTCCGCAGGGTTTATGTTGCAATACATTCAGGGTAATGGCTCAAGGACCCGATGACTCAATCGCTCAATGCTCTATGGCTTGTCACTATCGCTCTTTCGCTTCCCCCACTGCGGCAGTCGCTTCTCCACTAAGGCCGACACGCCTTCAGGGAAATCTGGCTCGGTCACCATGCGTTTCACGAGGGCAACGGAATCAGCGATGGCGGTGCGCACGTCACGATGTAGGTCGCTGTAAATTTGTCGCTTGCTCTCGCATAGTGATCCAGGAGAGACTGTGGTAATCAGGGTACGGACATAGTTGTAGGTGTACGGGAGCAACTCTTCGGGTGGGACCACCGCGTTCACCAGGCCCATTGCCAAGACTTCCTCGGCAAGAAATACACGACTGGTAAGGATAAGATCCATGGCGCGGGGTAACCCAATCATCCGTGGGAGGAGCCACGACAACCCATACTCCGTAGGAAGATTGAGTTTGCCATGAGCGGTGGTCAGTTTTGCTCCAGCCGCCGCAAAAAAGGAGTTAGAGAAATTTTTACCTTCCAAAAAGTTGACCAAAATCGAGCATTTTTTCGTAGGTCTGCAGTGAATGTAACCGATTGAAAACATTTAGTTATCGAAATGCCTATGAAAGAATTACGGACCTTTGTTGGAATAAATCCAACCGTGGACGATATTTCTTGCTGACTGGGCAGGAACGTTCCGCTCAGGAAGCGTTACCCATGGGTGTAGTGAGCGAAGTCTTGCCTGCCGACCGTCTGCTACCACGAGCCTGGGAATTGGCCAAACAGCTTGTTAAGCAGCCACCACTCGCCTCGCGTTATGCGCGTGCCGTTCTTACCCAGCGCCTCAAACAATTGATGTTCGGCAATTTGGGCTATGGCCTTGCCTTGCAAAGACTTGCCGCCAACGACGTGGAAGTTCAGGGGATGGACTGCTGTGAATTATAGCTTCACTCAAGTTTACGGAACGAGTGAAGGAACTGGCCGATTCGCATAGAAGGCCTGACAACAGGCGGTGAGATAGGCCAACGCGTTCCGCTGTTGTTGCTGACAGCTCAGCAACACCGTCAGCATCGACGCGACAAAGCGACTGCCCCGCGCACTCTGCGTGCCAAAACTGACTTTGCGCCACAACACCGCGCCGCGTAGACTGCGCTCTGATGCGTTATTGGTGGGTTCAATGCCATCTACCCGCACGAACGTCCACAACGCTGCCTCACGGGCTAGTAATTCGCGACACGTGGCCGCGGTCTTTGGACACGCGCTCAGACTGCCCCACTCCAACTCCATCTTGAAGGAAGCGCGCAACGTCCGCACATAGGATTGAAAGGTCGACCGCTTCCAGGTGCCGTCACGCACCCAATGCCACCACACAAACAAGACGTAAGCATGTTCGAGCAAAGCTTCGCCGACCACTTGGCCCGGCCCGCCGCGATCGATCATCGCTTGGAAATCTCTAAGCAGATGTGACCAGCAGATCTGGCGTCTGCGCAGAGGATAACTATCATACACTTTGGCGCGATCACTGGTGAGAATGCTGCTATACCAGTCGCCGACCAACTCCGGAGCACTGCGGCTCCTCGGCCCGTGGTAATCGCAAACACACTGAGCTGCGTCGTCACCATCGTCCACAACGTGCGCCGCTTCCGCCGTTCCTTCCATGGCGTCTCATCGATATTGAGATCACGACTCTGTACGTACACCGCCGCTTCTTCCACGGCAGGGGCCACGGCGTTCGTCACCGTCTGTTCAATTTGACTAATCTCGCCCAGCGAAAAGTCGATCCCTAACACCTCGCGACAAAAGCTGGCCGCCATGCGTTTGCTCATCCGATAGCCGCCCGTGCACAAGCGCCACCACACTGGCTAAGCGTGGCCCATAGCATGTTGGCAAAATGCCAGCAGGCAATTCCCCACACGTCGTGATCCCACAGCCCGCACACCGAAGCCGATGCCGTTGATATTCCGTAATTTGAGGACGCACGGGGGGAAACTCCACGACCTGGTGCCGCCACGGCGCAGGATCACTCCCGGTTAACGGCTTCCCACAACGCCGACACTGCCGAGAAGGTATTTTGCTGCTCGGCGGCTGAGGCCCTGGGCCAGCCGCTGGATCGCTTTCTCACCGAGAGTTTCAGGCATGCGCTCGACAACTCCCTCGAGGCGTTCTCCCATGGTAGTCAGACACTACCATCAGCGTCTGGGCTCCGGGCGGCCTGACCACCAGACGAGCCGACGGACGAGAGTTTCCTATCGAGGCCACCATTGCCCATATCGAGGTGAGTGGCCGAAACTTTTACACCCTTATCGTGCGTGATATCGACGAGCGTCAGCGGGTTGAAGGGGAGATGCATCGGCTCCACCAACAGAATGACCTTGTGAGCAACCGCAACCACGCAGTCCGGCTGTTCGTGTTCACATTGGAACTCAAGCCACTGCGGGATGTAGTCGAGGGCGACCTTTAACCATTTGCCCATGAGCATATGTTCCCTCTTTCGTTCTCGGGACCTCACTTTAATTCAACTGCAAGGGTTCCGGCTCCTAGCAAACATTTCTACCTACGAATAGCCAGAACGGTCTATAGGTTGCCCGCTCGATGCAGTTAGCTGTGGCTCCGTGCAAGCACCTACGAGAGAAACTATTTGAGAGATTGCGGAAGGAAACGAAGAAAAAGAGGTCGTCGAGTTGTCCAGAAATTCCTGGAAAACAGGACAGGTTGTGACCTTAGAAAATACAATAACCTACACGTCCGGGTAATCAGTACGAATTTTACCGCCATAATCGCGTACACCGCTCGTATCTCGTTTTGTGTAGCAGGTCCTTGCTCTTGTTAAACCTCAATCGCAGACACAAACTCGTCTCCCGAATCTACAAGAAATGAAAAAGCGCGGTAACTGTTCGTGAATTGCTGTCGCGTCCCAACAATGACCCGATACACACAATGCCTCATCGTGTTTCAGCGAGCAGGTTGCTCCATCAGCGCACGGCGCACAGCATCCGGCTCACGAGCTATCACGGTCAGAAAGGCGCGGGCCGGCCCAGTGGGAACGCGCCGCCCGTGTTCCCAATGCTCCAGCGTCCGCTTACTCACGCCGAACGCCCGCGAGAATTCGCTTTGCGACATGTCCACCTTCTCTCGGATCGCCTTCACATCGATCTCTGCCGGGATATGGACGATGCACCCGTGATCCTTCTCGTCTCGGGCAAAGGCTAAGGCACTCTTCGCCCCGGCAATGAGGCTCTCCCCAGCGGTTCGATTTCTGTTTCTTCTTCATGGCTTTTTGCTCCTGGCTTTATAGTCCTGCACCACTTGCGGCAAAATTTTTTTCAATGTGTTTCGCTCTTTCGGCGTTATATCCGTCTTCTCATTCTTGGCGAACGTGGAGAGCAGAAAGACGGGAATATCAACACCGCTATAGAAAGTAATGACGCGGTATTCACCGCTTTTCCCTCCTCCGGGACGGGCGAAGCGTACCTTTCGTGCGCCTCCTGTCCCCTTGATCTCGTTTCCTGCCATGGGATTGGCAGCAATAAAATTCACCATCTCGCGCGCTCTTCCTCCGTCACACCGCCCCCTCTATCTCATCTCGCGCCTTCCCTCAAGTCTGAGAGCTGAACGGTTACGAGCGCGCCAGACCCCTTCAACCTCTCTGCCTCTGACGATGCATGAACAGGAGAGCGCAGACGGTGCTCGATTTTCATCATTCGTTGTGACCCATTAGGTTCATGCCCCACTGTCGCGAAGTTGATAGTAACGTTCTGTTACCTGCAATGAGTAGTATTTTTCTCACTCAAGTATTTCAATATAGAGTATAGGTTGTAAACCTTGCGACAGAGCTGCTGACTGACGCAGAGCCGATCACTCATTTACCATATTCCGGTTACGGTTTGATCGCTGGGCACGCCAAAGCCGGACTGCAAACACCGATCCTGCGCCGGGAAGCTCCCACAGCCATCCCACTGCCCATTGCCATTGTCTAAGTACCACTGCCCGTTGCGATACACCCCCAGCTGCGTAATCCCATCGCCATCCCAATCCCCGGTTACGGCTTGATCACTGGGCACGCCAAAGCCGGACAGCCAGCACTGATCCTGTGCCGGGAAGTTCCCACAGCCATCCCACTGCCCATTGCCATTGTCTAAGTACCACTGCCCGTCGCGATACACCCCCAGCTGCGTAATCCCATCGCCATCCCAATCCCCGGTTACGGCTTGATCACTGGGCACGCCAAAGCCGGACAGCCAGCACTGATCCTGTGCCGGGAAGTTCCCACAGCCATCCCACTGCCCATTGCCATTGTCTAAGTACCACTGCCCGTCGCGATACACCCCCAGCTGCGTAATCCCATCGCCATCCCAATCCCCGGTCACGGCTTGATCACTGGGCACGCCAAAGCCGGACTGCAAACACTGATCCTGCGCCGGGAAGCTCCCACAGCCATCCCACTGCCCATTGCCATTGTCTAAGTACCACTGCCCGTCGCGATACACCCCCAGCTGCGTAATCCCATCGCCATCCCAATCCCCGGTCACGGCTTGATCGCTGGGCACGCCAAAGCCGGACAGCAAACACTGATCCTGCCCCGGGAAGTTCCCACAGCCATCCCACTGCCCATTGCCATTGTCTAAGTACCACTGCCCGTCGCGATACACCCCCAGCTGGGTGGGTATGAGGCGCCAGCCAATATCGGTGAGCAGCTCTAATGTCAGCTCCAGGTTGTGATTCGGGCCGGTGTAGAACGGTTCCATTAATTCGTCGGGGCTGAGGGCCGTACTAAAATGCGACACCGAGGAGCCGGGCTCTTGCGAAAAGGGGGCGTACATTTCCACGTGCCCACTCGGATCCCGCCCGACTGTCAGGAATCCCCCGGCGGCAACGACGTGCGGACCGACCCAGTGGAGATCGCCGATGGCCGTACTCGCCGCCACGCGCTCGGCATTGGTCATATCGGGATAGAGTTTCCCAGTGGCGTGGTCTTCGAGGTTAAGCATAAACGTGTCGTTGCGCCCCGAAAGCTTTGCGCCTGTGGAAAGGTCTACTAACGTCTGGAAGCCCACTCCATGGCCTATCTCGTGTAAAAGGACGGACACAAAGTCGAATTGGGCCGCTGGAGGGTTTCTATCCAGTCCATAGTACCACCCACCGGGGAACGCACATGTGGTCCCAAAGGAGCTGTTAAAGGTGGCGCCAATATCGTCACCACTTGGATCGAGGTCCTGTCCTGCGAGACTATTGGCCAGTGCCGCTGGAAACCAGGTGTTTGCGACCGGCGCCCCAGTGAAGTCGCGAGAGACGGTCTCGGCGCCGGCGGCGCCGAGAACCGCAGAGGAAGCATTGCAGGACAAGGGATTGAACTCTGCGCCGACTCTGACCTCCACGGGGCTGTCCAGAGAGGCCCCCCAGAGGTCTGCAGCGAACTGAAAGGCGATCAGCCGCTGGGCGCCGATGGTGACACCAGGGTTTCCTCCTACCGGGCTCGCTGGAGTGGGATCGTTAAACCCCTCACCCGAGCCATCAAGATTGACGATGGTTACTGTGGCTGCCTGCGCCAGGCGAGCGAGGGCGCCGGGGGTTAGCATCACGGCCAGCGCCAGCAGGGCGGTGCGCAGATGTCTTTTGTCATATCTCATCTTTATCGTCCTTTTTGGAAAGCCCTCAGGCTACTGTTTCTCCGCAGAGCTGGGCATCTGAGGTTGATGTTGAATGTAGTACCTGCCATCGGGACCCTGCGTGGCGACCAGGGGGCTGCGAAAGCGCCCCCGCAGATCGACCTTGACGCCCCCGCCTTGCACCGGACTAGGGACTTCCACCAGCCCCTGAGATGAGGTGCTGAAGGCCCTCCCGAGGGACTCTAGCTCTTCAGCGGAGGGGTGCCCTGTAAGCACCTCGATCTTTCCCGTCTGCGGATCTCTATAGACTCTTACGGCGGCAGCTCCTTCGGGGGTGCCGAGGGTTGTCTCGGCCGGCTTATCGGCAGTGGCCGTGCTGGATGGCACCCGCGTATCCTCAGGGCTAGGGTGCGGCAGTTCAGCAGCGATGCCCATAGGTATGGTGAACGCGAAGGAGGCCGTCACCGCGAGCGTACCCACCCGCAGCTTGTGGCCGGCCTTCTTCAAATGTGTCTGCTTGAAATGTGTCTGCTTGGTCATGGATCTTCCTCCTTAAGGCGATTTCTTGAAAAGAATATCTCGTATTCGAGCAATTAAAACCGGACATATCAGCCCAGTTCAGACTGTTCTGGATTGTTATGCTTTGTATGGCGTTTGGGTATAACCTTTCCCGGAAATCGCCTAAGTTCGGTTGTGTGTTCTTGTGTTCCCCAACACCGCCGTCACATAGGCACCACGGAGGTGGACGATGACCTCACCGCCCCGCACCGGCACTCCATGGTGGACTTGTTGAAACCGTACGTGTTCCATGCCCACTTCCTCGGAGCCTTGTACGCTTCCCACCAGTACCTGGTCGCGGGTAGTGTGATAATTTAGTTGATATCCCCCAATTACACCTGTACGCCCAACTCGAACCGATTGATGAACAGCCCGATCACTATAGGGTATGGCAACGATTCCTTCATTTTGGGACCACTTCGCATAATGAGTAAAAAACTCTTGACATTACAGCGGTTAGGTAGCGCTGCTGTCCCTTCTAAAATCAGTCAAATTTCACGCTGTCTGAGTCCCACTCTTTATGGATAGGGCGTTCAGTAAAGACTTTTTCTCTTGCTTCTGGACATGTAGCCCGAAAATGTACGTTTCGTTGTCATACCCCAATAGCATTCATATCACAGAAGAAAGTCGAGTTACAAACAATCCGTGACTGTAGAGTCGGAGGAGGTGGAGCGTTGCCGCCCTGCCTTCGTCCGCTCGGTCAAACGGCTCGTACAGTTTTCCCGTAAGCCGCTTTCCTTAACTGCTCCTGTAGGGAATTATCGTTGCACCAAGCCGGGAATGAGATGGATGAGGCGAACGAGGCCAAACTCCTTAATGAACCGCCCGGTTGGATAGCGCCGCCACATATGATTCCGCCAGCGTTTGGCGAGAAACGAGTAGAGGCGGCGCTCGATCCATCCGTCCAGCTGATGAAAGAGGCGGCGCACGTGCGCCTTGCGGTAATACGTGCCCCAGCCGCGAATCACTGGATTCACTTGCTGGATCATCTCGCGCAATTTCACCGGAGCCTTGCGCCGGGTGAGACGGCGGATTTGGTCCTTGAAGCGCGTCACGCTCTTCTCGCGTGGTACGGCATACAGGTTGTGATGCATTCGTCCGGCTCCGCCGCTTGGACGCCGCCAGCCGATACCCTTTCCCCTGTTTGACCTTGTAGCCAAGGAACTCAAAGCCATGACTCACATGCACGATCCGCGTCTTCTGCGGGTGCAGGGTCACACCGAGTTCCTCGCGGAGAAACCGTTCCGCAAACGCCAAGGCCCGCTGGGCTTCGCCGCGCGTCTTACACAGCACGACAAAGTCATCCGCCCACCGCGTTAGGCGAAAGCCCGCCGCGGTCATGGCCCGATCAAAGGGCGTCAGGAAGATATTGGACCACATTGGGCTGGCCACTGCCCCTTGGGGTACACCAGTCAGTGTGGGTTCCCAATACGTTCCCTGCATCGCCCCCGCCCGTAACATCGCCCAGATCAATTGCAAGACCCGCCCCTCACTGATCTCCTCCGCGATCATGTCGACCAACCGAGGCTGCGGGATGGTGTCGAAAAACGTCCGGAGATCGGCATCGACGCACCAGCCATAGTCTGCATTCAAGTCCTGCCACACACGTCGCATCGCATCGTGCGGCGAGCGCCCTTTGCGATACCCGAAGGAGCAGTCCTCAAAGAGCGGCTCGAAGAGCGGCTCCCTCCGCTGGACCAGGGCTTGCTGGCACACGCGATCGAAAATCGCCGGGATGCCGAGCTTTCTGACCCCGCCATCGGATTTGTCTATCTCGACTCGCTTCACAGGTTGTGGTTGGTAGGTCCCATCCCGGAGCTGGCAGTGCAGACGTTCTAAATAGAACGCCTTGTTTGCCTCAAACTCCGTGATGGTCACCGCGTCGACTCCGGCACTGCCGTGGTTCTGCTTCACCTTCTCCCAGGCCAACGCCAAATTGGTGCGACTATACACCTTGTCGATCAGGGAATGGACCTTTCTCTTCCCTGGTCTGGTCTTCGATAATGGTAAGTCCTGTCGTTCCACAGTCTCCTCATTACTGGGGGTGGGTCTTTCGCCTAGGGAACTGTCCAACACACCAGCACTTACTCGCTGTCGCTCGACATATACTCACACACAGTTAAGCACAGGGCCTTCCCCCTCTGAACGACCGTTTGAGTCACCCAGCGTAGTGGCACGTGGCCACCCGCCGCCGCCTTTTGTTCTGACGACGTTCCTGAGTACTGTACCCCGCTCCGACTCCTGGCAGCGCCTCGGTTAGAACTTCGCTTCCGCTTATATCTCCCCTTACCTCCGGGGGCTGTAGGTCGCTCTTTGTCTTCGCTGTTACTCGCCCTTTCGTCTGCGAGTGCCACATCATCGCAACCCTACCTTCCCGTCGGACCCTACCAGGTCTCCCTGGGTCATCTGTCTCTCTTCCCCACCGTGTCGCCCGCACACACCTTGGTACGCTGGGGGGGAACCACAACGCCTTCGCCTCCATAGTGCAGGCTCGACCATTCCCCAGCTTGGGCCGACCGGTTCCTCGGCGGGATAGCTCCCTTCGAGTACGACCCGGTGGTTCTCCGCAAACCCTTCGGATTCCACCTCGCGGTGGACACCCTGTCCTCCAAAGAACTGCAAGAGGGGGCTGCAGGTCCGTCTTGGCTGTGTCCAGCTTTCGCCTTCGTGCCCGGGTAGACTTCTCCATACCTTCCCCTTTCTTTGGCCAGTGAGACGTTACTCCCACTTTTGGATATCAGCCCGTGGCCACAGGCTGAGCGGGACTTTAACCCGCCTGAGACACAAACTGCCAGGCACACGCTACAGGATTGTCTGCCATCTTCGCTTCAACGGTCGGAGGGACGACAGTCGTGGACGCATGGACGATGCCGCCGTCAACGCGCGCGACCGCTTTCGCGTGACCGACCATGGTTGGACCAAGGGGCTGAACCATTCCTAGAAGAATGGTGCTCAGCACTTCTGCTGGAGAGCAAGCCGGTCGAGTGATCAGGAGACGCTGCGAGAGCGTCTGAAACTTAGGCTTCATGATCTACCAATACGCGATCTAAGAGGGAGACCGGCAGCCCGTTTTTTGCGGAGACACGTTCGATTTCCGCCCCCTTTTTCATCAGTGCACGAATATCCGTCTCGATCGTACCGAGTTCTTTTTCGTTCGTCAGGTCTGCTTTATTGAGGAAGACCAGATCCGCGACCTGAATGCTGGACCTCACGAGCTGACGCACCGACCGCATGAGCAGCCGATACCGGGCGGCATCCACCAGACTGAGCCGGGTCTGGAGCCGATAGCGGGCGGCAACGGTCGGATCAATCGCCCGCGGGAACCGTTCGAGCAGCCGCGTGAGTCGCGCGGCATCGGCCATCCCCGAGGGCTCGATGATGACCCATTCCAGCCCTTCAATCCGCGCAAGATCGGCAAGTCCCTGATAGAGATCGTCGCGCATGAGACACAAACAGCCGGTGAAGATCTTCATAACTTCACGGCCGCCCGCGCGAATGACCGTGCCGTCGATCTGTACTTCCCCGGCGTCGTTCACCAAGAACGCGACACGCTGGCCTTTACTGGTCTGGTGCCGCGCCAACGCCATGATCGTCGTCGTTTTTCCCGAACCCAAGAACCCGGCGATCGAGATGACTCGCATATCAGCCTCTCGTGTGGCTACACCGCATGCTGCTGAATAATGAACGAATGTGTCCCTACGGTCGTGCGTACTTGAATCTTATGGTCGTGTAATTGCCAGTCTTGGTCTTGGTATTCCTGACCGTCCATCAGGACACAATACCGGGCTCCTGGTGCGAGATTCGTCACCCGGAAGGTGGTTTCTCGACCAAGCGCCGTCGCGTCTACGGTACTCAGCGCAATGTTCAGGGTCCGAAGGGCTGGATCGTAATAGGCCTGCCGGACACGCACCAGGGGGAATTCTACATCCGTGAGCGTCGGTTCCTGAAACTTTTTCAGGTTGGGCTGATTAAACAACCGGTGTCATGCCCGTGGAGTATTCGACACATACCCGGGCATGATCCAGTCATTATGTTGGCCGCGTGGGTATGGCTCGGCCAAGTCAAACATGAAATAGAACTCCCAGCGGTTTGGGTCTAAATCGGTTGATAATGCGTATCCGCCCATTTGCGCAGCGCGGCGTAGGTCTCTTCGTCGCCAATTGCGCGAGCGCAAGCAATAGCTTTGCACGTCGCGCCAATATCTTGCACACCTGTTCCCGGAAGCCCTGACATAAAGGCCGAACCGTCCGCCTGCCGGACAAGGAAATGTTTTTTCCCTCCTTCGTATACGCGGGCGTAGGTCTCGGGATCAAACCGATACCCGAGCCAGCACACCGAGAACCAGTTGCTCGACAGTTGGTGGTCGCGGCGGTTCAGATTGTTATTGATGTCAGGATCATAGTAGAAGGACACCCAATCTATGGGTCCGTTGGGCTCGCCGCCACCGACATGCTGCGGCTTCATGGCATTATGACACTGCTGGAAGGTCCAGAACCACGAGGTGCCATGTAGGTGATCATTGAGACGCATCGAGAGGCCACTCAAGTTGTTACACCAGAGGAAAATCTTTCGCACCTCACAGGCGATGCCGATCGGATTTGCCACCCACTGCTTCGTCAGGGTGTCGACAATCCGCTTGTGATCGTATTCGAACACTAAGGCGCCGTCATAGACAATCTTGAAGAGGTCATCGTACTTGGCGTCGCCGGACACGTATTCATAGAGCCCGAGCATGAGATTGAGGTAGCTTTTGTACATGATATTGGCCACGCCGTTGCCATACACCGGGTCAGGGTTATAGCCGTACGGACCAATCCCATTTGCCGCCCATCCGGGTTTCGAGTAGCGGTCGGCATATCCTTCGGGCACGGTGTTTTTGTAAATCACCTCGGGATAATCGAGGCGATTCGGGTCTTGCCCCTTTTGGTCTACCCAATCGACGAATGACCAGTATTCGAGCATGCGGTCATTAAGGAAACTGAGCACTGCGCTGTATCCCTCTCGCCAGGCAGGGGTGATATCGGCCATTAAGGCAAGGGCAAACGTCGCGTAAGTCAGGTCATAGCGATAGAGATCCTGGACCGGTGCGCCGCTCATATTATCCCAGGCCTCATGCGGGCGGACGTCTTTTGTCCATTTCCCCCCGAAACCTACTTTGCGATATAGGTACGCCAGCCACCCCAGTGCTTCTTCTGAAAGATCTGGATATCCCAGGACAGTGTCTTGACAGGAAGAGATGCGCGCCGGATACAGCGGCTCGCGGATATCTCCCAAGATTGCGCTTTCCTCTCGCCCTAACATGCTCAGTCCCTCCTTCTCCGATGGCTGATGGCGTCTGATAATGGGCACACATCAGCAGAGTCACAGGCAAAACTACAGAGTTGCAGAGCACTGCATCAGAGTGTTCTAAATTAAAAAGGAAGGGGGCGACGTGTAAGGCCTGATGTGATGTGGTCTCTCGTCGAACTCATCTTGTGGCAAGAGGAGGACACAGAATGAATCAGCCATCTACACCATCTGCTCAAGAGAGTTTGTATCGTGCCCTGTGTACCCTCCTCACGCGCGAGGAAGTATCCTACCGCACGCTCCACCATGAACCGACCTTGACCTCCGAAGACTCGGCACGGGTGCGCGGAGAAGACGTGCGCATTGGGGGGAAGGCTCTCGTGGTGAAGGTGGGAGAGGACTTTCGCTTGTTTGTGGTGAGTGCTGCCCGCAAGCTGGATTCGCTCGCCATCAAACAACACTTCGACGTGAAGAAGATCCGGTTCGCTTCGCCCGAAGAACTTCTTCATCTGACTGGGCTTGTTCCCGGGAGTATTCCGCCGCTTGGTAAACCCCTCCTACCATTTGAGCTATTCGTCGATCCATCAATCCTGGACAACGAAAGAATTGCGTTCAACGCGGGCTCCCTGACCGACTCTATTATCATGTCGGTGGTCGACTATCTGCGCATCGCACGACCCAGTGTCTTTGCGTTTTCCTCTGGTTCGTAGCTTCCTTCATGCTCGGTCACTCTGACCGCCCAAACCCGTCCCTTCCATCCAATGTCCGATAATGGCCTCGTATGTCCACTCACTACTGAGTGTAAGGGCTTGTTTTTGCTGGGGTCACGCACTTTTTGTGAATGGACGCAGAAAGTGCACGCCGGCGGGTCCTGTTTGCACCCCTGCTAGCAGCTGTTTGCGCGAATGGAAAACACGGAGCGAGGAAAAGTTTTGCGGGTTATATCGCAATTCGTTCCTAGACGCTTACCCCTCGTGGCTTGTAGCGATCGCTGCCCTTGTCGTGTAGAGTGCCCCGCGGTGCGAGAGGCGGCGGCGATATGGAAACGGGGTGTGAAAGTTCTCTGGTCGACCCACGAGGCAGACTTAATTCAGTGGTTTGAGCTCCGGCGGGACGATATGAGGGACACGCCCTTTGCCCTCAACGCCTGGACCTTTGTCAGTATACCCGCCGGCTTCTATGGAGCCTTGGAGCGGGATATTGCCTGCGGCCCCCAGAGTGTCCGGGCGGCCGCACTTATCAAGGATTTGGAAGACCTCTTTACGCTGTGGGCGCGCCAGTAACAACGTGCAGCGTCCTGCGCCAGCCACGCAGGCAACTGGGGGTCAAGACGAGTGGGGGACCTGCTCCGTCAACTTCTTCCGCTGTTGTTGCTTGGCCTCATCCGCGAACTGGTACGCAGCCATGATCGCGGCCCGCAATGGAGAGATTCGTGGTGTAGTCTCGTAAATCTGCTGGATGCGGGCATCGACCTCAGCAGCGAGAGTCTGTAAATAGGCCACGTTCTCGGTCGCCCGGACGGTAAAGCGGGTGTTGAAGATCTCCACTTCTAGTGTGCGCATATGCGGTGCTCCTTCGTGTTGTTCGTTCATGATCGGGCTCCAGTATGCGGGCGTCTGAAGACCCTCCCCTATCCCATACTCTGATTCTGCCTTTTTCTCAGGGTTTAGTCTGAGGGTCTAGGAAGAAGAACAGGAATCATTCTTGCCCTCTGTCTTCTCTCTGCCCCGTTCAAGCCACCTCTTTAACATGGGGATCCTGGCTATGACCTCTGACCGTGGCGGTTCCTTTTCTGTACTGCGGATAGAAAGAATCTTTTTCTCTAGTTCTCTAGGAGAAAACTGCCAGGTACCCTTGGCAGGCTTACTTCCTCGCTTTTCTCCGCGGCGGCTTTTGCTGAGCATCACCAACAGCCGCTTGAGCATCCGGCCAGCACGGAAAATGGTACTGCTATTCGTGCCATCAGGCAGCTTGAGGGAAGAGTGTTCTAGCCACCCTTCCCTCTCCAGCCGACTCACTAGTTCACCAATCCATTGCCGACTGATGCCGAGCTTCTTGCTGAGCGTCGTCTGCGCCAGCGTGAGGCGTGCGTTCACCAACTGGCCCCGCCCTTCGTCATAGAGACGACAGAGCAAATAATGCAGAATCCGGTGCGCTTTGTTGGACTCGATACCCTTCAGACCACTCGATAGAAAAATGCGACGTTGCAGACCAGATTTGGTCAAGCGTGAGTAGACCTCTCCCCATACCTACCCCTTACTGAAGGCAGGCATACCACCACACGTTGACTCACGCACAGTTTTTGCGGTATGTATGGGGATACGGAAAACCCCACGTCGCAATCCCAGCGCGTGAACAAAGTTAGAAAACGCCTCGTGTTAGCCGCACGGGGCGTTTTCGTATCTAGGGTTCGCGTTGCTGCCTACATTGTTCGTTTCCTTATCGAGCACACCATACGCTTTTCTCCGTAATTGTCGAGAGAAAAGTAATCTAAGTTGTTGCGATATAATATAATTTTATACGATATCATATCATATGATATCGTATGATATCACGTATTACTTCTCCGCATCTTTTCGCATCTGAAGAAACGTTTGTTGTTCCTCTTCCAGCAATCGAAACATGGCGTGACGTAACCACTCAGCCTTGCTAACACCGAGCACTTTGCAATGTCGTTCGAGAGAGTTCCACTGTTGTTCCGTTAAGTGAATCAAGAACGGCTTCTTCAGATCCTCACGTCCTTTCGCAAGACTCGGGTTCGGGTTCGGATGTGCAAGTGGCCAATTGCGCGGCCGTACCACATAGCGGTGCAAATCGATCGTCTTTGGGGACGTCACCTCTTGTTCAGTGGCTGCACCCGTGATGAAGGCTTCTTCACTCGTGACGGGCATAGATCGCCTACGCATCTCTGAACACCTCCGTAGCGAGAGATTCAACTTCGTGGATCGCTCTTGGATCCTTTTTGGCAAGTTCGGTCACTGCTTGACCCTCTGCTGCTGCACGGCGATACGCCACCCGATAGCCGAGACGGACGTCAAGCAACCGAATATGTGAGAGGTCCTTGGTAAACTCCGCGGCTTCATCAGCCAAGCCAACGCGGGGATTGGTGTCGACCTTATTAAGGACCGTAACAGCTCGGAGTCCTTCATTGAGGGCGACAGCTTCTCTTACGAGGGCGTTCATCCCTTCAATGCTCCAGACATCAAACTGACCGGGAAGGCATGGGACGACCATCACCTGAGCTACAAGCATTGCAGAGCGGAGTGCGGCAGAATCGCGACCACCGACGTCAATGACGACATCTCCAAAGCGAGGGACGAGTTTCCGCACCTCACTGGCCACACTCCGGCCTGTGACCATCACGCACGTAATCGTGGGTGTATGTCCTTCACCTTCCCGGACACGTGAAAATTCGATAGCTGAGCCCTGAGGATCCGCGTCGACAAGAAGAACATCACGATTTGCTTGCGCCCGATAAATGGCGAGATTCGTTGCGATCGTGGTCTTGCCAGTACCACCTTTTTCAGAGCCGACAACAACAACCATACCCCTCCTCCTTTCCTGATATAATATGAAATAATATTATATCATTTCATTGATGGTTACCAGAGAAAAATTGAAGAAATCGCCCGAATATGACATATTAAACATATTCATTTTAGTGTATAATTTAAGTCAGAATGATTGAAATCATCACCACCGACGAGTTTGTTGCGTGGTACGAGGATCTCAATGAAGACGATACTAAAGCGGTCGTCCGCATAGTGGACTTATTGGCTGCACGTGGCGTCTCGTTGCCGTTTCCCTATAGCTCCGACATTAAAGGCAGCGCATACGCCTTGCGAGAGTTGCGGGTGCAATCCGGGGGGAAGCCGCTCCGGATCCTCTACGCATTCGATCCCTTGCGGCAAGCCGTGTTACTGCTCGGGGCAGACAAGACCGGCATAAGCGACAAGGAGTTTTACGCTACGTATGTCCCCCAAGCAGAAGACTTGTGGGAAGAATATCTCCGAGAGACACGATCATGAAGAAAACGTATCACCGCTGGCAAGACGTACGAAAGAAGAAACTGACCACACAACAGTTAGAGGAGATTGACCGAACAGTTGAACAAGATCTCCTGGCACTAGATTTACAGGCGATCCGTGAGCTGATTGGGAAAACTCAGACTGAGGTGGCAGATGCGACGGATATGACACAATCCGAAGTCTCCCGGCTCGAGAGGCGCCCTGATGTTCGCCTCTCAACATTGAAGCGCTTTGTTGAAGCCTTGGGAGGCGAAGTAGAAATCTTTGCTACTTTTGGAGACAAGCGTGTACGCTTGCGAGCAGCAGGGTAGGGAAGGAGAGTAGGGTTTCCTTATCATCGAGAGCGCATCTATAAAAAATAGTGAGTATAGTCGAGGTGCTGATGTCTCCCCCCAACCCCAGCGCTCCGCCAGCCAGCAGCCAGCGAGGCGGTGGGGAAGGGAGGGGGAACTAACTAGTTGAGCATAATCAAAATGATCAAATGTTATAGGGAACACCACAAGGCCCGATCCCCGTGGGCAGAGAAGTCTCAGAGACGGAGGGAAGTCTATGCCCACAAGACCCTGCCCCCTCCGTGGTAGTCCAGAGTGCCATGAGG
>CAVTCR010000040.1:0-31936 GCA_963733195.1 uncultured delta proteobacterium
GTCTGTAGACCTGCGAAGAGATCCACGCTCATCTGAACGCTAAGGGACAGGAGAAGTGTCATGAGGGGGCCAAAAACCTCTTGCCTTTTCCCCGCGGAAGTTCCCTGATGTCGCACGATTTTTTTAGCCACTTGCGGAGAGTCTAAAAACTAGAGTTTTCGGTCAGTGTTCCGTGGCCTACTTTACATGTATCTCGGCACAACGCGAAAAAGAGAAAACCCAACGCGACGACTACTCGTCCGAGACTCGATTGTCGGTTGGTGGTGGCATGAACATCATTAGCGTAGCCTTGGGTCTGATGCGCAATTCGTTCAACTTAGACATCAATCCCCGAATGGGGGATTGCCATCAAATTGCGGAAGGCTGTCGTCGATTTTTACCCAAGATTGCGCGCTATCGCACCAGATGTTCATTTGTGGTTGGAGCCAAGACGTATCGTCCAACGTCCCAGCTTTCACCCAGTCCAAGGTAGGCGTAGCTGCGACTTCGGATAGTATGGGTGAACCACAATTGCGGCAGAATCGACGAGTCACACACTGACCGCTTTCGCCCACAGTCTCAACGGCCCCGAGCGTGTCACCTTGAATCTTTAGACTCCCCTTCGGCACCGCTACCAGGATTGAAAAGGCAGTACCCGTTTGCCTTTGACAATTCGTACAGTGGCAAACACAAGTCAACGCAGGTTCAGCGTCAGTAGCGTATCGGATAGTGCCACAGAGACAACCACCAACTATTTTCGCCATTTGTCTCTCCCCTATTAGAGTTTAGGACAGGTCACCAAGCGAACTGGAACACGGCATTTGATTCCTTTGTCCTGGGGCTACAGCGAGGCCCGACCAGTAATTCACTGGCCATTTTGCCTTGATAGTATGATATGGGCTGAGTTTTCAGGCAGTTTTGCCTTGTGCCCATTATCAGTAATCTCACAGCGCCATGACGGAGCCCTCATAGGGCTGACGCAACGCGAAGTCAACAGCCAAACCTCTTCGCTGATATCCGTACGGGGCTCCGGCTCTATCTCTACCTCCCTACATACCGAGCGCTCCAAGGAGGAATGCCAAAGAGCGGTGCCGGATCAGCGAGCACCTGAGGAAGCATTGGGACAGGCGGCACATGGAGTGGAGAAGAATTTCACGCTTCCCTTCTTCTCCTCCTGCCCGCTCTACGCCAACTCGTCAAGCAGTGCCTTCGCCTCTTGCAGGTCTTTGGTATCAAACCCTTCGGTGAACCAGGAGTAGACCTCGGATAACAGTCTGGTGTGCTTCTTTGACTTTGCCTTGTTGCTGCCACAACCGTACGAGGCTCGTCGTTGCCCGCAGTTCCAAAGACTTGGCCTGTTGCTGACGGGCAATCTCAGTGGCTTTGAGAAAACACGCTTCGGCCTCCGCTTGGATGCTAGGTGTGAGGGGCCGGGGGCTAGTTCCTCTTTTTGCCTTTTGCTTTGCCTCTTGCAGCGTTAGCTCGCCGCGCAGTCGATACAGCTCCGCCTCATGCTCGTGCTCTTGGGTCATCTCGACAAGACTGAATGCCTCGGCCAGCTCGGCTACCCCTACTTCGATCTGCCCAACTTTCCCGTCTACCTCCGCCATCAGCGCAAGATAATAGAGCTGCCACAGGCGTGCCCCAGTGGCCCCGTACGCGGCCAATCCCCGGCGCATCTGCGCAAGCCCTTCTTCCTCCTGCCCCTGCTCAGTCAGTGCCCAGCCCCGCAGGATAGTCCCCTCCGCCAACCAATAGGTAAATCCCTGCTCGGTCGAAAGAGTGATGGTTGCTTCCGCCCGCTCGTATGCTATTCGGGCCTCACCGCGGAATTGCCCGACTCGAGCCGCAAAGTTTAAGGCTGCACACTGGCTGAGAGGGTGAGCGAGGTCTTGGGCAAGGGTGAGTGCTTCATGCATTCGCCCTAGGGCCTGATCTACATACCCACGATACCATAGGGCCATGGCCACGAAGCATAAACATCCCACTCCAGGATCTGTCCCTCCGTAGCGAGCGGCTCCCTGATGGAGCTGAGGATCGTAGAGGGCGATCCCCGCTTCGAGCTGCGCACACGCGGGAGCAAACTCCCCCAGGTCGTACAACGTATAACCTAACGCCCGGTGGGCTGTGAGGAGCAGTACTGGATCAGCTTGGCGTTGAGCCAGACGGAGGAGCTCTTCCGCTTGCTCCCGGGCAGTCTGGAGCTTTGCGGCCACAAAATGAAACCACCACAGCCCATACAGTGCGGAAAAGAGCTGGAGCGTATTCCCCCCCTGGAGACAGAGTTCTCGGGCCCGCGCATAAGTACGTTCCACTTCCCGGGCTGCATAGCCCTTGGTTGCGATCAAAGCTGGGCCTAAGGTGATCTGCAGGTTAAGCTCTTGCTCGGCGCGCTCAGGAGTGTCCGGCAGAGTCTTAAGCAACTCCAGCCCCTTGGTCAGGTGACTGATCGCCTCCACATAGGCCGAGCGCTGGCTGGCTCGCTCCCGGCCTGCTGCCAGTAGGGAATGGCTTGTGCGATGAGCCCGGCCTCCGTGTAGTGGTGGGCCAGCAGTTCAGGCTGGGTCTCTTTGGTCTCAGGGAATCGTTCCTCCAGCACCTGGGCAATCTGCTGATGATACTGCTGCCGGGTGCTCTTGAGCAAGCGATTGATAGGCGGCATCCTGAATGAGCGCATGCTTGAAGAGGTAGCGCGCTTGTGGCGGCAGCCCGCGCTGGTAGAGCACTTCGGCTTCGACCAGTTGCGCCAGAGCCTGCTGCAGGTTCGTCTCCTCCTTTGCGGAGACGGCTTGGAGTAGTTCATACGAAAACTCTCGTCCCAGCGTTGCGCCCATCTGCGCCACCTCTTTGGCTGGTCCTAGCCGGTCCAGCCGCGCCATAAGCGAGTCCTGTAAGGTGGCGGGAATTGCGAGCGGGGGCAGGGGGCCGACCAGCTCGTAATGGCCGTCCACCTCGCGTACCAGCCCTGACTCCACCACCATCTTGCTCAGCTCTTCCACAAACAAGCGGGACGCCATCGGTCTTGGCTGCAATCTGCTGCAACACTTCAGACGGCAAGGCCTTACCCCCTGTGACCTGCTCCGACCATCGCCTCGATGTGAGTACGCCCAAGGCGGTTGAGTGTGAGCTGGGTGAGGTAGGAGCGCGGACTGCCAAGGCGGCGTAAAATCAGGCCGAAACGTCAGCATGGCGAACATCCGTGTAGTGGGGATTTGCTCTAGGAAGAGCGTGAGCAGCTCCAGCGTGGAGGGATCGGCCCAGTGCAGATCTTCCCAGGCACAGAACACTGCGGCTTTCTCTGCCTCCTCCATCATCCACGCTACTAAGGCTTCCTGGGTCTTTTGCTTCTGCTTCTGGGGACTCACGTAATCGGCGGGTAGCCTTCGGGATGGGGAAGCGACAACAAGGCGGCCAACAGGGGCACCGTATCCGCCTGCGGGAAGCGATAGTGATTCAGCGTATGCTTGGAGTTTCTCCAGCTTTGCTGCGGGAGCATCTGCTCGTGCAAACTGGAGCAGGCGCTGCAGATGGTCAATGATGGGATAGAAGGCGCTGTTCTGGTGATAAGGTGAGCAGCGAAACTCGATGCGCGTAGCGCTCTCGGCCAGCACCTGCTCTTTGAGCGCCTGCACGAGGCGGGATTTGCCAATCCCGGCCTCCCCGCTCAGCAGCACCACCTGACCCGCGCCGTCTTTGGCCTGTATCCAGCGCCGCTGCAATAAACCGAGTTCTTCTTCGCGCCCGACCAGGGGGGTTAAGCCAGCACCGACAGCCACTTCAAAGCGGCTCTGCGCTGAACTCTCTCCGATGACGCGATACAGCGACAGAGGAGTGGAAATCCCTTTGAGTGTCTGGGGTCCCAGGGCCTGGCACTCAAACAAGCCGTGCACCAGGCGCTGTGTCGCCGCACTCATGACCACGGTGTCGGGCTCAGCCACTCCCTGCACGCGGGCGGCAATGTTCGGCGTCTCGCCTAACGCTAGTCGCTCTGTGTGTTCTCCCGCTGCCAATCTCGCCCACCACCACCGGCCCGGTATGAATGCCAATCCGCACCTGTAACGGCGGGGTATACTGCCAACTGGCTGACCGCCGCCACAATCTCCAAGCCGCTGCGCACAGCGCGGGCCGCATCGTCTTCATGCGCGGTCGGATAGCCGAAGTACACCAGCACGCCATCGCCCAGATACTGGGCAATATGCCCCTCGTAGCGGGCGATGACCTGGCGACAGGCGGCCTGATAGGCCACCACCCGACCATGATAGTCCTCGGGGTCGAGCTGTTGGGAAAGGGTGGTGGACCCGACCAAGTCAATGAACATCACCGTCAGTTGGCGCCGCTCGCCGTCGGAACGTTGAGCGTGGAGTGTAGAGCGTGGAGCGACGCTTGGTTCCCGCAGCTCTGCCTTCCCACTCTCTACGCTCTTCGCTTCACGCTCTCCGGTCTTTCCTGCCCAGACCAGCACCTCACCATCTTCATCCACCGCCAGCCGCTTGGCCTTGATGAGTTCCGCCTTGAGCGCCTCAAGGTAGGCGTCGTCGAGGTTAAACCGCAGCTTCAGCGCCGGGTACGACAGCCGCCCTTCGCGCTGGAGTAGCTCCAGCACTTGGACCAGAATCTCATCAAACGTCATGGTCTGCTCGCTACGGCCTCTTTACGCCTTTGCTTGTCGCGGTACAAGCCGAACGCTTGCTCGCCACCTGGTCAAGCCGCCAGCTGCTGCTGGGCGGTCTCCCTTCGCTTGACACCATCGCGGTATTGCACTCCCGCGTATACGGCTGGCAGCAACTCCGCTCCTTTCAGTTTGCGGAACGTAGACTCGGCCACTTGTAAAATCTTCCAGATCAACGCTGTTGCGTTCTCCGCCTTCTTGAAGCGTTTAGCGGCGGTGGTGCGCAGCCGTACCGTGGCGAAGGGGGACTCGACGACATTCGTGGTTCTGAGGTGCGGCCAGTGCTCGCGAGGAAACTGGTAGAACGTTACGAGCCGTTCCCAATCATCGGCGAGCCGCTCGACTGCCTTGGGAGCTAATTTACGGTAACGCGTGGTGAACTGCTCCCGCAGTGCTTCACAGGCGGCCTGGGTCTCGGCATAGGGCATGGCACACAGCAGCGTACGGGCCTCCGCGTGGAGTTTCTTCGGTAGCGCGTCAAGCACATTGGTCAGGGTCAGACGCCGCGGCTTGCCATAGCCGTTGCGATATCCTGGGGCTGCATCGACGGCCCCGCGTCGGGCAGACTTCGTGCGCCCTAATAACTCGGTGACCTCTTCTTCCAACAGAGCCTGAATGAATTGCTGGACATGGTCGCGGACGAAATCTTCTAACCGCTCCCACGTGCTGTTTGCTCTCGGCTCTAGTGTGGTCGGCTTCGACTTCTCCATAGTGCATCCTCCTTCTCTGCCCGGGCCGCAGCCCGGGGGGTTAGGTCACCCAAGAGGATACGCCGCCTGACTCGCGTTTACACACTTCCTGGAGTCACCTCTTCCGTCCCCGCACCAACTCCATCGCCCGCACGGTGATGATTTGCTCAGCATCCCTAGGAAAAAAGCAATCATCCGCCACGGTTGGTAGAGGGCCAAATTCGAGGTTCAAATCCACTTGATTGTCCGGTGGCCACCACCGCAGGCGTAAGCCGACAGCTTCTGGTGGAATGTCGTGCGTAGTTTGCTGTCCCCCAGGACCGTCGTAGAAGTATTCCCCTTCCTCACCCTCCCGACTGACCAACCACGCACCTAACCAACGCTTGCGGGCATTCGATGCTTTGTCGGTTTCACCCCAATTCATCTCGAGTTTTGTCGGCATGGATAAGATTCCCTCAAACAGAAACAGTAGTCAGCATTCAGTAGTCAGTAGGGAAAAACTGCAAGTCGTAGACCTCAACACCTTTTTACCAACCCCTGACCCCTAATCCCCAACCCCTAGTTAGTTTACCGCCGGCACCTCAAAGCCATACAGCTTCGCAGCATTCAAACCCAGGACCTTACGCCGCTCCTCTTCAGTAAGGTCACTCATAGTGCGATCAATCACTTCTTGCGATCGCGGCCAGGTACCTTCGTGATGTGGGTAATCATCGCCCCACATCAGATTTTCGATCCCAACCCATTTGCGGTTCTCGATACCGATTGGATCATCTTGAAACGTCGCAAACCCCTGTCGTCGGAAGTAGTCGCTCGGCAGCATCTGCATTTTCGGCGCGACCCAAAAGTGATGCTTCTTGTAACCTTCATCCATCACCCATAGTGTCCAGGCTAACCACCCAATCCCGGCCTCAACTGTGCCGAACTTCAGCTTCGGAAACCGTTCGCACAGGCCGGAAGCACAGAACTGAACAACTGGCTCAATCGCGGTGGCCAACGCGTGACACACGTAGTTGATAATCGCGCCACCGTTGCCGGTCGCTGTACGGGGATCTTTGCCAGTACCAACATGAAAGCTGATTGGCATGCCTGTTTCTTGAATCGCCGCCCAGATTGGATCGAACAACGGTAGGTTGTAGGGTTGGTCTTGAACTTGGACAGGCAAAAAGACCGTGCGATAACCCATCTTGGCAACCCGCTGAATCTCCTTCACTGCCGACTCCACATCTTTAGGAGCAACGGCAGCAACAGGAGCACACCGGTGTTTCTGGGGGCCAAAAACTTCGATTGCCCAATCGTTCCAGACCTTACACATAGCAGTTTGCATGGCTGGATCAGGCGAGGCCCACATGAGTAATCCACGATTGGGATAGATCACTTCAGCATCTATGCCGTCACGATCGAGATCCTTCATACGCGATTCGAGATCCGGGCGTCCACCTTTGGCACGTTCGAGGTCTTCCCCTTCGAGGGTGAAGTCGCGAATCCGCAACGGCCGCCCACCTTCAACGATGAGGACCTTATAGCCTTTTGCATCAATCTCAACCCGTGGGAGGCGATGGCGGAACTTCGCTTCAATGCGACGTTCCCACAAATCCGGCGGCTCTAGCACATGGCAATCTGACGAAACAATAAAATATTTCTTGGCAGGGTTGGTCGTTACGGTACCGTCAACTGCGGCCATTCCAAGGCCCTCCTCCATTGTGTCGGTAAGTTGTGATGACAAGGTAAAGCCTGGTTATTATGGCGTTTCTCCTCTTGAACAACCAGCCCCTAATCCTTAAACCCTACCCCCAGAGAAGTAAGGGGGCGTTGCGAGACTGGGAGGTTTTCTTTATAAAGCCCAGACTTATTATTTCTTTTATCTGTCCTCTGATTTGGAGAAAGACTACCGTCGTGAGAGAATAGACCTGAGATCGTTTCACTAGGTAGGTGTAGGTAGCAAAGGAACTGCAAAAACTCCCTTCCCTGCGACGTCCCCTTCTGCTGTCGTGTCTCCGCACGAGAGAAATGGATTTCCCGGATAAGTGGGTTTCGACTGTAGTGCCACTCAAAGCTAAGTAATGAGGGCGAGACGTTCCTGTGTAACCAAGAAAGGTAGAATCCGTTGACTGAACAGACTATGTTATCCAGCTTGCTGACAGGCAGCCTCAGCTATGTAGTGTTTTTCGCCTATGCGAGTTTCTTTGAATGGAGCTTGCATAAATACATTATGCATATGACTACGTGGACTTATCCTTTTACGTCTCATGCATTGACTCATCACGGATTGTTTCGTGCGGATCGTTCGTATCATCTTCAACGCGAAGAAGACAAGCCAAAGGTAACATTCGCCTGGTGGAATGCACCAGGGCTCGTACTCCTACAGTCTCCACTCTTGCTTATCGCCCTATACTTTTTCGGTTGGCCGGCATTTTTTGGTGGGTTGCTGGCTATGGTCACCGACTACGTTCTGTATGAAGCGCTGCACTGGTGCATGCATGTACCCCAGGGCCGTTGGATTGAACGAACCTGGGTTTTTCAGTGGCTAAATGCTCATCATCATTATCACCATTTGTACCCATTCAAGAACTTAAATGTCGTATTGCCACTTGCGGATTGGGTCATGGGAACGCTGGTCCCGCTTCCTGCCAAGAACCCCGAGTTTGAGTCGAAGAAGGCACAAGCGGCGTAGCTCTTCACAGGGGTCGGGGGTCAGGGACCAGGTATTGGTATGTATCTTCACCCGATTGACTGTTTCCCCTTCTTTACCGGCCCCTGATCCCCAACCCCTTGTCCCTATTGCTCCACATTCCCGCGCAATACCCTTCCGGGTAGTACGTTCTGAGCTTCACCATGCGAGTACAGTATCTGACCATTGACGATAGTATGAGCAATCCCGCTCGACTTCTCGATGTACCGTAGACCACCACCAGGAAAGTCGTTCACTGGTTCCTGTTTTTCACAGGCGATCGTTTCGGGGTCAAAAACAACCAGGTCAGCAATCATCCCCGGCGCGACAGTGCCACGTAATGGTACGCCAAACACCTGTGCAGGGACTGAGGTCAGTCGCCGAATTGCTTCTTCGAGTGGGAGCATTTGCTTTTCTCGTACAATCGTTCCTAACAGATAGGTTGAGTATCCAGCCTCACAGCGCATGTCTGCGTGGGCACCACCATCAGAAAGCCCAACCAACGTGTGCGGGTGTGTCAGCATTTCTGGATTGACCTGACCAAACTCGTAGAGGAATTGCAGGTCAAGATTGTCTTCTAATGCGAGGTCAAAAAACAGATCGAGCGGATCTTTCCCGTGTTGCTGTGCCAACGTCTGCACGTCTTTTTCGAGGAGCCCGTTGAGTTCCGGTTTGTTGACGGTGAATACGCTCATGTTATTCCACTGACCAGTGAAAAGACGCGGTTGCTTCATTTCTTCACGAAAGGCAGTGCGGAACGCTGCGCTGGCATACAGTTGCTTCTGTTCTGCCAGTGGGCGATCAAATACTACTTTCCAGCAGTCGAAGTTGCCAAAAATAAAAGGCCGCTTGAGACTAAAGCGGGCACTTTTGTAGTGACAGGGGACTTGTCCAAGAGGCAGGTAGCCACGATCAAATAGTGGCACGACACGCTTGAGGGCGTCTTTCCAGGCGTCAGGTGGCGCTTCGGGCTTTTGCAGCAAACCCAGCCAGGTAACGGGTCGCTCACTTTGTGTCAGGAGAAACGTCAACAGATCATATTCGTCATCCGACAACATCCCTGGACTACGAGTCAGGGCGATTTCAATCGAGCCGCGTTTTAGCTCTTTGAGCACTCCAGCCAACGCAGAAAGTTCATCACGACTGGCCAGACGACATGGCAATGGCCGTCCTTGAAAACCCAGATGCTGAGGCAGTACCGTTGTCGAAAAACCAAACGCCCCGGCTTCCATCGCTGCACGGAACAGCCCCCGAAGCTGTTGGGTTTCTTTTTCTGTCGCGGCGCGCTCCTTGCTTTCATCTCCCAACACGTACTGTCGTAATGGTGACAACGGTACCATCAAACCGACGTTAATCCCTAGGCCACTCTTCGTAATGGCATCGAGATACTCCGTAACACTCTCCCAGGACCACTGCACCCCCTTCTGCAAAACCTCTAGTGACATTCCTTCAACGTTAACCAGATCCCCAACTAATGCTTCACGATCCTTGGGTTTACAGGGAGCCAACCCCACACCACAATTCCCCATAATGATTGACGTAACTCCATGCCACGGCGAACAGGTCACCAATGGGTCCCATAACACCTGTGCGTCATAGTGGGTGTGATGGTCAATAAAGCCCGGACACACCACGTGCCCACGCGCGTCGATAACCTTCTTTGCATCCTTATGTGAGAGTTTCGGTGCGATTGCAGTGATGCGGTCTCCGGTAATGGCAATATCGGCAGGAAAGCCAGTCCGCCCCGTACCGTCAATGATCATTCCTCCACTAATGAGCAGGTCGTATCCCATAGTCCTCCTCTTTCTCGTTCAGGTTTGCGGTCGTTTCTTGATCAGATACGCATGCGATTCCTTCAAGGACAATCTCTCCTCGTTGATTCCTCACGCGTGTCGTCAGACGCAGAAGCCCTGAGTCGGATTTCGGGACTAACTCAGTCACTTCCAGTTCAGGTGCAATAGTATCACCGATCAGCACTGGCTTCAGAAACCGTGAAGACTGTTCGACAAAGGCAATAATCGAACCTTCGATGAGCGGCGAAAGGAGGATGCTCCCGATGCCGTCATAGAAGCAACCAAGAGGCCGTGCGCAACACGTTTGCCGAAGCGCGTCGTCTTGGCATACTCATCATCATAATGGATCGGATGATTATCTCCCGTCATTCCGGCAAAGAACAAAAAGTGCGCATCGGTCATCGTCTTCGCCGGGATGTGAAACTTTTCGCCGAGGTGAAAGTCTTCGAAATATTTCGTTTGCGTGGGCATGATTCGTTTTCAGAACGTGTTGTGTGAAACGTGGTACGTATTGCGTGGAGTGGTCCGTCATGGGTTCCACGTTTCACGTAACACGCATCACGTCTTACTTCTTCTCATCGAGCACCGCAATCGCATCAATCTCAATCAACGCATCCGGTCGTACCAATTCTTTCACCACGATACCTGTTGCTGCCGGGAAGCCATTCTTGAAGTATTCCCGCCGCACATCTGCTGTTCCTTTATAGCCTTCCATAGTCGTGATGTAGTCGACCGTCTTCACGATATCGTCAAAGCTGCTTCCTGCCGCTTCAAGGACTTCCTTCATCTTTGCAAATATGTGGCGAGTCTGCGCCACAATGTCGCCAACACCGACAATGTCTCCTTTGTTGTCGGTCGCAGTCATCCCTGAGATGAAAAGAAGATTGCCTTTCCGCACTGCGGGTGAGAAGGTGTAACGTTTACTGAAGTTCCACGGATCAATCACTTCTAGCTTCGGCATGCTTCGCTTCCTCTTTTCCTTTGACTCTCTCCCAGTACCGTTTTTGATCTCTACACATGCAGTCCGACAGGAGTCAAGGGGAAACGGCGAAACGGGTAAAGGGTAAAACAGGCAAGGAGGAAAAAGGAGTATTCCTTCTATATTTCCGTTTCTCTTTTTTCTTTTCCCCCATTTAGCCTCTTGAAATTCGCGGGCCTAATTCCTCCAGCAACGTCTTCGCCTCTTGCAAATCCTTGGTGTCAAACCCTTCGGTGAACCAGCCGTAGATCTCCGCCAGCATCTGCCGGCGTCTTCGCCGTCTTGCCCTGCTGCTGCCACAGCCGCGCCAGACTCATCGCCGCTCGCAGCTCCAGAGACTTGGCTTGTTGCTTTCGGGCGATTTCAATGGCCTTCAGGAAACACGCTTCGGCTTCGCTTAGGGGCTGGGGGTTGGGGGTGGGGGTTGGAGACTCTGGTTTGACTTGCAGACTTGGAACTTGGACTTGCTGGACTGTAGTGTAAGCTTCCCTTGAGCCGATACAGCTCGGCCTCATAGATACGCTCCTGAGTCTTGTCCACCAGCTCCAGCGCCTCGGCCAGCACAGCTAGCCCCTCTTCTCTTCTGTCCTGCTTTTCCATAGGCCTCGGCTAGTAAGGCGAGAGCCATACGGCCGGTATCGCTCTCCCCCTGTGGTCCAGCGGCAGCCATGCCCTGGTGTATCTGTTGGATGCCTTCCTCCTCCTGCCCATGCTCAGCCAGTGCCCAACCCCGTATCGATGGCTCTGTATGCTAAGAAGAAGGGAAACCCTTGCTCGTTCGAAAGCGTGATCAGTGCTTCGGCCTGCTGCTGAACACGCCTGTGCCTCATGGAGGAACTGATGAAGTAAGTAGCATGGTATGAACGCAATAGCCGTACTTAAGGGATGAAGAAAACTCTTGAGCAAAGGTAAGCGCTTCGCGACTTCGCTTCAGGGCCTGATCGGATACCCGAGCACCAAAAGACCCAGGACTCAAAAGAGAGACTTAATTACACAGATTGAACTCCGGAGAGCAAGCGAGAGCACTGCGCTGCTGGGGTCGAAAGGGCAATGGCTTGCTCAAAGTGGGCGCGAGCTGAGACCAACTCCCCCGAAAGAGTAAGGACACTCCCCAACCCAAAGTGCGCTTCCAGGAGGAGAGCAGAGTCTGTGCACGTCTGGGCTAGGGGGATGAGTCGCTCAGCCAGTTCTCGCGCGGTCTGCAACTCTGCCCGGAAGCAAATAAAATATCCGCGCGCCCCAGAGCGCCGGGAAGAGCTGAGGGGTCTCACCGACCTGCCGGCACAGCTCGAGCGCGCGAGTGTAGAGCTGTTCCACTTCTGGGGCTGCAAACCCTTTCGTGACCGCCAATGGCATCACCGAGGGCGAGTTGCAACGTGAGTTCCTGTTGCGCGCGCTCAGGGGTCTCTGCCAAGGTCTTGAGCAACTCCAGGGCAGTGTAAGATGGCTGATCGCTTCTGCATTGGCCGAGCGCTGCACCGCCTGTTGTCCAGCCAGGTGGAGATACTCAATCGCCTTCTCGGTATTCCCACTGCGACTGTAGTGATGCGCCAACTCGTTGTAGTGCTCCTCTAACCGTCGTGGGAACAACGCTTCAATCGCCTGCGCAGTTTGCTCGTGCAGGGCTTTGCGCCGTTCGTGCAGCACCGAGCTGTAGGCCACCTCCTGTGTCAGTGCATGCTTGAAGATGTATTCGACTCTCGGGAAAGGCAGGCTGCTCGTAGAGAAATTCTTTGCGCTGGAGCGAGGCAAGGAGCCGATAGAGTTCGTCTTCCGGCTGGGCGATCACCTGGCGGATCAGGCTCAGCGGAAACTCCCGGCCAATAACAGCGAGCTGTTGCAGCAGGGCTTTCTCTCCGGCGCCAGACGGTCAATGCGGGCGGCCAGAATCCCTTGCACAGTCGTGGGAAGCTGCAACGTCAGCGACGTGTTGCGTGCTACGTGCGGCGTGAGCTGCCCCTACCGTTGCTCCGGCCAAGACGCCCTTCTTCAACAAGCTTCTGGACCACCTCTTCCATGAAGAACGGCGTGCCTTCGGTTTTTCGAGGATGAGCTGTTTGAGATGTTGTAGGGGCGATTGGCCGTCCGCCCCTACGCGCGATGCCCAGCAGCAAGCGTCAAGGAATTCTTCCGCTTCCGCTTTACCAAACGGCGCCAGCCGCAGCTGCGTGTAATACGTCTTCTGCCCCCACTCATGGCGATACTCGGGGCGGTAGTTGGTGAGCAACAGAAGCTTGGCGCTGGCCACACTCTCACTGAGCACATCGAGAAAGCCTTGCGTCTCCCCATCGATCCAGTGCAAGTCTTCAAAGATCAGGATCAGCGGTTGGTTGAGACTCTCGCGCAGGAACGAGCTTCTTGAGCGCCTCGAAGGTGCGTCGGCGGCGAATCTGTGGGTCCATCTGCTGGAACGGCGAGGGCTGCTCTTCAATGCCCAGCAACGCAAAGAGATAGGGCAAGCGTATCTTCTAGGCTGCGGTCCAAGCGTCAAGCACTTTCCCAGTGACCTTCTCTCGTCGCTTGCGTTCGTCATCCTGCGTCTGAATATCGAAAGTAACTCTTGAGCAGCTCAATCACCGGCAAATACGCTGACGCTTTGCCATGCGAGACCGAATAGGCTTCCAGCACCAGACAGCCACTCTAGAGAGGTACAGCTTGAAATTCGTAGAACAGCCGTGACTTACCTAACCCCGGCTCGCCCATCATCCCGACAATTTGCCCTGCCCGGCTTTGGCTTGCTCCAGCGCCCGCTGGAGCTGCTCCATCTCACTCTGGCGTCCGACAAAGCGCGTCAGTCCCCGCCGCGCCGCGACTTGCAGCCGTGTGCGTAATGGCCCCGCACCGAGCACTTCATAGATATTGAGTGGTTCTTCCACTCCCTTGATCTGCGTCTGGCCCAGATCCTTGAAGGCAAAGTAGCCGTCGGTGAGCCGGTGGGTGTAGGCCGAGACGACGATCGAACCGGGATTGGCCAATTGCTCCATGCGCGCCGCAGGATGGTCGGAGTGCCCGACCGGGCACGTAGTCGGCATGCAGATCATCTTTGCGAATCGAGCGCAGCACCACTTCCCCGGTGTTCACGCCCGACCCGCATCAGCAACGGCGGATAGCCTTTCGCGCGCAGGGTATCGGCATAGCGGCGCATCGCCTCTTGCATGCGCAGCGCGGCATAGAGTGCGCGCTGGGGATGATCTTCATGGGCAAGCGGCGCACCAAACAGGGCAAAGATGCCATCGCCCAAGGCTTGCGCCACATAGCCGTCATAGTGATGCACGGCGTCCATCATCGAGCTGCAAGGCGGGATCGATAATCGCCCGGGCCTCTTCGGGATCAAGGCCTTCAATCAACGCCGTCGAGCCTTTGAGATCAGCAAACAGGGCCGTGATCGTCTTGCGCTCGCCGTCGGTTGCACCGCGCGCTTCCAGCGCCACTTGCTCCGCGCGGATACGTTCGGCGAGATGAAGTGGGGGGTAGGTAGTTCGGGGCAGGACGAGATTCCGAGTTCGGTGTTCGGAGTCTGAGGAGCGGGAGGCTGTGGGGAACTTGGGACTTGAAATCCTTCTAGGCTCACGACAGGCGTGGAACTTGAAACTTGCCCCGCCGAGGGCGCGCCGCACGCGTTGCAGAACCGCGAAGCCAGGCGGAGGCGTGGGGGGTATTCCACAAGCTCGCGCACGGTAGTCTCGAAGTCTTCGCGCCAGAACTGTTACAAAAGAGTGCACCCCTGCCGGATGGTTGATGTCCACAGTGGCTCAATGACGCACTTCATCATGCTAGCTCCTCCGCCACCCGCGCGGCCTGGGTGGTCATGCCGAAGCGAGTGTAACAGTCATGGGCGCGTTGTAAGGCTGCAACCTTCTCGGCCTCGACGGCCTTCACGCTCGGCCAGACGTGCCCGTAGTTCGTACAGCTCGCCCTCGAAGAGATGAAACTCCGTGCGCTCCAGCAGCGCCGCGTACTCGTCGAGCGTGCTGGCGATGTCGGCCGCCGGCTCGCCCAGCGCGAGCTGGGCGCGGGCGAGCACCGCGTAGCTGTGCGGGGTCCACGCGCACTGCGATTCGCGCATGAACACAACACCCTCTGCCGCCGCCGCGCGGCCCGCCTCCAGGTTGCCGAGTGCGAGCTGGGCGGCGCCGATGTGCGCGAGGAAGACCGGCTCGAACAACCGCTGGGCGCCACGCTCACGGATCAGGCGCAGCGCGTCACTGGCCGCGTCCAGCACGGGTTGCCACTCGCGCTCGCAGGCGAGTGCGTCGCACAGGGTGATGAGCTGCCAGGATCTCATTGCCGACGCCGAGGTGTTCCGCCAGCCGCGCGGCGGCGTGCGCCAGCGCACGCATGCCGTCGAAGCTGCCGAGGGCGCATTTCAACTCCGCTTCGTCCAGCAACATCCAGAGCGCCTGTTCCGGGTAGCCGCTGTCCAGAGCGACCTGGCGCAGGAGCGGAAGCTCGCGCAAGGCCGTCGCGGGGTCGCGCATAAAGCCGATGCAGCGCTGGCGGACGCAGCGCGCCGCCAGCAAGGGACTGAAGCCCGCCACCTGGGCGCCCAGGTGCGGATCTTCGCGGGCCAGCTCGATGACCTCGTCACAGACGCGCTCCGCTTCCCGCAGCTGTCCACTGTACACGTGCGCAATACACAGATAGCCACGCGTCCCGCAGCGCAGCGCCGCATCGCCCGTGCGGTCGGCGATCTGTACCGCCTCGCTGGCGTACCGCACGTAGTCAGGGGCGATCCCCTGGTTGAGGCCGCGCACCGCGCCGTAGGTGGCGTTGAGCATCGCCAGTGCCGCCAGATCTCCGGCGCGCTCCGCTGCGGCGCAGCCCTCCGCGAACAGCTCTGCCCACTCCGTCGCCGACGCCCCCAGACGCCAGCCGTGGGCCAGAGCCTGGGAACAAGCTACAATCGTGAGCGCAGTCGCTTCTGGTTCGTCGCCACCGTGGCGGGCGAGTTCGCGCACCCGCTGCCAGTGCTGCAGCGCCGCCTTGATGTCGTTGAGCCCCACCCACTCGGCGGCGCGTCGGTGCCAACGCGCTGCAGCGCCAATCTCTCCCGCTTCCTCGTAGTGATGCGCCAGCAACGCGGCGCGTTCGTCGAGATGCTCAGCGTCGTGCTGCTCGATCGCACGCGCCACCGCCGCGTGCACCTGTCGCCGCCGCTCCTTGAGCTGGCTGCCCAGCGCCACCTCCTGTGTCAGCGGATGCTTAAAGGCGTACTCCGCCACCGGATACAGCGACTGCTCAAAGAGGAACTCGGCGTCCTTCAACGTGCGCAACGCCGCCGCAAGATCGGTCTCCGAGAGAGCACAGCCGTGCGCCACCTACATCGGACAAGACGCGCTGCAGACATCGGCTCGGCGAACTCCTTGCCAATCACCGCCGCCACCTGCAGGACGTGCTTCTCCCGCTCCCCAAGTCGATCAATACGGGCAGCAAGAGGGCCTGCACCGTGGGCGGCACCTGCAACCGCGCGATCGGCGTCACCAACCGGTAGCTGCCGCGCGTCCCTTGCAAGGCGCCGGACTCGATCAGCGACTGCACCACTTCCTCCGTGAAGAAGGGATTGCCGCCGGTGCGCTCGTGAATCATCGTGGCCAATCCGGCGATGCTCGCATCGTGGCCGAGCAGGTCGTCGAGCAGCGCACGCACCGCCTCGGGTCCCAGCGGCGCCAACGGAATCTGGCGGTAGTACGACTTGCTCATCCACGTCGCGTGGTACTCTGGACGAAAGTTCACCAGCAGCAGACTGCGGCTGCCAGCGATCGCGTCCACCCACTGCTCCAGGAACGCTTCACTACCGGCATCGATCCAGTGCAGATCCTCGATCAGCGTGATCGGCTGGCTCTGCGACGTTGTCATCACGCACCACCTTGCGCAGGACCGCAAAGAGTTGGCGCTGCTTGGCCTCGGGATCCATGCGCGGCGGCGGGCGTTGCGGATCGGTCACGCCGAAGAACTCGAACACCACCGGGAGCAGCTCGCGGAAGCTCTCGTCGATCAGCAGCAGTCGGCCGGCGATCTTCTCGCGCACCACGCGGTCGGGATCGGTGTCGGTAATACCGTAGTAGCTGCGAAACACTTCGAGCATCGGCAGGTAGGGAATGTGCTTGCCGTGGGCGACGGCTCTGCCCACATTGATGGTCAATCCGCGTGCTCGACAGCGTTCGAGAAACTCGAACCCCAAGCGACTCTTGCCCGTGCCCGCCGGGGCGACGACGCCCACGACTTGACCATTGCCCGCCTGCGCTTGCGCCAAGGCGGCCTCCAGCGCTTGCATGTCAGCGTCACGGCCCACGAAGCGCGACAGCCCACGGGCGCGCGCCACCTCGAAGCGCGTGCGCAGCGCCCCGGCGCCGCGTAGCTCAAAGATGTCGACCGGCTCGGACACGCCTTTGACCTGGAACGCGCCCAAGTCGTCAAGGGCAAAGAAGCCCGTCACCAGGCGCGCCGTGGCCGCGCTCAGGTAGCAGGTATTCGGCTCGGCGAGACTCTCCATGCGCTGCGCCAGTCCCACGGTGTGCCCCTGCGCGGTGTAATCCATGCGCAGATCGTCGCCAATCCTGCCGACGATCACCTCGCCCGGAATTGAGACCCATGCGGGTCGAGAAGCCGACACCATGTACACGTTTCACCTCAGTGGCGTAACGGGTTATTTCCTCACGCAGCTGCAACGCCGCGTAACACGCGCGTTGGGCATGATCCTCGTGGGCAATGGGCGCGCCGAACAACGCCATGATACCATCGCCGGTGTACTGGTTCACCGTGCCCTCGAAACGATGCACGCCGTCGGTGAGGATGGCAAAGAAGCGATCGAGGATCTGATGCCATTCTTCCGGGTCGAGCTGCTCGGCTAACTCCATCGAGCCTTTCACATCGGCAAATAGCACCGTCACTTGCTTGCGTTCGCCTTCAAGGGCGGACTTCGATTGCAGAATCTTCTCGGCGAGGTGTTTGGGGGTGTAGGAACGGGGGTCAGGAGTCAGGGGGCGGGGATCGGTAATTCTACCTTTTTACTTTTCTTCTTTTCTCTACTGACTCCTGACTGCTGACTACTCGGCTACTGGTTGTTCGCCGACCCACACCAGCACCTTGCCCTCTTCGTCGGTAGCGACACGTTGCGCGTCGATGAGTTCTGCCTTGAGATCTTCCAGCGATTCCTCATCCAGAGCGAACTCGCGTCGCAACGCACGATACGTAATCCGCCCCCTGCGTTGGAGTAAGGTGCTCGCGTGGTCGACCACTTCGGAAAACTTCATATGGTGCTCTCACTGCGTAGACGGTCTGTTCTCGCGGTACGCCGGCCCCACGCGCATTGACCCTGCAAATGTCAGGGCTCCTGTCCGTGCCCGCGTTCCCCCAGGGAGGCAAATATTCCATGTATGTATGCGCTTTGCCGCGCTCGTACAAGAAGAAGGTCGCTTCCTTCACGATTAGGCTGCCATCTGCTGCTGAGCTTTTAGGGATAAAGGCAAAGCAGATCACCTCACATTTCCTGATTTTCTTGTCTTTTTTCTCACCCTTATCCTTTATCCCTTATCCGTTCTCCCTTTTTCCCCAACGATTGCCGACCACGTTCGTTTGCGTTAGGACGAGACCGCAAGAAGACAACAAAAAGGGAGGCAGATATGAAGTTCGGCATTCAACTCGCAGGAGGCGCACCGATTCGTACCCGCACGGCAGCAAAAGAGATCGCAACCGCAGCCGAAGAACTCGGCTTTGATTCATTGATGATCGGCGATCACATCGTCATTCCGAAAAAGATCACTGCTCCGTGGCCATATGATGAATATGTCGGCGGCAAAACCCCATACGGCGCCTACACGGAAATGGAATGGTTCGATCCGTTTGACACGATGGCTTTTCTTGCCGGAATTACTGAAAAAGTACGCCTTGGCATTAGCGTTCTTATCGTTCCCTATCGACACCCGTTTGATATGGCACGACGCGTGGCGACAGTCGATGTACTTTCTGGTGGACGTTTTGTTCTTGGTATCGGTGTCGGCTGGCTCGAAGACGAATTCCGTCTTTTACAGATTCCGTTCAAGGAACGCGCTCAGCGGACACGCGAATATATCCAAGTGATGAAGTTGCTGTGGACCCAGGAAAAACCTCGCTTCAACGGCAAGTTCGTCCAAGTCAATGAAGATCTCAATTTGTTACCATACCCCTTACAGAAGCCCCATCCTCCAATCTGGGTCGGTGGGGAATCACAACCAGCATTGAAGCGTGTCGCTGAGTTTGGCGACGGCTGGCACATTGGCCTTGTTCTGCCCGAACGTATTCCCCAAAAGCTGCAAGAATTGAAGCAACTGATGGAAAAAGCTGGGCGAGATTTCTCCAAGCTGGAACTGACCGCATTAGCCGATCCGAATCGACTCAAAGAGAGCGAGATCCGCACGTATCACACTGCGGGTGTGCATGTGTTATACATGCTGCCGCTCAGCAGCGATCATCGCGCAGTCATCAACGACATGCGCAGTTTCGCCCAGAAGATGAAGGCGTTTGCGTAAACTTGAACGACTCGCTCTGCGCGAAGCCGAGGGGCGCAGAGCGAGAACCTCATCCGATCTTCGCACTTTGCCCGCCATCCACGGGTAAGATCACGCCAGTGATGAACTTCGCTTCATCCGAATTCAGAAACAATGACGCATGCGCGATATCCCAGCCAGTGCCCATCTTTGCACCGAGCGGGACGATCGCATCGCGTTCTTTCCTGAGTTGTTCCTTGGAAATGCCACGCGCTTTGGAGATGCCTTCAATTGCCATTGGCGTGTCCATAAGTCCTGGCATGATACAGTTCACGCGGATGCCGTATTTAGCATTAGAAAGCGCAAGCTGATTGGTAATGGCGTTCACCCCAGCCTTCGAGGTCTTATACGCGAGGATTCCCACGTTACACACCGCAGCAATTGAAGAGATATTCAGGATCGCACCACTCCCCTGTCCACGCATAATCGGAATGACGTGTTTGCACGGCATGATGACACTTTTCATGTTCACGCTGAGGATACGGTCCCAGGCTTCCTCAGTCACTTGGTTCAGCCCACCGTCGTTGTCACCAATACCGACATTGTTATGGAGGATATCGATGCGGCCAAAGCGCTGGACACAGGCTTCCGCCATCCTTTTACAGTCATCACCCGTTATTGCATCGGCTTGAAAAGGGACGGCTTCACCACTCTCTTTGGCGATCATGGCGCAGGTGTCTTCGGCAGAATCGAGACGGCGGTCCACAACGAATACTTTTGCTCCTTCGCGAGCATAGAGAATCGCACTTGCGCGTCCATTGCCGATTGTCTCACCAGGAGTTTGTCCTGCACCAACGACGATGGCGATTTTTCCTTTGAGTCGATCAGACATAAGAACCTCCAAAATGAAGACGTGTTGCGTGAAGCGTGTTACGTGATTTCAAGGTTCACGCAACACGCATTACGTTTCACGTATCACGTATTCTCAAACGATGTCGTCAGCCCTGGATCAAGCTGCACGCCTAGAGTGTTCAGCGCCATCGAAACGAGATTGTACTGGCCAACGGCAAAGACGATGTCCATCAATTGCTGCGTGTTGTAATGCTTGCTCAATCCTTGCCAGGTTGTGTCGGTAATGCATGCATCCTTATGGAGCTCATCTGTGGCTTTCAGCAGAAGCACGTCGCGTTCACTCCAGCCTTTGGCCGTTGGTCCTACCTTAATGCGATGCACTTCATCATCAGTGAGACCAGATTGTTTACCGATTCGTACATGTTGTGCCCATTCGTACTCGGCTTCACATAACCAGCCGATACGGAGAATGATTAACTCCCGTTCGCGGGCTGGCAGGGTCGATTTGAACAACACATGATTGCCGAACACGAGCCAACGGCGCATGAGATCTGGATGATGCGCGAGGGTCTTAAAAATGTTGGGGACTTCTCCCTGTCCAACTTTGATCTCCCGGAGCGCTGTTTTTACGGTATCACTCCATTGGGATTCGTCGATTGGGGCCACACGGGGTTTGCTCAGTTTCATAAACGTATTCTCCTTTCACGCACTAGGTAACACGCATCACGTTTTACGTCTTACGCGTATTTCTTCTTGAAGTACGGAATAACATGTTTGCCGAATAAGTCGATCGCGTGCATAGTTTTTTCGTGAGGAATATCCCAGAACTGCATCATGCAGAGAAACAGGTCGAGATTGGCAGCTTTTTGCACACGCTCGATTTGTTTAATGCAGGTGTCAGGATTGCCTACCGTACACATGCCGTTGTCGATCAAAAATTGGAGATCGACTTTCCGCGGATCAAGCCCCTCATATTCTTTAATCTCTCGGACACGGTTGGTAAGCGTTGGGTCCAGTGCTTGACCACTTTTTCTCGCTTCGAGTACTGGGGTCGTCACCTGCAATGTTGTTCCGACATACGACATAAAAGACCGGTTGGCCTCGTCCTGGGCCTGCTTGTCGGTATCAGCGCAGTGTACCAGCGAGAAAGCTCCCGCTTTATTGTTGATAAATGCTCCAGCTGGTTTCGCGTCTTTCTGGGCGTCGCGGTACATCTGCACACGCCGTCCTAACTCTTCAGGAGACACCAACAATGTGAATGAGAGTAAGCCTAACCCCTTCTGCCCAGCGACCGCATGTGTTTCTTTACTGGTGCAGGCAACCCAAATCGGTGGGTGCGGTTTCTGAATCGGCATCGGCACGACTGTGCGTTCAGGAATGTCGAAGTAGTTTCCTTTGTAGGAAAAGGTGCCATCTTTACTTTTCCAGATGGTCGTAATAATGTCGAGCGATTCCTCCCAACGTGCTCGTGTCTCGTTGTAAGGAATGCCAAAGCCGCCCAGTTCCTGCACGGTGATCGAACGGCCAGTGCCCATCTCCACACGACCGTGACTGAGAATATCGAGCGTCGCGACGCGTTCAGCAACGCGCACGGGGTGATTGTACGGAAACGGGAGCAGTACCACACCGTGACCGATGCGGATCTTTGAGGTTCTCTGGCTGACTGCACCATATAGAACTTCGGGAGCCGACGAGTGAGCAAAGCCAGGCTGAAAATGATGCTCGACGGTCCAAAACGAATCGAATCCCGCCTGTTCGGCATGGACGACCTGATCTAACACCTGGTGAAACACTTGATACTCCCGCTCACGGTGTTTGAGCGGACTGGCGACCTGAATCTCATAGAAGATGCCAACGTCCATGTGAGTCCTCCTTTTGTTGGTTGACAACGTGATAGCAGTCTTGGTCAGGGTCCGTCCACTGGTGTACTTCCGCAAGGCAAGTCATGCGACTTTGCTCTTGTCCTTTCTCTTCGCTATCCTCTGACGATATGAGCAAGATAAAAGACCGGGTCAACCATCTGATCGATGACTGGGCGACACACGCCAGTGCATTCGCGCGAACAGGATTCTGGGGAGTCCATGGTGGAGCGGGAGGTATTATGTTGGCCCGCAGCACTGGACGATTACTGCTTGCGCAACGTTCTCATCAGGTCCTGCAACCAGGAACGTGGGGGACGATCGGCGGAGCAATCGATCCAGGAGAGAATCCTGAAGAGGCGGTACTGCGCGAGGTGCGAGAAGAACTCGGCTTTCATGCGACTGAAGCAGATTTGCATCTGTGCTATGTCTTTCGCGATGCGCGGACGTCATTCACCTACCACAACTACATTGTCCTGGTAGATGAGGAGTTTCTCCCCACGATGAATTGGGAAGTATCCGAGCATGCGTGGGTTGAATTTGGTCAATGGCCTTCGCCGCTGCATTTTGGCATGGAAGCGTGGCTGCGGGACGTTCAAGGAGAACTGACACTACGGGATCTCGTTCGCAAACGCGGCGAGCGATCATAGTGCGCTGTATGTACGTATAGTCTACGCTTGGCTCTCTTGCCGCAATCTGATGTCAGTGAAGAAAGAGACGGCCAGCGGCTTGATCCCAGTCAACAAACAGATACAGAGCGCCACCCCAAGAGAGCAGCGCGAACAACGCCAGAGACGCTTTCTCTTCTCCTACGTGTAATATTCCTCGCGCCATCACAATCGCCAACGCGGGAAACGCTGGAAAGAAGTACCGTGGACCAGGCAAGGTCAGCATTAACGGCACAAACACCGCAACAATCCACCCAAGGACAAAGTAGTCCGCTCGATTCCGACGCTGGAGCAACTGCCACCCTCCTAGCAGCAGCAGAGGAATGGTTGCTGACACCAACACCAGAGGGTAGGCGAAGCAACATCACGCTCAAGAGCCAGCGTCGTCCCCTACTCGTTGCCAACGAAAGGGGCGACTATAGATGATTCCGGTTATCCAGCCAATGCTAGTCGAATGACGGAGAGAAAACCGATGACAAGACAACACGTGGCCTTGAGACTGACGGTCACACTCCGGGCGACTGTGTTGCTGCTTTCGTTTGCCATTGTTCCGTTTTCGCTGGCCGGCGATAAGGACCTCATGCAACGGGGCGGGCCTGGAGCTGGCCCTGCGGCTTGTAACATCCCCGCCCCCAAACCCAATCGGGTCCTGGCTGATGAACCGCTGCAACCCCGGATGATAATACCGGGCGCGGTAGTAGTACAAGCCTGTGCCATCCTCCTCACGCCCGGTGTATTTGAACGCGTTGGTTGACGCTGCGCCCGTAGCGGTCGTTTTGCCAAACGGTTCATAGGTGTACTCGCTCAGCACTGTGCCGGTAGGATCACTCAACGCTAACGTCGATCCCAAACCATCGGTGAGGAACGAGTGTGCCCCAGCAGAGTCCGTCCGTTGCAACACTTCGTCAATGCCGAGGCTGGTAATGAGATTCGCCGTCGGCGTTGCCCCATTCAACTCCTGGACAATATTCAAACCGTCGTAGAAGAAGTTCGTACTCGTGCCGTTGACGGTCTTACTCTTGCGCCGCCCGAAGGCATCATATTAGAAACTGGCGATGAGGTCGGGACCGTGAGATTTTCCAACGGCGCAGGGTAAAGTTAAGAAAATTGCAACGTCCCCTATCTCCCCAACCTGGTCCACCTATTCTTTTAATACCTCGCTGAGGTATGTGGGCAACAGCCCGGCTAGACTTGACCCCAATTTTCTTACTTTCACCGGCTTCTCCCCGGGCCTTGGGCACGACATCTTCCCCGTAGCCATCGGCCTCCTTCATGAGTCGGTCGCGGTCCTCTAAGGCACGGACGACGTCATGGAACGCATCCCGCACCTCACTGGGAGGACTAATGATCAGTAGCCGGGCTTCACTGACCAGCAGGCCGGTCTGATAGGCGTCCAGGAGTTCCTGGAGGGCGCTCTTAGCCCTTCTGCTCCCGCTCGGCAGTCAGTTGGTCCTCCACGATATTTCTCCCAAGGATCGTCAGATCAGCGATTGAGTGGACCGTATCATCATCCACATCCTCACAGCCCAGGGCCTAAAAAGTGTTTGTGTGGAGGTATTGACCTGCTACCTTGACCACCTTACGGCGTTCAGGCTGTATGTGCGATGATGCCACGAAGAAGTGAATGACCCACAGTCCCTCCATCGGAAACCGACCTCAGTGAGACGGAATGTGAAGCACGGCATCAGACTCCTCGCGGATAGCGGCGCCGCTGTTTCTCGGATCAAACACCCCGCTGGCACCTCGCCCTATTTCCTCATCTGCGATCATGCCAGCCGCCGGCTTCCGCGTGGGCTCGGCTCCCTAGGGCTCTCCCCCGCAGAGTTGAAGAGCCACATCGCCTGGGATATCGGCGTGGCGGGTTTAGCTGGACGATTGGCCGATAGGCTCAACGCCTGTCTGATTTTGCAAGCCTACTCGCGACTGGTGATTGACTGCAACCGGCCGTTGGGGATGCCGGACTCCATTGCGACACTGAGCGAGCGGACACGAATTCCTGGCAACGAAGGAATATCTCGCACTGATGCCGAAATCCGCGCGCGTGAAATTTTCCATCCTTACCATGACCGCATCCGTGCCACACTCGATGCACGCCGACATGGAGAGCGGCCCACGCTGCTGGTGGCTCTGCATAGTTTCACGCCATCGTTCTTGGGCGTGAATCGACCCTGGCACATTGGCGTGCTCTACAACCGTGACGCGCGCCTCGGTCAGGTGCTGCTCGACCTGATGCGGCGCGAGAATGGCCTCATCATCGGCGACAATAAGCCTTATGCGGTGAGTGACGACACGGACTACACCGTTACGGTGCACGGCGAGCAACGCGGTATTCCGCACGTAGAGCTCGAAGTTCGCCAGGATCTCATCGCCAATGAATCAGGACAAACCTTGTGGGCGTTGCGGCTTGCGTGGCTCCTTGAAGAGGCAGCGACGATACTGATTCCCCGCTGCGACGTCTCCCCGTGCAATAAGTGAACTGTGCCGCCGGGCTAGAAAGTCGAACAGCCCTAGGGCGTCGGGTTGCTATGGGAAAAGATAGTATCGTGTTACCATGGAGAAAAGTTTGAGGGGGATTGCATCGAAGCCGTGGAGGGCTGCTTCGCATGACATCGAACAGTAGGAGCACAGCCAGGGAGGCGAAAATGCAAATCCGGGTCGGTTACGAGTTGGCCTACAGCTGTCCGCAGCCAACGCCGATGATCGTGACGTTGAGCATTCACTACACGCGGGTGTCCGACATCGTCAAACCGGATCACCTTATCATCACTCCATCGATCCCGATCACGGCTTATCGCGACTCCTTCGGCAACTGGTGCAGCCGGATCGTCGCGCCGCCGGGCCGGGTGCGACTGTCGGCCGATGCGCTCGTGAACGATTCCGGCCACCCCGACCTCGTTGCCCCCTGGGCCCAGCAACACGCGGTGCAGGACTTGCCGGAGGAGTCCTTGATTTTTCTGCTGGGCAGCCGGTATTGCGAGACCGACCTGCTAGCGGAAATCGCTTGGAAGCTCTTCGCTAATTCGCGCGCGGGGTGGGGACGGGTCCAGGCGATCTGCGATTTCGTCCATCAACATATCGTTTTTGGCTACGAGCATGCCAGCTCGACCAAGACGGCCTGGCAGGTGTTTCACGAGCGAAAAGGCGTGTGTCGGGACTACGCTCACCTGGCCATCGCGTTTTGCCGCTGCATGAATATTCCCGCGCGGTACTGCACAGGCTATCTCGGCGATATCGGCGTGCCGCCGGTGAACGCTCCCATGGATTTCGCCGGCTGGTTTGAAGCCTACCTCGGCGGCAGCTGGTACACTTTCGATGCGCGCAACAATATCCCGCGCATCGGTCGCGTGCTGATTGCCCGTGGCCGCGACGCGTCCGATGTCGCAATCACAACTACCTTCGGACCGAACACTCTGGAGAGCTTCACGGTCTTGGCCGAAGAAGTCGGCGAGAATGTTGAGTCTGCTCAATCTCAATCTTGAGAAGGACTTTAATATGCCCTTCACTGTCCGTCACCTCACGGTTTATCGTTACTCGGAGCCAGTCAGATTGGGAGAGCACCGAATGATGTTCCGGCCTCGAGAAAGTCACGACCTCAGACTTCTCGAAGCGCGGTTGGATATCAATCCCCGACCCACTCGTCTTCGCTGGCTCCACGATATATTCGACAACTCCATTGCCATCGCTACCTTCGACGGCTCGACTGCCGAACTTCGTTTTGACAGCGTGGTTACCCTTGAGCACGTCGAAATCACGCTGCCGGACTATCCGCTCGAGGAGTATGCACAAACCTACCCCTTCCGTTACTCGGATGACGAATTGCCGAACCTCGCACGTGCGTTGGCCCACCACTACCCAAGCGATGATGTTGCTCGTTGGGTGAGTCAGTTTCTAGACCCGTCCGGGACAATCGAAACCATGAAGCCTGCTTCGGTCCATAACACTGGCCATCAAGGACGAGTTTGTCTATACACGACGCAGTGAGAAGGGGATACAGAGTCCCAATGAAACGCTTCAGAGTCGTCGTGGTAGCTGCCGAGATTTTGCCGTACTGATGATGGAAGCTACGCTTTCGCTTGGTCTGGCCGCTCGTTTCGTCAGTGGCTATATCTTTGTTCCCAATTTGGACTCTGGTAGCGCCGCAGGAGGCGGTGCAACGCATGCGTGGATGCAGGTCTACCTGCCGGGTGCCGGGTGGGTAGATTTTGATCCGACCAATAGCATGATCGGTAACCGCAACCTTATTCGTGTCGCCGTCGCCTGGGATCCCAGGCTAGTGTTGCCGTTGTGGGGAACCTTTATCGGCTCCGCCTCCTCCGTCCTTGGCATGGACGTCACCGTCTCGGTAGTGCTATCCAAGTAACTCACGCTCTCTCGGCATCCATGCTAGGCTTGGCTAGCAGCAGAAACTGCGAGATGGAGGCCAGGGAGAACGAGTGAGTAGGGTCAAGAGTAATCTTGCATCCGTAACATTTCGCCTGGAGGTGAAGGCTCGGCACATGTGTGAATGAAAGACTTGACCCCTTTCCCCTCGACCTGGGAACTGAAGGCTACACTCCGGACAATTTTATTGTTGCTTCCACGAGCCATCGTCTTGTTCTGGATGGCCAGTGATAAGGATGTGAATCAACGTGGCGGGAAGAGTCGTGCCGACGCCGTGCATGAGGCTCGTTTTGGTATGCCTTCAAGGCTGATTCACCAACACCCCACTAACGGAAGCAGTAAGTTGGTGAATAAATCGCATTTTCTCTTTCACTATAGGAGATATCACCTCGGGCACGACGTCTAAGAGTCCTATACTGCGATTTAGCTCATTCAGGGAGATTCCCAGCTGCTGATACTGCACAATCATAGCGTCCAGATCAGGAGGGGAGGAATACGCCAGGAAAGCCGACATGTAGGCGGTGTCGAGCGTACTGACCATGTCCAGATATGTAGCAAAGGTCTCGGCGAAATCTTCCCACGGGTGCATCGTCGCATAGGCACTGACAAACTGCGGTTGCCATTCGGGAGGAGGCCGGTAGCGTAGTATCTCCGTAAAGCCTCGTGGTAGCTCGGGTTTGTGGGATCACCAAAGAGGGTTTGAAATCCTGTCTCCCGTTGGTATTTGACGAAATGTCCCAATAATAGTGACCAATCTCATGTCGAAAGTGCCCAAGCAAGTCCGTTGGGCCTCTCCCAACTCGACCCTCAGCCGCTCACGTTCGACATCATCGGCCTCACGGATGTTGATCGTAATGGTGCCATCCAATGTCCGGTGAAAACCTGTTCCTTGATGCCCATGTTCCACCACAACTCGTCTGACGGAATGACATCGGCTTTGAAGTCAAAGCGAGGGCTAAGCGTGTTCCCCATGGGGTTCGGTCCTGTACGGAAGCCGAAGTAGGTCCAAGTCGTAAAGTAATCGCCTTTTAGCGGCTTCTAAGCGATACCACTTTTCGATATTCCCTGGCACACTCAGGTCAGGAATAGTCGGGTGAAGCGGCAGCAGTCACACAAGAGCGACCTCCCGATGAGTCATCGCCTCGAGCGGATCTGTCCGTGGCCTGCAAACAACCATTACACACATTGTACGCTACGTAATTGTGACATTTGACGAGTATGCGCCACAGGTTGGATTGCCACAGCAGAACCCACTTTCGTCTACCGGGAGTAACGCCACGACCATGCGGCAGGCTGGACAGTAGCCGGCTTCTCGTCTGCACTGAAGGCAAAAGCTATTCTCAAAGAAAAGAACGTTGTCGCAAACACATCGAAAGGTACGCATGCGAGACTCCTATCTGATTCTGAGATGAGCCAGAGAAGAGAACTCAGACAGCGGACAGGGAAATGCTTCAACCCATGATCGGACTTGAGTCTTTTGCCAACAGGCTGTAAGTCTTTCGGAGAGTGGACAAACCTGAGAAAAGCGAAACGGAAATTCCTTTACGCGGCAGAGTTATTTGCTTCAATCTTTTTCACTTTGACCCCGACCTTCAACTCGTGCTCGCTGCCGCCAAGGATGGTACCCTTTAGGGGGGTGACATCGCTATAGTCACGTCCCCATGCCACTACGATGTGTTGATCCGATGGCATCAGGTCGTTCGTCGGATCGAAATCCACCCAGCCAAGTTCCGGACAGTACACCGATACCCAGGCATGGGACGCCGCGGCGCCAATGAGTTTCGGTTGATCCTTCGGTGGAAGGGTCTCTAGATAGCCACTCACGTAGCGCGCTGCGAGCCCCAGTGCGCGCAGACAGGCAATGGCAAAGTGCGCAAAGTCCTGGCACACTCCGCGCCGGTGGGCAAAGACCTCACTCACTGGGGTCGCCACCGTAGTAAATTGGGGATCATAGGTAAATTCGCTAAGAATCCGGTCGCATGAGATCCTGTACGGCGGACAAGATCGGACGGCCCGGTACAAATGACGACTGGCGTACTCCGCAAACGCCATGGGTGCCTTGATGAAAGGAGAATCCAACAAGAATTGCCGTGCCTCTAGCGCGCCGCGATTCATCTCGTGGCGAGCGACGTTTGCACCACTTCCCATGCCACAGTTGTCTCGAAATCGGGAGGTGGCATGGGAAACAACTCCATTTCGCTCCGGGCAGTGACCTCAACGTCGTATGCGGCTCCTCGATGGAAAAGTACACGACACGGTTACCAAAGAAATCTTTTCGCTCATGGTGTACGGTGGGTGGTGGTGAAATATGCAGCCAGGCGTCGATACAGCGTTGCCGCGATAAGATTCCGGGGCAACAAATGCGCTTCGTTGTGACATAAGGTCACCATCTCACTGTAGCGGTATAGGGTGGTGTGCCTGATACGATACAGCATCATTGGATATCCACGAGTTGTTGCGGTAGCTCAGTTTGTCGAAAGTAACTAAAGGTGATAGCCTCCGAGAGCGAGCGCAAGAGATAACCCAATCGAGCAAGAAGTGGCCCCAATCCCTCTTGGTCTTCCTTCCCTTGGGGAACGAGTAAGAGACGATCTAGATCCACTAACCGTAACATTGTCAGTGCCTCTAATATGAATCGCTCTTCAGCGCTGAGATGGGTGACCGTTGCTTTCTTTGGTAATGCCGTGACATGTTCTTGGAGACGCGCGACTTGATAGATGATGGAACGCGGTGCTCCTTCATCAAGCAACAGCAGATCAAACACCGGAGCCTCCTGGAAATAGGACCGATAGCGCCCACGATAGGTCACCAGGCTATCGTGATTGTCAACAGGGCTTCCCATGGCCGTGTCCCGATCCTCGGCGGAAATACACAGCGTACGCAGGAGACCGCCGGAAACAACGCTCGTTCCAGGCGACGACCCATATCGAGAAAGCGCCATCCATAGCCTCGGCTCATGCGTTCCGTGTAAACCCCGTAAAGGCCGCGAGCTGGAAAATAACCTGTTCCAACCCAGACAGTGCCACGTTCAATTGTATCGGTTGTTCCACGAAACTATGTGACAAACTGTTGATGACACGCCAACTATCGTCTGAGAAACGGTCTCGTACCGACCGCGCCGCTAGCGCCATGCTGTTCAGCGTCCATTGCAGGCTGCCAGATCGGTGCCGGTCGCGAATCACATCGAGGATTTCTTCTTCCGGAGCTGCAACGAGTAGTGCTGCCCCTTCCCCGACAAATCCGGGGTACGTTGAGGTCAAGTGCGTCACTACCTGCAGCAACCTGGGTACACCAAGATCCTCCCGTACTGCGTCAGCCTCCACCAATCGCATCAGTACCGTCCGTAATAAGCGGGCCGTGTTTTCTGCACGTTCAGCATAGCGACCCAGCCAGAAAAGGTTATCCGCCACGCGGCCTGGGATTTCTCCGCCTGAACGAACAACATCAACCGTATCGCTGCAGACGCGAGCAAACTGACCTCGCGCTCTGGTTCCGACGCCAGGACCCAGGTATCTTTACTAGTACCGCCGCGTTGGTTGGAGACAACCCAATCTTCCAAACTCGGAGAGACACGAGTGAGTCCTCCAGGCATGACAACATACGAGTCTTCCTGCGCGACCAGGAAACTGCGCAGGACCATCGGCCGAGGCACTAACTCGCCTGGTTCAGGACCGGTGTCGTGGAGAGTGTCACTGTTCTTGTCCCACAAACAGATGCGGCTGAGCAGTAATCCGATCGGCTACCGTTTGTCGCTCGGCCCGACTCAAGCGTGCGCCAAAGATGGTCGCTCGTGCTCGCATGCGGACCAATCGGCTTGATCACCAAGCGATCGAGATGTGCGAGTACATACGCTCGTTCCGCTTCCCCACCACACCACCAAGTAGCGACCGAAGGGAGTTGTAGATCTTGACCTAACAAATGACGCGCCAGCTTTGGTAGGAACGCCATCAAGGCTGGATTTTCTAATACACCGCTGCCGAAAGGATTCACTATCGCGACATGACCAAGACGTGCCGCTTGCAACAAGCCGGGAACGCCAAGCAGCGAATCCGTACGCAGCTCCAAAGGATCACAAAACGTGTCGTCCACGCGCCGTAGGATAACGTCAACGGCCTGTAGTCCCTCTACAGTACTAAGCCACACTCGGCCGTCTCGCACGGTAAGGTCACTCCCCTGCACCAGCAAGAAACCAAGATAATGAGCGAGATAAGCGTGTTCAAAATAGGTCTCGTTTCCCGGCCCCGGAGTCAACAACACGATACGTGGATTGTCTCGCCGTTGCGGCGCGAGCGCGCTCAAGGTTGACCGCAACGCCCGAAAAAAGAGGGCACTACGATGCGCGTGCGAATCGCGATACAGGCTGGGCAGCACGCGCGATAACACGATGCGGTTTTCTAGAGCATAGCCCGAACCGGAAGGTGCTTGGGTCCGATCTCCAATGACCCAAACAGTGCCATCGGACGCACGCACGAGGTCCGTCGCATAAAGCGGGAGAGAACAATTGCCTGCTGGGCGCATGCCAGTGCACGGCAAGAGGAATCCAGGATGCGCATACACAACTTCCGGCGGCAGCAGCCCTCTGGCAATGAGCGTCCGTGGGCCATAAAGGTCCGCCAGAATGAGGTTGAGCAATTCGGCCCGCTGAATCAGACCGCGTTCGATTGCGCTCCATTCCTGGCTGGTCACTAAGAGGGGAACAAGATCAAGCTGCCAAAACCGTGTCATTCCTCTAGGATCGTCGTAGACATTGTACGTTACCCCATTTTCGCGGAGGAGGCGTTTGGCTTCGAGTTCTCGGCGGGTAAATTCTTGCGCGCCAAGCGTCTCCAGGGAGCGAATGAGGTAGTCCCAATGCGGACGTAACGTCCCTGTTGCGGAGCACATTTCGTCATACGCACTCGATGACAGAGGGTACGCTGTGACAAAAGGAGAACG
>CAVTCR010000041.1:0-66147 GCA_963733195.1 uncultured delta proteobacterium
CGGGTCCCCTGGAGCGCGGTTAGGCCGTGTCCTTCATACTACTTCTCGGGAGCAATGCACCAGATGAAGGACTGCACATCGATCATATCGCGGGGGTTCAAGGTTGCGATTTCCGAACGCAATACCCCAGCAAACTGCTGAACTGATCGGTACGTGAGCCAGTTCAACTCTGGATGGTAGTTAAGCTCAAAGTTGCAGACGTCGGCAGCGTCTTGGGTAATCATAGGCTTAAAGAAGATGTAGCGATCCGGGTATGCCAAGAACTGAAAGTAGGTTGCGTTGGTCCACTTCGGCGCCTCAATATCAAAGAGGAGGTCTGTCCAGGCATTGAATCTTGCCTCCTCCTCCGAAGTTCCATACAGAAGTTCGTGGAGCAAAACCGTAAACCGTTGCTTTGCCTGGTCGGACCGGAGACCATCGCGTAATGCCATCTTCTCGTTCGGAAAGATGAGATTTGTGGCGTTCACGACTTGGAGAGCGCGGGCAGTTGCCTCTTCAAAGTTGGTCGCCGCAACCAGGGCAGATAGTTGGTTCCGACCGAGTAGCGCAAGCATGCGTTGGTAGGCGGCCAGCTTGTAATCGCGCTCACATCTGAAATATTCGGAATCGTAAAGCCCTGCGGAAAAATGTTAATAAATTCGGCGATAGATGCAGGGACTGTCTTTGCGTGTGATTCCTTTGCGCGGACCCTGGCTCTTTCGGTGGTCGAGGAGCGGATGTTGCGCCTGCGCGCCCGAGACTAGCTGAAGTGGAGCATTCTTGAGAGTATTCTCGCCAGCGTATACGAAAGTACACATAGACTTGACCGTCTCTCTCAGAGAGCGCCTCGCCCAGTCCCCATGCAGGCTGTTGCGTGTGGATGACTCGATCACCAGCTTTTACAGTCATTCAAGCAACCTCCACATCGGCCTAACGGTCCCGGTCACCGTTTGCCGCCCAACCGAGACCTTTCATATTTCCCGAACCGCAAGCGGGCGGCAATACGGTGCAGTGGATTGATACTCATCCAGGCCTCCTCGGCTGCGAGTGTGCAGCGGTAGGATGGCTGTATCCCAACAATCCATTCTACAAGGAGGAGACCTGGATGAATTTCTACACGCAGCAGCATAAACATTATTGCGGCATCGATCTACATGCGAAGGCGATGTACGTCTGTATCCTCGATCAAACGGCACGAAACTGGTCCATAAAAATCTGCCGACGACCCCCGAAGCGTTTTTGCGGGTCATCGCTCCGTATCGCGAGGATGTGGTCGTCGGCGTCGAATGTATGTTTACCTGGTATTGGCTGGCGGACCTCTGTCAGAAGGAAGGAATTGCCTTTGTCTTGGGCCATGCCCTCTATATGAAGGCGATTCATGGGGGCAAAGCCAAGAACGATAAGATTGATGCGCAGAAGATTGCCGTCTTATTGCGCGGTGGAATGTTCCCCCAAGCGTATGTCTATCCTGCAGAGATGCGGGCGACCCGCGACTTACTCCGCCGTCGCTGTCATCTGGCCCGCAAACGGGCCGAACTCTTAGCCCACATTCACAATACCAATAGTCAGTACAATCTGCCCGGAGATCGGCAAACGGCTGGCGAACAAAGCAAACCGGGAAGATGTGGCCGAACATTTCCCCGATCCCAGTGTCCGCAAGACCATTGAAGTCGATGTGTCGCTCATCGATCACTATGATCAATTGTTCGGCGAGGTGGAACTCTATCTCACGCGCAGTGCCAAAGCGCATGATGTCCAAACGTTTGCGCGGCTCCAATCGGTCCCGGGGATCGGACAGATCTTGGCCTTGGTCCTCTTATATGAGATTCAGGACATCGCGCGCTTTCCGCGCGTGCAAGATTTTGTCTCCTATTGTCGCTTGGTGAAATGTGCCAAGGAATCGAATGGCAAACGACTCGGCACCTCGGGCAAAAAGATCGGCAACGTCCATTTGCGCTGGGCCTTTGCCGAAGCCGCGGTCCTCTTTATCCGGCAGAGTCAGCCGGGGAAAGAGTATTTTGCGAAATTGGAACACAAACACGGCAAAGCCAAAGCGCTGACCGTACTCGCCCACAAGTTGGGCCGGGCCGTGTATTACATGCTCACGCGGGAACAGGCGTTTGATCTCAATCGCTTTGTGACTGCGTAACCCCTGAGGGGAGAGAGGGAGCCCGCCGCCTAACTGGCCCACAAAGGGGAGAGCCTCTTCGATATTCCTTCCTTATATATACAGCATGGACTGTGAGGGAATATCTGGACGAAACGCCCGGAGCCGCACGTTTTGATTGGACCGTCTCTCCCGCTCATCTTCTTGGTGATGCGTCACCAAGTGTCCCGTGGCTGCCCCTCCGCCGAGTCTGGAACTAACTAGGAGTGTCTTCGGACACAACCCGCTGTATTGAGAAGACCGGGATGAGGGCACAGAAGAGTTTCTAGGGCGTGGCACTTGCGGGTGCCACTGTTTCCCGTGGAACATTGCTCCACGGAAACATTGACCCTCAATAGGTGTTTGGTGCAGCCCACAGGCTGTGACCAGCAACCGAAATCAAGTCAGCCGCGATCGCTTGGCGAAGATGCCTCACCAAATGTTACTCGGACGGCCACCCCGCCCCCGAGTGCATCCGTCTGTCCGCTTGACATCGGAGGCCTGATAGGGGTTCGGCGTCTCTTGACTATTGCCCGACAAGTTTTCAGCGTCGCGATCGGTTCTTGTCTCGGCGCTGACGCCATTAGCACCATTCGCTCTCATTGTGTCGGCTCTTCCAAGAAGTGCTGTACTTCACGGATCAGATGCATGCGGTTCTTCTCCACAAACATTGGGTGTGACCCCCCCGAAAGTACAACCAAGCGGCGATACTTCGCGCCCGTGAGCCGCAGAAAGATTTCTTGGGCCATACTCGGAGGAGTGACGGCATCCCATTCGCCGACGATCAGCAGCGTCGGCGCGCGAATTACCGCCGGGTCATAGGTGGGCTTCCCTGCCGCCCACCATTCGCTGAAGTCTTTCATCACCCCATTTGGCGAGCGCAGCACCGGCGGGTTGCGCGACGCGCCCACGGGATCAGTAGCGAGGTTCGCTGCCCACCATTTGTCGTACCATTCGGTAGGGCTCACCTCTTCGATGCGCTCTTGCGGAATTCCGCGTGTGTTTGCCGCGCGCACGCTTTCGTATGTACCTACCCGGTAAGCACCCTGATAGGGCGGGGCTTTGGCCATTAACCACACTGGGGCGTAAAGTATCAGCTTTTCGACCTGAGCCGGGTTCTGGGCTGCGTAGCTAGCCATCGTCGTTGTTCCCCAAGACCAACCCACAAGGTTAATCTTTGCAACACCACGGCGGTTTTGAATGAAATCCACGGCAGCCGAAATGTCGCGGACTGCCTCCCGGGTGTCGGCGAAGGGCGGATTCGCTTCCGGCGGCTGCTCCATCGCCGCCGGGCGTGTGGAGTGACCGTAGCCGCGCACGTCCACGCAATACGCATCGAAGCCGCGCCGTGCGGCGAAATCCATCCACGAGCCACCGGGCAAATCAATATCGAACCCCGTCTCGGACGGAAAAGTTGCGCCATGCACGAATAGCACGATCGCTCGGGACCGAAGCGGTCCTCGCCGGTCGGGTGCTTGTTGCGGACGTGTAGCTCGATACCCGAGTCAAGCGCAGGGATCATGAATGTTTCGGTCGTAATGCCGCTCGAGCGCGGTGGTGAGGAGGCACAGCCAACGAACGCTAAACTGAGGGCGAGTGCGACAAGCAATCCGATAATCATAGCCGATTCCTTCGCGATGGTTGATTGACTGAGCCAGATGTTGCTATGACGCCGAACGCTCCCGCGCACCGCGAGCGGCCACACAGTGTCCTTTCAGGTTTGGCAGAAGCCCAACGTGGCCGCGATGCGGTGGCGCGGCGGGTTAGCACGCAAGTCTCGCTCTGGAAATCCAATCTGATACAAGCGTCCACTATTCTGGCCCGAAAACATTTTAACATCTGCTTCTTGATGCGATGATAAGCGATATACGCCAGATAGCCGTTCGAAAAATGCAATACGTTTAATTCTTTTGGGGGCGGAGCGGTGTCGGGCTCTTCTAACGGCACTGGATCAATGTAACTCAGTCCTCTCCGACTCAACGCTAACTTCCATTCTTTTTCTACCCATTCTGATCGCGCTGCCGACAGCGACGAAAATAGGTAGAACGCGTCCTTAGTGGGAACATGTCGCTGCAGTTTTTCTTGCCAGTTGTCTCCTGAACGCAACGAAAATACATCAAGAAATGTCCAGGTCGGGCGCTACCTTCTTCATGCCCTGTATTCGACAGAACCTCGTACTCGATTGTCGCTTGCATAGGAGGCGAAAGCTGTCTTGGGATAAAGGAGTAGAGCAGAACGGTCCGAAGATTTACGCAAGGACATGGTTAGATACGGAAACGAGAAAAGCACTTCGCGATTGTAAGACCCTGATATCCGATTACTGCTTTTCCAGCAAAGAAACCAAACTTAGCGTCGATAGGGACATGGATAATGAACGAGGCGGTAGTGGGTACACCATCCCATACAAGCAATCGACGGGATCACGAATGTATAATTTTCAATTTCGATAGAGATAGTCAGTATTTCCCCTCTTGGTACCGACACACCTGTCTTTCTGCCTACTGTGACGTCCCGCCCAATCTCATGCGCGATAGCGATGACGGAAGAGTATTGATTTAGCAGGAATGCCCAAATATCCAATATGAAAGTGGCGTCGCGAGTAATGGCTTGGGGTGCGAATGCAGCGAAATCAACGCTCTCGCGTGATGGTGCTGACCTGGGCGGTGCTGGCGATGACATGTGGTCGTCGTAGTCAGGTGGTGCTGACGGCGGTGCTGGTAATGGCATGTCGCGATCGTACTCGATCGAGCGTTTCGCGATTCTTCGGAATAACCATAGTGCTGTCAGAAGAGCCGCAAACAACGCGATACTATACTTCACACGGGGAAGAATTGCGCTTTTGCAAAAAGCTGAAAGCGTAAGGTTAACAGCGAGTCCAGAGCAGTGCGATGGGTGGTCTGCGTTTGGGCTAAGCACTGAACAATGGCGGACTTGAATGCGGCGAAGTCCGCGTAATAAGTGGAGTAGAGGCACTGTTTTTTGACGAACTTCCAGAGCCGCTCAATGAGGTGGAGATTCGGGGAATAGGGCGGCAGAAAACATAACTCAAGGTGTAGGCTGGCGGCGAGGGTAAGGACTTGGGCGCAACGTTGGTAGCGAGCATTGGCCAAGACCACGGTCAACGGGACACCGAGGTTGAGCGCCGCAAGGTGCCGCAAGAGGGCACAGACTTCCGTCGCGGTAATGTAGGTGTCGTTGGTGACCGTCACGAGTTCATGGGTGATCGCGTTGAGCGCGCCCAGCACCTGGAAGCGTTGCCGCCCCGCGGGGGCCCGCAGGAAGATGCGCGTCACGGACCAGAGGAAGCCGAGGAAGGGGGCTAACACGAAGTGCGCCGCATCGACAAAGAAGACGGTGCGCTGCCCCGCGCGGGCCTAGGCTAAGCGCGGCTCCAGCTCCTCCCCCAAGTAGCGCGCTTGCGCGTCGGAGTCGGCTTTGGCCGGGAGCATCCCGACCCGGCGACAGTGGAGATGGAGTTTTTTTCAGAAACTCTCGTACCTGCGTCTCACTGCGGTTGATGCCCGTCAGCGCTTCAATCGGGCTTTGCGCTTCTTTGATCGTCGCGGGCGGATGGGCGCGAAAGTACGCTTCCAACGCCGCGTAATGTTCCTGCCGGGCACTCTCCGGTCCCTGGATCGCGACTTCTTTCAATCGCTCGACGCCGCCCGCGAGATAGAGTTGGAAATACTCCCGCAGCGTGTTCTCGGTGCTGTTCACTCATTGCGCGATCTGCCCATGCGGTAGCCCATGGCTCTTCAGCCACAGCGCTTCCATCCGTCGTTGCACCAGCGGGAGCGGATGGCGATACCGCTCATAGTTCAGCTCCTCTAAAATCGCCGGGGTAAACTCCAGTGGCATGGTCATGCCCACACCTTAGCAAATGACAAACGCCCCGTCTCTAAAACCGCAATTCCTTCCCGTGGACAGTATAGCGGCAACTCCCAGATAATCTAAATCGGACCAGAAGAGATTGGCACAGCGACGCACACGCTGATAGATCAAGAGTTGTGAGACTATTGCAACGATCAGCCAGGAGTTGCTGTGCCGAAAACCACGATAGTAGAGATTCCTTCTGCCGAGCAAGCCCGCATGCGGGCCGAATTACGCCGAGCCCGATATGGGTACTTGTTAGCCTTACATCTGCTGCTCCTGTGCGCCGCTGGGCGGACGCCGAGCGAAGTGGCTACCGTGCTCTTTTGTTCACGCTCCAGCGTGTACCGGATCGTGCGGGCGTACCGGGCTGGGACACTGCGCTTTGATGAGGCCAGCGAGCACGCCCCGCAACAGCGCCGGCTGCGGCTGCTCACGCCGTCACTCAAACGCTCCGTACACGCCCTGCTCACGACCGCTCCCCGTGCATTCGGCTGGTGTCGTACGCGGTGGAGCTGTGCCACGTTAGCGGTGGAAGTGCAGGTGCGCCGGGGGATTCGCGTATCCGCGGAGACCATGCGCCACTGGCTCCATGAACTAGGCTGGGCGTGGAAACGCGCGAAGGTGGTGGCCAAGGATGACGATCCACAACGGGTGGAGAAGTTAGCGCGCATTCGGCTGGCCTTCGAGCAACTGCGAGCAGGGACGGCGCTGTTCTTTGCCGACGAGTTGGATATCAATCTCTTACCCAAGGTCGGCTATCAGTGGATGCCTAAGGGCGAACAAGTCGAAGTCATGACACCGGGCACCAACGAGAAGCGCTATCTGGCCGGAGCGCTCGACCTGACCACGGGGACCATCACCCATTGTGTGTGGTATCGCAAGCAGACCGGGCTCTTTCTTGATCTGCTCCAGACGCTCGATCGGACACACCCCGCGCCGCTTTTCTCTCGGCTCACCGTCGTGGTCGATAACGCCAAGCTGCATAAGGCCCAGAAAGTCCAGCAGTGGCTCGCGGCGCATCCCCGCTTCGAACTCCTCTACTTACCCACTTACTGTCCGCGCGCCAATCCGATTGAGCGGGCCTTTGGCGATGTCCATGACAAATGTACCCGTAATCACACCCGCAAGCGCATGTGGCACCTGGTGCAGGATGTGCACCAGCCATCTGCGGGTCAATGGACCATGGCGCTATGCCCTCTCCGAGCTCTATTACACACCAGAGGTGACGGCTACGGTCGAGCCCTGCAGACGGCGGACAGTTCTCTTCCTGTGCTCTCACAACTTGCCGCCTGAGTGTACGAATGTTGCGCGGTCCGATTTAGTATCCAATCGAACATGGTCTTCACTGAGTTTGTCGTAAATTTTATGAAGTGCTAACGGCCCGCCTCAGCGGCAAGGCCCCTGACCGCTACCTTTCAGTTACAGCAGGAACCGCCACAGGGGCCGCGTCCGCTGCAGGCGCTGGTTAGGCCACCGCCTAGAGTGAGCACCGAAGCCTGCCCTTCGGGGTTTCTCGGTCCTCTCAGCTACCCTTGCGACCCGGTGTTTCGCTCTCCCTGTGGCCCCTCCTCCTATTGCTGGCGTCCCGGCCTCTCCTGCTGCCTTCTTTCCTCTCCCGATCTTGTTCCTTCGGCATCCTCAGGCTGATCTGATGCCCCTTGCAGAGCTTCTCTCCAGCGTGCGGCAACTCGATAGGAACGAAGAACCTTTGGGGGTACAGGTAATCTTCTCCCTGATTCGTCAATCACCCGCACCAGTTTGTGTTTGGCGGCTTTCTCATCCGGCAGCACTTGATAAATCTTCCGCAACTCTAAAGAAGCTGGGTAGCCGGTATTATCGATACAGACGGCAAACTGCGGGTGCGTTTCTTCTGTCTTCATAGCGTTTACTCCAGTACTTCCTTCACCTTCATTTCCTTTTTGCCCAGGCCATGCGCTTCATACCAATGTAGTTCAGCAGCGGATTCCGTTCCATCCTCCAAGCGGACCAGCGCAAAGCCCTTGAGCTTCCGCCACCGTCCTGAGCCATGAAGTTCTTGCGCAACCGCTCGATGTCATGAATTCTGCTGCCGACAGCAATGACTTCTGTGTCTGTGATTTCGCCAATCACTTCAAAAATCATTGCGCCATGCTGCCAAGTGCAGCCATAAGATTCAAGGGCGCGGCCTAACGCTCCCGCGCACCGCGAGCCGCCACGTTCCCCTACGTTAAGATTCGTTATTTTTTCCCTTTGTTACCTTTATGACCCGGGTCGCCGGGACGATGCAGTATGATAGGAGTTTTCTCGCCTGGCTTCTTCAGGATCACATGTCCCTTATCTTTCGTTTCCTCAAATTTGGGCTTTTGCTTGAATATGTCGAATAGTCCCATAACCATCTCCTTCTACAAGAGTAAAGTTTACCGTTCTTTACCTTCAAAACTCCCAACTCCTTGCTGCCGTAATCCAGGCATCCTACCACGAACAAACCACGGCTCGCGTGTTGGTTTGGCTTCTGAGCTGTTGGAGTCTGGGCTCACGGGGAAAAGCATCTCCCATAGGAAGGAAATACCCGTGAGAAACACAGGCTACCAACTCCCTTGAATGACCAAGTGCGAACAGGTCATGCCGTAACAATCTTGCGCCAGATCCGACACCAGCACGATAGAAACTGTAGGCAGCAACGGCAATAGCGGCGGCAACTAAAATTCCCCCACCGGGAGTGTTATCACTTGAGGTGTCGGTCGTGAGGTTCATAGGGTTCATAGGGCTGACCATTGATCCACCAGCGTGCTCCATCATGATATCCCTTGTATCCGAATGCTGCCCAGCAATTATCTTCCGGCTCGTACATATTCGTCTTCCTCCATCGCTACTCTATCGAATGTGGCTTCCCTTCTTCAAAACCTCTCGGCTTTGCGTCAACCCTCCAATGGTTTCTCGTAGCCTCGGCCCCTGCGGGCCTAACGTATAGCGGTTGAGCTGCAGCGGGCAAGATGGCACCCTTCTCTCGTCCCTGGCCGCGCCCGCCCGCGGTCCGCTCCAACCGCGGTTGGACAAGCGGCCTGCGGCGGCTGCCCTATGGGGATTTGAACCTTCCCCTCAGGCCGCCACTGGCCATGCTTCCACTCGCGGCGGTGCGCCAGAGCGTGGAAACACTTGGATGATCACCATCGGTTGTTGACACACCGGACACTGTTCCCAGGGGTGGTTGTCGGGGGACCGCTCTTCGGCTTCCCTCGGCTTCTCCTGTGTCGTATCCTTCTCCGGCAGTTGGTCGCGACAGTGCGCCAGCCTGGGCCGTTGCGTGCTGGCATACAGGCCCCACGCGCGGACCATATGCACGCCCGGCAGCGGCACGTGCTCGCTCCAGCGGCGCAGAAATTCCTCTACGCTCAGCGTCAACTCCGCCTGGCGCGGCTGCCCGCTCGTCCAGCTCCCGATGATTGCCATAGCGAAACGTCACCTGCTGTCCGTCAAAGCGAGAAAGCGATGATCCTTGATCGGGCCGCCCCGCACGTAGCGCGCCAGATACTTCATCACGCCGCGGCCATGCGGATAGCGCTCGGCAATGCGGATATTCCATTGCTGCCGCGCCGCCGCGACCAGCACCGCCGCATGCCGTCGTCATCGAGGTGGGGCGGAAGCTGCAGCTGCCCGGTCAGCCACAACGCCTCGAGCGCCCCGAGCACTTTGCCCCGAAACAACGCCCGCACCACCGCCACCGGAAGCAGAAAGCCCGTCCGTACGGCGTGCCACTGGCCGTCGGCGTCAGGCCGCCGCCGCTGACCAGGCAGTGCACGTGCGGATGTAACGTGAACGTGCGGCCCCACGTATGCAACGCCGCTAACATCCCCGGCGTCGCGCCCAACCATTTCGGGATCGCCCAACAACGTGAGCAACGTCTCCCGCACACTGCCGAACAGCACCTCCGTCAGTTGCTCTCGGTTCCACTGCCACAGCTCATGCAATTCACTGGGCAGGGTAAAGATCACGTGAAAGTGATCGGTGGGGAGAAGCTGCGCTGCCAGCCGTCGAGCCACTGGCTAATCCGGTGGCGTACAACAGCGCGGACAGGCCCGATGGCGGCAGGAGTTGTACCAGATCTCCGTGACGTGGCCCTGCGGACAGCGCCGCACGTGCCCACCCAACGCCGCCGTCCGGCACGCATCACTGCGTGTGCGGCCCTCCAGACCCGGCGCGGCACCTTGTGCGCCTCGGTATACGTCGCAAAGCTGGTCTGGAGAATGTCTTGTAACGTCACGGCCATAGCACAAACTCAGAGTGACTTCACGATCTGTTTGTGGACGCCTCGTCCGCTATGTCCAACTACAATTGAACAGCACAACTTGTTTCTGCTAATGGAAACAAGTTGCTATTCCAATAAACAAGTTTGCTAGATCTATAAACCACCAAGTTTCTACATCTACAAACACTCAGGTTGCTACATGTAGAAACTTTACAAACATTGACTGACCTCCCTTCTATAAACCTTATAAACCTTGCGTGTCAATGTTTCGCGCTTGTAATCCAAGGGCCAGGACGTGTTCATAGCGGACTTCCCATAGCCCCCGTTGCGGACTCCACCGACCACCCTCGTTGTTTCCTAAACTGTCGGAGGGCTGGAACCTCGACGCCGCGGTTAGGACATGGGTGTAAATATGTCGTACCAGGTCTTGATCAGTAATTCTTTATCGTGTATAGGCAGGTTGGCGATGAGCCAGGTGCACGCCCTGCACAGCACTGAGTAAGCTACGCACTTCCTGTTGGGTGAGCACAGTGGGAAGCCGCTGAGAATGTTTGGCTGGGACAATGTTATCGAGCCAGCCCAGCTCCTGCGCTAGCACTTCTCGGTACAAGAAGAGCAGGGCGTGTAACGCCTGGTTCTGTGTGGCCGCGCTGACGTGCCGGTCTACAGCAAGAAAGGTGAGAAATTGCTCGACTTCTTCTTTCCCCATCTCACGAGACGGTGTGGAGCAACAGCGAAAACGGTAAACAGGGGATTGGCTACGGCAGGAATGCAGTCCGCGCTATTTGCCGCTACGCTTCAATCAGCGCTTGATAATTCATCTTCTTAGGAATCTCCCCCAGGAGGGTAAGAGCCCGGGATTCATTCCCAAGGCATCGCGCCGCTAGTCCGTGCACCTCTTCGAGAGTCACGCGTTCGACATCCGCAGCAACCTCAGCAATAGGAATATCGCGACGGAAATAAATCTCACACCGCGCCAATCGATTCATGCGTGATTCACTCGTCTCGAGGCCGAGCAATAACCCGCCTTTGGCGTGGCCTTTGGCGCGACGAAGCTCCTCTGCAGAGATTCCCTCTCTCGCAATGTCACGTAAAATCGCACACGATAGCTCAACAACTTGCGGCTATCGATTCAGCACTGGTGGCAGCGTACACGCCAAGATAGCCAGAGTCGCGATAGCTGGAGAGAAATGAAGTCACGTCATACACCAATCCACGACGTTCACGAATTTCCTGGAAAGAGCCGAGAACTCATGCCGCCACCAAGCGCAGTATGTAACAAATAGGCGGCATACCACTCAGTGTCGTGCACCGACACACAGGGGATGCCTAAGCAAAGATGGGTTTGTTCAAGATCACGCGGATAGCGATAGATCCCAGGATGTGAGACTGGAGGAACCTCGTCGATGCGGATCGCTTTTCCGTGCAGCCGGGTAAGCGATGGAGCAACGAGGTCCTCAAGTTGTGCGTGCGGAGCGCTCCCCGCCATCGCCACAAAGATACGATCCGGACGATAGCGTTGGTCAAGGTAGCGGAGAAAATCACTTCGCTGAAAACGAGAAACTGCCTCCGCGGTGCCAGAAATAGGACGGCCCAGCGGATGCTCAGGCCAAAAGTCGAGATGGAACAAGTCGTGAATCAGATCGTCTGGTGTGTCCTCGACTTGCGCAATCTCTTGGCAGATGACCGAACGCTCACGTTCGATTTCTTCTTCAGCAAACTGTGACTGAAGGAAAACATCCGTCAGTAAATCGAGTGCCAGCGGTAAGTGTTCCGTCAGCACTTTGGCGTAGTAGCAAGTGTATTCTTTGGAGGTAAAGGCATCGAGCACACCGCCAACCGCATCGATTTCCTCAGCGATGTCGGCGGCAGTGCGCCGCTGGGTACCTTTAAAGAAGAGATGCTCAAGAAAATGGGCGATGCCGTTTTCTTCTGGTCTTTCGTCACGCGAGCCGTTCTCGACCCAGATCCCCACGGTTACCGAGGGTGAACCTGTCATTTCTTCTGATAACAGGCGCACTCCATTGTCGAGTACCGTGCGGTGGGTCATCTCTCTAGCTTTCGCTCGCTGCGCTTTCTGCCTGCATCGCTTCGCGGTGACTGAGACGAATCTTGCCCTGGCGATCAATTTCCAGGACCTTCACCATGATTTCGTCTCCCTCTTCTACGACATCCGTTACTTTGCGAATGCGTCCGCCACCGCCAAGCTGAGAAATATGCACGAGACCATCTGTTCCTGGCAGGATTTCCACAAACGCACCGAAATCGACCACCTTACGCACAGTGCCTTTGTAAATCTTGCCGATTTCGGCTTCTGCAGTCACCCGATTAATCTTATCCACTGCCTTGCTCATTGAATCGCCATCGGCAGAAGCGACATACACGGTCCCATCGTCTTCGACGTCGATCTTCACTCCGGTTTCTTCGATGATCGAGCGAATCATCTTCCCACCTGGGCCGATGAGGTCACGGATTTTGTCTGGTCTTACTTTTAAGGTCAGAATCCGTGGTGCATGTTCCGACGCCTCTAAACGCGGCTCAGCTAACACCTTGGTCATTTGCTCAAGAATAAACAGCCGGCCCTCGCGCGCTTGATAGAGCGCTTGCTGCATAATCTCTTTGGTGACTCCGGCAATCTTGATATCCATTTGCAGCGCCGTGATTCCGCCTGCAGTGCCAGCGACTTTGAAATCCATGTCGCCAAGGTGGTCTTCATCTCCCAAGATATCACTCAAGATACGAACCTCTTCGCCTTCCTTGATAAGCCCCATGGCAATCCCTGCCACCGGAGCTTTGATCGGTACGCCTGCGTCCATCAACGAGAGCGTACCACCACACACGGTTGCCATCGAAGAAGAACCATTCGATTCCAATACCTCCGCCACCACACGAATGGTGTAAGGAAATTCGCTTCCTTCCGGCATAACGGCTTGTACTGCACGTTCCGCTAATGCACCGTGACCAATCTCACGTCGCCCAGGACCACGCAGCGGCCGCGCTTCACCAACACTGAATGGCGGAAAGTTGTAATGCAGCATGAACCGCTTAAACTGCTCGCCAATTAAGGCGTCTACTTTCTGCTCATCCGAAGACGTGCCGAGCGTCGCAATAACTAAAGCCTGGGTTTCACCGCGTGTGAATAGTGCCGAGCCATGGGTACGGGGCAGTACGCCAACTTCACAGGTAATCGGACGGATGTCGGTCAGTCCACGTCCATCAACGCGGCGACTCTCACGGATCACCAACGTGCGCAGTGTTTCACTTTCCAGTTCTTCGAGCGCAGCACCCACTTCTTTCTCACGTCCGACGTAGTCTTCTGCAAGTGCAGTCTTCACTTCCTTTTTGACCCCAGCAACAGCGTCGTAACGCTCGTGCTTGCCGGTCACGGTCAGGGCTGTACGAATTTTCTCTGCGGCAAGCGTACGAACTCGGCTGGCCAGAGTCGTATCGGCAGGAACCGCGACAAACTCTCGCTTGGGTTTCCCAGCAATTCGGGCAAGCTCATCCTGTGCATCGAGAATCGGTTTGATCGCATCCTGCGCGAGGAATAAAGCTTCAAGCATGTCTTCTTCAGAGGCTGCCTTCGCGCCGCCTTCGACCATGATAATCGCATCCCGCCCCGCAGCGACAAAGAGATTAATATCGCTCTGATCAAACTGGCTCTGTAAAGGATTCACTGTGAGTGCGCCGCGAAGGCGACCGATGCGTACACCGGCGATCGGCCCACGAAACGGGATATCGGAGACTTGTAACGCCGCAGATGCGCCAATCATCGCCACAGTATCAGCATCGTTCTCTCGATCTACCGAAAGCACCGACGCCACCACCTGTGTTTCACAGAAAAATCCATCCGGAAAAAGTGGACGCAGTGCACGATCAACAAGGCGAGAGGTCAGAATCTCTCGCTCCGGCGGACGTCCTTCGCGTTTGAAGAACCCACCGGGAATCTTTCCTGCGGCATAGGTACGTTCCTGATAGTCAACAGTCAAGGGAAAGAAATCGGTTCCTTCCCGAGGAGAACTGGATGCAACGACGGTAACGAGAACGACGGTTTCACCGTACGATACAACTGCTGCGCCCCCGGCCTGTTTCGCCATACGACCAGTCTCAATCGACAACGGTCGCCCGTAAAATTCCATTTCAATCTTTTTATACATGTGTACACTACCCCCTTACGCTCGTCGGAGCGTTCCCAGGGAATTATTATATATCAATTTGAAGCGGCGTGCTTAACGACGAAGCCCTAGGCGTTCAATCAGCGTGCGGTATCGCGCGTGATCAATCCCACGTAAGTAGTCGAGAAGACGACGGCGTTGTCCAACCATTTTGAGAAGACCACGGCGAGAGAGGTGGTCCTTGGCGTGGGCTTTGAAGTGGCCTGTCAATTGCTCAATTCGTTTGGTGAGGATTGCGACTTGAACTTCGGGTGATCCCGTATCCGTACTGTGGCGCTGGAACTGCCCGATGGCTTCGGTTTTGCGCCCTGCCTCCTGCATGCTCATTCTTTCTCCTTATATTTTGTCTTCTGTTCCTCTTAACATGCCGCCTCGTAACTGTAAAGTTGAGAAAACACGGAGCAATTTCCATTCTCCGTGGTCATGCCGCACCATGGCCACTAGCTCACCCTCCGGACCAAGGAGTTGTACGATCTCATCGGTCGTTGCTTCTTGAGCAATCTCGCGGAGCGCCTCTTGTCGCCCCTGGCACAGCATGACCGCGATCCGCTCCGTTATCTCAACAGCACGATAGTGTCGAAGCGCCTGTTCAAGCGACAGCACGGGAAGCGTTCTTTGTTCCCAACGGGTAGCTAAGAGGGATAATGAAAGAGCCTGATCAACTAAAAATGGGCCAAATTCGGTGCGTCGTAAGGTCGCAAGATGTGCTCCACAGCCAAGAGTAGCCCCAAGATCCGCTGCTAACGATCGAACATATGTCCCTTTTGAGCATCCGAGCGAAAAGCTGAGAGTATCAGTCCCAGTCGCCTTCAAGGTCAATCGTTCGATCGTGACCTTGCGTGGCTCTCGGTCAATCTCTATCCCTTGGCGAGCCAATTTATAGAGTGGGACTCCTTTGCGCTTAATCGCAGAATACATGGGTGGGATCTGCCATTGCTCACCAATAAATTGTGCTTCCAGTTTCCTGAGTGTATTCTCGTCACTCAGCGGAACTGGTGACATCTTGATGACCGTCCCGGTGCTGTCAAAGGTATCGGTTTCGACCCCAAGGCGGATGGTGCCGCTATACGCCTTTCGTTCCACCATTAGGAATTGGGAAATTTTTGTTCCTGTGCCTAGACAGATAGGTAAGAGGCCACTGGCAAACGGGTCAAGGGTGCCTAGATGACCGACTTTTTCCTCAGCCAGTATGTGTTTTACCGCCCGCACGACAGCCGCTGAGGTCATGCCTTCAGGCTTGTCGATCAGCAAAATCCCATTGACGGCTGGCACTACGACTCTTTCTGTTCTACCTGTCGTAGAAGACTTTCCAGGCGGTTTGCTTTCTCCAAAGTTTCATCAACCAAGAAGCGCAACTCTGGCGTATGACGAAGACGGAGACGTCCGGAGACTTGCCGTTTGATATAACCCGACGCACTGCGAAGCCCCTCCAACGCTGGCTCTCGATCTTCCGGACGAAAGGTGGAGAAATACACCTTGGCCAACTTCAGATCAGGACCGATCGTCACTGCCGTGAGAGTGACGTTATGGGTGCGAGGGTCCTTCACCTCGCGGAGGAGGATCTCAGCGATCGCTTCAAGCATCAAGCTGTTAATACGTTCAGGACGACGAGAAGGCATGAGAAAGTTTCACGTTTCGAGTTTCAAGCAGAGTAGAGTCGCTCCGGCGCGGGGCTCTACAAAAAATTCTAGGAACCACGCTAGTAGTGCAAAAACTCGACCTCTTCTCCCCCGACTTGGGCAAGATGTAAATTCTCGATAAATCGGACTGCAGCCTGCAAAGCCCCACTAATGTAGGCTTGGTCGTTGCCTACCTGACAAAGTCCGAGTTGGGTTTTTTGCCACAGGTCTTGATCACCACACTCGGCAATCGATACGTTGAATTCGTTGCGGACACGAGCTTTGATCTTCCGTAGGATTGCCCGTTTTTCTTTCAACGAATGGCTCTCGTCGAGATACAGCGTGAGTCGCAGTACCCCGACCACCATCCTCCCACCTTCTTCAAAGCTCGATTCACTCACTGCTTTTCGAATCTACTGCGCTCGCGGCTCTAAGCGGCGCAATACTTGTTCCATTTCATAGGCTTCAATCAAATCTCCAGCTAGCGGCTCTTTGAAGTTTTCCAGCAGTACGCCACATTCCATACCAGATATCACTTCACGGACGTCATCTTTGAAGCGCCGCAGACTGCCGATCTTTCCTTCGTAGACCACTTGGCGGTTACGGATTACGCGTGCTTGTGCTCCCCGTGTCAGTCGCCCTTCATTCACCGCACATCCTGCCGCCAAGCCTAAGTGAGACACCGGAAAAACTTGTCGTACTTCGGCTTTCCCAAGGGGTTTTTCACGGAAGGTCGGAGCTAACATGCCTTCCAACGCCGCACGTACATCTTCGATGACTTCGTAGATAATGTTGTAAAGGCGGACTTCGACCCCTTCTCGCTCAGCAAGCTGCATTGCCTTACTTTCGGCACGCACATTGAACCCGATAATGATCCCTTTCGAAGCAGAGGCAAGCAAGACGTCCGACTCTGAGATCCCACCAACCGAAGTATGAAGAATAACCAGTTTGACTTCGTTATTCGACAGCCGATTCAGTGAATCACTCACAGCCTCAGCAGAGCCTTGCACATCGGCCTTGACGATAGCCCGTAATTCCTTGACCTCCCCAGCTTGAGCTTGTTGGTAAAATTCTTCTAACGTACTGCGCGTGTTACTCTTGGACAGTTCGGTTTCCCGCTTCTTGGAGCGCCGATGCTCAGCCACTTGTCGTGCCGAAGCTTCATCTTCTAGTGCCGTGAAACGGTCGCCAGCCTCAGGCACCCCATTCAGACCAAGTATTTCCACAGGGACGGATGGAGTCGCTTTCTCAATCTTATTTCCCCAACTGTCAATCATCGCACGGATACGACCATACTCAGTTCCACAGACAAAAGGGTCACCAGTTTTCAGGATCCCTTCTTGTACCAAGACCGTTGCCACCGGACCTCGCCCACGATCCAATTTTGCTTCAACAATCGTACCTCGCGCTAACTTGTCAGGGTGTGCACGAAGATCCATGACATCAGCCTGGAGCAAGATCATCTCTAAAAGATGAGGAATCCCATCACCAGTTTTCGCTGAGACTGGAGCAAAGATTGCATCTCCGCCAAGCTCTTCCGAGATAATGCCATGGTTCAGCAGCTCACGTTTGACACGCTCCAAATCAGCGCCAGGTTTGTCGATCTTATTGACCGCAACAATGATCGGCACCTTTGCCGCTCGTGCATGATTGATAGCCTCCACAGTCTGCGGCATGACGCCATCATCAGCGGCAACTACTAAAGTGACAATGTCCGTCACCTCAGCTCCGCGGGCACGCATCGCAGTGAACGCTTCATGTCCCGGCGTATCAAGAAACGTCACACTACGGCCGTCCACTTTCACACTATAGGCACCGATATGCTGGGTGATCCCACCATGCTCCTGAGCAGTCACATTGGTTTGACGGACGGCGTCGAGGAGTGAAGTCTTGCCATGATCAACATGGCCCATGATGGTGACCACCGGCGGACGCAGTTCAAGTCGCCCTTCGTCGGCGTGCTCTTCATGACCAACTTCCAGAGCCGACTCAACATTGAAAGCAACATTCTCGACCGTATGATCGAAGTCGGCAGCAATCAGTGACGCGGTATCGAGATCAAGCGTTTGGTTAATGGTTGCCATCACCCCAAGGCTCATCAGCTTCTTAATGACCTCACCTGCTTTGACGCCCATGTTTCGGGCGAGATCACCAACGGTGACAACTTCTGAAATGCGCACAACACGTTTACTCGCCTTTGGAACCGTAATCTCAGTTTGTCGCTGCTCTTTTCCCAGGATCGCTTTCTTCTTCCTGTTCCCGCGCGCAGAACGAAGATCCCGCTCTTGCGTCTCACTCTGCTCCGGACTGCGAATCACTTTCCGCTTCTTCGGTCGACGCCCAGCTGCACCAGCATTTGCAGCCTCTGCCCCGACTCCCCCAGGGGTGACTCCATCTCGCGATGGTTCTCGGGTCGCCGGGACAGCCGGTTGAGCGGTCGGTGGCCGACCAGGAGCTGACGCTGGAGGTCGGGTAGGTCTCACGTCAGGTCTCGGTCGTGGTTCCGGTGAGAGTTTTCCCAGATCAATACGGCCTAGGACACGGTTAGGACGTGGAGGTTCTTCTTTCAGGGCAGGAGAGGTAGCAGTCCCAGCAGTCACTCCGAGAGAAACTCTCGAGGGAGATGCCATCGTTCCACCTGGCGAGACAGGGGATTTTGGTACCACAGGAGGTCGTTCTTGCGAGGGCATCGAGGCATCTCTCGCAATCACTGGTGGTACCGAAAGGCTCGACGTCGGGGTGTCCTGCCTGTTCACTGACGAGTCTTTTTTTACTGGGATTGTCTCCTCGCTCACTTCAACCGGAACAGGCGAGCGGAGCCTATCAGTCTCGGGAAGAGACGAGTCGGGTTTCTCCACTTGAGATCGGACGGCAACGGGTTGAGGTACAGACGCAGCTTCTGAGTGTTCCGGAAGTGAGGCAACAGGAATCGACGGCGCAGGCTCGACTTCAGGGATTTCAAAGGCGAGCGGGAGCGGTGGGGGAGCAGCAAAAGGTGAGTCTAGCGTGGGCAACGAAGGCAGGTCCGAGGCTGGGACCGGAGGTGCACTCACGTCATCTTCGTGGAACACTTCGACGCGTTTCGCTCGCCGGCGAATGACACCTTGACTGATGCGGCTTTCGCGGATTTCTTCTCGGGCGGTCACTACTTGTTCGTTTTGCTGATCGAGCTCAGTAACGACTCGCTCCCCAATAATCTTCTCTTCACCTAACACCAGCGCCGAAGTATCTGGGAGCGCTGGTCCCGGACGAACAAGTGCAATCTCTTCATCCGTAAGCGTACTCTGCGCTCTTTTTCCTTGGACCCCGAGTTCTTCGAGTTTGCTCAGTAAATACCGGGTGTCCATCCCCCATTCTTTGGCTAGTTCATGAATACGTTTTCGTGGCATACAACCTCATTACTTCTCTACCCACTGTGTCACTCGCTGTTCGACCAGTGCTGCATACTGCTTCCGCGCGTCACGCGACAATACGACACCAAGGGAACGGACCATCCCAGTTCGGGCCGAGGCAAACGCCTGCACACACTGTTGCCGTCGATGCAGGTATCCTCCTCGTCCTTTTCCCGCTCCTAGTATCAGTGTCCCCTCCAGGCTCAGGGTAAAGCGGATCAGGTGCGACTGCTCATCCCGACCTCCGCAACCAATACATAAACGAATGGGAGCCGTTGGTTTCACTATTCGTCTCGTGTTACCTCTGGTGCTTCTGCCGCTTCCACTACCTTTGCCGCTGCAGTTGCGGCTTTTTCCGCGACATGGTCACGGGCCGCCTGAAGGATCGCATTCGCTTTCTCTTCTCCAATTCCCTCGACTTCAAGTAATACATCTAAATCGGCTGTGGCAACCTCTTCAGCCGATTTGAATCCCTGTTGATAAAGGAGCTCAGCGGTCATATCGCCAATGCCAGCCACTGCGGTAAGCGATACGAGCGCCTGCGAGTGCTCCAGTTCAGACTCCGACTCTGACCGCACCTGGAGCTGCCAGTTAGTCAATTTTGAAGCAAGTTTGACGTTCTGTCCCTTCTTCCCAATCGCCAAAGACAGTTGGTCGTCAGGAACGATCACTTCCATTGTGCGTTCTTCGTCATCCTGAATGATTTTGGAGACTTTTGCCGGTAACAGCGCCCGGCAGACAAACTCAGCAGGGTCCGCAGTCCAAGGAACAATATCGACACGTTCGCCACGGAGTTCTTGGACAACCGCCTGCACTCGAGTGCCCTTCATTCCAACACACGCCCCCACAGGATCCACATCCGGGTCGGTTGAATGCACCGCGATTTTCGCCCGGTTCCCAGGTTCACGGGCCGCGTGCTTAATTTCAACAATCCCTTCATACACTTCAGGAGCTTCTTGTTCAAAAAGTTTGATGAGAAATCCTGGATGGGTCCGTGACAGAACAATCTGCGGACCTTTGTTCGACATATCGACGTCCAGCACATAGGCCCGAATACGATCGCCTTGTCGATACCGCTCCCACGGAATTTGCTCTTTTTCCGGGAGTACAGCATCGGTTCGACCGAGGTTCACAATGATGTTTTTCTTCTCAATCCGTTGAACAATCCCCGAATAGATTTCGCCTTTGCGGTTCTTGAACTCGTTGTAGATCTGCTCGCGTTCAGCCTCGCGCACTTTTTGTATCACACTCTGTTTTGCAACTTGCGCGGCAATACGACCAAATGAAGCTGACGGCAGTTTACTGAGTAGCTCGTCGCCGATCTGAGCTTCCGGGTCGAGATCAGCACGCGCGATTTTCAGCGACACCTCAGTGTCTGCGTTCGCGACATCCTCCACAACTGTTTTGATTTCGAATAGCTCGATCTCACCGATATCAGGGTTGAACTTGGCTTCGATTTGCTTCTGGCCAAAGGTGCGCCGAGCTGCCGAGAGCATGGCGCTCTCAAGGGCCTCAATGATGACGCCCCGGTCCATCCCTTTCTCTTTACTTACCTGATCGATTACCCGGTTGAGGTCTTGCTGCATGCTCTTCCTCCTCAATCAATGCGGTCGCCTTTTGTTCTTGTGTTGCTGTGGAGCTGGAAACTCATGCTCGTTCGTTGCTTTACGAATGCTCCCCCACGCCATCTGAACCTCGCCCGCAAGATCGTCTACTAGCAAAATTCCATCGTCTGTCACTGCGCGCAGCGTCCCTAAAAATGTCCGTCTCCCTTGTTGTTCGAGACGTGTTTGTACGCGGATACGGCTGCCTTCATAGCGGCGGTAGTGTGTAGGATGCAAGAGTGAACGGGTAATCCCAGGGGACGAGATCTCCAATGTATAACGCCATGGAATAGGATCGTGCGCATCAAGCAGATCATTCAGTTGTCGATGGACGCGGGTCAATTCATCGAGAGTAACTCCTCCGTTACGGTCGAGCGCAAGGCGTAACACCCACCGACCAGCTTCCGGACGGAAGTCTACCCCCCAAATTTCCATGCCCTCCTCTGCAACAATTGGAGTGGCGAGGGCTTCCACTCGCTGCACTATGTCTTCAACCTCAGCTCGCATTCTGGAAAAAAAAAGTGGGCGAACCGCCCACTCTTCTCACTACCTCAGTAAAATTAGACAATTCCGCGCCAGTGTGCAAGGGGCCTGCTTGCTTAGCCCTTTCCAGCACCGTTCTCTGTCGTCAGGTCATGAAGCGTCAGCAACTGGATGATCTCGTACGTCCGCTTCCCTTGTGGGGTAGTTACTTCCACCTCGTCTCCCACTTCTTTGCGTAAGAGCGCCTGACCGATCGGAGAGCTGAGCGACACATGCCCTGCTCCAGGATCAACTTCTTCCGGGAAAACAACCTGGTATTCTAAAACCTCTCCGTCATTTATGTCCTCAAGTTTGACTCGACTTCCATAGGCGATTCGATCACGTGGAATGCTGGAAAAATCGTAGAGGACGAGCTGGCGAAGTCGCTCCTCAAGCTGAGCCACGCGAGCACGGACAAAATCTTGCCGCGAGCGAGCAGATTCGTATTCTGCGTTTTCACTCAGATCACCTTGGGCCGCTGCCTCTTGTAAATCCTTGGGAATTTTCACCTGCAGTTCGTGCCGTAACTCGTCAACTTCTTGTCTTAATCTCTTGACGATGGGGAGATCCATAATATTTCTCTCTTGTTCCTATCTAATCCTCAGGCGGTAACACGCATAGAAGCACTGCGGGGGTTGGTTTTCATAAACCAGCCCCCGCTCACGCTGTGTTAGGAAAAATAACTCTTCTTGAGTTTAGACGGTAAGAATGTGGATCGTACAAGCGGACCCTAAGCCAATCACATGCGCCATACCGGCCTTTGCCCCTTCAACCTGTCGTGCGCCAGCTTGGCCGCGTAGATGGGTTACGACCTCGTAAATGTTGGCCACACCAGTTGCTCCTAACGGATGGCCCTTAGACAACAGGCCACCACTGGCATTAACCGGGATCTCACCACCGATACTCGTCCGGCCTTCATCAATCATACGACCAGCTTCACCTTCACCACACAAGCCCAGATTTTCGTAATGAAGCAGTTCAGCAGTTGCAAAGCAGTCATGGAGTTCAACGAGATCGAGATCCTTCGGACCGAGACCTGCTTTCTCATACGCTTGCTTCGCGGCGTTCCTCGTCAACGTGTTTACATCAGGCATGGTCAGGTCACGATCAGTCCACGGATCAGACGTCAACACCGAACAGGCAACTTTCACCGGCTTTGCAGTAAATTGCTTCATTTTTTCAGCCGACACCAGGATTGCTGCGGCAGCGCCATCACCAGTCGGGCAGCACATGTAGAGCGTGTTGGGATAAGCAACCATACGACCTTTCACCACATCGCCCAGAGAGACTTCGACTTGATACTGTGACAGTGGATTATGAACTGAATGCTTGTGATTCTTGACCGATACCTTGGCAAATTGCTCGAACGTCGTACCGTACTTGCGCATGTGTTCGACACCTGCTTGGCCAAAAACAGCAGGCATCAGTCCACTACCGAGCACGCCTTCGACACTTTCCCCGCCACTACGTGCGCCACCGCCAAGCAGACCCATCTTCCCCATTTGCTCGACACCCACGGCCATAGTGATATCATACATGCCTGACGCGATTCCCATGTAAGCTTCGCGGAAAGCAGTCGATCCAGTCGCGCAAGCATTCGTCACATTCAATGCAGGAATACCGGTCTGACCAATCTGCTGCAGGATACGTTGCGCGTTCATTGAGCTCGATTGGAACAGGTTCCCACAGACGAGGAGCTCGATATCTTTAATCGTCATGCCTGCGTCTTTAAGGGCAAGCAGGGCAGCGTCAGCCCCAAGTTGGGGAACATCTTTGTCAGGGTAGCGACCAAATTTAATCATGCCAACACCGAGGACGTATACGTCTCGCATAGGCTCCTCCTTAACGACTGCCTGCTAGATTAGGGTTAATTGTGACTGGGACGGAAGAAAAACGCAATGATGTCAATAATCTCTTCGACACCTGCGGCATTTTTTTCTTTGCGTTCACGCACCTTGCGGGTGATCATTTCGACCGGCATGCCAAAAGTGATTTTCGCTGGGTCAGGTTCGATGTCGACGAGGTTGCAGCGAATGCTGACTCCTTCAGGAAGGTCGACGATAGCAGAAATATAGGGGACAGGAATCCCAGGAGCAGACTGATGAACGATAGAATAGACGTAGAGAGTCCCACGATCACTGAGTTTGATCTGTTCAATCTTGCCGGCAGCCATGCATTTACTGCAACCGACTCGACCTTCACCGATATAAGCTGCACCACAGGCCGTACATCGGTACCCCGCAAGATAAGCTTTCTCTCCCGGGTTTGATGGCAGATGCAACATGTCAGCGATCGCGCGTTGCTTGTGCTCTGCGGAACTTCCCTCTGCAGCCATGTGACTACCCCCTTACTCTATTCGCTAGCTGCACGCGACCTACTTAAGCAACGGTCCCGGTACCGTGTAGGAACAGGAAACCGTGAAGTGCTTTGTCTGCTTCCTTTCGCATGCGGTCATGTTTGATGCCATTGCCGGCACCATCAAACCAACCGCGGAAAGGGCTGAGCAGGTCTGTGCCATAATGGAGGTACCCATACATGACGAGAAGGCCGAAAACAAGTCCTTGGAAAAATGGTTTCATGCTCGTAATATCGGTCGAAATCACCCGTTTCTTAAGCAATTGAAGGACTCCAATCAGAAGGCTATATACACTCCGTGAGGAAAATTCTCGCTACACTCTTGGCGTTGTTTTATCCCAAGCGCTGTCCAGGTTGTGCCGTTATCGTTGAAGAGGGCGAAGGTTTTTGTCCACATTGCTTGCCACATATACAACCGATTACCTCTCCTCTGTGCTCGTGCTGTGGAATCCCGTTCATAACCCACGAAGGTCCAGACCATCTCTGCGGTCCGTGTCTGAGAGAACCACCACTGTTTCGTCAGGCCCGAGCCTGGGCGTATTACCAGCAGGGGGAAAGTGACTTGCAGCCCCTCAGTACCGCAATCCAGAAATTTAAATACAATCGTGACCTGAGTGTCGGGAAAACGCTTGCGTTGCTCGCGGCAGCTTCCTGTCCGTTCGCACACGAACAGTACGATATGATTATTCCAGTCCCATTGCATCTTGCCCGTTTGCGCTGGCGAGGGTTTAATCAGGCACTGCTACTGTCACGGGCTATTGGCACCACACACGGTATCACTGTCGATCCACTTCTTCTCGAACGGGCTCGGCCTACGGTGCCACAAACGCAACTCACCGGCAAAGAACGTCGCACCAACGTAAAAGGCGCGTTTACAGTATCTGCAACAGATCGGCTACATGATAAGCGAGTGCTTCTGGTTGATGATGTCTATACCTCAGGGGCAACTGTCACCGAATGTGCACGGACACTCGTGCAAGCTGGGGCACAAGCTGTCGATGTGTTTACGCTGGCACGGGCGGTGAGCTAAAACAGCAGTGAAGAGTGAAGAATGAAGAGTAAGTTCCAAAGACTGACCAACTTAATAGACTTGTAGACTCCCAGACGCATGGACTCTCAGACTCTTAGACGCATAGACTAACAGACTTTTTATGACTTCCCCCCTGCCCATCGGCGTGTTGATCTCTGGTAGTGGCACCAATTTGCAAGCTATTATTGACGCCATCGAGCGGCAGGAGCTTGCGGCTACGATCCGTGTCGTTATCAGCAATCGTTCAGATGCCTATGGCCTGACCCGTGCGCAAAAGCACGGCCTCACGACGATCGTCATTAATCACAAAGAGTTTTCTTCTCGGGAAGCCTTTGAGGGAGAGCTGGTAAAAGTCTTACAGGATCATAACGTCGAGTTGGTTGTTCTCGCAGGATTCATGCGCATACTGTCGTCATTTTTCATCCGCACCTTTCCGCAACGCATCATGAACATCCACCCTGCCCTGCTGCCGGCTTTTACTGGCACTCATGGACAACGACAGGCGCTACAGTACGGTGTGAAAATTGCCGGGGCCACAGTGCATTTTGTCGATGAAAAAACAGATCATGGTCCAATCATCGCCCAAGCTGCGGTTCCGGTATATTCCGACGACACCGAAGAAAGTCTCAGTGCTCGCATTCTTGCCCAGGAACATCGTATCTATCCGCAGGTGATTCAGCTCTTTGCCGAAGGGCGGCTCGAAATCCGCGACAGAGTCGTCGTCATCCACAATGCGCCACGTTTCCCTGACGCTGCGCTACGCGTTCCTGAATCCACATGAGTACGGTTGACGGCCAGATTGGTATCGACGAGTCTGGCAAAGGCGATTATTTCGGTCCGCTCGTCATTGCTGGAGTGTATGTTCCTCGTATCCAGGAAGCACAGCTGAAAGCGATGGGCGTGCGGGATAGCAAGACGCTCTCGGACGCTAAAGCAACGACGCTTGCGGCTCAGATTCGCGCACAGTGCCCACATACCGTCATAGTGATCGGGCCAGAACGATACAACGCGTTACACGCGTCGATGAAGAATCTCAACCGGCTGCTTGCGTGGGGTCACGCGCGAGCGATTGAGAATCTCTTAGAAAGTGTTGAATGTACGCGTGTCGTTGCCGACCAGTTTGGGGATGAACGGTTTCTCAATAATGCCCTCATGGCTAAAGGCCGATCTGTTACGCTTATCCAAAAACCACGCGCCGAAGAAGAGGTCGCTGTCGCTGCGGCTTCTATTCTAGCCCGTGCAGAGTTTTTCCGTCGCCTGCAAGAACTTGGAACCCGTTACGGCATCCCATTACCGAAAGGCGCAAGCGATGCCGTGATTCAGGCGGCAAAACGTCTCGTCCAGAAGCATGGCGCAGAGACGTTAGGTCAGGTTGTGAAACTTCATTTTCGCACCACGGTCAGCGTGTTGGGCAGTAGCGGTTGATAGCCCTTGTGCGGACAGGATATTCCCACATTGGAATTTTCCGTGCTCCCATGTGGTACGCTACCTTGCTCTGGATCCGACTCCTCATCGGATTCCAAGAGTCCCACCGCTGAGCTCAGTAGAGGCAACACGAAAAGGAGTTTTCATGAGCTGCTGAACGCGGTACAGTAGCATTGAGGCTAACTGTAATGAGAAAAGATACACTTTCCGCGTTACCCCTGTGGGAGCAATTCCAAAAAGCTGCTCGCCAACGACGACGAAGTCCAGAGCGACTGCTCACCGACTACATGCGCGAACGTCTCGAAATCTGGGAAGATCAGCGATTGGATGAAGAGATACGGCACGACGCTCAACGTAGTGGCTATCGGGAAGAAGACGCCGTAGACATCGTGCGTCAGTATCGACGGGAGAAGAGGGAACGGAGTGCCGCCTCGTAAAGAGCGAATCACCGTCGTGCTGGATACCAACGTTATCGTCGGATATTACCTCAGCCACTCTCCCGGTCCGCCAACAGACAAATCTTTGGCTTATGGCGAGACCAGCGAAAGCTACAATTGATTGTCAGCGATGAGGTAACCATTGAATACCTGGAAGTGTTGGACCGCCTTCAGGTCGAACCGATTCGTGTGCACTGCTTTGCTGAACGTTTGGGACGGGGTGAGACCACGACACGGGTGCAGCTCGGCCGGCGCTTCACAGCCAGTCGAGATCCAGATGACAACTTGTTCTTGGCAACCGCAGCCGTGGGGAAAGCTCAGTATCTGGTCACCAACGATCGTGACCTACTCGATTTACCCCCTCGTCAACGCCGACAGTTTAAGTTCGAGATCGTTATGCCACAACAATTGCTGGCGCGACTGGAAGATTAGCACACCACGCCTTCATCGGTTTCTTCATCCATTTGTACGACCGTTAGTGTGTTGGGCAATAACGGTTGACAGCCCACAATAAACGGTGCAGACCGGTCCCGTTGGTATTGCAGGTTGTAAAGAAGGGGAATCACAATGGCTGAAGCAAATGCGATCATTCAAGAACTCGAAGCTGCCTATCACCATTACATTGAGGTCTTCAATCGCCAAGATGCGGCAGGGTTCGTCGGCTGTTACTCTCATCCTCATTCCATGCTAAGCGGCGAGCAGGGCATGGTGGTTGTTAATACAGAGGCCGATCATCAGCGGGGCTATGAACGCATGATGGTTGGCTTACGAGAAAGCGGTTGGGGACGCAGTGGGATCGATCGGCTACAGATCTGGCCGTTTTCCGCATCGCTGGCACAACTGGTTGCCGATGTCACGCGCTACAAAAAAGACGGATCAGTGTTGGAGAAACTCCGCGCCTCATACATGTTCCGTCGTGAGAACGGCGCGTGGAAAATCCTATCCTTCTCACTCGTCGAAGCCCCATTCTCGGGGCCGGGAGCGAGCCGCTGAGAGCTGATAGCAGCGACATCGGACAACATGATGCGCGTGCCCGCGCTCTACAATTGCTTTCCTAATGACGCAACACGGTGGAAAAAAACACGCTGCTTGTCCTGAGGTAGGCGAAGGAGTAAAGAGGCCAAGAGGGCAGGCCATGACCTTTGATGAAGTGCTAGACCAGGTCCGAGAGCTTCTGCAACAGCGTGGCCGGGTGACCTATCGGTCGCTCAAGCTGCGCTATCAGCTGGACGATGAGTTGCTGGCGGGGGTCACCGACGAACTGGTCAAAGCTGAACGCGTGGCAGTGGATGAAGACGGTGAGGTGTTGATTTGGACGGGCGGTACGACAGTTGTCAGTCCCCAGCCCCCAATCCCTAGCCCCCAACCCCTAGACACACCACGCATCACGCACCACGTCTCACGCGCTGAAGGCGAGCGGCGCCAGCTGACGGTCAATTCATTGACTTGGTCGGGTCCACGACCCTCTCGCAACAGCTCGACCCTGAAGACTATCATGCTCGGGTACGAGCCTATCAGGCCGCCTGTCACCAGATCATTGCGCGCTACGAGGGGCATATGGCCCAGTATCTGGGTGATGGCGTGCTGGTGTACTTTGGCTATCCACTGCGCATGAGGAAGATGCGGTGCGTGCCGTGCGCAGTGGCTTGGAGATCGTAGTGGCTGTTGGCCAGTTGGAATATACGCCGCCGTTACAAGTCCGAATTGGCATTCACACAGGGCTGGTCGTGGTCGGCGACATTGGCGCGGGGGAACGCACGGAACGGCTCGCCTTAGGCGAGACGCCCAACATTGCGGCTCGGGTGCAAGGCAAAGCCGAGCCGAATACCGTCTTTATCAGCCAGGCGGCCTATCGGCTCGTGCAAGGCTTCTTTACGTGTGAGGGCTTGGGGCCACAGAGCCTGAAGAACGTCTCGGTCCTCTTGAGCTGTATCGGGTGCACGGTGAAGGCGAGGCGCAGAGTCGCTTTGCGGTGGCGATGCAAAAGGGCTTGACGCCACTGGTGGGCCGAGTCGAAGAACTCAACCTGCTGCGGCGGCACTGGGAGCACGCTAAGGCCGGTGCAGGCCAAGTTGTGCTAGTGAGCGGCGAGCCAGGGATTGGGAAATCGCGGCTGGTGCAGGAGTTCAAAGAGCAGCTTGGGCATGAGGGAGTGACGCGCATTGAGTTTCGCTGTTCCCCGTATCACCAGAACAGTGCGCTGTATCCCATCATCGACCACCTGCAGCGCCTACTGCAGTTTGCGCGAGAGGACTCGCCCGCAGCAAAGCTGGAGAAACTCCAGCACACGCTGAGCCACTATCGCTTCCCCCAGGCCGATACGCGTGCCCCTCTTGGCCGCCCTGTTGTCGCTCCCGCATCCCGAAGGCTACCCACCTATTACGGTCAGTCCGCAGAAGCAGAAGGAGAAGACGCAGGCGGCCTTAGTGGCGTGGCTGGTCGAGGAAGCAGAGAAGGCGGCCGTGTACTGTGCCTGGGAAGATCTGCACTGGGCTGATCCCTCGACATTAGAGGTGCTCACCTTCCTCCTGGACCAAGTGCCCACGACGCGGCTGTTGGCGGTGTTGACCTTTCGCCCCGAGTTCACCCCACCCTGGGGCAATCGCTCGCACCTCAGCCAGCTGACGCTCAGCCGCTTAGGCCGACCGCAGGTCGAGACCATGGTCGAGCAAGTGACGCGCGGGAAGGCGCTGCCGGCGGAAGTCATGCAGCACATCGTGGCCAAGACGGACGGCGTGCCGTTGTTTGTCGAAGAATTGACCAAGACCGTGGTGGAGTCGGGGCTGTTACGAGAAGAAGGGGACCTGTATGTCAGGGCGCATGGGGGTGCGCCCATCCCGCCGCTGGCGATTCCCTCCACGTTACAGGACTCGCTGATGGCGCGGCTTGGATCGTTTGGCTCCTGTCAAAGAGATTGCGCAGTTGGGAGCAACGCTGGGGCGGGAATTCTCGTATGAGTTGCTCCACGCGGTCTCCCCCTTAGACGAGGACAGCTTACAGCAAGGCCTGCGGCAGTTAGTCGAAGCCGAGCTGCTCTATCAGCGCGGCTTGCCGCCACAGGCGACATATCTCTTCAAGCATGCGCTGATTCAGGACACGGCCTATCAGTCGTTGCTCAAGAGCAAACGCCAGCAATATCACCAGCAGATTGCGCAGGTGTTGGTGGAGCAGTTTCCCGAGACAACAGAGACGCAGCCCGAGCTGGTGGCCCATCACTACACGGAGGCAGGGCTTATCGAGCAAGCCATTCCCTACTGGCAGCAGGCAGGGCAGAGAGCCATCCAGCGCTCGGCCAATGTCGAAGCGATTCGTCACCTGACCAAGGGGCTGGAGTTGCTCAAGACCCTGCCCGATACTCCGGAGCGCGTCCAGCAAGAACTCTCATTGCAACTACCGCTGGGCTTAGCGCTTGATACTCACCAAAGGCTATGCGGCCCCGGAAGTGGAAAGCACGTACACCCGGGCGCGCGAGCTTTGTCAGCAAGTGGGGGACACGCCGCAGCTCTTCTGGTGCCTTATGGGGGTTGTGGCAATTTTATGAAACGCGCGGGAATTACCAGACTTCGTTAGAGTTGGCGGAGCAGCTCCTGCCCCTGGCGCAAAGCCAGCGAAAGCCTGTACTCCTCATCGAGGCCTACTATGCGCTGGGGGAGAATCTGTACTCTCATGGGAGAGTTAGCCTCCGCTCGCTCTCACCTTGAGCAAGGGATTGCCCTATATGATCCCCAGCAACGCCTTGCTCGAGTCCCGATGCGCTTCCTTTACTCAATGACCGTGATAAGTTGTCAGTCCTATGCAGCCTTCGTCCTGTGTCTGCTCGGCTATCCGGACCAAGCCCTGAAGAGGATCCATGCGGCACGTCCGTTAGCGCAGGAGATGGCTCATCCCGCTGGCTTTGACTGATGCTCTGGCCTGATGACGGCGTTTTTTCATCTGGCGCCGGCGAGAGACGCAAGCGGCCCAGGAGCGGGCCGAGGCGGCGATTGCGCTCGCAAGCGAGCATGGGTTTCCCCCTGTATTGCGCGGAAGGAACGATCGTGCGCGGCTGGGCGCTGGCTGAGCACGGACAGAGAAGAGGAAGGCATTGAGCAGATGCGTCAAGGAATGGCTGTCTTGCGTGGCCCGGAGCAGAGCTAGGCCTCTCACAGCATCTGGCCGTGTTAGTCGAGGCGTATCGAAAGATAGGACAGACAGAGGAAGGGACTATGGTGCTAGCCGAGGCGCTGGCAATCGTAGACAAAACCGGGGAACGTATGATAGGAAGCGGAGCTGTATCGGCTGAAAGGGGAACTCACCCTTCAGTCCAAAGTCCAAGGTCCAGAGTTCAAAGTCGAAGAAGCTGAGGAGTGCTTTCACAAGGCCATCGACATTGCTCGGCGCCAGAGGCGAAGTCACTGGAGCTGCGGGCGGTAATGAGTCTGGCGAAGCTCTGGCAGCAACAGGGCAAGACTGGAAGCTCACTAATTGTTATCTCGAGATCTACAACTGGTTCACCGAAGGCTTTGATACCAGAGACTTGCAAGAGGCGAAGGCGTTGCTGGAAGAATTAGGGCATTGAACGGAATTGCACCGTAGGGCGGGCTGCGCCCGCCATCGTATCTACTTGTTCCTGAGTCGCGGGGGGTCAGTGCGAGAGATGACTTGCTCTGACATGTCTGACACATGGGGTCCAGGTTTTTACAAACCGTCCTATCGGATTGTGAACTCGGCAGCGCAGCCGTTATTCACCCAAATCCCCTCCCGATCCAATCCCCAACTACTCCCACGCACGCAGCTGGCATCGCTCAGTTGACGGATTAGCCTGACTCTTCTGCCTCGATGATAAACCGGGCAGCGGTTGTAATCAAAGTGTTCGGACCTACAGGTAATGCTCCTTCCACCGCCACTACCTCCTCCACCCCAACCCCCACCTCCTCCGCCCCAACCCTCACCTCCTCCGCCGCGACCTACGGAGAAAATCGCCCGGCAGCCGTTCCGTACCCAAATACCACTGCCGTCACCTTCCGTCCCCCAGGTTTCGTACTGTCGGCACGGCGCATTGCTCAACTGTCGCTGTAGTCGTACTCGCCCACTCGTGTAGGTCGGACAATAGACATTATGCGAAATAAGCTACAATAGGTTGGTGCTTGAATATGAACGATTGAAAAAAGACCGACGACGATTGCTGGCGTTGACGGGATTGACCCACAAAGAGTTTGAGGCGTTGCATCAGGCATTTAGCGCTGTCTATGCAACAGAGTATCCCAGAGACAAAACGGCGGACTGGGCGAGGCCGCAAACGACAGAGTGGAGGAGGCCGCAAAGGACAGCTGCCGACGACAGAGCAGAAACTCCTGTTTAGCCTGGTGTATCAGAAGACCTATCCGCTGCAGGCGTTGCTGGGTGAGGTGTTTGGGCTGAGTCAGTCGCGGGCGAACCGCTGGATTCAGCGCTTGCTGCCGATTCTGAAGCAGGCGTTGGACGAGTTGGGAGTGCTGCCCAGCCGTGCGCCGGAGGACTTTGCCGAGCAGGAACGGAGCCAGCAAGAAACGGCGGCTCTGATTATCGATGGGACCGACCGGCGCCGCCAACGCCCGAAAAATCAGGAAAAACAGGCCTTGCACTACAGTGGCAAGCACAAGACGCACAGTGACAAGAACGTGGTGGTGGTTAATGCGAAGACCAAACGCGTGGGCTATTTGAGTCAAACGTATGCCGGGAAAATGCATGACAAAAAGATCGTGGATAGCGAACCGATTTGCTATCCGCCCGAGCACGATCCTGTATAAGGACACTGGCTTTCAAGGGTATGAACCTCAAGTGCAACAGACTCACCAGCCGAAAAAAAGCCGCGCAAAGGGAACGTTAACCCGGGGCCAAAAGCGTCACAATCGCAAGCTGTCCCGCGTTCGGCGTCCGGGTAGAGCATGCCCTGGCGGGGGTGAAACGCTCGCGAATTGTGAAGGAGGTCTTTCGCAATACCAAAGAGGAATTGTCAGATCTGGTAATGGTCGTCGCATGTGGATTACACAATCTCCGCGTGCGGTACCGCAAACGGCGGCTGCGAATATGAGCGAAAGTTATTTCGCATAATGTCTAATAAGCATAGCGGTCGCTTTGGGATTCACATCGCACGTTCCGCCACCCTCCCGCTCCCCATTGTACAGGCGTCAAGCGAGGTTGGGTTTCATCCGCACCCTCCGGCAGGAGCCACTCCGCATTCTGGACGTAACCGACGAAGGACTGCGACTCCTCCCCTAACAAAGTCCCTGGAGTCCCGCCATTAAGTTCCGCAGCCATAGCAATCTTGACGGCGGGCGTGAGTACAACAACCGCAAGAGCAACAGCATGCAGCATCTGTCGCATAATAACCTCACTCAGTAGGGATTTTCGCAGGGTATTACAACAAACGGTGTCATCGTGTAAAGAGGGAGACGCCGCGGGAATCCAGGTTTCGGGGCAGAAAAGATTGACATCTCTGAGGCAATAATGGCAGACTAGCCTTGATTACAGAGGAGGGGTTCTATGGCGCACCCAATTCCACTGCACTCCCAGCGCATTCACGTAGAAGATGATCCGGTAGAATTGATGTATGCTCGTGGTGTCACTGATGGTTTGCCGGTCGTCCCCCCCACTGAAGATCGTGTCAAACGTATGCTGGCAGCGGTCGACCGCGACCCGCAAGAAGTGCTCGGTACCGTCGGCCCCAATTATGGACGTGCGACACTTGAAAAAGTAGCGATCAATGCAGTCATGGCTGGGTGCCATCCTTCCTATTTTTCTACAGTAATCGCAGCAATCGAAGCCTTGAGCGATGAGAAATTCAATGCCCATGCGATTAATGTCACCACCTTCTCTGCCACACCGCTGACGATCATCAACGGACCAATCCGTCAGGAAATCGGCGTTAACTGTGGCCACAATGCTCTTGGACACGGCTTTCGCGCTAATGCCACGATTGGGCGTACGGTACGCCTCGTCATCATGAACATCGGTGGTGCCAAACCTCAGGAAATTACCAAGGCAACGATGGGCCATCCAGCGCAGTTCACTTTTTGTGTTGGGGAGAATGAAGAAGAAAGTCCATGGGAGCCGCTGCATGTCGAAAAAGGATTTCGTCCTGAGCAAAGTACAGTAACAATGTTCGGCGGTCATTCTCCGTTCCAGATCAACGACCATGCCAGCCGCTCGGCGGAACAGCTTGCACTGTCCCTCGGTTGGACAATGGCCAGCTTATGGAATCATAAAAACTTTCCGCTCTTCTCAGACTCGGTTCTGATTGTCTGCCCAGAACATGCAAAGACATTCGCTCAGGATGGGTGGTCGAAGAATGATCTGCGCCAGTTCTTATTTGAAAAGATTCGCAAGCCATTCCGCGAGGTCAAACCTGGTGTCAACGGTGGCGAAGGCGCCGGCGTCAGTATGCTCCCAGTGAAGAACGCATCGACAGAACCACCCACTGATGACACCCTCTTCGCGAAGTTTCCCGCACTCGACAGTATTGTGATTATCGTTGCTGGTGGAACTGCAGGCCGTTTTTCTGCGGCAGTTCCAGGGTTAGCCCGCGGAGCTGCTGGTAGCCAAATTACCACCAAAGAAATCCAAGATTAAGAAAGAAGGAGGTATAGCTATGAGTGACATCTTGCTCGACCCGACCGATAAAGTAGATCGCGGACAAAAAGCGTTCGCCCAACGGCTCGACACGCTCGATGGAAAAACCATCGGGCTGCTCGACATTAACAAATCCAAAGGCGTTTACTTTCTCGACCGTATCGAAGAAGTGCTGCGCACGCGCTACGGCGTCAAAGAAGTACTCCGCCGGAAGAAAGTCTCACCTGGCCGTCTTGCGTCTGAGCAGATTCAGGCAGAGCTACGAGAAAAGTGCGATGCGGTGATTGAAGCCCTCAGCGATTGAGGGGGCTGCATTTCGTGCAGTTCGCACGACGTAGTCAAACTCGAAGAAAACGGTATCCCTACCGCCAACGTCGCTACCACAGAATTCATCGGTGCTGCCCACGCACAGTGTTCAGCGTTAGGCATGTCACAATACGAACCAATTTTTGTCCCGCATCCGATTCAACCGAAAACACCAGACGAAGTCCGCGCCCTTGCCGACCAAGTTGTCGAGCAAGTGGTTGCTAAGCTGTTGAAACAAAAAGTGCAGCAGGCGGCGTAGTAGCTATAGGGCGCAGCATGCTGCGCCCTTCTTTTCTAAGATTCCCTTCATCTGCCCACTTGCTTCAAGAGATGGTTTCCTCTATCCCGAAACTATCTGTATGGAGGAAAGAGCGATGGACGCGCAGAGCTATGAGGAACTGATTATCCACGGGATTAAAGGGTTACCAACCGAGACTCTCACTGAAATCGTCGACTTTATCTATTTCGCACGTCAACGAGCACTCCAGCCACAGATTTTTGCAGAGGAACGCCAACTCGCTCTCCTGGGACAAGAATTGAAGCAATTGAGTCGTGATGAAGAAGCCCACTTAGAGCAAGAATTCGCCGACTATGAGCAGCGCTATCCCCGCGAATGAATTCGTTACCGACACCATAGGACTGGTCTTACGCCTTGAACAACGTCGCACGGGACGGACCGCGAGGGCGACGTTTGAGGCGATGGAGAGTGGAACTACTGTCATTCATGTTCCAGCTTTAGTGTTTGCAGAAATTCTGTACCTTTCTGAAAAGCGAAGAATCAGCATTTCAGTCCATTCGGTAATGGACTACCTGACACGGTTTCCGAATTGTCGAGAATCGTCCCTGAATCTTGCTGTCATCCAGTCAGCAGCCGAGATCACCGACATTCCAGAACTCCACGACCGCTTGATTGCGGGCACAGCACGCACTCTTAATCTACCCTTGATTACCAATGATCCGGTCATTCAGGCTTCTACCCTCGTAAGAACATTGTGGTAGAAAGCTGTTACTTCTATCGACTTGAGAACTGGTGCGCACAGCGCACCCTACAGAAAAGGGGAATGTATGCCTAAGACTCGCGTCGCCGTTCTGGATGATTACCAAGATGTGGCACTGCAAATGACTGACTGGAGCCCTGTTGCTTTAGATACCGAAGTAACGGTTTTCAAAGATCACTTATTCGACCAGGATGCAATCGTCGAACGTCTCAAGGATTTTCCGATTGTCGTGGCGATGCGCGAGCGGACACCATTCCCACCTCCCCTTTTGGAGCGGCTACCGAAATTGAAACTGCTCGTCACGACCGGCATGCGGAATGCTGCTATTGACGTCGCTGCGGCAACAACCCTTGGTATTACGGTGTGTGGTTCTGGCGGTGTAGTGTATCCGACCGCGGAACTCACATGGGGCCTGATTCTCGCGTTGCTCCGCCATATACCGCGTGAAGATAAGGCCGTGCGGGACGGACAATGGCAAGTCAGTATGGGTCTTGGGGTCAATGGCAAGACACTCGGAGTTATCGGGCTTGGCAATCTCGGTTCACAAGTTGCGACGATTGGTAAAGCCTTTCAGATGAACGTGCTGGCGTGGAGTCAGAATCTGACCGCTGAACGTGCAGCGCAAGTCGGGGCCGAGATAGTCACCAAGGATGAACTATTGCAACGCTCTGACATTGTGACCATTCATCTCGTGCTAAGCGATCGCACTCGCAACCTACTGAGCGCACGTGAACTCGGATTGATGAAATCCACAGCGTATCTCATCAACACCTCACGTGGCCCGATCGTCGAAGAAAAGGCGCTGATTGAAGCGTTGCAGAAGAGAACCATTGCCGGAGCGGGCTTGGATGTGTTCGACCTGGAACCCTTGTCACTTGATCATCCGTTACGACATTTAGAAAATACGGTCATCACACCGCATATCGGTTATGTCACACAAGAAACGTACGAGATCTTCTTTCGCCATATTGTCGAGAACATTCGTGCGTTTCTCGATGGAAAACCCGTTAGGGTAATGACGGCATCACGGTGAAACTGTCTGGATTCTCGCTCCCCAGTGGGGCGGTAGAACCTGGACAGGTCCCAGTAGAACTTGGGACAGGCTGCGCGGGAATGACACCAGGCGATTTTTCACATGTTGACTCACAACTCACCTACTTGTCCGCGCTCCTGCTTTCTTTTATCCCAACAACATGACGCAAACATCTCATCCCCAATTCGCCCGTCTCATCGAAATCATGGCCACACTGCGCAGCACCAACGGCTGCCCGTGGGATCGCGAACAGACACCCGATTCTCTCAAGCCATATCTCGTCGAGGAAACCTATGAAGTACTTGAAGCTCTCGAAGCTCGTGATCTACCTGCATTCAAAGAAGAGCTGGGTGACTTACTGTTACAAATTGTCTTTCACGCTCAACTGATGTCTGAGAAAGGCGTCTTCACCATCGATGATGTGGCACAGGCAATTGCCGATAAGCTCGTACGCCGCCATCCTCATGTATTCGGTGATGCCAAAGTCAAAGATGCTGATGAAGTTGCGCAGAATTGGACCAGGATCAAAGCCCAAGAAAAGGAAGGAAAGGCAGATCGCTCGGTATTGGCAGGAGTCCCTGCGGGTGCACCAGCGTTGATCCAAGCCCAGCGTCTGGGCGAAAAAGCAGCGCGCGTGGGATTCGATTGGACCTCAGCCACGGAGGTACTCAAGAAGGTCGAAGAAGAAACAGAAGAATTAGCAGCCACTCTGTCAGACCGTACGACAGAGCAGCAAGAACACGAGCTGGGAGACCTTCTCTTTGCCCTCACCAGTCTCGCTCGACATCTCAATATCGACTCTGAGACTGCGCTGCGCAAAGCGGGAAAACGTTTCAATGCTCGGTTTCGTTATATCGAGACACATCTAGAACAGAACGGCGAAGACATTCACGAGACCTCACCTGTTCGCTTGGAGGAATTGTGGCAAACGGCGAAGCAGACGATCGGGTAACATTCTCACTAGCGCAGCAAATTCAGTCTTGCCCCCCCACCAGGCGACCAGGATAAAACTGCCTATGCCTGCCACAATAGCTGATACGAGTACCCCAACATGGAACAGATACGGCACGCTACGATCAAGCCAGTCAATCTGATGCTCAATCCACCACACAGGTGCGATCATAAACACAGCCCCAAGTGCACTCCAGGCAAGGGAGTTCAACCAGGCTCTCCACGGAAATCCCCCTAAACGACGAAGGAGGATCGCGCCCAACAGCAAAACATTGACGGTGGCAGATAACGACGCAGCCAACGCAAGACCTCCCGCCTCCAAGTGTCCAATCGTGATATGCGCACTCAGAGCGGCGAGAAACTGTACTAATCTTCCTGAATTTTCCTCTGCGACTATGTGCCCCATAAACATGACACCAAAGAACACGCTCGCCAGAAAAGCCAGAATCGCCGCTATTAATGGTGAGCGCGTGTCTTGCAGCGCGTAGAGACATGACGTCAACAACCGCGCAGCTGCCACCGACCACAACCCCAGCACCATCCAACGCAACGCTTGCGCTGCATCTTTTACCGCCTCTGCCCCAAACGCGCCGTGAAAGAACAGAACCGCGCAGATGGGAAGGGAAAGCACGGTCATCCCCACCGTGGCAGGGAGTACCACGAAGTTGACTAAGCGCAGGGCAAATCCCAAGCTCTCACTGACTCCGGCCAGGTCACCGCGCTGAGCTTGCACGGTCAAACTCGGTAATGCGGCAGAGCTCAACGCCAGTACAAAGATTCCCTGCGGGAATTCGAATACGCGGGTGGCATACCACAGTGAGGACACGCTGCCTTCACTTAACAAAGACGCCAACAGATTCTTGACTATCAAACTGATCTGATAGAGGAGGGAGCTGAATAAGACTGGAACAAGCAGTACGCCAATCTGGCGGATCGCAGGATGTCGCGGATTCCAATGCGGAGGCACCAATACGCCCAAGTTCCGCAGTGCTGGTACTTGCCATAACAGTTGAGCAAGCCCACCAATTACAACTGCTGCAGCTAAGACGAAGATCGGAGTTCCTATTTCCTCAACAGCAAACCACCCAACAAAGAGCGTGGCCGTGATCATGGCAATGTTCAAAAGGATCGGCGCAAACGCCGGCGCAGCAAAATGGCGGAACGCATGTAAGATTCCCATCGCTATAGCCGAAAGACCGACAAAAAATAGGTAGGGAAACATGATACGCAACTGACTCGCAGTGAGGGTCAGTTTTTCAGGAGAAAATCCTGGGACAAGGAGTGAAGCGATAGGGACCGCCCACAAGACTCCGGCAGCCGACAGTACAAAAAGCAGGAACATTCCTACGCCAAGCAGGGACCGAATCATCCCGATCGTTTCGTTCGAGGTGCGGCGTTCCCGATATTCCGTAATGACTGGTACCAGGGCGGCTGCAGAAGCTCCTTCTCCTACTATTCGACGCAGCATGTTAGGAATGCGGAAGGCGGTAAAAAAGGTATCCGTAACGGATCCGGCACCAAATACCGCGCCGATGGCAATATCACGGAAAAGCCCGGTTATACGGCTAAGCAGGGTATAGAATCCAATTTGTCCAGCGGCTTTGACAATCTGTCGCTCTTCGGTGGTAGTGGAAGCAGGTGCCGACATTGATTGAAGAGTATCCTCGTGCTAGGGTTCGCGGGCGTATTCGCTAGGGATCGAGAAAGGAGTATGAAAGAGTGGCTTCGTCAGAAGAAAAACGTCATCGTCAAAGTCTCAAACGGCAAGCTCGCAACCAAGCAACGAAATCTCGAGTCAAAACCTTGATCAAGAAAGTTATTGCGGCCGCGGCTGGCACCGACACGAAAATTACGGAGGAACAGCTTCGTGTTGCCGTGAGTGCTATCCACAAAGCAGGACGGAAAAGAGTGCTCCACCCGAACACAGCGGCTCGGCGAGTTGCTCGACTGTCTCGCCTGGTTCATCGCAGTAAGAACGCAGCCCAATCCTCAACAACACCCAATTCCTAAATAGACTTCAGAAGATTGGCCAGCAGAATTTGTCACCCTGAGTGAACGAAGGGTCTCTCAGAGAGATTCTTCGCTGCGCTGCTCAGAAACAAAATCTTAGGCAGCGACCGGCTGGGGGAGGAGCGTGAAGCCCAGTCGAGTGGCGGTGCGCTTGAGGTGACGAATGGCTCGTTGGCGGAGGTGCTGTTCATAGGTCTCCTGACTCTGGGGTTGATAGGGAGTGCGATGTTTGAGGACATGATAGAGAATACGCGCCAACTTGTGCGCGGTGGCGGTGATCGCGTGCGTAGGCCCTTTGCGGGCTCGCAGGCGGCGATAATAACTGCCCAAGGCTGTCTGGGTGCGCCCCAGCGTCTGCGCCGCCAAGCGCAACGCTTGGGCTGCGCGGCGGTTGCCTTTGAGGGGTTTGCTGCGCAACACCTTGCCCCCCGAGATGTCATTATGGGGAGCCAAGCCCAACCAGGAGGCGAAGTGCTTCTCGGTGGGCCACTTACTCATATCGGTGCCGATTTCCGCCACGAGCACTTGCGCACTGCTGGCCTCCAGCCCGTCGGTGGCCGTCAGATCGATGCCCAGAATCCGATACAAGCAGGCGCGCACGTCAAAGGCCGGGGCGTTCTTGGCATGGGAGTTGGGCTTGGGATCAGGCCCCAAGGGCGGCGGTGGGCGTCTGCTCATCATAGGTGGGCTTGAGGGCGGCATAGTGCTGCTCAAGGTAGGTGTCGCATTCCTGCACTTGCGCGGTGTAGAAGTCATAGAAGGCCAGCGCCTGCTTGAGCGCAAAGACGTGTTCGGGGCGGTAGTGGCCACTCAGCGCCTTGGCAATCTCGGCCTCACTGCGCTGGCAGCGCCGTGGCGCAGGCGGGCCAAGACCTGCGGGTCGCGCTCGCCCGGCGACAATGGCCCGGATGATCTGCAAGCCCGTCGTGCCGGTAATATCACTCAACGACCTGCGTCAATTGGAGGTTCATCTGCTGCAAGGCTTTCTGCATGTGCTGGATATGCCCAGCCCGATGCTCGACCAGCATCGCCCGCTGGCGCAAATAGGTGCGCAACACCCGCATGTCTTCGGCCGGGCGAAAGGAGGCCGTGAGCAGCCCATAGCTATGCAACTGCTGAATCCACTGACAATCTTGCACGTCGCTCTTGCGCCCGGGGACGTGCTTGAGATGGCGGGCATTGACCAGATAGACCTCCAGGCCGCGTGCCTCCAACATCTCATAGATCGGAATCCAATACACCCCGGTCGATTCCATCGCCACGCGTCGTCACCTGACACTGCACCAACCAGTCCGCCAAGGCGTGCAAGTCGGGCGTGAAGGTGCCAAAGGCCCGCACCGGCTGCGCGTCGCGCTCGGCGGGCACGCAGGCCCAAATCTCTCGGCCCCAATGTCCAACCCCGCTGCCGCCGGCATTGTGCCGCCTCAGCTTGGGAGCCACGGCGGCTCTGGGAGACCGTCGATTCGGTCTGCGCATGGCGAATGCCCTCCTTCTCTCTGGCTCTCATCGCCCAGACCTGGACCCCTCGATTCGTACTTACGCTGCTCAGCGGGGTCGGGGCTTGGTGCACCCCACGCCACCATTCTTTGCTCCATCGGGGTCCAGAACCAGACTCAGCAAGCGGGCTCCTGCAGCACCATTCGAAACGCCGGTCTTAGCTTGTCTGGGCATGGCCGGGAGATTAGCACTTCCCCGTTTCTGCCTCCACGCTTAGCGCCGCGTGCTATGGGGAACTCAGAATGACAGCCCGAAGAGGCAGAGCGTAAAGTGTAAGAATGTCATGGGGTTCGATTTGATAGAATAAGGGTTGAAAGTGAGGAGCCGTAGAAAAACTACCTCCCAACCTCTCATTCCCGACCTTCCTCAAAAGTTTTCGCTCAGACGTAAATACACCTCTCGTGCTGCCGCAGTGAAAAGGTGTTCAACGGCGGCACGACGTTGGGTGTCAGAAAATTGTATATCGGTGAACCCTTGCAGGTCTTCTGGGTTAAGATTGCCTTCAAGAAACTGCGGCGACGTTGTCACTACGACTTGGGGGATGGCATCATAGTCGGTCGTCACACGCATGTTGTTTGCTTGCCACAGTAGCTTACCGGTTTCCCGATGGGTCAGTTGCGCATCTAAAAGCAGAACGATTTCATACTCTAAGACTTGATCTCGACTGTCAAAGGACAGCGGACGAAAGGTCAATCTGACGCATAGTCACATTGAGAACGCCCTCCCCGCCTTCATCGACGATCGCACCTCCGCGCTTACGGAACTCCTGCTCCAGCGCCCATTGAAGTTGCTTCTCTGTCCCAACTTCTAGAGTTTGGTTATCAATTTCTGCCAAACTGATTTTCTGGACTCCTTGGGGTAGTGTCCCACCACCAGAAAAGTGGTAACCACAGCCGAAAACGAAAAAGGCAAAAGGCAAAAGGCAAAAGGGCGAAAAGGATAAAGGATAAAGGATAAGAGTAGGCTTTTTGACTTCGGACTTCGGACTTCGGACTTCGGACATCGGACACTTTTACTCCCCAGCCTCGGTTTCTCTCTTTGGACTTTGGACTTTGGACTTTGGACTTCAAGACTTCTCCTATGCAACGACAAAGTTGACGAGCCGCCCTGGAACCACGACTTCCCGGCGAATAGTTTTCCCACTGAGATAGGATTGTACTTTCTCGTGTGTCCGCGCAATGCTCAAGATCGCGGCTTGATCAGCATTAGCATCCACTTCGATCGTTGCCCGCAACTTGCCGTTGACCTGCACAGGCACCGTCACGGTTGCGTCTCGTACAAGTTCAGGATCATACGTCGGCCAGGCTTCGTAGGCTAACGTCTTGACATGGCCGAGTCGTTGCCACAATTCTTCCGCTAGGTGCGGAGCAAACGGCGATAAGAGCAGGACAAATCCTTCAACGAGTGCACGTGGCAAGCGTTCAGCTTTATGCCCTTCGTTCGTGAACTCCATCAACGCACTCAGAGCCGTGTTAAACCGCATTCCCTCAAGATCTTCGGTCACTTTCTTTACTCGTCTTGTGATACTCGACGGGTAAGGCTGTCCTGGGGATCGGGCGAAGCCTGAACGATTTGCGTTCGTAGTTCTCCGCTGTCACTCACTATAAGCGACCATACTCGCGACAAAAAGCGCGACAACTCCCGCTACGGATCGCGTGTTCCACGGCTTCACCTGTTCCAGCGGTCCCATGAACATCTCGTAGCAGCGCAATGCATCAGTCCCGTACTCAGCAATGACGGAGTCAGGATTCACTACATTGCCTCGCGACTTCGACATTTTGTCTTGTTGCGGCTCGAGCTCCAATTCAGGCTCTTCTGGATGGTAAGGTTTCTCATCATGCCATACGACTTTATCAACCGGCACATAGCGCACCGTCAATGTCACAGATTGGTTACCTGCTAGGACATAGTCCGGCTCTTCACTTCCGTCTTGCGTGGTCCGCTGCACAGCATGATACGAATATCGCTTTCCTGTCGCGTCTTCGTAATAGCGATAGCTGAAGCCCAGAATCATGCCTTGATTCACCAGCCTCTGAAACGGCTCTGACGTAGACACGAGGCCACAGTCGTACAGCACTTGGTGCCAAAACCGCGAATACAACAAGTGCAGAACCGCGTGTTCTACCCCGCCGACGTAGAGGTCGACCGGCATCCAATAGCGTTCTTTCTCGGAGTCCCACGGATGCTGCGCGTTATGCGGATCGATGAAGCGCAAGAAATACCAACAACTCCCGGCCCACTGTGGCATGGTGTTGGTCTCGCGTTTAGCGGGTTTGCCAGTCTTGGCGTCAGTAGTCTCGACCCACTGTTTTACGGCCGCCAGTGGTGGGTCGCCAGTGCCGGTTGGCTTAAAGCTTTCCACGTCCGGCAACAACACAGGTAAATCATTAGGATTAAGAGGTTGAGGTTGTCCATCAACATGAATCACCGGAAAGGGCTCACCCCAATACCGCTGCCGACTAAAGAGCCAGTCGCGTAACTTGTAGGTAACTGTCCCTTCTCCGTACTGATGCTCGGTGAGCCATGCATTCATCTTCTTTTTCGCATCAGCGACATTCAATCCATTCAAAAACCCAGAGTTCACATGCGGTCCATCACCAACGTAGGCTTCTTTGTTGATATCTCCACCTTGCACGACTTCGATAATCGGGAGGTTAAAACGGCGAGCGAACTCCCAATCACGTTGGTCTCCACCTGGCACAGCCATGATCGCGCCAGTGCCATAGGTAATCAGCACATAGTCTGCAACCCAAATCGGGATTGGCATGCCAGTGACCGGATTGAGCGCAAACCCACCAGTGTCCACTCCGGTTTTTTCTTTCACCAAATCTGTACGAGCGAGGTCGGACTTCCGCGAGGCTTCTTGGCGATAGGCTTCGACTGCCGAGCGCTGCGCTGCCGAAGTCACGCGATCAACCAACGGATGCTCAGGAGCGAGTACGCAATACGTCGCACCAAACAAAGTATCAGGACGCGTGGTAAACACATCAAAATACGCATCAGCCTCGGCCAACAGCAGTCCCGTCAGTACGACACAGACGGAAAACGAATACGTGCACCTTCACTGCGACCGATCCAGTTGCGCTGCATTTCTTTGACGTTTTCCGGCCAATCAACCGCATCGAGTCCAGCTAACAAGCGCTCGGCATAAGTCGTGATCCGTAACATCCACTGACGCATCGGACTGCGAATCACTTCGTGTCCACCACGTTCGCTTTTGCCGTCAATCACTTCTTCATTGGCGAGGACCGTCCCAAGCGCAGGGCACCAGTTCACCGGCACATCAGCCATGTAGGCGAGACCACGCTCGTAGAGTTTGAGAAAGATCCACTGTGTCCATTGGTAATACTCAGGATCACAGGTAGAGATCTCGCGATCCCAGTCATAAGAAAACCCGAGCGCCTGAATTTGCTGCCGAAAGGTGTTGATATTCCGGGCCGTCGTCTCCCGCGGATGCGTTCCGGTTTCGATGGCATACTGTTCCGCTGGCAAACCAAAGGCATCCCAGCCCATCGGGTGCAAGACATTAAATCCGCGCATGCGCTTGTAGCGAGCGAGAATGTCGGTCGCAGTGTATCCCTCCGGGTGACCAACATGCAGTCCGGCGCCACTCGGATACGGAAACATGTCGAGGATGTAGTATTTTGGTTTTGTGGGGTCCTCAACGACGCGGAAAGTTTTGTTTTCTAACCAATAGCGTTGCCACTTCGGCTCTAGTTCTTGTGGCCGATAGCGTACCCGCTCTGGGCTCGGTTTCGCCTCGTACTCGGAGGTATCAGGTTTATTCGCTTGACTCATGCGCTTGCACTTTCTTACCAATCATCACTGCTACACGGTCGAGAATGCCATTGATGAACGTTGGGGCCTCGTCTCCGCAGTAGAGTCGAGCAATCTCGATGGCTTCATTGATTGTTACACCAGGAGACAATTGCGGATACGACAGAAGCTCGTACACCCCCAGGCGAAGAAGGTTGAGGTCAACTCTTGGTAGCCGCCCGAGTCGCCAATGTTCTGCGACATTGGCAATCATCTTGTCAATGCGCTCACGCTCGCGCCAGGCTCCTTCGACCAATTCGTTGGTGAATTCTTGTGAAGTGACTTTGGGCTCAAAGTTTTGCCAAAACAAAGCAAGCGCTTGCTGCGGCGCGACCCCGCTGAGGTCAACCTGGTACAGCACCTGCAGTGCAAACTCACGTGCTTGGCGGCGTGAGGTAGACATAAAGCTGCGTCTCAGCTAAAACGTGAAACGTAAAACGTAACCACTCCCCCTCCTCCTTACGTTTTACTCTTTACGTTTTACGCTTTTTGTTTCTCCAATTCCTTCAGCGCATTCACCATCTCAATCGCCGCCATCGCGGCTTCAGCACCTTTATTGCCGAGCTTTGCGCCTGCACGGTCGAGCGCTTGATCAACTGACTCGGTCGTCAATACACCAAAGGTCACGGGCAAGCCGTGCGTGAGCATAATTTCTTTCACCCCCTGGGTCATGGCCGAGGCTATATAATCAAAATGGGGGGTTTCGCCGCGTATAATCGCCCCCAAACAAATCAGCGCGTGATAGCGGCCACTCGCAGCCATTTTCTTGGCAAACAAAGGAATATCGAAACCACCAGGGACCAGTACGACATCAATATCGTCGTCTTTCACACCGTGGCGACTCAGCGTATCAATCGCTCCAGCTTGTAAGCGCTCGGTCACCAGGCTGTTAAACTGCGATACGACGATCCCGAAACGCAGCCCTGTAGCATCCATCTTTCCCCGAATCACCCGCGCCATACGCTCCTCTCCTTACAGTACCGGCTTCAACTCGGTCAACAGATGACCAAGTTTCTCTTTCTTCACTCGCAGATAGTGAATATTTCCCGCGTGCGGCGCAGTCTCGATTGGTCGCCGCTCCACGACTTTTATCCCATACCCTTCCAGGCCAGTAATCTTCTGCGGATTGTTCGTCAGCAGGCGCACACGCGAGACCCGGAGATCGCGCAGAATTTGTGCGCCAATTCCATAGTCTCGCAAATCTTCCTTAAAGCCGAGGCGAAGATTCGCCTCTACTGTATCAAATCCCTGGTCTTGCAGAGCGTACGCGCGAATCTTGTTGGCCAGCCCAATGCCCCGACCTTCTTGATGCATATAAATGATGACGCCTTTACCCTCTTCAGCAGATCGCCTGCATGGCTTGGCGGAGCTGATCCCCACAGTCACAACGCTCGTGAACCAAAGACATCTCCGGTCAAACATTGCGAGTGCACACGTACCGTGATGGTCTCGCGCGCCCCAATTCTTCCTTTCACCAGCGCCATGTGTTCGTGCCTATCAACATCCGTGCGATAGACGATCGCGTGAAATTTTCCTCCATACGGACTCACAATATCCCCCTCTGATACCCGATGAACCAAGGATTCCGTCCGCAAACGGTACGTCATTAAGCGAGAAAGGCTGACCACTTGGAGATGATGCTGCTGAGCAAAACGCTCGACGTCTTCTCCTTGAGCCATTCCACCGTCTTCCCGCAGAATGGTGCACAACACCGCCGCAGGCTTGAGGCCCGCAAGGTGGGCAAGATCCATCGCTCCTTCCGATAAGCCGAATCGCGCTAACACACCACCACGGTGAGCGACGACTGGATGGATATGCCCCGGCATAACAATATCATCAGGCCCAGCACCATCTTTTACGGCAACGGTAATCGTCAGAGCACGATCAAAGGCAGAGATTCCGGTAGTCACACCACGCCGTGCCTCGATTGAGGCTCCGAACACTCGCTGCTGGGCGCTTGGTCGTCCATTCCCTAGCAGAGGAATGCCCAGCTCTCGGATTTTTTCCTCGGTTACCACAAGGCAAATCAACCCACGAGCATGAGTCGCCATGAAATTGACAGCTTGCGGAGTCATGTGTTCAGCGGCGATACACAAGTCCGCCTCCCCTTTTTCATTTTCCTCATCAACGAGGATAACCATCTTCCCCTGACGCAAGTCCGTTAGTGTCTCTTCAATTGGCACTGTTGAGATGGGCATCTCTTTTCCCTTTCTCATCCACATAGGCAGCTACAAGAATGTCCTTGCCGATGCGCTCAACGGTCATTGTATGCAGTTTCTGCCCAGCGGCAACCCGGTCTATTCCAAGGGGGCCAATCATTGCCCGTCCTTCGCTACCAAGCAAGAGTGGCGCATAAAAAAACAATACCTTATCGACAACACCTTCGCGCAAAGCAGCAGCGGCAATGCGACCACCCCCTTCAATGAGGACCGATTTATTCCCTCGCTTCCCCAGTTCTGCAAGCAACGGCCGGAGTGGCACATGACCGTTTTGTCCCGGCAAACAAACCATCTGTACCCCTTGTGCCTCCAGTTGGGCCTGCTTCTTCTTTTGGCCATGATCTTCAGAGGTAGCGATCAGCGTGAGCGCGGTTGAGCGTTGAGTACACACCCGCGCCGTCGGCGCGATACTGAGGCGCCCATCAAGGATGACGCGGAGCGGATCACGTCCCCCGCGCATACGGCAGGTCAGTTGGGGATCATCGTTCCGCACTGTTTCTGCACCGACCAGGATGGCATCTACACGATTACGCAATTCATGCACAATGCGGCGAGATTGTTCTCCACTAATCCACTGCGAGTCACCACTCGCGGTAGCAATGCGACCATCTAAAGATGCCGCGAGCTTTAAAGTAACAAATGGTCGTCCGGTACGAATGAAACAAGCAAAATCCTCGTTGAGTCGTTCGCATTCTTCGCGCAGCACGCCGGTCATCGACAGTCAATACCTGCGCGCCGCAAGCGACGTAGCCCACGTCCTCGTACCAACGGATTAGGGTCAACCATGCCAACCACCACTCGCTTGACACCCGCTTCGATAAGGGCATCGGCACATGGTGGCGTCCGCCCATAATGCGAGCAGGGCTCAAGGTTGACATAGATGGTTGCTCCATGTGCTGTTCCAGTAACATGACGCAAGGCTTCACGTTCCGCGTGCGGCAGGCCAGCGCGGCGATGGAACCCTTCGCCAATGATACGGCCGTTGCGTACAATTACTGCGCCAACCGCTGGATTTGGACTCGTACGGCCTAGTGCTTTGGTGGCTAATTCGAGGGCTCGGCGCATGAACTGCTCGTCTGCAGCGGTCCTCACGTGTCCCTCAGTAGAGATTTCGTACGATCACCAGACGAACGCCGTCGCGGTTTACGGTCCTCGCGCTCTTCTCCTCTCCCACGGCCATCAACTAGTTCTTTCAATTCGTGCATGAATGCATCGAGATCTTGAAACGAACGGTACACTGACGCGAAGCGAACGTAGGCGACTTTGTCGAGATCATAGAGCTGTCGCATAATTTCTTCGCCGATCGTCGCACTGACGATTTCTTTTTCGCCACGATTCTGGAGAAATCGTTCGATACGGTCGGCAACTTCTTCGATGGTTGCCATGCTCACCGGACGTTTTTCACACGCTTTTCTGAGACCGTTAACCACCTTCAAACGATCGTAGGCTTCCCGGCGGCCATCTTTTTTCACCACTAAAGGCAAGATCTCTTCTACGCGTTCATAGGTGGTAAAGCGCCGTTCACAGTGGGAGCATTCCCGCCGTCGGCGCGTAACATCGCCCTCACGGCTTAAGCGTGAGTCAATGACACGGTTCTCTACACTAGAGCAGAACGGACATTTCATAGGAACTAGGGGCCGGGGACTAGGGGTCAGGGGCTAGGCCACCCCTCCTCTTCTACACGTTTTGCACGGCCTTTTCACGCTGCGTTTAATCGCCTTTTATACATGGGGAATTGGCTGCACAGGTCACGAACTTCTTTCCCAATCGCCTTGAGCGCACCGTCATCACCAACCTTTTGCAATGCACGATAAATGAGGTCAGCGATGGCATCCATTTCTTTCTCTTTCATTCCCCGACTTGTCACTGCCGGCGTGCCGATTCGTACTCCACTAGTTACAAAAGGGGATCGATGATCAAAGGGGATCGCGTTTTTATTCACCGTAATCCGCGCGGCATCAAGCGTTTCCTGGGCCAATTTTCCGGTCAATTCGGTCGCACGTAGATCCAGAAGCATAAGATGGTTATCCGTCCCACCAGAAACGAGACGAAAGCCTCGTTGGGACAGACCTTGAGCTAACGCCTTAGCATTATTCACAATTTGTTGCTGATACGCTTTGAACTCTGGCGAGAGCGCTTCTTTAAAAGCGACGGCCTTAGCTGCAATGACATGCATCAACGGCCCACCTTGATTGCCTGGAAAAATTGACGAATCGATCGCTTTGGCAAGCGCAGTTTTACACATGATCATACCGCCCCGGGGCCCACGGAGCGTCTTGTGCGTTGTCGTCGTCACGATTTCGGCATACGGAAGCGGAGACGGATGAAGCCCTGCCGCTACCAATCCGGCAAAGTGCGCGATGTCGACCATTACCATCGCGCCGATCTCGTCTGCAATCTTGCGAAACGGCTCAGCATCGATTTGACGCGGATAGGCACTGTGTCCAGCGACAATCATCTTCGGACGATGCTGCCGGGCCAACGCTACAACTTCATCATAGTCAATACGCTGATCAGACTCGCGCACACCGTAGGGAATCACTTTGAAAAACTTTCCCGAGAAGTTGACTGGACTGCCGTGCGTCAAGTGACCACCATGCGACAGGTTCATACTTAAAATAGTGTCACCTGGATGGAGCTGGGAGAAATACGCCGCCATATTGGCCTGCGCCCCAGAGTGTGGTTGGACGTTGACGTGCTCAGCCCCAAATAATTGCTTGGCTCGATCAATCGCCAATTGTTCAATTACATCGACGTGCTCACACCCACCGTAGTAGCGTCGTCCAGGATACCCTTCAGCGTATTTGTTGGTCAGGACAGAACCTTGGGCTTCGAGCACTGCCTCACTAACGATATTTTCTGAGGCAATGAGTTCCAGGTTATACTCCTGCCGTTCGGTTTCATTCTGAATCGACGCATAGACTTCCGGGTCTCTCTGGGCCAGCGCACTACTCATCAAAATTCTCCTTCAATAAGGTCCACAAACGAAGAATCGCAGGACCTCTGCATAGAAGCCTCTGCGATTCTCCGACCATAGAGAGTGAGTAATCTCCTCCTAACGGAGGGCGAATCAGGTCTGACTCCCGATTCCTGCTTACTTCTTTTGCTTATTGATGTACTCAAGCACGTCCTGAACGGTACGAATCTTCTCAGCATCTTCGTCTGAGATTTCCATGCCGTACTCTTCTTCCAGCGCCATCACGAGCTCAACGAGATCAAGTGAATCCGCTCCTAGATCTTCAATGAATGACGCTTGTGGAGTGACTTCGTCAGCACTGACCCCGAGTTGTTCACAAATGATTTCTTTTACTCGATCCTCAATAGATCCTGCCATAAACGTACTTCCTCCTCTCTAACCCGTCTGGACAGCGTGGCGGAAACTGCCAGCATGTATAGTTTTCATCAACTTTCTCTTACACGTACATGCCGCCGTTGACGTTAATCACTTGGCCGGTGATGTAGCTCGCAAGCGGACTGGCCAGAAACGCCACAACTTCTGCAACTTCTGCAGGAGTTCCCCATCGACCGGCAGGAATAAGGCTCAAATATCCTGTTTTGACCTCCTCTGGCAAGGTCCCGGTCATGTCGGTTTCAATAAATCCTGGAGCAACCGCGTTCACCGTAATAGCGCGAGTTGCTAGTTCTTTGGCCATCGTTTTGGTAAAACCGATGATGCCCGCCTTTGATGCCGCATAGGCCGCTTGTCCCACATTCCCTGCTTGTGCGGTCACTGAACTAAGGTTGATAATCCGCCCGTAGTGTTGACGGAGCATGGCACGCGACACTGCTTTCGTGCACAGGAACACGCCTTTGAGGTTGACATTCATCACCTGCTCCCATTCTTCTTCTTTGAGGCGAAGGAGCAGATTATTGATGGCAATCCCAGCGTTGTTCACGAGAATGTCGATTTTCTTATGCCGTTCGAGAATAGTCTGCACTGCTGGGGTGACTTCGCTGCTATTCGCGGCATCAAACCGACAAAGTTCTGCTTTTCCCCCAGCCTGTGAAATGGTCGCCATCACCTCTTCAGCCGCAGCGTGTGATTGTAAATAGTTAACCAGGACCAGCGCACCATCACGAGCTAACCGTTCAGCAATCGCGCGACCAATACCACGAGACGCACCAGTGACCAAGGCAACTTGCCCATCAAGTACGCTACTCATCCCAATACTCCCCGGGCTTCTGCTAACGTTGTCGGGTCACTGACTGACACACAGGGCAAATCCGGTACGATGCGTTTCAGGAGCCCGGCTAGCACTCGGCCCGGCCCGACCTCAATCGTCGCTGTACATCCTAAGACGTGGAGCTTTTGCATGCTCTCTTCCCACCGCACCGGTGCCGTCACTTGTTGTACCAGCAGCTCTTTGACCCGCTGCGGATCGACATTTACATCTGCCGTGACGTTCGCAATTACCTGCGCTTTCGGGGAGTGCACCGTTACCGATTCAAGCACTTTCGCCAAGCCGTCGGCTGCGGGTTTCATCAAAGCACAATGAAATGGAGCACTTACTGCGAGTTCGACCGCGCGCTTGGCTCCACGGGTTTTTGCTCCAGCAACAGCGCGGCGGACCGCACCCGCATGACCGGCAATAACGATCTGACCGCCACCATTCAGATTCGCGGGAGAAACGATTTCTCCTTGTGCCGCTTCGGAACACACCGAAGTCACGTCTTCTGAGGACAGGTTAAAGAGGGCGGCCATCGCGCCTATCCCAACAGGCACAGCTTCCTGCATCAGCCTCCCTCGCTCACGCACGACTCGCACGGCATCAGCAAGAGAGAGAACCCCAGCCGCAACCAATGCGGAATACTCACCCAGGCTGTGACCAGCAACATAGGTCGGCTGTACGCCAGTTTCTTGTTCCAGCACGCGAAACGCGGCAATACTGGTCGCAACGATCGCTGGTTGCGCATTGGCTGTCAGCTTTAGAGCGTCGTCTGGCCCTTCAAAGCATAGATGCGACAGAGCAAAACCGAGGGCAGCATCCGCCTCAGCAAAGACCTGCGCGGCAATTGCGAACTGCTGCGCCAGGGCCTTCCCCATCCCCGCAGCTTGGGACCCTTGTCCAGGAAACAATAGAGCAATAGTGCGACTCATTCTTTTTTCTTCTCTTCTTCAGCTGGAGGTTCAGTCGCTGGTGGGGTTTCGTGGCTTTCCCGCGCATGACGAAAACGTTCTTTGATCTGTGCCCATATTCTCCGCCCACTTTTTTGTTCGGGTTGAGCAAGGGCAATTTCAGGAGGAAGAGCCTGAATGCTCTCGACAATCTGGCGGTTAATATCTTGCCGCAGCGACTCATCTGCAACGCGGATCGCATTCTTAATCGCCTTTGGAGATGAGGATCCATGTGCAATGATCGCCAACCCCTCTGTGCCGAGCAGCGGAGCACCACCAACTTCTGAAGGGTCAAGGCTGGCGCGAAGATTGCCAAACGCTTTGCGAATCAGCAAATATGATAACTTGCCACGTATCCCGGAAGAAAACACCGTCCGTAATTGGTCTTGGAGGAAGTGGGCAAAGCCTTCTAAGGTTTTCAGCGCAACATTGCCGGTGAAACCATCTGTGACAATGACATCAGCTTTCCCGTTGTTCAGGTCACGTCCTTCGACATAGCCGATGTAGTTGATCGACGTTTTCTTGAGCATCTCATGGGCAAGGCGTGTGGTATCCGTCCCTTTCGAGTCTTCCTCGCCATTGCTGAGTACCCCGACTCGGGGAGACGCAATTCCACGCACGAGCCGGGCATAGACTTCTCCCATCAGCGCAAACTGGACAAAATGGATCGGTTTACACTCGGTATTTGCTCCTGCATCAAGTAAACACGCATGCCCACCAAGCGCAGGGATAGCAGTGACGATTGCCGGTCGATCGACACCTTTGAGGGTACCTAAAATAGTCACAGCCAGGGCGAGCATAGCTCCAGAATTTCCCGCACTGAGGACAGCACCAGCTTCTCCGGCTTTCACTGCTTCAATCGCCACTCGTAGTGAGGAATCAGGCTTGCCACGGAGAGCAGCAATCGGCGATTCTCCCATATCAACACTTTCACTGGCGTGGCGAATCATGAGCAGAGAAGACTCCTGCCCGCCGACACGATCGAGCTCACGACGAATGTCCTCTTGATCACCGACCAAGAGGACAGAAGCCCCGTACTCATCTACCGCTTGTAGGGCACCTTCCACTACTGCGCCAGGAGCATGGTCGCCCCCCATGGCGTCAACCGCAATAACCATGATGTTGGATTGTGATGCTATTCAAGGGAGCTCGCAAGCCGCAAGGCCATTGAGCATATCGAGCCACGAGGCTCGGCTCCGGCTACTCGGCTTCCACGACTTCCATCACCTGCCTGCCACGATAATATCCGCAGCTTGCACAGACACGGTGAGAAAGCACGGGCTCGCCACAATTGGTACACGTTGCCCACTGCGGTACAGTGAGTGCATCGTGCGCACGTCGTTTGTTCCGTTTTGATTGTGATGTTTTACGTTTGGGAAGGCCCATGGTCATTCCTTATAAAAAAGATGTAGCTTTTCTGTCTGCGTGATTGATCGTGATTGATAAGGATGGAGAGGTGCCTCGCGCTATCTCTGGGAGGATAAGCGCAAGTTCGAGAGGACAGTCAGACGTGGCTCTTTCCACTCCGGACGACATTCGCATGACTCGACGTTCAGATTGATACCACACTGCGAACAGAGTCCACGACAATCTTCACGACAGAGAGGACGGCTCGGAAGTGCCAGTAAAGTCTCCTCGTGCACAAGCGCCGAGAGATCAACCTCTTCTTCACTATAAAAACTCGCGGACAACTCATCAGCGGTCAGTTCCTGTTCGCGATCAAGGGTACGGTCAGGACTTAACACGCGCGAAAACTCTCGTGCAAGGGAAAGTGCATACTCTTCCAAACATCGTCCACAGCGCCCAACGAGTTCACTGCTCAATGTCGCTGAGAACAAGAGGTCCTCGCCTGAGCGGACGTGCACCATATCGATGTGCAACGGCACAGTAAAGCGATACTCTCCGTCACTACCGCGTTCCAGAACGCCGTTCAGTTCGTGCACCTCTTCCACAAAGTGGATTTCTGTCGGCGATGCCTTGATATCTTTAACTGCGATCTTCACTGATGAGATCCTCATCCCGACGCGCGCGCATGGTAGTATGAAACCGGTAAAAAAGCAACGCAGTTCTGCGAAACCATGCACAGCTCTTGACGGGATAGAATAGATGAGCTACCAGCGAAGCCAATGGCAAAAGAAGGAATCGAAGTTACTGGCACCGTTCTCGAGACACTCCCCAACGCTATGTTCCGCGTCCAGTTGGAAAATAAAGTGACCGTGCTGGCGCACGCCTCCGGGAAAATGCGCAAGTTTTACATTAAAATTCTTCCTGGCGATACAGTCACGGTTGAGCTTTCACCCTATGATCTAACCCGTGGACGTATCACCTTCCGTCACCGTACCTAGTAAGCCTTCCTTCTTCTTTCAGTAGACTGAGGGGACAAGACAGGGAAGCACGCGCATGTCAGCTGTAGCGCTGACGCTGTTCATTCTTTGGATGTTGAGTTTATGGTTGCTGCTGACTAAGCGGCAACAACTACATCATGCACTCTTGTCACGCTCGCTTATGCACCTTGGAATCATAAGTGGAGCATTATTGTTCTTCGTTTTGACTTTAACAGCACTCGCATTTCTGCGTCTTCTCATTGTCGATTAAAAGATGTTCGGTCTCTTGAGGATGGATTTCCATGCGGAGCTGAAGGACGAGCCCGGATGTGCACCCGCTATTTTCTTGAATCGACAAAAGCACTTTTGGTGTTGAAATTTCCCCTCAGCGTTATCAGCTGAAAGAATATGATATTTTGCCTTGTGAGGGTTGATTATCCGGATATAATGTCCTCATGGGGGAAATAATCTCACGAACTCTACAAATGCCTGATTTGTCTCGGCATTCGGTGTTCTTGTGGGGACCGAGAAAGACCGGCAAGAGTTTCTGGATTAAGCAACATCTTCCTGAAGCTCCCATCATCGATCTCCTCAAGACCGATACGTTGGCAGAATATGCCGCGCGTCCAGCATTGTTACGCGAGCGGTTTGGCGTAAATGCCTCTCCTCACCAGGGTGGTCCTCTTGTGATTGACGAGATTCAAAAAGTGCCTGCCTTGCTCGATGAGGTACATTGGCTGATGGAGAATCGTTCCCTCACCTTCCTGCTGACTGGGTCGAGCGCACGTAAACTCCGCCGCGGCCATGCGAACTTGCTGGCCGGGCGTGCCTGGCGGCGTGAAATGAAGCCGCTCTGCTTTGTGGAAGTCGGGGACCTTAATCTCGAACATGTCATGGTCAGTGGCCTCTTACCGCCACATTTTTTGTCTTCCGAGCCGCTAGAAGACCTACGGGCGTATGTCAGCGACTATCTGCGCGAAGAGATTCTTGCTGAGGGGCTGGTGTCTAATCTTCCGGCATTCTCCGAATTCCTACGCGTTGCAGCACTCACGAGCAGTGAGCTACTGAACTATACCAATGTTGCCCGCGAAGTAGGCGTCTCAGCCAAGGTCGTGCACGGTTATTTCGAGATCCTCGAAGACACCTTGCTTGGCTATCGGCTCCGTCCTTGGACACGTAGCGCACGGCGTAGACTCATTCAGACCGAGAAGTTCTACCTCTTTGATGTTGGGGTGGCGAACTATCTCACACGTCGAACTCCGCGCGTTGGGACACCTGAATTTGGCAAAAGTTTTGAGCACTATATCTTCATGGAACTCCTCGCCTACCGCGCCTACCGGGCTCCTGAGCTCGATATTCGCTACTGGCGAACGAGCACTGGCCGTGAGGTTGATTTCGTATTGGAGGACAAGACCCTCGCGATCGAAGTCAAAGCATCAGCACGAGTCCATCCGGTGGAGTTGCAGTCTCTCACGGCGTTGAGCGATGATGGTGTAGTCAAGAGACGAGTCGTCGTGTCGCTTGAAACGCAACTCCGCGAGGTACAGGATCGCTTCGGTCCGATTGTCATTCTTCCTTGGCGTGAGTTTCTGACGCGGCTTTGGTCAGGAGCGTTGTTGGTCGAGTAGTTGGTTGCGTCTGTGGCAACAACAAGTCTTGGAGCAGGAGGCAAGGAGTCAGGAGCAGGAAACCTGCACTCAGCTTGCCGAGGCGCACAGGATGTTATCCGAGGTCTACAACTGGTTCACCGAGAAGCGAGACAAAAGTGAACCTAAATCGAACCACAGGAGATTGGCACAGTCATATTTGTAAGAGCGCAATCCGAGATACGATGGAACCCGCTCTTGTAGGGGCGTATGGCCATACGCCCCTACGAACAGTGAGTGCGAAAGTGTACGAATGTCAGTGGTCTGATTTAGGCAAAAAGCTAGAAGCAAAGTTGTGAGGGAACTTATAGTGAGTCTGTATGTGTTCATATCGGTTCTCCTTATTAGAGAAGTATAAAAGGCGTGCAGAATCGTGGGGTCATACAGGCACTTCCTGTTTGGGTGCCACTGGCGGCCAGCTCCCTCTGTCGGGGAGCTGGTCCGCCAGTGCGACCGACACAGGATTAATGCGAGTCTTACTTGCTCACTCTTCGTTCGACCCCTGCATCCACAACGCCGGGATCGGTCAGGACGAAACTCACCTCCTCACCGTCGCGCCCGAAGAACAGATCGGCGTGCGTGACAACCCCATTCTCATCCTTCGTGGTGAGGGCGCCGGTACAGTCCGGGTTGACCGTATAGGTGCCGGTATAGGAGACGTGGTGCGAGATCGTGCCATTATCGCTGAACGAGTAGACGCCGGTCATCGTGCCGTCGCCGTTATACTGATCCTTGCCAGCGAAGGCGAAATGGACCGGCTGCCCATCCACGAGCTGGACACCAGCACAGTGGTACACATAGGTCCCTTTCAGCGTGCGCAGCGAGCAGGGTTTATCGCTCCATGCCTGCTCTGGACGTCCAGCTCCTGAGATGAGGAGCCCGAGGGCCAAAAGCATTCCAACACCAATCTGTCGTTTCATAGTCATTTCCTCCTGCTTGGTAAAAGGGTTAGTGTTCGTAGTTCGTAGCCTGGATGGAACGAAGTGCAATCCAGGAACCATTCCTTTTCCTCTCCCGGATTCCGCGAAGCCTGTCCTGCCTGCGCCAGTGCCGCAGGCACAGGTGAGCGAAGTCGAAGGGCTTCATCCGGGCTACTCGGCTATTTGGCTCGTAGTCTGCGACGCGGCGGAGCCCGGACGTTAGCCAACACCTGGTCGATGAACGCCAACAGCTCCTCCAGCGAAGCAAAGTGCATCGACTGCCCCGACACCACATGTTCCACCCGCCCGGCGAGTTGCCCCCGTGGAATGTCCGTGCTCGTCCGCAAGTGCACGACAAACGCCCAGTGGACTGACAAAGGAGCCGTTTCTGTTGGGTGCGGGGTCATAGGGTTGTTCCGTTTCCCTCTTTCTCTTGCAATCACGCATGCGCTGTGCGAGGAGAATAGAAGCACGGAGAAAGAAAGTCATAGGAAAGTTCTGGGATTACTGTGGGATTACTCTAGGACGTGAGGCGCATCGAAAATGCAGACGTACCAATCACTTAGCTTTGGTCCCTATCGACTGGACCTCCATACGGGGCAACTCTGGCGGGGCAAACAAGAAGTGAGGTTAACGCTGAAAGCCGCTGCCGTGCTCCGCTATCTGTTGGCCCGGGCCGGGCACGTGGTGACCAAGGACGAACTCTTTGCCAGCGTCTGGTCCGACACCGTCGTCAGCGATACCGCCCTGACCTCGTGTATTCAGGAATTGCGTCATGCGTTGCACGATGACGCTCGCAAGCCGCGATACCTTGAGACCGTGCACCGACGCGGGTTCCGCTTCATCGGGAAAGTAGTCGGGAGTCAGCAAGAAGAAGCAGCAAATCAAAAGGCAAAAGTCAAAGATCAGTCCGACTGGTCCCCTAGCCCCCAACACCCAGCACCTACCCTGGTGGGTCGCGAAGCCGGAACTCGCCAACTGCACGAGTGGTTAGAGAAAGCGGTAAGCGGCGAGCGCCAGCTGGTCTTTGTGACGGGTGAGCCAGGGATTGGCAAGACGACGGTGGTCGAAGCGTTTCTCAGAGGAATTGGGAACTGGGGGTTAGGCTCTGGTTCCCCTCCGCCCCGATCAGGCAATTCTAAATTCCAGATCCCAAAGCCTACATCCCAAATCCTGCCTCCCTGGCTTGGTCGGGGGCAGTGCATTGAGCACTACGGTGCAGGCGAAGCGTATCTGCCGATCCTGGAAGCCTTGGGGCGATTGTGTCGAGACGAGACCGGGAACTCTGTCATTACGCTCCTGCGGCAGCACGCCCCGAGTTGGCTGGTGCAGATGCCCGCGTTACTCAGCACGGCAGAGCTGGAAGAGTTGCAGCGACGGACGGCAGGCGTGACGCGCGAGCGGATGTTGCGAGAGTTAGCCGAAGCACTCGAAGTGATCACTGCCGAACGCCCGTTGGTGTTAGTGCTCGAAGACTTGCACTGGAGTGATGTGTCGACGTTAGACTTGCTCTCGATGCTGGCCCACCGCCAGGAGCGTGCCCGATTACTGATCATTGGCACCTATCGCCCGGTGGAAGTGTTGACCCGTGACCATCCGCTCAAAGGGATCAAGCAGGAGTTACAACTGCATGGGCAGTGTGAGGAGTTGGCGTTGGACTTTCTGAGTGAAGCGGCGGTCGCCGAATATCTGGCGATGAGATTTACCCTCGTCTCCCTCACCCGTCCTCCTCCGACTACGCGAAGGACAAGCTCTCCCGCAAGGGGAGAGGGAACCCTTTGTCGCAGAGTCCGTACACAAACTGGCCCACGTCATTCATCAGCGCACGGATGGCAATCCACTGTTCATGGTGAACGTGACCAATGAGCTGGTGGCGCGCGAGGTCATCACCACAGCACGATGGGCACTGGGAAATCAAAGGACAAATTGCAGACGACGGCATTGAGGGTACCAGAGAATCTCCGCCAATTGATTGAGCAACAGCTTGCCCGCGTGAATCCTGACGAGCGTAAAATCTTAGAGGCAGCGAGTGTGGCGGGAGCAGAGTTCTCTGCCGCAGCCGTGGCCGCGGGCACAGAGCAATCGACAGAGGCGGTAGAAACACACTGTGATGGATTGGTACGCCGAGAACAATTCCTCCGTACCCAAGGGACGAGCGAATGGCCGGATGGGACGGTGGCGGCACGCTATCGGCTTCGTGCACGCCTTGTATCAAGAAGTGTTGTACGAGCAGCATCTCCGCCACTCGGCGCAGCCGTTTGCATCGGCAGATTGGTGAGCGGGAAGAACAAGCCTACGGCGACCGAGCGCGAGAGATTGCCGCAGAACTGGCCGTGCACTTTGAGCGGGGGCGGGATACCAAGCGAGCAATCCAGTATCTGCAACAAGCGGGCGAGAATGCGCAGCGGCGCTCTGCCTATCAGGAAGCAATCACCCTCCTCACCAAGGGGCTAGAGCTGCTCAACACTTTGCCGGACACCCCGAGCGCGCCCAGCAAGAGCTGGACTTGCAAATCGCCTAGGGTGGCTCGCTGATCGCTACCAAGGGCTATAGCGCCCCGGAGGTGGAAAAGACGTACAGCCACGCCCTCACGCTGTGCCGGCAGATCGGCGAGTCGCCGCGGCTCTTCGCGGTGCTGTCGGGACTGGCGGTCTTTCATGTGATCCGGGGGAATTTACGAGTCAGGGCGCGAGTTGACTGAGAATCTCCTGCGCATAGCCCAGCGCGCACAAAATCCCGTACTCCTCCAGGCGGCGCACTACGGGCTGGGAGAGGTCTTGTGCATTCTGGGCGAGCTGAGCGAGGCGCAGGCCCATCTGGACCAAGCGATCGTAACAACTTCGCTCGCCACGTTGAGGCGAAGCAGCGGGCCTGATCGGCGGAGCGGCCGCTCTGCTCCTGAACAGCCAACGGACTCCTCACCACTTGGTAATAAAACCGCCATCAAACGGCATCTGATACTCGATCGCGAGCTTGCCGCGACGCTTGACCCCGAACTGGTTACGCTGAACGATACCGTCGTCCAGGCGGTCTTGTGCGACCGCCTCGTAGATTTCGCGCGACACGCGCACGCCGAATATCGCGACGGTTTCGGTGACGCCGTTCTCCTCGTTGCGGATCGGTAGGCTCAGCTTGCGACCATCCGGTGCGATCGCCTCCACCATCAGGTAGTAGTTGCGCGTATCGCTGTTGCCGGGGGGCCGTCGCCACACGCCGGTTGGCTCGCCGGCGCGCGAGACGATTGTGAATGTGTACTCGCGGGTCAACTCCTCTCCAAGCGATTGCAATTCGGCGGCGATCTTGCTGGTTCCGCGTCATCGCCGCTGCGGATCGCTCGCTCGCCGTCAGCTAGAGCATCGCGCCATAAGTCGGAATTGGGATTCCCCAATCGGCGAACTGTGATTCACCGTGCGCGGAGGTGGATCATGGGGCGAAGCTATTCATTGGATCTGCGTCGGCGGGTGGTAGCGCGAGTGGCGGGCGGCCAATCGAGGCGCGGTGCGGCCGAGGCTCTGGCGGTCAGCCCGTCGTTCTCGGTCAAGCTGGTGGCGCGCCATCGTCGCACGGGCTCGGTTGCGCCGGAGCGGCAGGGCCGTCCACCGGGCACTGGCAAGCTCGAGCCGTATCGAGCGTTCCTGATCGGACGCGTCAAGGAGAAGCCGGACATCACCATGCCGGAACTGGCCGCCGAGCTCGAGGCCCGGCATGGCGTCGCGGCATCGCCGGCCTCGCTGTCGCGCTTCCTGTGCAAATCCGGGTTCAGCTATAAAAAAAACCCTGCTGGCCACGGAACGCGCACGCTCCGACGTCGCCAAGGCGCGCAACACCTGGGTGCATAGGCGCCAGCCGATCATGCGGGCCATGCCGCACCGCCTCGTGTTCATCGACGAGACCTCGACCAGCACCAAGCTGACCCGGCTGCGCGGCCGTGCCCTGAAGGGTGAGCGGCTACCCGGCGCGGCTCCGTTCGGCCATTGGCACGCACAGACGTTCATTGCCGCCCTGCGCTGCAATGGCCTTACGGCGCCGTGGCTGATCGACGGCGCCTTGGATCGTAATGCCTTCGACCTTTACATCGAAACCCAGCTCGCCCCGACCTTGCAGGCCGGCGACATCGTCATGCTCGACAACCTGAAGGTGCACGCCTCCGCCAGGGCTGCAGATGCGCTCAAGACCCGTGGCGCCTGGTTCCTGTTCCTGCCCGCCTACTCGCCCGATCTCAACCCCATCGAGATGGCGTTCGCCAAGCTGAAAGCCCACCTGCGCGCCGCCGGAGCACGAACCTACGACGCCTTGTGGCGTGCCGTCGGCGACATCTGCTCGCTGTTCCAGCCCCGCGAATGCTGGAACTTCCTCAGGCACGCAGGATATGCACTCGATTAAAGGCGCGATGCTCTAGCTGAGAGGTGGCTTTTTGCTTGGCCGCGTCGTCAGCGGCCATGGCAAGGATATCGGCGTGGGCCCGCCGGGCGGTGGTGAGTTGTTGCTCCTTCAGCTCCCCGGGCGCCACGAGCACTGCCGGGGTTGCGGCCTCGCCAGCGAAATAGACCTCCGGCAGCGTCGAAGCGGCGATCCAGGGGTCCTGGCCGATCTCCTTGTTCACCCTCAGCGCCACGCGGCGGAACATGGTCACGGCCTCGATGCCGGGCTTGACGATCTCGTCGGCCAGCGCCTTGGCGTAGGCCGCCGCCGCCCCTGATCGGTTGCAGTCTTTCCCGGAGCGGTGGCGTAGGCGATCATCACGCCCGGGGTATAGGCGATGGGTACAAAGCCGCGATTGGTCAGCGCCCGCTTGTCCTTCTGCGTCAGGTTCAGCTCGTTGCGGCAGGCATCGAACACGACGTAGTGGGTGGCCCTGGAGCCTGCGCGCGCAGCGCCTCGACAACCCCATTGAGGTTGATCGAGCTGATCCACAAATCGTCGTCGTCGGCGTTGGCGACATCGACCGGGATCAGGTAGTTGATCTTGGTGTCGGGTCGGCCGCACCATGGCCTGAGTAGTAGACGAAGCTGATCGCGCCTTTGCCTTCCCGCCGCACGTTCTGGATGTGGCGCTTGATGGTGGTATCGATCGTGCCGTAGTTGGCATCCTTGACCTCGGTCACCTTGAACTTGAGCGACCGCAGCGCCGCGCCGAGAAATATGTCGTTGTGTGGGTTCTTGAGTGGGCCAACCTTGGCGTTGTAGCTCTGGTTGCCAATCAGCAGCGCGAGACGCTCGGAGGCACCATGCCGGACCGGCGAAAATCGCCAACACAATCAGAGCAGAGACAACCCGCTCAAACCACCGCATGTCTGCATCCGTTCGACAGTCGGGACCTGCCATCCCGTTATGTTCGGGATGGCGGAGCCGAGCCGCCAGCGTGACGTCATGAACAAGCTTGCAGGTGTGTTAGGCATTTTCTTGACTGCGTTGCGATCGATCATCTGCGCATCGACGCAGCCGCTTCGGGGCTAGTTGTCGTGGCCAAGCCTCGTTCGCTACGCCGAAGCCGTGAAGAACTGGGTCGGCGCGGACTGCCTGCATCAAGCGAGGTAGCCGACCGAGGAGGGCGCGTCCGTATCATGCCCGAGGTCCTCGTGCACGGTGGCCTGATCGCCGGTCGAGCAGTCAGGATTAACAAGCTGTAACTGGTGCAGCATGCGAGATCGATTTCTAGTCTGGCATGATCACCAAACGACCCGCAGCCCGGCGGCTTGGGACGTGGCCGCACTCGCCATTGCCGCTCTCACGCTCTTTGTCCTTCCCGCACCCGCGCGCTGACTGCACAGGAAGCGGCGAATTCACGCCTCGGTGCAGCGGAGGCATCGACCCGCGAGGATTTCGACCGGTTGTTCAATGCGGTGGTCGAACGAGTCGGCAAGTCGTTCTGGGATAAGGACGGTCTCGCCAGCGCAGACTGGGAGCGCCAAGCGCAACTTGCGCGTCCGGAAATTGCCGAGGCTCCGACACTCGAAGAGGCTTCGCGGCGCATCAACGCGTTGCTGGGCAAGCTCAAGACCTCACACACGGGTCTGCTGACTCCGGATGACCAGGACTATTACAACCTACTCGACGTGTTTTCCGGCAGCCGCGGTGCCAGGAAGCTCGCCAAACAGTTTCGCAGCGGTGTCCACTACGCGGGTATCGGGATCTTTTCAGTGCGGATCGACGACAGCCATTTTGTCGATGCGGTGCTGGAGGGATCGCCAGCCGAACGTGTCGGCATCAAAGTCGGCGATGAGCTCGTGAACGTCGACGGAGCACCATTCCACCCAATCCGTTCATTTCGCGGTCGCATCGGTCAGGAGGCGACCCTCGCGATCAGGCGCACGCGCGGTGGACCTATCCAGATGGTGCGCTGCGACGTAGTGCGGATCGCGCCGTTGCGCCTTTTCAACGACGCGACTCTGGCAAGCGCGCGCGTCATTGAGCGAGACGGACGCCGCATCGGCTACGTGCACGTGTGGGCGTCGGTCGGGGATCAATCAGCGCAGTCCCTCAAGGCCGCTCTAGCCAAGCTAAACGTCGAAGGCGGTGTTGCTCGGCCTGCAAAGTCCGAGACAAGCGACCAAGATAACGTAAAGAAACTCTGGTTACGGCTCCGCTCGACGCGCTCATCATCGACATGCGCGGCAAGATCGGCGGAACCGGCACTACCGCAGGCCGCTATCTCGACTTAATTGATCCGAGGGGTCCGCGCGTCCGCTCGCGTAACAAGCGCGACAGCACCCAGGCATCGGTTTCGCTACGGGGAAGGACCGCTCTTCTCATCGATCACCACACACGCAGCACCGCCGAGCTGTTCGTCCATGCCTACAGGCGCGAGGGACAGGGGATGCTGATCGGCACGCCTACGGCGGGAGCCGTCAGCGCCGCGTCGGCATTTGCCATGCCCGGCGGCAATCTTCTCTACCTGGCTGTGATGGGGCTGGAGGTCGATGGCGAGGTCCTGGAAGGGTCAGGTGTCGCGCCCGATATTGCGGTGCAGCGTCCGCTGCCCTACTCGAACGGCGCCGATCCCGTCCTAGATGGCGCGCTCGCCGAGTTAGCCAAGCGTGCTTTCGGGCCCAACCGCCGCGCGGCAGGACCCAAGGACAATAGTCAATAAGCCGCGAGCCGAATTGCCGCTCGTGCCCAACGGCGGCTAGTGGGCGGCTGCATCGCCAATACCAAGCATCAAGTACCTTCGATGCACCACCGAACTAGACGCGACCATGAGGTACACGTTGGGTCATGAACGTCGCTCGGGTTTCATTCCACCGCGCTGTGCTCGCCGACACGGGCCTCCCTTATCACGGGGCGCAACCACCACGCTGTGGGCTTCGGCGTGATCTCGGAAATGTCCACCGGCTATTCGGGTTACGACAGCATCCTTGCCAAAGACACGGCAACCATCGGCCGCATCCTGAAGGACAATGGCTACGCCACCTCCTGGTTCGGCAAGGATCACAACACGCCAGCCTTCCAGGCCAGCCAAGCCGGGCCATTCCGACCAGTGGCCCGACCGGCATGGGCTTCGAGTATTTCTATGGCTTCGTCGGTGGCGATACCAGCCAGTGGCAGCCGAACCTATTCCGCAATACCACGGCGATCTATCCCTACGTAGGTAACCCGCAGTGGAATTCACCACGGCGATGGCGGACAACGCGATCGCCCATTTGAAGATCCTGACTGCCGTCGACCCCGAAAAGCCGTTCTTCATACACTACGTGCCCGGAGGCACCCACGCGCCGCACCACCCCACGCCGGAGTGGACCAAGAAGATCAGCGATATGCAGCTATTCGACAAGGGCTGGAACGAGCTGCGCGATCAGATCTTTGCCAACCAGAAGAAGAGCTCGGCGTAATCCCGGCGCACGCTAAGCTGACGGCGTGGCCCGACGAACTGAAGAAATGGGATACTCTGAGCCCTGACGAGAAGAAGCTGTTCATCCGCCAGGTCGACGCATATGCCGCGTATCTCGCCTACACCGACCATGAGATCGGTCGCGTCATCCAGGCAGTGGAGGACGTCGGCAAGCTCGACAACACACTGATCATCTTCATCAGCGGCGACAATGGCTCGAGCGCCGAAGGATCGCCGAACGGCACGCCCAACGAGGTTGCTCAGTTCAACAACGTCGACGACCATCCTCGAGGCGACCGGCCTCCCGCAGCCCCTTGTGGTCGACGGTATCGCCCAGAAGGCGATTGAGGGCGTGAGCATGGCCTACACGTGGGACAAGGCCAACACCAATGCGCCCACCACACACCGGACCCAGTACTTCGAGATGTTCGGCAACCGAGGCATTTATCACGACGGCTGGTACGCCAACACGCAACCGATCAGCCCGCCGTGGAAGCTCGGCGCGACGCCCAACCAGGACGTGATGAACAGCTACAAGTGGAGCTCTACGACCCGACCAAGGACTGGACGCAGGACAACGACCTGGCCGCATCCAATCCGGACAAGCTGAAACAGATGCAGGAGCTGTTCATGGTGCAGGCGGCGAAGTACCAGGTCTTCCCGCTGGACAACTCGCTTGCATCGCGCATGGTCACACCGCGGCCCAGCGTGACCGCCGGCCGGAACGTCTTCACCATTCCGCTGAGCTGACCGGCATCCCGATGGGAGACGCCCCGCAGCTCCTCGCCACCTCCTACACGATCACGGCGGAGGTAGAGATTCCGGAAGCTCTGATGACAGGGATTATCAGGTCCCGTTCCGCTTCAGCGGCAAGCTCAACAAAGTAACGATCAGGGTCCAGCCGCGCAGCTTAACGCCAGCCGAGGAAAAGCTTCTTCAGCAAGAGGGCGGCCGCAGCAACAGGGCAAGCGAATAGTCCGTCATGCTGCCGCATTCCCTTGCGACGGGATGACCGCTAGGGGTTAAAATGCGAACTGCGACAGCCATCCAGATTGCTCTGCTCATCCCTCGGCTGCGGACATTTCCGAGCGCGGGCTCCCGCTCTCAGATGT
>CAVTCR010000042.1:0-54635 GCA_963733195.1 uncultured delta proteobacterium
ACGCGGGCAGGAATTGCGCTTTTTCAAAACGCTGAAAGTGTAAGGTTAACAGGGAGTCAAAGCAGCACGATGGGTGGTAGGAGTTTGCGCGAAGCACTGAACAATGGCGGTTTTGAACGCGGCGAAGTCCGCGTAATAGGTGGAGTACAGACACTGCTTTTTGACGAACTTCCACAGCCGCTCAATCAGGTTGAGGTTGGGGGAATAGGGAGGCAAGAAAACACAACTCAATCTGTAAGCTGGCGGCGAGGGTCACGACCTGCGCACAGCGCTGATAGCGGGCATTGTCCAGGACCACCGTGAGGGGGACGCCGAGGTTGAGCGCCGCGAGTTGGCGCAAGAGGGTACAGACCTCGGTGGCAGTAATGTAGGTGTCGTTGGTGACGGTGACGAGTTCATGGGTAATCGCGTTGAGCGCGCCCAGGACGTTGAAGCGTTGACGGCCCGCTGGCGCGCGCAGGAAGATCCGTGTCAGGGACCAGAGAAACCCCAGGAAGGGAGCTAACACAAAGTGCGCGGCATCGACAAAGAAGACAGCGCGCTGCCCCGCCCGGGCCTGGGCTAAGCGCGGCTCTAACTCCTCCACCAGATAGCGCGCTTGCGCGTCGGGGTCGGCTTTGGCGGGGAGCATCCCGACGCGGCGGCAGCGGAGATGGAGTTTTTTTTAAGAAACTCCCGCACCTGGGTCTCACTGCGCTTGATGCCCGTCAGCGCTTCGATCTTGTTTGCGCTTCTTTGATCGTCGCTGGCGGATGGGCGCGAAAGTAGGCTTCCAAGGATGGCGTAGTGTTCCTGGAGCGCACTCTCCGGTCCCTGGATCGCCACCTCTTTGAGCCGCTCCACTCCCCCCTCAAGATAGAGTTGGAAGTAGTCGCGCAGCGTGTTCTCCGTGATGTTCACCAATTGCGCAATCTGCCCATGCGGCAACCCATGACTCTTCAACCACAACGCCTCCATCCGCCGCTGGACCAACGGCATCGGATGGCGATACCGCTCATAGTTCAGCGCTTCAAATCTCGGGGGTAAACTCCAGTTGCATCGTCATGCCTACCGCTTACCAGATGCAAACGCCCTGTCTCTAAAACCGCAATTCCTCCCCGTGGACAGTATATCTTGGTGGGCGTGGTCGTTGCGTCAGTCATTGGTTTCCTCGGCAATGAGGCTGTGGCGATCTTGCGTATAAAGGTTGGCAAGGAAATCGGCAGCGCTGCCCTCATTGCCGATGGCTATCACGCCCGTGTCGATGGCTTAACCAGCTTGGCAGTGCTTTTCGGTGCCGGGGGCGTGTGGTTGGGCTATCCTCTCGGGGGATCCCTTATTGGCCTGCTCATTACGGTGGCCATCCTCCGCATTGTTTGGGAATCTGGGAAGGCTATCTTCACCCGCCTCCTTGACGGGGTAGAGCCAGAAGTGATTGATGAAATAAAGCAGGCAGTCACTCACCTCCCAGGAGTTCGCGACGTTACGGAAGTGCGAGTCAGATGGTTGGGCCATCCGGCTACATGCAGAAGTCAATGTTGCCGTGGACGCGGGGTTCTCTGTGCAGGAGGGACATGAGATGCGAAGGAGGCTCGCCACCAGCTCCTCCATTACGTGAGTTACCTGTCCGATGCGATAATCCACGTTGATCCTGCCAACGCTCCAGGTGAGGAACATCACCACATTGCTGAGCATGAACATGATGGCTTACCTGCCCACTCGCATTAAAAAATAAGGAAAACCTGCTCGGTAATACCTAAAGATATTTCTGTTCTCGAACTGGAAACGCTACGCCTCGACCAAGATCAGGCGCAGCGTGACCTTTTCGAAAGGGAAATGGAACGGATCGAGAAAAAACAATAGCTCCGCGTGCTTCTTGGTTTCGGAGAAAACACGCCTGTCGTTGTGAGCGGAAATCTTCTCGCACCGCTCCCTAGACAGCGGTGAAAAGCCGTTGTTTCCTCCGCTGCAAAACCTGGAAGCGTGCGCGTTAGCGCATCGTCCAGATATGCAAGCCGCCCGATTCGTCTTTGAAGGACGGGAGGCAGAACTTCGCCTTTCAGTGCGTAATCGCAGCGCAGTAAGCAAGACAGAGCGACATCATGCCTACCGATCTCCCGCAAACAGGATCGCTTGTCTGCGTAATTCCGCTACTTGCTCCGCCGTGTACCCTAAGTAAGCACTGAGCACTTCGGCGTTATGCTCGCCTAAAAGTGGCGCTTGAATATCGGGAAGCTCAGGGAACTCCGAATACTTGAGGGGGAAGCCGGGAATCGTGAGCTCGCCGAGAATTGGGTCTGGCACCGTCCGTACCATGTCGCGGGATTTGAAATACGGATGTGCCAACGAGTCGACGATCGACATCACGGGAGCGCAGGCGATACGGTACTCGTCCATCGCTTTCAGTGCCGCTTCATCGGACGGAAATGATTGCAGCCATGCTTCAATCATCTGGATAAGCTCCCCCTGGTTCTTGCCGCGATCAACTCCGGTGATAAAGCGCGGGTCCGTGACCAATTCTGGCTTCCCCATCGCCCGACACAGACTCTCCCATTGGCGATCAAGTACCAAAATTACAATCCATCCTTGTGGTCCTTTGAATGCTCCTACGGGGCAGATGAGGGGGTGGTGGGAACCTGTGCGCTTGGGCACGTACGCACCGCCGCTCATCGTATGCGCCTGCACGTTCACTTCGTGCATGTGATACAGCGCATCCACCATTGCCAGATCAATATGCTGCCCTACGCCGGTTTTTTCGCGGTAATACAATGCATAACCCAACGCGGCAAAGGCATGCACCCCGCTGCCCACATCGGCAATCCCTAACCCAACAAATTGCGGTGGACCGTCAGCCTCACCAGTCATATGCATGATGCCTGAGAAGGCCTGGGCAATCAGATCGTAGCCCACTTTATGTGACAGTGGACTTTTACGACCAAAGGCAGAGATCGACACCATGATGATTTTTGGATTGATTTGCTTGAGCGACGCGTAGTCGAGTCCACGCTTCTCCATCACGCCAGGGCCGAAGTTTTCGACCACGACATCAACCGTCTTCACCAACGCACGGATCACCTCGAGCGCTTCTGGTTTATTGAAATCAATGCACAAGCTTTTCTTGCCGCGATTTTGCTGCACGAAATAGGCACTGCGACCATCTTTGAGAAACGGCAGCAATCGCGACGGGTCGCCTCCCGGCCCGGGCTCAACTTTAATAATATTGGCGCCCATTTCCGCCATCAGCCGTGTCACTGTTGGTCCAGCCAGATACTGAGTGAAATCAAGCACCTTACAATCTGCGAGCATACGTGGGTGAGTGGTTCCCTTGTCCATAACAGTCCCCTTACTTGTCAGAGCATTGCACGCCACGTGGTGTAGCATCGTAATTTGAGAAAAGCGAGCAGTAAAGCACCTTCGACACTTGTCACAATGCTTATTCTCAGCTTCCTTACCTTTATCGTATTCCCGCACGCAGACATGGCTTCCCGGATATCCATCACGTTTTGGGGTTTATGAGAGGGCCGAATTGTGGAGCCATTATGATCAGGCATTAAGAACAGTGTCAAATTTTGTTGTCTGTCAACTTTTGTTGACAGAATGAGGTAACCTATTCCTTCAAAAGAAATTTTTCATCTTACAAACGCGCCTCATCAACGAAATTTTCCAGACCTGCCCGTACTCGCGCTCTGAGCGCGAATGTATATGCGTAATACAGTTGATCTTTTTAATTTCACCTAAACGGCATTATTTTCGTCACTATAGAGGATAAACGAGGCATGACCTTCTTCACTATTATAGTGTCAATAACACACTGATTGTGATTAGCAATACTGGACGCCCATTGTCACGATGGGGCTTGGGGGATTGCCCTGCCTGCTATCCTCGGGAGAAGTGAAATCCTTGGTGTCGGGCAAGTCAAACCATCAACTTCAAGGGGGACTATCTATGAATCTCGACGAATTCCTCGAACTCTCTGCGGTGTTGACGGGCGTCAGCGCGAAAGAACTTCCGGCAGACGCGAAGCAGCAAACCACGGACGGCAAGCCGACAACACTTGGTCAAATCCACCTGGATCGGCTTGCAAGCCTCTTACCCTGTTGAACTCGAGCGCATTGGCAACGGCATGGCAGGAAGCAAAGCCCACGGCAGATCCAACCGGCGGAATTGCGCAAACGGCTGGCTCGTCCCGAGGCGGCCAGCCTTGCGCAAGGCTGCGCGGCAGGTCATCAAAATCTGGTATCGCACTGTTATTGATGACCCTCAGGACGCCACGCGGAAGAATGAGCTCGGCGGGGACATTGGGCAGCATCAACGTAGTATCGTGTGGGGCTCTCATCAAGGCCCAGGTGCAGGGCTACTCCAATCGCCAACATGGATACTGGGTGTCCAAACCAGAGTAGCAAGAACAATCACTTTAACCTTGTCGGAGGTTTATAGCCTATGGAATCGAAATCACCTGAATACGACGTTGTGATCATCGGCTCTGGCGTGGCGGGTGCGATTTGTGCAAGCCGCCTCGCTGACACGAAAGCGCGTATCTTGATCCTTGAAGCAGGGGACAATGGCTTAGGGGGCTTCCAGCGGGAACAATTTCACCGCGTATGGGAGGTTGCGCCGAACAAATCGTGGAAAACCCCCTATCTAGAATCACCCAACAGGAACTATTATCCCAGCCCTGGCAACAACGATGTCAGTACTTTGACCAGAAGGACACGAGTACGAACGGAACCGGCCTCTTCAAAGGGTACTACCAGCGGATGCTGGGAGGCACGACGTGGGCGTGGCGTGGCAACACACCACGGATGATTCCTAACGATTTCCGGCTGAAGAGCGTGTACGGCCTCACTGACGTTCCCGACTGGCCGATTTCCTACGACGATCTCGAACATTGGTATTGCGACGCGGAGGACGAGTTGGGGGTCTCAGGTGATGACGAAGAATGGAACGGAATGCTCGGGGCCATTCTCAGCCGCCGTTTCCAGCCTGAGATTGTGAAAAGCTTCAGTGATCAGTTGCAACACGGCCTCGACCACGCCATTGTACCGCATGATCACAGCCATACATCCGAGGCTATCAGACTCCGCAGGCGAAGAAATTGCGCCCTAGAGGAGCGGCCCGCCTCGAGGGGAACAACAACTGTATTCCGCTGTGCCCGATAGGTGCAAAATACGATGCGAGCATTCACCTCAGGCGCGCTTTACAACAAGGAGTGAAACTGCGTTCTGGCTGTGTGGTTTTCAAACTCGAGGCTCGATTCGCAGTCCGGACTCATCACTAAGGTCCTCTTCAAAGACTGAAAGTCGACGCAGCTAAAGCAGGCTCGTGAAGTTACAGCCCGTTTCGTCATCCTCGCCGCAAACGCCATCGAAAGCCCAAAGATCCTTCTCGTGTCCTACCTGGCCAGAAGAGCGATCAGGTCGGCCGTAATCTGATGGACACATCCTGGGCGAAGGATCCATTCATTTCCAAACCGATCAAACCCATCCGCGGACAAAGCATTACTGGAATCGAAGTCTTCCGGGACGGACCGTTTCGCTCTAAGCATGGCGCTTTTCGTATGACACTTGGCAATGATGGCTGGGGCCGCGCCGGTAACGCCACCACAGTATTGAATGAATTGCTTAACGACAGCGACCCAAACGAAGTTCTACTTTGGAGAGGATCTGAAGAAGCGGAACTCGTCGAAAAGGCGACTTCCTTGGTTCGATTCGGATTCTCCACCGAGCAGCTACCCTACTCGACTAACCGTGTGTGTCTTTCCACGCAAGTCGACGAGTCTCGATATTCAGCGGCCGAAAATCGAATACTCGGTTGATAAACAATACACCGTTAAAGCCCTCGAGACCGCGCACGCACGTTGCCACAGAGACTATTCGACGAAGATGGGAGCAACAGTAGACGAGAAACCATTCGCGGCTGTGGAAAGATGGGAAGTTGCAGTGGAATACAGCGGCCCACCCCATGGGGACATGCCGCATGGGGACGAGCGTCGACGAACTCAGTGGTAGACTCGTTCGGACGTTGCCATGAACATCAGAACCTTTTCGTCGTTGGCAGCAGCGTCTTTCCCGACCGGTGCCACGGCAAATCCGACTCTGACGATTGCTGGGCTCGCGTTGACGCGCAGCGTGCGTAGCGTCCTCTAATCGTGAACGGCCAAGCTAACCAGGATACATAACGAGTTATCTACTCAACGATGAATCCGTAGCCTTTGAGGACAACCAGACGGCGATTCCATTCGCTTTCGCCCGAAGAACCCAGACCTGCTCAAGGGCTTCCCGCAGGGTGACGCCAAGATTACCGCAAGCGGTCCAACCAAAGGTACCACTCAGCTTCGTGTGGAAGGAGTAGATGCGTTAGAATTGCACTACTTGACTCCAGCTGACCATTCAGGAGATTAAGGCTGCCCGCCGCGCCCGCAGCGTTCTCGACTTTTTGATTTGCTCGGCTTCCAAGACATACAGTTTAATGCCAATGAAACCGCCACTTCTTCGGTGCCGCCAGCGATTCAGGGATACATTCTCACCCGCGATTTGGATAATCAACAAAACCGACGGCCGGTATCGTTCTTATTTACTGGATCGACCGGGCGCGCGGACGGAGCAAATGTGTTTGTCACTCCAGCTATGCTTCCTGACAGCGTGAACGCAAGACTGCTTGCGGCAGGCGAGGCCTACCCGCTTTACTACAACAATCTTCCCGCCGTTTTGCGCGACTTCCTCACAAGTCTTTTCGCTCAAGCCCGTGCGATGATCAAGGTTTATGGCACGCTGATGAATCACTCAAAGGGATCAAGGCAACTTCGAAAGACGACTTGAAGAAGCATGTCTTCTTCCCCAAGCTCTATCGCCGCCTCAAGGACTACTTCGAAAAAACGGAGGCGACGTCCCTGAATGGTTTTGACTCTTGGGTTCGCTCCGACCAGCGAATCGGGATGACGCGGTGTGGATTAACTCCCTTCGCGAATTGCGCCACTTGCACAGCACGTACAAAGTGTCCGGCAACAGGATTAAGATGCTCTATCAGCCGGACGACTTAGTATTCTTAAGCAAAGGCTCCATGTTTACACCGCTCACTCCATTCCCATGAAGCAATTCTCTTGTGGCAGAGCAAAACGGGGAAAAGGCGAAAAAGAACAAGCTATGAATAGTGTTTCCTTCTCTCTCCTTCCCTCCTTTTACCCGTTTCCCCATTTCTCCCTTTCCTCTTTTCTGTATTAGAGCGTCGGCCTCCGCGTATGCCACTCCGTTGCCTGCTCGTAGGCGTAGCCTGCCTGCATGACGAGACCTTCTTCATCATGGCGTCCGATCAATTGTAAGCTCATCGGCAACCCTTCTGTACTGAAACCGCAGGGAACCGAAATGGTGGGACTGCCAGTGAGGTCGAACGGCGCAGTGTGCCGAAGCAGCCCCAAGCTCGCTTCGCGTGAGAGCGGAGCGTCAGGACGAAAGTCTTTGACTAACATCGGTGGCATTGGCATAGAGGGGCAGAGGAAGAGGTCGACTTTCTGCAGGATGTCATCCAACATACGACAAACTGCCTGTCGTTTTACGTGTGCTTGCACGTACTCGGCCCCTTTCACCTTTACCCCTTCTTCGAGAAATGAACGGAAGGTTGGGCCGTAGTCATTGGCACGTGCCGGGTAGAATTGTTCATGGGCAGCGGCAGTTTCTGCCGCGCAGATCGTAAACCAGAAGGGATCATCGCCCACCGGGAACTTCACTTCGTGAATACTCGCTCCTAGTTCTTGAAAAATTTTGGTTGTCGCTAGGACCGACGCATTGACCTGCGGATCGACTCCTTTCGCACAATAGTCGGCATCGACTCCGATACGAATGCCTTTGACCCCGTTGCGTAGCATGTCAAGGTAATCACGAACGGTAACACGCCGCGTGGTCGGGTCTTTCGGATCGAAGCCCGCAATCGCACGCAACATGATAGCGGCATCAGAGACACTACGTGTCATAGGGCCAATGTGATCCAATGATTCCCCGAGCGGGAACACCCCATAACGACTCACCTTGCCATAGGTCGGCTTGACCCCAACAATGCCACAGGCTGCCGACGGAAAACGAATCGAACCCCCGGTATCCGATCCCAACGAGCCGAAGCAGAGCGAGGCAGCCGTAGCTACCCCTGAACCGCTCGATGAGGCCCCTGGCCAGCGATCAGCATTCCACGGATTCACCGGTGGATGAATTGACGGATGGTAGCCGGCAAGAGCGAATTCCGTCATTCCCAATTTCCCGAGCAGCACAGCTCCGGCAGAATTCAGTTTATCAACTACCGTCGCATTGTGATCGGGTATCCAGTTGGAGAGAATCTTCGATGCACAGGTTGTGCGAATGCCTTTGGTGAAACACAGATCTTTCACAGCAATCGGCATCCCATGCAGGGGTCCACGGTAGACGCCTTTGGCGATTTCCTGCTCAGCTTCTTTCGCCTGCCGCAGGGCGAGCTCAGCGGTAATCGTCAAGTAGCTGTACAGCTTGCTCTCATGTATAGCGATGCGATCGAGCATTGCCCCCGTAAGCTCGACCGGCGAAACTTCTTTGTTCTTGATCAGTGCCGCAACTTCAGTCAGCGTCTTGGTACAGAGTTCGGCAACGTTGGCCATACACTTCCCCTTCCTTATGCGGCTGATGAATGCGTGAGTAGAACGTAATGCGTGATACGTGAACGAAGTGGGACACACGTACCTCTTTCCTCACTCATTACTTATTACTCGTTAGTCTCTTAGATGCGCAAAATCGCCCCTTGTTCTTGCAGGGTCTGTTGGAGCTTATCTATATTCAGCTGCTTTGGTGCAACCCCAGTTCGTATTGCCAGTGCTGCCGCCGTTCCCGTCGCTTCACCAGTTGCCATGCAAGGTGGAATTTCCTTGGTTGCATGATGCACACGATGATCGACAGAAATACAGCGTCCGGCCACAAGCAGATTGGAAAATTCTTTCGGCAACAATGAACGATAAGGAATGTAGTACAGTGCCTCGTATTTGGTCCAATGACCAGTAATGGCAATTACATCATCGCACGGAGTATCGATGTCATCGCGTCCGACTATATATTCGCCAACCAGACGGCGGCTTTCGGTCACTCCAAGCTGATCAGCGATATGGCAAAGGTGGGACTTAGCAAAACCAGGCGTTTCCTTACGCAACCGATCAACGACTTCCATCACGCGTTTGCGACATTCAAGTTCGGCATAGGTCAAATCTTCGGGTTTAGTCGCATCGATTTTGCGGGTGACACGTTCCGCTGCTCCCCAAGGAAGTAACACTTTCCCTTCACCAATAGTATGGAAGAACCAGCCACCAGCTTGAATCGCAGCCTCGGCATTCTCCACACCGCCCATGGCGAACCACAACCAAGGCAAGACTTCTTCACTTTCATACGCCGCTCCCGCAGAGGTGAAAATGTCGCCATCTCCACTCGCGTCGATCACCACCTTAGCAAGAATTGCAAAGCGACCAGATTTACTCTGGAAGGCAACGCCTGTGATTTTTCCATCTTCGACAATGGCATCACACGCATACGAGTGGAGAAGTAACTTGACCTTAGCGTCTTCGACCATGTTGTTCAGCGCGAACTTGAACTCCTCAGGATCATAGGCCACTGAGTAGCGTACCCGGTGCGGCCCGTGGCCCCAGACCAGACCCCAGCTTTGATCACGCTGGATCAAGGTTTCGTCTGTGCTTCCCCATTCTGACTTCGACGGAAACATTGCCGCGCCGCGCTTTGCCAGGCGGTCCGTCACTTCCTGACACAAGCCACCGATCACTTGCTGGCCACGACCATCATCAAGTGTCAGCAGCAAAATAATCAGGCCACCGGTTGCCAACCCACCAAGATAGCCGAGTCGTTCGACCAGCATGACATCGGCACCGTTGCGCGCCGCTGCCACAGCCGCAGATACTCCAGCCGAACCGCCACCAACAACGAGCACGTCAGTTTCAGCTTTGACCGGAGTGGAACGGGGTCGCTCTTCAATAAACCGCACTTGACTCATATCGCGCTTTTTCATTTCTCTCAAATAAACTGGCGAAACGGGCGAATGGGAGAAAGGAAAACGGATAAGGAAACAGAAGGGAAGATACTCCCTTCCTTTCGCCTTTTCCCTTTTCGCCATTTACCCGATTTCCCCCTTTTCATACCCTTTATTTGCCCATCCCTTCGGTTACCACATCTGCCGTAATAACCCGAGCAGTGCTTCCTCCCCACCTTGCTGTTTGTGCCACATCGCACTTTCTTCAATCACCGCATGCGCGACTGCCGGGAGTTCATTTTCCTTTGCCCCGACATCGCGCAACCGGCGAGGCACACCAAACGAATCGATAAATGCTTCTACTGTACGAGCCGCCTCTTCCGCCACATCTTCAAGTTTGCGTCCTTCGGTCTTGATACCAAACGCCTGGGCGATCATCGCCTGCTGGTCTAACGTCTGTGGAGCAAGAAACCGCATACAATGGGGAATGGTAATACAAGAAGTGACGCCATGGGGAACGTCCCATCGCGCGCCGATCTGGTGACCAAAGATATGACTGAGACGAACACCGACATTGCCTAAGCCAAAAATCGACAGCCACGCAGCGACTTGACATTCGCCACGCGCATCTATGTTCTTTGGCTCCTTCACTGACAACGGCAAATTGTGCCGGAGTTTGCGAATGGCTTCCATCGCCAATGCGTCAGTCACAGGCTGAGGGTTCACTGACCACAATGCTTCAATCGCATGATCCAGTGCTTTCATCCCGGTCGATGCCCACAATTGCGTTGGTGTCGCCACAGTTATTTCGGGATCGAGGACGACGATCTTCGGCACAATCCGTGGATCAGCACGGACTGATTTGACCCGCGTCTTTTCATCCGTTATTCCAGCAAACGGGGTAAACTCACCAGCAGAGAGGGTCGTCGTGATCGCGATCTGCGGAATGGCATCCTGCGGGCGATCGCCTAACAATTCCAAAGCAACGATTTTGGCCGCATCGACCGGACTGCCACCACCAAAGCTAATGATGAGATCGGCCCGGGCTTCGCGTGCGCGCGCTGCCGCTTCGCTTATGTTGCTGCTCGGCACATGTTGTTGACAACTGCTGTAGGTACCAACCCATTTATCTTCAAGCAGAGTTTCGAGCTTGCGGACCAAGTCAGTCTTCGTCGCCAGCGTCTTCCCGGTGAGAATGAACGCCCGCTCTTTGCCTAACCGTTCCATTTCTTTTGGCACGCTGGGCGATCGAGCCGGCACCAAAAATGACTTTCTCAAGTTGGGGAAATTTGTATTCGCGAATCATGTATCCTCCTTTACGCGAACTGCTCATCGAACTCTTTCAGAATACACCGAGAAGATAGAAGAGGCTGTTCTTGGTATTTGATCACCAGGTATGTCTCCTACCTGTAGTTGCTGAATCACCGGTTGAATGTCAGAGCGAATATGGTGGTACTTCTTGGCCAGTCCTCGCAGGTTACGCTTAAATTCTGGCGTATATTCGACCTGTACGTATTCTCCTGGCTTACTCGGCATCAATACTCTTCCACAAATCAGATATCGGTCTTGTCTCTCCTGCCAAAGCTTCCTTCCAGCCTTGCTTGAAACTCGCCTCGGCGGGCTTGAGCTCTACACTTTCACGGAACAGGCGAACAATCTGTAGGAGATTGAGTCTGTATTCTTCTGGCACTCCCTTGATTTCATGGACAAGTTGCTTTTCATAGGCTGAGAGTTTGGCACGCATCTTCGTCTCCTTAGCGGGAAGTCTGGCTGTTGACCACTTGAAAACGTAGTCTACTTTACCTCTGCTTTATGTGAGGCAACAAGGGTATGGGAGCTGCACCCCATCTTATTCGTTAGCGAGCGTAAAAAGCTGATGCCGGTCCCAAAGGATTATAATGCCTATGAGCTAACTTTGTCGCACGGTGGAGGATGGACAGTTAAATGCGTGAGGATTTTTTGCCCGCCTGCCACATTCAGTAGTGGGAACGCAGATGCAAGCTGGCATTCCCTGGCTTTTGACTAGCGCACCCATTGGTGTCAGGTCTCCTGCTCCCCTGCTCGGACAACATACGGATGAAGTATTGCATGATGTGTTAGGTTATGCAGATGAGGACATTGCACGGCTGAGAGAACAGCAGGTTTTGTACTAATCTGCATTTATTCATCGAGTCATTGGGGTATTGAAAAGCAAAGTTGAAAAGCCAATGTTTCAACAACTCAATTCTTCAATGGCCCGAGAGCTCAATCTCTCACTGACTCAATTCTTCGATCAGCGTCTTGGCCTCTCGCAAATCCTTTGTATCAAATCCCTCAGTGAACCAGTTGTAGACCTCCGACAACATCTGGCGAGCTTCTTTCTGCTTGCCTTGTTTCTGCCACAGACCGGGCCAGACTCGTTGCTGCCTGTAGTTCCAAGGACTTTCGCCTCTTGACTACGGGCGACATCGAGGGCCTGCCGAAAGCACTTCTCCGCTTCGCCTTGGGGGTAGGGGGTCAGGGATAGGGGATCGGTATTTTTCGACTTTGGACTCTGGACTTTGGACTTTGGACTTTTTTCAACTTGAAACTCTACGTTTTGGCCTCCGACCTTGAGCAGCGTTAGCGACCCTTTCAGCATATACGCCCCTACCTCGTACAGACGCTGACCAGATTTGTATATCAAGACGTAGTGCCTCGGTGAGCAGCGCTAATCCTTGATCTGATTGCCCTCGGCTATCCCATGGGCCGCGGCTACAGCGCAGGGAAGAAAACCCGGGAGTACCAGCTACACTTCCCTTCGCGAGTGAGTGTCCATGCTGTTAACTATAGTGCGCATCAGTGTAAGCCCTTCCTCCTTGTACCCTAGCGCAATTTACGCACAGCCTTGTAAGAAAGAACTCCGAATGCTACAAATTAAATAAGAACTTGGAGCCGTGCGGATAGATAAACGCCGATAACTCCTCCGTCCGTTCTAGCGAGTTTCCCGTACATCTTTGCGAAACTGATGGACTGGGCAACAAGCCGTAGCGCAGTAGCAAAGCTATGGGGGTGTGAGATCTGTCTAGCCAGAGCGAGCGCTTCGTGAACCCTCTGAAGGGCCTGCTCGGGATAGCCTAGAACAATGCCAGAGACACCAGGCGAAACTAACCCCATGAAGCACAAGCAAGCACCCCAGCAAAAGTCTGATACGGCAGCGGCTGGGAATAATATAAAACGAGTACTTGCTCAAAACTCTAAGAGCCTATCCGGATAACTAGATTTTGCTATGCTGCTCTTTATGAGACAAACAAGCAAGAAACAGCAGCGGGCAGCGGTGAACAAAGTAACCGCAGGATTTCGGGTGTCCGATGAGTTGTGGGCAGTGCTCGCGCCCGTGCTCCCGAAGCACCGCAACACCCATCGCTTCGGCGGAGGGAAGCCACGGACCCGGATAGGCAGTGTGCCGATGCGATTTTCTACGTGCTGCGGACAGGGTGTCAGTGGGGAGCGTTGGACGCGACCGAGTTGTGTCCCTATTCCACGGCGCATGATCGGTTTCAAGCCTGGGTAGCCGCCGGGGTTTTTCTGAAGTTGTGGAAAGCCGGGGTGGAACAGTTCGATGATTTGAAGGGGATCGATTGGAACTGGTTGAGAATGGATGGAGCGATGACCAAAGCGCCGCTGGGAGGGGAAAAAAACCGGTCCCAACCCGACGGACCGCGCCAAACACGGCGTGAAACGCAGCCTGCTGACCGAAGCCCATGGGGTCCCGATCGGCTTGGCTATTGACGGCGCCAATCGGCATGACATGAAGTTGGTCAAACAAACCATGAAGAGCATGGTATTGAAACGCCCCGCCCGACCAAGAAACGCCCACAGGGCATGTGTATGGACAAAGGATATGACTACGAGGAAGTACGCGAGATGCTGACAGGAGTTTGGCTTCACGGCCCACATTCGCTCACGGGGCGAAGAAGCGCAAGAAGATCAAACGGCACGCAGCTTTAAAGCAAGACGATGGGTGGTGGAGCGTACACATAGTTGGATGAATCGCTTTCGGCGCATCTTAATCGCTGGGACAAGACGGCCGGAGAACTATCTTGCCTTCTGCATTTTGCCTGTGCCCTAATCGCGTTCCGCGCAGCAGGGTTATTCGGATAGGCTCTCAAAGTACAGAACAGCGGGATCGCCTGCGCGAGATGCATCTATCCGAGAAGCCCTAGATTGCTTAAGGATGAAGCAAGATGAAGGAGTCGATCTCGCCACCTTCTACACGCTTTATTATACTCTGATCGCGCGAGCTTGTAGAGTATAGCACTTCGCAGGATGGGAAATAGCTGAAGGGATTTCTTCTACTTTAGTACTCGGTTTGAATGCTTTGATAGTATACTCTTTGTCCTTCAAGTGCGATAGAACTTACGGGTGGCCATAAACGCCAAGCCCAGCGGGATCTGTAAGTTCGAACTCTTGGCGGATGGCGTTCGACCGTTTCCGGGAGCGTTTTGAGTAACTCTAGATCCTTTGCTGAGGTGGCTGATAGCTTCTGGATATTGGCACGAGCGCTGTATGGCATTCTCGCCTGCGTGCTGCAGATAGAGGATTGCCCTGTCATAGAGGCCGTCCTTGCTCAAAATGCACTGGCCAGTTCTGCGGCAATCTCTTTAGGCCCGGTCGCCGTAGGCTTGTTCTTTTCGCTTCCCTATCCGCAGATGCCATTGTTGCCGTTGTCCCACGCTCACCTGTTCGTGCCAAAACTCTTGATACAACGCATGCAGAAAACCATACCGCGCCGCGTATGTCCCATCCGGCCATTCACTTATCCCCGCAAGCCGCAGAAACTGCTGCTGCTCCACTAGCCGACTACAGTGCCTCTCGACTTGGGTCGTTTCGGTCTCCAAGGCCGCCGCTACTGACGCTGCCGAGAACTCCAAGCCCGCGAGACTCGCCGCTTCTAACACTCGGTGTTCCTCACTCCCCAACCGGTCCTGCTGTCGTGTCAGCACCTGCTGGACACTCTCGGGCGTCCACGTCTCCAGCTCAGCTCCGTCTCCGAGCATGGCCCACAGGCCGTCGTCGGCTTGCACGAGGACCTCGCTCTGTACCAGCTCCTGCACCAGCGTCATCAGAAAGAGCGGATTGCCATCCGAGCGGCGATAGAGGACCTGGGCCAACCGAGTCGGGAAGACGCTCTGGGGAAAGCGCTGGGCAAGGTAGTCCTCCACCGCGGCTTCGCTGAGCCGAGTCACTGATAGTTCGTGTGCCCGCTGATGCGCGTAGAGGTCGTTGGTCAACGGCTTGAGGGGATGATTGTCTGCGAGCATTTCCACCGGTCGGTACGTGCTCACGATGAGTAACCGAGCAGGCTCGCGTCGTCGCGCGAGCAACGACAGCAGCTCTAACGTCGAGGTATCACTCCAGTGTATATCCTCCAGCCACAACACTAGCGGACGCTCGGCAGTAACAACGTCCATCGCCTCACCCATCTCTCGTAGCATTCGCTCGCGCATCACGCCTTGGGTCTGTCTTTGTAATGCTTCGAGATCCACCGCGGACAGGAGTGTCGGCATCTGCACCAACCACGTCGGCGCACGTTCACGGAGCACGGCAATCAGCCGTTCCCCCCCAGGCTCGCGACACAGTCGTCCCAGCGCTTCTAGGATCGGCATGTACGGTTCACCGGGGCCGTACTGCTCGATACACTGGCCGTGGGCAAAGCTAGGGAGCTAGGAGTCTGGGGGTAGAGCTGGGAGCAATGGAGAAGAGGTGCTTATTGCTCTTTGCTCCGTGCTCCGTGCTCCGTGCTCTGAGCGATAAACGCTTCGACGAGCGTGGTCTTGCCAATCCCTGGCTCGCCCGTGACGAAGACGATTTGGCGCTCGCCGTTCAGTGTTTTACCTAACCATAAGTGAAGTTGCGCGAGTTCGGTTTCACGACCGACCAGAACGGGGACTGGGCGTTGGGGGTTAGGGGCTAGGTTTGGGGCTTTGACACTTCGGACGTGGAAGTTTCCGACTACTGCCTACGGACTGCTGACTACTGGGTACTTCGCAATGAAGCGATAGCCGCGCCGATGCACCGTCACGATAAATCGTGGCGTCTGGCGATCATCTCCTAGGGCACGGCGCAGCTCCTGCACACAAACCCCTGGCGCGACATCACTCACGGCGGTCTCGGCCCAGACGGCATCACAGGAGCGCCTCCTTCGTCACGAGTTGATTGGCGTGTTCCAGTAAATAGCGCAACACGGCAAAGGTTTTCTGTCTGAGGGGAATCTCCTGCGTATTGCGCCACAACTGCTCGTTGACCAGATCGAGACGAAACGGCGAGAAGCAAAGATCGTTCTCTGAATTCATGCCTCCCTTTACCACGTTTACGGAACAATTGACATGAAATTGTCAAGAAATTGTGTAGAAATTGTGAGACTTCCTCTCCTCATCGGCCTTATGCTCCTTTCACACAAAAGAAAAGAAAGGAGAGGGGCTTATGTCAGCAGCAAACAACGCTGTGGTTCGTCGTCTCATCTCGGAACGGTATGAGCGCAGGCAGCTCGCTCAATGCCGTAGCCCGGATGGAATGAAACAGAATCCGGGAACACACTTACCTGGATTTCATCCGGGCTACAGACTGAGCAGAAAGGAGGTACACCAGCAAAAGTAGTCATTGACAAAGCGAAGTAGCATTACAGTTTTCACACGCTGTTCTCACCTTAATAAATGAAGCGACAAGATAAGATGCGACCACTGTGTCAGTCGCTCAATCTCGCCACGCATCTCCGTGGCCACAGGAGATTATCAATGAAACCGATACAAAATCTGGCTTTAGTAAGGACAACTGTGAAACGCAAGGCAAGTGCCCTGTTGGTTGGCTTCGCCACGCTTGCTCTGATTGGAAGTGTGGGCAGCATGAGCTCAACTGCGAGTGCCGACAGCTCAGCTCGCATCGAAGGGTCCTGGATTTCCGCAATATCGACCCCCGAGGTCTCTTTCACCGCGCTCTCTTCGTTTACTGCAGGCGGCGTCTTCCTGGCGACGGGTTCGTTTGATCGGGTGAATCCAGTTTCACCATTGTATGGCAGTTGGAAGCGCATTGGACCGCGTCGCTTCAGTTCGACCGCATATTTCTTTGCCTTTGATCCTGCGAATCCCAACAGTGAAGCGGTGGCAATGCTTAAAACCACATCAGAACTACAACTCAACAATTTGGATGAACTGGTAGGGGTTGGGGATCTGAACAGTTGTGACCTGCAAGGCCAAAACTGCGTAAATATTCAGGGGGGAGCCGTCGATTTTATTGGCAAGCGAATCGTACCCGAGCGCCTAAGCCAGTAGGAGTCCTAAGGGGTCCTACTCCTCATTCGAGTTGCTAGAGTTCTCTATTCCCACGTGCTCAAAGGCCTCGGAGGTTTATTAGAATTCCTCTAGACCAGGATACACAACCGCTAAAGGATTTCCTATATCACCAAGTACCCAAGTACCTCCAAATCCCAAGGACTTGTTACCATCACATGGCAATAAGTCCCTTGAGTGAACGACAGTCTGCACCTGCACTGATCCCGCGTTGACCGTAACAACAATGGCACGGATATTTGGGGCACGTACTGCCGCGGCAAGCAGCCAGCGTTACTACAAGCGCATGCTGCCAGTCCAAAGTATTCATCCGCTGTGAGCGGTTTAACGTAATAATGAGGATTTCATAGGTAATAGCGTATTGTATGACTTGTAGCGCCATCGCCGCTGAATACTATCCTCTCAGTATAATGGCAACAAGATCGCGCATCCAGAAGACAAGTGGGTCTCTTATTAACTCACCAGACTAAAAAGCAGATGGCGGTCCCAGATGGTAAAGTCTCGCTCTTTGGGAAAAGCAATGGTAAGCGCAGTGAATAAGCTGGGACAAAGCAAGACCCTGCGAGCACCCGACAATAGTTTCGGTAGTGCGCCGTTCAGTGCAAGCACCACTTCGGAACTGCAATAGGGGAGGCATGGTTTTTACAATGAATGTACAGGATCAGCTCTACTCCCACGTCATTGAAAAGGCTAGCAATGAGGTCACTGCCGCTTTCGCGTGTCATAGGCCTGCTTTCCACTTGCAACACTTTGACGCTCTAAGAGTCGCTGGACATACAGTCTCAAACGCCACGTCACTGCTGTAGGTACCAACCCATTTGTCCTCAAGAAGAGTTTCGAGCTTGCGGACCAAGTCAGTCTTCGTCGCCAGCGTCTTTCCCGGTGAGAATGAGCGCCCGCTCTTTGCCTAACCGTTCCATTTCTTTCGGCACCTTGGCGATCGAGCCTGCACCAAAAATGACTTTCTCAAGTTGGGGAAATTTGTATTCGCGAATCATAAAGTCCTCCTTATATTTCTCGCCGCATGGTGCGCTCGCTACAGGTCGATTTATTTTCACTCAACCTGCTTGTTGTCTCGCTTTCTCAATTAAGCCTAACTCATAGTCAATTCGCTCTGCGAGCCACCGCTTCGCGAGTTCCTCAGCACTGCTGGTTCCGTGGAACAGCGCGAGAGTATTGAGCCGTTTTGCCAGAGTGGGAGTAAGCCGAATCACAGGAGGGCGAACTACGCTGGTAAAACCTTCGACGCGCTCCCACAGCTCAGGTCGATCTGTCTCTTTTCGAAGGCTTTCTACTCGCTTTCTTAGAGGGTCGTTTTAATTTCATACTCTATCCCAAAGGCCAAGCCGTGATCACTCGCACCAAGGCTGTCGTCCGTCCAGCACCAGTCCGGTGACGTTCTCGGATGAAAAAGATCACGTTGAGCCTCCTCCCGGTATCAGTTCTACCAATAAGTCGATACGTTGGGTATTGTCGCTGTTTCCGTTTGTTACGATAGACTTCGTGATTATTAAAGAAACACTCCTCGCACTCCCATTCGGTAACATCTATGTCCTTCAATCTCGACAAGGTTGTTGCTGTCCCATGCAAACTCAATCTCTGCAAATTTGGTTAAGTCCACTCTCGTCTGCCCACCGATTGCTCCCCGCTGGAAGTTTTTCTACTTTACCTCTGCTTTATGTGAGGCAACAAGGGTATGGGAACGGCACCCCATCTCATTCATTAGCGAGCGTAAAAAGCTGATGGCGGTCCCAGAGGGTAAGGTCTCGCTCTTTGGCAAAAGCAATCGTACTCGCAGTGAATCCGCTTGGACAAACCAACACCCCACGAGCACCCGACAATTGCTTCGGTAGTGCGCCGTTCAGCGCACGCGCGACTTCCACACCAACAGGTGAGGCATGGTTTTTACATTGAATGTACAGGATCAGTTCTCACTCCCACCTCATCGACACGGCGTGCAATGAGGTCAATGCCACGATCGCGTGTAATAGGCGTGGTTTCCACTTGCCATCCTTTGCGCTCCAACAGTCGCTGGACATAGGTCTCAAACTCCACACCACTCATGTCGGCGTAATTCGCTGGCGGCTCGCTGCTGCGACGCACCGATGCCGTCGGCGCCGGAGGGGTCAGTCCAAACAGGCCGAACAACTCCTCGGTCGTCAGCTTAGACTGAATATCAATGGACACATCATCAACCACTTCGTCAAAAAGCAACTGTTTCTGCTGCAAGACGTGCTCGATCCGCTCTTCGATTGTGTTTTCGCAGGTGTAGACGTACACGTTCGCCGGAAAGACTTGACCAAACCGATGGCTGCGATCCTCTGCTTGATGGCCAATGGCGGGATTCCACCAGCGGTCGAAATGGAAGACATATGACGCTTCTTGTAGGTTCAGCCCCTGACCACCGGCGCGCAACGACAGGATCAACACTTTATGTGTAGGGTCCGCCTTGAAAGCTTTGATCGTCGTCTCTTTCTGTGCAGTCGGCATATCTCCCGTGTACAGCAGTGGTTGAAACGGCTTCAACCTCGCGGTAATCGCCCGACCACCATAACGGTCGTCAGCGAATTGCGAGAAAATCAGCGCACGGTGTTCTTCAGCAGCTAAGGTACGTAAGCGCTCGCGGATGTCGTCGAGTTTTGCCGAGCGTCCAGTCAGCGGACAAAAATTGCAAATCTGCTTGAGCCGGGTCACCAGTTCCAATACGTTCTCGACACGCGCCGCTTCGCCCTTCTCGCGTAAATGGAAGATGCCTTCTCGTTCTGCACGGTCATAGCTTTCACGCTGTGGCCCTTCGAGCTTGAGTGCGATGCGGCTGACAATCTTCGGTGGCAATTGTGGCAGCACATCGGCTTTCTTACGGCGCAGTTGCACCTGCGCTTGTCTTTCGCGCAGCTTCGGCCCAGGGAGTAACCGTTGTGGTGTTTCCCCCTCTGCCAGTGGTGTAACAAATTCGAGAATGGACGCGAGATCATCCACGCTGTTTTCTAATGGTGTCCCGGCCAGCGCCCAGGCACGGCGTCGATTCAGTCGTTTACATTTCGCACTGATCTCAGCCTCACGATTTTTGATCGTCTGCGCTTCGTCGAGAATCACCACATCCCAGACTCGGCGTCGCGGCGGCGAATGGAGATTTTCAGTAAAATCGGCACGGAAGGTTTCGTAGCTGACCAGGTAGACATGCGCTGCCGTCGTCCACTGCCAGGAGCGTTCACTCGCCGGACCGCGAATAGTCGAGACCCGTAACTCCGGCGCCCAGCGCTGGAACTCTTTGCGCCATTGATCGATGAGACCTGCACGCACAATAAGCAGGGCAGACTCAATGCTGCGTTGCAAGGTTAACAATCGGAGCGCTGCGATCGTCTGAATTGTTTTCCCCAGTCCCATGTCATCGGCGAGCAACAGTGCGTCGTGTGACATGAGCGCATGAATGCCTTCCAGTTGGTAGGCAAACAAAGTTCCGGGCCATTCCAAGGGACCATTCTTTGTCAGCAACAACTCCGTGGGAGGTTGCATGAGATACGCCAGCCGTTTCCATAGTGGGACTTGTGGTGGCGTCTGTGGTCGCTCGTTCGTGAAGAAATGGTGATCTGCCGTTGATGGTTTAGAGAAAGGAAGCCGAGGCGTCGGCTCGGTCATCAACAATACGCCCGCCAGATTTACACTGCCGTTTTCTGCCTTGGCAGCGGGCACTAGGTCCACGGTGAGATTCGTCGCAGGAGTGATAAATGATAGAACTGGAAGTGATATTCTTGCAGTGAGCCGCGAGGGAGCACTAAGGCAGTGTCAGTCGCCGGGCATGGCGTTCAGCGATGCGGAGCTCGTCGGCGAAAAACGCGCAGCCAGCGAGCACGTGGTGTCTCTTCGCCATTGCTGTTTTGCCACCAGGAATTCCCTCACCCGTAGTCATTTACCGCTTTTCTGACGTTGGTTCGTTGGAGTCTGCTCGCAAACGATACGCTGTTTCATCAGGCTTTCGCCTTTAACTGTCGAAGGATTTCTAGCGCCGCTTCGAGCGTAATCTCCGTAGTTGCTCGCGTCTTATTGACTTCCTCGTGGATCTTGAGCAGCGTTCGCGCTTGGATCGCGAATGACACCGCTTGTGAAATACCCCAAGCAACCAACAGCGCGGCGATAAGAGCGTGCATGGAATCCATAGTGCCTCCATAGTTTTGCCATATATTTGTCTGATCGTAGCAGCCGGAAGCGCAGACACGTCGCAAGAGCATTCCTACGTCATCTTATTATCTTTTGTCCGATACACCTCTCGCAACCCAACGGAGGCACGATCAAACGGCTCCAGCAACAACCCTCTCGCAGCCACAAGTTGTAGAAGCCGCAGTTCGATCGAATCTTCTGCCGGTTTTCCTGGAAACCAAAACGCATGTACTGGTTCAGAAGTCTGAACAACGTCTTCGGTCTCGGTACTGGCATGAGGCAACGTTTCACGACTCGGAGCAAGGCGACAGACTGGAATGGACACCTGGATATCCTGGCAAAACAATTCGCTGCCGACTTCTTTGGCAAGACAGAGCAACAGCCGTGGCGTTCGTGGACAGAGAGAGAAGAGCGAGGCAGTCAGTTTCCTGGCGGCGTTTCGTCGCAGGTCATCTTGTCGCCATAAAAAGGTTTGGGGTGTATCGATACGGTTGTAAGTAAATTCTAGCGGTTCACCACGGGCATTGAGCAGAAATAGCGCACCCAGATACCCTGCACTGTCAACCAAGGGCTCGATTTTGAGATAACCAACTGCTCCCAGTTCATCGAGGTCGTCAGCTGTCACGATACGGAATGGGCATGGGTTAATTTCACCAGGTGCAGGCGGCTAAGACAGATAAGGGAACGAACAATTCCTTGAATTCTTGTCACGATCGACAGTTAAACGTGCAGCCGGCTTTGCGGAGACGTGCCAGCTTCTCCATCAGCTTCATATCAAGCGGCTGAAAGCACTGTTCCCCAAACTGCTGACACGGCGGCTCTGGCAACCGCTTTTTCCAATCAACTTTAAGCTCACGTCCTGAGGAAAATCAAGCCACTGACATACTCGTCATCACGCCACTCTCGTTTACAGAAATAGGCATTCAACGAAGCGAGTGATAAGCCAAGGTTCCGCTGTTTTGTCCAATCACTGTCCGCACAAGGTTGGCACTAAGAGATCGAAGGCGGTAATCATAAATCTCATCGACATTCGCTTGACCACAAACGATATGCAAAGGTCTCCTACCAACAAATCCAAGAACTGAGCAACTACGCCCTCTAGCTGTCTCGATCCGGATAGTCTTCAATGACCCTGCCGTTCTCTGACAGCTTGTTCGATAACATCAGGTCTATCCTAAGTCGGCGAAGCTTTTCAGTTTCAGTAAGAAGTTTTCTAGCTTTCTTGAACGAATCCTTCTCTTTAATCATTCGATCTCACTCAATTCCTCCAATCAGCGTCTTCGCCTCTTGCAAATCTTTGGTGTCAAATCCTTCGGTGAACCAATTGTAGATCTCAGACAACAGCTTGTGAGCTTCTTCGTCTTGCCTTGTTGTTGCCAGAGGCGGGCGAGGCTCGTGGCGGCACGGAGTTCGAGTGACTTCGCCTGTTGGCGACGAGCAATTTCGATGGCCTTGTGGAAACACGCTTCGGCTTCGCCTTGGGGGTCGGGGATCAGGGGTCGGGGATCGGTATCTTTCGACTTGGACTCTGACTTTGACCTTGGACTTTTTTCAACTTGACTTGAACTTGAACCTTGAACTGTTGCAGCATAAGCGTTCCCTTGAGCCGATACAGCTCTGCCTCGTAGAAACGCTCCCCAGTTTTGTCCACCATAGCCAGCGCCTCGGCCAGCACCTCAACCCTTCTTCGGCCTGTCCTACTTTTCTATAGCCTCGGCCAGCAAAGCAAGAAAATACGGCCGCCACAGCTCTGCCCCTGTAGCCCGATAGGCGGCCAGCCCCTGGTGTATCTGCGCAATCCCTTCCTCTCCTTGTCCTTGCTCCACCAATGCCCAGCCCCTTATGGATAGTTCCCCAGGCCACCCAGAGCGGAAACCCCTGCTCGGTCGCGAGTACACATCAGCGCCTCTGCCTGCTCTTGTGTGGCCTGCCCCTCCCGGCGGAGCTGGTGGAGCATGGCAGCAAAGCCAAGGCATAAGCCAGGCTAAAGGGGTGAGACAGCTCCTGGGCAAGGCTGAGCGCTCCTGGCTTCTCTTCAGGGCTTGGTCTGGATAGCCAAGAAACCATAGGGTCAAGGCCGCATAGGAAGGCAATCCACCCCCGGGTCCAGCCGCTAGCCAGAGGATGAGCGGGTGCTGCTGGGGATCATAGAGGGCAATCGCCCTGCTCCAAGTGCTCCCGGGCCGGGACAAACTCTCCCAGGTAGTACAACGTCTACCCTAGCACATTGTGGGCTCCAGAGGAGACGTCGGGTCTTGCACGCTCTGGGCCAGGCGAAGAGCTGCTCCCCCAGCTCACGTGCTGTCTGTACTCCGCCCGCACGGAATAAAATGCCCAGAGTCCACACAGCACAGGGAAGAGCTGAGGAGTCTCTCCTATCTGCTGGCACAGCTCTCGCGCCCGGGTATAGACTTTTTCCACCTCTGGGGCCGCATAGCCTTTGGTAGCCATCAATGCAGCACCCAGGGCGAGTTGTAGGGTGAGTTCTTGCTGGGTGCGTTCAGGAGTGTCCGGCAGGGTCTTGAGCAACTCCAGTCCTTTGGTGAGGTGATCGATCGCTTCCACATTGGCCGAACGCTGAGCTGGCTCGCTCCCCTGCCTGCTGCCAATAGGGAATAGCCTGCTCTATCAGCTCAGCCTCGGTGTAGTGATGCGCAACTAACTCGGGTTGGGTTTCGACGGTCTGCGGAAATTGCGCCTCCAGCGTTGTCGCTATCTGTCGGTGATATTGTTGACGTTTACTCTTGAGTAAGGACTGATAGGCCGTGTCCTGAATGAGGGCGTGTTTGAACAGATAGCGAGCTTGAGGAGGGATGCCACTCTGATAGACGAGTTCCGATTCGACTAATTGCTGTAGTCCTCGCTGCAATGTTTCCTCATTCAGCGGAGAGACCGCTTGGAGTAGGTCATAGTTGAATTCACGTCCGATCGTAGCGCCTAGCTGCGCGATTTCTTTAGTTGGCCCGAGACGATCAAGCCGCGCCATGAGCGAATCTTGTAAGCGTTGCGGGAATCCCCAGCGGTATGGACGCCGCGGCATGCTGCCAGACCAAGACTCTATGGATTACAGACTCCAAAGTTTTCGTTAATTCTTCAATAAACAGCGGCACGCCGTCAGTCTTACTCACAATCTGTTGTATGACTTCTTGTGGCAGTGTCTTACCACCTGTCACCTTCTCCACCATTATTTCTACGTGGCTTCGCCCCAGACGACTCAAAGTGAGCTGACTGAGATAGGAATGTGCGCCCCACGGCGGCGTAAATTCAGGTCGAAACGTTAGTACCACCAATATCCGCTTCGTCGGTACTTGAGCCAGAAACAGAGTGAGCAGTTCTAAGGTAGACGGATCGGCCCAGTGCAGGTCTTCCCATGCGTATATTACTGGATGTTCCCTGGCTTCTGCACTGAGCCAGGCAACGAGAGTCTCGTGGGTTTTCTCTTTTTGTTTCTGGGGACTCAAAGTGAGTACGGGGTACCCTTCTGGCTGAGGCACCGACAACAACGCGGCCAGCAGCGGTATCGCCTCTAACAGTAGGGGCACAGCACGCCGTGCCCCTACTTCGAGCTTACGCAGGTTCTCTTCGGGGTTATCCTCGCTCTGAAATCCCAGCACTCGCTGTACGTGCTCAATCACCGGCGAGAGCGCACTGTTTTGTGCATACGGTGAGCAGCGCAACTCCAAACACGGCGAACCTTCGAGCGCAACCGATGCTTTGAGCGCTTCAACGAGTCGCGATTTGCCAATGCCTGGCTCACCGCTGAGGAGAACAACCTGTCCTTCTCCCTCTTTCACCCGCGCCCAACGCTCTTGTAAAAGTCCATACTCATGGTCGCGACCAATGAGTGGTGTCAGCCCTTTGCGTACCACTACTTGAAATCGACTCTGGGCTTCACTCTCCTTACCTACGCGATAAAGCGTTAGTGGCGTCGAGACTCCTTTGAGTTCAGGCTGTCCACGATTCTCACAAGTAAACAACCCCTCGACCAGGCGATATGTCGCTGCACTGATCATGACTTCGTCAGGGTTGGCTTGCCCTTGTATTCGTGCAGCAATGTTCGGTGTCTCGCCTAGCGCCAGCATCTCGCGCTTCTCGCTATTGCCGATCTCACCAATTACCACTAACCCGGTGTGAATGCCGATGCGGAGTTGTAGTGGTTTTCCCTTCTTCCCCTCACCCTGTCCTCCTGTGACTACGCGCAGGACAGGCTCTCCCACAAGGGGAGAGGGGACCTGCTTTTGTATGGCAGTGATTATTTCCAACCCCGCGCGCACGGCCCGCACGGCATCATTTTCATGCGCCACGGGATAGCCGAAGTACACGAGCAGTCCATCACCCAGATACTGCGCGATATAACCGCTAAAGCGTTCGATAATCGTCGCGCTCGTCTGTTGATAAGCACGTACCACCTCGCGGTATTCTTCCGGATCGAGTTGTTCAGAGAGTACGGTGGAGCCTACAAGATCACAGAACATCACAGTGAGTTGACGGCGTTCGCCGGCACTCGGGGTGCTAGGTGTTGGGTGCTGGGGGTTAGGGAATGAGGGCTGGGAACTGACAACTGACAACTGAGAGCTGACAACTAGAGATACGCCGCACTCGCCGCAAAACTTGAATCGTGGCGGATTCTCTGCGCCGCAATTGGCACAGCGGTGCACAGCGGACTTCCACACTCGCCACAGAATTTCTGTCCTTCAGAGCTATCGGAGCCACAATTCGCGCAGCGCATACGAGGTTCTTACCTTGGCGGAAATACGCCCTCAAGTACAAGCATCCGCCGCAGCCGTATTCGATAGGGCAAATTCACTGCAAGAACATCGACCGTTACCCGACCAACTGGCGTGCGCCCATGCAACTCGGCACCTTGCCATTCGAAATGTTCCTCCCACTTATCTTGGCGGGGATGGAATAGTCGCACTACTTCACCGGTCTCAGGATCTACCCCGGCAACATTCGGCCCTTTATGGTTGTTACACGAATAACACGCAAGCGCGAGGTTATGGAGTTCATCAGTCCCGTGATGCTTGCGAGCAATAATATGATCAATTTGGAAGGTCAGTAGATCGTATTGTTGTGGCATCTGGCAGTATTCGCAAATCGATGCTGCCCGCTGCCACACTTGATGAACGAGCGATTGTTCCATTCATTATTCAGGTACTGGGGCTTCGTTGTTTGAGGGACATTCGCGCCTTTGATCGGAGTAACGACAAAAAATGACCTACTCGCTCGTAGCAATCCATCTCGGACTGTTCTTCCTCGGTCAGGACGCCTGCACGGGCTTTCTCAGCCAACAGTTCCATACGTTCACGGTCTTCTTTCGTGAAATCGAACGAGAGAATGATTCTGGCAGTTTCAGGAGGAAATGTCGGTTCTTCCGGAGCGATAACCCGAGAGAGAATTTCAGCCTCATTAGTGGTTGCCTCAGCATTCATAAAAGCACCATATCACCCTTTAATCCGATTTTTCAGTCTCTTCCCCATTCGCAGTCTCAAGAGCAGCTTCTTCGCTGTAGTTCTGCTCCAAAGTCGTCGCCGTCAATTCCACCGTATAATTGGGATCAAGGCGTTTGAGGTCCCATTCGGTGATCCAGCGTTTCACGTACTCGCGCATGCTAGTGATCCCCAACCGTTCCACAGTGAGTGGCGGAGGTTGCCAATTGTATGCTTCAGCATGGATCTGGCGAATTTTCTCACAGGTTTGCTGGATCGTTTGGGTGTCGGGTGTTTTGAGACGGGCTTTGTCTCGGTTAATTACTCGCATGCCCCGATCGGCGTGTTTCGCAAGGTCCTCTCTGCCTTTCTCTCGCAGCCTTTGTGGGAGGGCTTCGAGATCATGCTTTTCTTCCAGAATGTAACTCTCAAAGTTCGACATAATGGCAAAGACAGTGGTCAACCCTGGAGCCTGTTGCTCTGGCATCTTGCCCATCCACCGTAGCAGGTCGGCATACGACCGCGCACGTTGTAGCCAGGAGTAACGGCCAATTAGTTCCAGTTCATCGACGAGCAGTACCCATCCTGCGTAGCCTGCCGCAACAATCAAGCGCGGGACGAACATGAAACGCTGCAGTGCCATGTCTTTATGAGTGATGGTTTCGATCTTATAGGTTGCACGCTCACCGCACGATTTCAGATGTCTGCGCAGTTCGTCAGCTTCGAGCGAACCGCCAGACCAAAACGAGACCAGACGATTGCGCAGTTCCATATCCATGCCCAAGCGCTTAAACAAAAACAGTGTGGCTGCGAACCGGGAGTTCATCCCAGAGCCGGGATTATGTACCCAGGCGTTGAGTTCGTTGTACGTCTCACTCGTCGTATCTAAGTGCGCTGCCACTTCAGCTAACGCAGCGCCACGCTTCCCTGGCGCTATGGCCGAGCGCATCGCCGCACGATAGAATTTCACGGGATCGTAGAGTGGCGTCTCCTTACTAATCACCACGCGGCTACAGACAAAACGTTCTTCAAGTGCGACATGTTGTAGATATTCCAATAGATGCGATTTCCCTGCGCCAAAGTCACCAGCAATGAGCATTCCTGCGGCTTGTTCTCCTATTTTCGCGCCTTCTTTTGCCGCTTGGAGCTGTGCACGAAACTGTTCCTCAATCGCCAGTTGTTCACAGCCCAACGCTTGCACCGCATCGCGGCTGGGCACACCCGCACGGAGAGCCTCAATGGCACGACGGCTGACAATCTGGTCGCTCATGTTGCTGACTCCTGCACCGGTCGGACATTAGGCCCCGCACTCGACGAGAGGCGAAGTAACGTAGAAAACGGATTCACACGCTGTTTATCATAGATCTCATCCCAGATACGCATGCGTAGCGCATCGTAGCTGTAGACCCCACGGCGCTCGTCAGGATGCAAAAACGCAGGTGGCGCAACGACGACCAAGAAGCAAAATTCCAGCTCATCAGTCGCATCGATAAACTGGCGTAAGACTTCGTAGGTGTCCAACGTCATCGCCAGGGTGTAATAGCGACTGTCATCCTGCTGTTCTTTGGCTCTCGGGCGCTGTACCAAACAACGAGAGAGATCAAGCATCAATACCAGGCCACTTTTGCCAGCAAGATGCAGCCAATATGAAAGGGACGAGAGCAGGTGGCGCGCATTGTCACGCGCCACTTTCTGAAAAATCAGTGCTGGCTTGAGCTCCACCAAGCGGCGCAAGCGACCGGATAGCCATTCCTTGATCACTTCGGCAGGCACAGGACTCACACCATCACCACCAAACTGCGCTTGGCACAGGCGAATCATAGCCAAGCGAAATTCCTGGTTCATACGGTAATCGTGCAGGAGACGCTTTTCGGGCAGGGCGAGCAACTCCTGTTGCAGCAGTCGTGCATCGCGTTGATTCAGGGTAGCGAGTTTTTGCAAAGTGAAATCAAAACGGTCGGATGGAAGAGTCAGGCCTTGCTCGCTCAGTATACGAGAGACAAAGGAGAACGACAGCTCATCCCAATCAATCTGCTGGGCGATCTCGTGGAACACATGGTCAATCATATAGACGCGAGTTGTAGCGGCATCGACCCAAGTAAACTGATAGCCTTCGGCTTCGGCAACGCCGCGCAGTCCTTGTCTCAGGCCGGCATGATTAATCTCTTCCGTCGGCACAATGAACTTCACTGCCGCACCACCGCCACGAATAAAACTTTGTAAATATTCGCGCTGGGCGATAGCCAGCCACTCGGCGGGACGGATGAACATGGATGAGCCTCCTAAAATGAAACTCATAATATTGGGACCTGCGAGCAACAGTCCCGCTCGTGCTGAGCGTAGCCTGAAAGGCGGAGTCGAAGCATATACTGCTCTATGGGCGTTGTCCCTCGACTTCGCTGCGCTACGCTCAGGATGAACGAAGGTCCTTCTCGTCAAGCATGAGAGCGGATCTGCCAGCCTCTTGGATCAGTCCTCACCCACGCAAACGAAATCCCATAGTAGGTCTTCGCCCGACCGTCTTTTGTCACAAGATGAATGACTTTACTCGCTGCCTCATTACCCCTGGCAGGATGAAAACTCACCACTGCACCATCCCGCGCAGATGAGACGCCACTCTGATCCAGCAAGTACAGATCGCGAGCGAATTCCTGGCGTGCATACTCCTTGGCTTGTCCTGGCAGTAGCGTGAGGAGATTGTAGATTTCTACCAGCGGGATAATCGTCGCTGAGTCACGGCGGTCCTTGTCGCGGGTCTTCACTGCCGTGGAATACGCCTCATACAACGACTCCAGAAATGCTTCGGATTTGAAGCGCACCGGTTTATTTTGCAGCTCTTGCAGATGGGACACTAACACCGATGGACGCAGCCGTCGTTCTCTCGTCTTGTCGATCGCCACCGACCGGTCGTTCGGCAGGACACGGATGAGCGACGGATAACAGTACAGTCGTTCATCGCGTTCATAAATGTGCACGCCAGCATTCGAGGCTGTCGCCAGCACCTCTGCAACAAATGAGCCGTCAGACAAGTAGACTTCCTCATCAAAGCGCCAACCGCTTTTCGCAGTAGTGAATTGTTGCTCTAGCTCAGTAATTGTTTGCCCCGCAGTTTCAATGGCGCGGCGCAGTTCGCGCAGGCTTCCCGCTTGGGCAGCAGCACGGAATTTTTTGAGCGCCCGAAGCGCAGCAGTCGCAGCTTTACATGCAGCGTCAGCATCAGCCTCGGTCTTGCTCAACGCTTGCTCGAGAGTACCGTTGTTATTGGTGGCCATTTTTCTTCATTCACCTCTTCGCTGGTTAATGTCTTGCGAGCATCAAGTCCCCTTAGCGAATTTTCATCTCTCGCGTCAGTACCAAGCGGCGATTATTTTGCCGGGTCGTACAGTTTGTCAATCGGCTTGCTCTGGCCATCATTCTTCGCCACAGTGCGTTGGCGGGAGGCATCAGGCATGAAAAGATTTCTCAGTACGCTATTGGCAGTGCTACTCTGGACAGGCGCAGGCAAGGCCCATGACATCAACAAACAGAAAGTGATTGACCTGACCTACTCGTTTGATGAGCACACAATCTATTGGCCAACAGCCAAACCGTTTCAGTTGGAAATTGTTTCAGCTGCAAAGACTGCTGGTGGGTTTTGGTATGCAGCCAACAACGCGTGCTTTGCTGAGCATGGCGGAACTCACATGGACGCACCGATTCATTTTTCCGAAGGCAAACATGCGGCGGATGAGGTTCCAGTCCAGCAGTTGATCGGTCCGGCGGCAGTGATTGATATCCGAGCACAGGCAGCAAAAGACGCCGACTATCGTCTCACTGTTGATGATCTCAAAGCGTGGGAGAAGAAGTATGGTCGTCTCCCGAAAGGCGCAATCGTGCTGATGTTCAGTGGGTGGGGTGAACGCTGGCCAGATAAGAAACGCTTCCTCGGTACTGACAAAGCTGGAGATGTCGAGAATCTGCACTTCCCCGGCTTCTCGCGTGAAGCTGCCGAGTTTCTCGTCTCACAACGAGAGATTGATGCGATCGGTGTAGACACACCAAGTATTGATTATGGCCAGTCTAAAGACTTTATCGTTCACCAGATCATCAACGGCGCAAACAAGCCAGGGCTTGAGAATGTCGCTAGCTTAGAAAAACTGCCCGCGAAGGGCACCACTCTTATCGCGCTACCGATGAAGATTGCCAAAGGTTCAGGCGGACCAGCGCGGATTATTGCGATACTACCGTAGGTTAAAGTTAATCAGCTCCTGGATACAGGAATCGCAAGGTGAAAAGGGGCAAAGGGTAAAAGGCGAAATGGATAAAAAAGAAAATGTGAGTCTGTCCTTTCGCTGTTTCCTTTTTTTGACTCTAGACTCCTAGACTCCTAGACTATTTCCTTCACCCGTTTCGCCCTGGTTATGGCATAGTGCTCAGTCGTTCGCGCAACTCTTCAAGTCTCTGTCGGATGGCAAGAATCCGCTCTTCGATGTCGTGATGTTTCTCACGAATGAAAGACAGCCGTCGGTTGAGGTCAGCAGCTCGGTCTGACCCTAACTCGTTGTCGTGCTCCTGAATCTCGTCCTCCATCAGCTCAATTCCTCGCCCCATTTTGAGCGCTTCGACCATCCAGAAGCGGTATTCTTCTTCGAGCGCCTTTAGCACGGATTCCATCTCGGCTCGTGGGCTCATTATGCCTCCGGTCTTACGTTCTTATCTTTACGAGTAGCAGACTCTCGTGACCGAGGTCCAGCGTCGCGGCTTGCACGTTACCTATGGCGCGGTGCGTATCTCGTACATCTGAGGACGGATGAGTACTCTATTCCTTAAAATCGTGCAGCCAGATGATTTGGTTGCGTACCTCCTTCGCGGTGTAGCGGCTCAGGTAGCGGAGAGTCCTGCGCAATAGCTCTCGCAAGGGGACTTGATTGGAGACGATGATACCATAGTGCTCTTTCCCTTGGGTTTGGTATTTTCGGTCAAGAAGCAGATAGTCACGAATGTTATGGGTGAACACGGCTCGTCCCTGGCTTACCGCATACGACAACTGCTCCGGATCACTCTTCCCTACACGATTGACCTCCAATACGTGGACGGCGTCATATCCACGTTGGCGCAAGATTGCCGCTAGCAGGGGTCGGACATCTTCATCCAAGAACAACTTGGTTTGAGCCATCAGTTGGCTCTTTCTGTTCTCAGCCTCTCCTCGGTGTTCTCCCGCAGCTCCCGTTCAATCTCCTCTTGGTGATCATAATAATAAGACAGCGCATCATAAACCTGGGCTAGTGTCAGGTTGGAGAATTCCTTCAGGAGTTCCTCAGGGGAAAGCCCTTGCTTGAGCACGTAGCTGACGACAGAGCGTACGGGAAACTTTGTTCCCTTGATGATAGGACTCCCTCCACAATAGTCTTTGCGAGAGACAACATAGGGATGTGTCGATTTCGCGACTGCTCCTGCCATAGTAAGGTCCTCCAGACCCTACCTTATACCACTCGGGACGAAACGGTCACTCTCATTTTGCCTTTGCTTCTCCCGTCTCTCAAGAACGCCTTTCATCACCCTCATCCTTTCTGGTAAAGTGCCGCCAGGTTTACCAAAGGAGGCCCACGCATGAGCGGCGTCAAAATTGGTATCGGTTTCGGTCTGTGGCGGTTGGGCATGCCTAGCCCGACAACTATCTGCGATTATGCTGAACGAGCAGAAGCGGTTGGCATCGATTCGATCTGGCTTTCTGACCATATCGTTTCGCGAATTCCGGACTTGGATATCACGTGTATTATGGCCATGTTCGCCGCCCGCACGAAGAAGATCAAAATGGGGCCGAGTGTACTCACTCTACCGGCACGAGACCCCGTGCAAGTCGCGAAGACCTATGCAACACTCGATTATCTTACCGGTAGTTGTAACCGTGTGATCATGGCAGTCGGCCTTGGTAGTGATCCTCGAGACAGCATTGCCTGCGGTATCAATCCCGACGAGCGCGCCAAGCGTATGGAAGAAGGGGTACAAGTCCTGCGTAAGCTGTGGGCTGGTCCCAATGTGACGCATGAAGGAAAGTTTTACAAATTCACCAATGTGACTATTGAACCACGTCCTGCGAAAGGATCACTTGATGTGTGGATCGGCGGTAACTCTGATCTGGCGATCAAGCGTACGGCTCGCTATGGCGACGGCTGGTTTCCGTCGTTTGTCACACCACAAGATTTTCAGTCGGGGTTAGCGAAACTCATGGAGTATGGTCGCCAATATGGCCGCGAAATGAATCCGCGCGAGGCTGGCGTGCTGATCTTCACCCACATTAGTGACAACAAGGCCAGAGCCCAAGAAATTACCCAGCAGTTTTTCAAAGGATTTGCGCTACCGGTGGAGTCTATGCCCGCTCGCTGCGCCATTGGCTCAGCCCAGGATTGCGTCGATAAGATTCGCTCCTATGTTGATGCGGGCTGTAGCAAATTCGTCCTGTGGCCGATTGTCCCGCCAGAAGATCTAGTATCACAGATTGAGACGTATGGACGGGAGGTTGTGCCTCAGTTTTTCATAACAGAAAAGCAAGATAGAGTCAAAGGGCAATAAGTCGAAAAATGAAGACTATCTTTGATGTGACGCTTTTGAACTTACAACTTGGACAATCGCGTTCAGCGTACGCTCAACTTTGAACACTGAACCTTAACCTCGAATTATTTTTCGTATGGACGTTTTAGAAGCTATTCGTTCGCGCCCGGCGATTCGCGACTTTCGCCCGGAAGCAATTCCTGAGGTGGTTATCAAGAAGATTCTTGAAGCCGGTCGCCAAGCCCACTCACAACGCAACCGGCAGCCCTGGCGTTTCGTCGTGGTACAGAACCGTGACACAATTAAACAGATCGGTGCCCTTGCCTCTTCCGGGCCGTACATTGCCAACGCACCTCTAGCAATTGCTGTCGCTATTGAGGGAGCAAAAAACCCGTACATCGATGCGACACGCGCAGTTGAGTGTCTCATGCTCGCAGCGTGGGCTGAAGGAGTCGGCTCCTGTTGGGTCGGTGGCATTGACCGTCCAAAAGTAAAAGAGCTATTGGGAATTCCTGAAGAAGCAGAACTGATCACTGTCATTCCTTTCGGTTATCCCACCGATGATGAAAAGAATCAGAAGAAAGTCAGAAAACGTTTGAGCAAAGTGGCATTCCGCGAAAAGTACGGACAACCATTCTAACTAGGGAGTTGGGATTTAGGAGTTGGGATTTCGGAAAACCAACCCCTAGCCCCCAGCCCCTAACCCCTTGTATTTATGGATCGCATTGAGAGTAAAATTCGCACCAACACTCCGGAGTTCCAGGCCAATGTCGAACACATGAAAGGCCTGGTGACGAAACTGAAAGAAGAAATTGCCAAGGCCCGCCTCGGTGGTCCGGAAGAGTTCCGCAAACGTCACAAAGAGAGAGGAAAACTGCTTGCTCATGAGCGCATCGAAGCGTTGATCGATCCAGATACACCGTTTCTGGAACTTTCGCCGCTCGCCGCCTACGGTATGTATGACGATCCACCGTCAGCAGGAATCGTCACTGGCATTGGCGTTATTCATGGCCGTGAAGCGGTTATCATGACCAACGATGCCACAATCAAAGGTGGCAGCTATTACCCACTCACAGTGAAGAAGCATTTGCGGACCCAGGAAGTTGGACAAGAGAACCACCTGCCATGCGTGTACCTGGTGGACTCGGGTGGTGCCAACCTTCCCTATCAAGCCGACATCTTTCCTGATCGAGAACACTTCGGACGCATTTTTTTTAACGAAGCACGTATGTCAGCGATGGGTATTCCTCAAATTGCTGTCGTGCTTGGTTCTTGCACCGCCGGAGGTGCCTACATTCCCTCAATGGCAGACGAAAGCATCATTGTCAGAGAACGAGGGACGATCTTCTTGGCTGGGCCACCGCTCGTGAAAGCTGCAACTGGTGAAGAAGTCACGGCAGAGGAACTCGGTGGTGGCGATGTCCACACTCGTCTGTCAGGCGTCTCCGACTATCTCGCCGATAATGATGAACATGCGCTCGATATTGCGCGGTCGATCTTTGCCAATCTCCCGCTGGCGCGCAAATTCCCATTAGGCCGCGAAGAACCTGAAGATCCGGCCTACGACCCGACAGAATTGTACGGCATCATTCCGCGCGACACGCGCGTGCCCTACGATGTCCACGAACTCATTGCCAGAATTGTCGATGGCAGTCGGTTTCACGAGTTCAAAGCACGCTACGGTCCGACCCTTGTCACCGGCTTTGCCCGTATTCATGGCTATCTGGTAGGTATTGTCGCCAATAACGGCGTGTTATTCTCCGAATCAGCGCTGAAAGGCACGCATTTCATCGAACTGTGTAGTCAGAGAAAGATTCCACTCATCTTTCTGCAGAACATTACTGGCTTCATGGTGGGAAAAAAGTACGAACAAGGTGGAATTGCTAAAGATGGCGCAAAGATGGTGCACGCGGTAGCCAATGCGCAAGTCCCTAAATTCACGGTGATCATCGGCTCATCCAACGGTGCTGGTAATTACGGTATGTGTGGCCGCTCGTATTCGCCACGCCTGCTGTTCATGTGGCCGAATTCACGGATCTCGGTGATGGGCGGTGAGCAGGCTGCTGGAGTATTGCTCACAGTCAAGCTTCAACAATTGAAGGACCGCGGCCAAAGCATGACACCGGAAGAACAAAAAGCGTTTATGGCACCGACCCTGGCAAAGTATGAAGAAGAAGGGAGCCCATACTACTCCACAGCGCGACTATGGGACGATGGGATTCTCGACCCGTGCGAGACTCGTAACGTCCTGGGCCTCGGCATTGCCATGTCACTCAATGCGCCTATTCCGGATCACAAGGTCGGGGTGTTCCGTATGTGACCGCCCTAGTTCCAGTATTCGCTTGCGCTCGCTATACAGATAGACACTTTTACGCGGAGGAAAAGGATCGTCCATGAATAACAAACGAGGAGGACAGGAACGTCCTCGTAACGGTAAGGTGGTCGCACTTAAGAAGCCTGTCGAAATACCGAACGGGGTTGAGGAGAATGTCCGACGGATTCTTGAGTACATCGGCGAGGACCCAGACCGCGAAGGATTAGCCAAAACTCCCGCTCGGGTAGCACGAGCATATGCCTATCTGACCAAAGGGTACGCCGAAGACCCCAAAGCGGTCATCAATCAAGCAATGTTCACCGAAGACTATCAAGAGATGGTCCTTGTCAAAGACATCGATTTTTTCTCTCTGTGTGAACACCATCTGCTGCCGTTTTATGGCCGCGCTCATGTTGCGTATCTTCCCAAGCATCGCATTGTCGGCCTCAGCAAGGTTGCCCGCTTAGTAGACGTGTTCTCTCGTCGATTACAGGTGCAAGAACGCTTAACAACACAGCTCGCCAACACGGTGATGGAGGAGTTGGACCCTCGCGGCGTTGGCGTCATCGTGCGGGCTGAACACTTGTGCATGCGAATGCGCGGCGTTGAGAAACAAAATTCGGTCGTCACGACAAGTGCGATGCTCGGCGCCTTTCGTAGTAATCAAGCGACACGCGAAGAATTTATCACCTTGGTCAACGGCGCTCACCGTTGAGGAATATACTCTTGGGCAAACAGTCCAATGGCGTGGTCAAGTGCCAACAGAGCGACTTGATAGGCATAGGTTTGATCAATCAGTTGCGTGCGCACTTGGGTTAGCGTGTTCAGGGCAGTGTTGACATCGAGGCTTGTCGCCAAGCCGACGCCATACTGTTTTGAAGTAATGCTATGGTTTTCTTGCGCCAGCGACACTTCTTTTTTCAGCGTTGCCAGCGTTGCCTCTAGCGTTTCGACAGCGAGAAGCGTCCTCCGGACTTCAATCTCGACGTTCTTCTTGAGTAGGGAGAGTTGCAGCTCCGCTTGAGCAAGATTTTCATTCTGCTCTTGGAGATCTAACTCACGGACGCCGCCGTCAAACAATGGCATCTGAAAATTGAGCGTCAGCACCCAGAATTCGTCGCGATTGGCAAATGTCGGTGTATCAAGGCGAGGATAGTTCCATTGCGTGTTAATGCTCGGGAAATAGCGCGCGAGGATTTGGTTCTTTCGCTCCCGTGCAACCTCGATTGCGGCCGCTTGAGCGCGAAGATCCTGACGATGCGTGAGTGCTTCCTCGACAAGGCGTTCATACCGCTCGCCTCGAGAGGTTAGCGGCGTTGGCTCAACGACACGAACGAGTCCCGACACTCCAACTACTCGCGCCAGGGTCGCACGTGCAAGCTGTAGCACATTCTGATTCGCGACCACGGTGCGTTCAGAGCGAGCAACTTCAACTTCGGCACGTAAGACATCCGTCTTCGTCACTTCACCAACGCGAAAGCGGGCCGCGGCCTGTTTCAGTTCATCTTTAGTTAGTCGCAACGTATCATCAGCGACGCGGACTTGCCCACGAGATCGCAAGACATCGTAATACGCACGAGCTACTCCAAAGAGGACTTCACGAATAGTGAATCCGTATTGTTGCGTCGTCTGTTTGACTGCTTCTTTTCCCAGTCGCAAAGTCGGCAAAAACGACGGCTGAAAAATCGGCTGGGTGACGATGAAATTTCCTTGCCAGCTTTCGAGTGGTCGGATGACTGACGGCGTACCAGTTTGTCCGGGTAAGGTCTGCTGTTGAGTAAAGGAGATCTGCTCCTTGTTGCGTGTGAAGGTGCCAGGGATCTCTACCCGTGGAGTGAGGAGTGTAACGGCCCGCCAAGGGAGGAGTTGAGCCTTCGTCAGCTCATGCTCGGCGATTTTCACTTGTTCTTCGTTACCCAGTGCCAAACGATAGGATTCCTCTAGCGTCAGGACCTGATCTCCGCTCTCATCACTTGTAGTGGCGGTCGACTCGAGTACTTGCACAGGAATTTTTTCGACGGGGTCCGCGGCAAAGGAGAAAGACAGTCCGCATATCACGCCCAGCATCAAGAGGAACGACACTCCCCACCATACCCGTTGCCATGTTCGCGTACGTGCAGCAAAGAAATCGAAACAATCAAACCTCAACAGCAATCGTCCCTTATAGGGACACGTTTCATGCATGCGTGTGTTCCTCCGAAATCACTTGCTTGTGAATGGCAGAAAGATGGACGTGAGAGAAGATCGGTAAGCCGGATTCTGTTTCTCTTCGTAACAGGAAGAGACAACGGTCATTCATCTAGGCATACCGTTGCTGGCATGCTCAAGCGACCGAACCCGGAGGGGAAAGCGGGGCAGCTTTTGCCTCTGGTCAGGCTCCCTCCTGTTTGATCTTGCTCCGGGTGGGGTTTACCCAACATCCTTTGTCTCCAAAGAATCTGGTGAGCTCTTACCTCACCTTTTCACCCTTACTTGAGGGGCAGGCAAAGCCTACCTCTCAAGTGGTCTCTTTTCTGTGGCACTTTCCCCGCCTCGCAGCGAGCTGCCGTTAACAGCCACCCTGCCCCGTGGAGTCCGGACTTTCCTCGTACCGTTGCGGTACGCGACCGTTTAATCTTCTCTCACATCGTATTTAGACGTCTGACTCTCCTTCTGCAGTTGGTCGCCAGTGGAGGATCCGCCCACAGTGCGGGCAGTGAAAAATCGTATGCGCGTTCACTTGGACACTGCTGCGAATCTGGTTACTCATGTGGGGAGGAATCCGCATGTAACAGCCTTGACAGGTATCAGAACGGATCTCGACTACGACAATGCCTCCACGCTTGGCAAAAATACGTTCATAGCGTGCACAGAGGTCGGCATCGATATCCCGAGCAAATCTCTCTCGCTCGTTACGCTCCTGTTGCACTTCACTTTCGAGGCTAGCGATTTGCGTCTCGACGCGACCTGCCTCCGCCGCCATTTTCCCTTTGAGTGCTTCAATTTCAGTCTGCGTCTGCACCAAGCGCGTCTTCTCTTGCTCAATCTGCTCCAGTAAGCGGATACCGTCTTCCTCGATCTTTTCGTTCGCTTCTTTCATCAACTCAACCTCATGACGCACGGCCATGAGTTCCCGTTCGTTGCGAATGCGATTTTGTCGAACGCGCTTTTCTTTGATCTTTCCTTCTTCTTCTTTGAGTTGTAGCTCAGTTGCAAGCTGGCGGGATTCGAGTTCGTTGAGGCGGAGTCTTTGGGCTTCAGCCTCTTGTTGTTTCGTCTCCACGGCACTGGCACTAGCGGAAATCTGCTGTCGGAGCTCTTGGAGAGTGGATTCTTTCTGACGTAATCGTTGGTCAACTTCTTGCAGAGCTGCTAGCAGGTCGATCGGTGTGGACAACGAAGACCTCCTTTCGTCCTCTGGGCTCGGGTCACAGGCGATGTAACACTTCTATCACGGATGGGCCCACCAGGATTCGAACCTGGGACCAGCCGGTTATGAGCCGGCAGCTCTAACCGCTGAGCTATGGGCCCCTAAGTTATTCTCGAAAGCGATTTATATATCATAGCATTGCACTTTTTTCTATTCCTGCCCACCGCGTCGCTGTAAGTGCTGCAGCCGGGCACGCAACTCCTCCTCGTTCCCGGTCCGTTCAGCTTCCCGTAGCTCTAGCCGTAGCTGGTCACGCTCAGCACGCTGCTGAACATTGCGAATCTTAGCAATACAATCGATCAGCATTTGCTGGCGCTCCGCCATTTCACCATCATTTGTTGCGGTTGCATACAGTCGCGTCACGCGATCAGCGACACCTTTCGGTAACCGGCCGAGAAAATCGCCGAGATCAAGAGTGTTACTGTTTTGCCACGCAGACACAATTTCGGTTGCGATATGCGCCCATTGCTGAAATGTGGGGATAATTCCTTCTTGGGCAACGTGGAGGGCAGCGTGACGATCCACCAACATCAGTTGTAGCAATTCGGTTTCCGCGGTAACGAGCGCATTCTGTGGTTCTCGTCGCGCTGGAGCCGACGGACCTCGGGGACCTACAGAACGAGTGGGTTCTTGCGTTGTCGCTGTTCGTCGCAACTCTTCTTCACTGACCCCGAACCGCTGGGCAATCTGCGTTAACAGTGCTCCGCGAGCAACAACATCAGTCATCGACTTCAATATCGCCATCGCTTCGCGGGCGGCTTGGGCGCGCTGGAACGCAGTCGCTCCGGGCGTCGGCGCATGACGAGCGAAGTAGAAATCCTCTAAGGGCTCGGCATGCTCGATCAGTTCACGAAGCTTATCCTTGCCGTATTTTCGTACGAAGGTATCTGGGTCTTCCCCTTGGGGCAGAAATACACCACGCCCATGCAGTTCGGCCTCAACACACAGTGGGAACGCTCGCGTTGCTGCCTTTCTCCCAGCCTCGTCTCCATCAAAGAAGAGATAGACCTCAGGCACAAAATTATGCAGCGCTTTCAGTTGTGCAGATCCAAGAGCAGTTCCGGACACGGCCACGGTTTCCTCTTGCCCACTTTGCACAAGTGCGAGAAGGTCAATATAGCCTTCAACTAGAATCGCTCGGCTATTCTTCTTCATCGCGTCCTTGGCCTGGGAAAGACCATAGAGCAACGTACTTTTTTTGTAGATTTCCGATTCCGGAGAATTGAGATACTTGGGCAATGTCCGCGTCGGCCTATTAGTGGTCGTCTGCTCTTGTGCCATTGGCAACAACCGCCCACCAAAACCAACGATCCGACCAACGATGTCGGTGATCGGAAACATCAAACGATAGCGGAACTTATCGTAGAACCTGCCGTCGTCCCATTTGCCAATCAGTCCGAGGCTCGCGGCCTTGTCCAACGGAGCCTGCTGCATGGTGAGAAAACGAACAAGGCCTTCATTCCCAGAGGGAGCAAATCCGAGGCGGAACCGCTCAGCGATCTCTTTCCCTAAACCGCGCTCTTCCAAATAGCGACGGGCAGTCTCGCCAACATTTCCCCACAGACAGCGCTGGAAGTAGGTAGCAGCGATATCGTTGATTCGATAGAGTTGTGCACGTTCCTGCGCTTGGGGGTCACGTTCGGCTTGAGGCAAAGCAACACCTGCTTTGGCCGCCAAGCGGCGCACAGCTTCGGGAAAAGTAATTCCCTCAACTCGAGAGAGAAAGGTGAACGCATTGCCACCTGCGCCACAACCGAAGCAATGATAGAAACCACCTTCTTCGTTAACACTGAAGGAAGGGGTTTTCTCACCGTGAAACGGGCAGAGTCCGGTGTAGTTTCTCCCAGCTTTGCGTAAGGCAATATGGGCAGAAATGATCTCGACGATGCTGACCCGAGCACGAATCTCGGCCAGCGTTGCTTCTGGAATCCGTTCGGCCATAGCAATCAGACAATCTGCAGCACGCAGCTATTATCTATGCCGCGAATCCACCGGAGCGTCTATCCCGCTCGGGTGCAATAACGTAGAGACGCATAATGACATCATATACGTATAGCAAGGATCTGCGTATGTTTAGTCGCCCATGAAGCACATACGTTAGCCAGCTCACCACGAGCCAGCCTCACTTCTTTGACAGAACTGACACAGCCCTGGACAGGCCCGAGCGACGGAACTGTCAGCCCAGCTCGCCTGCCCGTTACCAGGGCTAACATTTGCCCGCTTTTCCCTTGTCCTCTCGGAGACCTTTTGTCATTTCTATCACACGGACACGACCATGTTTCTGGCTCATTTCTTGCCCGCTCCTAGGACCCAAGGAGCACACACGGCCGAAAACTCTATCATTTGATGGATTGAAAATTTCTTCTCCTCCGCTACCGATTAGTAACTCACAGTGTAGTCCTGATGCAACTCAGTATGTGACAAAGACAGTTGGAGAGTATCAGCGAGGAATTCAACGAACTCGGTCACAGAATGTAGACTGCTGTGGCCAGCGTCTCTCGTACTGAGCTCGTCTTTATCCAATCTGACGATGGACTGAGGAAGCAGAAACTCCTGAGGGCGCGAGCAGTCAACATGCTTTTAGCCTTCCCTATTGCGTGGCGCCATCCAGAAAACTGGTGCATCCGCGAAAATGCAGGAGAGAACTGCCAGCGTCTAACCTCCAAAAATGGATAAAGTCGAGCGAGCAGCTGTTGAAAAACTCTCCCGTCTATCAGTTTTAAACACCAGAAAAGAAATCCCCGAGTCGCAAATCGCAGAACAATCAGGAGCTAAATCTGTTCTCAAGAGCTTGGATGCCATGAGCAATTCTGTCTCTTTCAGGGTCTTTCGACGACCTTTCAGAACCGAAACGGCCCTTCGCAGATCGTCTCTTCAAGCTTGCGACGACCGTTCGGCACTTCGCGCTTCTGCAGCTCTTCCGGTAATGTCTCTTTCTTCCCTGGCTTGCCTACGGCTGCCATCGCCTCGACTCGGAACCCGTCCGGGATGCCTAATGTTACCTTCGCGCGCTCATAGTCGAACCCTTGCATTCCATGCGCAACGTACCCTTTCAACGCTGCTTGCAAGGCCAGGTTTTCCCAGGCCGCACCGGCATCAAACGAGTGCGTGATCGACGGTTTACCATTAAGGTCGAGCGTCGTTTTCGAGATAAAAAGCAACAGTACACCCGCATTGCGAGCCCACACTTTGTTCACATCCACGAGCAGGTCAAAGAACAGCGACCAATGCTTGCTACCACGGTGGGCGTAAAGGATACGCCAGGGCTGGTTATTGTACGACGACGGCGCCCACCGTGCCGCTTCGAACAGCACCAGTAGGTCTGCTTGCGCGACCTCTTCGCCTGACATTGCACGTGGCGACCATCGGTCGACAAAGAGATTATCAACTGCATGGTCGGCTTGTCGGTTCTCGCTTCCTTTGATCATCTTGATCTCCTTTTTGATGGGTGAACGAGTTGTAGGGGCAGAGCCCGATCATTGGTCACAGCCTGAGAGAAAAGGAAGTCCTCTCATTCGTAAAAACAATCGTCAGAGTGAGGAAAAGAGGGGCATATCGAAGGTGCCTGAGGCAGGCACCTCGCATTGCAGTAGGTTAGTAAAATGAGCGACTGGCGCGGCGCAACGCTCGTTTGCGAGCGGCGATGGCTTTGCGTTTGCGGCGGACACTCGGTTTCTCGTAGTGTTCGCGCTTTTTCAGTTCTTGAAGAATTCCAGCCTTTTCACATTGCTTTTTAAAGCGACGGATCGCACTTTCGATCGGTTCGTTATCCTTAACACGGACTCCTGCCATGTAACCTTCACCCCCTCCCGGGCAGGCATTGACCTTCGGGTGGTCATTGCGTCAACTTAGAGATTTCCCGGTGAAAGTCAAGGCGCGAAAAGACCACCGCTTGACAGCACACAGCCCCCTGGGTAAGGAAACTCGATAGTGGTGGAAGGAGAATAATGCATGGAATTCAAAGAACTTGTCGGGCGACGGCGGTCAATCCGCTACTTCCTCCCCTATCGTCCGGTTGAGCGCGAGAAAATTCAAATCATCATGGAGGCCACACGTCTGGCTTCGTGTGCAGTCAATGCGAGCTTTCTCCGTGCGATCGTCGTCGAGCGCGATAAACTCTCTCGTGACGTGTTGGAGTCCCTCAAAGTACCCACCACTACACTGCAACTCGACATGGCTCCGGTCCATATCTACTTTTATGGCAACCTCAACGCCATCAACGAAAGTCATGGCAAGACTTTGAAAGAATTGTATGATGTTGGTGCGCTTAACGCCACACATGGCTGGAGTTACAAGTTTATTGACGAAGTGGTGTGGCAACAGATTCTCGAACCGCTCAGCTCGAACAAAGAGGTTCTTCCTGTCGCCGTTGCCATGGACTGCGGAGTCGCTATGAATCAAGCCCTGCTCACCGCTTTCGATGAAGGACTCGGCGCGTTGTTGACCGCGTTTAACACCGAGAATGCTAAGAAAGTGTTCAAGGTGCCTGATCATTTTCTCCCAATGTACGCGATGTTAGTTGGATATCCAGCAGAATCATGGGAAGCTGGAGGGCAGCGGCCACGACCAGCATTTGAAAGCCTGTACTTTGAAGGAGAGTATGGCGTGCCGATGAAGCGCGACCCTGTCGTCGTGGAAAAACTCAAACAGGACAAGATGATCCAGGAGCCTGCGCCATTACCGTGGCGCAAAGATGAGGTCCGCGCGTTGTCACGTATGTTTGGCTTACCGGAGTAAGACAGCAGTCAGTTTTCAGCAATCAGCAATCGGCGAAAAAAGGACTGGGTTATGAGGACTAAGGACCGAGCAATAACTCTCCATTTTTCCTGGACTCGGCCCTCAGCACTCGGTCCTCAGCACTGAGAGATTCGCTTACGTCTTCCCTCACACAATCTCCGCTTGCCCGTTTCCGTGAACAATTCGGTCGGCTCCAACCTTTTTCGCTGATAGGGTTGGCTTGTCTCGTTGGTGTTGTCACTGGCTGTGGTGCAATCCTATTCACCGAGCTTATTACCTTTGTCCAATGGGTTGCACTGGGCTCAACCGACTTCCCGCTGTATGTGTTGCCCACCCTCCCCTGGTATCGAATCTTTTGGATTCCGGCACTCGGAGGTCTTCTTGTTGCCCCGTTAGTCTATCTTGTCTCTCGTGAATCTCAGGGGCACGGAGTTCCTCAAGTTATCGAGAGTGTTACAGTGCGTGGTGGTAAGATCCGCCCGCGCGTTGCCGCTATCAAATCAATCGCTTCAGCCCTCACAATTGGCACCGGGGGCTCAGTCGGTCGTGAGGGTCCCATCGTTCAGATCGGAGCTGCACTCGGGTCGGTTGTTGGCCAGCTCCTTCGGGTTCCCCCCAATCGTCTGCCAACGCTCGTCGGATGTGGCGCAGCCGGAGGCATCGCGGCCGCGTTTAATGCCCCTATCGCTGGAGCGTTTTTCTCACTCGAAGTGATTATGGGCAATTTCGCCATGCCGTCTTTTGGTCCAGTCGTTCTTTCTTCAGTCTTAGCGACAGTCGTCAGCCGGTCCTACTTTGGCAATCAGCCTGCGTTTATGGTTCCTGCCTATTCCTTGCTTAGCGAATGGGAGCTGATCATTTACCTCCTTCTTGGCATCGCTTGCGGTCTCGGCGGTGTCGCCTTCATTGTCGTACTCGATTTCATGGAAAAAGTGTGGAGTCGGGTTTCCATTCCTAACCTTCTCAAACCTGCCTTAGGCGGGTTGATCCTTGGCATAGCGATCATTTTTGTGCCCAACATCTATGGAGTTGGGCACGCAACGATGGACGAGATTTTGCGCGGTGGGCTGTCCTGGACTTGGCTCCTGCTGCTGTTGCCCGTCAAGATGTTGGCAACGACTTTGACCCTCGCCTCCGGCGGATCAGGCGGCGTATTTCTTCCCTCCCTGTATCTCGGCTCGATTACTGGTGGGCTTATTGGCATCGGTGCTGGTGCACTTTTTCCCTCGATCACTGCTCCAAGTGGTGGTTATGCACTTGTTGGTATGGCCGCATTCCTTGCTGGTGCGACCCACGCGCCGATCACCGCCTTCTTGTTACTCTTCGAGCTAACAGGTGATTATCATATCATCTTGCCTTTGATGCTGAGCTGTTCTGTGAGTACGCTGGTGGCAAAACTTCTGCGCGCGGAATCCATCTATACGATTCAGCTTATCCGTCGCGGGATCGATGTGCACCGACGCGAAGAGAACCTCATGCAAGCGTTTACTGTTAGTCAAGTCATGCACCGTGAGGTTCCGACACTACCAGAAACGGCCCCGTTCTCCGAAGTGGTACGACATTTTCTCGCAACAAACTTCCCGATGTGTTTCGTCGTTGACGAGCACGGCCATCTCTTTGGCGAGATCTCCATTCACGATGTCAAAGACTTATTTCAGGAAGAAGAGCTACGTGCGTTAATTATCGCTAAGGATCTGGCACACCGTTGCTCAGTCACTACAAGTGCAGAGGAAGCTTTGGCGCGATGCCTGGAAAAATTTACTCAAATCGAACAAGAACATCTTCCTGTCCTCACACCGACTGGAGGGCTAGAAGGTATCATCTCACAACGGGACGTGCTCGATCTGTATCACCGTGAAATTCTGCGTCATGAGTATCTGGGATTGAGTCTACGTAGCGAACAACCGCAAAGCAGCGTCCATAAACATGTGCGGCTTCCGCATTCGTATGTCGTAGAAGTCGCACCAGTGCCGCCACGTTACGTTGGGAAAACCTTGCGGGAAATCGGGCTCCGGACCAATTTTCACCTCACTGCCGTAGCGATTCAGCACGGAAATACTGGGGAGCCCGATGAGTTTCCCGACCCGGCACAGCCACTCATCCTCCAAGATCACCTCGTTTTGGTTGGTCGGCCAGCGGATGTACAACGCTTCATCAACGAAATCGACGAACAGTCCCCACCACCTCTCGCACCGATAGCAGCAGATGTTGCGCTAAAACAGGAACTCTCCAAATAAAGCGACTCACCCCAACCATTATGGAAGCGTTATGAGAAGATCCATTCTCGCTCTGATCTGCACTCTTTTCTGGCTCTCTGTAACCCTGGACCAAAGCGATGCGATCGACACCTACGTTCAGGACAGGCTTGCCAAAGGGCTTTCAGAAATAAATCGGCACATTGGTAGGCATAGCCCGTCTTCGGATGAGGGGAAAAGGAAGAGCGCTCTTCTTTTTCCCCTTTTGCCCTTTTCACCGTTATCCCTTCCTAACCTCGTAGGGCAAGCTGTGCCTGCCGATCCCTACACGGAGGTAAACCGCTGTTGACGAGCCTTCTTCCACCATTGTCCCACTACCAACAACACCAGGCCGGTGCTCAGCAGCGTTCCGCCGTCTCCCTGGCCCCCGCCCAGCGGCGCAGGCGTCCTTCGCGTGCCTTGCGCCGTCTGGTTGAGAGGTGGTGCACCTGACCACGGTTAAATGTGGAGCTGCCCGTCAGGGTGGCTACCTAAAGTTTAGCGATTCATGTGCGACGCTCTGGGCAACGCTCTAAGATTCGTCAGCATCGGCGGCGGTGGAGGACAGGTACCCTGCATCCTCAGTGCATCCCTAAAGTCGTCCCCTTCGGAGCGGAGGTGCGGCGGTGGTGCCATCGATAGATTTCAGGAACACCAGCAGATCTGCCCGCTGTGCCGCGGTCAGCTCCGTCTGAATCGTGGTCGTCGGCGGAAATTCCACCCCATCCGCCCCCAAGCCGTGTAGCGGGAAGACCTCCTCCAGGGTCTGGGCTTGGCCGCGGTGCAGATACGGCGCGTGATAGTTGATACTGAGCAACGATGGCACGTTGAAGCCATTCACCCCAAACGCCGTGCTGGCGGCGGCGTTGTCGCGGATCTCTAAGGGATTAGTGAAATCGAACGTCCCCACCTTCTCGAGATATTTGATGGTGAGGTCGTTGCAGGTGAACGAGAAGAACTCGTTCGCCGGATGCTGCCAGGCCGCGCCGCCGGTACGAGCCTGGTGACGCCGGGGTCCAAGGGCGCCACATTCTGAGCGACGGCGGCGGGGTTGTCGCGGTGGAAGATCTGGCTCTTCGTCCACTTGGCTCCGCCGTGACAGGATGCGCAATTGGCCGCAAAGACCGTCTGACCAGCCGCCAGCGCCCCCGCATTACCCTGCGGCTGGCGTAGCGGCCGCACGGCGGCGAAGATCCACAGCGTCTGGGCATCGAGGGCCTCACTGCCCCCCTGCACGATACCATGGTCGTAGATCGCGGGGTTCGCCAGGGTCGTGTTTCCCTTGGCGAAACATTGTCCGGGGTCGAAATCATCGCTGGCGAAGCCGCAGCCCCCCTGGGTGGCCCGGGAGTTGGCATTGAAGTCGGTGTTGCTGCCGCGTACGGCGCTCCAGTTGAGGAGCTTTTGATCAGCCGGGTTCTGTTTTGAGAACATCCCGTCCAGCGGGAGCGTCTGCCGCGGCCCGGTGCCGAAGGACCAGGTTACGCCATCGGCCAGCCCGTCCGGATGGCAGGACCCGCAGCTGCTCCAGGCGTCTTTCGACATCTTGCCCTTGAAATTCCGCGGGACGAAATCGCGGATCGGGGTGCCGAAGATGTCATTGTCCGGGATGCCGAGGGCGGTAAAGAAGGCGAGCTTGCCCACTAGGACGGCGTGCTCGAAGCTGCCAGGGGCAGGGGGCTCGGCGGAGTCGATGTCGAGTTGGAGCGTGAGGCAAAAACCGTCATCAACGTTCATGGACGTGACCGAGAAATTGGCCTCGTTGTTGGCGTAGCCGCGTGTCCCATCCTTGCGCATGGCCACCCCGCTCGGCAGGTTGCCCGTCTGGATACGGCAGTCCACTCCGGTTCCGGCCGCGTTCAGGATGTTGAGCTCGCCGGTTGCCGGATCAGCGAGAGTGGCGCGGATCACCTGGTTGCCGCCCCGGCTGACGATCAGGAACTTGTCGCCGGCGGCATTGGCATCGATGTGCACGATGTCGTTGCCGAACGTCTTGTCGAGGCTGGGAGGAGGCAAGGCACGTCTCCACGTCGATCTGCTTGTTCAGGTTCCTGTTCTGGAGTCCAGCCCCTACCTCCGCCAGAGCCGTAGTGTCCACGACGTTGACGAGAGCCTGCACGTTCACCGTCGCTGCCTCTGGTGGCTCGGGCTGGGCGCCGATGTTGGGCAGATACAGACGGTTGCCGCGAATCAACGCCGACAGGAGTTGGTTGGGGAACACGCCTTGCGGGTTGTTCGCGTTTACGGGATCAGTTCCAGGCTTGTCCGGGTCCGGGCAGAAGATAAGTGGAGTGGGGTTGGGGAGACAGTGGCTTTCGTGCAGAAGGCCGTGCGGCTGGCGGTAAAGCCGGAATCGGCGAGGGGGGCTAGGGTAATTTTGGTGATCGGCGGATTGGCATTGCCCGCAGGAAAGGCCTGGACAACCCCTCGTTTCCCGAGATCGCGCGTTCTCACCATTACCGTTGAACGTGGGGTCGTTGAAGTTGGGATTGAGTTCGGCGAAGATCTGGGTGACGAAGACCGTTTCGTCCGCGTCGTCTGCGTCACCGTCATTCGTGATCGCAAGGGCGGTGGGATTGCGTCCAACATTCACTTTCCCGGACCGCGTCCGGGAGGCTGTGTCGATGATGGCGACAGTGCCTTCCGTGTGGTTGGCCACATAGAGCAAAGTTCCGTTCGGCGTCAGCGCACAGCCCCGTGGCTCGGTGCCGACAGGGATCGTCGCCACGACCCTGCGCCTGCGCCAGGTTAACGACCGAGACGGTACCGCTGATGCCGTTGGTGACATACGCTTCCTGGTCGTTAGGGTGGATAGCCACGCAGCGAGGCTCTTCGCCAACGCCGATTTCGGCAATCTTTACGCCGATATCGTTGCCCTGCGCATCTTTGACTCTGAGAATTGATACGCTGTTCGCCTCGCGATTGACGACGACGACACGGTGTTCGTCGGAGGTCAAAGCGATGGTGGTTGAGTGGCTGGCGGTTGCAGCCGTTTGCCCCCACGCTGGTGCCGCGACTAGCGCCCAGAGGCACAAGGCGGACGCGAGACTAGTATACGGCCTTCGGGGGAAAGCACGATGGTAATGTGTTCTCGTTCTCATAGGTTTCTCCTTCTATGTCGAGGGATCACGTGGATAGTGGACTCACAGCATGAAGCAGTGCCGCCGTTCACCATTAGCCCCGCCACACACTGCTACAACCGTGCCGGGGAGGTAGGCGCGATTGTCCTTAATGAGGACGCTTTGCAGAAGATTGGGGAACGCCATGGTCGGTACATTGGGGGTACCACCAGTACTAGGAGGAGGATCAGGAACGAACTTGATCCGGTTCAACACATCGCCCCGCGAAGCGAAGCCGATGTCTATGGGTGCAAGTGCTACGGTATCCACCACACGGTCTTGCTTCGTGTTAATGACGACCACACGGCCTTCTCTGCCATCGTCTGTGCCTTCATCGGCTGGGGTTTTGCCTGGGCGAAGCTGTGCCAAGAATAGTGTCACGAACACTGTACTGCCGTCTTCGCTAATGGCCAGAGCGCGGGGTTTCGGACCAACCCGTTTAATGGTTCTGATAACCTTATCATCGTTGGTGCGAATCACCGAGACGTCATCAGAGGAGAAGTTGGTGATGTACAATTTTTTTCCGTCCGGTGTCAGAGCACAACCAAAGGGTTCGGCTCCGACTGTGATCGTTTTGATGACTTGATAGGTTTGGGCATCAATAACTGAGACCGTCCCACTCCCCATGGTTGGTGACATAGGATTTCGTATTGTCCGGGGTCAGAGCGACGCACACCGGATCATCACCCACCAGAATTTCAGCGACCTTTTGGTTCTTATCACCGCCAACTTCGTGCACAGTGACCGAGTCGTTCTGAACAGGTTCGATAAACTCGACGTTCGGGTTGACCACCCAGACAAACTTATCGTCACTCGTCAGAGCGATCGGACTCGAGTTTGTTGACACGGCGAAAACGTAGCCACTCGGTATGCTCGCCCCTACTATGGCAAGAAGCATAGTACACAAAAAAATCGTTCTACTTTGTTGCATAAAAAATTCTCCTTTTACTGTCTTACGTTTCCACAGCGTTTTCCCTCTCTTTCCTTAGTAGTGCCTTCAGTAGCGTAAAGCGCGCCACGTGCTGTGGGAAGGTGGTAGAGAAACGGAAAAACTCCGGGAGAAGCTTGAGGCTCCCTCACAAGATGAGTGCCCTGTCGGGAAGGACTTAGGGGGGTTCGGGCGGTTGTCATCAGGGATTTTCCGTGTGTAGTTAGTTCAGTCATATTTCTGTAACAAATGAAAGCAAGCGGTGGTTTATCACCATTCGTTACGTCATTAAGCGTGTCCTCCTTTCTCTCTTGTACGAAGCAGATGAGTGAGGTATGCTGTTTCGCAGTGGAGTGCCGAATTGGTCGACCAGGTTATGAAGTTTTCGGCTGCCCTCGGGGTTGAGCAGCCAGGGTGGTCAGTATCCGAGCCATAAACGCCAGCATTTCCTCCACTGACTGAAACACCGTCGCTTGTCCTGAGACCACGTGCTCAACTCGGCCCGGACATGGACTCTGTCCGATCGTAGCGTTGGCGCGAAACTGCACCACAAACGCCCGACTAGATAGCAAACGCCCCTCTCTCTTGATGGTAGCTTGCATGTAGATCTCCTGGGCTAATCGATAGTGGTGTGGTGTTCGCCTCTATTTTGCACGCCGCGAAGATAACCATAAACTGATGCAGCAGTCCTAAAAGAAAACGAAAATTTCTCGAAAATTTCTCGAAACTCTTGCAATGTGTCTTATGCAAGAAAAGCAGATTCTTTTGTCTGATACTGTTCGCATCGATTTGGCGAACGAGTGCATTTGGTACAAAGACGAAGAACGACGACTCACACGCAAAGGCTTTGCTACCCTACGTTATCTTATCGAACATGCCGGACGACTGGTCTCCAAAGAGGAACTTCTCCACACCCTGTGGGCAGATGTCTCGGTTGGGGATGCAGTACTTACGGTCGCAATCGGCGAGATTCGCAGAGCCTTGGAGGATGACCCAAAAGCGCCGCGTTTTATCGCTACTGTCCACCGGCGCGGATATCGGTTCATCAGGGAAGTAGTCAGTCGGAAGGAAGCAGAAAAGCAACAAACAACGCAGGCTGAAGGCTTCAGGCTGAAGGCTTCAGGGCCGCCTCCTTTTTCCTTCTCTAGCCTCCAGCCTACAGCCTTTAGCCTTTCTCAGTCCTCAGCCTTTAGTTCTCAGCACTCTCTATTAGTAGGTCGCGAAGAAGAACTTGAACAACTCAACCGCTGGTTCGAGAAAATGTTGGGGGGGGAACGCCAAATCTGTTTCATCACTGGCGAGGCAGGTATTGGAAAAACCGCTATCATCGACACTTTTCTTCAACACGTAGCCGCAACTCACGATCTTTGGATTGGTCGCGGACACTGTGTTGAACAATTTGGCGTGGGCGAAGCGTATCTGCCGGTGCTTGAAGTCTTAGGACAGCTTGCCCGAGACTCGCGACAGGATCAGCTCGTTACAGCCTTGCGGCATTATGCCCCAACCTGGCTTATGCACCTGCCTTCCTTAGTGAATCCAGCAGAGCTGGCAGCGTTGCAACAACGGAGTTCCGGAGGAACGCAAGAGCGCATGCTGCGCGAGATTGCTGAAGCTATCGAATCAGTAGCCAGAGAGCGACCTCTCATCCTGGTATTTGAAGATCTCCACTGGAGTGACTATTCCACACTCGACTGTATTGCTGTGCTCGCTCGGCGACGATTACCGGCTCGGTTACTGATTTTGGGAACGTATAGACCTGTAGAGGTTATCGTGGGCGACCATCCATTACATACCCTCAAGCAGGAGCTCCAGTTACACACAGAGTGTGATGAACTGCCCTTAGAGCCACTCCCTGAAGATGCCATTCAACAATACCTGACTAGGAGGTTCCCTGGCTTCGAGTTGCCAGCAACATTAGCGCAGGTGATCTATCAGCGAACCGAGGGTAACCCATTATTCGTCGTCAACCTCGTTCAGGACTTTGTCGGACAGGGAATGATCGAAGAAAACAACGGACACTGGCGTGTTTCCGCAAACGCGGAAACAACGGTCGCCAGCGTGCCAGCCAGTGTCCGGAGGATGGTTGAACACCAACTTTCTAAACTGCCAGCAGCCGATCTGCGCGTCTTCGAAGCAGCAAGCCTCATCGGCAGAGAATTTACGGTTGAGGCGCTTGCGGCAGCCTTGGACACGGAAATCACAACGTTGGATGAACGCTGTGAAGCTTTCGCCAGACGTAGACAGTTTCTCCATCCCACGGGCGTCGAAGAATCAACAGAGGGAACCATCAGCTCTCGCTATGGGTTTCTGCACTCGTTGTTCCAAGAAGTCCTCCACGAACAGGTGGGAGCAGGCCGCCGGGTACGGCTTCATAAGAGCATTGGTGAGTGGAAGGAGTTTCGCTATCAACGTCACAGGAGTGAGATGGCCGCCGAACTGGCCGCACATTTTGACGAAGGACGAGACTATGGTCGTGCGGTCTACTATTTCCAGCTCGCCGCGGAGAATGCCGTGCGCCGTTACGCCCACCGCGAAGCTCTACGTTATCTCACCAGAGCGCTTCATCTGTTACCTCGCCTTCCAGACACTGCCAAGCGGACACAGCAGGAGTTGCGTCTTCAGGCTACTCTGGGGTCTATCCTGGTGACACTCAAAGGGACGGCTGCGCCTGAGGTCGAACAGGCATATCTGCGTGCCCAAGAACTCTGCCACCAGTCCGGAGAGACCACACCGCTTTTTCCGATACTCCGCGGCCTTTTCGCCTCGACAGTGATGCAAGGGAAGCTCGCCACCGGCCGGCAGTATGCCGAGCAACTACTTCAACTCGCGCAGAACGGTGATGACTCGGCGTTGCTACTGCAAGCGCATTACGCCTTAGGAATGACGCACTACCGGCAAGGAGCATTTGTAACAGCGCAGGACCATCTGAGAAAATGCCGGTCGCTGTATGATTCGCAGCAGCACTTTTCGCATGCAGCCGTGTATGGCGGAACCGATCCTGGAGTTGGAGCGTATAGCTTTATGGCCTGGACGTTGTGGCACCTTGGGTATCCAGACCAGGCGCTCAGCCAAAGCCGCGCCGCGATGACGTTGGCGCAATCGCTCTCACACCCTTACAGTCAGGCCTTTGCCTTAAACTTTGCCGCGTGGGTACATAAACTTCGGCGTGAGGCCGTAGCTACTCAAGCACAGGCAGACGCGGCCATCGCTATCGCGTCCGAGCATGGATACTCACAGATGCTAATGTTAGGGAAGATTCTTCGCGGATGGGCACTGGTCACACACGGACGCACAGCAGAGGGTCTGCACGATCTGCAACGCGGCATAGAGGATTGGCATGCGACTGGCACCAAAGACGGACGACCATATTTCTTAGCGATGCTCGCAGAAGCGTACAGCAAGGAGGCGCGTGTCGAAGATGGACTCTCTCTCGTGAATGACGCGATTGCGATTGTCCACGAGACCGGAGAATGTGTCCACGAAGCCCACCTGTATCAACTCAAAGGGATACTCTTGCTAGCGCAGGATAGAACTGTCGAAGGATCAAAAAGCAAAAGTCAAAGGGCAAAAGTCAAAGGGCAAAAGTTAGGAAATACCGACCCCCGTTCCCTGACCCCCGACCCCCGAACTGAAGCCGAAGCGTGTTTTCAACACGCGCTACAAGTTGCTCGTCACCAGAAGGCCAAAGCGTTGGAGTTACGTGCAACCATGAGCCTCAGCCGCCTCTGGTATCACACTGGGAAGCAGCGTCAGGCGCGACAGCTTCTCGCAAAGATCTATGGCTGGTTTACTGAAGGGCACACCACCGTAGACCTCCGTGAAGCGAAGGATGTCCTCGACCAGTGGTCGTGAGATGTTGCGTTCACGTGTCTGGCTGACGGCAGGCGTAGCCAGCCCTACGAGTTCAGCATAGGTTTCTACACAATGGGAAACCGCTAGAATGGGAGGGATGTCACAACGCTACCGGCAATCGAACCGCGCGTGCAGAAGCGGGACATGGTTGTGGTGCCACACCCTGGAGGGGCAGCAAAGGACGTAGTGGCAGGGCGGCGAGTCCTGCCTGAGACAGCCAGGGCATGGGCGGCCACGCAAGGAGCGGGGCGGTTTTATCCCCATCCCCACATTAGTTTGCCCGAGCTAGCGGAGCGGCTGCGGCCCCAGGCCGTGGCCGCCGGCACGGCAGAGTGTTGGGAGGACGCTTGGGGCAGGCCCGATTGGTCGCGGTTGGGGGACAAGCGGCCTGGCGGGAGACAGGGGCGGATTCTCCTGGTCCGCGCCGAGGACCTCGGGGAGGAGTTGCAGACTGCCCTGTGGGTAAGTGAACAGCGCGGAGCGCGGTTGGCCCGGCTGTATCTGGGAGGCCGGGAGGCGCCCGGGGGGCCGAGTAGTCGGCGAGCCTTGCCCGTGCCCGTGTGGGCGCATCTGGACGAGTTGAGGCGCACGAGGGGGGATGGGGAAGGCGTGGGGGTAAGAAGTGGTTGTCCATCTCGTGGATCGTGAAGCGGA
>CAVTCR010000043.1:0-26336 GCA_963733195.1 uncultured delta proteobacterium
TACCTATGAAAAAGCGGTGCCATATTTTACGCAACTCTTAGAAGCAGAACCGAAGTCACGCCTTCATACGCTCTACTATTTGCTCGCCCGAGTGAAAATGTCTGATATTTGCGGGGTTGCCAATTTACTGGCAGAGGTACGAGGTTGGCAACAGATCTCCTCGGAAGAACGTGCTCTGGCGCATGAGCTGTTTTTCTTGATCGGAAGCCAATGTCTGAAGAATCAACACATACTATTTGCGACACGCTATTTGACTTGGGCTGAGGAGCTAATTCCTACACCAGAGGGCGCTGCTCTTTTGGCGAAGGCGGTCGCACTGAGCACAGCGATAATGGAGAGTCCGGAGACCTCAGCGCAAATGCCTGAACCTGTGGCGTTAGAGGAGGAACACAGGGCGCTGTATTGTAACCCGGAACCGCGCACGTTTCTGCAGCCGATTATGACAACTGTTGGTGTTGTGGCTCTAGCGGTTGCGCTTGGTTTTCCCCTCTTTTTTACTCAGCCCTATAGTTTCCTGCCCTGGCAAAAAGAACGTTTCGTACCCTCTGAAGATACATTACCGCAGCGCTTTTCCGACAGTATGCCCGTTGCACCTGAGTCAGTGCCGACAGAGCAGATTCGCAAACCTTCTCCGTCATCGGGTGCCTTGTCCCCACAAGCTGAGCCCGTGACTTCACCACCAAATTCTGACACCCGGGTTAAAGTTGCTGCCGTGAACAATAGCCCGATTAAAGGAAAGTCCGAATCTACTGCGGCTTCTCTCTTACCCAAACCAGAATCAAATCCCAAGCCGAAACCGGAGATCAGCAAACAATCTCAACGCTCTGGAGAGACAAAGAGAGAGCAGAAAGCGATTCTCTCCGTACCAACTGTTACGACGAATGGTCCCGCGGTTGTCGCCAGTTCCACAGCACAGAGAAACTCGGAACCGAAGGAACAAGAAACAGAGATTTCTCTGACAGCGGTAGCGCCGCAACCGAACCAAATGGAAGAACCTATGGATCAATTCGCGGCGGCCTCTGTGCCGCAGCGTGAGACGGAAGTCCAAGAATCGCCGCTACCAGTGAATGACGTATCGCCTGAAAGTGCTGATTCATTGCCACCTGTGGAACTGGCGGCAGTAGCTGCTCCACTACCTGTAGAACAAAACGGTCCAGGGAAGATGGAGGAGGCGATGAGGACCCCATCACTTTCTGGGGCAGTAGAAGAAACAAAGAGTGTCATTGCCGCACTTGCCTCACAACTTCCCTATGCTACACGGTTTCCGATCCGTGAACGGGAGGTTGCTTTGTCTCCAGAACAGCTATGGCCACAATTGAAAGCACTGGTGGAGCAAGAAACTGAAGTGTTGTTACGTGAAGACAAAGAACAGGGAGTGTTGCATGGCATGATCGTACAGCGACAACTGAGACCTCGCATCCATACTTTCAAACCCTATGGACATTACCTCGTCGAGGTAGCCCCAGGGACGACAGTAGGGACGAGTCTCGTTCGTGCAAAAATCCTCACGTTTGACTGGCGGACCAAGCGTCCAATCCCTGGCGCAGAAAGCCTTGCCGATCGCTTTTTGCAGAAAATCGGAGTAGAGATGAAATGAGAGGTTCTTGTATACGGGAACTTTTGTGTCTATAGGGAGATTATACCCTAAAGAGGAAAATTCATGACTGATATTGCGTCTGCATTCCTACCGCGAGATTTGGCTGCAGGGGAAGCAGGAATACAGACGAAATCGGCGCTATTCGAGGCACATGCACTTGCCTGTAAGGAGGCGGTGTATGCGGCATGTCTGGCGCTCGTGCGGCGGAAAGACGAAGCCGACGACCTCTTTCAAGAAACCTACCTCCGCGCGTTTCGCTTTTTCCATCAATTTACTCCGGGAACCAACTGCCGCGCTTGGCTGTTGACGATCATGTATAATGTGTTCAGAAACCACTATCCGCAACGGGTGCGGGACCACCAGATGTTAGATATCGAGCGGGTAACGAACGAATACGAGGAAAGGTTGTTTGTTGATGGGGATACCGAGCTTCATGACCCGGCGGCACTGTTCCTCGCGCGGAGAGTCGATAACGAAATCCTTGAGGCGCTCCACATGTTACCAGAGGAATACCGCAGCACGTTCCTCTTAGTGGATATGGGAGATTTGACGTATGAGGAAGCCGCAGCCGTCCTGAGATGTCCGACTGGGACGGTACGCTCGCGATTGGCTCGGGCGCGACGGGCATTACGGGCAGCCCTAGAGGGCTATGCGCGTGAACATGGGTACCTACGGAATGACTCTCAGCCTGAACCGACGGTCCCACAGGAAACGATAAAGAGTACGTTATGACGTGTGAAACGTACCGTGATTTGATTGCTGCTCATGTGGATGGAAATCTGGCCCTCGCCGAACGGCAAGAGGTCGAACGCCACCTCGCGAGCTGTAAAAACTGTTCACTACTTTTCGCTGATCAACAACGATTTCGACAGATCTCCCGTGCATGGCACTGGGAAGTGCCGATTCCCCTTGACGTTGAACATCATTTACGTGTGGCAATAGCAGCTGAAAGTTCACCCCTCCAACACTGGTGGCAAAAGGCACGCAGACAGTGTGCGTCTTGGCTACAACCCCCGCAAGCAGCGTTTGTCCTGGTTGCTACTGCGGTCTTATTGCTAACGCTTATCGTACCGAAGGACCAGGTTCCCTTGAAGAGCCAAGTCCGTCCTCCAGAACCGGCCAAACAGACTGAACAGGCCGTGCTTGATGCGGCGGCGGAATACTACAGGGCGGTCAAGACTGGCGAATTGCCGCTTGCCTATGCGACCAACAATCCGCGTGAACTAGAGACCGCTCTTAAAGTTTCAGAACGTCTAAACTTTTCTGTCTACGTGCCGGATCTCCGACCAGGCGGCTATGAGCTCAACGGCGGGATAGTCGTTGAGATTGGTGGAAAACCAGCAGTGATTACTGTCTACCAAGGGGAAGAAGGACAAGTGCTCTGTCTCCGACAAAGCGGCACGATGCCTTCCCCTCCGCGTGGTGCACGGCAACTGCGAGAACAAGAATATCTCTACGCCAAACCTGGCCAGACTGCTCTCTACAAGCAGCTTCCAGGCCAGTTTCGTGTGATAGTCACGGGACTGCCAGCGGAGACATTTCTGGCCTACTAATTCTCTTGAGCTCTACCAAGCAGGGTAGGGTAAGAACGTTACGACTGTCGTTGTCCGGAAGGAAGCGAGTCGACTGTTACTGTAGTCCAGCTTTTTGCAGTCCCGTAACTATTCGTTCTAATGTGACTTTGTCCTTATACGGAATCCCCTCGCGCACGTTGGCAAGGGAGAATTGTGGATTGATCCGCAATATCTCGTCAACTTCAGTCTGCGCGTCCTTGTGCTGTCCTATCTCGCTGAAGATTACGGCCAGCATAAGGTGTGTAGTCACATGATCAGGATTGCGTGCGATGACACGTTTCAATGTGGTAATGGCTTCGTCGGTTCTTCCTATAAAAGCGTAGGCTTGCCCAAGCGACCATAGATACGAAATCGGATAGCGAGGATTGAGCCGCATCGCTTGCTCAACGAGGGGTACCGCCTCTGCGGGTCGTCCGGCGAAACTGAGGATCTCGCCTAACGTGTCATGAGCGTCAGCAGAATTCGGATCAAGTGCAATGGCACGTTGAGCAGCAGCGATCGCTTGATCGTGCTGTTTCTGTCCGAGATAGGCATACGCCAGCGTTTCGTGAGCAACAGAGAGCGTATCATCCAACGTGACGGCACGTTGAGCGAATGTCAACAACTGCATAACTGCGTGTGAGTGTTCTCCCCACTGAAAAGCAAGTTCCATCAGGTACGTGCGTCCGAGCATCGCATAGGCGGCAGCAAACTGTCCGTCTAGCTCGATCGCACGTTCAAACATCTGTCGTGCCCGCATGTTTGCGTCTTGAGTACGGAGGGCGTGGTACTCAAGCCCGTGCAAAAAAAAGTCATACGCCTCCAGATTATTGGTGGGTACGCGGCGAATTCGTTCTTTCTCGCTTTGAGTGAGCTTCACTTGGAGCGCAGTAACAATTTTTTCTGTGACTTCGTCCTGAACTGCAAAAATATCTTGTAATTCACGATCGTAGCGCTCAGCCCAGAGATGATAGCCAGTCGTGGCGTCGATCAACTGTGCGGTAATCCGCACCCTATTACTGGCTTTGCGTATACTGCCTTCGAGGAGGTAGCGAACTCCTAACTCTTTGCTTACCTGTTCAGGCCGAACCGCCTTGCCTTTGTAAAGGAATGCGGAATTACGCGAGATAACGAAGAGACCCGACAACTTCGAGATGTCGGTGATGAGATCTTCGGTAATCCCGTCACTGAAGTATTCCTGCTCGACGTCACCACTTAAATTCAAAAAGGGCAAGACCACGATCGATGGCTTGTCCGGGAGTGCGAGAACAGGAGCACTTTCATTCTGTTCTGCGCCATCGATTGTAGCGCGTGGTTCGAGGACAACACGAAAGACGCGCACCGGCCGAACAATATTTTTTACCGATTGCTCCCCAAGGGCGACATAGCTGAGTGGCAGCTTATTTTCGACCTGTTCATGTACTGCGCCGGAGATGCAAATCCCGCCGCCGTCAGCTAGTCCCTCTAGACGCGCGGCAATGTTGACGCCATCGCCGTAGATGCGGTCACCTTCGACGATGACATCCCCGACATTGATACCAATACGAAACTCCATACGTTGGTCGGGGAGAAGCGTGTCGTTGCGTTGCTTCAGCTCACGCTGAACCTCAACTGCACCTTGCACGGCGTCGACCACACTGGCAAACTCCGCGAGTAAATTATCCCCAGGAGAGTCGATCACCCGTCCACGATACTGTCCGATAAGCGTGGTCATTCGCTCACGGTATGATGCGAGCGTACGGATTGTGGTCATCTCATCCGCACTCATGAGACGACTGTACCCTTTGACGTCTGCGCTCAGGATGGCGGTCAGTTTGCGCATGACGTTTTGCGAGAGAGTTTGTTCTTTTGTTTCTGCGTTCGTCATGGCAACTCAGCAATAGGCGAATAGAAAGCGAAAATCAAGTGGGATCGCAAAAATCTCCGGAGAGGTAAGTTTGTGCCAGTAGTCTCCTACATGGGAGAACAACCGCCAGAGGCGGATGGCCTCTGGCACACTTAATAATGGGGTTGCTATTTCCGTAATAGACGGAAAAAGGTGCGTATGTCTTCAACCAGCCGCTGTGGTTCTTCCATCGGGGCAAAATGCCCACCCGAGGGCATCGTTGTCCAGTGCTTCAGGTTATAATAGCGCTCTGCCCATTTGCGAGGTAGCAAAATTACCTCTTTTTGAAATACACCGATGCCTGTCGGTGATTCCACGACCGGTGTACGAGTATGCGATGCTTTCCATGGATTATGAACGCACTCATAGTAATAGCGTGCGGACGTTCCATAACTCTCTGTGACCCAATATAACGTCATGGTTGTGAGAAGTTCATCCTTCGTGAATCGCTTTTCTACGTTACCATCGCAATCACTCCATGTGCGTCGCTTCTCCAAGATCCACGAACACAAGCCCGCTGGCGAGTCATTCAAGGCATGCGCGATGGTCTGTGGCTTGGTGGTCTGCAGAGCAGAATATCCACTTTCGGCGGTAAAAAAGTTGACGTTGCGTTGGTACCAACCTTTTTCGTCAGGACCGTACTCCGATTCTGCTGGCAACCCACCGATAAATACATCCAGTGGGACCATGAGGTGCATGTAGGTACCGATCAAGTGTTCAGCATACTTATGGCCAAGCTGGGCGGTTATGATCGCTCCCCAATCGCCGCCCTCAGCAGCGAACTTCTGATAGCCCAGCACATCTTTCATCAGCGTCACCCACAGGTCAGCTGTACGCCAGAAATTGATTCCCGGCGTAGTGAGTGGTGTCGAGAACCCATAGCCGGGAAGCGACGGAACCACCACATCAAAGGCATCGTTAGGATCGCCACCAAAAGCCGCAGGGTCGGCAAGAGGACGAATGACTTTGTGCAAGTCCCAGAACGTCCATGGCCAACCGTGGCTGAGAATCAACGGAATTGGTTTGGGGCCTTTGCCAGGTTCGTGAATGAAGTGGATAGGAACATTCTCGATTGTTGTCTTATAATGCGAGAACGCATTCATTTCTCGTTCATGTTTGTGCCAGTCATATTGATGAATCCAGTAATCGACCAGTTCCTTGAGATACGCCAGGTTGGTGCCGTACTCCCAGTTGGCGTTGGCGAAATCATGTGGCCAGCGTGTTTTCTTCAATCGTTCGCGTAGATCAGTTAGCGTAGCTTCTGGGACAGAGATGGTGAAGGGTTCTTTCCGCATGCGGCGCTCCTTCGTGTAGGGAATTTGTCTCTCCTAAATCATCGCTAGGAGCGGAAAGCAAGGGAAGAGGAGGTCGACGCGATGCGCCTGCTCCCTTCTTAGGGTGCATATGAGCGTTCTTTTCTTGTCCCTGAGAAGCGCCCGTGCTATGGCGAGGACAGTAAGGAGGGATGAATAGCATGGCTTCTGCGGAACTTTTGCAGCTTGGCATCACTGAGGCGCTTGCCCATATCCGTTCTCGACAGTTTTCGCCGGTTGAGCTGACCCGCGCCTATCTTGAACGCATCAGCCAGCTCAATTCCATGCTGAATGTGTATCTTACTGTGATGGCCGAAGAAGCACTCGCAATGGCGACGGCGGCAGAACAGCAACTGATGAACAGTGAAGATCTCGGTCCATTGCATGGCATTCCAGTGGCACTCAAAGATAATTGTGATGTAACCGGCATACGCATGACAGCAGGCACGAAGTTCCTGCAAAATAATGTTGCTACCTCGGACAGCGAGGTGACGGCTCGGCTGCGACGTGCTGGTGCGATCTTTCTTGGCAAGACGCATATGCACGAATGGGCAATCGGTGCGACGACACGGAATCCACATTTCGGCCCGTGTCGAAATCCGTGGGACCCAAGTCGTGTTCCTGGCGGATCAAGTGGTGGTTCTGGTGCAGCACTTGCATCTGATATGGCGCTGGCAACGATTGGTACCGACACCGGCGGATCAGTACGTATTCCTGCTGCGCTCAACGGTATCTCTGGTATTCGCCCGACGGCTGGTAGAGTCAGCATTCGTGGTGTAATTCCCGTCAGTTGGACGTTTGACACTATCGGCCCCATGGCGCGCCGTGCGGAAGACGTTGCGCACTTGCTCCAAGTTATTGCCGGGTATGATCCTCACGAGTCAACCTCGATTGACGTACCAGTCCCGGACTACTTTGCTACTCTTCGCTCTGGCGTCAAAGGCTTACGAGCGGGGCTTTGTACTGGTCATTTTCGGAAAGAGCCAATCCCATCTGTAACAAGTGCAGTCCAACACGCTGCACGGACGTTCCAAGATCTTGGGGCTCATGTGGAAGAACTTGAACTGACCGGAGCAGAATCTGCCATTGACCGTATGAGTGAGCTGATCCTCACTGACGCAGCAGCGTATCATCAAGAGCGACGTGCAGCGCGCCCCCAGGATTTCGGCCAAGATGTCATGACCCGTTTGAATCGCGGGGCGGCAGTAACAGGAATGCAGTATGCACTCGCGCGCCAAGCCCAACGCGAGTGGCAACGAAAGATGGAGGAGGTTTTTACGCGTTACGATATCCTGCTCGCCCCGACCTGTGGCATGGCCGCACCAATTATCGAGCAAAGTGAAGGTGTAGAAACTACGCGGTTGCTCACGCGTTTCACGTATCCATTCAACCTCGCCCAGGTTCCAGTGCTGAGCATTCCGTGTGGTTTCACCGAAGAACGTATGCCCATTGGCCTACAGGTTGCGGCACGTCATTGGCATGAAGCGCTGATCTTGCGCGTCGCCTGGGCTTATCAACAAGCGACGGATTGGCACTTGCAACGACCAGCATTGTAAAGGAGAACTCCATGCATATCGGTATGTACGCGACAACCCATGGCCTGATGTACCGTGACGATACCAACGCGTTTCTGCGTAGTCTATCTGCGAGTGCAATGCAGCCCGTACGGATCGCTCAGTTAATCGAGCAGGCTGGATTCCATTCGATGTGGTTTCCTGATCATGTGTGTATGCCACTCCAATCAGCCAGTGAGCATGTTGCGAATACCTCGGGTCAGCGCGCCTACGAATCGCATCACACTATGCTCGACGCTGCGGTCACAATGGGTGCAGTGGCAGTGAGTACGAGCCGTCTCAAACTAGGTACCAGCGTATTGATTTCGCCGTATCGCCATCCCCTGAACGATGCGCGCCAGTTCGCCACGGTTGATCATCTGTCTAACGGGCGGTTACTTTTTGGCGTCGGTGCCGGATGGATGCAAGAGGAATTTGCGGCAGTCGGTGTACCGTATGAAGGGCGTGGACCACGGACAGATGAATGCATCGAGATCTACAAACGTGCGTGGACGCACGATGTTGTGAGCTTTCAAGGACGTTTTTACCAGTTTGCCAATGTCTCTATGGACCCCAAGCCAGTACAGCGTCCACACCCGCCAATCCTCTATGGTGGCGTCACTGCTGGCGGTGCCCGGCGTGCAATTCGCTATTGCGACGGGTTTTATCCGATTTTCCTTGATACCTATGCTGAGCCTACCCGCTACGCCGACTTGCAAGATCTCATTCGTCGAGAGGGTGAAAAACTAAAACGTGACCTGTCACGCTTCTCGATGATCGGGGTTACCTCAGCCCGACTCACCGCAGCAAACGCGCCGGAGGCACAGGCAAAACGGCGACGAATCTGCACGGGTACTGCAGAGCAGGTGTTAAGCGACCTCGCGTGTTTTGCCGAAGCTGGATATTCCCTTGTCATTCTGTTCTTCGACTGTCCCTCAGGGCAGATGGCGGAACTAGAAGAACAGATTCACCACTGTGGACAGGAGGTGATTCCACACGCGATACGTATCACTCCCAAAGGAGAGTGGAATACCAAGTTGTAAATTGCTAGTCCGTCTCCATTGGTGTCTCCGGATCGTCAGTCCACTCTGTAAGGGATCCATCGTAGACGGCGACGTTTTCGATGCCCAGCAGTGTTAACACAAATGCGTCGCTGCACGCTGCAATACCGCCACCACAATAGGTAACGACGTGTTTTCGATTCAGCGCCCCGACTTCTGCAAACCGAGCACGCAACTGTTTTGCTGGTAGATACGCATGCGTTTCTGGGTCGACCAGCGTCATGAAGGGAACGTTTACGCTCGATTTGATACGCCCAGGACGCTTGTAGCGAGATTGTCCTTTCCCAGCGTGTTCCTCGGATGTCAGTGCATTAATGATGCAGGTCGTCTCGTTGCCTATCGCTGTCAGCACGTCTGGTTTACTGGCAATCAACTGCGGACGGGGGCGCGCAACAAAATGCCCAAAAGGATGCTTTGTTGGCGTGGTTGATACCGGACGCTCTTCTTGCCGCCACTTACGCCACCCTCCACTCAGGACGGCTGCGTTATCAAAGCCAAATGCACGCAACATCCACCACACGCGTGCGGCCCAGATATTCATCAGGGAGTCGTAGAGTACGACGTGGATTCCTTCACTCACACCGTAGCGTGACATCGCCTCCGCAAACCGCTCTGCTGAAGGCATGGTGAACATGAAGCGGCCGTGAGGATCAGAAAGCTCCTTCGTGAGATCAGCAAATCCACTGCCAGGAATGTGTCCTTCTTGCCACTTCTGATAGCCACTCTCGACGCGGTAACCACGTCCTTTGTCAGCATGCAAAAACACTGTACAGTCGAGGATACGAAGATTAGAATCGTTCAGATGCGCTGCTAGCCAATCTGTCTCGACGAGATACTCGGGATGTTTAAAGGGCATTATCTTCTCCTCTGTCTCACTGTTTCTCGTACCATTCAATCGCCCCTTTTAACCCTCGTTCTTCTCGGACCTTCTTAATCTCTTCGTTGCCTGAGCCGAAGTGAAAGATGGCATCGTACTCCGCACCAGACAATACCGACGCCCGGAAGCCACGATAATCCATAGCACGGTTAACAGAAAGTTTCTCTAGTGCCAGTTTCTCCGCCGGAACCTTTACGATACGTCGAGCATAACTGTATGTTTCTTCTTCGAGTGTGTCCACAGGGAAAGCGCGGGTCGCAAATCCGATTGCTTCAGCTTCTTTGCCGCTGATTTGGCTGCCAGGCAGAAAGGCCATGTACTTGGTGCGGTGCGGACCCACCATCCAGTTCCACATCGAGCTGACAAATCCTGCTCCCGCGGGGATAGATGGAAAGCCGATCCGCGCATTCTCAGCCACGAAGATAATGTCCGAACAAATACAGAGCTGTGTCGCACCCGCGAGACAATAGCCATGTACCATCGCTATCACTGGTTTCGGGAGGTCCCGTAAGCGTAACCACCGTTCAACCATCCGCTGCAGCAGGGAACGGTCATCATCCACCATGAAGGGTCTGGTCCGTTCACGATTGCCACTGGCATCAGCACTGCTCAGATCATAACCAGTAGAGAACGCACGACCTGCGCCACGGATGATGACGACTTTGATCTCAGAATCCGCAACGATCTGGTCAATCGTCTCGGAAAATTCAGCAAGCAAAGCTGGACTAAGGGCGTTGAGTTTCTCTGGGCGGTTGAGGGTGAGCGTGCCAATACGGTCATTTTTCTCAAGTAGGATATTCTCCATAGTTCGTCTCCTTTATCTGCGCGAGTAAAGCTAATACCTGTGTCATACCAGGTTGCGCGGCGAGAAGTAACGTGCAAGAAAAACGTCATACGCAACACGTAAGTGATTCTCTTTAAGGATAAATGGATTGATGGACACGTTGTATGGGTTTGGGTCATTGTTGAGTGAACACTAAACACCGACGATCATTCGCTTTGAGTATGCTCAAGCGATTATTCATTACCTGCGCGGTTCTGTTCGGGTTTCCCCATCACAGTGTGGCGGACGTCCTCCACCATCGTGGTCAGGAGTTTTTTGTTCATATCGTTGACCCGCGTACAGAACGAATCGAGCTCTTCTGGCAAGATCCGTCTGGACAACGCTTTGGTTCTTTCCGGCGGCTACGCGATGCGCTTGCTTCACAGGGCCGCACGCTGAAATTTGCCATGAACGCAGGGATATTTGGGGTGGATTTCGCACCGTTAGGACTTCACATCGAGAACGGTCGTATGCTGCATCCACTTAACTTGGGAAAAGGTGGACGTGGAAATTTCTATCTCAAACCCAACGGGGTCTTCTATATCACCGAGCAGAAACCAGCAATCGTTGACGCACGAACGTATCCCAAACTCAAAGTGAGGCCTCTCATTGCTACGCAATCTGGTCCAACCCTGGTCTTGCAGGGTGCTCTTCATCCTGCGTTTCGCGAGGACTCTACCAATCGCCATTATCGAAACGGTGTTGGCGTTACTCGGGACGGCAAAGTCGTATTTACTATTTCCCAAACGTTAGTGACGTTCTACGAATTTGCCACACTTTTCCGAGATGTCCTGGGATGTGACGACGCCCTCTATCTCGATGGGGCACTGTCGGCAGTGTACGCGCCCGACCGCGAGCAGAATTTTCTGGGCGGGGATTTTGTCGGGATGTTAGTCAGTGACGGCAGAAAGAAAAGATTAATATGGGATCGTTTGTTACACGCTGTAAAATTGAGAACATTGTTGATCGCGGCAAATCCGCCATTATTTCTAAGGCTCTGGTAGATACAGGAAGTGAATACACCTGGATTCCAACCGCAATTCTCGAAAAGATCGGTATTCAGCGAGAGAAGAAAGACCTGTTATTCGTGATGGCGAACGGTCAACAGGTGACCCGCAGTGTTGGCTTCGCCATCATCCGACTCGATAAATTCTTCACTGTCGATGAGGTCGTGTTTGCTGAGAAAGGTGACCTGCTCTTGCTCGGTGCGAGAACACTGGAAGGGTTGAACCTCGTCGTAGATCCGCGACAGAAGAAACTGGTGGCAGCAGGCCCACTGCCTGCTGCGGCAGCTTTTGATGATGCTCACCCTTTGTAAAAGGATAACCGCAAATTGGAAAGCTTATTCAGCCCGTCCCTCTTGATACTCCGTCTTCCGCTGTTCAGCGGCATCTTTGTAAAGAAACGAGAGGAGATTTGTGACGGTTTTTTCGTGAAAAGCAACACACGCGGGGTCGAAGTCTCGACTGGGGCTAGGCTCATGGACGAAGTGTTCATAACGATCCTCGCCACGTACAAGCGCCGCGCTATCCCATTCTGCTAACTGTTGGCGAGTTTGTGGCGGCATGTAACGAATGGAAATACCAATGCGTCGATCTCCTGAACGGTTCGGAGCTGAGGCATGGGCAATGCGCACGTTATGCAGCGACATTTCTCCTGGCTTGAGGATGATATCGACGGCTTTGGCCTCGTCTATTCCGTTTGTAATCGTCTGGCCACGCGAGAGCATATTCGCCTTGTCAAATAAGTCCTGGTGCGGCAAGTGCACCTTGTGACTTTCCGGCTGCATACGCATGCAACCACTCTCGACAGTGGCTGGAGACAGGGCTACCCATGCCGTCACAATCTCGGCTGAGTCGAGACCCCAATACTGGTGATCCTGATGCCAAGAGACATACTCAATCGTCTGCGGTTCCTTGATCCAGAAATGTACGCCCCAACACAAAATATTAGGACCAATCAGGTCTTCGACAGGATCGAGGATTTGTGGATCGCGAATCAAGCGATCGACCCACGTCAGGAGCAGGCTCGTTTTAAGGCGTTGCGTTCCCTGCAACGAGTGTCCTTGTTGCGACTCGAAGGTTTCGAGTTGTCTGCGTAGGTCCGCTACATCTGCCGACGAAAAGGCTGATACTGGAAAACAAAACCCATCACGCCGGTATTGCTCAACTTGCGCATCAGTCAGTTTGCGTGGCATAGGTTTCTCCTTATGCAAGCTTCTCCTGAAGATCGAGGATGAGGGCCTCGTTGTTTGTATAGAATCTCAATAATGCTACTTCCGTCCCGGCGCCAACGCACGCATAGCGCCGAGCAGACGTTCACGCCGAACCGTTGCGTCAGTCTCGAACGTCTGGAATTGCAAGAACGCAGTGTCAACTCCAGCATCGAGATAGCGCTGCACGTGGGCGCGAATGTTGTCCATCGAGCCATGCAAAACGAGATCGTTCATTACCTGTTCAGGCACTGCGGCGACCGCACCTTTACGATCGCCTTTGTCCCAGGCCTGCCACATCGGTGTCAGTGCTGCTTCTCGTCCAAGCCATTTTTGGAAGGCTTTGTATACCGGCACATTGAGGTAAGTGTTGATATGTCGCCGGATGCCAAGATCCGCTTCTGGTGTTGGCGGGTCAATGGCGATAAACACGCGCGCAGTGATCTCAACAGTGTTCGGATCGCGCCCTGCTTTGGCAGCGGCTTCACGTACGACTGGAACCGATTTCTTGACATCTTCAGCCGAGAGCCAATTGATAATTGCACCATCGCCGACTTCACCAGCCACACGCAGCATTGCTGGTCGTAAGGCAGCGATGTGAATCGGAATCGGCTGTGCGAGTGGACGACTCAGTCGGAAACCATTGACACTGAAAGTCTCACCCTGAAATACGACTCGTTCATTGGCGAATACTTTCTTGAGAAAGACCGCCATCTCACGTACCCGAGCGGCTGGACGCTCGAACTTACCACCGTTCCACATTTCAACGATTGGTTGTGAGCCTGCGCCGATGCCCAGACAGAACCGTCCTGGGGCAATCTCAGCAATACCAGCGGCACTCATGGCGAGTGTCGCTGGACCACGCGTGTAGACATTTTCGATTGCAGTGCCAAGTCGCAAGTTCGTCGCCGCACCGACTACGGCGAGAGGAGCGAACCCGTCGATACCATCGACCTCTGACGACCAGGCATCGGTATAGCCTAGCTGCTCTGCCTCACGTGCAAGCGCGGCGTGTTCAGCAAGGGTGAAATTATCGAACGGTATTGAGAGTGACCAGCGTTTCTGACTCATGCAGATTCTCCTGTACAAACAAATCAATAAAGGGGGGAAAAGGTCAAAGGGGTAAGAAGCGAAAAGGATGGAGAAAATAGCTTTCTTTCGCCATTTCCCTCGGTCTTCTTTTTCACCAATTCACTTTCTTGAGGTCGCCTTTATAGAGCGTACGAACGAAGGCAATCACTTTCCAGGCCTGGTCGTCGTTCATCATCATTTTGTAGCCTGGCATTTGCCCTTTGCCATCACGAACCTGAGACAGCACGTTGAGGTCAGAGCCATCACCAGTTTGCCAGGTCTCATCGGTCAGGTTCGGTCCCATGCCACCGCCGCCTTGCATGCCGTGGCAGCCATAGCAGTTGAACTTCTTGTACAGCTGTTGTCCTTCAGCAATGGCCTCGGTCTTGCCGGTGTAGGGATTAAGCTTCTTCGGTGCAGTCGCGCCGTTCTGAGCGTGGGCAGGAAATCCTAGGAGCAATGTGAGCAAGGACAGAGGAATGAGTAATAAGTAATGAGTGATGAACGATAGGGAGTTAGTGACGAGCAGAAAAGATCGCAAACGTTGTAGTTTCTGACTCATACCTCAGTCCTCAGCACTCATCACTGAATAAGTGGAACGCCATACTCAGTCAATATGTTATTGACCTCCGCCGCTTTTTGGTTGAGAAGTTCATTCAGTTGCTTTCGCAACTGCTCATTTCCTCGCTGTACCCCAAGCGCGATATTGTAGGCAAGTGGGAACGATGGCGAACTGGCTTCTGTCGGGACAGGGGTAAGCGTTAGCGGCACGGTTTGTTTGCGAGAAAAATAACCAGCAATTGGTCCCCACACAATCGCGAGATTCACGTCACCGTCAGCGACTGCCTTGATAATCTTTCCTGGTGGGCTGTCCTCGCCATAGTCACCGAAAACACTGTAGCCAACGACATTCTTCACAATACCTTTGGCACTTAAGATATGAGCCGGTGGACTGTTGGCGTAATCATCGCCAATCAAATGGACACCAATCTTCAACGTCTGCAGCAAAGGATCGTCGAAAGAGGTGATGCCGTAGTTGGCCTCCTTCAGAGAGACGAACACGTACGAAGAACGATAATAGGGTTGAGTTGTGAGAACCGGATCATATCCGACAGGTACGCCCATAATCACATCACACACACCGGCTTGAAGCGTATTGCGCAGAAACCCGCGGCGCTGCGGCCACCAGGTATAGGTCACTTCTTGTCCGAGCTCACGCGCGAACAACTCGGCAATCTTGTTCTCGAAGCCGTCGCGATTTTGGTTGGAATAGGGGAGGTTATTGGGATCAGCGCAGACGCGAAACTGGGGGTAGAGGGGCATTCGGTTCGTTGGACCAAGCGGGGGAAGAAAAAGACAAAGAAAGAAGGAGAGTCAGGAGCAACAAGAGAGTTGGGAGTATCTAACAGATCGTCCAAAGTAGTTTCTCTGCCAGGTCACAACTTTAGCATGTGGTTCTTGGCCGCGTCTCGCGTTCTGAGCGTAGCCGCGAGAAGGACGGCGAAGTCGAAGAGCAACGCTTCAGGAAATCTCACGCAGCCTTCGACTTCGCTTCGCTACGCTCAGGCTGAACGGGAAGTGAGCAGCCTGCATCATCAGAACGGCGAATCCGTAACACTTCTTACTTCTTCGCTACCTGCTTCGACGAGTCGCCGAGCGAGAACACGTATAGCATCCCACCCTTGGTCGTGTCTTTGCCTAACTCACCGAATGCCCCAATGGCTCCTAATGCTGCGGTTGGATCATCTGTCCCCAAGTCACCTGCGACGACCAGACCAGACCACCCGCCAATACCAGACAATACGGCCACATACTGCTGCCCATCCGGTCCACGATAGGTCATTGGCGAGCCGATGATTCCCGAACCGACCTTAAATTTCCAGAGTTCTTTCCCACTCACTGCATCGATCGCCTTGAGCCAACCGTCCATGGTGCCATAGAACACCACATCACCAGCAGTGGTTAACGCACCACCCCAAGCAGCCCACTTTTCCTTGATTCCCCACTTCTTGGTGCCGGTGGCCGGGTCCCAGGCGAGAAATTCACCACGATGTCCACCAGGGCCGGGGTACTGTTTGACAATCGCACCGACGTACGGCACGCCAGCCATATAGTTCACTTCGGTCCCTTCATACTCCATGCATAAGTTGTTAGTTGGAACGTAAAACAGCTTGGTGCGGGGAGAGTACGCGACTGGTTGTTGATCCTTGCCACCCATTGCTGCCGGACAAATGTCCTTGACGTTGGTTCCCTGCTTGGTACGTTTCTCTGGCTTTTCGATCGGCAGGCCAGTTTCCAGATTGATGTCTTCCGCCCAGTTCACGTGAACGAAGGGTTTGGCCAGCAACACTTTCCCGTTGGTCCGATCGATCGCATAGGCGAAACCGTTGCGGTCAAAGTGCACGAGTGCTTTATGCGTCTGACCTTGCATGTCGAGATCAACAAGAACACTCTCGTTAATGCCGTCATAATCCCACGCATCGTGCGGCGTCATCTGATACGCCCACTTCGCCTCCCCGGTGTCGGGGTTGCGAGCGAAGATCGACATCGACCATTTGTTTTCTCCAGGGCGCTGATCAGGATTCCACGAGCCCGGATTGCCAGTGCTGTGATACAGCAGATTGAGCTCAGGATCATAGCTGTACCACCCCCATGTGGTGCCTCCGCCCTTTTTCCACTCGTCACCTTTCCAGGTCGAAACGCCCAAGTCTTTCCCTTGATGTGATTTGTAGGGAGAAGAGAAATCTTTACCGATCAGGACCTCAGAATCCGGACCGGTGCTATACGCGCGCCAGATCTGTTTGCCAGTGTTGATGTCATTGGCAGTGACAAATCCGCGCACGCCAAATTCACCGCCACTGATACCAGTGTAGACTTTATCTTTGATCACCAGTGGCGCCATGGTGTTGGTCTGCCCCTGCTTGAAATCGCCTTGTTGGACTTTCCACAACTCCTTACCGGTCTTGGCATCCAACGCGACCGTGGCCGCATCAAGCTGGTTGAAGAAAATCTTACCATCGGCGTACGCTACGCCACGATTCACGACGTCACAGCAGGCGATGGGAATTACCGCTGAGTCTTGCTTCGGCTCGTATTTCCATTTCACGTCTGCCCCGGGTTTGGTCAGGTCTAATGCATACACGATGTTAGGAAATGGAGTAACAAAGTACATGGTGTCGCCCACTACGAGTGGTGAGCCCTCATGTCCACGCAGCACTCCTGTGGAAAAGGTCCAGGAAACTTTCAAATCCTTCACGTTCTTCGTGGTGATCTGATCGAGTTCGCTGTAACGAGTGAGCGAATAGTTTTTCCCTGGATGCACCCATTGCCCAGGGTCTTTCTCCATCGTGACAAGATCATCGGCATTCACCGTCACGGGCGAGCACAACCAGAGTGCCGCGACGAGAAAAGAAAGTCGTAACGTTAGCGAAAACGTAGCCAGCCGCCGTGTGTCCATAAGACGCCCTCCTTTTTGTAACCTGCAAATTCCAGGGGCTGAACAAACGCATAACCCCCGCCACTCTTGGCAGGCGCACGCTACTCCGGGGAGAGGCGGTTTGTCAATGGAAATTTTCCTTATGCGATGTTTTCGCTAGGGGCGTAGCATACTACGCCCCTACAAAGACGGAACTGCACCGTTATCTTCTGTTGTTTGTTGTTCCTTGTATTTCCTGATTGATGTTGATAGCTGAATATTGACGGCGAAAAAAGGAGAGGAGGTCAGATCGTTGGCTGCACCAACATGGACCGAGAGTATCATTGAAGTCGCGGGCGGAAAGATTCACTGCCTGCAAAGTGGCTTTGGCGATCCGCTGCTGATCTTACACCGCGATGTCGGCAACCCTGGCTGGTTGCCATTTTATGAACAAATGGCCAAGAAGTTCTCCGTGTATGTTCCGTCGCATCCGGGGTTTGATAAATCTGAGCGTCCAGACTGGATGCGTAACGTGCGCGATCTTGCGGCCATCTACGCCTGGATGCTTAAGGATCTCAAGATTCAGTCACTATCAGTCATTGGTTTGGGCTTTGGTGGATGGATTGCTGCCGAACTGGCGACCATGAACCATTCCCTCTTCAAAAAGATGGTGCTAGTCAGTGCGATGGGTGTCCAACCCGTACACGGGGAAATCATGGATCAGTTTCTGCTCTATACTACCGATTATATCGCTGCTGGTTTTACTGATCCGAGCAAAATGGAGCAGCTATATGGCAAAGAGCCAGAGGTTGATCAACTAGTGACCTGGGAAATCAATCGCGAGATGACCACTCGCATCGCGTGGAAACCGTACATGTTTAATCAGGCGTTTCCGGTGTTGCTACGTGGAGTCGAAACCCCAACACTGATTGTGTGGGGCAAAGACGATAAGATCGCACCGATTAATTGTGGCGAACGCTATATGCAGTTTCTCCCGCAGGCACAATTCGTCGCTCTCAACCAGTGTGGGCATTTCGTTGAAGTTGAGAAAGCCGATGAGTTAGCACAGCTGGTGTTGCCATTTCTCGCTAAATCCTAAGGAGTCGTAGCGGCACAACGGGCGGTGCCTTTCTGTAAGGAGGAAATTATGCACTTAATGTATTTTACTGAACAACCGATGTCGGCGTATCCAGAGGAAGAAGGACAGAAGTTCGGCTATACTGCCCTTCTTTTCCCCAACAAACTCTTCGACCGACAAGCTGCAAGTCGTCTCTATAACGAACGCCTCGAAGAATATGTCTATGCAGAAGAGATGGGTGTTGATGGCATCATGCTCAACGAGCATCACAATGCGCCCTTCTGCATGCAAGCCAAGGTCAACATCTATGCCTCGCTCCTGGCCGGAATGACCAAACGTGTGAAGATCGTTCTCCTCGGTAATCCACTGCCGATTGCCGACAATCCGGTACGACTGGCTGAAGAATTGGCGATGATTGATCTTGTCTCCAAAGGACGACTTGGTATCCGGCTTTGTGCGTGGTGGTGGGGTCGAATCACTCGCGACCAATGCCAATCCAGCCTACAACCGCGAGCGATTCAATGAAGCGCATGACCTCATCATCAAGACCTGGACCCAGCCGGGACCATTCCGCTGGGAAGGCGATCACTACCAGCTTCGGGTGGTGAATCCGTGGGTGCTGCCCTTGCAGCAACCGCATCCACGCGTATGGATTCCTGGGGTGGTGAGTCGTGAGACGATTATTTGGGCGGCAGAGCACGGCTATCCGTACATTATTCTCAATGCGCCAATCGAAGAGAGTAAAAAGATCTGGCAACTGTACGACGATACCGCGGCCCGCGTCGGGTTCACCGCTGGACCAGAGCACCGCGGCTATCTCATTCGTTGTCATGTGGCCGAGACCGAAGAGAAAGCGATCCAGAACGCCAGAGAGTTTATGTGGATGCAAGGTGAGTTCACAGGGCTGACGCATCCTCTCTGGGCTTCACCTGCTGGGTACTTGGGCGAGTGGGCACGCAAACCGCTGGCAGAATTCCGCGTCGGTCGTCGCAAGCAGAGCATGCCACCGTTCGAGAAGCAATTTCAAGCCATGTCGATTATTGCTGGTACGCCGAAACAGGTAATCGAGAAACTAAAAGTGATTGTCGAAGAGACGCGACCGTCGATCTTAGCGTTGTGGGGGAACGATGGGAAAGTGACCCATCAAGACTCCAAGACTTGTATTCGTCTGCTTGGGCAGGAAGTCATGCCCGCGATACGAGAGATTGGCGATCGAGCTAGGGTTGAAGAGTCCGTTCGAGACGAATCACCGGTGAGCTTGGCATATATGGGGAAGAAAGAGAATGAAGCAGTAGCAGCGTTGTGAGATAACCACTGTAGGGGCACGGCGCCGCCGTGCCCCTACAAATAACAGAAGGAGGGTTTTTTATGGGTGCTGCCGAAAACAAAAAGTTAGTTCAGGATGCATTTGCTGCCTGGGCGCGGGGGGACGGTACTGCGTTCTTCAATCTCCTTGCCGACGACGTGCAATGGACAGTCATTGGTTAGAGTCCAGTCTCACGCACGTATCCGAGCAAGCAAGCATTCTTGAAGGTGCGACCAAACCGCTCAGTGCGAAACTCGCGGGACCGATTCAACCAACTGTCAAGAACATCATTGCCGAAGGGGACAATATCGTCCTGCAATGGGAAGGCAAAGCGACTACCAAATCCGGCAAACCGTACAACAACAGCTATTGCTGGGTGATGAAGATCGCCAATGGCAAGGTGAAAGAAGGCACGGCATATATTGATACGGAATTGGTCTCAGCGTTGTGGAAGGAGTAAATGGCCGCCTGAGAACCTGAGGATCGCGTCATTGCGAACGAAGTGAAGCAATCTTTGTCTGAAGAGAGATTGCTTCGTCGCTTGTAGCTCCTCGCAATGACAGGACCCTGTTGGGTTGCAGATGCGCTTTTGCAGTAGGGTGGGCAAGAGCGCAGCGTTGCCCAGCAAGGAATAACATCCGCTAGGTAGCGTTAGGACGTTAAGCCGCAGGATTTTTGCAGCCCAACAGAAGTGAAGTCACGCTTGCAATGACAACAGCAAAAGTGGTACAGGATGAGCAGTTTTTATGATCAACTTGTGAGGCGGTGTAGTTGTGATGGGCTGCACGGCCATGCGGCAATTGCGAAGAGCATTCGGCAGCCCATATAGGGTTAGGCTCGCACCCGAGAGAGGGCCACGGGGGTCTCTTGGGTGGCCGCACAAAGGAAAAAAGCGAAGCCCCCCAGGGAACCTTCATGGGAACGTGATAGCTTGTGTGTCCATAGCTAAACTGTAGAGGAGGGATCTGATGCCGACGCCTGATGAGACCGCGATAGCCGAGATCGAGCGCGAGATGGCGAGCGCCCAGGCGGTTGAGGGAGTGACACGCACGTGGGACGACAGCGTGGTGTATTACGACATCCAACCGGACGGCGCCGTCGGCAAGGAGGCCGCGACGGCAGTGATCGCGGAGCAGTTCCACGGGGTAAAGAATCTCCGGACCAAGATCCTGCAGCTGACCGTGCACGCGGAGGGTAATATCGGGTATGCCTTCAGCACGCAGAACTTTATTTCGGATGTGACGACTGGCGGCCCGGCATTGAACTTCATCTTTCGTGAGACGGATATCTTCGTAAAGAAAGATGGCAAATGGCGGCTGGTTCACCAACATCTCTCCGTGCCTGTCGATTTTACCAGCGGCCGTGCGGTATTGAGTTCGCAGGAGTCCATTGCTCCCACTCAGGGCAGTCTGGAGAAGTGAAGGCCGAAGCGGAAAGAATAAGACGCGCGGCTACAAGAAGTGAGGGAACAGTCTCGCAGTGAGAACGACCCTAACCACCCATTCTACCGCATCGCCGTCCTGTTGTGGATGTGAAAAAGCCGAAGGGCCGCGTTTGGGCGGCTCGCGGTAACCGGGAGCGTTCGGCGGCTTACGCGTCGTAGGGACGGAACTGTTCGTGACGGCGGAGGGCGATGTTGCCCGGACCCACTGATTCGTGGTAAGTGGGCAAGCGGGTGGTGCGAGTCGGTTTCGCTTGCGCAGGGGCGAAGTTAGCGTTGCTGCGCGGTCAGGAAATCACATGAGTGACACGAAGCAAACTCCACCGTCGGCGGATGAGGCCGACGTCGAACGAGAGGTGCGACTCGGGCGGAAGTTTTCGCTGAGCGAAGCGATCGGCCGGATGGGCGGGAAGGTCTCCTGAAGGGCGAGTCGCCCGTCGCGCCAAAACGCCAGACCGAGGCCGAGATCGCCGACTATCTGAGAGCGCACCTCCAGGATTCGGAAGGGTCTTGGCTGGGGTTGTTCTCCGCCACGTGAGGACGAGTGAGGGTCTGCTCCAGAATTTCGATCAGCCAATGGTTGTATTGGTCAGCTACGTCAACCAAGTCCTTCACTCGGAGGCGCTCCTAAAGGACCTGGTGAGTGAGGCCGATGCGGACTGGGGACGAGCATACGGCAAGCGGCCGTATTTTGAACGGGAAAAAAATCGACCGCACCCGGAGGCCCTTACACGCTGGCATCGGTGCGCGACGCACTGACGCAACTCCTCGCGAGGGCAACGCGAGACGACGAATAGAGGGCAGCGGCGCGGACAGAGCGCAGAGCGGGCGTGAGCGTCGTGGCCTCGGACGAACACAGGTGCACGGTCGGTGCCGGCGAGGTAGGGAACGACCACCCGGAGAGGTACGAGCATTGACGCGCCGCCGAACTATCGGTTGCACGGAGCCGCGCACACGAGCTTGGCGGTGAATCCCGCGCCGCTGCGCCGGCCCGATGAACCATATCGTTAAGCTTCTTAGAAAGCATATGTTTCCTTCACGATCCCAGTACCAGAAGTGGTCCTTACCAAGTAAGTGGACTTTCTGGGCAGGAATCATTGGCATTCCTGTTGAGTATCTCCCTGATGGTAGGCGTGATGTCATTTCTGGCTGCCGACCAAGCAAAAGAGCAGTGCAGTCGCCTCTTTTTTCAGGTAGCCCAGGAACTACGCTACAACGATGAATGGTTGTCATCCGTAGCCGTGGCAACGGAGAAGAAGGCCCCTCCACTTCCCATGGGGACCCTGAAACGGCTGGGCTTGTGTCGCTGATCAAGAACAACATCACAAACTCATAATCAAGGAGGCCTACGGAGAAGAAAAGTACATCTATCAAGAAGTGCTCCGACTTAAGGATCTCGGCACCGCCCTTGGTTCGCCTACTACACCGGCGGAACTTCGAAGGTTCGTTAGCCGATCGCAGTACACTCTTCACGACGTACACTTTCTGAATAACTTCTTGTTCTGGTACGTCGCCTCCCCTCATTATACAGGAGGTTGATTCGCGGCAGTTGTATTCGCTAGGCTGGAACGGACTTCCAGGCGACGTCTTTACAATTCCCGGAGTTTCGAAGCTGACCATGAAGTACTTCGTGCATGATAGGGGGCTCGATAAGGGAATATTCACTGTATCTTGGTCTCATTGACTAGCGTAACCTCTTTCTGCTGAAATGGAATGAATTCTAATCCCCATTTCAGGCGGACACCCACGGCGCCTCGTTATGAAACCTCGCAACGACAACAACCACTACTCCTGAGCCCCGCGCAACCATAGAATGCAAGGGAATAGCGTAGAGGCCGAAGCGACAAGAGCAAAACGAGAAGCAACAACGTTGGAAGCAAGAGCAAAAGTGGAAGCCGACACGAAAGCGGAACGATGGTGGAACACAAAGCGTGAGGGAATGGCCCCTAGGCGAACACGACCCTAACCCTTCGTTCCACCGCATCGCTGCCCTGTGGCGGATTGGAATAAATGTGAAAGGTCGCATTTAGGCAACTCGCGGTGACTGCGGGCGTTGGGCAGCAAGAGAGACGCTTGTAGTGACTGTGTATTTTGTCTTGCCACTTGATCTTGAGGATTACTTCGCCCGCCTGCTGTTACGTTGAAAGCCAGGTAGCTTTTGAGATACGCTACGGTTCTTGTGGAATCTGAACGCTCATCTCGGCTCTCTCTAGCCGCATCGACAGATCAGGGGAGAACATGACCACGCTGCCTATAGGCGTGATAGAGAAGGCTCGACTACGCTGATCCCCTCACACAAGCGGAGATAGCAAGACAAAAGTTGAGTGTGACGCTTGATCCGCGACGGCGCAGCATGCTGGGCCAGTTCTTCACTCCACCCGCGACGGCGCGCCTCATGGCGTCGATGAGCACCAACTTGGGTCAGCGTGTACGTTTGTTGGATGCTGGCGCGGGGGTCGGAGCGCTGACAGCCGCGTGGATCGCTGAAATCTGTTCACGACCAGTTCGTCCCAAGGAGATAGCGTTAACGGCTTATGAATTGGATAAAGCATTGTTACCTGCCCTCCGACAAACGTTGACGGCATGTGAGCGAACATGCGCGACCGCAGGAATTACTTGTAAGTGGGAAGTACATCGCAACCGACTTCATTGAGGCGGCGGTTACTGATCTAGATGTAGGGCTCTTTCAGACCGAGCACGCAGTATTTGATGTCGCCATCCTTAATCCACCCTATAAAAAGTTCCGTGCCGAGTCGCGGACTCGGCAACTCCTGCGTCGTCTCAATATCGAGACGAGTAATCTTTACACGGCTTTTCTGTCTTTGGCCGTGCTACTCCTCAATGATAGTGGTGAGCTTATCGCCATTACACCGAGGAGTTTTTGTAATGGTCCATACTTTCGGCCATTCCGACAACACTTACTACAGCATGTAAACCTTACTCAGGTCCATGTTTTCGAGGCTCGCGACCATGCTTTCCGTGACGACGAGGTGCTTCAAGAAAACGTGATTCTTCACGCCGTAAAAGGTGTCTCGCAACAGCCGGTTGTCAAAATCTCACAGAGCCGGACGCCTGATGATCCGATCACTGTAGAGCGCAATGTTCCGTTTAAGCGTGTCGTGCGACCCGACGACTCTCAGGCATTTATTCATCTCGTTCCAGACGACGACGGTCACGCGCTTGCTGAAGTAATGGAGATGCTGCCATGCACGCTTGACGAATTGAGGTTGTGTGTGAGTACCGGGCGCGTCGTGGATTTTCGTGCCCGCCATTGGTTGCGGGCGGAACCCACCACAGAGACGGCTCCCTTGATTTATCCCACTCACTTCAACAACGGCGTGGTCCGCTGGCCAAAGGCCGACACAAAGAAACCGAACGCTATCATCAGATGTCAGCCATGAAATCACCATCGCGCAGTTAGATCTCAGAAGAGAATGCTCCAGGTTGGGTAGATTCCTTTCGCTCGTGCAAACATTTGCGAGAGGCTTAACTCAAGATAATCCCCCGTATTTATATTAACGAAGACAAATTTGAACCGGCTCCTGAGGCTCTGGGAGACAAGCAGCTCAGCCGCCGTCAGACCAAAAAAATGTCCCTCAAAGCCAGCTCTGACCCCTTTTGCTGTGGATTTTATTTCGTAGAGCGTGACTCTTTCCAGATGTCGCTCCACCTCTTCTAAATGATTCAAATCGACTTGCCCTGATAGCCTGACTATGTCGAATGCCTTCCCGTAAACAATCATGTCACGCTTGGCAAACGCAATGACCAGGTTCTTCTTCTGTTTTACGGTGGGAATGGTGAATCCCAAACCTTTTGCTGTCAGGAGTTCTGCTGCTCGGCGGGCGGTTGTGTTGCGTGTCTCCTTCACGTTAGCCACAGCGGTTGTTGCCCGGACCTGCGGTATCACTACTTTCCTCCGAATCCGACGCGCTTAGCAAATTTTTGGACAAAGACAACAAAATCGGTGTTGAGTGCGCGACAAATTTCGAACGTCTCAATAAGGTCGAGTCGCCGCTCTCCGAGTTCGTATTTACTCACATAGCTCTGGGGCATACCTAACGACTCGGCCAACGTTTCTTGGGTCACCCCTTTCTTAAGCCGAAGCTCTTTGATCATCGTTTGAAAGAGTTGGTATGCATCATTATGAAATAACCGTGACATCCACCGTTAAATACCGACTTGACTTAAATAACCCAAAATAGGATATTTTCCTCATGAAGCGAAAATCGATCCTTTCGGAGGCCTCTGTCGAAGAAATCCTCAAAAGCTTTGCCGAGTTAGGCATCGTTAGAAAAGTCACTTTGCCGTCGTCAATCGCGGAAACGACTTATCGCACTCCGGAACGAGATAACGCTCTCAGGCAGCATCAGGCAAACGCCCGAACACCTGCACAGCGATACGCGCAAATGCGCGATATGCAGCGCATTCCGCTTGACCTTGTCTCTGGTGTCACTATCAGACTCTCTCCTGGCGGACAGAATGCTCTTGTGGAAAAAATCATCAACGAGTTTTGCCCTCGGTTCACGCCTGCTGGTAAACCCGTCTATGTCGGGGATACGGATAAGAAGTGGGCCTACTTCGATGCAGATTATCTACGAAACCTTGGCGTTATTGTCGAGGAGCACGGAAAGATGCCTGACGTGGTTGTGCATTTCACTGAGAAGAACTGGCTCGTTCTCATCGAGGCAGTAACCAGTCACGGCCCGGTGAATCCGAAGCGTCTAACGGAATTACGGACCCTGTTTGCTAGTAGCAAGGCGGGCTTGGTGTTCGTGACTGCTTTTCTCAATCGTCGAAGTCTTTTGAAATACCTTGGGGAGATTGCATGGGAAACGGAAGTTTGGGTAGCCGATGCTCCCGACCACATGATTCACTTCAATGGCGAGCGTTTTCTGGGGCCTTACTGAAACCGGAATTGAATGCTGACTGAGTCGTAAGAGTATGATGCGGAGCAGGCAGCCTTGCTGCCCAACAAAGCGCTCCAGTCCGACGCTCGCTACGCTCGCGCGGCTGAGCTTGAGCGTCAGGCATGCATCCGTGTCGTGCCCTGACAGGAAAGCGATGCTATTATATCGCTGATGGTGCTCTCGCAAATCATTTGAAAAGCTCAGTTCGTGGAGAAACTAGCCGCAAAACACGGTGTCTCCGTGG
>CAVTCR010000044.1:0-34868 GCA_963733195.1 uncultured delta proteobacterium
CCTTTTTTGATGTCTTCTCCGATCCGTAAGATATTTTCCCACGGGGAAGCACTGCGCTGCACCTCGATCGTGCCGTCGCCCATTTCTTCGGTGTATTCCACCATGATCATCGAGTCGGCTCCCGGCGGAAGCATTCCCCCAGTTGCGATCCGCATGGTCTCGCCTTTTTTGAGGGCACGCTTGACCTCCTTGCCCATCTCAATGTTACCGACGAGCTTGAGGTACATTGGCAGACTGGCTGACGCCCCGAACGTATCTTTGGCGCGCACAGCATACCCGTCCATGTTGGTGCGGTGAAAATGTGGGGAATCTGCGGGGGAGGTCAGCGCTTTGGCGAGCACCCGACCGCATGCGTCGACCACAGGAATGGTTTCAGTTCCTGTCTTGGGAGCAAACGCTGCTAGGTGTTCGCGTGCTTCCGCTGACGTGACGACACGGAAGAACGCTTTAACCGGGGCTGGGGCTATAGCCGCCGATGCGCGAGGCATGGCAACTCTCTCCTTACTTTTTCGAGATAATCACGATCGATTTCAGCGGTAATGATGCACTCTTTGTCCGGTGCGCGAGCGATGACCTTGCCCCACGGATCAATGATCATGGAGTTTCCATAGTCGGCATGGCCATGGACATTCTTGCCGATCTGGTTTGGTGCGATCACATAGGCTTGATTCTCGATCGCACGAGCGCGCAGCAATGGCTCCCAATGGGCTGCACCGGTCGGAAAGGTAAACGCAGAAGGGACAAACAGCACTTCTGCTCCCCGTTGCGCGAGTTGGCGATATAGCTCAGGAAAGCGAAGATCATAACATACAGAGAGTCCAAAGGTACCGAGTGGAGTATTGTGAACAACGACCTCTGCACCGGGCTTCATCGATGCTGACTCTTTGACCGTGACTTGTCCAGGAATATCGATATCAAAGAGATGAATCTTACGGTAACACGCGAGAATCTCACCAGCCGGATTCAGGAGAAGACTCGCGTTATGCGAACGCGGTTCATCAGACTGTTCAAGAAAAGACCCCGCGACCAAGTGGATACGATGCTGACGCGCCAGAGCGCTCAAGCGGTCGGATGTCGGACCAGGAATCACTTCGGCCTGCTTCAGTCCTTCACCTTTCGGTCCACGCCATGAGAACACTTCTGGCAGGACAACTAGTGAAGCTCCACGCTCAGCCGCGAGACGAACGAACGTCTCGGCTTTGGCAAGATTTTCCTCTTTCGAGGATGAAGCGGTCATTTGCACAGCGGCGGCAAGATAGGATCGCATCGATGCTCCTCCTGGGGCGAAACTAACGAACAATCCGCCCTTTCGCAACAATAACCTCAAACTCTTCTTTCGTCAGCGGGCTGACCGAGAGTTGGCTTTGCCTGATAAGTGCAAGGTTCTGTAGCCGCTTTTCTTGCTTCATCTCGCTGAGGGTGACAGGTGTCTTGAGTGTTTCGCTTGGTGCAAGGTCAACCACGACCCACCGTGGGTCTTCCGTTGTTGGATCTTGATACGATTCTTTGACCACCTTGGCGATGCCCATGACCGCTAATCCTTCGTTGCTGTGATAGAACAACACGGCATCGTCTTTTTTCATCGCCTGCAGGTTATTCCGCGCTTGGTAGTTGCGCACGCCATCCCAAAAGGTCCGCTTGTCTTTGAGAAACTGATCCCATGAGTATTTGAATGGTTCGGATTTAACCAGCCAGTAATTCACTCGTTACCTCGTTTGCGTTTCTTGACGCCATTTAGTAGTCAGAGTGTCTGTAAACTATGAAGGATGAACGCTGAACGATGAATGGTGGAAGAAGGCCTCTCCTGCCGTCCCCTTTTGCATTCTGCATTCATCATTCTGTATTCCGCAATTTCTAAAGGAGGGTTACTATGCCGTACGGAAGTCGTCCAGAGTATCGCATCAAAGTAGAAAAGAATGTTCCCGCCAAAATGCGTGATGGGGTGACATTGTATGCTGATGTCTATCGTCCTGACGCGGAGGGGCGGTTCCCTGTCATCTTGTTACGCTTACCGTATGGCAAGCAAATGGCCGGGGACTTCGGTGACCATGAGTTTTTCCCGGCACGTGGATACGTCGTCATCATTCAAGACGGACGGGGACGGTTTGAATCAGAGGGTGAATATTATCCGCTGATCAACGAACCATTCGATGGGTACGATACCGTCGAATGGGCGGCGTCATTGCCATACTCAAACGGCATGGTCGGCACGCAAGGACAATCGTATCTTGGGGCAACACAATACCTGCTCGCACCAACACGTCCACCCCATCTTCGCTGTGCATTCCCTGTGTCAGCGGCTGCGGATTTTCATGATACTTGGGTTTATCAAGGTGGTGCGTTCTCACTTGGCTGGCAGATTCCGTATGCAATCTTCATGGTACGGAACACCATCGAGCGTATGGGACTCAAAGATGAATTATGGCCGAAGATCCGCCCCGACCTGTTACGCTCTGTGAATTTTGGTAATCCGCTAACGATCGAGGGCTATAAACGCTTGCCCTTGATGTATTGGGCGGACCTGCTCAAGGACACCTCACCATACCTTCGCGATTACCTCACCCATCCTGAAGATGGCCCGTATTGGTGGGCGGTGAGTGTTGAGCGACAACATCGCAATATCAGCATCCCGATGTACCACGTGAGTTCGTGGTACGACATCTTTCTTAAAGATGCGACGATTCACTTTAATGGATTACGTTCTCGAGCGCTGACACCAGAAGCACGCGGCGGACAACGGTTGCTGCTCGGGCCGTGGGCGCATTTATTCCCGTATACAACGCCGACGACTGGTGGAACTGGTGACATCGACTTTGGTCCGAATGCTTTTATAGATCTGCATGACATCCAGTTACGGTGGTTTGATTACTGGTTGAAAGGGGTCGATAACGGCATGGCTGAGGAGTCACCAATCCGACTATTTGTGATGGGCACAAATCAATGGCGGGATGAATACGAATGGCCGCTCGCCCGTACACGCTACACGCCGTACTACTTGCACAGTCGCGGAAAGGCCAACACGCTCAACGGCGACGGTACCCTCAGTCTAGAGGCACCGGGAGAAGAGCCTACGGATCATTACCGCTATGATCCTACCGATCCGGTACCGACGTGTGGCGGTAACACGCTGATTATTCCTGTCGGCGTGAAAGACCAGCGTGAAGTGGAAAGCCGTCAGGATGTACTAGTGTACACCGGTGCGCCGCTGGAGAAGCCACTCGAAGTGACCGGACCGCTCAAAGTGGTTCTCTATGCCTCATCGTCGGCGTTCGATACTGACTTTACAGCCAAGTTGCTGGATGTCCGTCCTGATGGCTATGCGCAAAATCTTGCCGACGGGATTCTCCGAGCGCGGTATCGTGAGTCGATGAGTTCGCCTAAACTGCTCACGAAAGGCGAGGTCTACGAATTGACCATCGACTTGTGGGCGACGAGTCATGTGTTTTTGCCTGGACATCGTATTCGCGTAGAAATCTCGTCGAGTAACTTCCCGCGTTTCGACCGCAACCTCAACACTGGCGGAGATCAGGCGACCGGAACGACGTTCCAGGTTGCAGAACAGTCAGTGTTCCACAACCAGAAATTCCGCTCGCACCTTCTTTTGCCAGTGATTCCCTCAGGCACTTAGAGCGGTTTGCGCTTGGATGTAAGGTGTTCACGGGTGAGATTGCTTCGTCGCGGAGTTTATCCTGAGCGTGTCGAAGGGCTCCTCGCAATGACCCTCAGGGCCGTCATTGCGAGCGACTGACAACGAGCGAAGCAGTCTCACCCCAATATAGGCAAACGGAAACTGCTCTAGACAGAAAGAGGGATGGTGCCTCTACTATTCCTCTGTTCCTTGTCGACTTCCTGTGAGGGGTGTGTCCGTACGAGCGACTCATCTTCCACAGGGAGGGTAAAGAAAAACGTACTTCCCTTATCGGGTACGCTTTCAACCCAGATTCGTCCCCCGTGTGCGGTGACCAGATTCTTGACCAGAGCGAGACCTAATCCAGTCCCACCGATACTTCGCGTGGCAGTGCTATCGGCCCGGAAAAACTTGCTGAATAACTTGGGGTGAATTTCTGGGGCTATACCAATGCCTGTATCGGAGACCCACACCACTATTTCCGTGCCCTTTTGCTGGGCGCCAAGTGTTATTTTTCCTCCTTGGGGGAGAACTTGACCGCATTGGAAAGCAGGTTGGTAAGCACTTGGTGAATTCGATCGGGGTCAACGCGGGCAAGCGGGAGCGTTGTCGGAGACTCAATGTGGAAACAAAGTTTGCTGTCGCCAATGTCGAAAAGGGTCACCGCCTTCTGAAGGAGGGGACCCAAAGCGGTGACTTCAAAACGGTAGCTTTGTTGACAGGTCTCAATTCTTTGCAAGTCGAGGAAATCGTTGATGAGATTTGTAAGCCTGGTCGATTCACTGTGAATGATGGTTAAGAATTGCCGTTGCTCTTCTGGGGAGAAACTGCGCGTAAGCATCAATTCGGTGAACCCACGTAAACTTGCCAGGGGCGTGCGCAATTCGTGGCTGACAGTAGAGAGTAACTCGTCCTTGAGTCGCTCGATAGTCGTCCGTTCGGTGACATCTTGGACAAGGGACAGAATGGAGATCGCCTGTCCTGTCTCATCGAACAAAACTGAATTGTACCACTCGCAATGGGTGATGGCGCCGTCTTTGGTATAATTTCGGTTTTGTACGACCAACCGCTGTTCGTTACCACTCAGCAGATGAGCGATAACTGCGTGGACCTTGGCCTTATCTTCATCGACAACAAATGGCCACTCGAAAGGATGCTTGCCGAGCACTTCTGCTGCTTTCCAACCAAAGATACGTTCTGCCTGGGGTGACCAGCGTTGGATATGGAATTCGTGATTCCACTCGATGACGGCGAGAGGCGAATTCTCTACATGAAAGCGAAGGCGTTGATGGGTATTTTGCAACGCTTCTTCTGTCAGTTTTCGCTCGCGGATTTCTTGTTGTAACGTGGTATTTGCCTTGGCCAACGCAAGGGTCCGCTCTTCTACGCGTTGCTCAAGTTCGTCATGCGCTTTGCGTAGTGCGTTTTGGCTATCATGGAGAGCTTCGATCGCCCGGCTGGCGCGTAAAGTATAGTGAATGCGGTGACCAAGCGTCGGCCAATGAATTGGTTTAGTGAGGAAATCTGTTGCGCCCAGTTCATATGCACGATTGATTGATGCGATATCATCAAGCCCAGTGACCAGCACGATTGGGATGTGTGTTCCGGCAGGGAGGCTCCGTAAGGCCGTACAGGTCGCAAACCCATCCATGCGGGGCATCAGTACGTCTAAGAGCATAATGTCCGGTTGTTGCTGTGTGAACAACGCGATAGCTTTATCGCCGTCGCTGGCCTCCTCGACTGTAAACCCTGCTTGTTCAAGGGACTCACGCATTAACAGTCGCATGGTCGAGTCGTCGTCGACGACCAAAACAAGCGGATCGTTGCCCATGCTTTTCTCAGATGCGGGAATAGCCATCCTACTCGTTTCTTTTCGCAAACGCAGAAGGACAGCGTGCAATGCACGGTTTTTTGCCAGCCATTGTGTTCCCTAAAGACCACTCCCACTATGGTAAGGATCGGGTATTTGGACGAGGGCTTTAGCAACATGCTATTATCTAAGGAAGAGATGCTCTTGCTACAAATCATCACTCTCTATTTCTGGATGCTCGTAAGAGTTTATCCTGAGCCCGTTGAAGGGTGGGCATAATGGGTCTGTACGCAGTTTTCCGTCTTTCTGCAAAAGCGAGAATCCAGGTTTTCGGAGTGGGAGAGGTTTGGGGGTGGATTCTAAGGTTTCCTCGTATGGACAGCATGGACCATTCCATGGTACCGAAAGAGGAAGCTAACCTAGACCGCGAGGGGGAAGGAGAGGTGGATGATTTATCGAGCAGAGTGCCTGGGCTAAAGTAGGAGCGGGAAGGCTTTGATAATCTCACACCTCTGATGGAAAGGAGACGTCCATGAGCGCGGCAACTATCAGTATCGCAATGTCTGAGAACACGACCTCCTCATTGGAAGAACGAAATGGCGTTGCAGAAGAGTCTCTTGATCGCCAACAGGCGACAGTGAGTGACCAAAGTAGTAGTAACAACCTCGAGAAAATCCGAGATATCCTCGTCGGAGGTCAAATGCGAGAGGTGGAAAAACGCTTCGCACGCTTGGAGGACCGTCTGACAAAGCTCTCGTATGATCTTCGTGAGGATCTGAATAAGAGTCTGACCTCGCTGGAGACCTCTTTTAAAAAAGAAATTGAATCGCTCAATGATCGCTTTCTCACTGAGTCGAACGAGCGAGGTGGTGCAGTGAAAACCCTTTCTCTCGAGTTGAAGGCGTTAAGCGATTTCTCATGGCAGAAATGGAACCAGCTCGAGGAGCAGGGTACCAAGAATCTCGGAGAGTTATCGAGAGCTTTAAGTGAGGAAATTCGTCAGAAGCACCAAGAGTTAACTGAAGTCGTGGAACGGGTAGTGCAAGACTTACACTCGAATAAAACTGACCGTGCCTCACTCGCCGCGCTGTTCAACGAAGTTGCCGCTCGGCTTAATACCGAAGCCCGTCGTCCGGATGGAGAATGAACAGAGATAAGAGGTGAGGGAGGAGGGATATCGAAAGCGCTATTGTCGCTATTCCTTTCGTCTTTTCTTTCTTTAAGGAGAGTCCGTGAAACAACCGAATAGGGAAGCCCCATCTCTATTTTCTGCACATCCTGCGCTTAAGGTGCCCAGGTCTTCCCACTCTCCAATCCAGAACGGGGCGGATGAACTTACTGAACTCCGTGCGCTTTTGGTAGGTTCCGAACTTGCGCAATTAGCTAGTATCCGCGAGCGACTAGACAAACTTCTCATCCGTGCTGAAGATGTTAGCCGCGTTCTTCCTGAAGCTATCCTTGCCCGCAGCAAGACGAAAGATAAACAACTGACAACGGCGCTCACTCCCACCGTCGAAGCCGCGTTGTCAACTTCTGTCAAGAGAAATCCTCAGCCCTTAGTAAATGCGATTGCCCCGGTTATAGGGTCTGCCCTCCGTCAAGCAGTTGCCAATGCGTTAGAGGAGCTGACGCAAAAGATTAATCAGATACTGGAACAGCACGTGTCTCTTAAAGGGCTGCGGTGGCGGTTTGAATCCTGGCGTACCGGAAGGCCGTTTGCAGAAATCGTCCTCAGCCATACGTTGCTCTATCGCGTTGAACAAGTATTCCTGGTGCATAAAAAAACCGGACTCCTGCTCCATCATGTTGGGATCGAAGGGGAAAGCATGCAGGATACCGACATAGTGTCGAGTATGCTCTCTGCTATTCAAAACTTCGTGCAAGACTCTTCTGGTACCACGAAAGACGAGTTACTGGAGAGTTTTCAAGTTGGTGAGCTGGCGGTCGATGTCGAGCAAGGACCAGAGGCATTTCTTGCTGCGGTGGTTCGTGGCAATCCGCCGCGCCGTCTCCGTCGTGTGTTTCTCGAAGCTCTGGAAAGCATCCATTTAGAGTGTGCCCGTGAGCTGGAAGAGTTCAAAGGAGATGCCACTCCGTTCATTGCTAGTCGTCCGTATTTGGAAGAATGCCTGCAGATGCAAACTGATACCCCGCCCGGAAAGGGAAAGCCTATCCTCTCTTGGGGGTTGCGCCTCGTTCTCTTTGGCCTAGGGGCTGCGCTTGTCTGGTGGGGGTATCAGACGCTCCAAGACAATCGTCGCTGGTCGGATTATTTGGAACGGCTCAAAATAGAACCGGGTGTCGTGGTGGTAGCGAGCGAAAAACAACAAGGGAAACGGGTTGTGAGGGGGCTACGCGATCCGCTAGCGACAGACCCAGTGTTACTTCTTCAGGAAGCCGGGATAGACCCGGCGAATGTTGTCAGCCAGTGGGAGCCGTATCAAGCGCTTCATCCAGAGTTCATCCTAACCAGAGCCAAGGCCATACTTTCTCCGCCTGACAGTATTACTCTGCATTTTGAAAACGGCACGTTGACGGCCGCAGGTTCTGCGCCGCGTCAATGGACTGATGATGCTCGCAAGCTGGCCCGGGCTATTCCCGGAGTAGCGAACTTTCTGGAGGCTTCCATTGCAGAGGTGAATACCAGTGATGTTGTGCAGAAAGATGCCAATGCCGATGCGCAAGAATTGCAACGTAAGGAAATGGTGGCGGCGAAAGAGCAGCTGGAACAACAGACCGTCCAGTTCCTCGTGGACACTCTCGATCTGGTATCCGGTCAAGAAGCCGCTTTGAAAGAGATAGCGGCGATGGTTCGCATCCTTCTCGCAGCCGCACAGTTTGTCGGACAATCTGTCAAGATTGACGTTGTCGGACATGCGGATGGGAGTGGCGCTCCGCTTGGGGATCAAATCCTCGGTCTCACTCGTGCTGAACGGGTCATCGGAGAATTAGCGAAAAACGGACTCACTCGAAGTGATCTTGTCGCACTGAAGGCTCGCATAGAAGACGCTTCGCAAGGAAGAGAAACGCCGGAGCCGCAATCACACGGGAAGGTCTCTTTCCGCGTCAGGTTGCTTGACCAGTCATAGGTCTGACGTAGCGCCAAGATCCAAAAGAAGGTCAGCTTACTCGGCGCGTTTGCGGCAGGGAAGACGAGTCTTGTCGCTCGGTTTGTTCACACTATACTCTCTGATAAGTATCTGACGACGGTTGGGGTCAAGATCGAGAAGAAAGTCCTTCAAGTTGGTGCCCAGCAATTCGCCTTTCTTTTGTCGGATCTTGCCCGAGAGGGCGAATTTGTGTAGGTGCGAATGTCATACCTGCGAGGGTCCGCCTGCTATTTCTTGGTAGCTGATGGGACCCGGCGAGACACAATCAATCGCAAAGCTGGTCGTAAATTGCACGCAACTCTGAATGGACATCACGGAAGACGTCAAGTAAGCGCGGCTCAAAGTGCTGCGGGAGTGTCCGACCATCACCATTCAAGACGATGTCGCAGGCATGCTCATGCGTAAATGCTGCTTTGTACGGACGGACGCTGCGTAACGCATCGTATTGATCTGCAAGCATCACAACCCGTCCAGGTAGGGGAATTTCTTCGCCTTGTAACCCTTGTGGGTACCCACTGCCGTCCCACTGCTCGTGGTGTGTCAGAGCAATTTGTCCAGCGACTTCCAGGAGTGGAGAGTGAGCTCCTTTGAGGAGACTCGCGCCGAGTGCGGTATGATTCTTCATGATTCTCCACTCTTCGCCATCAAGCGGCCCTTTTTTGAGAAGAATCACGTCTGGAACTCCGATTTTCCCCACATCATGCATCGGAGCTGCCGCTGCAATGAAGTTAGCCTCTTGATTGTTTAACCCGAGGTGCTGAGCGATGACTTTTGTGTAATGGCTGAGGCGTTCAGTGTGAGCCGCACTTTCATCATCTTTGTAACGCATCGCTCGGGTGAGACGCAACAAGCTTTCATAATGTGCCTGTTCGAGATCGCGACTCTTACGCTTTTCTGCGTCATAGGACGTTTTGAGATCTTTGGCAAAAGCTTGAAGCTGGAGGTTGGCTGCTCGTAACGCATGCGATTGTTCACGCTCGCGAACCCAGACCTGGCGCAGGTCTTGGGCATAGAGGGCTAACTGGGTTTGTGCTTCTTTCAGTTGTAACTGTAACTCCGTGACCTGTTGTTCAAGAGAAGGCTGGGTACTAGTTACCATAATCTTAGCGTATTGATTTACGCATGCGTCAGCAAAAATTACAGAATAGGAATTGGAACATCGATGATGAATGTTGCGCCTTTTCCTGGTCCTGGGCTTTCGGCGCGAATCGTTCCTCCATACCCTTCAGTGATAGCACTCGCGAGCGAGAGGCTTAAACCGGAACCCCGCGAATGATTTCGGGTGTTTGTGATAGTGAACGGGTGAAATACTTCGCGAGCGAGTTCTGGGAGAAACCCCTGCCCTTGGTCTGTGACGGTAAGGATAGCGCGTTCTCCTGAAGATCGCAAATGAACACCAATATGCTGCTTAGGATGAGAGAATTTGACTGCATTATCGAGCAACGCCCGTACTACAATTGCCCAGTGGTTCGTTGTTCCTCGTATGATGCAAGGAATATCGAGGCCAGAGGAGTGAAATTCTCCTTCCGGGGCAGTAAGAGCTGGGAGCTGGCTGATAGCATGAGAAACAACTTGTGACAGATCGGTAGTTGCCATTAAATCTGCCTTACTTGCAGCAAGCCAGTTGAAATAGTCGAGACCTTTCTCAGTGAACTGGTAGAGCCGTTCATAGCCGCGACGGATAATACCAATAACTTCGAGTTGATCCTTGGGATCTGCTTGCGGATCGAAAATGTCGACCGCACCGATCGTATTCAACGGTGTTCGCAGCTCGTGTGAGATAAACGCAAGAAAGTCAGTCTTCAGGCGATCAAGGATTTGGAGGCGAGCGTTTGCTTCGGCAAGCTCCTGGGCCTTACGTCGCTCTGCATCTGCACTGCGCCTGAGGTCACGAACGTATAAAGCGAGCTGAGATCTCGACATATTGAGTTGCTGCTGCACTTCGACTGGCGGTTCTGAGATATCAAGGACTGGCAATGTAGGTGCCTGCTGACTCTCGAGTTCGTTCTGAGGCTTCCAGATTTCCTGGATCTTTTGTAAGAGTTCCAGTGGGCTAAATGGTTTGACAAGATGGGCATGCACACCGATATCACGCCCTTGCGCACGGTCTGTTTCCTGCCCCTTAGCCGTAAGCATGATGACAGGGATGTGTGCTGTTGTTGGATCTTGACGGAGTAGACGGGCAACCTCAATTCCTGAGAGCCCCGGCATCATCCAGTCAAGGACGAGAAGATCTGGCCGTTCATTCCGTGCCAATGTCAACGCAGTAAGGCCATCCTCAGCCTCCAGGATACGATATGCTGGATCATCAAGAGTAATGCGAGCAAGCATGCGCAGGTTCGCTTCATCATCGGCGAGCAGAATCTTTTTCACGCTTCCCCCATTAGATATACCCCCAACTCTCTCCTTACTAGTATGAAGCGAACCGCATCGAACAAGCAAGAGGCAGTTCACTTTTATTGAAGGGTGTCTCAGTTTTCTTTTCGTCAGCTATTCGGTGCCAATAGGAGGAAGCCTCAAACAGGCGACTGTCACCTGTGGGTTTCTTTAGACTGTATACAGTAGTAACAGACCCAGACTCAGTGAGACAGTGCCATGTGCTTCCTCACTGAAGCGCAGCTTCTACTTTTTCCAGCAATTCCAACGGACTAAATGGTTTTACCAGGTAGGCGTACGCACCACACACTTGCCCTTGTTCCTTATCGGCGGTCTGGCCCTTGGCCGTCAGCAGAATGATCGGAATATCGGATGTATTTGGATCCTGGCGAAGAAGATGGGCAACTTCAATTCCTGTCAGGCCCGGCATCATCCAGTCAAGGACTAAGAGGTCTGGATGTTCGGTACGAGCGAGGGTGAGCGCTGTTGTCCCGTCTGCAGCTTCAAGGATACGATAGTCAGGATCGTCTAGTGTGATACGTGCCAACATCCGCAGATTCGCTTCGTCATCTGCCAGAAGTAGGGTCTTCATAATGCCTCCGTCCGCTGCTTTGTTTCCCAGGTGAAGATTGCTTGTCCGTAGTCTGCATCGGCGCGAAGGCAGGAATGTTTAGTTTAGTGACCAACCTTCAAAGCATAGTTGTCTTTGGGCAATAATGTTTTATTCTTGTTCACAAGCACAAGGCGTTTGAGGCCGTGTACTCAAGCCTCACTTTTCCCATCCCGCATAGTAGAAGACAGAGCTCTTGTTGTTGAGGTGTGAGAATATTTAGTTTGTAGTGGAAGTGTTAGCCGCTGGTAACTTCCTATAGCTACACAACGGACTTGATAGAGGAAACAAAGTATGAAACCGAATCGACCTGACTCTTCCAAACTGCTGCGCCGACCGACGGTAAGCAAAAACACAGATAGTCCGCTAACTCCAGAGATGAAAACCACCCGAGAACGTACGTTCTCGCCAACTGCCATGGTCACTCGTCCGCAAACAGAGAGTGGTGTTGTCGTGATCCGGCGAAAAGGGAAGGTCGTCCCCCCTATAGCTCCACCTGTAACTGAACGCGTGCGTGAGCAAATCTCTAAGCCTCGCCCCGGAATGCGCAAGTTCCGCGCAAAAAAAATAGTACCTTCGCCACCCCCACCACCCCCTCGTGCCTTGTATCGTGTCATTATGGAACAGTGGCCTACGGTGTTTCCGGCGCGTCCTAATGAAGTGCGACCGTTGGCCATTGGCATCCATCAACTACTTGAAAAGAAGTTTCCTGACCGCTCACCCGAGCAGGTTCGCCGGGCAATTGCCCAGTGGCGCTACCCGCGTCTCGGAGCGTATCTCCGGGTCGTTGCGCGTGGCGGTCCGAGGTATGACTTAGATGGAAACCCATGTGGAGAAATATCAGCCAGTGAACAAGAAAACGCGCGTCAACGGCTGCAAGAATGGCGCGAGCGTCGCAAAGCGCAAGCTGCGGCGGCGGCAGTCTCTGTTCCACTCGATAGTGGCACGTCGGATCTGACACCGCTGCCTCTGATTGCTGACGATTTATAAGCCAGGAAAGGAGCCGACTTTTCCCACGGCTCATTTCTGGGTGTCTATTGCGGGTGGAAATAGCACAGGAGCGTGCGCTATACGCACGACTATGATTGCAACTTCTCCAACAATGCCTTCGCCTCTTGCAGATCCTTCGTGTCAAACCCTTCCGTAAACCAAGTGTAGACCTCAGATAGCATGTTGTGTGCTTCGTCAAGCTTGGCGCGTGCTTCGTGGTGCGTGGTACGTGAGGCGGCCTGCGTCGCTTGTTGTTGTCGTAGGCGGACTAAGCTCATCACCGCACGCAGTTCGAGGGATTTGGCCTGTTGTTTTTGGGCGATGTCGATGGCTTTAAGAAAACACGCCTCTGGAGACGAAGGGGCGATTGGGAGATCGGGCGATGGGGCGACCTCGGACTTTTCGCCCGTTCGCCCGTTCACCGTTTCGCCCGCTCGGAGCGATAGCTCTCCGTACAGTCGATACAGCTCTGCCTCATAGTAACGCTCCCCAGTTTTGTCCACTACAGTTAGTGCTTCGTTCAACGCGCTCAGTCCTTCTTCTGACCTGGCCTGCCTTTCTATACGCTTCAGCCAGCAGGGCGAGATGGTACGGCCGGTACAGTGCCATCCCTGTGTCCTGGCTGGCGGCCATACCCTGGTGTATCTGTTGGATGCCTTCCTCTACCTGCCCCTGCTCGGCCAGTGCCCAGCCATGCTGTACGATGGCCCCTGCCAAAGGAACCGAAAACCCCTGCTCGTTAGAAAGCGCGATCAGTGCTTCGGCCTGCTGCTCAACAGCCTGTGCCTCGTGCAGGAACTGACGGAGTATAGTATCCAGGAACCAGACAAGACGCCATGCTTAAAGGGTGATCAATCTCCTGAGCCAGGGTCAGTCCTGCACGACTCCGCTTCAGCGCCTGGTCTGGATACCCGAGTAACCACAAGATGTTCGCCAGATGAAGGAGACTGAAGACCCCGAGATCCACTCCCATAAAAGCAATGGCAGAGCGACGCTGCCCAGGGTCAGAAAGGGCAAGGGCTTGCTCACAGTGGGCGCGGGCCGAGACCAACTCCCCCAAAGAGTGCAAGACCGACCCCAATCCAAAGTGTGCAACTGGGAGGAGAGCAGAGTCGTGCGCGCGCTGGGCCAGGGGGATGAGTCGCTCAGCCAGTTCACGCGCGGTCTGTAGCTCTCCCCGAAACAAATAAAATCGCCGCGCGCCCCAGAGCACTGGGACAGAGCTGAGGAGTCTCACCGATCTGCTGGCACAGCTCAAGAGCACGACTGTGGACTGCTCCCACTTCTGGAGCTGTAGGGCCTTTCGTGAGCGCCAACGGCGTCGCCAGAGCGAGTTGCAGCGTGAGTTCCTGTTGCGCACGCTCAGGGGTGTCTGCCAAGGTCTGGAGGAACTCTAGGGCTGCGGTGAAGTGGGTGATAGCTTCTGTAGTCGCGGACCGCTGCACCGCCTGTTGGCCAGCGCGGTAGAGATAGTCTATCGCTTTCGCGGTGTTGCCACTGCGACGTGTAGTGATGCGCCAGATCATCTGTAGTGGTCCTCTAAGCTGATCTGTAGAGCGCTTCTATCGCTTGGGCGGTGTGCTCGTGTAATGCTTTACGCCGCTCGTGCAGTACCGAGCCATAGGCGACTTCCTGGGTCAGCGCATGCTTGAAGATGTACTCCACTTCCGGAAACGCCGGCTGCTCGTAGAGAAATTCTTTGCGTTGGAGCGATGACAGCAGGCGATACACCTCATCTTCTGGCTGCGGAACTACGTGCCGGAAGACACTCAGCGGAAACTCGCGCCCGATGACCGCCAGTTGTTGCAGCAAGGCTTTTTCCTCTGGCGCGAGGCGGTCAATTCGCGCCGCAAGCACGCCTTGCACCGTGGGGGGGATATGCAGGTCTGTCGGCGCGCGCTGCGTCACGGCGGCATAGCCGTGCCCCGTACAGCCTCGCGGATCAATCCCCTCTTCCAATAAGTCCTGCACCACTTCTTCCATGAAGAACGGCGTGCCTTCGGTCTTCTCCAGAATCAGATGCTTGAGGGCCGTGAGGCTGTGGCATCGTTCCCCTAAGCACCAGCAGCACGTCAGAAATTCTTCGGCTTCGGCTTTGCCAAACGGCGAGAGGCGTAGCTGCGTGTAATACGTCTTTGTCCCCCACTCGTGCCGGTATTCGGGACGGTAGTTCACCAGCAGCAGAATCCGTGTACTGGCTACGCTTTCACTCAACGTATCGAGAAAGCTTTGTGTCTCACTGTCAATCCAGTGCAGGTCTTCAAAGATGAGCACGAGCGGCTGGTTGAGACTCTCGCGCAGGAAGAGTTTCTTGAGTGCCTCGAACGTCCGTCGGCGCCGGATCTGGGGGTCCATCTGCTGCAACGGCGAGGGCGGCTCTTCAATGCCCAGCAACGCATAGAGGTAGGGGAGCGTATCCTCTAAACTGCGGTCCAGCTCCAACACCTTGCCGATGACTTTCTGTCGTTGCGTACGGTGCTCATCCTGAAGTTGAATCTGAAAATAGCCCTTCAGCAATTCGATCACCGGCAGATAGGGCGACGCTTTGCCATGCGAGACGGAGTAGGCTTGAAGCACGAGGCAGGTAGTGCGAGTGTAGGGGCGTATTGCAATACGCCCCTACGAATTCGTGAAACAAGCGCGACTTGCCTAACCCTGGCTCGCCCATGACCCCCACGATTTGACCCATGCCCCAGCCTTGGCGTGATCGAGTGCCTGCTTCATCTGTTCCATCTCACTCTGCCGGCCTACGAAGCGTGTCAATCCACGGCGAATGGCGACTTGTAGCCGCGTGCGTAAGGCACCGACGCCGAGCACTTCGTACACATTGAGTGGCACTTCCACCCCTTTGATCTCCGCGGTCCCCAATGCTTTCAGCTCAAAATAGCCTTCGACTAATTTCCGGGTGTGATCCGTAATCAGAATCGAACCGGGCGTCGCCATCTGCTCCATGCGGGCTGCCAGGTTCGTTGAGTGCCCCACCGGCACGTAATCGGTATGCAAATCATCTTTGCGAATCGAGCGCACCACCACTTCCCCGGTGTTCATCCCGACCCGCATCGCCAGCGGTACGCCGTGTTTGAGGCGTACCTGATCACTATAGCGATGCATCTCCTCTTGCATACGCAACGCCGCATACAGCGCACGCTGGGGATGATCCTCATGGGCAATCGGCGCGCCAAAGAGCGCAAAGATGCCATCTCCCAAGGCTTGCGCCACATAGCCTTCATAGCGATGCACTGCGTCCATCATGAGCTGCAGAGCCGGATCAATAATCGCTCGCGCCTCTTCGGGATCAAGTCCTTCAATCAGCGCCGTCGAGCCTTTGAGATCAGCAAACAGCGCCGTGATCGTCTTGCGCTCACCGTCGCTCGTACTACGGGCTTCAAGTGCCGCTTGTTCGGCGCGGATACGTTCAGCTAGATGAGGAGGGGTATAACTAACAGGAGCTTGTGGCTGACCTGTCGTGCTGGTGAGTAAGGAAGAAGAAGTGCCGGTGCCCTTCCAGACGAGGACCTTGCCACCTTCATCAATTGCCACTTGTTGCCCGTCGATCAGCTCCTCTGTGAGGACGTCGAGTTGCTCATCGGTGAGGGAAAATTCGAGCTTGAGCGCACGATAGGTGATCCGTCCCTTGCGCTGTAAGAGCCCGCTGGCCTGATCGACAATCTCTGAAAACTTCACTCCTCCTCCTATGTCGTTAGTCTCGATAGCCTAAGACAAATCCCACCGGCAACCCTCCTCCTACTTCCGTGCGACTCGCCCCGCACTCGATCAGCATCTGTCTCAGCTCGGCGGACGAAAAACTACGTCCCCCAGGGGTGGTTCCGTGAATCATGGCGCTAAAGAGCCACGCAAAGGTACTCGCCGGTTGACCCGGTTCCGCCAGAAATTCGATGATACTGAGAACCCCGCCAGGCGCGAGGGCTGCCAGACATTTGTGCACGATCGCGCGACACGTCTCTTCTGGATAATTATGCAAAATATGCCCGAGGAACACGGCGTCATACGGACCGCCAAACTCCACCGTACGTAAATCACCTGCTAAGCCCCGCACGCGCTCTGCTACGCCGAGCTGGGCGGCATAGTCTTGCGCCACTGGGACGATCAGGGGCCAATCCTGAGCGGTCAACCGCGCCTGGGGCAAGCGGGTGAGAGCGACGAGGCCGTACACGGCCGACCCACAGCCCACATCAAGTAACCGCAGCGGCGCCGCGTGACCAGAGGTCCAGCCGAGATGATCGGCCAGTGCTTGCGCCGTCGGATAGCCTAGCGTGAAGAGCGCCCGGGTGAGGCGAATAATCTGGTCGTTGGATCCCGTCCCATACTGCCACGGATCCACCCGGTGCTTCTCAGTGACCACCCGCTGATAGTCCTTGAATAGGTCGAACACCGGCGGACTTATCGTCGTGTCGACTAGGAGGCCGCCTATATAGGTGGGTTTAGACGACACCAAAAATTCAGCTGAGACCGGGGTGAGCGCATACGCTTGCGCCTGGGTGCCGAGAAACCCCAGCGCGACAAGGGCATCCAGCAGAATGCGCAACGCTTGTGGATCACCACCCACTGCGGCGCTGAGCGCCGCCACCTCGTCTGTCCCGGCGTGAATATGATCAAACACGTGGAGATCCACTCCACTTTTGAGTACTCCGGCCGCCCACAGCCCTGCCACGATCTGCATGATCGGTCCGGGTGTGATTGCTTCCTTCGTCATAGGCCGTTCCTCCTGTATTGCAGCCAAGAACAAAATCCCCTTCTGGGCCTGCACGTGATGTCTACTTTTTCAGGCTGCTACGCTGGCTAACTCTCCGATCGCTCGCAGCGTCTTATCCACTTCCTCAGGCGAGGTCAGAAGACTGGGCGCTAGCCGAGCATAGCTCGTGGCGTAGGGCGTTACGCTGGCGATAATGCCACGCTTTAGTAGATGCGCTACCACCTGCGTGGGGCTCATTCCCGCTACAGTAAAACAGACGATCCCCGCAGACAGCTCGTTAGACAGCGGCGTGTGGAGTGTCACATGGCGCATCTCCGCCAGGCCCTCCTTGGTGTGCCGGTTGAGCGCATGGATCCGGTCCGCAATACGCTCTTTCCCGATCGCCTGATGGAACTGAAAAGCTGCCCCTAACGCCCACCGATGCTCGAAGGAGTGAAAGCCTCCTGGCGTCATCAACGTACTCATCGGGCCAGCTGGCGGTGGGAGGCCCTGCAACCACGCCCGGGACGCCTCAGCCGAAAAGGAGGGAATAATAGCCGTGGCGAGGGGCCAAGCCTCAGGTTTCCCCCACACGAGCCCCGTCCCCCGTGGGCCGAATATCCACTTGTGACAGCCGGCAACGAAGAAGTCGCATCCGAGATCCGCCATGGACACATTCTCTACCCCAAACCCATGGACACCATCCACACACAACAACACGCGGTCAGCCTCGTCGCGGCGCGCATTCACCGTCGCCAGAGCTTCTGCCATGCGACGGATGGGCAGCTTGACGCCCGTGCTTGAGTGCACCCAAGTCACAGCCACGACGCGCGTTTGCGGTTGCACCGCCTTGACGAGCGTGTCGACGATTTCCTCTTGCGACGCGGTTGCAGGCTGCTGGTAGAGCGAGACCTGACGCACTGTGCCTCCCGTCCGCGCGGCGCGTAGCTGGAGCGACACGGCCGTGGAATAGTGATCGTGAGTCGTGGTGAGAACCTCCTGGCCGGCACGGAGCGCTATCCCGCCATAGAGTAACCCTAGGCCCATCGTGGTGCTATCCGTCAAGGCAATCTCCGTCGGTTGCCCACCCAGATACTCCGCCGCCGCTTGCAATACTGCCCCTTCCAACCGCTTCCCGTGGTCATGTAAGTATTCAGCGGGGTTTTCATCTAACTTGCGCCGATGGGTTTCAATCGCCTCCCGTACAGGAGTTGGGTGAGAAGCGAGAAGGAATCCAGCCATGTGGATGCGGTCGCGCGTCAGCGGGAACTGCGCACGGACGGTCTCCCAACGTTCGAAGGATGGGGTGCTGTCGGCCTGGGCGTTCAGCGGTGAAACCCGCGGAGCAACCGCGCTGGCTCCGACCAGCAAGCCTGTGCGGACCAAAAACATTCTCCGATCCATATTGTGCCTCTCCTTTTGCGTCTTCCGTGTCTCGAAAAAACGGCTGACAGGGCGAGGAGTCAGAGGTACAGCAAGTGAGCTCACATCCCCGGAATCACCGCTGCCGTGAGTTGTTCCTTACGGAGGGACTGCCCATGTTTCCTCACACCATAGCTCACTGACTTACCTCCTCTAGCAGCGCCTGGGCCTCTTGCAAGTCTTTGGTGTCAAACCCTTCGGTGAACCAGTTGTAGATATCGGATAACAGCTGGTGAGCTTCGCTTTGCTTGCCCTGTTGCTGCCACAGACGGGCGAGGCTCGTGGACGCGCGGAGTTCAAGAGACTTAGCTTGCTGCTTTCGCGCGATGTCGATGGCTTTGAGAAAACAAGCTTCGGCCTCTGACTCCGACCTGTCGTCGCCGTTTAACTTTCGATCCTTGCTCCCTACTCTTTGGTCCTTGCTTTTTTGAGCAAGCGTCAGCTCTCCTTTAAGCCGATACAGCTCGGCCTCGCTACAAGCGCTCCCCAGTTTTGTCCACGAAAGCCAGTGCCTCGGCCACCACAGTCAAGCCCTTCCTCTACCTGTCCCGCCTTTCCCATATGCCTCGGCCAGCAGGGCAAGATAATGAAGACCTGATAGACTCTACTCCGTAGCCTGGCACGTGGCCAGGCCCTGACGCAATCTGGGTAATGCCCTCCTCGCCCTGTCCCTGCTCGACTAGCGCCCAGCCCCGCACGATCGTCCCCAGCGCCAACCAGAACGGAAACCCCTGCTCGGTTGACAGGGTAATCAGTCGCCTCTGCCCGCTCTCGGGCGAGCGCCCCTCCCGGCGGAGAAGATGGAACACAGGCAGCCACAACTAAAGGCATACGGCCAGACTAAAGGGGTGAGATAACTCCTGCAGCCAAGGCTAGCTGCCTCCTGGCTCCTCTTGCAGGGCCTGGTCCGGATAGCCCAGCATACCACAGGGTCCAGGAGCCATAAGAGAAGGCAATCCACCCTCGGGTTAGTCCTGAGACCAGACGACAGAGGGAGGGTGCGTCTGTGGATCATAGAGGGCAATCGCTCTGCTCTAAGTGTGTCGCGGGCCGAGGTAAACTCGCCCAAGAATAGATACAAGGTGTCCCCACGGTCACGCGTGAGCTCCACAGAGGAGATACGGGTCTTGGACGCTCTGGGCCAGATGCAGCATCTGCTCCGCCAGCTCCTGTGCCGTCTGTACCTCCCCTCGCGACTACGATAAAATACAACACAGTCCATACAGCACCGGGAAGAGCTGCGGAGTTTCTCCCAGCTGCTGGCACAGTTCCCGGGCCCGGGTATAGTTTTTTCCACTTCCGGGGCCGCATAGCCCTTGACAGGCCATCAAGGCGCACCCAGGGCGATTTGTAGAGGTGAGTTCTTGCTGGACGCGCTCGGGCGTGTCCGGCAGGGCCTTGAGCACTCCAGTCCCTTGGTGAGGTGAGCTAATCGCTTCCACATAGGCCGAGCGCTGACTAGCTCTGCTCACCCGCCTGTCTGCCAATAGGGAATGGCCTGCTCTATCAAGCCCTGCCTCGGTGTAGTGATGCGCGAGGAGTTCAGGCTGGGTCTCTTTGGTATCTGGAAATCGTTCTGCCAGCACCTGAGCAATCTGCTGGTGATACTGCTGCCGCTTGCTCTTCAGGAACGATTGATAGGCCGTGTCTTGAATGAGGGCATGCTTGAAGAGGTAGCGTGCCTGTGGCCGAAGCCCGCGTTGATAGAGCAACTCGGCTTCAACTAATTTGCTTAAGGCCGTGCTGTAAGTCAGCTTCGCTCAGCGGAGACACAGCTTGGAAGAAGTTCGTACGAAACTCTCGCCCGAAGGTCGCTCCGAGTTGGGCTACCTGTCTTGCACCGGTGCAAGCCGGTCGAGCCGCGCCAGCAAGCGAATCTTGTAGGGTGGCAGGAATCGCCAACGGTGGATGGTGCACGGTACGCTCCCACTCGGACGCCTCTACTCGACTCCCCGACTCCAGACACTCTTGGTCAACTCTTCCACAAACAGCGGCACTCCGTCGGTCTTGTCACAATCTGCTCCACTACGTCCGCTGGCAGAATCGATTTCCCGCCGTACTTTCTCGATCATTGCCTCGACATGTTCGTCCCAACCGATTGAGAGTGAGTTGCGTGAGGTAGGAACGCGGCTTCCACGGCGGTATGAACTCAGGCCGAAAGGTCAGCACCGAGAATAGCCTGGTGGTCGGAATTTGTTCCATGAAGCAGCGAAAGGAACTTCGAGCGACGACGGGTCCGCCCAATGCAGATCTTCCCAGCACAGTACACCGTCGCCTTCCGCTGGCTTCTTCCATGATCCACTGCTACCAGGGCTTCTTGCGTCTTTTGCTTCTGTTTCTGCGGCCTCAGAGTCAGCGGTGGATACCTTGACGGGGTTGGCAACGAAAGTAAGTTCGGTAAACGAGTGGTAAGGATCAGCCTGCAGGAACGATAGAGGCTCAAGCATCTGTTCGAGTTTCTCGAGTTTGGCCTGACGTGAATCCTGTCGCGCTGAAGAGCAACGTGCGCTGCAGGACGTCGATCAGGGGATAGAAGGCACTGTTTTGGTGATACGGCGAGCAGCGAGCTTCAAACGCGTAACGTCCCTTCCGCCAGACACCTGCTCCTCGCAGTGTCTACACCAGGCGCGATTTACCAATGCCCGGCTCGCCACTAAGCAGCACCACTTGGCCCCGCCCTTCTTTGGCTTGCTCCCAGCGATCCTGCAGTAATCCCGCTTCTTGGTCACGACCGATTAAGGGAGTTAAGCGTCGTGCCCCCGGCAACCTCAAAGCGGCTCTGCGCGTTACTCTGCATGATGATAGACGGCAATCGGAGTGGCGATACCTTTGAGGAGGTGTGAGCCCAAAGGGCTGACACTCAAACAAGCCCTGGACTAGGTGCTGCGTCACCGCACTCATGACCACCGTGTCAGGCTCGGCCAAGTCCTTGCACGCGAGCAGCAATATTAGGCGTCTCGCCTAACGCCAGCATACTCCGTCTTCTCACTCGCTGCCGATCTCACCAATCACGACTAACCCGGTGTGAATACCAATGCGGACTTGGATAGGATTCGGTACCTCCTGCTGGAGACGAGATATGCGCTCTGACGATCTCCATCCCCGCACGAACGGCACGCTGGGCCTCATCTTCATGCGCGGCAGGATAACCGAAGTAGACCAGTAACCCATCACCCAGATATTGGGCCATGTAGCCGTCATAGCTGCCGGATCACTGCGGTGCAGGTCTCTTGATACTGCTGCACGACTTCCCGTAACTCTTCGGGATCAAGCTGTGCGGAGAGTGCGGTCGAGCCCACCAGGTCACAGAACAACACCGTGAGCTGACGCCGTTCGGCTTCCGCCCGGGAAGGAGCCACGAACTGCGGGGAAGCCTCTGCAAGCTGCACCCGTGCCGGCTCTCCGGTGAGCGGAGTAGCGCAGGCACCGCAAAACTTGAATCCGGGCGGGTTTGCAAAGCCACATTGTGGACAGGGATGCTGGAGGGGAGCGGCACACTGCCCACAAAACTTCATACCCTCGGGATTCGCAAACCCACAGCTCGCACAGCGCATGCCGCTTCTTTACTCTTTTAGGTGCTTCGGGGCAAGGAAAAGTTCACCTCTCTCCTTGAGGTCGCCATTTGTGACTACTTGCGCGGGCTTCGCCACACCCCAGCGACGTATAGTAAACCGGTCTTCGTCCTGCTGGACGCGGCCTTCCTGTGAACAGTCACCTCTCCAGAGTGCGCTCCTTTTTTTGTGATCCAATCGAGCGAAGATTTGTCGACACTCCTTTATGATCCCGGGTACTCAGCGGGCGCAAATGATCACCCCTTCGTCTCCGCGTAAGCGCAGAGCGCCGCTGACCGCCTCACCCTCCCGGTCGAGAACGGTGGAGAGGATAATCTGTCCTTGGACCTCGGTGTGATTCACTGTGATGGACTCGCTCGCGAAGTTCAGCACCACCACGAATTGCTCCCGCCTGTAGGCGAGCACACGTTCGTCCGTCAGGACTGGCGCGTACCGGCCAGTTTGCAGGGCGGGTTCGGTGGCACGCAGCGACAGCAGGCGCCGGTAGAGGGAAAGGAGTGAGCCGGGGTCACGGCGGAGGGTAGCAACGTTAACCTGCGGATAGTTCTCGGCGATCGGCAGCCACGGCGCGCCAGTGGTAAAACCGGCGTGTGACCCTCCTTCCCACTGCATCGGTGTGCGCGCCGGGTCACGCCCAAGCCCGGGCACGTTTTTCCCCCAGGGATCGTGCGCCGCTGCAGGCGGGATATGCACGTCACGCATCCCGATCTCGTCCCCGTAATACAGCGTCGGTGTGCCACGCAGGGTGAGGAGCAGCATGGCCGCCACCCGTGCCTGCCCCGGGCCCACCCGCGTCGCGACGCGCGGGTTGTCATGATTCCCTAACACCCAGTTAGGCCAGTGTAGTCCGGCGAGCAGCCCCTCGTAGGAGTCAATCACCGGCCCGATCAACGTCGGCTGCCACGCCAACTTGACGAGCTGGAAGTTAAACGGAAAGTGAAATCCGGCCTCATAATAGGGCAGCAGCCGGGGGAGCGGCAGGTACGCCTCGCCGATCATCATGCGGTCGTCGTATTCGTCCAGCACCTGCCGCATGCGGCGAATCACGTCCCGCAGTTCTGGCTGGTCCCGCGAATACGTCGGCAGCAGTTGGTAGTACGGATCTTGCCCGGGAGTATAATCGGGGTTTGGTGGGTCGTCCCGCCAGGCGGCGTCTTTGATCAACCGCGACACCGCGTCCACACGGAATCCGTCGACCCCGCGGTCCAACCAAAACCGCAGGACCGACAGCATCGCCTGCTGGACGTCGGGATTGCGCCAGTTTAGATCCGGCTGCTCTTTGAGATACGTATGCAAATAATACTGCCCGGTGCGCTCGTCCCACTGCCAGGCACCGCCGCCGAACACGCTACGCCAATTGTTGGGCGGCGCACCGTCGGGTCCGGGGTCGCGCCACAGGTACCACGCCCGACGTGGATTAGCGCGCGAGGAACGGGACTCTAGGAACCACGGGTGCTGGTCGGACGTGTGGTTCGGGACATAATCCAGCAGTACTTTCAAACGCAGGCGGTGAGCGGCGGTCAGCAGCGCATCAAAATCCTGCAGCGTACCGAAGAGCGGGTGAATGTCCGTGTAGTCGGACACATCATACCCGAAGTCCGCCATAGGCGACGGAAAGATAGGAGAAAGCCACAGGGCGTTCACGCCGAGCCAGTGCAGGTAGTCGAGCCGGCTGAGAATGCCGGGCAGGTCGCCCACCCCGTCGCCGTTGCTATCCTGGAATGAGCGCGGGTAGATTTGGTAAATGACTCCGGTCTGCCACCAGCGCGGTGGCGCAGTGATACTCGCATCCATTACCGGCCCTCCGACAATTGGTGCAGCAACGCCTTGGCCTCTTGTAAGTCTTTGGTGTCAAAGCCCTCGGTGAACCAGTCGTAGATCTCGGATAACAACTGGTGAGCTTCGTCGAGCCTGGTGCGTGTCTCGTGGTGCGTGGTACGTGATTCGGACTGCGTTGCTTGCTGTTGTCGTAGCCGAACAAGACTCATTACGGCGCGCAGTTCGAGGGACTTCGCTTGTTGCTTTTGGGCAATCTCAATCGCTCGTAGAAAGTAGGTCTCCGCCTCTTCTACTTTCCACTCTCCACTTTCAACTTTCAACTGAAGCGTGAGCGTCCCTTTGATCCGATACAGCTCCGCCTCGTAGAAACGCTCTCCAGTTTTATCTACCATGAGCCAGCGCCTCGGCTAGCGAAGGTCAGCCCTTCCTCAGTTTGTCCCGCTTGCCCATACGCCTCGGCCAGCAGGGCAAGAAAATACGGCCGTTCTATATTTACCCCAATGGCCCGTGAGGCGGCCAGACCCTGGCGCATCTGGGCAATCCCTTCCTCTCTTTGCCCTTGCTCGGCGAGCGCCCAGCCCCGTAGGCAAGTGCCCGACGCCAACCAGGTCGGAAACTCCTGCTCGGTAGAAAGCGTAATCACCGCCTCGGCCTGCTCTTGGGCCGCCTGCACCTCTCCACGGCGGTTGATGAAACACGGCGGTAAAGTGCAGGGTAAAAGCTAGACTAAAGGGGTGAGACAGCTCCTGAGCCAGGATCAGCGCATCGTGCATTTCCGCCCTGGCCCGAGAGGGATACCCAAGCTGCCAGAGGAGTATCGCTAATTGGGTTTGGATGCCTAGACCGGTGTCGGCCCCGCCGTGCGCAAAGATAAGCGCATGGTGCTGCTGGGGGTCGTACAGGGCAAGCCGCTGTTCCAGGTGCGGTCGGGCTGGCACCCAAGTCACCGAGATTCAATAATAAGGTTACTCCATCAACTGACAGAGTCTCCAAGAGGAGGGCTGGTCTGCTGCGTGCGTGTCAGCAAGAGCGCCATACTGCTCGGCTATGCTCAAGTGCTGCGCTGGAGATTGCCGCCCGCATGAAATATAAATACACACAGTCCCCACAGGACAGGGAAGAGTTGAGGGGAGTCTCGCCGAGCTGCTGACAGAGTTCCGTGCGCCCGTCTGTATGGCTTGCTCTACTTCTGGGGCGGCATAGCCCCTTGAGTGGCGATCAACAGCTGGGCCAAGGGTAATCTGCAAGAATAATTCCTGCCGGGTGCGCTCGGGGGTGTCCGGCAGGGTCTTGAGCAGTTCAAGGGCAGTAGTGAGATGAGTGATCGCTTCTGCGTTCGCCGAGTGTCGCACTGCTTGTTGCCCAGCCAGCTAAAGATACTCCACGGCTTTTGCGTATTCCCACTGCGACTGTAGTGATACGCCAACTCGCTGTAGTGGTCTTCAAGGTTTAGTGGTGAAGAGCTCTCAATGGCCTGGGCGGTGCTCTCGTGTAAGGCTTTGCGTTGCTCCTGCAGCACCGTGCCGTAGGCCACCTCCTGCGTCAGGGCATGCTTAAAAATGTACTCGACTTCCGGAAACGCGGGCTGTTCGTAGAGAAATTCTTTGCGCTGGAGGGAGGCAAGGAGGTGGTACAGTTCGTCTTCGGGCTGGGTGATCACCTGACGGATCAGACTCACCGGGAACTCGCGCCCGATGACCGCCAGCTGTTGCAAGAGAGCTTTCTCGTCTGGCGCGAGGCGGTCGATACGGGCGGCGAGCACGGCTTGCACGGTGGGAGGAATATGAAGGTCAGTGGGCGGGCTTGTGCGTCGAGCGCGAGCAGTGCCTTCCTACAGTCGCGGACCAACACGCCTTGCTCGACCAACTCCTGCACGATCTCTTCCATGAAAAACGGCGTGCCTTCAGTCTTTTCTAGGATGAGGTGCTTGAGGTCATGCAGGGGCGATCGGCCGGTCGCCCCTACGGTGACACCTAAGCAAGACATCCAAGAAATTCTTCCGCCTCCGCTTGGCCGAAGGGCACTAACCGCAACTGCGTGTAATACGTCTTCTGTCCCCACTCGTGCCGATACTCCGGGCGATAATTAACGAGCAACAGAATTTTGGCACGAGGCCACCCCTTCACTGAGCGTGTCTAAGAATCCTTGCGTCTCACTATCAATCCAGTGCAAGTCTTCAAAGACCAGGACCAGCGGTTGGTTCAGACTCTCTCGCAGAAAGAGTTTCTTCACTGCCTCAAACGTCCGCCGCCGCCGAATCTGTGGGTCCATCTGCTGGAACGGCGAAGGTTGTTCTTCAATCCCCAGCAAGGCGAACAGATAGGGCAGCGTGTCTTCTAAGCTGCGGTCGAGCATCAGCACTTTACCGGTCGACTTTCTCTCGGCGCTTGCGCTCGTCGTCTTGGGGCTCAATGCCGGAAGTAACTCTTGAGTAACTCAATCACCGGCAGATACGCCGACGCTTTCCCGTGTGAGACCGAGTAGGCTTGAAGCACGAGGCAGCTAGCTTGCGAGTGTAGCGATTGCAATAGCCTTAGAATTCGTAGAAACAGCCGCGATTTCCTAACCCCGGCTCGCCCATCACGCCCACGATTTGCCCATGCCCGGCTTTGGCCTGCGCTAACGCCTGCTGCAGTCTGCTCCATTTCGCCTGCCGGCCGACAAACCGTGTCAACCCGCGGCGGGCAGCGACTTGTAACCGGGTGCGTAACTGGTCCCGCCCCAAGCACTTCGTAGACATTCAGCGGCTCTTCGACGCCTTTGATCTGCGGTCTTACCTAAGTCTTTGAACGCAAAGTAGCCATCGGTGAGTTTGTACGTGTAGGCCGTAACAAGAATCGAACCCGGCGCGGCCAATTGTTCCATCCGCGCCGCTAAGTTCGTCGAATGTCCGATCGGGACGTAATCCGCATGCAAGTCATCTTTGCGAATCGAGCGTAGCACCACTTCCCCGGTGTTCACGCCCACACGCATTAACAGTGGTGGATAACCTTTCTGACGAAGAGTGTCAGTATAGCGGCTGCATCTCCTCTTGCATGCGTAGCGCGGCATACAGGGCCCGTTGGGGATGATCTTCATGGGCCAGCGGCGCGCCGAACAGGGCAAAGATGCCATCGCCTAACACCTGGGCGACGTAGCCCTCGTAGCGATGCACGGCGTCCATCATGAGCTGCAGAGGCGGGGTCAATAATGGCGCGGGCCTCTTCGGGGTCGAGTCCTTCGATCAGGGCGGTCGAACCTTTAAGATCGGCAAACAGCGCCGTGATCGTTTTGCGTTCACCATCGGTGACAGTCGCCGCGCGAATGCGTTCAGCGAGGTGGGGAGGAGTATAACTCACGGGACTAGGGTCTAGCATCTGAGGTCTAGGGTCTAAGGGAAGGACGGGTTTTGACTCTGGACTCTGGACCCTAGACCCTAGGACTGTCTTTGCCGACCCACACCAGCACCCTCCCATCTTCGTCAATGGCCAGCCGCTTGGCGTCTATGATTTCCGCGGTGAGGTCTGCTAGATAGTCATCATCTATCTCCAGTCGACGCTTCAACGCGCGATAGGTGACACGCCCATCACGTTGGAGCAGCATCAAGATCTGTTCGAGATGTTCGTCAAACGTCATCACTTCCCCTCACCATTCGCCTATGACACGAGTACGTGGCTTTCCCGTAATCGTGCGAGCCCCTCTCCTACGGTTAGGTGAGATTGTCAGTGTCGTGTAGATCTTGGCGAATTTTCACCCGTTCCCTGCTATTCATATCCAACACCTGTACCGTCGCTCGTCCTACCGGTGTGAGACCTTTAATAACGGCGCCCTGAAAAACAAAATGTTCGGTCCATATCTGTTCACGCGGATTGAACAATGCGGCCAGTGTTCCCATCACGGGGTCTATACCCGCCAGATTTGGTCCCTTTTTTAAGTTACATCCTTGGCACGACAGCGAGAGGTTCTCCGGCGAATCGTCGCCGCCGTGTTGTTTGGGTCGGATATGGTCAATGTGGTACGGGATGTAGACATCGCGTTCCGCCAGGCCGCAATATTCACAGCGGTGGTACGCCCGCTCGCGGACTAGTCGTCGGACGCTTATCTCCATCAGACTGAAGGTGCCGCCGTCGACTGGAGAAATTTGCGCGCCTTGGCTTTGAGTAAGGTCATCACCTGATTGACCTGGACGTAACTTTCGTACTCGGCGCGTTCGTCTGGCGTGAGCGTTCCTTCGTTACATTTGTCGGCCAGCTCTTCGACCCGTGCGACGACGGCTTCGTTCGCTTGCAGGTTAACGAGTTTCTGGGCAACCTCCGGGGTTAAGCAGGCGCCAAAAGGTTCCAGTAAATCATCAAGCAACGTGCCTTCGGAGGGAGTTGTGTCTGTCGCCATGTCGCATACCTCTAGGTGTCCTTGTACCTGAGAGCGAATCGACGGTCCACCAGCCGTGGCGTGCGCTCCCTTTCATTTGTTCTCGGACAACATGAAGAGCTCGGAGAATTTCACATGCCCTCCGCACAGGTTATGACACCCGTCGATACTTCGAAATGCTGCGCAGTTCCCGCGGCGGCTCCAGGTGTCGTCCGCGGATCGAGTAGGACACCTCTGCCACGTAAATGTCGCCATGGGAATCCACGGCAATGCCGTGCGGCGCAATGAATTGACCCGGCCCTTCTCCCTCTTCGTCGGCACCGAAGCGGCAGACCATGCGACCCTTCAGATCATAGATGGAGACGCGGTGTCCCAAGCCAGGGGCGTCATCCACGCCCCCCATGCCATTGAGTTCCCCCACGTAGATATGCTCCCCCCATAGCACCATGGCATCGGGCCGATGGATATTATTCCACATGGTGATGAAGGCGCCCTGCGGATCAAAGATCTGGATGCGGTGCGCCTCGCGGTCCACAACATAGACGTGGTCGTCGTCGTCAATGGCGATATTGTGCGGACGGATAAATTGACCGGCATCAATGCCAGGGCGACCCCAGGAAAATTTGTACTCGCCTGCCTCCGTATAGACGTGGATACGGGAGTTGCCATAGCCATCGGACACGTAGACGTCACCGGTGCGTGGCCTGATCGCGGCTGACGTGGGCCGGTTGAACGGTGCGCCACTCCATTTTTTAGCAGGGGCGTTACGTTGGCCGATTTCCAGCAACTGGCCACCGTCCGTGGTAAACTTCTGGACTGTATGAATGCCGTCGTCCGCCACCAACAGGGAACTATCATGGGCGATATACAGGCCATGGGTACGGTCGCTAAAATACCCCTGGCCGAATGAGCGGAGGTAGGTTCCCTCGCAGTTGAACACCATGATTGGATGCTGACCGCGGGTGAGCACGTAGACATTGTCCCGCGCATCAACGGCGACGCCGGGGCATTCGTGAAAAGTGACGCCCTCGGGCAGCGTGCCCCAGCCATCGACATACTCATAGCGAAAGTCTCCGATTCCATACACTTCACGCATGACGTGCCTCCCTTCGCGGCGGATAGAGCCTCAACTCGGCTTCCCCAGGCCGATAATCCGCTCTCTTACGATAACGTATCAAGCAGTGCCTTGGCCTCTTGCAAATCTTTCGTGTCAAATCCTTCGGTAAACCAGTTGTAAATCTCAGATAACAGATTGTGAGCTTCGGTTTGCTTGCCTTGCTGCTGCCAGAGGCGAGCCAAACTCGTCACTGCTCGTAGCCCTAACGATTTCGCCTGCTGCCTGCGGGCAATTTCAATCGCCTTGAGAAAACACGCTTCGGCTTCGCCTTGGGTATCGGGCACCGGGGCTCGGGGTTCAGTAACTGTTTCCCGTTGCCCATTGCCTGTGACCTGTTGCTTTTCCCGTTGCAGCAGCAGTTCGCCGGTGAGACGGTGGAGTTCGGCTTCGTAGAAATGTCCTCCGGTTCTCTCCACAGCCGTCCGCGCCTCAACCAATACCGTAAACCCTTCCTCGACCTGTCCGGTTTTTCCATACGCCTCGGCCAGCAGTGCGAGACTAAGGGCCGTCGCGACTCCGCCCCGGTGGCCCGAACTGCAGCCAGGCCCTGGTGGATCTGCTGATGCCTTCCTCTTCTTGCCCCTGCATGGCCAGTGCCCAGCCATGCGCGAGGATGGCCACTCCAAACCCAGTCGAAAATCCCTGCTCGTGACAGAGTACGTGCAGGGCTTCGGCCCACTGCTTGGACGGCCTGCTATATCGTGCAGGTACTCATGGACCTCAATAGTAAAGGCCCAGACCATAGCCGTGCTAAGAGGATGAGTCATTCCTGAGCTCGGGTCAGCGCTTCGCGACTGCTTTCCCTAGCCTGATCCGGATAGCCCAGCATCCACAAGACCTGAGCCAGAGAGGCGAAGGCAATGACACCCATATCCGGCCCATAGCGATGCCTTACAGCGCGCTGCTGCCGAAGATCGTAGAGGGCAATCGCCTGTTCGAAGTGTTCCCGGGCAGAGCCAAGCTCACCGAGCAAGAACAAGGGTAGCCCCAGCGCCACATGGGCTTCCACGAGGAGAGCCGGGTCTTGTACGCTCTGGGCCAGCCGCAGCAGTTGTTCCCCTAGCTCACGGCCTGTCTGTAACTCTCCCCGCCCCGTATAGAAAGTGCGCAGCCCCGCGAGCACTGGGAAGAGCTGCGGCGTTTCCCCCACCTGCTGACACAACGCTAATGCGCGGGCATAGACCGTGCCCACTTCCGGGGCCGCAAAACCTTTGGTCGCCATCAGCGAAGTGCCCAGGGCAAGTTGCAAGGTAAGTTCTTGCTGGGCACGCTCGGGGGTGTCAGGAAGCGTGTTCGAGCAACTCCAGGCCTGTGGTGAGGTGATTGATCGCTTCCGCATTGGCCGACCGCTGCATCGCCTGTTGTCCCGCCTAGCTGCAGATACTCTGGCTTTCCCCGTGTTGCCACTGCGGCTGTAGTGATGCGCTAACTCGCTGTAGTGCTCCTCCAAGCGAGGCGAGTACAGCGCTTCGATCGCCTGGCGCGGTGCGCTCATGCAAGGCTTTGCGCTGTTCGTGGAGCACCGTGCCGTAGGCCACTTCCTGTGTCAGAGCGTGCTTAAAGAGATATTCGGCTTCTGGAAACGCCGGCTGTTCGTAGAGAAATTCTTTGTGCTGCAGCGAGGAGAGCAGGCGATAGAATTCGTCTTCAGGTTGGGGGAGGACGTGGCGCACGAGGCTCAGCGGGAACTGGCGCCCAATGACGGCGAGTTGCTGCAGCAGAGCTTTTTCGTCAGGAGTAAGTCGGTCAATACGGGCCGCGAGGACGCCTTGGACGGTCGTCGGGATATGCAGGTCCGTTGGTAGGGCTGCATCGGCGCGCCGTGCCCCTACAGCTCGCGGATGAGAATCCCCTGTTCCACTAACGTCCTGCACCACTTCTTCCATGAAAAACGGCGTGCCTTCGGTCTTCTCCAGGATGAGTTGTTTCGAGGGTCTGTAGGGGCGCACCGTGCGTGCGCCCGCTGTGGGCCGACACGTCGGTCGTCCACCTACGGAAGCCGAGCAGCGCATCAAGAAATTCTTCCGCCTCGGCTTTGCCAAACGGCGCTAACCGTAGTTGGGTGTAGTACGTCTTCTGCCCCCACTCGTGCCGATACTCCGGGCGGTAGTTCACGAGTAGCAGGATCTTCGCTGAAGCCACACCCTCACTCAATATGTCCAGGAAACCCTGCGTCTCATTGTCAATCCAATGCAGGTCTTCAAAGATCAGGATCAGCGGTTGGTTGAGACTCTCGCTGAGAAATAGCTTCTTGAGCGCCTCAAACGTCCGTCGCCGGCGAATCTGCGGGTCCATCTGCTGCAACGGCGAGGGCTGTTCTTCAATGCCCAGCAGGGCAAACAGATACGGCAGCGTGTCTTCCAAGCTGCGGTCAAGCATCAAGACTTTCCCACCGACTTTCTCTCGGCGTTTGCGTTCATCGTCTTGAGGCTGGATGTCGAAGTAGCTCTTGAGCAACTCAATCACCGGCAGATACGGCGAGGCTTTGCCATGCGAGACGGAGTAGGCTTCCAGCACCAGACAGCCACTCTGGGAGAGCAGCTTGAATTCGTAGAACAGGCGCGACTTCCCTAACCCCGGCTCGCCCATCACCCCCACGATCTGCCCATGCCCGGCTTTGGCTTGCTCCAACGCTCGCTGCATTTGCTCCATTTCGCTCTGCCGTCCGACAAAGCGCGTCAGCCCCCGCCGGGCCGCCACTTGTAACCGTGTGCGTAACGGCCCTGCCCCCAGCACTTCATAGACGTTGAGCGGCTCTTCGACTCCTTTGATCTGCGTCTGCGCCCAAGGCTTTGAACTCAAAGTATCCTTCGATCAGTTTCTGCGTGTAGCTCGGTAATCAGAATCGAGCCTGGTGTGGCCATCTGTTCCATCCGCGCCGCTAAGTTGGTCGAATGCCCCACCGGCACATAGTCCGTATGCAAGTCATCTTTACGAATCGAGCGGACCACCACTTCGCCGGTATTGATCCCGACCCGCATCGCCAGCGGCAAGCCTGTTTGAGCCGCACGTGATCGCCATAGCGGCGCATCTCCTCTTGCATGCGCAGCGCGGCATAGAGGGCCCGTTGGGGATGATCCTCATGAGCAAGGGGTGCCCCGAACAAGGCAAAGATGCCATCGCCCAGGGCCTGGGCCACATAGCCCTCGTAGCGATGCACCGCGTCCATCATCAGCTGCAAGGCCGGATCAATAATCGCCCGCGCCTCTTCGGGGTCTAGCCCTTCGATCAGCGCCGTCGAGCCTTTGAGATCAGCAAACAGCGCGGTGATCGTCTTGCGCTCACCGTCCTCGCCCCGTGCTTCCAGCGCCGCTTGTTCGGCCCGAATGCGCTCGGCCAGGTGTTGCGGGGTGTAAGTGACTGGTTTTGACTCCGGCCTCCGGACTCTGAACTCCGAACTGTCTTTTTCGCCGTTTCCCCGTTTCGCCTTTCGACCTCTGCATTGGGCCGACCCACACCAACACCTTGCCGTCTTCATCAACGGCGACTCGCTCCCCTTCAATTAGCTCTTCTCTCAAAGCGTCTATTGCTTCATTATCCAGCTGGAACTGTGCCTTTAGCATCCGGTAGGTGATGCGCCCCTTCTTTTGTAACAATTCCCGGGCTTGGTCTAAAACGTCCATCAGGTCCATGTTATTCCCCTTGCCTGAGCGGATTATAGGCGAGACGAACCGAGACGACTATAGGAATTCTTCGTGCAACCTTTGACCGAGATACCACTGCGCGTTATGATTTCGCGTAAGAAGACATAAAAGGAGAGATACCTCGCTCCGCGATCACATATACGTAGCGCCGACCACAGCGCCTGCCTTCAACAGTGAGGTCAGTGATTGCGCAGAGGTCACATTATGAGTGAGTCAACCGTAGCGATTCATATGCCCGACCTGTTATATCAGCGCCTGCAACGGTTAGCAGAGCTCACCCAACGTCCGCTCGAAAGTCTGGTGTTGCAAGCGCTGGATGCCAATATCCCACCGCTGTTGGAGGATATGCCCGAACACATACGGGCGGATTTAGCTGCGCTGGAAAAGCTTGATGATACAGCACTGCGACACGTTGCCCAAGGAAGCTGGAGTGCAGAACAGAGTGCCCGGTACACCGCGCTGTTAGAAAAAGAGAGAGTGAGCACGCTTACGCCGGTAGAGCGCGGAACGCTGGAAGGACTGTATCAAGAGGCCAACTCTCATATGCTCCGGAAAGCGTATGCCAATGCGCTGCTCAAATGGCGCGGCCACCAACTGCCGACCTTGGCGCAACTTGAAGCCGCTCAATAATGACATCCTACATCCCGGCGACACTCCAGCAGCAGGTCCGCGAAGATGCGGGTCGGCGCTGCGGGTATTGTCTCAGCTCGGAAATGGTCACCGGCATTCCGCTCGAAATCGAGCACCTGATTCCCGAATCGGCAGGAGGACCGACAGCGCGAGAGAATTTGTGGCTCGCGTGCCATCGCTGCAACAAGTTCAAGGGCAATCGAACTGACGTGAGGGACTCGGTCACACAAGAGATGGTGCCATTGTTCAATCCTCGTGTACAAACCTGGCGTGAGCATTTTCAGTGGAGTATAGATGGAACGCGGGTGACCGGTGTGACTCCTTGTGGTCGTGCAACAGTGGATACACTACAAATGAATAACGATTACGTTGTTGAAGCCCGACGTTTCTGGGTCTTTGCTGGTTGGCATCCTCCGCTGGAATAGCAGCCTTTATAGGATGATCTTACTCTTCAATCCTTACAATGCTGCACTGTTCTGCTGACTCCATAGACCCAAGAGGCTCTATCGACTCAACGACTCTAAAAGCGCCTTCGCCTCTTGCAAGTCTTTCGTATCAAACCCTTCGGTGAACCAGTTGTAGATCTCGGATAACATGTGGTGAGCTTCGGTCTCTTGCCTTGCTGCTGCCACAGGCGCGCGAGGCTGGTGGCGGTGCGCAATTCCCAGGACTTCACTTGTTGTTGGCGGGCCCAGTCAAGTGAAGCGAGATAGTTTTCTCCGCACCCTCCAAGTCGCCTTGGAGCACCAGCATCCAGCCCTTGAGCCGCAAGACCTCGGCGAGGTGCGATGCGCTCTTCCCAGCCTGGCCGCGCAATCTGGCCGAGACTCTCTTCGATCAACCGCAATCCGCCCTCGCTATCACCGCTCAACGCCAAGCCTTCGGCCAGGACCGCTCGAAAGTACGGCATCCCAAGCTCCCCGCCATGCGCCTTCAACGTTTCCAGTGCACCCCGCAGCTGTGGAATACCCTCGGCGAGGCGCGCGGTTCGCAGCCAGGCAACTCCTTTCCCAGACCTGTGCCAGTACTTCCGAGATATAGGGCAGACTTGTGCGCAGCACCAGCCGTTCGGCCTCCTCGACCCACACCAGCATCGCCGCGGGTTCACAGCGGTAATCCCACACCTGGCTACCCGTA
>CAVTCR010000045.1:0-68180 GCA_963733195.1 uncultured delta proteobacterium
AGCTACAGTCCTATGAAGGTTGTCTGCCAACACTTTCAATGTGGGGCTAGTAGTGAGGTACCAGAGGGACAGTAAGACTTAACTACACGGAGTTGATCCTGAGCCTGACGAAGAACTCAGGCAGGCTCCGTGACGAAGCACTCTTGGCTTCTGGGCTCTGGTGCAGTCCTGGCAATTATGGTTTGTAATCGCCCAGAGCAATGGCAAAGGTAAAAAAGAAACAATACTCCATTGAACCGGTTTCTCCACGCGAAAGAACGGAACCGGATCTGCTGGAGCAGTACCATAAGGCCAAGGCACAACATCCTGACGCGCTACTCTTCTTTCGCCTTGGCGATTTCTACGAGATGTTCTACGACGATGCGGCTATCGGTGCGCGTGCGTTGGACATTGCCCTGACCTCTCGTCCACACGGTCGTGGTCGTGAGCGTATACCGTTATGTGGTGTTCCCCATCACCGTCTGGAATCGTATCTCTCACGCCTAGTCGAGAAAGGTTATAAGGTCGCTATTTGTGAGCAAACCGAACGCCCGCAACGCGGACGGACTCTCATTCAGCGCGAGGTCGTTCGTATCGTTACACCGGGAACGCTCTTTGAAACAGAAGGCAAGGAGCAGACACTCGCGGCAGTGTTTACAGAGAAGGAGCGAATCGGAGCGGCTTTTCTCGAACTGGCAACAGGAGAGTTCTTCGTTGCTGAAACAACGCAAGCAGAGCTTCCGAATCTTTTGACCAAATTCCAGCCACGGGAAATCATCTTGCGAGAAGGGGAAGCGTTCGATAACGCGCGCTTCCCAGAAGTCTTTGTCACTCCCCGCTCCCCCGAAGATTTTGCGGTGAAAAGAGCACTGAATAATCTTTCGCATTCTTTTGGTCGTGACGTTGTTGAATCGTTGGGCTTGCGACATCGTCGTGCTATTGTCGCAGCGAGCGCGTTGCTGTCCTATGTCAACGAGACGCAACGCACGTTTGTCCCCCATCTGAAAGCACCGCAGCCGTATCGCAGCGAAGACTTCGTGTGGCTTGATCCACAAACGCAACGGAACTTGGAGCTGGTCAACAACCTGACAGATGGAACGGCGTCGGTCTCGCTCCTTTCCGTGTTGGATTACACCCAAACCCGTATGGGGAAACGGCGGCTCCGTTACTGGTTACTTCATCCGTTGGTCGCGGTCGAGAAAATCCACCACCGTCAGGAAGCCATTGGTGCGCTTATTACCCACGCATCGCTTCGTACTGACCTTCGTATTGCCCTTGCGAGTATCCTTGACCTTGAGCGTTTGACGTCTCGCATAACTTCGGCCATAGCTACTCCTCGAGATCTTTCGGCATTACGTGCCTCGCTCGCTCCACTCCCACGTATTCGCGATTCATTGACGGCACTGACCGGTACACTTCTATCCTCACTGTGTGAAGATCTTGATCCACTGAGCGATATACATACTGAGCTGCAACGCGTACTGGTCGATGAGCCTCGCGCAGTAGCAAAAGAGGGTGGCCTCATTCGTGATGGAGTGTTGTCTGAACTTGACGAGCTGCGCATTATTCAGACTGATGGGGCCGACTGGTTGGCGACCTTCGAGCAACAAGAACGTGAGCAGACGGCTATTCCGAATCTCCGTGTCGGCTTCAATCGGGTCTTTGGTTATTACGTAGAGGTCACCAAGTCTTACCTCAATCTCGTACCGCAAACCTACCAGCGCCGCCAAACCTTGACCCATGCTGAACGGTTTGTGACAGAGAAGCTCAAGCGCTTTGAGGAGAAAGTGCTCTCAGCAACCGACCGCAGTAAGGAGCTTGAGTATGAAATGTTTGTGCGCCTCCGAGAGCAGGTTGCCATGCACGCCGAACGCTTGCGCCGTACGGCGGATATTGTAGGTGTGATTGACGTTCTCTGCTCGCTAGCAGAGATTGCTGCCAAGAAAAACTGGGTACGTCCTCACGTGACGGATTCGTACGATATCCAGATTATCGAAGGGCGGCATCCAGTTGTCGAAGCATTGGCCGGGAATTTCGTGCCGAATGACCTCTCTCTTGATGAGCAGACGTATATGGTCCTCCTGACCGGTCCAAATGCGGCAGGGAAGAGCACGTATGTCCGGCAGGTGGCACTGTTGGTGATTCTCGCGCAGATCGGCAGCTTCATTCCGGCGGACGCGGCCACGATTGGGGTCGTCGATCGCATCTTTACCCGTGTGGGTGCCGCAGACTTTCTTGCGCGTGGACTTTCAACGTTTATGGTCGAGATGCAAGAAACCGCGAATATCTTGCGCCAAGCGACAGCAAAAAGTCTGGTCATTCTTGACGAAGTTGGACGTGGGACTGGCACCTCAGACGGACAGGCGATTGCTCAGGCTGTAGCAGAGCTGTTGGCGCGAGACATCAAAGCGAAAACGCTCTTTACCACACACTATCATGAACTGGCGCGACTCGCGGACACACTGCCTGGGGTGGCAAATGCGCGTCTCGAAGTTCGTGAGGAGAAAGAAGAGGTCACATTCCTCTACAAAGTCGTTCCTGGGGCAGCCCAGAAAAGTTACGGTATCTATGTCGCGAAACTCGCCGGTTTGCCATCAGAGGTAATCGATCGGGCCAAGGAGATACTTGCTGAGGAACCAGAGGAACGGCAACTTCACCGAGAGCATTCTTACGAGACGCTGGGACGACAGGAAGCGTGCAGCGGAAACGACAACGAGAAAGCCCAGTCTCAAGCGATCATCGACAGATTAGTCAGTGTCGATTTGTTGCATACGACGCCGCTAGAAGCGTTGGTCCTTCTGGCAGATTTGAAAAGATTACTTGGAGAAGAGCGTGGATGAACACCTCACCCAATGCAACAACCTGGCCTGCTGTGTGGACTGTACTATCACTTTCTGGAATTTTCTCGTTGAATCATGCGAGCAAGCTTACGAAAGGTAAGCCGAAGAGATTTGTCGATAAGAATGGCTTTACCTCCAGACGAACAATCTTTTTGCCTCCTATCTTCTCTCTTCTATCTCCGATATTCCTTCGCCTGTATGAGTATCCGTATTCTTTCTCCAGAACTGCAACAGAAGATCGCAGCTGGTGAGGTCATCGAACGGCCAGCCAGTGCAGTGAAAGAACTTGTCGAGAATGCGCTCGATGCTGGCGCGATGACGATTCGTGTCGAGGTTCAAGAAGGCGGACGACGCCTCATTCGGGTGATTGACGACGGTAGTGGCATTTCCGCAGCTGAAATGCGACTCGCCTGTGAGCGTTTTGCGACCAGTAAGATCGCACGCGAAGAGGACTTGCGGGCGGTACGAACCTTCGGTTTTCGTGGCGAGGCCCTGCCGAGTATCGCGTCGGTCTCACGTCTTCGTGTGCTATCGCGTGAGCGAAATGCGTTATTGGGGACTGAAGTCCGCCTTGAAGGAGGAACGCTGCTTTCCTTTCAGGAAGCCGGGGCGGCAATTGGCACGACGGTCGAGGTATGGGATCTCTTTTACAATACTCCAGCACGGCGGCAGTTCCTGCGGAGTTTACGAACAGAGTACGGCCACATCCTCGGAGTATTCACGCGCTTTGCACTTGCATTTCCAGAGCGTAGGTTTTCTCTGTTTTTCGATGGTCGGGAACTGTACGCGTTTGAACCTGGTTTATTAGCAGAGCGCATCTCCTCGTGTTTTGGTCGTGAAGCGGCTTCCAGCCTAGAAGAGTTTGATAGTACCGGAATAACCGGTCGTGTCTGGGGATTTGTTCTCCCGACAGAGGCCGTGTGGCGGCGGCGGTATTATTTCTTCGTCAACTACCGCGCTGTACGCAATCGCACCTTATATCGTGCTGTTCGTGATGCGTTGCCAGGGGAAGGTGGCATGGTTCTTCTTTTTCTTGATGTTGCTCCTTCATCCATTGACGTGAATATCCATCCGGCCAAGAGTGAAGTGCGATTTCGTGACGACCTTGCTGTCTACGATCTTGCGCGAGGAGCCCTCCAACGTCGTATGCGGCCTGCATGGTTACAGGACGACCGCGTGGCTGAGCAAGAAGCGGTTTATGATCAACCGTCCGACAGTCGCTTCTCCTTAATCGGCCAAATTGAGAGGACGTTTCTCCTCACGATGGCCGAAGGGCATCTCTATATCCTCGATCAGCATGCAGCTGAGGAACGGGTGCTGTACGAGCAGTTGCAGAGTGGCGTTATCCAACGACGAGATTTAATTGCGCCACAAGTGGTGACACTTTCTGTCGATGAGCGAGAGTTTCTGGAAGCCAAACACGAAGAAATCTCACAATGTGGATTTACCGTGGAGCCGTTCGGACCTCAGGTGATTGCTCTCAGGGCAGTCCCCGATTTCATTACTCCTAAAGATGCAAGTATACTTTTTTCGCGCTGGCTGGTCCGCATCCGCCAACATGGCGAGGATTTTCATCAGGCGCTTTCCTGTGTCGCTTCAGTAAAGGCAGGGCAGGAACTCGGGCGAGAGGAACAAGCACGGTTGCTTGAACGTTGGACGCAGGTTACGAATCCACATGCTTGTGCGCATAATCGGCCGGTGTATTTTCGTTTGGCGCTGGATGAGGTACGCCGCAAGATTGGTCGTACGGGACCGAGTTGCGAGTTTGTGGCTTCTCAAACTGTATAAGTAGCAAACGTGAGGGGTACCCTCGCTCTGATTTATAGAGATCGTTTGGTTGATCGATACCATCAGGGTACACTGGGGGCCTCTATCTTGAGCTGATGCTGGGGATCAATATTATGTTGTTTCTCTCATTGCAGTATCAGAGAAGATGTAGAGAATCGAACTGGCGCAAGAGTTTTGGCGTTCTTTTGTTCTTCTGGAGCTTGCTTTGTCCATGGGAGACCTTTGCTGCCAAACTGACGCTGACGTGGATGGATACTGCGTCCAGTGAAACCGGTTTCAGAGTTGAACGACGGACGGAAGGTCAAGGAGACTATTTGTGGATTGCCGCACTGGGTGCCAATGTGGTTTCCTATGTTGACTCCGATGTGGAGGTTGGGAAATCGTACTGTTATCGTGTGCAAGCCTATAATCCTGATGGAGTGTCCGACTACTCGAATGAAGCATGCACGACGGTATCGACCCTCCTTCTTGGTTTTGAAAGTCCAGAACCTGGTCAGGCCGTTTCTGGTATCAGCACGATTCGTGGGTGGGCGTTTGACAGTATCGCTGGGAGAAGCGTCCAACAGGTCGAGATCTTCGTCGATGGTTCTTTTGTAGGAGAGCTGCCGTGTTGTTCATCTCGTGGAGACGTGCAGACCGCATTCTCACAGTTTCCGGCAGACAACACTGCGAACAGTGGTTGGGGAACCGGGGTTAACTGGGGAGATCTAGTGCCGGGATCACACGCAGTACAAGTGAAGGTCAAGAGTACCAGTGGCGAAATTCTGACTTCGGATACGCGAACTGTGACAGTGGTGAAACCGGGAACATCTTCCTTTGTTGATGTGTTTTCGCTTGCCGGTGCGTCAGCGCAGATCGACGGTCAGGATCTGCTTCTCAAAAGAGTCACCATTCGTGATAAATCCACGCAACAACAAAGTGACGTCAATCTCACGTTTCGGTGGTTTACGAACTTACAGTCGTTTGGCATGACGAACGCCCTTATGGTAAGTAGCGCAGCGGCATCCCAGCCGTCGCTGCTTGCGCGGGCCGCGTCAGGAGTGCGATCGTGGTGGCAGGAACGCATGTTTGGCCCAGAGCAAGCATACGCTGCTTCGAAGATCATTACGTTACTCGAAAGTCCAGATAATGGGCAAGCTGTCTTTGGTGTGAGTGTGTTGCGTGGATGGGCATTTGACGACGATCCAAACGTTACGGTGCGGACAATCCGCCTGACAGTTGACGATGTGCCACTTACGGTCATCCCATGTTGCTCTGGGCGAGCAGACGTAGCAGTCGTCTTCCCTAACAACCCGAACGCTGGCGATAGCGGATGGGGGATGACGGCCAACTATTCTAACCTCCCCGCGGGGCCGCATACGATTGGCGTACAGGTCGAATCGTCCGCTGGGGTGGTTTTTTCCACGTCTCGGCAAATTACGGTCGTGAAGGTGGAAGGCTTTGAGTACATTGACCTTGTCGATTTCGCTGACGCCACAGCGCGGATCGAGGGAGAGGATGTGGTGGTATCAAGGGTACGGGTTCGGGATTTTGCCAGTCAGCAGACGCAAACTGTCCAATTACGCCTCCGTTGGTCGCTGAACTTACAATCGCTCGGGATTGTCGCAGTAAACTAAAGAATAGCGTAAAAGGGGAACCACGAGACAAATGTCGAAGGGGGTCTCCTTTTATCTATGGACAAGACACTACAGAGTCTCTTGACTCTGGCACACGAAGGGAACATCGAACGCCGCTGTGCCGCGTTGCTGGTGTTCGGTGCACTCAAGCTCGAAGAAGACAACGTTATTAAGGCTGTGAACGCGGCACTCGAACAACCCCACGCTCTTCTGAAGGGTTACGCGTTACGCTACGTCGAAGAGGTACGCCCGAAAGCAAGTCTGCCATCATTGCTGCCACTCCTTGAAGCGACGGACAAAGAGATAAGCGAGCATGCTCTTCGATTAGTTTCGAGTTTTGGCCAAGTTGCTGTGCGGCCACTCGTGCAGCAGGTGAAAGGAGCCAGCCGTTCGTGGTTGATGAACGCTGCACGGGGACTATGTTCGATCCGAGGAAAAGCCGCTTGGCAGGGTATAATGCAGATACTGTTGCAGGGCGACCCTGAAGTTAACAAAACAATTTGTGATCTTATCGCAACCACGGTTAAGGACCTTGACGACAAAGAACAGACTCTCCTGTTTACGGAAGTTGAGTCGTTTGCTGCTGACCTGAAAGGCCCAGAACAGCGGGCTGCGATCATTGCCGCGATTCGTGTGCTCGGTATCCTCGGTCGTGCTCAAGCGCGGAAGTGGCTCATCGGTTTTGTTGGCTCCGAACAACCACACATCATTCGGTTCCATACACTGGTTGCACTGCTGCATTGTTTACGTGGACAAGAATTGCACAAAGGCGAGTTTGCCAAGCTCATCCCGCTCTTAGAGGAAAAAGAGTTCTCTGACACTGTTCGGCTGACACTTGACCTCCTTGATGCGCATGAGATGCCCGCTGAGTACCAATCAACGCTTGCGCGTTTGTTGGAAAGCCCTCATATTGCGGTACAGAAATTCGCTCTCCGAAAGATGGGGGAATTCGATTCCCCTGTAGTAGTAAAGACACTTGTGCAACAATTGAATGATTCTGACACCGCTCGTCGAGATGCTGCAGCCCGCTCATTACGGAAAATTCCGACTGCCCGTAACGCGCTCACTAAAGAGTTCCTCGCTTGTGACAATGCCAGTAAAGCCTGGGCGATTGCTGAGATTCTCCCAACCTATGAAGGAAAATGGCGACGCGATACGCTTGATGAGGTCTGGCAACGATTGCAGGACGCGCTAGAAGCCGAGGATCGCATTCACGGTGCGTATCTTCACTTTCTGAAGAATGTCGATGCCGAGTACGTCTACGGTCAGTTCGCCACGCGTGGGGCGCAACTCAGAAAGAATAAAAAGTACAAGGAAGCGATTCGTTTTCTGACCCCGCTGCGAGAGTTCTCGACTTTTGCTGCTGATGAGAAATTCGCTTTGGCGATTGCTCAACTCAAACTCCATCCTCACGACGTGACATCGGTCACTGCCCGCCACGACCCAGCGCTTGATCTATTGGCGGATCTCCATCGATCGTCGGCTTTCCCGGTGCTCGACACACTCAAGAAAGAGAAAGCCTTGGAACCGGAGGACCTTTTTTACCTCGGGTTTCGCTTTGCTGAGGGGGGGACGGAAGTGCGTTCTCTTGGTGAAGACATCCTGGAATTTGTTGCCGACCGCCACGGGCGTACCAAAGTTGGCAAAAGCGCAAAGAATAAACTCAAGCTTCTCGCTTCATAGGTCAGCGGGAAGAACACACTCTGCTTGTAAAGAATCTTACGCTCGTGCCGATAGAAGCCCCTGATTGCCACCGAGAGTTTGGTGGCGAGCGACCTTCACAAGTGGAAAGGTTGAGCGGGCGTATATGGCTTCGATTGCAGAGACAGACTCACTCAAGCTGCCAGTGGGTGCAACCCGAGTCGCAAAGATCGCGTCGATCGGGATCATCTCGTGTCTCGTGATCTTCTTTACGTCATTTTTGTATGCTCCAGTATCTGATGTCTACGTTCTGTTTTCCTTCCTCACAGGTGTGCTCTTGATTACTGCGGCATTTCTGCAGGCAACGGTGCGGTCGTCGACGTTTCATCCGATTGCCAAGTTCGTGCTGCTGGTTCCTATTCTGAGTCTATTCATTCTGCCTTCTGTGCTTCCCCGTCAGCTTTTCCCCGAACATGCAGACCGGCTCTATTGGGTGCATGACCTGTCGATGTTTGGCTCTGGTCTCTGTGCCGGATTGCTTCTCTTCCGGAGGCGCGCCGAGACCTTTTTGCATTCCGAGCATCGTACACGTGCGTAGTGGGTGAGTTTTTCCTTTCTTGACACTTATCCCGTCCTCCCCTTATAGATGACCCACCTGAAGCGTGGTTTGTTACGACGCTTCGCGGAAACTTGCGTCGAAGGAGAAGGATGATGAAAGCTGCGGTGCTATACGAAGCGAACAAACCATTGGTGATCGAAGACATCAAAATCGCCCCGCCAAAGGCTGGCGAGGTGCGAGTGAAAGTCGCTGCGAACGGTGCGTGCCATAGTGATCTGCATGTTATGACCGGTGACATGCGGATGCCATTGCCAATTGTGCTCGGTCATGAAGGCGCAGGGATTGTGACGGAAGTTGGTCCAGGTGTCTCTTCGGTGAAAGAAGGCGACCACGTTGTGTTGTCATTTTCTCCAGTATGCGGGCATTGTTTCTCATGTACCCAAGGAACGCCGCACTTATGCGAAACTCGCCCAAAATCCCTTGGGACACTGCTCGATGGAACTACGCGCCTGAGCAAGAGTGGAACAGACATATTCCACTTCGCGTTCACTGCGTCCTTTGCAGAAGAAACTGTGATACCAGAGAGTTGTGCGATCAAGATCCGTGACGATATGCCACTTGATCGCGCCTGTTTTGTCGGTTGTGGCACCATGACTGGTGTTGGCGCGGCTATCAACACTGCACAAGTGCAGCCAGGAACAACAGTGGCGGTGATTGGTTGTGGTGGGGTCGGGCTCAATGTTATTCAAGGTGCAGCATTAGCTGGTGCACGCCAGGTTATTGCGATTGACCTCCTTCAGAAGAAGCTCGATTTTGCCAGAACATTCGGTGCGACACATTTCGTGAACCCATCACAAGATGAACCATTTAAGGCGGTGATGGATCTCACTGGTGGTCGAGGGGTTGATTATGCGTTCGAGGTCATCAGCACGGCCAAGACCATTGAGTTGGCATTTAAGATGACAGCGCGACGTGGGACCTGTACGATCGTCGGAGTTTCTCCCGAAGGAGCCCGCATTTCGATCAATCCTAATATCTTTACGATGATGGAGAAGCGGCTGATCGGTTCTTTCTATGGATCAACTCGTCCACGCATCGACATGCCTCGGCTGGTTGACCTCTATATGGAAAAGAAAATTAAGATTGACGAGTTGGTCTCGCGTACGTTCCCGCTTGAAGGCGTGAACGAAGCCTACGACTTGCTGAAGAAGGGCGAAGTCGCGCGGAGTGTGGTGAAGTTTTTCTAAGAGTCTGTCTCAAGAGTGGACAAGACATGTCATTGCGAGGAGCACGAGGCGACGAAGCAATCTCTTTTTTAGGCAAGATTGTTCGCTGCGCTGCTCAGAAACAAAATGCTCCGCCTACTGCCCCCTGGATTCCAGCTTGCGCTGGAATGACGCAGACGACATGCCCGTCATTCCGGGCGAGCACCGCGAGACCCGGAATCCAGGCGCATCCAGTTTCTGCCTCCATGCTTAGCGCCCGCGCTATGGAGAACTCGCAATGACTGGAACCCCCGACTTCTCAAACAACTCTCAACCTTACAAGCCTTGTCAATCTGTCACAGCCGATTCTTGATTACTGAGCGTCGTGGGTTGCAATCTGCGGGGCACCTTCTTTGTAAGCGGATAACAGAGCGCGATGAGTGCGATGTTCAGCAGTCCACCGCTCCAAAAGGCACTCTGCAAACTCCACTGTCGGGCAATCGCGCCAAATAACACCGGGCCGATCATCATACCCACACCATGAGCGAGCATGAGGAGACTCATCACGGTTCCCATGCCATAACCACGGGCTTGCTCCATTGCCAAAGCGACATGGGCGGGAAAGGCCAGACCGTACGCCGCCCCGACAAGAATGTTGAGAAAAAATAATTGCCAGAATCCCGTCGCCCACGGAAAGACACATAACGCCAGTGCACTGAGCAAACCGCCAATGCCAATCAAGTGAGCTTTACTCATACGGTCGGCAAGCCGACCGCTAGGACTTTGGAGCAGTGCACTGACGATAACGTTGACGGACACCAGCAAACCAACTTGGGTGGTGCTCAATGGCAGCAAGTGCGTGGCGAGTAAAGGAAGGAAAACCCAGGTGAGCGCATTAGCCATCGCATAGCCCAGGCGAAACCCGGCAACCCCAGAATCGGCGGACACGGCAAGAGCGCCCATTGGGAAGTGGTGGCGGTGTGGCCCGTTTTTTTATGACTCTCTGCCTCGGGGAGAAAGAATGCCAGTAAAAGCAGCGCAAGAAGACTCAACCCTGCCATGACAAAAAAATTCATCTCCATACTAAAGTGATCTTTCAGCAGGCCACCGAGTAAGGGTCCGCCACCAATCCCCTAAGCAGGGCAGTATTGATGTAGCCACTGTAGATTCCCTCCTGCCCTTTGGGGGCGATATCACCAACGTAGGCCATGGCGATGGGGTGAACGACGGCAGTAGCTGTGCCATGCGCGAGCATAACGAGAATGAACGCAATGAAAGTTCCAGCAGGAATGTAGGCAAGGGAAGAGAGGATGTAACACAGCACTCCAAAGAGAAGGAATGCTTTACGATCCCAACGATCTGAGAGTTTGCCAACAAACGGGAGAATCACTATCCGTGTTGCGGCGTGGACGCTAAAGAGTAAGCCCGCACCAAACTCACTCACATGGAACTGCTGAACGTAGAGCGGAAGAAACGGCATGACCATGCTGTTACCGGCCATAGTGGAGAAGACAGCAAGAGAGAGCACGAGCAGGGCACGGTTTTGCATAGATATGTCGGTCATACCAAGATACAGATTGGCAGCTCAGCATGTTGGCGGGCACAGCCCGCCCTACGTGGCTGCGGGCCTGGTGTAGGGCAGGCTGCGCCTGCCGAGGAGAAAGGGACGGCCACACCAGAGGCAAAGAACAATCGAGATCTTGGTGTGTTCTGCATGGAACATCTACTACCCGTCTCAAAGAGAATTCCTATATGAAAAAGAGACAACCAACTCAGTCTGTCGCGACTGTTCGTGAGATGATCAGCGGCTGGTTTTTTCCAAGCGCTCGGCTTGCCTGACAAGAGACCCGACCATATCCTGTAAATGGCGCAGACGATCGGCGAGACCATCTTCTCCCTCGGTCCCGCGCGTTACCAAGCAGCCACGTTCAATCAGCCCAACGAAAGCGGTGGCGATGTCATCCACCCGTTCTCCGCTGGTACTGTACCACTTATGAATCCAGGCACACATCCCAAGGATTGCATAAGCGGTCAGTTTGACATCCAGTTCACGAAAAATACCCTGCGTGATCCCTTCACGCAGAATGTTCTCCAGACCTGCTGCCACGCGTTGTCGTGCTTCGTTTACTTCCGCTCGTAAGCGATCGGGGAGATCGGCTTCTTCTCCGTAAAAGACGGTGAAGAGTGCGACGTTTTCGCCAATCGTACGGAGGAGGTGTTGTATGGCACGCCGAAGCTTCTCTTCTGGCGGAATTTGCGCGACGAGCAAGGGTTGGAGGCCAAGCGCGAATGTACCGGCGACTTTCAGAAAGATTTTTGCCAAGAGTTCCTGCTTGTTCTCGAAGTAGCGATACATGGACGCTTTCGCTACGCCTGCATGTCGCGCAATATCTTCTAACGTGGTTTGTCGATAGCCAGTATTGGCGAAGCGCTTGGCTGCAGTGTCGAGCAAATGTTCTTCAATGACGGTCCGGCGCGACAGCAACGGTTCCTCGTCTCCCCTCTGCGATGGAGGAATTCTAGTGCCTTTTGCTTTCTGGCGCGACCGAGACGAACGTGAAACTGCTGCAGAAAATACCATGATGATTATACCTTACTTGACTCATAAGTCTCAAAATTATACTCTCAAAATGTCTGAGAGAGTTTCAAAACTATACTACTTGGTCAGTTTCGACAACTATGCACCGAGGTCGGCCCGGTGACGCAAGGAGTAGCAAGCGATGAACAGAACATTTGTATGGGCAGCCATTGTCATCGGCATCCTAACCTCCTTCCACTATGCCGCAGCGGAGACTGTGGTGTCCGAACCATTCCGATCAGCATTCTATCCGTATAGTCAGGAAACTGCACGTCACGAGGGCATTACCCCAGGAATGACCATCGGTCAACAGAACTGGCAAGTAGCGGAAAAAGTGCTCCCTGCGGAGATTCTCCGCGTGCTCCAAGCCGGTGACTTTACCATTACAGTACAAGAGACGACCGACTTGCCAGCGCGCGAAGCGTATGTGTCTGCGACAGAGCAATATGCAAGCGCTGTCTCACTTGACGGTGGCTATAGAGTACATAGTTATCAAGGCGGGCGCCCCTTTCCCATCATTGATCCGAGTGATCCTCGTGCAGGCGAGAAGGCCGCTTGGAACTTTCGCTACCGCGACATGCCGGATTCCATGGAAATGCGTGGGACTATGCAAGGAGTCAATAACGCCGGAACGATTGATCGTTCCAACATCGGTCGTATGCGTATCCGCTTTGGGATGTATCGCGTTGGTGAAGAAGAAAATGATCCCCAATGGCAAGAGCGCGGAGTTCATGCCAAAGCTATGTTCGAGTCGCTGGCGCCTTCAGACCAAGAAGGCAACATGCGGATCACAACGTTGTATGATGACGGGAGTCAAGCCAACGACGATCTGAGTTACAGCCCACAAAACCGCCGTACTCGCAAAGGCTACATGAACATGCTCGCACGCATGGGTGGTGGACGGTATGACGTGCTTGCTGAAGAGCAACCCCCCTTCTTCTTTATCGGCTATCTGCACGAATACAATTGGACCCACAAAGGCGAACAGATTATGCTGGTGCCGGGATTTCTTCGTGCCGATAACCTCACATTTAGTGGGAAAAGCAATTGGTATCCAAATGCCCCGTGGGAACTGCGTCGCGTCATTGTCCTTGAAGCGACGCCGAAAGGGCAGCACCCGTATAGCAAACGGATCTTTTATCTTGATGCCCAGACCTACACGCCTTTCTCTGTTCTGAGTTATGGTCTTCAGGGCGAACTGGTTCGTCTCTCGCTCATCGTGCACGGCAATCCGGACTTTGTTCCGGGAGCACGTGGGATTCGCCTGCCGGTACCGCTCGGTGCTGCGTGGGTGAATTTTTCTCAGAATCAGGCCTCGCAGATGGTTGCAGGAGGGCCCCTCTTCAAGCAGGACTATTCCCCGCGACGGTTTGAGTTGATGGAACTATTGCGCAGAGGGAAATAACAGGCCATGGGCTGAAGGGGAAGGCAACGAAACTGCTCAAGCCCGAATGGTCAGTCTGTCGCCTTCCCTCAGGCTAACAACTCCTTCCAGCCTCCTCCTCTCTCCCTTATCTTGTTATCTTTTATCCTCAATTCACCTTCAGTCTACAACTTATAGCCTGTCCGTTGCCCCTTTTCTCATCCCTCCAGCCTACACCCTGTAGCTTATTGGTCCTCTCCTTCCTCTCCCTAGTTGCTCTCTGCTACGGTAGGAGAAAAGCAACCACAAAACGGAGTGAATAACGCATATGAAAAAAATCTTTGTGCGCATACTGGCGACGATTGGCGCCGTCACTGTTTGTTTGATGCTGTTAGGAATTCTCAGCATGAGTTTGTTGATGCGTCGATTGACCGGTGACGGTATTCCGGCCAAAACCGTGCTGGTGATCAACTTAGAGCAAGGTTTGGTTGAATACGTTCCTGATGGCTCAATGGTTGGTGTCTTCTCGCGCAGGGTGCCAACCGTTCGCGATGTGGTTGATGCCTTAGATGAAGCTGCTCGCGACGAACGTGTAGTGGCAGTTCTGGCTAGGGTCGGGAGTCGGGGGCTCGGATTAGCACAGATTCAAGAGGTTCGTGATGCTGTGCTGAAGTTTCGGCAATCGGAGAAACCGACGATTGCGTATGCGGAAACGTTTGGTGAGGCGGGACCAGGGACCGGCGCATACTATCTTGCTACCGCTTTCGAGAGCATTCACCTGCAACCTTCTGGTGATGTAGGTCTCTCGGGGTTAATTGCTGAATCCCCTTTCATTCGCGGGACACTGGATAAAATCGGCTTAGAGCCACGCTTTGCCCAGCGGCGTGAGTATAAGAATGCGATGAATGTGTTTACGGAGCGGAAGTTTACCGGGCCACATCGGGAAGCAACCCAGAAAGTAATAGACTCGCAGTTTGGACAGATCGTCAAAGGTATCGCGACAGCGCGTGCGCTCAGCGAAGAGGCTGTGCGCGTACTCATTGACAAAGGCCCCCTCTCTAGCCAACAGGCACTCGACGGCAAGCTCGTTGATGGTCTTGCCTACCGAGATGAGGTGATTGCGAAACTGAAAGAGAAAGTCGGGAAGGATGTCAAAGCGTTATCGTTCACCAAATATTTGGCGCGCGCCGGGCGGCCGCATGAGAGTGGCAAAACCATTGCGCTCATTTACGGTGTCGGAGGCGTACAACGCGGAAAAGGCGGATACGACCCGATGTCGGGCAGTGTGAGTATGGGGGCAGATTCGGTGACTGCTGCCTTCCGTTCTGCCGTCGAGGATAAAGAAGTTAAGGCAATCTTGTTTCGTATCGATAGCCCAGGTGGATCGTATGTCGCTTCTGACACGATTTGGCGTGAGACGCTGCGGGCGAAGGAGGCTGGCAAACCTGTAATTGCGTCGATGGGAGACGTTGCCGGGTCGGGTGGTTATTTTGTGGCAATGGCAGCAGACAAAATCGTCGCGCAACCCGGAACGATTACTGGCTCAATCGGTGTGCTCTCCGGCAAAATGCTCACGAATGGTTTCTGGGACAAGGTGGGAGTGTCCTGGGATGAAGTTCACACTACTGAGAACGCGTTATTGTGGACAAGTCGACACGATTACACGCCGTCACAATGGACGCAGTTTCAGTCCTCGCTTGACCGCATTTACGAGGACTTTACTAGCAAGGCAGCACAGGGAAGAAATCTGTCGAAGGACAAAATTCTCGCTGCGGCAAAAGGGCGCATCTGGACCGGAGAAGATGCGAAAGCACTAGGGCTGGTTGATGAATTGGGGGGATTTCCTCTAGCCTTGCGTCTCGCAAAAGAAGCTGCTGGGATGACAGAAGATACAGAAGTCCGGGTCGAGGTTTTCCCACGACAGAAGCCGACCTTGCGGCAAGTGTTAATGGAACGCATTTTTGAAGACGATACTGAGGAAGAAGAAGGTGCTGCCGCACCTACAGAAGCACTCACGCAAAGTTTGCAAAAACTCCAGCCGCTGTTTCAACTTGCTCACCAACTGGGTCTCACCTCAACTTCTGAGGTGTTGAGCATGCCGGAAGTTGAGATTGTGTATTAGAAACCTGTCTGAAAACTGGGAAACCCCTGTCGTTGCGAGGAGCCCTTCGACTCCGCGGCACTCTGTTCGGGATAAACTTCGTGACAAAGCAATCTTCGCCAGTACGAATTTCTGTAGTAGATGAATAATGGGATTGCCATGAACGAATACGGACGGACCGGGGCCTCGTTCTACGATTTTTATTCCCTCGGATTAGAAGGAGACGTACAGTTCTACCTTGAGGAAGCACGTAAGGCCGGTGCGCCGATGCTGGAAATTGGCTGTGGTACAGGACGTATTCTCTTACCAATTGCCCAAGCGGGAAACGCCGTGGTTGGTCTCGACCGTTCCCCGGAAATGCTCGCGGGCCTGCGACGCAAGCTTGCCAAACTGACTCCTGAGGTCCAAGCGCGTGTCGAACTCGTTGAAGGTGATATGCGAGATTTCTCGTTGGACAGACGCTTCAGCCTGATTACGATCCCCTATCGCGCCTTCCTGCATTTGCTGACGCCAAAAGCTCAGCGCCAAGCGTTGGAATGCATTCGTGAGCATTTGGCTGACGACGGACGCTTGATCTTCAACATCTTTGATCCCAGCTACGAAATGATTACTTCTTATTTGAGCCTGACGGGATCAGGCCTCAAACGCGATAGCGACTTTATCCATCCAGAAACAGGGAATCGAGTCATTGTCTGGTACACTGGCCAGTATGACCCTGAGATCCAGCTCCTCAATGCCTATTTCATTTTTGAAGAAATCGATAACGACGGAAAAGTCCTCCAGAAGACATACAATCCTCTCACCCTTCGCTATATCCACCGCTACGAGATGCGTTATCTGTTGGAACTCAGCGGCTATAAAGTCGAAGCCCTCTACGGTGATTTCCAACGCGGCCCTTTCCGCTACAGCGGTGAACAGATCTGGATTGTGCGGAAAGCGTAGCGAATTTTCTGCTCACTGATCTTCAGATTTCCTTCACAACTGCAATATGATAGAAAAGGATTCTGCGTTTAGGGGGATAGGGAATCTTCCGCAGAGGTAAGGGAGGCTGCGGTGACGGAAGAAAAGGGTAAATATTTCTATTACTGTACTAACTGTGAGCAACAGATTTCGGCACTCGCGACCGGAGTTTGCCCGCTATGTAATTCACAAGCAGTTATGCCAATAGGATGGGATCAAGTCTCCCCGCAGGAACGAAGCGACTGGTTCAAACGCATCAGTGGCGGGCGGCGAAGCCTGCCTGCTCGTGCGCACATGCCCCAGCAGCACCAACAGATCACAGACAAGTCTAAAGTGTAGACACGCGGGGTACACTGTTTAGCGCACCCCGCAAATAAGCGCAAAGCGTGGAGGCTACGCCGCGAGCCGCCGGCTGCCTTGCGTGACCGGTACCAACGGGTCCATCGCGAAGCGTAACTTCGGCAGGTCTGTGTCACAACGACAGAACGTTGCATGCATGGGATTCGTGCATTGCAGCTTCCCATCAGCTCCCCATGCCTCTGACTGGAGGGAGATCAAGTGCGGTTTCCCCCGTTGGGCACTGTGGAAAACATATTCAGGATCGACCTGCACGAGCAGCTGATGTTTCTTTTCCATTTTCGACGATGCGTGCGAGATTCAGGTTATCGAGGTAAGTGACATCACTACCAGAGACCTGTTCGGGATTCTCTAACTCCATATTCAGAATCGTTTGTCCTCCACTTGCCACTGTCCCGATCACGCGATCGTGCCGTGATTGAAGCGTCAGGGTACCAATGCCAACTGAGAATCCCCATCGCGCTCGCAATTCACTCGCAGCCTTCTCTGAGTCAGTATACGCCCCTAAGAGATAGCCACGTGGTCGGATGCCAGCACGTACGACGAGTCGGACTTGCGCAAGCATAAACGGACCGACTGGACTGATGGGAAAGCGAGCAACTGAGAGTGCCGCATACGGTGGAATACTGGGATGCAGGGCAGGTGGCACCAGCCACTCAGCTGGGGCTTCGACGACTTCAAAGGCGAGGTGGAGAATTTCCGCATTCTTCAACTCCCACATGTTAGTGTCGAACCCGCTCATGAGTGGAGCACGAGTCGCAGCAGTCTGCACATCTTGTTTTCCAAAGATCGGCATTAGCGGCTTCCTCCTGCTGCGGCGCGAGCATGTGACTCGGCGAATGCTGGCATCACTTCCTTGGCAAACAGCCGGAGGCTGTTGAGCACCTGCTCTTGCGGAATATTCTCAGCCGCGTTGAGGAGGAAATTCACGCGATCAACACCACAGGCTTCCCATTTCCTCAATTCGTTGATGAGGTGGGCCGGGTTCCCGACCGCGATACCTTCCGGAGCTTTTGCTTGTTCCCCTGGACTACTCGCTTGTCGTCGCAGTGAAGGGAGCAGGCCAGCGGAAGGGTAGGATTTGGTTGGTACTGCCTCTTTAGCCATGTCGAGCTGCGCTGCCAGATAATTGAAATACTGAATCATACGCATGCCGACCTTCGTCCCAGTTTCACTCTCTTCGTGGCAGTAGAGAAAGTTCACCGTATTCACTTGATTGTTGACAAAGCCACCAACCGGATTGCAGTTCTGAATGCGACGACGATATTCCTTCACTTTTGCTTCTTGCTCAGCAAACGAGGTGAAGGTGACTCCTAAGCTACCAATGCCACGGTCGCCAGCGTCGAGTTCAGTCCCAGGGCTGGTGACTGCCACCCACATCGGCGGGTGGGGTTTCTGGTATGGCTTTGGTAACACTGCACGTGAGGGCATCGAGAAATAACGACCTTCATAGCTGAAACGCTCTTGCATCCACATTTTGGGGATGCAGTGGACGAACTCGTCCCAACTCTTCTTCGTTTCATCAGGATTGGCGCGAAATCCGCCCAGCTCGGTCCAGGTAGCAGAGCGACCAGTACCGAATTCGAGACGCCCACCAGAAAGAATATCCAGCACAGCAGCACGTTCGGCGATGCGAATCGGATGATTGAACTCGGGCACGCAAATCACAATGCCGTGCCCGACGTGAATATCCTTCGTCTGCATGGCACAAGCAGTGAGAAATAATTCTGGAGCAGAGCAGTGCGAGTATTCTTCGAGGAAATGGTGCTCCACTGCCCAGACTTGGTCGAAGCCAAGTTCATCAGCCAAGCGTACTTGCTCTAAAGCATTCATGTACACTTTGCGCTCAGCCTCTTGATCCCACGGGCGTGGAACGGAAAGTTCGTAAAAGATCCCAAATTTCATAATTTCCTCCTTTGCTTACGGTTGGCATTCAGCATTAAGCGTTCAGTTTCCTTTTCCTGGCTGACGACTGACTGATGGCTTCCTTCTGCTTTAGCGCATTTCGCGCAGTAGGGTAAAGAGGGCGAAACTAAACTGGAGTGCATGACATTCGTACACTTGACGAAGTGCCCACTCAGTTGGGTAGTGCTATCCAGGTAAGGCTGCACCTTTGGTGAGGTTGTAATCACAAATGAAGTACTTAATGGCGCCGATATGATTAGCCAGTTTCTTCGAGAACGATAACGTGGCACGCACGAGTCGGGAGACCCGCTGCCGCAACGTGCAGTTGAAGCGTTCGACATGATTAGTCTTCCGAGCCAACTTGGTAATGGCACGGTGTTGCGCTGGGGGAATGACATCTTTATAGACTTCGTAACAATCAGTGTAGAACATGGCCTGCTCTTGATACTCTGTCGGAATCTTATCCCATAAGGCTTCCGCGCTCTGGCGACTGCGATCTCCCACATGGAAGGCAAGGATTTGGCGAGTGACGGCGTCCATGGCAATCCAGACCCATTGCCGATTCGCCTTCTTCCCGACAGAGCTCCAGAGCTCGTCTACCTCGGCTTCCAGCCGGTGCAGAATCACTCTTTGAGCGCCTGCAGTCGACTGGACATACAGATGCTCCGGAGCTGCGGTAAAGCGTTCGACCATGAAATACAAGAGCCAGCGGAGGCCTACTCCTATCGCACGGCAGATCCCGCGCAACGAGATTCTCTCCAACAACAGTCGCTCAATCAGCGCGCGTTGCTCCTCCGTGATGACACGATTTTCTGGAACCAGAACAAAAGCACGTCCACAGGCCTTGCACTTGTAGTTTTGTTTGCCCGTATGAATGCGGCCATTCCGCTTATACTGCCGCGATCCACATTGTGGACACGCTTCTCTTATGATCATCGTGCTACCTCTCGCTTCCCCTCTACCAATGTACGGTTCTGGCCAAGAAGAGCACGAATACTACGAGAGCCTTACCTGGATAGCACCACCCATGAAATTTCTTGAGAAAATTGAGGTATACAAAGACCGTCTTATCCTTAGCTCACAAGTTGAAATGGAGTACAAAAAGAATCGGCAAACTGTCATTTTGGACAGTCTCGGTAAATGTGCTACTCCGGACTGGGGAAAGCTCATAATCCCAGCTCTAGTGTCAGAGACACGAGCCGCCGAAATGATCAAAAAGAATAAAAAAGAAATAACAAAACAGCAAAAGCTCATATCAGAAAAAATTCGAAACATCCTCGAAAAACCCACAAATCACGACGAGATTTATAAATTACTTCAGCGAATTTTTAAACACAAATCAGACTTTAATCTAAATCGTGGATCAAAACGCCGCTTTGCAATTCGTCGTTCAGCTAGAAAGAGATTTTGTTTAGGTTACCCACCAAAAAAGAAAGACGATAACTCGGTTGGCGATGCTATTAACTGGGAATAGATCGTTCAATGCGCAATAGATAGTGGGAAGGATATTGTGATTGTCAGCCAAACCTCATAACTGTGCCCCCAAAGACAGCAGGGAGCAGACCCGACGCAAAAGATGTTATTACCACAATGGGTTTCGCCAATATTATCCCTAGCGGATCGCTGTCCGCCATTAAATAATCCACTATCGCTAAGCGGAATGAGGGAACAGTAAAGAATAATATTTCGTATACGACTGAGACCATAATTAGAGAAGCCCCTATTACCCCTATCAGTAGTTTGCTGTCTATACGTAGTTTGATTGGCCTCGCTTCTCTTTCGCGGAGGATCATATCTATTTCATGAAGTGCATCCGTTTGCCGTTGCTCAATCGGATTTCGTCGCGCAAAAGCCTCAACAAAAGGGTACGCCAGAACAAGCGAACCAAGGCCAAGAATCAGCTCGGAAAGATTTGTATTGCCGTGCATGTAATACCACAGAGCGAACCCGGCAATCCCCAATTCAGCAATGAGCCAAACGACAAAAAAACGTTTGAGCTTAGATTTTCTCTAGCCGGATAGAACTACCTTGCGATGCACTTGCTCATCGTAAAGCTCATCGTTCGTACACTGAGTAAGCAGCTTATTAGGTTGGCTCGTCTCATCGTGAATATGCAAGCTGCCCCCTACATTGATGTCATGACCCGCTTTAAAATCACGCATAGTTTCTCGCTTACCCGACTTTGTCTAGTTATGAGGTCTACCTTTCAACACCCATTAACGCAGTATGAAGCATACCAACAAACTGTGGTGGCTGATAGCATCGCTGGCAAACAAAAGGCGGGGGGTTATTTTCCACAACGAAATTATCACATGTTGTCATACGGTCAAAAGGCACCTTAAGGTGGAGGTGAAAAAGCCGCCTATACTGTCAACAATCTCATGAAAGAAGACAGGGAAAGAAATCTATCGGGAATTGCATTAGCGTTGATGCCGTCGAGAAGGCTTGCCGGCCAGCGTGCTGGTGAGGCCGTGAACTGAATGGCGATGAATAAAAGCCCCGCCTTCATTTTTTCTTTGACATGCGACATGTGACACGCTACAGTTTCTTATGATACGAAGCTTTCGGCATCGGGGGCTGAAACGGCTCTATGAGCGAGGCGAACGCCGTCATCTCCGGCCCGATCAGGTAGATAAGATCGAGCGTATTCTGGCCCGCCTCGATGAAGCCAGTGACGTGAGCAATATGGATTTGCCTGGCTTCCGGCTTCATCCCCTGAAGGGAGACCTTGCGGGCTTTTGGGCCGTGACGGTCAGCGCCAACTGGCGCGTGATCTTCCGTTTTGAGGACGGCCACGCCCATGATGTCGATTTGGTGGATTATCACTAGGAGGACTGAACCATGCCGATGAAGAACCCGCCCCATCCCGGCTTGTCTGTGAAGCATGACTGTCTGGAGCCGTTGGAGCTGAGCATTACCAAGGGAGCGGAAGTCCTTGGGGTGACCCGTCAGACGCTTAACGATCTTGTCCACGGCCACAGGGGCATTTCCCCGGAAATGGCTCTGCGCCTTGACATGGCGTTCGGCGGCGGGGCGGATACCTGGCTGCGCCTGCAGGCGGCCTATGACCTTGCCCAGGCCCGCCAGCACGCCGGCCGGATTAAGGTCAAACGCTACGAACCAGCATGAAGGAGCGCAGCGTAATAACAAGCCGGTATGGAAACTCTGTCTATCGACGAAAGATTCCTTTAGATGAACAGTCGGTAGTCCTATGTCATAGGACTAAAGCGTTGCAACAACATGCCCAATTGCGCGATCTGTTTCGATGAGTACACCGTCGCCGGCAATTTGGAATACAGGTCGGCGGAATTCCAATCCATTTTGGATAGACCAAAAATCTCGGTAGTGCTATCCAAGTAATGCTGGCAAACGAATGTAAATCCATAAGACACCGGATAAGAACAGCTTTTACGCGCGGTGCTCTGGGCAGAGCATTACCAGGATAGTACTAACGATTGGTGCTAGTTGGTTACAAACTGAACTCGGCTAACGAGAGATGGATGAAGCCGTGCGCATCAGGAGTGAGGCCATGCCACTGCACGAGGAGATTAAAGGTCGCCAGCGTAAAGGCGAGGCGGGTTTGGAACGCCGCCCAGGTCCGATGCGCCACTTTCTTCAGATGACAGACGCCGTGGATCATCGACAGCACGGTTTCGACCAACATTCTCGTATTCCAGGTGCCGCGGTCACAGAGTTTGAGATTGGCTGGATCGCCCTCTTTGGCGTGGAACGCGGAATCACTCAGGACGATCATCTCCTCCTCAAAGGTCTCAATCAGCGGATGGAAGGCGGTGTCGGGTGCATTGGCCCCGGCACAATCCCACGCCACGACCAGCCCCAGGTGATTGAGCAACAGACAGAGTTTGCCGCCCACAATCCAGCGATGATTCGATTTCCCTTTGCGGCCGATTTGCTGGCGACTACGACCTTCACGCATCGGATGGAGCAATTCAATGCCATAGCTATCGACGACGCCCAAGACCGAGGGCAGGGCCAGAAACTCTTCGCTCCACGTCCGGTGCGTGGCCAAGAGCCGGAACAGGCGTGTTCGCTCCGGCAGCGTGGGAAACAAGGGCCGCCAATCGCGACTCAGCCAGCGATAGAACGCACGTGTCCCGCTCCCTTTGAGGGCAAAGAGAATCCCCAAGGTGACGATTTCGCTCGGCCACAAATTTGCCAAGGGATGCTTGCGGCTGTCCGTCATGGCTTCATCTATCCGATAGAACAACTCGCTGATAAAGTCTTCGGTCGTCATGCGGGGGCCTCCTTGCGCTGCGTAGGTGTTGCAACCCGCAGCTTGAGGCCATCGCATGGCGCTTTTCAAGATCCGCTTAAACTAGCACCAGTCGTTACTACTCAGTCGTGTCATTCTTCGCTTTGCTCAGAATGACACAACTGAGTGGGCGCTGCGTCAAGTGTACGAATAATGCGCTCTAGCTTAGTTCTCGACAGTTTGTACCGACCGTACTCGGAGGATACCTTTCTTTGGTTGTAGCCAACCTTCAATGATAATTAGACGATCATGCATACCCGGTGTTTGTAACAGGGTTAGAACCTTCTCTTCGGCAAGGAAACGCAATCCTAAAGCAGAAACACGACGAAGTTGCTCTTCTGCGTGATAGGAGGAAAAGACTGCTTCAACGTGCGCAACACGAAAGATGCGTGGGCGATCGTCTATCCATACCCTGAGTACCGGAAACACTGAAGGTTGTGGGTCTCGGACGATCTCAAGCACGCCAGTGAGACGAAGTAAGGGGGTAGGGTGAACGTCAGGAACAATCGTTTGCGCAGAAGTCAATGAGAGCACAAACAGGGCAAAGAAGAGCCTAACGAAAAACGTTGGCAAATGCATGTCCCTTACTCTTTTCCTTTTGCCCCTTACGTTGTTGTCCTTCTCTCCCTTGGGGAGAAAAGGAACCTGAGGCTCTCATTGGTTATCTACGCGTCCCGCGTAATGGTGCCAACGCCTCCGCCGCACGTTGTGCTTCCCGTCGCATCAATATCAAGTCCGTACCATAGAGCAGATACTGCGCCCCACTCTCAACCACGGCTTTCATGTTCTCTGGACGGTTGACTGCACCCGCAGTAGCGATCCCGCGTTGTTTACAGAGTTGCAGGACATGACTCTGAGCTTTGCGTAACTCCGGATTGTCGTATTGGCCTGGAACACCAAGGCTTTGGGCAAGATCTTGGTATCCCACCAGGACGAGATCAATTCCCGGAATGAGAATCTCCTCGACGTTTTCCAGCGCCTCCTTGGTTTCAACAATGACACCCAACAGAGTATTGGCGTTGGCATGACTCATAGCGACGGCTGGATCAACATCTTCATAGTCGGTATTGGCTCCCATCAAGATCGCCATCCCGCGTTTGCCTTCGGGATGATACTTGGCCATCTCGATGAAGCGCCGGACCTCAGCGCCGGTTTTGACGTGCGGAACAATGAGACTTTGACAGCCACTGTCCAACAATCTCGTTACATGTTGATAGTCTAAGTCAGGAATACGCACGACCGGTGAAATACCTGCCGCGTGAGCATGGGCGACGAGATCGACAACCGTTTCGAGATTATATGCCGAGTGTTCGGTGCAGATCATGACATAGTCCATCCCGGCTTGTGCAAGCGTGTGCAGGACGCCACGCCCGCGGGTATCCCACAGCAACGTGCCGAGCGCGACTCCGCCAGACTTAAGTGTCTTCTTCAGTTGATTGATGCGCATGCTATTCCCCTCCTACCGGACGGGATTATCACACGGGCGGGGGGCGAGCTATATGAGCGGGCAATCGAGATCGGACTGTAGAACGTTACTTCGGCTTTGGCTTACTTTGTTCGCTCTCGATTTTCGCGAACAGAGTATCAACAATTTTTTCTATGGTGCCAAGCAGGTGATGAAACGATTTGTCAGTCCTATCGAGTAGGCGTTTTTTCATTGCTCCTTCAATATCTTTGGCTTGTTTGATTTCCCGTTTGTGTCGCGTCGTTCGCTTGGCATAGTCAATCATGAAGACTTCGAGGTTCTCCATGACTTCTATTCCTAGGGTTTGAAAGAGCTTCTGGATCGTGGCTTGGGTGCGGAGTGCCTCGAAGGCAAAGAGGGTATTCAACCGTCCAATTTCTGCTTCTGTGGCGAGATCGAGCCGCGTCTTTTCGACTTTGACTGCTCGATCCATTTGTTCTTTGAGTAACGTTATTTCTTTGCGCAGGAACTCTTTAGTCGCTCGCCGTTTGTCGAGCCATGGGATCTTATCGTTTTCAAGGATTTGGGGGAGGGAGTCGAGGCTTGGCGCGTTGACTCGCATCTCCGACCCCATAGAGTCAGATCCTTTGGTCTGTTCGGTGGTGTGTGCTTCTGTGAGTGGTGTTGGAACAAGGAGTTCGCTTTTTTCTGTCATGAGGATAGCTCTCTTACTGTACGGTCGTCAGTAGCGTTTCGTAGTTGTTATCAATTTCGCTTAAAGTTTGATCGAAGCACGTGAGGTCTTCGGTCGTCATCTTTTTACGTCGCCGCTGCTTACTGACATGTTGGCAGAGCACGGCTAATTCTTTGGTTGTTTTTAAGTCAATCGTATTCGCTAATGAGAGGAACAGCGCAGCTTGAGCTGAGGTGGCGATCCGGTGTTGTTCGCGAATGAATGTTCTCTGCTCTTGGCGACGCAGCGCGCGGACCTTTGCTCTGAACCTGCGTTCATGCCACAGGCTTGTCCATTTCCAAGCGAGGCGATACGGAGTTTGTCGTAGCCATAGGAGCCCCGCTCGTACCCGGTGCCATCCTTGTCTTCGCGTTCGCTGTGTAGAGGTACGGGTGAGTTCCTCTACGTTGCCATGGACCACCGGAGTCTGGTCAGCACAGGAGTGCTGTAAGTAGCCGCTGCGGCTCTGGTTCTCAATTGTAGAATTTCGGGATGTACGAAGCGGAGAAAACAATTGGCGACTCTGCTGCAATGTTTCTTTGTAGAACACAAGAGAGCAGAGCCGTGATTTCTGTGTACTTTGAGACGACTCAACGGCGCGGCAGTGGCGAAAATGGCGGAGCACATGGACATTTTGGTATGTGAGAAGCAAAAGTTTCATCACATAGGATGCCCCAATGAGATGTTGCCTGCAGCGGTACCAGGTCTTTCTCAGACGAGTTGCGAAGGTCAAGGAATGAAAGGGCACAAGACGGTCGTCCAAACAGGATTCTCCTCGTTTCTCATTTACTACTTAGGAACATTCTGCAAGAGTCGGCCTGACAAAACGATGGAAACGTCTGACGGCCTTACGAAATGTCCTGGAATGCGTCTCCTACGACAGGCAAGACAAATGGCAACATCAATACAGGCGTACGCTTAGGGTTGCTGTTCCACTCGCTGATCTTTGCGATTGGCGGTTGCTCGGAAAGTTCGCTGTCGTACCTGGCGATGTTCACACATGAAATACCCCACACCTTTGGAGACCTGACTGCACCATTTAAGCATGGTTTCAGTTGCCTACTCAAGCACTCAGGGCACATAGATTCAGCAGTTGACACACGGGTGATGACGTACTCCTTGGCAAGACCATATAACCATGTCCAACTAGAGCAAGATCGGCCTGTTGTCTGAAGCCTATAACCTTGACGTCACAACTCCCAACAAAAACGAGGCGAGATGAGACAGTAGATCGGTTGTCAGAATGAGTAGAGGGCTTATAGGCCTCAGGCTGTAGGCTTGAGGGAGAAAAAGAGAAGTCAAAAGTAAAAGCCAAAGTCCAAGCCAAAAGTGCGAAGACAGCTAGATTGCTAAGCCTGGTGAGTCCTAATGAGGGTTGAGGCTCTGGGGTTGGTAACAGACTCACCTTTCTCTTTCCCTTATCCCTTATCCTTATTCCTATTCCCCATTTCGCCATTTCCCCTTTTACCCCAACTTTTCTAGTTCCACCCGAGCATCGTTGAAGCACGCGCCACCGCCTACATCATTAACGTGTGACGGACAAAGCGCAGTCGAGGTAAATCCATTGCGCGAGGATTTTTGCCAGGCTCCTTTGGGCATGAGCACAACGCCGGGGCGAATATCCGTGCTTACTTTGGCGCGACAATGCACTTCACCGAGTGCATTGAACACACGGACAGTATCACCAACAGAGATTCTTCGCGCTGTTGCATCTTCAGGATGAAGGGTGAGCCACAACTCTGGATAATTAAACTCACCGAGGGTGCTGGTGATCATTTTATTGTTACTCGGACTGATAAGCGCGAGCGGGAAGCGTTCGTCTTTAACTGCCTGATAACGAAACGGTGTCTTTCCCAAAGCAGCGGGCGTAAGATGAATCTTTCCATCTGAGGTGCGCGGCGCAACGGTATCGAACTGAATTGGGCTCTCGCCGGGGAAATCATAGCGCTGGGTTTTTCCTGCCTGCCACAGCGAAAAGTCAGCTGATTGGTGACCAAGTTTCAGTGTTTCGGCGATCCTCTGCATGTAGGTCTCAGTGTCCCAATAAAATGGCTCGTGTTGCCAACCCATAGCCCGTCCGAGCAGGGCAAATACTTCCTCATTCGGCTTGGCCTCGCCTTGTGGAGGAATCACTGGTTGTACCCCACCAACTACATAGCTGCCGTAGGAACGTCTGATCTCACGTTGTTCCAGGAACGTGACCGCCGGTAAAAGAATATCAGCATACTTAGCAGTATCAGTCATCACTTGTTCAGAAACCACGGTGAATAGATCTTCCCGAGCGAGTCCGCGTAGGACGGCATTCTGGTCGGGAGCGGTGACTGCGGGATTACAATTATAGACAAACAACCCTTTCACTGGCGGTTGGAGATTCAGACTCAGAACATCGCCGAGTTGTGTTTGGTTAATAATCCGAGTTTGCCAGGGATGCGGACCGAATACTTGGGTGACATCGAGTTGTGCTGCGCCACTATTACTCATGGTGTACCCACCACCGCGCACACCAAACTTGCCGAGCAATGCTGGCATGGCGAGAATCGCTGCGAGTGCCTGTCCACCGTTGCGATTACGTTCTGTTCCCCAGCCAGTGCGGAGCAGGGCAGGGGTCGATTCGGCATACACTTGCGCCAAGGTGCGAATAGATTCGGGAGAAACGCGAGCTTCTGCTGCTGCGCGTTCGACCGTCCATGCTTGCGCTTGCTGCAGTAGTGGTTCGAGGCCATCGGCGTGTTGACGAAGAAATTCGAGGTCGAATCGCTCAGCTTCATGCCAGAGTCGGATCATTGCCAGTGCGACCGGCAAGTCTGCACCAGGATACACAGGCAGATGTAAATCGATCTCGTGATCGGAAAATGTCTTAATCGGATTAACAACCGCAATGAACGCGCCGTTCTTTTTGGCTTGCCGAAGCAGCGGGACAAGATGAATATTGGTGGCTTTGGGATTCGCTCCCCAGATGATGATGCACTTTGCGTGGGGATAGTCCTCGAATGCCACTCCCGGCATGCGACCATACATATCGCGTGCGACCGCGGTTGATGGCGCAGCGCAGAAGGTCTTTGCCATCCGTGACGCGCCCAGCGTGGCAAAGTAGAAATCGTCGATGAATGCGTCAGCCAGGAAGCCGTTCGAGCCACCATAGTGATACGGCAAGAATCGCTTCACCACCCCACTGCTGAATAATCGTTTTGAAACGGGTAGTGATCTCGGCAATCGCGTCATCCCACGAGATACGAGTGAATGCCCCTTCACCTTTCTTGCCAACCCGACGCATGGGATAGAGCAGACGGTCTTCATGATACACGCGCCGGGCAAAATGCGAGACTTTGTCGCAAATGAATCCGTTGGTCGTTGGGTGATCGTGGGTCCCCCAGAATGCGTTGAATCTTACCATCAGTGACCGTGACTTCAAGGCCGCAAGTATCAGGGCAATCCATCGTGCAAGTGGTGTGAATGATTTGTGTGGTCATAGCGTGTTCCTTAATACAAAACGGGGTAGAAAAGGGCAATGGCGAAAAAGGAAATGCCTTTTGCGACTCCCAGACCTAGATCTTCTTCGCCCTTTTGCCGTTTCGCCCGTTCAGCGTCGTAGGGCAGGCATGCCTGCCGATTCTCTTACCGCGCCGGCATATGCTCCTTAAACCAGGCGTTGGTGTGCTTCACGACTTGTTCAAATCCGTCACCACGATAGACATCCTCATGGATCATATTTTCCAGCACAACCAGTTTCTTCGGATGTCGAGCCTTGGCGTACATGCTTTGCGCTTCATACAAGGGAACAAGTTTGTCCTTGTCGGTATGAATCCACAGAATAGCACGCGGAGAAATGCGATCTGCCACTGCTTCGGGTTTGAACTCCATGATATCGGCTATTGATTCAAACGTGACTTCTGGCCGCCATTGCGGGAATGCTTTCTGTGCCTTTTCGAGATCGGCAACGACATCGGGGTCACGTGCCATCATGCGCGCCGTTTGCATATAGGTGACTTTTCCGGTCGTGACAAACTCCGCTTTCGCACGTCGCACTTTGTCCATAAACGCATCAAAGTTCGGACCCATGCGAAACTGCCGTTCGCAGTCGCCTGGCCCGACTACTGCGACTGTACATTTTGCGCGCTCATCGACCCCAGCAGTATAGACGACATTGGCACAGCCAAAGCTCGTGCCGTACAGACCGATACGATCAGGATTCACTTCTGGCAGGCTCTGCATGTAAGTCATGGCATTGCGAATATCAGTGACTTGGGCCATCGGGATCAAGCGGCAACGCGGTTCGCCGCCGCTTGCACCAAAATAGCGATAATCAAAATTCAACGTGATGTAGCCTTCCGCTCGTAGCCGTGCGGCATTGTTCGGCAGATACATTTCTTTGACGCCGGTGAACCCTTGGCAGAAGATGACCGCTCCACGTTTCTCCCCAGCTTTATAGTCATCCGGAATTCCCAAAATACCGACACACGGCGTGCCTTCGCTGTAGAATTGCACTGTGCGTTCCATAGCTTCCTCCTTTTTTCAGAACGAAACCGGTGAAACAGGAGAAATCGAAGCAAAACAGAATCGGAGAAACGGAGAGCGGGAGAAACGGAGCACAGACGCTTTTCTTCGACCCCTAGACTCGTCAGACTCCTTTATCATGCTTGGCGTCGCCGAATTCTCCGTTTCGCCTTTCCCCTCTTTCCTTTTCTGTTGACCTTAAACGCCGCGCATCCCACCAGACTTATCTTTTGGATACAAACTCGCCGTGGCGCTTGGGCGAGCGGCTGACGCGGTCGAACCACGCGGTCATGTTCTTCAAGCTGGGATTGATCGTCTGACCCACACCCACGCCGAAGTCGAGCGCTGAGAAGAGAATCATGTCAGGAAGGGTGAAACGATTGCCGACAATGAACTGTTTCCCTTCCATGAGCTTATCCAACCATGCGAGCTTCTCTTGCACGATGGCTTTCAGGCCAGCCGCTGCTTCCGGCAAACAGTGCATGCGATCCTTAAAGAGCTGCAGTCCTTCAGCATAGCGGAAACCGTTATACAGATGTTCGGTGATGTTGAGTTCGATGCGACGCTGCCACATGCGGGTTTCGGCACGTTCTTCGGCGGTCGCCCCAACTAAATGCTGGAGTCGGATTCTTTTCTTCAAGATACTCACAGATCGCGACTGTTTCGCCAAGCGTGCTGCCGTTATCGAGTTCCAGGGCTGGCATCTGACCGCCGGGATTTTTGTCCGTATACGGTGGCTTGCGATTATCTGCTGCCATCAGATTGACTTCAGTTGACGGGATAGAGATTCCTTTCTCGGCCATGAACATGCGCACACAGCGCGGGTTCGGGCCGAGTGAATTGTAGAATTTCATTGTCTGTTCCTCCTCTGTGAGATTGGATTATGATGGACCGTTTCCTATCTATCCGGCATCGCTAGGTGGTGCAACCGCTACTGGGTTGTGAGAGAGTCGAACGGTTGACAACGCCCCTCGCACCGCGCCATAACCGCCCTTGATGAGTAGCAAGATCCTCTACCTCCCCCAGCGGGCTGCGACGCCAACCAGTGAACGTACGGCCAGGCCGATCGTCGGACGCGACGCGGAACTGGCGGCGTTGCACCAGCGGCTGGAGACGCGTTGCAAGGTCAAGGAGGTTCGGCAGGTCCTGTTCATTGCGGGCGAGCCAGGCATTGGCAAGACGGCGCTGGTCGATACATTCCTGGCGCAGATTCGTGAACGAGACGGACATCCGTATTACTTCCGGGCAGTGCGTGGAGCAATACGGTCGCAGGCGAAGCTTATCTGCCGCTGCTCGAAGCAGCAATCCCCGGTTGCGCCTAACCCGGATTATTCATGAACAAAGAGGAGAAGAGAGAAAGCTGTACAGAACAGTCCGATAGGAATCATGAATATGACGAACAGGGATGAGTAAAGAAAAAAGGGCGAGAATCGCAAGCAACGACAGGCCAACAGAGGGGCTTGAGGGCAAGGGGAGACGGACGCCTCCCTACTGACGGAAGGAGCGACAGCGAAAAGAGAGAGAACTTTCTGTGAGGAGACTACGATTACGCTGAGGACAGGACGGGCGGCACCGCGAGGATCGTGGCCAGTTGCCGGAACACTCGCGCCAACGGAAACGCGAACGGAAGCCGCACGAGCACCCGGCGCGTCGACTGCGAGACAATGGCCGCTACTTTCAAGAGCTGCAGCCGCAAGAGTATCGAACTGCGCCCGGCCCAGCTGCGGCGCCAACGGTGCGACCTGGGTGCGCAGGGCATGGAAGAGGACATAAGCCGCCGCGTGTTCGAGCAAGCGAAAGAAGTTGGCGGCAAACGTCGAACAGGAGAGGCGATCGGCCTGCAGGGCATTCTTGAAGTCTTTAATAAAATTCTCACACTGGCCTCGCTCACAATACGCGTGATAGAGCAGCGCGGGAGCGAACTCCGGGAGCGAGGTCACCACAAACCGGGGATTGGCGCCGTGCTCACTGACTTCCGCTTTCATGACCACGTGTCGGGCCTGCGGCCAGCTCTCCGCCGCATAGGCAAAGGCGTCAAAGTGTTGCACGGTCTGCTTCGTGGCTTGAAAGCGCCGACGCGCTTCGCTTAAGGCTGTCGCGCCGGCGCGGAGCAGGACGGCATTCTGGGCGAGCCCAACGACGTAAGCGATGCCGCCCACTTCCCGATTCAGTTCCTCCAGCATCCGCAACACGCGTGGGACGGCAAATGCGGAATCGCCCCGCACCACAATCTGCACGTGAGGAAAGCGCTGCTTGAGGCGCTGAATAATCCGTCGTAGGACTCCCATCGCGCCGCGCGCCGCATGGGCATTACCCGGGCGCGGCACCGCACTCACTAACTGCCCCCGCTCCCCATCAAAGATCACCAAGGGATGATACATGTGTTGATCGTAGTACCCGTGGAAGAAGGAGAGTTGCTGTTGCCCGTGGGTGGGATCGTCCGTGGAGTCAATATCCAAGATGATGACTTCCGGCGCTGTAGTGAAGGACCTCACATACTGTTCCTCAATCTCACAGACAGAGCGCGCGCAGCCTTCCGACGTCCACCGCGTTCTCCAACCGCGAGAGCGTCGGTTGCGAGGAGAGGCCTGCCGCGTGCGGGGGCCGATCGCACGCACTCTTGAGGACCGGGTCCTGCCGCAGCCGATCGGCGTAATTGCCGTCCGCATACCCCAAGGCAATCTGATAGAGCCGCTGCCGCAGTTGCTCGCGGCGATCATGTTGCACTTTGCGCGGATCGCGCTCATCCGGGAGCAACGCCGCCAATCGTTCGCTCAATCCCAGACGATCATCCATCTGGCGCAGCAACAGCGCTCCGCCATCACTGGAGATGTGGGGCGCGTCAAAAGCGACGGTGATCGGGTGGGTCGGATGGAAGTTCAGCGCCAGTTGTGCAATACACTCTGCCATCGGCTCGCTCCTTTGCGACTGGTCCGAAAGTCTTGACAGCTTCAGACCTTAGCAGAGGCGAGCCGTTTCGTCCCGCATTCTCATGAATAATCCGGGTTAAAGGCCCGTAAACAAGGGGTGGGAGCGCGGGAGTTCTTGCGCTTTGCTACCCTGTAGAGAGGCGTCCCCTCAAGAGTCTTACCCTCCAAGCAATTGTTGACCTCCTCGCTACTACGTTTGGCGCGGGGGCTGAGGCCCGCGCAGTCGAGCAGCTCCGCTATCCCCTGCAGGACACCCTGAGGAGTGGCTTTGCGATGATGGTTTTTCAGCATGCCAGTCTCTTACAGTTTCAGCGGGCGAGGGAACAGAAGCGCGGGCGGTGTAATTTGCAGACGATCTTCAGCGTGCACGAGGTGCCTGCGGATACGCAGATGCGCGAGATTCTTGACGGCGTGGAGGTCGAGTGGGTCCGCCCGCTGCTCCCGCAGCTCTGGGAGAAAGTGCGCCGAGCGGGCTGGGGCGGGCGCTTCACCACCACACTGCCGAGTGGGCAACACCAGGGGACGTACTCTACGGGGGCGCTCGATGGCAGTGAGTATTTCCGCTCGACCCAGATTCAGTGTCCCCATTGTCTGCGCCAGGCGGATAGCCAAGGGCGGGGCCACTATTGGCACGAGATCGTGGGGGCGACGGTGGTGCGCGCCGGGGCGCATCAGGTCCTCCCGCTGGATGTAGAAGAAGTGCGCAAGGCTACGGCGGAGAGTGCCCCGCAAGATTGGGAACTGACGGCGGGCAAGCGGCTGATTGCGCGTCTGCGGCGCGAGCACCCGCAGATGGCGCTCAGTGTGATGGGGATGACCTCTACTCGCGGGTGCCCTTTATCGAACAACTGCAGCTGTTACGTCAGCCCTACGTGGTAGTGGCCAAACCGAGCTCGCATCCGACCTTGCGGGCGGCAGTAGCCGCCGCGGAAGGGACGGAGCAGAGTCAGACCGGGCAGTGGACCGCCGGCAGTGGTGCCCGGCAGAAGACCTCTACCTCTCGGCTCGGACGGCACGTGCCCTTGGCGCTGGAGAGCACGGGACGCGTCACCTATGTCGCGGTCTGGGAACATAACGCGGGCGGCAAGCTACTCGGGGATGATGATTGGGTGACGGATCTCGACGTCGACTCCGTCAATGTGGCCGTGGTGGTCCAGATCGGACGCACGCGCTGGAAGATTGAGAATGAGCAGTTCAACGTCCACAAAAATCACGGCTATGAGCTCTCCCCCAATTACGGCCATGGGCAACAGCCCTTGTCGAGGGTGTTCTAGCTCTTGAATCTCTTGGCCTACGTGGCCCATGGGGTCTTGGCCTTGGGCGATCGGCTCTATCAGCGCTGCCGCGCCCAGGAATCGCGGCGGGAATTATGGAACGCGTTGCGGACGCTGGGGAACGCGCTGCTGGTGGAGAGTTGGTTCCGCCTGTTACTCGTCTCTCTGGACAACGCGGATGCGCGTCCCTAGCGGTACGCCGTCGTCGGCTATCCCCCGCAGTATTTCTGAGCCTCTCCCCGCTCCGCAAGCCGATGCGCGGACGTGTGTCTCTTGCGAGGCAACAGTCCGTGCGTTAGGTCTCCTTCGGCACTTCCCACCGCCCGCTCCAGCGAAACCGACCTGGGTTTCCTGCTCCGCTCGCTCGCTGGCGCCCTTGCTCGTCCTTCCTCCTCCTTTTCCCCCTCACCCAGAATTGCTGTGCTCGAAGCCACCACCGGACTCTGTCGTGGACCGGGTAGTGAGCGACGCATCGCGTCACTCAAGCGCTACGCACCAAGCTGGTTGCACAATTGCCAGGGCTCTTGGAGCCGCACGAGTTCGACCTGTTGCAGCAACGTGTGCGAGGGACGAGCCAGGAGCGGATGTTGCGCGAGATGGTCGAAGCGGCGGAACTGTTTCACCGTCAGCGTGGGCTGGTCGTGGTGCTCGAAGATTTGCACTGGAGCGATGTCTCGACACTGGACTGGGTGACCTATATGGCGCGGAGACGCGAGCCGGCCAAGCTGCTGATCATCGGACGTACCGTCCTGCCGACATGCTAGCCAGTAATCATCCGCTCCGAGGGATCGTGCAGGAGTTACAAGCGCGGCGACAATGTGAAGAACTGCGGGTGATGCCTTTGGAGAAAGCGGCGATCGGGGAGTATCTGCATAGTCGGTTTGGTGAGCTCGCGTTATCAGAGGAACTAATAGCGACGCTGGCTCGCCGGACGGACGGCAATCCTCTCTTTTTTAGTCAACACGGTCAATGATCTCGTACGCCAAGGGATACTGGTCACAGACGGAGGACAGTGGATGTTCCACGAAGAAAAGATCAAAGAATTCGGTGAGAGTGTCCCCGACAGCTTGCGACAGTTGATCGAGCGGCAGCTAGAGCGGTTACCGGAGACGGAGCAGGAGCTATTAGAAGTGGCCAGTGTGGCAGAAGCTAAGTTTGTCGTAGCGGAGGTTGCGGCGGGAAGTAGGGCTGAGAGTGAACAAATCGAGGCGCAGTGTGAGAGGTTAGCACGGAGGGGACATTTTTTGCGGGCAGAGGGTGTCACCGAGTGGCCGGATGGGACCCTGAGTGGGCGTAAGTTTTCGCATGCGGTGTACCATGAGGTGATCTATGGGCGCGTGGCAGAGGCGCATCGGGTGCAGTTGCATCGATGGATTGCCGAGACGCATCCTCGCCTTGGACAGTATCGGGCCCGCACGATTAAGACCGGTAATATCTGTGTCTATACTCCCGACCCGCATCAGCCAGTGACGTGGGAGTTCTAATCGCGGCGTGGGCCTATGAATTATCGTCGGCGAAAAGACAGAAACCCCTCCGAGAGATCGGCGTCGACTGCCCACTCGACTTGTCGCACCTGAGCCTGCTCTCGGGCTTCAGGCGTCGCCCACTGTTCCCCAATCACGACAGCAATCGCGTGTGCGCCGCTCCGCTTGAGCGTGTTCGCGCGCCGCTCTGCACGACTCACGTCTTGACGGTCTACCTGCAAAGACACTTCAATGATCGCGACCTGCTCCCCCTTCCACCAGATGAGATCGGCAAGAAAAGGATCATCCTCCGCGTCGGGCATCTCCACAGCCAATAGTGAGCCTAGCTGCGTGGTTAACCGTTGTTGGATGTCTGGCTGATCTAGAGAGCCTCCCTGGCCGCCATTGAACAGGGCGGGCGCTCGTCTCTCAGTGTATCACGCTCATACCGTTCGCCATCTCGTCGTCCCGCTTCACCGCGCTGCCACGCTAGCAGACCAGCGTCAGCTCGTCCTCCGTACGTGCCTGTGCTGTAGCAAGCTGTTGGAACCCTTGCTCGGTGTCGCGTCGGAGGTGGGCAACTTGCTCGGGCAGAGCGAGCAGTTCCTCCGTCAGTACCAAACGGCGTAATTCCGCCCGCCATTCAGGGCGTTCCTCCACCAGGCGTACAAGGTCATGAAACTCTGCCACTGTAAACGACATGTCCAAAGCCTCTCTGTATTTCCTTATACGCATTCTGCCATGATTGGCCAAGTCGGTATTTCTTCCTGGATGATGCTGCGCTTCATCCAGGCGACGTTCTTTCGCCCCCTTTTCCGTTTTCCCTTTCGCTTTTTCCCCTTCAGCCTTCGGCCTATAGCCTTCAGCTTTTTCTTTCCCCCTTTTCGCCTGAACCCCCGTTCCCTTTTCGTTCCATCCACCTGGAACAACCCCGTCTGCCACTATTTGTCACGCCTTACTCTACAGAAGATTTGCCACAGCAGAGAAAGGAGGCGACAGCCATGCAAAGATAACACTGGATAACGCCGGGAATCGGAGAAACGGGGACTGAAGAATTGGAAGAGAAACAACTGACAACCTCAGAGCTGAAAGCTGATCGCTGACAGCTCAAAGAAAGGAACACGATCATGACACAGACACATATACGCCCGAGGGCGCATGGCGCCGATTGGCGCGCGCCCGAGCACATGTCCGAGAAGCGCAGCACGCCTGTGCCGGTCAGCGGCTGGACGGCGCAGTCGCCAGCCGCTGGCGGCCGCAAGCGCGGAGTCTGAGGGGCCGTGATCGCCGATATTAGGCGCGAGTGAGCCTGGTCCGGGGTGGTCTGGGGGCAATGGGGGCAGGCGAGCGAGCCACCCGACACGTTTTCCCATAGCCTGAGCGCTCTAGCGCTCGCACTCACAACCTTTACGGCGAGCGCAGCTAGTGCCGCGGTCTTGAAAGCAGATTTTAACAATGACGGCTATGAGGACCTGGCGGTTGGCAGCCCCTACGAAGATGTCGGGTCCATTCAGGGATGCCGGAGCAATCTCGGTGCTCTATGGCTCAGCCGGCAGCCTGCCTGCGTTTCCGAGTCAGCAGTGGTATCAAAGAGAATATTAGTGGAGATTGCCAAAGACGTCGGTAATCCTTTTCCCTTTGCCGGCGACAGCACGTAAAGTTGCCATCACTTCTTCCCCAAACAGCACCTGATCCAACGCCTTGTCCACTGCGTCGGCTGCCGTCCGAGCATCCAGTAACCGTTGGACGCGCTGGAGTTTGCTCTCGTCAATCTAACCCTTGTCCGTTTGCTCATGGGTAAGGCCATGTCGTTCTCCTTCATGCATGTATGACTTATAGCAAGCAGTTTTGTATTCGACCAGAAGGAATCCTGCCACTCTCGCGATGTAGTTTCCTAAGTTCCATTACACTCAGACCACATTCCTTCGCCTGCTCACCCGTTCGCCCCTTCGCCCGTTCGTTCTTTTCCCCTTTCCCCCTTTCGCCTTTTACCCCCGTTCCCCTTTTCGTTCCATCCACCTGGAACGGCCCCGTTCCATCATTTGTCACGCCTTTCTTATCAGGAGGAAAACATTATGACGATCACCAGCGCAGTCCGAACCGATCGAGGCAAAGTGCGATCCCGCAACGAAGATGCCTTCGGAATCTTTCCTGAGTTACAGACCTACGTCGTTGCTGATGGCATGGGTGGACAGCAGGGTGGCGTTGTCGCTAGCACGCTCACTGTGGAGACGATCTGTCGCGCACTGCAAGACGTGGATGAGCACCCCCACCGGACAAACGGGGTGAAGATGCCACCCAGCCTGTCGTTGCTCAACGCCGTACAGCAGGCGCATGCGCAGGTGTTGGAGTTGAGTCGGTGTCAATTATCATTGCTCGGCATGGGCACTACCGTTGCAGCCGTATCCTTCAGCTCGTCCCAGCAGGCCGCCGTGATCTGTCATGTCGGCGACACGCGGGTGTATCGGCTCCGCGATACCGTCCTGGAGCAATTGACTGAAGATCACACAATCGGCCAGCAGCTTGTGCGGGCGGGGTTGATGAGTCCGCAAAAATTGACGACCAGCCGGTATCGTCACCTCCTGACGCAAGCGGTCGGTGTCAGTGCGGAGATTCATCCCGCCGTGCGGCTTGAGACCCCGCAGACTGGGGACCTGTTTCTGATTTGTAGTGATGGCGTGTATCGAGAAATCCCGGACGAAGAAATAAGAGACACCGTGCAAGAGGCAGGAACTGATCTCCAGCAGGCCTGTGACGCGCTGGTGGCGTTAGCCAACGCCCACGGCGGGCGAGATGATAGTACGATCGTGGCCCTTCGATACGGTTCGGACACAGTTTTGTAGCCTGAATGGAGCGGAGCAAAATCCAGGAAAAGGAATCCCGAATTTCATTCGGGCTACGGCACTACGTTACTCTGAGGTTAACAGCGTTGCGTGATGCGTGAAACGTGAAGCATAAGTGTGACGCCTTCTTCCTTCATTTACGGTTTACACATTACGTTTCTGCTTCAATCGGAAACGAAAATCGCAATGACTTCGCACCTTGCATGATCGTCTGTGTACGCGTGAGCTGCAGGTCAGGACTCATGCCTTCGGTGAGCGCAAAGTCGCGGCTGCACGAGAGTAGGAAGCCGAGTTCTGGTACACCCATCTTCTTGTAAAACTCAGCGTACCCACAGCGTGTGATATTGAAGGCATAGCGGTCGTCCGTGTGTTCAACCTCCTCGACTTCGAGTGCGCCACCGGCAGAAAAGCGTGACAATCCAGAAGCCATCTTCTCAATCGGGTTTCCTTCGCCTTGCTGCGTAGCAAGCGCTTCTCCATGCTTATGGGCGATGTCAGTGATGACCTTGCGTGCGATTGCGTTGGCTCGATCGACACCAAACTCGGCTTGGAACGCTTTAATGAGTGGAACCAGAACGTTCGCTTCAATCTGCCGTTGTTCGAGTAAGGTTACTGCCATGTGGTAACCCTCCTTTGATTGGGAATTCTTCACTCTTCGTGATTTTTGGCTCTTTCGTCCACCCAAGAGGCAACATTAACACTGCGCTGATGACCGTAGCAGGAATCAGAATGCTGAGTGCCAAGTGATACGAACCAGTGGCGTCGAAGACTTTTCCCATGAGTAATGGTCCTAACATCCCACCAAACGCGAACGCACCGTAGATGCAGCCAAAAATTCTTCCGAATGACGACAGTCCGAAATGCTGAGCGATGAGATACGGCATCAGGTCAGTTTCTGCCCCGAAGCCGAGTCCGATCATGGCTGCGAATATGAGGGCCTGCGGGAGGTCTTCGGCTCCAAAAGCGGCGACGAGACCAAGAACCACTCCGAGAAAGAGTCCAGCTGCCACTAAGTGGGCTGGCAGGCGATCAACGAGATACCCAGCAATGATTCTTCCTAAGACTCCCATCGCTGACAACAGCATCAGCGCGGTTGCTGCTTGTTGCGGTGAAAGCCCTTTATCAGTCAGCAATGGAGCGAAGTGGGTGATAGCGGCGTGTGAGACAGCACTCAGAAGAGCAAAACTCACTGCCATGCACCAGAACGGTAGCGTCCTCCGGGCTTCGGCCAATGTCATGCTCAGATTACTTGCGTGATGAGTTGTAGACGCCTCTCCAGCTTCGCCTTCTCCCAGAGGACGCAACCCTTTGTCTTGGGGACTATCACTCAGAAAGAACAGTGTCATAGGAAACGCCACACACCACACGATGAGCCCGAGTGTGACATATGCCCAGCGCCAGTCTGCGGTCGTAATAATGTGAGTAACCAGCGGTGGTGCATACATTCCGCCTAGAAAAACCCCAGTGCCCATGAAACCCAACGCAATGCCACGTTGCCGGGTGAACCAGCGGGAGATGATAGTAGCGAAGGGAAGGGAGGTCAGGCTGGCACCGCCAAGGGCAGTCAAAAGATATGAGCCATAAAACTGCCAGAGCGAATTGGAAAGGAACCAAAACGAGCAGAAGCCGGCACCAAATACGACTGCCCCACTCATAATAACGACACGTGGCCCAAAGCGGTCGATCAGGATGCCAAGGACTGGCGCATAGAACGCGATTATGAACGCAACGAGCGAGAAACCGAACGAGATATCGCCACGACTCCAAGCGAATGTTTCGGCTAAGGGTTTGATAAAGAGGCTAAACGTTCCTGTGATGAGAATTGGCCCAGCGGCCATGGCAATACCGCAGACCAGCACCATCCACCAGCCATAGAATACGCGTGAAGGTACGAGAGCAGTCATAGCCGCCCTCTTAGCGCAGTTGAGAGAGCGAAGCCAGAGGCAGAGGAAATTAAGAATGAAGAGGGAAGCGTGAAAAATGAGGAATGGAGAAAGGAGAAGGGATAAAGGATAAAGGGAAACGTGCTACGTGTTGCGTGAAACGAGAAACCTGAAACCCCTATCTTGGACTTTAGGCCTTGGACTTTGGACTTCTGCATATCACCGCAAACACGCGATGATGTGCCGCAAGCGGATCTTCAGGAAATCGTGCTTGCAAGAGCTTTTGTAGATCGGTATCGAAGCGTGCAACCTGTTCGGGAGAAAGACTCGCTGCGATACCTGCACTCGCACGAATCCGTCCACGCCACGCCTCGTGACTATAGGGAACAAAGAGGTCGAATGAGAACGTTTCGATATCGTGAAATCCAGCAATCGCAACATCACTCAACCAGCGCGAATACATCCCTCGTCCGCCGCTCATCTTCCATTCTGGATTATGCTGTTCGATCAGTTTTTCTGTTGCTTCGACGACATTACCTGGGAGCGGAATCCAGTCGAAGTGAGCGATGACCAGCCAACCTTGGGGAACAAGTAAACGACGTACTTCTTGTGCGGCTTTCGGACGATCAAACCAATGCCAACACTGTCCAGCAGTCACAACCTCAAAGCTGGCATCGGGTAACCCTGTTTGTTCAGCCTTGCCGATGACGTAGTTGATGGACACGCCAGCTTCTTGGTCTAACCGTTTGGCTTCTTCTGTGAGCGAAGTAGAAGGGTCGAGACCTGTCACTTGGCATCCTCGTAGTGCAAACCCTCGGGCCAGTGTTCCTGTTCCGGTGCCGAGGTCGAGCACTCGTTGGCCAGTACTACCAATACCGAATGTTGCGAGGCGCTCAAAAAGGGCAGGGGGAAACCCAGCACGATAACGACCATAGTCTTGAGCGGTTTTGCCGAAGTCGATCTGCATGAGTATTTCGTTACGGTTTAGCGACCCAAACAAACTGTGGCGGCTCTTTTCACGCATCACGTCGTACGTGTAACGTGGTACGTGTTGCGTGAAGTGTTGCTACTCATTACATATTCCACGTTTTACGTATTACGTCTCACGTTTTCAGAATCCCAACGCCTTGGCGGCCATGTCCAAGACGACCGGCACGGAGTATGTTGTGCGGGCCAGACGCAAATCCTTGTTCTTTCCTTCAGCGAACAGACCCGACGCACTAAGCCAGAAAGCTGTACTGCGCATCATGTAGAGAATTTGGTAATAGCGGCAGGCGTCGAAGTCGATAGTCAGTCCGGTAAGCTGTTGATAGGTGTCGATGAAGAACTCGCGTTCGACCACGCACGATAGTAGTGGCGAACCTTCTCGGTTTAAGTCTGACAGAACATACGCGACATCGTACATCGGGTCGCCAATCACTTGCAGTTCCCAATCGATGATGGCGGAAATGAGGTCATCTTTGATCATGAGGTTGCCGGTGCGATACGCACCGTGGACAAAGGTGAGGCGCTGCGTCTTTGGTGCGTTCGCTTTCAGCCACATGAGCACTTCAGTCAGTACTGGCTCGGGTTTACGCAACGACTGCTGAATCAACGATTCCCATTTCGCTACTTCACGGAGAGCGAACTCCGTTCCTGGGCCAGGAACGCCGATAAAGTCGAGGCCAGCCGCACGCCAATCGAGATTGTGTAATGAGGCGAGTGCCTCAATGAAACTGCGCGGTAGCTTCCCGCGTTTGGCAGCTTCAGCGTAATACTGCTTGCCGACTTTGGACCACGGGTTGGTCGCTTCTCCTTCGACTTTCTCCATGATGAAGAACGGGCCACCGAGTAGGGTAGGATCTTCCTCATACCAGTAGACTTTCGGTGTCGGTGCTGAAGTAGGTTCGAGTGCCTGCAGGACACGATATTGTTCTTTCAAATCGGACAGATTGCGCAAAAGACCAACGCCAGGATCTTTGCGTAAGCAGAAGCCTCGTGTTACTTCGTGTCCGCCTTCTTTCCAATGTGCATAAAAGACGTAAATTTCATGTGACCAGCCGACTGCGGTCTGGACGAACTGTGAAAGTGATAAGTCTCTTGCTTGGGGAAGTTTGCTGGAGAGATAAGAAATGATTTTGTTTTGTGTCGATTCGGCCATGTGAATTGTCCGTGTTGCGTGGAGCGTGTTACATCTTCGCTTTACGTATCACGTATCACGCATCATTCTTTAGTCCCCGCTATCTTCAACTCTTGATCCAACAACTGTCGCAACGTCGTTCTCACACGCTGATTGATGGCAGCGAACGCTTCCGGGCCAAGACGATCCTTCTCTGCATACGACCATTCAATGAGGCGACAGAGTCGTGCTTCCTGGTCCGGATCATCTGAAGAGAGGCCCTTTCCGGTGAGCAGCGAGCCGAGGTCAGCAAACACACTGTTTAGGATTTGTGTTTTCTCGTTAGGGAGGTCGCTTCGTTCCTCGACCTGACGTGAAACGAATTCAAGGATGACCGCAGCCATGTATGCCTGAGACTTTGGATAAGGGTCGGCAATTGCCGGAGCGATGACGTTACGGAGTGAGGCAACGAGTTCTTCGAGTAAACGATGAGCAGTCAGCATGGTGAGATGTCATAGAGGAAAGGCGGAGAGTTTGTCAAACGCTTGCGTGTACTTTTCTCCCTTTGACAGGAGAAACCTGAGCGCGATATAAGTCAGCGCGTCTTCTGTGAAAGAGACAGGAGGGGAATCATGAGTATCAAAGGAAAAGCGGCAATTACGGGGATCGCTGAATTACGTCCGCAGAGAGATGCTGAGGGGCGGTCGCCTCTCGGCATGGTGGCGCAAGTGGCAAGGGAAGCCATTGCCGATGCTGGACTGGAGAAGAAAGACATCGATGGGCTGCTGACAGGTTGGGCCATCGGTGAGTACAGTGTCTTGTGGCCGTCGATCATTGCTGAGTACCTGCGTCTTCAACCAAAGTATTTTAACCAAGTCGAGCTCGGTGGAGCCTCCGCCGCTGGAATGGCGTGGCGGGCCGCGGCAGCGATTGAGGCGGGCATGTGTTCGACGGTGCTGTGTGTTGTAGCGGATACGCGCGGTGTGACGACTCCCGGTCGCAAGCTCCCTCCATTTCCGCCCATTGATGCAGAATTCGATGCTCCGTATGGTCTTATCGCTGCCAATCCTGGCTATGCACTCATTGCTCAACGGCACATGGCGGAGTTCGGTACAACTCCACAACAGATGGCTAAGGTCGCTGTGGACCAGCGTAAGAATGCCTGTAAGAATCCGACCGCGATGTTCGGCAGTAAAGAGATTACGGTTGATGATGTGTTGAATTCGCGGATGATTGTCGATCCCTTGCATTTATTGGAGATCGTGAGCCCCTGCTCAGGTGGCGCTGCGTTTATCGTGACAAGTGCGGACCGAGCCAAACGTGGGCCGCAGCGACCAGTCTATCTACTTGGTGCAGGTGAAGCAGGTGGCCATTGCAGCATTACCAATGCCAAAAGCTTGACGACGTCACTCGTGAAACCCGCAGCCGAGTCTGCGTTCAAGATGGCGGGGATGACTCCCAAGGATATGCACTTTGTCCAGCCCTACGATTGCTACACAATTACCGTGATCGTGACGCTGGAAGATGCCGGATTCTGTAAAAAAGGGGAGGGCGGACGTTTCGTCGAGGAGCACGATCTCTCCTATAAAGGTGACTTCCCCTGCAACACGCACGGCGGGCAACTGTCGTTCGGTCAGCCTGGACTCGCTGGAGGGATGAGCCACGTCATCGAAGGAGTGCGTCAGCTCATGGGTCGTGGTGGTGAACGCCAAGTGAAGAATGCCACCATCGGCTACGTCAACGGCAATGGCGGTATAATGAGTGAACAGTGCAGTTTGGTGTTGGGAGTACAATAAAGGTCACGGGAGCCAGGGGCCGGGGGTTGGGAGGCAGATTCTATTTACCACAGCTTTATACCGCCCTCTGATCCCTGGCCCCTGATCCCTGAGAAATGGAGTGATCTTATGACGCAATATAAGAAACCGCTGCCGCAGCCGACCCCGGTCTCGAAACCGTTTTGGGATGCGGCGAAACGGCATGAATTACAACTTCAACATTGTAACAAATGTAGCACTCACGTGTTTTATCCAAGGGAAGTCTGTCCAGAGTGCTTAGCCCCGGATCTGACGTGGGTGAAAGTATCTGGTAAAGGAACGCTCTATTCATATACGATCGCGCAAGCTCCAACGCACCATACTTTTACAGAGGATGTTCCATACGTCATTGCGATCGTTGAGCTTGCAGAAGGTCCGCACGTGACGACGAATATCACTGGATGTGCACCTGACAAAGTGAAAGTCGGCATGCCTGTCGTCGCCGCGTTTGATGATGTAACTCCAGAGATCACATTGGTGAAATTTCGACCAGCGTAAGCTGGAGCTGAATCGGAGAGCGGTTTCTTGAAGTCGCTGTTTCCCCGGCTCTCCGCGCAAGATTCTGCCGACTGTGGAATTAGAGGAGGTCCTAGAGGGATTAGAGTAAAAGGACCAACCCTCACTTGTACTGACGAATGCGTAGAGAGATAATGTCCCGTACTTTCCATGTATTGCTGGTAAGAGTGAGTAAGGAGGCATGTAAATGAAAACCTACAAGCAGTCTTATTGGTTGCTCGTGGCCGCCTTACTCTGTATTGGCGTGCTGCCACTTGCTGCGCAGGGCGCTCAACCCGCTGTTGCCCCTCCAGTAGAAGAAAGTGAAGAAGTCCCGCCAGGCCAGCGGATCGGAGCCCCTCAGGTCCTTGAGATTGCGCCTCAGCCCGAGGAACCCAGATTAGAGATGCAAGCTCAACCGCAGGAGACTTCTCCTCCTGCGGCTCCCCCTAGGACTGTAGAACGTACAGAACCATCAGCGATTGAACAACCTGCACGAACGGCAGACCGTTTACCACAGCAAGGGGAGAATCTTCCCTCTGGAGAGCCCGCTCAAAGAGTTGCTGGGCAACGGAACTACCTTGGAGTGCTCTATGCGACTGCAGAGGAAGGTCCAGTCGGAGTCAAGGTGCTCGACGTAGTGCCAGGGAGTCCTGCCGAGCGTGCGGGATTTTCTGGTGCCAATCGTCCATCCGAAGGGCAAAGCAATCTACTTAAAGCAGCCATTGTCGTGCTAGCCATGTCACCCGCAGGGCCTTTCGCGATCCCCCTTGCGATTGCACACGACATGTATATGACCCGTCACACCCCAGGAGATGTAATCGTAGCAATCAATAACCAGCCGGTGCATAGTGCTCAGGAGTTTAGCGAAGTTATGCGTCGCTATCAGCCTCGGGAAACGGTAACGTTTTCAATTCTTCGAAGTGGAAAACCAAGGCAGATTTCCGTGCAGCTGGAAGAAGAACCGGGATAAGAAGAGTGAAGAGTGAAGAATGAAGAGTGAAAAATGACAAAGAAAGTTTTCCTAACTCTTAACTCTTAACTCTTAATTCTTAACTCTTCGTTGCTACTGCCGGCCTGTGCCTTGAATGCCTTCACCGTGTTCTGCATCAGCATCGACACCGTCACTGGTCCCACCCCCCCTGGGACAGGGGTAATAAAAGCCGCGCGCTTTTCTGCTGGCGCAAATTCAACGTCCCCAACAATTCGTGATCCGACCTGATTGATCCCGACATCAATCACTACTGCGTCCGGGCGAATCCATTCTCCCCTGATGATCTCAGGTGATCCGACTGCGACGACGAGGATCTCAGCCCGTCGTACATGATCGGCAAGGAACCCGCGTTTTGCGGTAGCGATATGACTAATGGTGACCGTTGCCATACGGTCGAGTAACATCAGACTCAAAGGTTTGCCGACAAGTTCACTATGACCCACAATGACGGCTTCTTTGCCTTCGAATGTGGTCTTGGTAGCTTCCAAGAGCCGTATCACGGCAAGGGCGGTACAAGACCCGACCCGCATCTCCCCAATCAAAGCTGCTCCAACATTCTCAGGATGGGTTCCATCGACATCCTTCAAAGGATCAATGGCATTCACCAGGGCTGACCGGCGGAGATGGGACGGAAGAGGTAATTGGAGAATGATTCCGGAGACCTCAGGGTCGCGGTTGAGCTGATCAAGGCGGCGGAGCACCTCCCGTTCCTCCACGGTGTCTGGGAGATGATACCAGCGGTACTCAATTCCCAGCATCCGGGCGATACGGTTTTGTGAACGGATATAGACCTCAATAGCTGGGTGGGAACCTACATAAACACTTACGAGAACCGGTCGTCGTCCCGTTTGGGAAATGAGCTGGGGAATCTCTTGCTTGAGTTCCTCGTATACCCTATCGGCGATCACTTTGCCTTTGACAACCTGGGCACTCATTAAACTTACCCTACCATTCAGCCGAATATGAAAACAAGGAGCATGACGAAACAGAAACGGACACAAAGGGTTACCTGTCTCTCCGTCGAATGTCAGATGTGACTGTCAGAAATGACAAAGAATTGACACTTCTGTCGTCTTTGTTTGTCACTAGAAGAGGCGAATAGGGCTAGAAGCAGGAAAATTAATTGGCGCAAGAATTGCGTAGTACCGCAAGCGAAGGGGAAAAAGAGTAAGGAGCCCATATGGAACTACATGATGAGTCGCAAGATCTTATTACACTGGCTGATCTTATTCCGATCCAACTGAGCGATCCGATTGCTGTCCGGTTGCGGATGAGTGGGGAATTTCGCTTGCTGTGGGCAGTGCTCGAAGATGCGATCGAGTGCTACCTGCGCTATGTTGACCATCCTTCTACCGCGATGCGAGAGCTATTCCAGGAGGCGAAAGACTGGATTGAAGCGAAAGAAGGGGAAGACCTCTGCAGTTTTACAGGGATTTGTGGTGCATTTCAGATTGAACCCGACTACCTCCGACGTGGTCTTCGGCGTCGGCTGCAAGAAGTCCGCGAGCAACATGTCCCGCTCAAGCGTGCTGCGTAACCAAAGCGTGGACAGATGAAGACATTTTTTGAATATTTCCTTGATGAAGTCCTACGTAAACAAGAAGCCGGAGAGATCGAGGAAGCAACGGCTCAGCGGTGGATAACTGATATCAAGAACCAACTTCAGGAGTACGCTCAGTCCGTTCCTGGCGCTCCAATTGTCCAGATGCCTATTCTTCATTAACGGATCTCGAGAGAGTGTTCCTGATTGGAAAGGTAGGCGGAACAGTCCGACTTCGATACCTCAACTACCACTGGGTTTCCCTTCCTCACTTCTACCGGCATTTTTCTGTCTCTTGTCTGACTCCGACCCTAGAATAATCCTGGTACACTGTTCCGCACCTTTCCTAACGCACTTTTGGTGCTTGTCACCATTGTCGTTCCATGGCTGGCTTACGCGGTTGAAGCCAACCTCGCCCTCATATACTGTCAAGCGTGAGTCTCTTATGGAGGAGTCAACACGCATGGAACGAATGCCCACACGAGCGGTGCGGATTGGCAAGGTGCAAGTGGGAGGTGGTGCGCCCATCGTTGTCCAGAGCATGTGTGCCACCAAGACCTCTGCAATTGATGCCACTGTGGCGCAAGTACACCAGCTTGAGAAAGCCAAGGCTGGGATTGTCCGTATTGCCGTCGATAACCCAAAGGAAGCGGCGGCATTGAAAGAGATCCGTGCGCAAACCACGGCGACGCTTTCTATCGATTTGCAAGAAAATTACAAAATGGCGGAATTAGTCGCACCCTACGTGGACAAGATCCGCTACAATCCTGGACACTTGCATCATATCGAGAAGGGGAAGACGATCCCACAAAAAGTGTCCTGGTTGGTTGATGTTGCCCGTGCGCATGATATCGCCGTTCGCATTGGCGTGAACTGCGGCTCAGTGGCTCCAGCATTCCTGGAAAAGTATCCTGGTGATCAGATGGAAGCGTTGATCCAATCAACCCTCTATCACTGCCAGTTAATGGAAGATTTAGGGTTCGACCGCTTTGTCGTCTCGATGAAGGACTCTGACCCGACCAAAGTGGTCGAAGCCAACTCCCGCTTTGCCAAGGCACGTCCTGACATTCCTATTCATCTTGGGGTGACAGAGGCCGGCTTACCTCCCGACGGAATCATGAAGAGCCGGATCGCGTTTGAGAAACTGTTGGCCGGTGGAATTGGAGATACGCTACGGGTTTCGTTGACGCTCCCGAATGACCGCAAACACGAAGAGGTCACTGCTGGATTACAGATTATCGACGATGTGAAGCAGGGACGGTTCGTTTCGGTACCTGATTTCGGCAAAGGCATGAACATTATTTCGTGTCCAAGCTGTTCGCGAGTTGAAAACGAGAAGTTTGTCGAGCTTGCGCAGCAGGTCAAAGCCATGACTGCATATGCAAAGGACCATCACATTACCATTGCTGTCATGGGGTGCCGTGTGAATGGGCCTGGAGAGACCGATGATGCCGATCTGGGTCTCTGGTGTGGGCCGACGACAGTTAATCTCAAGAAGAAAAGTGTCAAGTTGGGGAATTTTGGCTACGATGTCGTCTTAACTCGCTTGAAGGTTGAACTCGATAAACTCATTACTGAGCAAGCGTAAGCCTCCGTAGGGGTGGTCCACAAACTGCCCCTGCACTATCTTCCCGAAGATATTCCCCCTGACATGACCAAACGCCGCCAGAACAAAACGACCTCTCTGGCCAGTGCGATCCGTGAGTTGGTGCGTGACGGGGATCGCTTAGCCATAGGGCTCTGTCTTGAGTCACTTATTCCCTTCGCTGCTGGTCATGAACTGGTCCGCCAGAACAAGAAGTCTCTCTCTCTAATTGGTCCTATCTCCGATATTCTTTTTGATGAACTGATCGGTGCCGGGTGTGTGAAGGAAATTATTGCTGCTTGGGTTGGCAATGTCGGCGCAGGCATGGGCTATAACTTCCGCCGCGCGGTAGAGAAGGGAATGCCCCAGCCGCTGCTATTGCAAGAACACTCAAACTTCACAATCACTCTCGCTCTGAAAGCCGCAGCACTGGGAGTGCCTTTTCTCCCAACGAGAACCGGAGCAGGTGGGGACATCATCAAGAACGAGGACGCGTTTCGTTCAGTGAAATGTCCGTTTACTGAAGAGTCGCTGACCGCGGTGAAAGCGGTGGTGCCTGATGTCACGATTCTCCACGTGCAGCGTGCGGATGCCTTTGGTAACGCGCATATATGGGGAAATCTTGGGATTGCTGTCGAAGCCGCATACGCTGCCGAACGAGTGATTCTCACTTGCGAAGAACTTGTCGATCGAGAGGTCATTGCTGCCGACCCCAATCGTACGTTGATTCCAGGTCTTCTGGTTGACGCGGTTGTACACGAACCGCTTGGAGCGCATCCATCGCCGGTGCAAGGATTCTGGAAGCGCGATGACGCCTACTTCCTCCGCTATCATGAGCGTTCACGAGCACGTGAGGATTTTCTCACATGGCTTAAAGAGTGGGTGACTGATCTTCCCGATCGAGAGGCCTACCGCGCCAAATTGGGAGAGCCTCAAATGCAAGCGTTACGAATTACGGAAAAGCGCTTGCCGATTGGTGAGGTGAATTATGGATTTTCATAATCTCTGTTTCTACCTCTGTCTGCTGACGTGTTACGTATTACGTGTTACGTGCGGATCTAATGTCTGATCCTTTCACTACTCGCGAGATTATGATTGCCGCTGCTGCCCGTGAGATCCACGACAGCGAAGTGGTCTTCGTGGGCATGCGCCTTCCGCTTGTCGCATTTGCTGTTGCCAAAGAACTGCACGCCCCTACGGCGATTGGGATTTTTGAGAACGGAGTGATTCGCGATCGTCGTCCTCTCAGCCCGATTGTAACCATGGGGGACTCCTCCGAACATTGCCGCAGCTATTGCTTGTAACGGACTCATTGATGTCATGGCGCTGTTACAACGTGGTCGTATCGACCTTGGCTTTATTGGTGGTGCAGAAATTGATCGCTTCGGGAACTTGAACACCAACTGGACGCCGGAGATTCGCTTACCTGGCAGTGGTGGAGCGGCAGATATTGCCTCGTTCGCTCGCCGTACTGTCATCATCATGACTCACGAGCCGCGACGGTTTCGTGAACGCGTGCAGTATTTGACCTCTGCTGGGCATGGCACAGGCAAAGGCTGGCGGCAAGCTGTCGGTTTGTCCGGCGGTGGACCAAGTAAAGTAGTGACCTCACTCGGTGTGTTCGGTTTTGATGAATCCGGCGAAATGGTACTCGCATCGTTGCATCCGGGAATCACCACCGAAGAAGTACAAGCAAATACTGGCTGGCCTTTACGCTCCGCTCTGACAGTGACAGAAACGCAAGCCCCAACGCCAGAAGAACTGACCCTTATTCGGCGGTTTGATACGTTGGGGTAACGGACTGCCAAAAGGATAACGCTCGATGATTTCTCCCTGGGAACTATCTCATGCAGGCAGGAAGGCCTTCGTGATTTCCGACCGGCCGTTGCTAAATCAGTTGAACGAGCGCATGGCAGACCTCCGCACTCGTGCTCAAGAGGCGACGACATCAGCGAGCCGAGCTGAACTGTTACGCCTGGCTGAGCGCCTAGCAGAACGGAAAGCGCAAATCATACAATGAAGACAGGAAGTGCGATAAGTAGAGAGTCTGAAAGGAGAAGTGAAAAGTCGTTTCCCTACTCTGAGGTCTCGCTCTACGGAGAAGCCTCGGTGAACATTCCTCAAAGGAAAACGTGCGACAATACCTACTTCTCTGCCTGTGAGGTGGGCAGCAGTGGGAGCACGAGGAACGATGGCCGTTCCTCACTATGATGCACTACATTAGTCGCGATACGGATGTCCGCCGCGGTGTCGTTCGCCAGCACGGCGTTGCCGCTGTTCGTGTTGCGGGCCCGGCGGGGAAAGTTGCTACTCGTAATATCCACTTGCAGGCGACTGCCGGCCGGACAGGTATGATGGATATCGCCCAGATGAATCTTTACCTGATAGACCTGATCAGGCGCTAAGTGCTGCGGCCCAGCCGCCGCGTTCCGATACATCGCGCGCACTACCCCGTCCATCAGCAGCATAGCGCTCCCATCCGGTTGCAGCTCGATGAACTTCGCGACAAAATCGGTATCCCGGCAATTCGATTGTATGTGGAGCGTGACGTACACCGCTCCCGCTATGGTGAGATCCTCGTCGAGAACTTCGCCCCGATACTGTAACCCATAGTTCGGTAATGCTTGCACTGGGCGTTGATCACGCGGCCCGCTGTCGATCAACATATTGCGACCGCCGAGCGTTGGAATAGGATGATTGGGATCGTAGAGGTAACTTCTCGCGTCGCCGCTTGGGCCGTCCGCGCTGAGGCGGCCATCACCAGTCAGATACAGCCGCTGCTGGACGGTTCCTGGCGGTGGCCAGTGCTCCGCGTGGCGCCAGTCAGTGGCAACGTAGTTTTTGTGATCCGCCACCCACGAGCGGGGCGAATAGAAGACCGCTGGCTCCTCCATAATCCTGGTAGGCTCACTTTTGAGCCAGTGGTCAAACCACTCAAAGTACGGATCGCGTGGCCAGAAATTGCGTTCATAGACAAAATAGTGGGCGTTGGGTCCAATCCACAGCCGCTGGTTACCGACACGGGTTTGGATGTCGGTAAAGGCCGCTAATACGCTCGTCAGGAAAATATCGAACCAAGTCGTGACGTGAAAGCCGGGCACGTTGATCGTCGCGCGAAAGTTATGCCGGGCCCGAAACGCATCTGGGGCGGGATGACTGATGATTTCATCCAGGTAGGGCTGCCACACCGAGAAGTCTGGATACCCAGTCAACGGCAAGCGCATCCAGTCGGCTGAATCAATAAACGGCGGGTTTGCCTGCCGTGCGGCATCGAGAGCCAGATAACGCGCATTGGCCGACTTAGCGATGTCAGTAAGCTGTTCAGCAGTCAGATTGTACTTCCGCATCACCGCCTCGCGATGGGAAGGCGAAAGCCCTGGAATGTTCCTGGCCACCCACAGCCATAACCGCTCCATCTCGATTGATTGGCCCTCGTAGACTACATCATCATAGATACTCGATCCGCCGACTTGAGCGAAAAACGCACGCACACTGGGATGACACTGTGAGGCGGCAGCCAACGCCGTCGTCGCCCCGGCGGACGAGCCAGAGAGCCCCACATGATGGTTCGTCCACGGTTCACTTGCGATCCATGCGAGCGTGTCGTATCCGTCTGCCGCATCGTCACCATAGACACGGTCTTCTCCTTCCGAGCCGTAGCGTCCTCGCGTATCCTGGTAAACTGCGGCGTAGCCTCGACGTACGATCTCGCGCCAACCACGTAAGATCGAACCACGCAGGGGATCTTGCGGATTCGGCAACCAGCCTTTGGTCGGGTCGGTCACGTTCTTGCCTTCAGGTGAAGTAATGCCGTAGGGCGTACGGTGCAGAATCACCGGATAACGCGGCCCATCACTTTCGGGAAGAAACACGAACGTATTCAGCCGCACTCCATCTCGCATCGGCACCATCGCCTGAAAGCAGCGCGCGCCGTCAATCCCGTGTAACATACCTGATTCCTTCACTTGTGGTGACATTCTATTTAACCAGTGCTCTGACCTCAGCCGGGCTCGGGCCTCCGGGTCGTATGAGGACCACGGCGTCATCAAACCCGGCGTCGGCAAAGCGTTGAAGAATGTCTTTGGTCCGTCCCAAGTCGTGATCGGCAGTCAACTGAATGGTGGACACGATTGCGCGTTTCCCTCCTGCGGCACGAAAGCGACCGAGTAATTCGATGACTTGATCGGCAGTGCGATAATGGGCAGACGCCACCCAGCCATCAAAATCCTTTGCTGCTCGCTCTACACCGGCTCCCCACGTTCCGAAGATAAGCGGTGGGCCTCCAACGACGGTCTTCCAGGGGGTCAGATTTGCACGTTCATCTTTTCCGTCAGCCAACAGGGTTTTCAGGCGAGCAAGTGTAGTGTTGAACGTCTTGAATCGCTTAGCATAGTCACGCTCAAAGGCGATAAAATCAGTTTCTGTCGATCCGGCGCCAACACCGAGTGTCAGACGGTTGCCACAAATTTGCATTAACGAGAAAATACGATGCGCCAGGTCGGTCGGTTGATACAAAGAAATCTGCACGACCGCCGTCCCGAGTTCTATGTCTTTGGTTGCTGTCGCCACAACTGCCAACGCCACAAATGGGTCTGGAATGATGAACCCTCTGCCAATTGCTTGAGGCAGCCACAGACTGTCGAAGCCCTCGCCAGCATAGCGCTTGGCTTGCTCAGCTAGGTCCGTGGGTTGGGACTGTGGCGGTAAGAAGCCAATAAGTGCACCGAGTCTCATAGCGGCCTCCTTTGCGTCGTAGGGTCAGCAATGCGAGTCGATGGATTCGCACGTGAATCAACCGCATCCCGCAGTCCAGCAGGTTGTATGGGAAGAGATGCCGCACTGTCAAACCTGCGATTTAGAGTTTTTGTTTCTGAACGATGCAGTAAAGCAATCTTTGCTTAAAGATGCTAAAGAGCAACACCTCATGAGGAGACGCGTCGTGATCATCTTGTCTGTAGTGGTAGGTATTGCTGCAACCCTCACTGTGGCACATCGCCTCGTCCCGACCATCCTCAGATCCGAACGACATGCACTGCTGAGTGGGCACATCATGCTCATCACGATGAAAAACCGTGACACCTCAAATCTGATCTCATTTCCCGTGGATTACCGACGTGAGGGAAATAGCGTGTATGTTGGCAGTGATTCAGCGTGGTGGAAACATCTTGAAGGCGGAGCGGAAGTGCGTATGCTAATTAAGGGAACCGAAGTTCGTTGGCTGGGCGACTCCTATTATTGACGATCCCGAGCACATCAAGGAGGGGTTCAAGAAACTGCGGCCGTGGACCTACAAACGAGCGCTGTGGAGTGGGGCTGTGTTTGTGGAGATCCAACTTCAAGGCTCGCAGCCAGGATGGAGTGGAACACAATCCAGGAAAACAACTAGAAGAGGAATCTATGCAGACTAGCTCAGCGTGATATTTACCCTGTGTGAATATTTCTTTGGGAAGCCGCTCCTTGGTCGCAGGCTCCTCTAGTCTCCGTAGTGTACCTCGTAGATGTCTTCGAGCCCATCTTCCTCATCCACATGCGAGCCGATCCGTTTGAAGCCGAACTGCTCAGCCAACCGACGCGAAGGTATATTATCCGGGCGAATCGACACGACAAAGCGAGTCACCTGATGTACTTGATACGCCCACTGCATCAGCGCCTCACACGCTTCGCGGGCATAGCCCTGCCGCCGAAAGGCGGAAAAGACCGTATACCCAAATTCGACTCCACCGGGAACAAGGTCGCGCAAGTAGTCTGCTCCAGGCTGGGTATGGAAGCCAATATGGCCGATCATCACATGCTGGTGGCGGAGGGCGATCGCCCGCAGTAGCCAAGGTTGGAGGGCAGAGTTTCGGTGGAGGTCGTTCAAACGTACCTGTATGAGCTGTGTTCTGTAAACCATTCCGTAGGGATGGCAAGCCCCAGAAGTGCCTCAGCCGTCGTGGAGTCGCCCTGCAGCGAGGCCTGTAAAAAATCTGGAGTCAGAGGAATGAGGTCTAAGCGTTCAGAGGAAACGATAGGAGTGGGTGTCATGACACCTCCGATACTTCTCGAAACAAATCCCGCGCGCTTCGGGGAGCTAGCGGGCTAACGCCTTTATTTCCTGTTCAGCCGCGAGCCACCAAACTATAAAATAAATCGTTTTGAATTTATCCAGTTCATGTCCCAGTCTTGCAAAGGGCAGCGAGCCTATAACGCTTGGTAGATCCTGTACAATAACGCTGAGAATGAGACATAACAGTTCGCAAACACGACTCCAAACCAGACAATCGCTCTCATGGGCATCAGTTTCACGGTGATCTTCCTAATGTCTAACGTATGCTAGTTAGCCAATACAAAGTGGCAAATGCTTCGCCCCTACTCACGCATACGGTCTAATGCTAAAAGAGACGACACATTATCCAGCAGAGGAAATCGGAGGAACATTCATGCATGATCTGTTAATCCGTGGCGGAACGATCGTTGATGGGACTGGAAGCCGGCGTTTTCCGGAGATGTCGCCATTCGTGATGGACGTATCGCAGCGGTCGGCAAAAACCTGGGCAGTGCTACGCGTACGGTCAATGCTGATGGCCTGCTGGTCACGCCAGCCTGGGTCGATGTGCATACCCACTATGACGCCCAAGTGGCGTGGGACGAACAGCTCACCCCGTCTCTCTGGCATGGCGTTGCCACAGTCGTGATGGGCAACTGCGGAGTGGGCTTTGCGCCTGCGGCCCCTGATCGCCACGAGTGGCTGATTGGCCTCATGGAAGGCGTTGAGGATATTCCTGGACCATCATTGGCCGCGGGTCTGCCGTGGGGCTGGCAGAGCTTTCCCGAGTATTATGACGTTCTGGAGAAGATGCCACGGACGTTAGACGTAGCTGGGATGATCACTCATGGTGCGGTTCGTGCGTATGTGATGGGCGAACGCGGAGCCAAGAACCAACCGGCCACCGCCGACGATATTGCCCAGATGGCCGCGTTGGTCAAAGAAGCTGTGCTGGCTGGAGCGTTAGGGTTCTCCAGTTCTCGTACCCCGGTGCACATCGCTAAGGACGGGGTACCAGTACCAGGTACTTTTGCCACAGAAGACGAACTGCTCGGCATTGTGAAGGGCATGCGCGAAACCGGACGTGGCATCTTTGAGGTGGTGCCGGCAGGCGTTGTCGGTGAAGCGCCGAATGCCCTCAAGCCAGAAGTCGAAATGATGATTCGCATCGCGCGGGCTTCGGGCTGTCCACTGACCTTTTTACTCGGCCAGGCAAACCGTGAGCCCCACGCATGGCGGGAAGTGCTGCAGATGTGCTCGACCGCTGTAAACGCAGGCGTGCCAATCACCCCAATGGTCTTTGCTCGCCCTGTGACCATACTCTTAAGTTGGCAGAGCGAAAATCCGTTCAAGTCGCTGCCGAGTTTCAAGCCGTTGCGCAATCTGCCGTTAGCTGAGAAAGATCGCAGCACTGACGGAACCCTGAAATCCGCCGAGCACTACTGGCTGAGCGTGAAGCCAGAGCTTCACGAGCGGCGCTGATGTACCACGACGCTTTCTGGGAAAAGACCTATCGCATGGGCCAGCCGTTGAACTATCTTCCCAGCCCTGACCAATCGATCGCTGCGATTGCCCAGCGTGAAGGACGCAACGTCCTCGATGTCGTCTATGACGCACTGCTTGAGCAGGACGGGCGGGCTTTCTTGATGAACACTGTTGCTGGCTATGCTGAAGGCAACGCCAAAGCCCTACGCGAGATGATTACCCATCCGATTACGGCGTTGGGTGGCAGCGATGCTGGTGCGCATGTCAATCAGATCATGGATGCCAGTATGCCGACCTATATGTTGGCGCATTGGGTACGTGACCTGCCTGCAGATCATCCTGACCATCTGCCGCTGGAGATGGTGGTCAAGAAGCTGACGCATGACGGCGCGCGGCTGTTTGGTCTCAAAGATCGCGGCACCCTAGAGCCAGGGGCCAAGGCCGATGTCAACTTGATTGACTACAAGAACTTGCACGTCAATCACCCAGAAGTGGTCCACGACCTACCTGCGGGCATGCCGCGCCTGATGCAAACCGCAAACGGTTATGTGGCAACCTACGTGAGTGGTCAAGCAGTACAAGAGAATGGCCACGACACTGGCGCACGACCGGGGAAAATCGTGCGCAGTGCGTAGCGCTGATTGATGAGATCCGCAGGCAATAGAGTTCGGACATTCATGATGTCGGGCGGCTTTAGGTGCCTTCTCCCCTCCGGGAGAAGCCTGTCCTGAGCTTGTCGAAGGGGCCAGGATGAGGGGAAGAAAGAGTGGTATTCCTTATTCGATCCCCTCACCCTAGGGGATGCCCGTGCGCGGATACTGGCCGAGCTGGATGACCCACCCGTAGTGTGACACCTCGGGACCCTGTTTGAGGGTGATGTGTATCTCCTGAGTTTTGCAGGGCAGGAAAACTGGGTTCAGCAGCGCCCAAATTTCCTGTACCTCACTGGGAGTTAAGGGACGATGACGAACGAGGCGCATGGGTAGCGCGGTGGGGGGATCAATCGACTGTGTCAGTCCTGGGAAAGTGTTCATGAGTTCTTCTCCTTTTGCGTATTTTGCTGCGTCCGCCCGACGATTAATCGTCGGGCGGAAGGGACGCCTGGTAACGAATACCCAGCTCAAAACAACGGCCCTGAGGTTTCCACCTTGATCTCGCCGCGATTGATCGCCGGGAGCAGCAGCTCCATAAGTTCTTCGTGTTGCTCTCTCGTGAGTTGTCCCATAGACACGCGCAGGGTGTGCGCGTCTTCGTCGGTCCAACGTTTGGCTGCGAGGGCGGTGCGTACGGCTGAGACGCACTTTGATACGCGGCTTTGTTCTCCGGCGTGTCGCGCAGTTGCGCGTTGGCGATCTCTTGTGCGCGTGCCTGTTGGGCCTCGGGACTCCACTCCGCCAGCGCCTGCTGGAGTTCTTGACGAAGGATTTTGGTTAGCACTGTTGAGTCACCGCGTCACCAGACGGCACAATCGCGTTAGGTCGGTTCAGGACGAACATCTGGTGAGTTGTTTCGTTCTAACGACTGCGTTAAGGCAGTCACTGCCTGTTCGAGTTGCGCGAACTGCTGGTCATAGCGCGGCTCATGGTCTGCTGTGGTCGTTTGCACTGTCGAGGCGTGTGGCATCCACATCATCGTTCCCGCCCCCAGGGCGATACCAACACTGAACGCCACTGCCGTCATCCATCTGCCATTATTCTGTAGTGTCATAACTCTGTTTCCTTTCTTGAATGCTGGTGGCAATACTACACCGTCCACCACGCGGGAACGACCAAACGCGCCCACGTGGTGCGGCAACTGTCTGTCTCACTTATCGAAGGAGGTCCGATGCGTTGTTGACGATGATGTAGGTCGCAGGTGGTGGTACCGGCCGGCATAGAGAAATAAATGTAGGAACTGGTTGGTCATGGTCTGCGACCGCAATCAATTTTGGATCGTAACGTCCAGCAGTTAAGAGACAGCACCATTTTTATCGCAGCGAAACAGCTCATATACGAGACGAGTAAGCAGCCTTGACTGACTGCACAGCCGATGTATTGCCTGTTGTCACTACTGAAACGTGCTGACTGCACAGCGCCCTGCAGCGCTAGAGGCTGCCTGCCACGATAGACCTCATAGTTGGAGGCGTAGCCCGCCCAGGTGGGACCGGTGTGAGCCAAGAGTGTCAAGCCCAGAACCGCTCCGCCGATGATGTTTTTCACATGTGCTTTCATGATGAGATTCTCCTTTCTGCGTTGTTGAAGCGGGAGCATCCCAACGCTCCCGCGTGGTGCGTTACCTCTGCCGTGCTTATCTGAGGTGGTACGATGCGTTATCGACGTCGATGATAGTTGCAGGTGGAGCGTACCGGGCGGCATCTGGAAAAAAATGTATGAACAGCCGGTTATGGCATGGGCTACTGCAATCAACTGTGGATCGGCACGTCTCACAGGTAAATCGTGGCGCCATTTTTATCCCTGCGGCGGCTACAGAACATACGAGACGGCAGAAGACTCCGAACTACGGAACAGCCGATATATTGCAGAGTTGTCGGTACTGTACCGCGCTGCCGGAAGAGCGCCCGTTGCATGAGAGCTGTCTGCTACGAAGATCTCGATTGGCGGGAGTCACTAGAACCCCGCCCAGGTCGGAACCGTGGTGGCCAAGAGTGCCAGGCCAAGAGCTGCTCCGCCGATGATGTTTTTCAAATGCGCTTTCATGATTCGTTCTCCTTTCTCAGTTGTTGAAGCGGGAAGCATGCCAAACTCCCCATGTTGTGCGTCAACCATCTGCCGTGCTTATCTGAGGACGATCGATGAGTTGTCGAGTGGAGGGAATTGCAGGCAGAGGGATAATCGGACGCGCGCAGTGAAATAAATGTATGAATGGTCGGTCATGGTACGGGCTACGGCCAATCAATTTTGGATCTGTAACTTAAACAGCATGCGCAGAGCGCCATATATATCCTGGGCGAAACAGCTCACATACAAGCGATCAGAAGCAGTCTTATAGACTGTGACAACTGATGTATTGCAGTTGGTCGATACTGTACCGCGCTGCATGCAGAGCGCCCGAATGCCGATAAGTTGTCCGATCTTGACCTCTGAGAGGAACGCTAAACCCGCCCAGGTCGGAGCAGAGTTCGCCAACAGTGCCAGGCCAAGAGCCGCTCCGCCGATGATTTTTTTCAGATACGTTTTCATGATTCGTTTCTCCTTTCTTTTTTAGTTGTCCGTTATCAGTTCTGTGTTATTGCTAATGGGGATTCACTCATTCCGCGTTCAAATCATTGGTCATTGCTCTCCTTTCGCTTGCGCATTTTGTTGTGACCTCTGTAGAGAAAGGCGTAACAAAGCGATGAACACCTGTGTTCATTGGGGAGTGAACACTTGGAGGGAGGGGGTTTAATCTTCTGGGAGGGGGAAAGTGAACGGACGTGGCGTTAGAACTGCCAGGTCAGCAGCGTATGTGGGTCAGAGACGTAGCGGTAAACGGTCAGTCTTGATGATGCATTGGGGGTCGCGGGTAGGGGCGACGCTTGTCCCTGTCGTGATCAGGCGTCCGCATGACCCACCTAGTGCTAATGTCATGTGGTTTGGTCTAGTTGCCACTGTTGCTCGTCGGCACCGTGACGGTGGCCGTCACTGCATCTTTCGTGATTGCCAGAGGCATCAGTCGCACGGTAGGTGATGGTATACACCCGACCAGTGCTTTGACCGCCAGTGCCACGTTCAGACCGTAAGGAAAACGCACGATCATCAGTGCCGATGGTTGCCCCTTGAATGTCTGGTCCCTTGTCTCCATTCCCTAAGAACCCGGTTTCCGGTTCGTTACTGGTCACGGACACCAAGGTAATCCTAGGATTGGGATCACAATTATCCGGTCACCGTAATGGTCGCCGTAATGTCTTGGAACTTATGATTCGGTGGCCACAGGGTCGTGGGCGATACGGTCACTGTCAGTGTAGGTTGAACCTCATAAAGAATCCGCAACGGTGCTGAACCGGTAGCTGTCAGAAAGTTACTCACGAAGTCCTTAAAAGCCAGGGATGCGCTTGCGCTAGTAAAATCGCCTGGACAAGCATTGAGCGGCACGGTGAAATTGCTCGTCCGAGTCGCACTTCCTCCGACCACAATGGCACCCATCTCCTCCACCTGCGTTCCCCCGTCTGGTCGCGTATCAGTAAGCACGGCTTCCAAGGCTGGCCCGCGGCCCGAGTTGCTGATCTGAGTGGTGTAGGTCAATACATCCGCAGGACGAGCCGTTGCCGGACCAGTTTTGTCTACCACGACCCCAGGTGCTGCCATCGCAGCCATAAATTCCCGCGCCTCTCGGATCGTGTCAGGGTCGGCTTCGTCCTCAGCATAAACTCCCGCACCATCGGCATAGTTGTCCGCCATTGTTCGGAAGTTATACTTCAGATTCTGCCAATCATCGAAACCAGTTAGTAGAGTGAACTCTCCATCACCGTTAATGTCAGCTTGGACGTTGGTGGTATTGGGCGGTGGACAGGTCGTGCCTTCGAGCACGTCGTCAGCATCCCACTTCCTCGCCCCAAAGCCGAGCTGTCCCCGGATCGATGCCGATACATTCATCCAGCTGATGTTTCAAGCAGTTGAGTTTTAGCTGGCGGGAGCGGCGGGGGAAGGGCAATGCGCGAGTAATCACACCCGCCGGGGAAAAACCCATTAGGGCTAGGGGTAACAGTGCATTATTGGAATGCATAATTCATCACACTGAGATAGTTTGGCTTATCGTTGGTTTGCGCCTGATCTCCGCCATGATGCGAGACCGAGCGTATGCCCAAGTTCGTGCATGAACGTGCAAGCTTGTTGCTCACGACTCCCAACCGAGAAACCATTCGCATCGGGAATCCAACAAGGGAAACCAACGACATTAACGCCGCCGAGCGTAACCATGAAGTCGTTGCCATGAACTTCCCCTTGTCCACTCGTGCAGTCGTTGGTTGGTCGGCGGAAGTTCGTCTGGTGCCCAAAGATCGCGTAGCGGAATATCGCTGTACGCACGGGGTTAAAGTTCGCCTGCTTCAGATCGTAGAAATTCGTTGCCGGGTCCCCAAGCGCGCCATTGAAATCGATGATCGTATTTCCTGCCTCAGGAATCTGACTCCCGCCGCCACCAAGGTTTCCGTACGTTCCAATTACTCCGCCCGTCCCAGGGACAGGAACGATAGTCCCGGCTCCGAACAGCGAACCAGTATCGACATGCAATTGCACTCCGGTAGTACCATCGGGGTTGGCAACAGGGGCATTCGGCGAAGGAGCGAACAACATCATCTATGGCATCTTGCCGAGGGCAATGCGAATGGGTTGCGGCAACCAAACAATCCACCTCAACGAAGATATCTTTACGCTGCGGATTGGCACCCAATGCAGGCAGGTTGACATCAATCGAGCCGTCACCATTCGCATCAAAGCCGCTCAGCTCCCAACCGTCCAGTAACCCGTCGCCATCCTCATCACCAAGAGAGATGTCAAAACAGGTCTTCACTGCATTGCCACCAGTCCCGGTAACGCAATTTTCCGGCCATTCAACATCCCCCATCCACCGTCCGGTAGTCAAATCCACTTCGAGGTCTACCACCTTTTTCGGGCCAGGATTAATATCGGCGAGATCACTCTCACTCAGGGAATCGTAATCAATAATCTCAATACGTATAGCGACAGTTCCCTGGTTCGGTGAGATGTTCCGCACCAACACCCAGGACGGGTGAGGAATCAGCGGCCCAGATGGAAGGATAAACCCGCCATCAAAATCGAACCGATGATTAAACGTACTCAGTTCCACTCCATCGATGGAGACGTGAGCATAGAAGATCCCCGAGGGAAGAGATGGGGAAGCCATCGAAATCGCCCCCGAACTGCTCAAGTTCAGTGATCGTCACGGTGACCGGCTGGGTTTGCGCATGACTGCCAGTGGGGAACAGCGTTAAACGAGGCAAAGCCGGCAAGTAGAGTAAGTACAACACGACGAAAATGCTGATAAGTAAACATGGTAGTCCTTCCTTTTCTTCCTTGATTCTTTGTGGTGATTGTTGGTCATGAAACCAGTTCGTTAGGTGTTCCGTTACGCGGCCTGTTGATACTCAGTGGTTTGGGGCTTCGTCGAAGAGCGAGTCTGAGGCTGCGTCGAGTTTCCGCGTAGCGCGGCCAGGGCAATCCCCCAGACGCTGCCTAGGAGTAGGGTCCACAGCCCGATCCCTAACCAAAATCCGACCTCCGGAAACGAAACCGTTGCCGTTGCGATGCTCCACATAAGCGATCTCCTTTCTTCGTGAATTAGTTTGTCTATTCACTGCAGTTTGTGTTGTGACCTCTGTAGAGGAAGGCGTAACAAAGCGATGAACGATCGGTGTTCATCGGTGAGTGAACACAGCGAAACGGGAAAAGGGGGAAATGGGGAAATGGAGAAAAGGGAAGAAAAACGAATGGGCGGAAGGGAGAAACGGAGAAGGGCAGCGCGGTAGTGTGCGAAGGCGCTCAGGATACGGCTAACGAGGCGGGGGCCGATCCATAAGCCGACGCTCAAGCGCCGGGCGGCGACTGGGCCAATCTTATGTGGTTCGATTGAGCCGCCTCTCGGTTGTAGCGTTCAACCATGAGTGGCTTCTGCGAGCACCTCGGTCGCCCATTGATTAAGGCTCTTGCCTGCGGCTTGGGCGGCGACCAAAGCCGCACCGTGCACCTCCGGTGGTACGCGCAACATGAGCTTGCCAGACGCAGGTTTCTCCGGGCGCACACCTTGTTCCTTACAGTCGCGCAAGAACTCTTCGATAGCCGTCACGAGCGCAGCACGCAACTCTTTCACCGTTTCACCATGAAAGCTGATCATGGTGCGCAAGCCAAGAACGCGACCGACAAAGATGTTGTCGCGCTCGTCGAATTCGATGCGAGCGGTGTACCCCTTATGAGTCATGGTGTTCATGGTTTGACCCCTATCCGTTCCAGCAACTCGCGGGCCTCTTCGACCTGATAGCGCTCTCGATGGTAGGTGAGGCGTCCGGTGGGCCGTGCGCGCAGCCTGCATACACAACACAAATTTTACACCTTGGATATTTGCAGTCAGGGTTCAAAAATACAAGGGAAGGAAAAATAACAACTCGTTCGTACAGACTGCGGGGCAACTTTCTCTTCTTAAAACTCCCAGCTCAGCTGTGCATGGGGCTCAGGAACGTAGGAACAAAATGTGCCGGTCTTGATGGTTTGGGTGAAATACTGCCCGAGGGCGGGATGCACCTCCGCGACTCGGGTAATTGCTGTACGAATGGCACGAGTGACGTTCACACGTGCACGCTCCTGCGGTGAGGCGGATTTGCGGGCTCGGCCTCTGAGTCCTACCGCGCCCGCTAACTCTTGCGTCACGAACTCAAGTTCGTCTTGCAGCTTTTCTACCCGACCGACATCGTTAAACTCGCGCGCTTCTTCGAGTTCGGCCTGTAGCTCGGTCAGGCGCTGGCGGTACGCCGCTTTGGCTTGCGGATCGAGCACTTCACCAGCATCGGTAAAGCCAGCGATATGTACAGTTGCCGTTGCTGGGTCTCGGGTCTCATCAACAAGACTGATCCCCGTCAGGGAACTTGTGTTGAGGTCAGGCGTATCGGCAGCGAGAGCAAGGGCGGAAAACTCTTGGTCAGGGTGTTGGAGCAAATGGGCGAGGTACTGCATGCCGCGCGTATCTTTGATGCGGGCGACTGTTCCGTGAAACACCAGCGTCCAATACTCGCCTTCGGAACGGAAGGTGTTGGGAGCTAGGGGTTGGGGGTTGGGTGCTAGGGAGGCCGAGTGCTGAATCCTGAGTGCTAAGTCCTGAGTAAGGCTAGAGGTCACAGGCGGTAGGATAGAGAGGGAGAATGATGGGGGTGGCTCTTCAGCCTTCAGCCTCAAGCCTTCATCCTGTTTTACCTTCTTTTCCTTTTCCGCCTTCCTTCTTTCTTCTCCGTCCTTGTCACTGTACCGCCTAAGGCAATCAACAACGCCTCGGCGTCTTGCAGATCTTTCGTGTCAAAACCTTCGGTGAACCATCCATAGACTTCCTCAAGGAGTTGCCGCGCCTCGGCCTCTTTATTTTGCGTTCGCCAGAGCCGCGCCAGGCTCATCGCCGCGCGCAGTTCGAGGGATTTTGCCTGTTGCTGACGGGCAATCTCTAACGCTTGGTAGAAAACAACGCTTCCGGAGGACGAAGAGGCGACTGGGAGGCCAGGGGCGGGGAGGGGCGCGACATTGACCCTCTCGCTACCTTTCGACCCCTTTCGCGCCCTTTCGCCCGCTCGGCCCGCTCGGAGCGATGAGCTCCCCGTCAGCCGATACAGCTCCGCTTCGTATTGACGTTCCCCATTCCCTGCCACGAGAGCGAACGCCTCGGCCAGCGCGCGGATCCCGTCTTCTGGCTGCTCCATTTTGCCGTAGATTCAGCCATGGCGGCTAGAAAAAAAGGACGCGCAAAACTCATCCCCGCGGTCCGCCACGCGCTGAGAATGTGATTCATCTGTGCCGCGCCTTCTTCTCTCTGCCCCTGTTCAGCGCATGCCCAGCCTCGCATGAAGTCTCCATCGCCACGAAGGACGTAAATCCTTGCTTGGTCGAGAGTTCGATGTTTTCTTCTGCTCGTTCCTGAGTTGCCTGCGCCTCTCGACGGACATGATGCAGCTTGGCCGCAAACTGTAGGGCAATCGCCAGGGTGAAAGGATGGGCCCAGTCTCTCGCCAGCGTCAAGGCTTCCTGGCTCATCTTCAGGGCCTGATCTGGATAGCCCAGAAACCACAATGTCCACGCGGCATACCCCAGACACTGGATGTCGGGATGGCCCCCAGCCCAGCTCTGATAGTTGTGTTGCTGAGGGTGCAGCGCGAGCCCCTGTTCCAGATGCGCCCGGGCCTGGGTGACTCGCCGATGAAGAACAGCGTCTGCCCCACTGCTAGATGTGCGCCCACGAGGAGTGCGGGATCTTGCAGAGGCTGAGCGAGGTGGAGCAGTCGCTCCGCGAGTTGCCGTGCGGTCGCGTACTCCGTCCGGGTCATATGAAAGACTTGCAATCCGCGCAGCACCGGAAAGAGTTGCGGGGTCGTTCCGATTTGCTGGCACAGCTCATAGGCGCGGTTGTGACCTGTCCGACTTGCGGTGCGGCCCATCCTTGCGTGGCGATCAATGGAATACCAAGCGCCAGTTGCAGGGTGAGTTCTTGCTGCGTGCGTTCACGCGTCGCGGGGAGGGTGTAGAGCAGCTCGATCCCTTTGGTCAAGTGGCGAATAGCCTCTTGGTGGGCCTGGCGCCGCCTGCAGTCTCGCCCGCAGAGTTACGTAGCGTACCGCACGTGGATAGTCACAACCCATTTCAAAGTGGACCGCCAACTCACTGGCGAGTTCCGGGGCGCGAACCTCATACATCTGCTCTTTGCATTCCCCAATGCGGCAGTGTAACTGCACGCGCCGAGCCTCTGCGATCCGCTCATAGATCACTCGCTGATAGGTGCATGGACGAAACCATACCGTCCGCTGCGCGCGCCATCCGGCGATTGCTCCACCCCAACCGAGCGAATAAATTGTCTCCGTGTTGCGAAGCTTGCGCATTGCTCTTCGAGGGTCTCCAGGGAGCGCTCCAATTCTGGTGCTAGTGTAGCCACGGTAAACTCTGCTCCAGCGACGCTGGCGACTCCGAGCAGTCGTTGCTCGTCGGGACTCAATCCGTCCAGTTGTGTTTCAATGAGCTGCCGGAGGTTCTCAGGGACTCCCACAGGAAGAGCTGAGAGATCTTGCGTGACCAGCCAGCTCTCTCCTTCAGCGACGACTATCCCCTCTCGCAAGAGATGCTCCACCGTAGCGACCATGAACAATGGATTGCCTCTGTCCTTGGGTGAATTACCTTTGTTAACTCCGTCGGCCGCTCGCCAAACCGTCCGTAGAGATAGGCGGCGACGGCAGCTTCCGGTAGCAGAGCCAGTTGCAGCGCCTCACAATGTCCTCGCCCTTGCAATTCTTGCACGGCTCGCTTTAGCGGATGGTCGGCCGCCAGGATCTCCGCTGGTCGAAAGGATCCAATAATGAAGAGCCGAGCCAACCCCTGCCGTCGCAGTAGGTCCGCAAGTAACTCTACGGTCGAAGGGTCGCTCCAGTGGAGGTCTTCGAGCACGAGGACAAGGGGCAGTTGCGCGCTAAGGACCTCCAGGGCTTCGGCGAGTTCGCGAAGCATGCGCTCTCGGGTGGTGCTGGCCAACAAGCGCTGGAACCCTTCACGCTCGGCCGCAGGAACGAGCGCGAGGAGTGTGTCAGCCACGTCGGTGCGTATTCGGCTAAGACTGTGGTCACGGCTTCTTTGCCCGGCTCCCGGCCAAGTCGGCCCAGCGCTTCCAACACTGGTAAATAAGCTCGCCAACGCCGTACTGTTCAATACACTGTCCCCGTGCGATCCACACTGCGGAGTGGCGGTGCAATCGCGCCACAAAGGCATCAGTGAGAGCCGTTTTGCCAATGCCTGGCTCACCACTACGAAAGACCGCTTGTCGTACACCGGCAAGGGCCGCGCCCCATCGGACCTTGAGTATGTAAGTTCCGGCTCCCCGTCCCACCACACGGGGGATTGGGGGTTGGGTGCTAGGTGCTGGGGAAAATACGGATTGCGGACTGGGGATTCCCCCGGAGGGAGGGGGCGGGCGGATGCGGATCAGCAGGTTGCGTGGTGGGGCTGTCACCTCTCGTCCGTTCCACCGCGCCGCCTAGGGCAATGAACAGCGCCTTTGCTTCTTGCAGATCTTTCGTGTCAAACCCTTCGGTGAACCATCCATAGACGTCTTCAAGGAGTTCCCGTGCCTCAGCGTCTTTGCCCTGCGTCCGCCAGGTCGCACCAGACTAATCGGTAACGCGCAGCTCGAGGGATTTTGCCTGTTGCTGACGGGCAATCTCAACGCTTGGTGAAAAACGCTTCGGCCTCTTTGGAGACGAAGAGGCTGACTGGGGGAGACCGAGCAGAGGAGGACACGACATTCCTCTTCATTTTCGCCTTTTCCCCTTTCGCCTGCTCGGAGCGATAGCTCCCCGTACAGCCGATACAGTTCTGCGTCATAGAACCGTTCTCTGCACTGCTGTCCGATCGTCAGCGCTTCTGCGACTACAGCCAATCCTTCGTCGATGCACCCGGCTGTTCCACATGCCTCGCCAGCAAGCCCATAAAATATGCTATACCCAGTTCTTGTCCTCCAAGACGGAAACTAGCTAATCCCTGATGCAGCTGTGCTATCCCTTCTTTCACCTTTCCCTGCCCGACGAGGAGCCAACCCTGCACCATCCTTCCCCAGGCGTGTGGATAGGGAAATCCCTGCTCATGACTGAGCGTCATGAGGCGCTCGACGCGCTGTTCAACGGTTGGCAGTTCACCACACTCTTGCGCGACGCCAATCGCGCCATCTAACGCAAACGCTTCACTCAGAAAGTGTGACAGCTCGTGGGCCAGGGCCAGTCCTCTATCGCTGCTGCGGCGAGCTTGTCCGGATAGCCGAGAACGCGGAGCCCAGCCGGCGCAGAAAGACAGACGACTCCGAGATCCTGGGCGACGTTTGAGACTCGAGGACTATGTTTGTCAGGATTATAGACCATCAACCCCTGTTCGAGGTGACGACGCGACGCAGGAAATTCACCGAGAAAGTACAATACATTTCCCAAGGCCATGTGAGCCCGAAGGAGGAGCGTCGGATTCTGCACCTTCTGAGCGAGTGTGAGTAGCTGTTCCGCCAGGTCCAGTCCTTTTTGCACTTCCCCACGCAGCTCATACACCATACCCAGGCCAAAAAGCACCGAGGCAAGCTGTGGTGGTTCTCCCAAGCGTTGACACAATTCGTACGCCCGAAGGTACGCGTGCTCCATCTCTTCCAGAGCGGTCCGGCCCCCAATCGCGTAGAGGGGGTTAGTGAGCGCTAGTTGTAGCCGCACTTCGTGTTGTATCCGCTCACGGCTGTCCGGCAGCAGAGTG
>CAVTCR010000046.1:0-44989 GCA_963733195.1 uncultured delta proteobacterium
AGTTGCAACACAAGGAGGTCGCCAGGATGCCTTTTTGGTGGGGCGGGACGTGCGTGCTCCCTTGCGAAAGAAAGGGCAGACGGTCGGGAAACCGCTCTTGGGTCGAGTTCATGACGCTCGGCCTAGTCTTCTCTCTTTGCATCCTAAGGGAACGTCTTCTTTCAATTAATCTTGAGCCGCGCACCCCTCGCCGAGTTTGCCGATGTTGAGAGGCGTGCTACAGAGCTGCTACACACCGAGGAGCAGCAAATGGGTTAGTACCTTCTCTTTTTCCTCCTCCTATGAGGAAAGAAAAGCGGAAATAAGCTCCGACGGCTGATCCAGACCAATCCTATTAGTCCACTGAGAAGCAGGAGTAGGATGCTCAGCTCAGGCATAACGGTCTGCCAGAACTTTGGCGCTATGAAGGCGTCGAGGGAGACGCTATTCTGCGACTCGTCTGCCTGAAAAAAGGAGACGCCGAGATCATCGTAGGGGGAAGGGAGAAACGTGGAGAGCGTCGGATGGTCCTGCAGCCGAAAGCCGACGTGCCAAAAAGGGAAGAACCCGTAGCTGGACGCACTCTCACTTGTCTCGCTCGCGTGCACAAAGACGGGGTGGGTGATGTTGTCTCCCAGCGTGGCAAAATACCCCGGTCGGTCACCCTGTTCCGTAGGATGACTCTCCGTATCGTAGGTAAACCACCGGGTAAACGGCTCGCCCTCCAGTGGTCCGTAAAGAAAGACCGAGTTAAAATCGATCTTGATAATAACAGCCTGTGAGAGCGGCGGTGCACAAGCGCTGTCCCAACACTAAGGAGTAACCACAAGCCCATGAGCCGAGATTGCATTAGCGTCTGCATAGTACTCCTCTTGAAGAGGTAACGTCGGTTTCATACTTTCTCTGTGTGCACCATATGGGAATAAAAGGCAATAAATGGGATGAAATGAGAAAAATAGGAAACTATAGGAGCAATGGAAAAGAAGACGATTTCTCAAAGCAAAACGGGAAGTTAGCGGCAACTCTCAGCCTTCGTTCAAGTTTCAATGTCACTAACTGTCAGGATTACGAATCAGCTGCTCTACCAACTGAGCTAAGTAGCAAGTGCGTGTGAGGAAGGGATAAATGAGAGTGCAAGCTCTGTCAATTGCGTTTCTGGCCTTGAGCAGGAAGAAGCGCAAGCAACTCTCGTGTTGCGTGAGCTGGGTCAGACGCCGTACTGATGGCGGTAATCACGCCGATACCATGTGCACCGGTAGCAATTAGTTCTGGAATCTGCTTTTTTTTGATTCCACCGATGCTAATCACGGGTACTGGACTCTGCACTACAGCTTGACGGAAACGCTCGAGTCCCTGTGGTTCGCCGTAGACGGCTTTGGATGGTGTGAAGTAGACTGGGCCGAAGAGAATGAAGTCTGCACCTTCCGCCGCCTCGATCTCCGCCGATGAATGGGTTGAGACACCAATCAGTTTTCCTGGACCGAGCAGTTGACGAACGATCGCCACGGCGAAAGAATTTTGTCCGAGGTGGACTCCATCAGCATCAACCGCTAAGGCAACATCAACACGATCGTTAATCAGTAGACGCGCAAAGTAACGAGCAGTGAGAATGCGTAAATCAGACGCAAGATGATAAAGCTCGCCGCCTTCAAGATCTTTCTCACGGAGTTGAATCGCGCGCACCCCGCCATCAAGCGCGGCATGAACGACATCGATGAGTGGTCGCCCACCTGTCTGCTTGCGATCTGTAACGAAGTAGAGGCGAAAGTCGAGCAAGTGCAGTTTCAGCAACACTCCACTACCGCCGTTCGCCCTTCGACTTCGTTTACCCGACGTCTAGGGCGAACGAGGTATGGAAGCAATTTGTCATTATTCGATCCGGCCGTCCATCGGACTCGATGCCGACGCATAGAGTTTCTTTGGCATCCGGCCCGCAAGGTAGGCTTTACGTCCAGCTTCGACACCCAGTCGCATCGCCTCAGCCATAAGAATCGGATCCTTCGCTTCGGCAATCGCAGTGTTCATCAGGATGGCGTCACAACCCATTTCGAGAGCAACTGCAGCATCTGAGGCCGTTCCTACTCCTGCGTCAACAATCACTGGCACACGGCTATGCTCTAAGATAATGCGCAAATTATATGGATTACGAATCCCTAGGCCTGACCCGATTGGCGCTGCGAGCGGCATCACTGCCGCACATCCGATGTCTTCTAATTTCTTACAGGAAATCGGATCGTCGATGATGTAGGGGAGGACGATAAATCCTTCTTTGACGAGAATCTTTGCGGCTTCGAGTGTTCCTGGAATATCAGGAAACAGGGTGCGTTGGTCACCGATCACTTCAAGCTTAACGAGGTTACCGACCCCCGCCTCGCGTGCAAGACGACAGGTCCGTACTGCGTCCTCTACCGTGTAGCAGCCAGCGGTATTAGGCAAGATGGTATACTTCTTAGGATCAATGTAATCGAGCAAGTTTTCTTTACTCGGGTCGGTGATATTTACGCGTCGTACGGCGACGGTGACGATCTCGGCTCCAGAAGCTTCAACTGCGCGTTTATTTTCAGCGAAATCTTTATACTTCCCGGTGCCAACAATCAGTCGAGATTGATATTCTTTTCCGGCGAGGACAAACGGATCTTTCATAATTCTGCCCTTTGCAATTATCCCCCACCGACGAAATGCACGATTTCAATGTGATCCCCTGGTTGGATGCGATACGTCACATACTCGTCACGAGGGAGAATGTCTCGATTCACTTCAACAGCGATGCGTCGTTTTCCAAGTCCTAGTTCTTCAACCAGGTCTGCGATTGTGCTGCCTGCGCGGCAGTCTCGTTTTTCGCCATTGAGCATCACTGTCATGGCGTCTCACCATAATCTCTTCACTTTCCCTTTACAACCCTAGAGCCTTTTGTTATGTCGCCTTCTCCACTATTCTTCATGACGTATATTCCCACTCAGTATTCGCAAGGAGTTCACCATGACTACAGTTCGTCGCGCACTGATTAGCGTGAGCGACAAGCGTGGAGTTGTCGCGTTTGCCAAAGGCTTAGCCGCTCTCGGCATCGAGATCCTCTCTACTGGCGGCACGGCAAAATCTCTGACCGAAGCTGGGGTGCCTGTCGTTCCGGTCGAGAACTTTACCGGCTTCCCAGAGATGCTCGACGGTCGTGTTAAAACTCTGCATCCAAAGATTCACGCGGGGATTCTACATCGACGCGAGGACCCAGCTCATGTGCAAACGATGCAAACGCATGGCCTCAAAGCCATCGATTTAGTCGTCGTCAATCTCTACCCCTTCGAGCAGACCGTTGCTCGGCCAGAGTGTTCTTTTGCTGATGCGATTGAGAACATCGATATCGGTGGTCCTTCGCTCTTACGTGCCGCAGCCAAGAATCATGCTAACGTTGGGATTATCGTTGACCCGGATGATTACCCCAGCATCTTACAAACACTCCAAACCCAAGGGGCATTATCAGCAGAACAGAAATTTTCACTGGCGAAAAAAGCGTTCCGTATGACTGCTCGTTATGATGGGGCAATTTCCGATTATCTCGGTAGCCTCGATGCAGAAGGAAGACGCGTACCTTTCGGCGAAACTTTGCATCTCCAATACGCAAAAGCTCAAGATCTTCGCTATGGTGAGAATCCCCATCAAACTGCAGCCTTCTATCGTCACCGCGAGCTACACGAACCATGCATTGCCAACGCTCGTCAACTCCAAGGAAAAGAATTATCGTTTAACAATATTGTCGATGCCAACGCGGCTTTCGAGTTGCTTAAAGAGTTCGATGAAATTGCAGCAGTGGCAATCAAACATACCAACCCATGTGGAGCCGCAACCTCTACGATTGTCTCTTGGCTGACGCCTTTCGCAAAGCGCGTGCATGCGATCCGGTATCGATTTTCGGTGGCATTGTGGGATTGAATCGCGAGGTTGATGAAGAGACCGCGCAAGAAATCCTCAACCTCTACAAAGAAGGATTCATCGAGATTCTGTTGGCACCAGGATATTCCCCACAAGCGCTTGAACTGCTCGCGTCATCGAAGCGATTACTCAACATTCGCTTGATGGAAATTCCAACAATCACTAATCCACAGCCGGAACAGTTTGAGATCAAGTCGGTTGTCGGCGGCATGTTACTGCAAGATCGCGACTTTGGCCGTGTGCAGGTCGAAGACTGTCAAGTTGTGACCAAACGGAAACCGACTCCTGAGGAGTATCGTGCGTTACATTTTGCCTGGCGGGTGACGAAGCATGTCAAATCGAATGCGATTGTTCTTGCTCGTAGTGATCAAGTGATCGGTGTCGGCGCTGGGCAGATGAGCCGTGTGGATTCGGCCAAGATAGCCGTCTCGCGCGCACGAGATCTCGGACTCGACCCCAAAGGAACCGTCGTTGGCTCTGATGCTTTCTTCCCCTTTCCTGATGGACTTGAAGTCTGCGTACGTGCTGGTGCCACCGCAGCCATTCAACCTGGTGGTAGTCTCCGAGACAAAGAAGTCATCGCTGCAGCAGATGAGCATGGCCTGGCGATGATCTTTACCGGTATGCGGCATTTTAGGCATTAGCACGTATTGCGTGATACATGGTACGTGAAGAAGAAAGTTACCCCATATGCATCACGCGACACATATTTTTAGAGGAGTATGAAACTTCTTATCATCGGCAGCGGCGGTCGCGAACACGCACTGGTGTGGAAACTGCGTCAGAGTCCACGAGTCAGTCAGATTTACTGCGCACCTGGCAACGCTGGTATTAGTGAGTTGGCAGAGCTCGTTTCTCTGCAACCAGAGGACATTCACGGACTCCGTCGCTTCGCCGAACAGGAACACATCGACCTCACAATTGTCGGGCCAGAATTGCCATTGAGCTTAGGGATCGTTGATGAGTTTGAAGCACACGGTTTACGCGTGTTTGGCCCCAATAAGGAAGCTGCTCAACTGGAAGTGAGTAAAGCTTTCGCTAAAGATCTGATGCGACAAGAGCAGGTGCCGACAGCGTACTTTGGCAGTTTCACGAACCCGGACGAAGCCCGACGGTATGTTGATGAAGTAGGTACACCTATCGTTGTCAAAGCAGACGGTCTCGCCGCAGGGAAAGGAGTGATTATTTGCGCGACTGTACGCGAAGCCCACGAAGCAATCAATGAGATTATGCGTGGTCGCATCTTCGGCAGCGCAGGAGATCGAGTGGTGATTGAAGAATTTCTCGAAGGAGAAGAAGCGTCGTTCTTAGCCTTCACCGATGGGCACACAGTGCTGCCGTTATCATCAGCTCAAGATCACAAACGGATATTCGATGAGGATCAAGGTCCAAATACTGGAGGTATGGGTGCATATTCTCCTGCACCGATCGTCACTCCAGTCATGACTGAACGCGTCATACAGGAGGTGATGTATCCAGTCGTCACAGGGCTACAGCGGCGTGGAATTACCTACAAAGGTATTTTGTATGCTGGTCTCATGATCAACAAAGATACGCTCAAAGTATTAGAGTTCAATGTGCGCTTTGGTGATCCCGAGTGCCAACCGTTGATGCTACGGCTCAAGACTGACCTCGTAGATGTAATGGAAGCAGTGATTGAGGAACGACTATCAGAGGTTTCACTCGTATGGGATGAACGGCCAGCGGTTTGCGTTGTCCTTACTGCTAGCGGCTACCCAGGCAAATACGAAACCGGGCAAACGATTTCCGGGCTTGAGTCGTTGCGTGATTGGAAAGAGGGAGTCGTTTTCCATGCGGGGACTGCGCTCTCTGATCATCGATATGTCACCAAAGGTGGCAGAGTACTTGGCGTGACTGCCACTGGCTCAGATATCAGCAGAGCGATCGCAACTGCTTATGAAGGCGTACAAAAAATCACCTGGTCTGGCATGCACTATCGCCGTGACATCGGTCGACGCGCGTTAGGCCACTTCATAGAAAAGTCGCATTCGTAATTTTTCCTTGCTCCCCACTCGCTTGTTTCGTACAGTATATATCTATGGCAATTATTCGTCCGTTTCGTGGGGTACGGTATAACCCTGCTGTCGCTGGCGACCTCAGCCAGCTTGTCTCTCCTCCTTATGATGTTATTTCTGCTGAACAGCAAACTGAGCTGCATCTGCGTAGCCCGTATAACGCAATCCATCTCGACCTGAACAAGGACACAGATCGTTACGGAGCGGCCGCGCAGCGATTTCGCGATTGGCTGCAACAAAAAGTTCTTGTTCCGGAAGTGGAACCAGCCCTTTATTTTTATGCGCAAGAGTTCACGCTGAAAGACGGGGTGAAACGGCGCCGCCTCGGCGTATTTGCTGCCCTGCGACTCGAAGAGTTCTCTTCAGGTGTCGTCCGGCCCCATGAACGCACTTTTGAAGGAGCGAAGAAAGATCGTCTCGCCTTACTGCGTGCCTGCCAGGCACATCTTAGCTCGGTCTTTTGTGTCTTTGGCAAACACGGCTGGTCCTTAGAGGAGATTGCTCGTCCAGCCCTTACGTCTCCTCCATTAGCAGCCATGACGGATGAACATGGAGTGACTCATACTCTCTGGCGAACAACGGAGGCATCGCTCATTGCGGCAATCAGTGAAGGACTAGCGCATGAGTCTCTCATCATTGCCGATGGCCATCATCGCTATGAGACAGCGCTGCGCTATCGCCAGGAACGTGCGGCACAGGGACGAACGAGCGAGAATGAACCTTATGATTACGTTCTGGCTTTTCTCACCAATGCCTACGACGACGGACTGGTGATTCTTCCCACCCACCGGCTCTTACGAAATATATCGACACCAAGCCCACAAAACCTTCGGACAGTCCTCCAACGCGACTTTCGCGTAGCGCTGTTTTCCTATACTGACACAGCCGCATTTCTTGCCGCACTCCGAGCACCAGGGGAGAACGGCGGATTGGCTGTGCGATCGCCAGAGCGGGTCACTACTGGTTATTATCGTTTGACGATCGAGTCACTAGCGGATTACCCCTATCGAGTCCCCTCCGTGCGCTTGATGTGACCGTCTTACACGAAGTGATCTTGGCGCGGTTTTTTGGCCTGCCAACGGAACTGCAAAAGCAGGCGCTCTCTTACACTATCGACGAAGAAGAAGCACTGCGTGGAGTTGCAGAGCGTCACTTCCAAGCAGCGTTTTTACTCAATGCAACACCATTTGAACAAGTCGTCGCAGTCTGCGAGCAAGGGGAAACAATGTCGCAGAAATCGACCTATTTCTATCCTAAGCTCCTCACTGGGTTAGTATTTTATCAGCTGTAAAAGAAAAGACGGCGGAGAGTTTTAGCGTCGTCCGCCTCCGCCAAAAAATCCGCCGGGGCGACGTTCCGGCGGTCGCGCTTCGTTGACTTTGAGGATACGGCCGAGGGCTTCACGTCCATCAAAACGTTTGATCGCGGCGACGGCTTCATCCTTCGACCCCATATCGACGAAAGCAAACCCTTTCGATTGACCAGTGGCCCGGTCTGTCATGATGCTCACAGAAGTGACTTTCCCTGATTCAGCGAAAAGCTTTTCTAATTCTGCGTTCGTCACGGTGTAAGGAAGATTGCCGACGAAGAGTCGCACCCCTGAGGCTCGAACTCCCCCGGAAGAAGGTCGGTCACCAGAAGCCGAGGATGCGCTTGGGGTAAACGGACGACGACCATCTTCCCGTGGGGCACCCATTCCTCGGACTGGATTGGCTTCATTCACCGTGAGGGTTTGGCCCTCAAGCGTCGACCCGTGGAGCGCAGTAATCGCCGCCCGTGCCGCGTCATTCGACTCCATTTCGACAAAACCGAACCCACGCGAGCGACCAGTAGTCGGATCGGTCATGAGATCAGCCGAAACGATAGTGCCAAAAGGAATAAACAAATCTTCAAGCTCTGGGAAACATAGCTGGGGGGGAAGATTACCGACGAAAAGCCTGACGCCCAATGCAACCTCCAAATACGGAATAAGAAAGCAAAGCCCCTCAACGCAGGGTTCGCGTGAGGGGCTCTCTGTTCAGTTCTCAGTTCTAGCTATTTGCTACTGCCATACGAATCGGCCGTTATGTATGCTGGCTTGTTGGTGTGTATCTTACCAACGACGATCGCGATCGCGACCACCGCCACCACCACCGCCACCACCACGGCCACCAAATCCACCACGGCCACCGCCACCGCCGCCGCCACCACCAAATCCACCACGACCACCACCCCCAGAGCGCGGCTCTTGCGGTTTCGCTTCGTTCACCGTTAACGCACGACCTTGCATTTCGTGCCCATTAAAACGTTCAATGGCGTTCTGTGCCTCGTCGTTATTGCTCATTTCGACAAAACCAAAACCCCGAGAGCGGCCAGTAAATTTATCTGTAATGATATTTACGGACGCGACTGCACCGACCTGACCGAAAAGCGACTCGAGCTCTGCGGGGGTCGTATTAAAGGGCAAATTTCCCACGAACAACTTCACTGCCATGACTCACCTCCATCGGTGCAAAAAAAAAGGCCCCCTCAACCCATGAGCGGGTTCAGGGGGCCTAGACTCTCGAACCGACTCACTCCAAACGAACGGCACGAACCGAACAACGCACACACACGGCTGACTAATACGTTGGTAAGGTTACCAAATTCTTTCGCGCAAGACAATAAAGAAAAACAAGAAAAAGTTCCACGGAAAACTAGGGGGAACCACAGAAAAAATACCTGGGCAACTATCTATTCTGGCTCTGACCCTCACTTCTTTCTTCAGGACGAGTACGTAGGATCAGCACCACTGCACGCCACTAGTGCATTCAACAGTTCTTCACGGTTAAACCCTTTTCCAATAATGACGAGATGGTCTGGGGGCTCAGGCAAAAGATCGATCCATTCGACTGCAAAGTCACTGTTGACAAATTGAAACATCCACTGCTCTGGTGAGTCGGTAAAGCGCACAAACCCCTTTGCTCGCCAAACAGTTGAAGGCAGTGCACGGATACAGTGCTCAAACTGCTCCCGAATAAAAGGACGCTCGCAAAGAAACGTCAACGTGTGAAAATGGTCATGAACCACGACTGGATGAGGACGTATGGGCGGGCGCGAAATTTCTCCTGTATGGTTCAGCAAACGTGCACAGGGCATGCGCCCACGTTCGGTAAAAAGAATCTCCGCCCGTGGATTAATGGCTCGGACTTGTGTGGCCAATTCATCAAGCACGGATTGAGCGGCAAGGTCACGTTTGTTGATTAAGACAAAATCAGCGAGTTCCGTTTGCTGACGAATACCAGAATGGACAACTTCAGCTAAATGCGTGAAATTCACCGGGTCCAAGACCGCAACCAACGTTGCGAGTCGAACCAACGGCAGGACTTCTTCTTTCGTCGCTTGGTCAATCAGTTCGATGGGGTCAGCAAGACCGGTCGCTTCAATAAAAATCACATCAGGTTTGCGGGCAGCAACATCCTGCAAAGCAAGCCCGAGAGTTCCCCCGATCGTGCAACAGATGCACCCATTGGTCATCTCACGAATAGTGTACCCTTGCCCACGCAGCAGTTCTCCATCGATATTGACTTCTCCATACTCGTTCATCATCACTGCAGGTTTGAGCCCTTGGGCCAGGCAGTAGTCAAGGAGATTCTGCAACAAAGTGGTTTTCCCACTGCCGAGAAATCCAGAGATGAGGTGCACGGGAATGCGATCGCTCTCGGAAAAAAGAATTCGTTCTTTTGGCTCATTCTTGTCGAGCTGGGAAGTGCCCATTGCCTTTTTCCTACGCACAGGACGATGGACACGGTTGGACAAGCCCACGCAAAACCATGTCCGTCATTGTCTCCGCCATTTCTTCAACGGAAAACTCCTCTTGCTCAATCCACCACGATACTACTTGTGCTCCTATCCCAACGAGGGCATTGGCAATTATCGGAACAGGTAACGAGCGAAACGCTCCTTGCGTGATACCTTCTTGTACTCTCTCCGCCGCATCAGCAACAAAGAGCGCATAGACTTGACGTAAGAGTTCATTGAACGCGTTACCGTGACCAAAGACAATCTTGAACAGCTCACGGTTAGTGTCAGCAAAACGAAAGAAAGTCAGGTTAGCGATACGAATCTTTTCAACCGGGTCGGTCACAGTAGCTCTAGCTGTGTCGATAGCGTTTTTGAGCAGACGGGCAGTGTCCTCTACTAATTCAAGGAACAGGGCATCTTTGGTTGGATAATATAAATAAAATGTTCCAACGCCGATGTCGGCAGCGTGCGCAATATCAACGATCTTACTACCGTAGTACCCTTTCTCGGCCAGCACTTTCTTTGCCGCCAGTAAGAGATCCTGTCGGGTTTTTTCTTTCCGTCGTTCGTACCGCGAGAATGAAGTCAGGGCTGCCATATGTCGAACACGCTTCCAGTAGTGAATTATCCTCTTCTCTGCCATTCCTCAACTGCCTTCGGGCGAGCAAGCGAGGTCTGTTCTTTTTTCTGCAGCAGCGCTATAGCCAATTGTCAGGGAGAGCAGAAAGGGGTGTACTTGTGCAGGATGGAGAGCGGAGAGGCTTACAGTTAGGGTTGTTTATGCCTAACTGTAGCAACATGTACGCAATCAGTACGTATCGATCCGAACTCGGAGTGCCAGACGAGTGGCCGTATGAGTCGAACAAGCAGATTGCTTTAGCCGCCGAAGAAGTAGGAATGCACTTTCTCTTTCCGGTTAGTCGTTGGCGTGGCTTTGGTGGTAAAACCAATTACCTGGGCACCTCAATGGAAACGATGACGTGGGCGGCTGCGCTCTTAGCGGTAACACGGTCAATTCATATCTACTCCACCGTTCATGTGCCGGTGTTCCATCCTCTTGTCGCGGCAAAAATGGGAGCCACACTCGATCACATCAGCAGCGGTCGTTGGGGTATCAATATTGTCAGCGGTTGGAGTAAAGGCGAGTTTGGCATGATGGGAATCGACTTGATGCCTCATGCTGAGCGGTATCAACGCACCGCTGCCTTTATCGAAATCTTGAAAGGCTTGTGGACACAGGCACCTGGAACCTTCGACTTTCACTCGCCTTGGTACAATATCACCGGAGGTTATCTCCAGCCGCAGCCGCTACGGAAACCACACCCGCCGATCGCCAACGCCGGAGTTTCAGCTGAAGCAAAAGATCTCGTTGCGCGATACTGTGATATCGCTTTCATCGGACCGCCATCGATCGAAGCGTCTGGGGATATTACCCGTGAATTCAAGGAACGCGCGCAAAAATATAATCGCACGGTCCAGTGTGCCTGTTTTCCCTTTGTGTTGTGGCGCGAGACCGAAAAGGAAGCGCAGGACGAATGCCGTCGTATTATCGATCACATGGATAGAGAAGCGGTAGAAAATTGGGCTCGTGGCATCATTTCTGACAATGGTTCATTCGATCAGTTTACGCTGGAGATGTTCACGCTTGGTGCCGGAGCTTTACCTGTAGTGGGCACGGCAGAACAAGTCGCTATGAAACTGAAACGCCTCTATGAGTTGGGGATGGATGGCGTCCTCATGGCATTTCTGTCATACTATGATGATACTGTGCGGTTTGGCAGAGAGATTGCTCCACTGCTCAAGCAAATGGGGGTACTGGCAACACCGCACGATGTACCACAAGCATTAGCTCGCTAACGAAACACCCATAAGGAGGGAGTAACCAATGGCAGGAGCAGAAATTACCAAACTCAAACAGATACTGCGAGAGAAAGCCCTACCGCCAGGAGCCCAGGTTACGCTCGAGCAACGACGTAAGGGGATGGAAAAAGTCGCATTTCGCGTGGCAGAGGATATCGCAGTAGAACCCGTGACGGTCGCTGGTCGAGCAGCCGAGTGGCTTCGCGCTCCTGGAGCAAATGCGCAGCGAGCAATCCTCTATCTCCACGGCGGCGGCTACGTTATGGGTTCACCAAACACTCACCGATCGTTAGGAGGCGAAGTGTCACGAGCAGCACAGGCAGGAGTATTGATGGTTGACTACCGCCTTGCGCCGGAAGCACCGTTTCCCGCCGCGGTTGATGATGGAGTTGCCTCATTTGAGTGGCTTCTTGCTCAGGGTTTCAAGCCTCAGAATTTAGCAATTGCTGGCGACTCCGCTGGTGGTGGTTTGGCGGCAGCGACCCTTCTGGCGTTGCGCGACCGCAAACTGCCGCTGCCAGGAGCGGCGGTGTGTATCAGTCCATGGTCTGATCTAACCTGCACTAATGAATCCTATAAAACACGAGCCGCCGCTGATCCGATGGTCACTCCAGATGGTATCGGCAATATGGCAGGCCTCTATCTCCAGGGCAAAGATGCCAAACTGCCATATGCTTCGCCGAATTTTGCTAATCTCCGATCATTACCACCACTCCTCATCCATGTCGGTCGAGATGAAGTGCTTCTTGATGACTCGATCAAACTGCACGAAAAGGCAAAGGCTGACGGCGTCGATAGCACCTTGGAAATCTGGGACGACATGATTCATGTCTGGCATGCGTTTCACCCGATGTTACCAGAAGGCAAGCAAGGGATCGTTCGCGTTGGTGAGTTTCTCCGGGAGAAATGGGCGGCTGCCTGATCCACAAGCATAGGACCGCATGCATGAGACAAGGGGCTTTAGGCCCCTTGTCTGTTTTTACACTACTCGGTTACTTAATCGCCAACGCATTCAGCGGACTGCCAACCGCGTGTGGAATATTGAGCGGCGGTGCTACCCACAAGAATTCATACGCCCCGTCAGCGGCGCAGTCTTTTGCTAGCTCATCAAACGTAAAAATCTCTCCCAGTGATAACCCGATGTCCCGAATCGCAATCTGATGGAAGGGAATAAACTCGCCATCAATTTCTGATGGGAGTCGTTCCACCGCAATGTTATCGACCGCGATACATGAGATTTCTTTTTTGTGAATCCAATCAAGCGTGTACACCGACATGCCGGGCTGGGCATGAAAGTAGGCTTCTTTTTCATCGTGCGTCTTGAGTGAATACCAGTATGGTACCCATCCAGTGCGCAGACACAACGCATCACCGCTCTTCACTTCTACCTTCTGCGCTTTGCTACAGCCATCAAGATCATCCGGGGTAATGGGATAATCCTTGGGAAGATGACCATCCTTCTCACAGCCCTTGTATTTCACCATATCAAGCAACACACCACGAGTGACAAACGACTGGTAGAGTTTGCCAATATCGTTCCGGGCGGCACCACCATGGGCAGTCACCGCACTCGTCGGGGTATCGTTGTAGAACTTATTTTCGTAGCCAACATGGGCAAGACTATCCCACTGCGTTGAGCCCTGAAGATACATGGTGATGTAGTCATCGTTGGCGATGGCCGAGCCCGCTATGCCCACTTCTTTTACTGGCACATTGAGAATCGACATAAATCGCTGCGCTGGCGTCCGTGTAGGAAACACTGGGCCGACTTGGTCGATAGGAATACTGCAACAGAACACTCTTCCCTTCTTCACTAACTTCGCTGCAGCAACAATAACTTCAGGGGTAATAAAATTCGCTGTGCCTTTTTCATCGTCCTTGCCCCAGCGTCCCCAATTGGTAACTTTTGACATCGCTTCACGTCCTGGCATGGTTTCCTCCTCCTGGTTAGTTACAAATATGCCAGCCCTTATAGTTCGGTTTTGCTGGAAACGCTACGCTGATTCCGACTACTCCATTTTTCATTTTTAATTCTTCATTCTTCACTTGACGCTTTACCCTCCCTCTCATAAAAGCGCTTCAGTGTTCGCTTTAGGAGGAAACGTATGCCTGGACCACTTGCTGGAGTGAAAGTCATCGAGATCGCTCAAGAGATTCAAGGTCCGTACGCCGGATTATTTCTTGCTGATATGGGCGCCGACGTGATCAAAGTCGAAATGCGCGACACCGGTGACCTCAGTCGTTTCATGTTGGTCAAACTCATCGGCGGCGCAGACGCGCCACATGCCGACTTCAGTCATTATTTCCTCGCCATGAATCGTGGTAAACGAAGCCTTACCCTTGATCTCAAGAAGCCAGAGGCCAAAGAAATTCTCTACCGCTTGTTCGATTCCGCCGATGTATTGTTGAGCAACTATCGACCTGGTGTGCTTGAGCGCCTGGGCTTTGGTTATGAAGAATTGTCCAAACGCAACCCTCGCTTGATCTACGCGAAGGGTTCTTCGTGGGGGCCAGAAGGGCCGTGGATGCAACGACCAAGCCGTGACACTTTAGCACAGGCAGCAGGCGGTCTTATGGCAAAAAATGGAATGCCGGATGATCGCCCTCTGCCTTGTGGAGCGGCGGTCGCTGACCATTCGGGTGCGATTGCCCTGATGGCAGGGGTCCTCGCCGCACTTTATGCCCGAGAGAAAACGGGGAAAGGACAGACTGTTGATGCGTGTATTTACGGAACCGTAATCGCACTGCAGTCAATGGAGATGAATTTTACCGCGATTAGTGGTATCGAAACACGACGTGCCGGGCGTGGGCATCAGTTTCTGCAAGGCGTGTGGGGCTCGTTCAAGACTAAAGATGGCTGGATCTGTCTCGCTGGTGTCGATGACAAACGTTGGCCGAACTTCTGCCGGGTGATGGGCATTGAGCACGTCCTCTCTGATCCAGAGTATAGCGACAATGTCATTCGCAACTTTCGTGGCGTAAAAATTGAAAAGTTGCTTGATGAAATCTTCCCAAACAAGACAACCGAAGAATGGATGAAGTTACTCACAGAGATCGACATCCTTGCCACCCCAGTGCAACAGTACCGCGACATTCTCGACAATGAGCAAGCGCTGCTCAATGGGTACATCACTGAGATGGATCATCCGCAGGTCGGCAAAGTCCGAGTGGTCGGTAATCCGATCAAACTGAGTGAGACACCTCTGCACACAAAAAATCCGCCGCCGGAACTCGGGCAACACAGCGAGGAAATTCTTTTAGAAGCAGGATTTTCGTGGGAAGACATTGCCGCGTTTCGCGATAAAGAGGTTGTCTGACAGGGGGAGTAATATGGCCACGTGGTTTTGAAAGAGCATTGTCAATTGAGTCATTAAAACAATGAGAAAAATGACTTAGTGATCCGATGAACCCAAGTTCAATGGGAAGGGAAGGATCTGTAGGAAACGAAAGTATTACTCGCAGAGTTGAGCCAACGTCAATAGCTCCGCAAGGCTCTTTACACTACAGTAATGCTCAGCTGTTGACCCTTTCCTTTGTCGATCGACTAAAACCGGAAAGAGCCCCGCAGCTTGAGCACCAGCAATGTCGGCATGTGGGCTATCGCCAATATGGAGTGCTTCTTCTGACCTTACATTGTGAGCTGCGAGCGCTTGCGCGAAAATCTTGCCTTCCGGCTTGGCTGCTTCGGCACGAGTAGAAATAACCACCGGATCGAAGAAGCGCGCAATATCGAAGCCCTCAAGCAACCCAAACAAACGCGAATCGAAATTCGAGATCACGCCCAGGCGAAACCCTCTCTTGTTGAGGATCGTGAGCGTCTGGATTGTTTCTGGATATAGTTGCCACGCCTCAGTACGAGCAAAATAAGCAAAGAGCATGTCGAAATACTCGGTGAACCGAGGAAATGATCCGAGTGGAGCAAATACACTTTGCACCACGTCACGCCACCATTTTTTTTCTAGGTCAAGAATGTGGTCAGGCGAAGCACCTGGAAACGCCATCGGAGGGGCCTCGACAAAGCAGCGACGAAACCCGGCTTCGAGGTCTTTGACAGATACTTCTTTGCCGTGCTCGCGGGCGATCCGTGCGTAGATCTCTCCAACCGAACCGTTCACCGTGAACAGGGTTCCGGCAGCATCGAAGAAAATGACTTTGATTCGGTGAGGCGCATAGCAAAGTTAAGAGACAGTGGCTGGGTTCAAAGTTTAAGGTTTAAGGCTGGAATAATCCATGATGGAGAACGACGAGGTAAAAGATAGTGGCTTCCTCTTGAATTCATCGTTCATAATTTCTTCATGATTCCATCCATCGCCACCAGCAACGCTTCCAGGTCTCCGCGACTCGTATAGTAGTGAATCGAAATCCGCAGACCGCCAACCCCAGAGCAGTAACGCACAGTGGGATAGATGCGCTTAGTTTCAAGCGCTTGAGTTAGTTGATGGACACGTTCAGCGTCAGGAAACGGTTCGCAGGTGACGATGCCGGAGCGCAGATGATGAGCCGATGGTGTCCAGACTTTTATGTTTCGGCGCTTCAGCTCGTCAATCAAAAAATCCCCAAGTGTAATGATGTGCTCAGCCGCGGCATGCTGATCGAGACTGTTTACATAAGCAAGAGATTCCGAGAGACCAGCGGTACCAATGGTCTTGGGCATCCCATGGGTCTCGAACCGCCGGGCATCTGAAGCCAGAGGCAACGAGAGAAACGGGGTGAGGTGTTGATCCCCGAGGTATCGTACCCACCCACCAGCAGGTTCAGCAAAAGCAAAGAGCCCATGCGCAAGTCCAGGAGAAACTTTCTCCTGGATGCTCTGACGCACATAGAGAAGTCCTGTACCAAACGGCGCATTCAGCCACTTCTGTGCGCCAGCAGCAAGAAAATCCACCCGGAGTCCAGAGAGATCAAGGGGAATCGCACCAAGCTGCTGAATGGCATCGACGACAAGAAAACAGTTATGCTCCTGAGCAAGTTGAGAGAATGCCGCAAGGTCCATCCGCAGACCGTTAATCCATTGCACTGAGCTCACGAGGAGGACACGTGTCCGTTTGTCAATGAGCTTAGCGTAATCATCAACCGTGACGATGCCATTACGATGCCGAACTACGCGGGTTTCTACGCCATGCCGTTGCTGAGAATGGGCGGCGCTCACGGCCACCTGGGGATATTCAAGGTCACACAGTACGATATTCTCGCCTTCAGCAAACGGGATAGCGGCCAGGGCAATGTTCAGCCCCATCGTAGTATCGTCGATGAACGCAATCTCGCCAAGTGTAACATTGAGGAGACGAGCAGCTTCTTCACGGGCCTTGACCGACGATTCGCCGATGGCACGGTAGTAGGTTTTGTATCCCATCTCCGCCGGCCCTTGCCCAAGCAACGTCGTCGTACGGTGCACAGCATCAAGCGCAGTACGGGGCGGAAGCCCCACCCCTGCCGTATTCAGATAGACTTGTTGAGTGACTCCGGGAAAATCCGCACGAACCGCCTTGATGTCAAACATTGCTCCCCTCCACATTAGTAGCATCGAGGAAGTCAAGGACAAGGGCAGCTTTATCCAAGCGCACGACGCACCCGACAATTCCTGACTCCGGACTGTTTGTTGACTGTTAGTGGTACATGACTTTTTCTTCAGACGAGCGAATTTCTTCGATGAGGCGTGTAATCGCTGTGCGCACTTGCGTCTGATTCTCGCGCAGGCGGCGTTCGACGTCTCGCAGTCGCTCACGGTCGCCACGTTTGGTCGCACGAAAATACTCGAGTTGAATCTCTAGACGCTCAGCTAATAAGCGATCGGTCCGTGCTAGCGACAACAGTCGGACTCGCCCTTTGCCTAGTTCATCAGCGATAGTCAGTAAGCGACTGAGCAGACCAGTGTGGAAGTTAGCGACATCAGAAAGCAGATCAGCCTCACGGCGAACTGGCCGAAGAAAGAACGCCTCAGCGAATGCCTGCATCGCACCGGCATGGTCCCCTTTTTCGAAGAGTTCATCGCCGCGGGCGCACCGCGCACTACAACGCTGAAACGCTGCCCGCTCAAAGACTCCACCGAATGATTGCGAAAAAGCTGAGATGAGGAGCTGCCCGATGTATACCACCACGCCTGCCGCTGCAATGCAGAAGATTACGCCGAGAACCAAAGCAACAGGAGAAATGGGGGGAGTAAAAGAAAACATCGCTATACTCAGACAATAAAAAGCATAGCAGAAAACAAGCGACAAGTCCCCAGCTCTTTCAGCAAGGAGGCACCTCGCGTCCATAACCAAACGAAACAGTGCTCTACATCAGAGTTTGGTAATGATTCAGTTTGCACGTCTTCGACTCATCCAGAGGAATTCTGACACTCGTTCCGTAGGAGCGTATGGCTATACGCCCCTACAAAGAAGAAACTGAACCATTACCCAGAGTTTTCTTCCCTTTACCCAAGCATAGAGGGGGTTTATAGTGGCAGCGTTGCTATGATTCCTCTACGCGACACGATCCCATCGAGCTCCTTTCCTGTAGTCACCATAGGGTTGATTGTTTTCAATACTCTCATCTTTCTCTACCAACGTAATTTAGGGGCAGGAGAAGAACGCTTCATACAGCATTATGGGTTCGTTCCTGCTGTGTATTTGCACACATCGCTGGCAGAACCGCTGAATTTTTCCGCCCGCTTTGGCCCGATGTTCAGCTCAATGTTTCTCCACGGTGGCTGGCTCCACCTCATCGGAAATATGTGGATCCTATGGATCTTTGGTGACAATGTTGAAGATCGTTTAGGAAAAGTCCGCTTCTTTCTTTACTATGTCGTAAGCGGACTTGCTGCTGTCTACCTCCACTATCTCACTGAGCAGACATCCGGCCTTCCAGTGATCGGAGCGAGTGGGGCCATTGCTGGAATTATGGGTGGGTATTTTGTGCTTTTTCCTCGCGCTCGCATTCTCACGATACTGCCGATTTTTATTTTTATACAGATTGTCACCATTCCAGCCGTCGTATTCCTGGCGCTGTGGTTTCTTGGTCAATTACTAAGTGGGGTAGTGACAAGTTCCGTGCAAATGCATGGTGGAGTCGCATGGTGGGCGCACATTGGGGGGTTCGTAGCTGGAGCACTCCTCATTTTCCTTCTTCGTCAATCCCCTCAGCAACTACCTCCGCCGTCGGAGAACGTGATCTAAGACTCTTCGTCCCATTAGAGGGAAGACGAGTCGGATATACAATTCATGCAACCAAAGAAATTTTATTCTGTCCTTTTGGCTCTTTCTTTCAGCATTGGACTTTCCTGTTCTGCGCTCTTCGCTGCCGACCCGACTCCCCAAACGGCAGATGAGTATGCGCGGCTAGGTGCCGCATTTCTCAGTGAAGGAAGGTGGGAAGATGCTATTCAGACACTGACCACTGCTACTAGGATCAACCCTCGCCATGCCGACGCGCAGGCGAATCTGGGCATGGCCTATTACTTCAAAGGAAACGTCGGCGCAGCCATCCCTGCGTTTCAGACCGCACTGCGTATTGCACCAGATCGCATTGACGCTGCGCATGGCTTGGGGCTAGCATTTTACGAGAAGGGAGACATTGACGGTGCAATCACTGCATTTCGCACTGCTGCACGACTCAACCCGATCTCCAATTACAACCTCGGGAATGCTCTTGAACAAAAAGGTGATAAAGCTGGAGCCCTCGACGCCTATAAACGTTACCTAGCAGCAACACCAAGCACACCCGAAGCAACGCTCTTTGGTGAAGCCGTAAAGAAAGGTACGATCCCTACACCAGCTGGTGGAACTGTCAAAGAGCATTTTCAGCGCGGACAGGCGCTCTTAGCAAAGCAAGACGCGAAAGGAGCAGTCAGCGAATTTCTCGCGACGCTCAGGCTCAAACCGAATCACGCCGAAGCGTGCAATGCCTTGGGATTAGCCTTCCGCACCTCTGGTGATCTCGATCAAGCCATTGGCTCGTATCGGATGGCTCTGCAATTCGATGCGAAATTTTCCGCTGCATTCCGCAATCTAGGACAAGCATTGGAAGAACAAGGTGATGCTCTTGAAGCTGCTGCAATGTATGATCGTTATTTGTTACTCGTCCCCAATGCTTCGGATACCGCACAGGTAAGAGAAAAGATTGCGCAGTTGCGTGCGACGGCGCCTTAAATCAGATCACACGCGATTCGTACAGGTGCCTCAATGTCAGGTGTTTTGATTTAGGGTATCCGTTGCTCAATGTACTCACCAGCAAAACGGACGTAGTTCTCTGCAGTGCGATGGAGTGTGGCAATTTCTTCTGGTTTGAGTGGACGAACAACTTTGGCTGGACTGCCCAAGACCAGGGAGCGCGGAGGAATTTTGCTCCGCGGTGAGACGACAGCACCCGCGCCAATTAAACATTCTTCACCAACCTCTGCTCCATCGAGGACAATCGCTCCCATTCCTACCAGGGTAAAAGCACCAATGGTACAGGCATGAGCAACCACGTTATGAGCGATCGACACTCCATCGCCAAGAATAGTGGGAATGCCACCACTGAAAACATGGATCGTGGCGTTATCTTGGATATTCACGCGTGTGCCGATGCGGATATAGCAGACATCGCCACGCACAACAGCGTTGAACCATACACTTGATTCCTCGCCAATATGGACATCGCCGATCACTTGTGCGCTCTGTTGAATGTAGGCACTCGGACTAATCGTTGGGGTAATGCCGCGGTGGGTAATGATCATGAGGCTGCCTCTATTGTGGGCATCGTCTATAGAGGGAAGCGTTCGGTGGGTCAATAACCATATCGGCAGCGAGTCTTTTTCCCTCCAGACTTGTTCCAATAAGCAGAAGGGTCTAATGTCCCTCATAGGAGGATACCGTCATGGGCACGAACAGACTAACCAGGGTGCTGGTGGCAATGCTCCTTACTTTCCTAGGTGCAGGAAATCTCCTTGCCCAACAACGTTCACCCCGTGAAGAGTGGCAGGGATCACGAACTGACGATGGATGGCAAGGGCAACGACCAACTTCCCCGTCTCAGCAAAGTACGCCCTTCCCTGCACCACAGAAGCCAACGCCATCTGGGAAGCAAGTGTTAGAGATTCCCTCTCACCGACAACAGGAATCGCTTGAACCTCCACGGCGACAGGCAGAAATCCCACCACACCCACAGCCGGAGCTTCCGCCACGACGCCAAAGTGAAACGGCTCGTGCACCGCAGTCTGTCACTGTCACAGTGACGAATCCGCAAGGCGGCTATATCCCAGGTTTGCAACGCGACGATTTCACCCTCTACGAGGACGGAGTCCCACAAGAGATCACGTACTTTAATACCGGAGACAGTGAGCCGGTCAGTATGGGACTTGTTGTCGATACTAGCGGCAGCATGAAGAATAAGATTGATCGCGCGCGCCAAGCGTTACGCCGCTTTATCGAATCTATCCGCTCGCAGGACGAAGTGTTTATTGCCGAATTCAATCAACAACCCTCACTTCTGCAAGATTTTACAGATAGTCGCACGCTACTAATGCAGGCAATCAGCCTGCTGCGGCCGGTGGGTGGAACAGCGCTGTATGATGCCATTCTTGATGGGTTACGTCGGGTCAAAACTGGTCAGTATCAGAAAAAGGCACTGGTTGTTGTTACGGACGGGATTGATACCGGGAGTTTTGCTTCGCTCGGGCAAGTAGTCAATGCAGCAAAACGCTCCGGCGTACTCCTCTATACCATCGGTATTGGTAATCCCCAGGGAGGGGGAGGAGGTATTAGTGGTCCTTCGATTATGATTGGTCCCTTCGCCGTTGTCGGCGGCGGAATGGGAGATGATCGAGTGGATTCACAAACGCTGCGTCAGATCAGTAGCGAAACTGGTGGAGAACATTTTCTGTTAAACCCTGCTGATGTAATGGGTAGTAGCGCAGTGCTCGATGCCGCTGTGCACGCCATTTCTCGGGAATTGCGTCAACAGTACACACTCGGATATCGCTCTTCTTTGCCACCTGATCGTTATCGTAGTGTTCGCGTTGAAACGCAGCGTGACGACGTTGTCGTTCGTACCCAAAAAGGTCACGCCGTAGAATCAGCACGGCAATAGTCGGGGCAATTCATGAATTACCCTGGCTACTTTTTATTCTTGAAGAAGTGCTCGCGGACTTTTTCTCGATCGAGAGGAGCCGTGGGGAGTGTGTCAAAGATACTGGCGATGGCTTGGATACAACGGACGAAGTCCGGCCATGTTGCTGTAGGGCCAGTGAATGTCAAGTGAACCGATTCAACACCCTCATGGGTGTGAGCGGCGCCGCCGGTTTTGACACTTTTCACGTCGAACTGCTGAATGGGCGTTTTGATCTCGAGGTGAAAGGCGTCTGAAGACTCTTCACCAACTGGACGACGGAGTTCCATTAACACTGCCCCATCCCCCCCATCGACTTCTACGATATACCATTCGCCAGGGTACGCACTTGACACCTTAATGCGTGGGAGTTTGTCTGTGGGGTCACTTGCCATGATTCCATCCCTTCTTATTTCGTAGACTAGAGTGCTGAGCGAGCGACACTGCCGTCTCCGCCAGAACGACAGGAGAACGTACGTAGATGGGTAGAATGCCGCTTCCCAGACGAACGTGGGCAGTCCGCATGGCCAATGCGGCTAAGAGCGTGACACAATCAGGCCCAGCTGTTTCAGGTACCCAAACGCCAGCATCTCCAAGTTGCTTGACAAGAGTTCCAAGTTCGACATATGCACGTGCATCATAACCGGGAAGAATAGGAAGAAGAATTTCTAGCGGGAGGGACATGGTACAAGGAGCTCCTATCTTCCACATAGCCACCCCCAGATAAAAAGAAAAGGCCCTGAAATACAGGGCCTTTTCCGTTGAGTCCTCCGCCTAAGGAGTAACTAAAGGTGAAATTACGTTATTTCTTTTTCGTGGCTTTTTTCGCCGGCTTCTTCGCTGCGGGTTTCTTCGCTGCCATAGTGACCTCCTGAGTATTCAGGCTGCCGGTGGTTGGGAGTCTACAACCCTTCCCATACCTTACCCCTAGCGCCTGTCGTGGTTAGGGAACCCCTTACTACGGTTAACGAGCCCTAGGCGGATCTCACTTCCAAACTGTTTTCTAACAAATCACTGCAGCCCCGTCAAGAGAAAAATAGCATTTGGGAAAAGATTTTTTGAAAAAAACTCTTTACCGGGCGGACGGTTCATAGACTTAAAATGGTGTTGTTGAAATAGCTACTAGAGAATTAGCAGAATGTTTTACTTTTGTACAAACACTGTCCCAGTCTCGTCAAGGAATTTCTCTTTTTGTGAGAAAAGGTATTGACCCCTAGAGCGGAGTTCGGTAGGCTGCCTGACGCGTAGAGACGTCCGGTGTTGTGGGAACCCCGCCGTCTTGAGCCCTGGCCCGAATGACATCATTCGGGCCTTTTTTTGTGGCTTTTTTCTCAATGCTTGTCTGGAGGGGGCTATGCGTACCATCATTGTTCACCCTACCGATCCTCAGGCCGAGGTTTCGTCTCTCACTCACGCTTTCACGCTCGCCCAAGCCAGTGACGTCGTGCTGGTTCAACCTGGGCAATATTCACCAACTCGGACTGGAGAACGTCTGCCGCTTGTCATTCCAGCTGGAGTAACAGTGATCGGCGCAGCAAAAGAATTATGCTGCATCGATGGTGAAGGGCAATTTGCCCCGTCGTTCAATCCGATCGCTACGGACTTGGCAGTCGTCACTCTCAGCAATCACTCTTCTATCAGCAACCTCACCGTCACAAACGGTGGAGGGCATGGGATTGCTGTCCCGTCGGGGGTGTCGGCAACCGTTCAACACTGCATCGTTAGCCAACACGGCGACCACGGGGTCTTCCTGTGCGGCGTAGCCGAAGCGATCGTTACTAATTGTGAATTTTTCTCTAACGGACGGAAACGTTTCGAACCCTCCTTACCACGTGGGGTTGGGGCACGCCAAGGGCATCACATCTTTGCTGAGGCCCGCGCTGGCCAACGTAATCACATCATTGTCTCCGACAATTCCATGCGTGAATGCTTTGCCGACGGGCTCGCTTTTATCTGCTTTTTTTCTGAACCCGATGCCGTGTCGTTTGAGGCCCTCGTTCAACGTAATACTATCGAGGACAGTGAGCGTGGCGGGTTATTGTTTGCCGGGTCCTTTGGTCCTTCGCGAAATCAATTACGCTTGACCGTTACCGACAATATTTTGCGTAATAACAAGCAGTTTGGCCTCAGTGTTATCGGCGCGTTTCCCTTGGGTACCAAAGTGCCGCACGAGACACTCGTTCACGCCGTGGTGAACGGGAACACCATTTCCGGCAGTCCCGTTGGCATCCTCGCCCAAGGTGCGGTCGGGGAAGCACAGAAGAATGTGAGCCACCTCACCATTACGCGTAACCAGATCTCTGATTGCGGGAAGAACGCCATTCGTATTGTTGGGGCCGTCGGCATGGATGGCATCGCGACAAACGATAACTCCCTTGCATCTGTACTGGCGTGGAACTCTTGCACTGGGAATCTTCCTGCAGTGATCGTACAAGGTGCGGGAGGAGTCGCAACAGGAGGAGTGACAGGCAATAGCGCTACCGTTTGGCTCATTGCCAATGAATCTTCTGCTTCTCACGAGCAGGCATTTGTTGTTAGCGGCGGGCTCCCAGAAAATCGAGTCGAGGTTGTGTCTGGAAGTCATGCATGGACACAGAAGGAAGGAAATCTGCTCTCATGAACGAGCAAGGCGGCACCCCTGCTTCCGCACGAGACGCCGCCAAAAGGGGAACGTCACGCAACGATCGGATTCTCTAACGCGCCAAGGCTAGTGATTTCAATACGAATCACATCGCCTGGTTTGAGAAAGACTTGCGGATTACGTGCAAAGCCGACACCAGCAGGGGTCCCTGTCGAAACGACATCTCCCGGTTCGAGCGTAAATACTTGTGACATATAGGCAATAAGATCGAACACGTTGAAGATGAGATGCTTCGTGTTTGAATGTTGCATCACTTCGCCGTTGAGCCGTGTCGTTAGATCAAGGTTGTGTGGATCGGGAACTTCATCTTTCAATACTAAGTACGGACCCATCGGTGCAAAGGTGTCAAAAGTTTTGCCGACCATCCACTGGCCGGTACGCATTTGGTAATCACGACAACTCACGTCGTGCACAATCGTATAACCAGCAACATGGTCGAGTGCACGCTCACGAGGAATATCCCTTCCGCCTTTTCCAATCACAAAGGCAAATTCGCCTTCATAGTCAATCTGCGTGGAAACTTTCGGCATGCGAATCCCCTCGCCAGGGCCGATGACAACCGAAGGGTACTTGGAGAAAAGCGTAGGCTCCGTAGGGATTTTCATCTTGGCTTCTTCGGCATGGTCGCGATAATTCAGCCCGACGAGGATGAGTTTTGGTGGTCGTGGCACTGGAGCTTTTAACGTGACGCCTTTCAATCCATAGAGAATCCCTTTTCCTGCTAACGATACACTATCGGCTTTGCTCACCTGCTCGACAACATTCCGAGCCGCCAACAATCCTTCATCACCATTGGTGAGAAATTCGACTATATCAGGCGGAAGGACAACCGAGGCGCGCTCACGGGCACGCGGGATTCCAGCGCGCTCTTGCAGATAGTGATAGCCCGCATTGAGGTCTATCACTTGCTCACCAACGACTGCACCGAGACGTGATTCGCCCAATCGCAGAAAGGTCACGAGGCGCATACAGTTCTCCCTTCGTTTTTCACAGAACGCTCTTCGTCGCTCTGTTCACCTTCACATACCAACACACTTCCAGATTGCCAAGGGGAAGTCAGCCCTCAGAGATTTCCTCTGGTACGTCTCGCTTTCTGTCTGTTTGTGGTGCGATGCTGATGGCTCGTCCGGTTTCCACAAGCGTACGGAAAATTAACGCTTCATGAAACTGAAAGGGAATCAGTGGTGGTGGAGGGAACTCGATGAGAGACAAAGGAAATGGCAACTGATTTATACGCGTGTTGTAGACACAGGCCAGCAACGCCGGGAGGTGAATGACATCCTCCAAGTTGTAACGGAGTAAGGTCTCGAGCGCTCCAGGTTCTCCTTGTTCATGATACTGCCACAGGAGAACGGCACACCAGCCATCAAGGAGCGCGACCGGCCCTTCACGTTCGAGTCCTAGCGTGCGCTCAATCGTCTTCAGTCCTCCCTTGTAACCTAAAGCTGCCAGCGGATAGCGTAAGTCGATATGCGCATGAGAGAGAGGAATGCCTAACTCCTGTCGTAGAAACGGGAGATCGAAGAGCTTTCCGTTGTAGGTCACAAGCAGGGTAAACTCGTCAATCTCAGAGGCAAAGTGATCGAGATTCTCACCTCGGACGTACACATGGGGCTGGCTGCCATCGTACACCCCAACTACGGTGAGATGAGATACGCCTGCGACCGAACCAGTAGTTTCGATATCAAGATACGCGATGCGCTGCCCGAACTCAGGAAATAACCGCCAGTGCAGTGCCCCTGAGAGTTTCTCGATAAAGTACTGCGCATCACGACGATCAAGAGCGCGTAAGGATCGTTCGAGCTCAAGACACGCCAAGTCTCGTTGCCATTGGGCAAGCGGAGCTTGGGAGGGGGAGTCGAGGAACTCTTCCCAGTTCGTGATCCCTGCTGCCCAGATCCGTCTCTCGGTTTTTTCTCCGATACCGTGGAGGTGTTGGAAAGTGTGTTTCAACATAGGTGCTGGGCTCTGGGAATTAGGATTTAGTACGGAAGAAACTTAGAAGTTTTCACTCATGTCCTTGACTTGTCAATCGTCCTAAGTCCTAACTCCCAGTCCCTAGTTCTCGTAACTGCGTAGCACCCGTCCAGAGCATGCTCCGGTCAGGTCTCCATCACGCAGGACCGTCTGGCCGTTGACGACCGTGTAGCGATAGCCGTCAGCCCGCGCGACCAAGCGAGACGCACCGCCGGGAAGATCGCTGACAAATTCCTTGTCTTTTGCTTGTACCTTGTCTGGATCAAAAATTGTGAGGTCTGCGGCCATCCCTTCCTTCAGGAGCCCGCGTTGAGGAATACCAAGCAGCCGTGCGGGATCAAAAGTGAGTTTGCGTACCGCTTGTTCTAGCGACAAGACCTTTTTCTCTCGTACCCAATGGCTCAAGAGGAAACTGGAATAGGTAACCTGACAGAGAAACGCGATGTGCGCACCTCCATCTGAACCGCCGGTAACAACATACGGATTCGTTGTTAATCCGCGCACGGCATTTTCGTCACCGTTCTGAAAGCCACGAATCAAGAATTGCGTCTCGAGATTCTCCGCAACCGCCAAATCGAGCATCGCCACGAGCGGGGTCTTACCTTGAAGACGCCCGATCTCGACCAAATTTTTTCCGACTAACTCTTTGTGTTTACCTTCGCGGACAGCACTGACGAACACATCCTGCATTCGCTTCGAGAACACTTTCGGCGTCGGATCATCGAGGTCACGCTGCATAGCTGCACGAACCTCTGGATCGGACAGATTAGCAATTTTCTGACTGCGTGGACCAGTAATCGCCGCTTTCCACGCTGGCAGGTCTTCAAACACTGCGCCTCGCAGCGTGAAGGTTAAATCAAATCGTTCACACAACGCGAGCGGGTGGACACGTGCACCCTCACGAAATGCCTCTGCCGTCCAATCGAGCACCTGGCTCCAGTGGTCAGGAGCATTCCAGGTCTGCGCCAGCAGATTCCATAACACTGGCCGCCCACTTTCCCGCGACAGACGCGTCATATACTCCATGTCGCGAGGTCCAACTTTCGGAATGCCAGGTGGAATTACACAGACAGTTCCACGATGAAATTCTTTTAACGTCCGAGCTAAAGCGACGGTTTCATCTTGCGTCGCAAAGCGGCTCGGCACCGGCGTACCTTCACCATCAAAGTGAACTGGGCCGTATGAGGAGGAGAAACCGAACGCTCCGGCTTTTACGCAATCGGCAACTACCGCTTGCATTGCCTGTATTTCATCGGCAGTCGCTTCACGTTTCCGCGCTTCATCGCCCATAACGTGATAGCGGATGGTCGAGTGCGGAGCCAAGGCCATCACATTAACGCCTAAGCGGCGGTCAAGTGCGTTGAGATACTCACCATAGCTTTCCCAGTTCCACGGTACTCCTGCCTTCAAGCTTTCCAGCGGCATGGCTTCGACTTTGACAAGCATGCGGGTAATGTAATCGCGGTCCTGTGGTTTGCATGGGGCAAGACCAAACCCACAGTTAGTCATGAATACACTGGTGAACCCATGCCAACAGCTTGGTGTCGCCCATGGATCCCAAAAAAGCTGCGCATCGTAGTGCGTGTGGACGTCGATGAAGCCTGGAGCCACCACAAGACCACGGGCATCGATGACTTCCTGCGCTTGCCCATCGACTTTGCCCATCGCTACAATCTTACCGCCAGCAACCGCAAGATCTCCGTAATAGCCAGGTAGCCCAGCTCCGTCAACGAGAAACCCATTTTTAATTAGCAGATCATATTGCATAGGAGCGCCCTCCTTCTCTGGTGTACGCTGCGTGTACTGTAGCGTAATTTTCATGGTTGTGCCAAGGATTCCCCCCTGCTGATCATGTTCCTCGCTCAATCACAGAATTCCTGAAAATCTCACAGCCAGGTTTCTTCCATGCGAATTTTCGTGTACAAAGAGCCAAGTAGGTTGGAGCGCAGATAGCGCAGCTTGGGGCGCGGGGGGGTATGATGGGTAAGGGAGTTGCATGGTGCGCAGGAGTACTGAGTTTCTCCGTTTCCATTTCTGCGTGTTCACAAACCATTCCTACGGTTCCGACCCCTCATTTCATCGCTTGGAGCCAAACCGATCGCACTACCACCAAGCGGGTGTGTGTGCTCCCGTTTGCCGATAAAATTCAAGCCCCGGGACTTGCGAATCAAGTGCGTCAGAGTTTTGCTGGTCATCTCAGTATCAAGCATTTCGCAGACGCCGAGTTATATGACATTGATGCTCGTCTTGAGACCTTAGGGACTGAGTGGCAAACTGCGTCTGCGCAAGATCTTGGCAAAGCATTAAACTGTAACGCCCTCGTGTACGGCGAAGTCACCCGGGCAAGCCGCTTGTATCTGGCGTTGTACTCTCAGCTCACACTTGAAGGCAACATTCTTTTGGTTGACGCCGAAACCGGGCAGACGTTAGTCAAAGATGCCTACGCCACCAAGTTTCGCTCGGCGGACCTTCCATTATCGCCGTTGTCCATCGTCCCTGACGCCATAAAAAATTTACAAAACCTCTCTGATGCCCAAATGGTTCGGGCAATTGATGATCTTGGTCGCAACTTAGCAAACAAAGTCCCAGATTTACCGGCTTTACCAACATATCAGTCGACTGCTGCTGTCTCCTCAGATTCACCAACTGCAGAACATCCGCCTACACCTCAGCTTCCTGCCTCTGCATTTGTTGCTGAGGAGGAAAATCTGCCACCTGCAAGAACCGTCGCGCAGCTAGAGTCTTCTACTTTTGACATCCCCCCGACAAATGCTCCTGTCAGTACAAAGAAAGCACCAGCCTGAGATAGTCAACACTGTTATCCCTGCTTCCACCCGTACACAGGACGAAGGCTATCGTCTCCAGGTTGCTGCCTTACGTACCTCTGCCGAAGCCCAGAAGGTGGTACAACTCTTACGTACGAAAGGCTATCAGCCGATCGTCGCGCAATCTGTCGGTACGAAACCTATCTGGCACCGTGTAGTGCTTGGTCCGTTCCCCACTATCCACTCAGCCCAAGAACGTTGGAGCGCAGATCAACAAGGCTCTGCCGTTCTCACCTAGTAGTGATTAATCAGCCGCACCCATAAAGTCTTTTCCAGTTGTACCGTCTTCATTTTTTCCTAAGCCAGACCCTAGCCCCTAGAACCTAACCCCTAACGGTCTCAACCCTTGCCTTGCGGCACTGAGAGTGCTTTAACCCTCCAGCAAAAGGAGGATACGCCATGGTCAAGTTTGAGAACTACGTGAACAAATACAAAACCATCCGCATGGAACGGCGGAATGGTATTCTCCAGATGCAATTGCATACCGACGGTAAAACCCTGCAATGGGGAGCGACTCCGCACGAAGAACTCGGCTATTGTTTTCAGGATATCGGCGCTGATCCAGAAAATAGGGCCGTTATTATGACGGGCACCGCGGATAAGTTTATTGCCGAGTTCGAGATGGGAAGTTTGGGCAAGATCACTCCCCGTTCCTGGGACCATATCTATTATGACGCTAAACGTCTTTTGATGAATTTGTTGGATATCGAAGTCCCGATGATCGCAGCAGTGAACGGGCCAGCGATTATCCACGCAGAACTCGCCGTCCTCTGTGATATCGTACTTGCTTCTGACACCGCTGTTTTTCAGGATGCGCCGCATTTCCCCGGCGGCTTGGTGCCGGGTGATGGAGTGCACGTTGTGTGGCCGCTCGTATTAGGCGCTAATCGTGGCCGGTACTTTCTCTTACCGGTCAGAAGTTGTCAGCCCAAGAATCGCTCAATCTTGGTGTGGTGAGCGAGGTACTACCACCAGACAAACTTCTCGCACGGGCATGGGAACTGGCAGAACAAATCGTTAAGAAACCACCCCTCACTGTGCGTTATGCCCGTGTAGCAATGGTCCAGCAGATCAAGCGCTTGATGCTTGATAACCTTGGTTACGGGCTGGCTTTGGAAGGGCTCGGGGCATTAGACTATTGGCCGACTGGACAGGACTAACAGAGGCTAGGGGTCGGTGACCAGGGACCAGTCAGAAAAGGAAATCTAAACCTCAACATCTACGTTCTTGCTGATCCCTGACCCCTAAAACCCGACCCCTGTCGCGGAGCGATATATGACCAAACGATTCGACGGTAAAGTAGCAATTGTCACCGCTGGTGGTTCTGGCATTGGTGCCGCGACTGCACGACGATTTACGCAAGAAGGTGCTGCGGTCGTCATTGCAGACCTCAGTGGCAAACGTGCGGAAGAAGTCACTGCTGGGATCAAGGCGAGTGGTGGGAAAGTTGTGTGTCTCAAAATGGACGCCTCTGACCCCGAAGGCGTACAAACGGCTATCAAACTGGCACTCGATACCTATGGCCGACTCGACATTATGTTCAATAATGCCGGGGCGGCAGATGTGGCGTCACTCGAAGAGACCTCGCTGGAGCGTTGGAATCGCGTGTTGGCGGTGACACTCACTAGCACGTTTCTTGGCATGAAGTATTGTCTGCCGATAATGCGCAAACAAGGCAACGGAGTGATTATCAACACAGCTTCAGTTTCCGGCACTGCGGGTGATTATGGGTTGTCCTCGTACAACGCAGCAAAGGCGGGGGTGATCAATCTTACTCGTTCTGCCGCAATCGAAAATGCGCAATACGGCATCCGAGTGAATTGTGTCTGTCCAGGAGCAATTAATACACGAGCGGCGCAGATTCTTGGCCCAGGGCGAGAAGACGAGTTCCGTCGTTTGCAAGCCTCCGTGCATCCGCTCGGACGCATGGGCGAACCAGAGGAGATCGCCAACACGGTTTTCTTTCTCGCCTCTGATGAGTCGTCGTTCATCACCGGAGAAGCGATTATCGTTGACGGCGGCGTCTCCGCACACACTGGGTTTCCTAGTTTTCTCGAGATGCAGAAAAAATAACAGGAGGACTCTTACATGAAGTTCGGGCTAATGTATGAAATTCAGATCCCTGAACCGCACTATCCGGGTATCGTCCAAGACACCTACAAACAGGTGATTGCCCAGGTTATGCTGGCTGAAGAGATGGGCTTCGATCACTTCTGGACCGTTGAGCATCACTTTCTGACCGAGTTTTCCTATTGCCCGGCACCAGAGGTCCTCTACGGTGCTATCTCCCAACGCACCAGCAAAATTCGTATTGGCCATGCGGTGGCATTGCTTCCACCACAGTACAATCATCCTATTCGCGTTGCTGAGCGGGCTGCAGTGCTCGACATTCTCAGCGATGGGCGTTGTGAGCTTGGCACCGGACGCTCTACGACGCTGATTGAAATGGGAGGCTTTGGTATCAATCCAGAAGAGACAAAAGCGATGTGGGAAGAAGCGGTGTCCATCATCCCGCGTATGTGGTTGGAAGATCCATTTTCACACGAAGGACATTTCTTCAAAATTCCTCCGCGTTCGGTCATTCCAAAGCCGGTACAAAAACCCCATCCACCACTGTGGGTGGCATGCGCACAACCAGATAGTTTCACCGGTGCTGGCCAGAAGGGATTGGGCGCGCTTTGTTTCAACATTGGCCAGCCTGAAGAACTGACGCGACGCGTACAGTTGTACCGTGAGGCCATCAAGCAAGCAGAGCCGGTGGGCGCATTTGTCAACGATCAGGTAGCAGCACTTGGTATCGTGCATTGCGCCGAGAGTGACAAAAAGGCCAGGGAGGTCGGCGGTAAAGCAGGCATGTGGTTCCTGAATAAATCGTTACAACTCTATCGCCCGTGGCAGGAACAAGGAGTGAAGATTCCTGATTCCTACAAGTTTGCGGTGGGGGCTCTGCAAGGAGAGCGGACCGGGAAGTCCGTCGACGACCTCATCGACGGTGGCATGTTCTGTATGGGCAATCCAGACGCCTGCATTAACACCTTAAAGAAGTATCAAGCTGCAGGTGTCGATCAGGTCCTGTGTTTCATGCAATTCGGTGGTCTTCCGCACCAGGACATCATGGATTCAATTCGCCTCTTCGGCAAACACGTCATTCCGTATTTTCGCCACGCCTGATGATCAAGTCACGCACCAAAGACGACTGTCAACATGCCGATCGACCCGTGCTCAATACCATTGACAGCAAAGGCGGTCGGCTCGTTGTCGTTCTGGAGACATGCCACAAAAAGCAGTGGCATGTAATGATCAGGCGTGGGTACTGAAAGGTGGGCTACGGACCCTACCCCCTCATCATTTACCAACGCTCTGTGATTTTTCTTTTGCAATGCTTCGAGGACGCGTTCGTTGTACTGTACAAATGACATCCGAGACTTCCACATTTTTCCCCTTCCTCTCTCGGCCTCACCCCAACATCGACTCCAGCACTTCTGCATTCACTGGTGTAGGCGGACGGTGGCCAGAAAGAAAAGCGGCAATATTCTTCGCCGCAAGGGTAGCCATACGGGTGCGTGTGGCGACACTGGCACTACCGACGTGCGGAACGATGAGACAGTTGTCTAATGACAGCAAAGGATCATCCAATGGAATCGGCTCTGGATCTGTCACATCAAGTGCGGCACCAGCAATCACTCCGTCCCGCAAAGCTTCATACAAAGCCCGTTGATCAACGATCGGTCCGCGCGCCGCGTTAATGAGAAACGCCGTCCGTTTCATCAACTGAAACTGAGACGTTGAGAGCAGGTGACGAGTCTCTGGTGAGAGGGGAACGAGGACCACAACAAAATCTGATTCATGCAATAGTGTTGGCAGGTCAACCCACGTACAACCGAATCGCTCTTCTGTTTCAGGGTTCCGACCACGATTGGTATAGAGGACCCGCATGTCGAAACCTTGCGCACGTTTGGCAACTTCGGTGCCGATGCGTCCTAAGCCGATAATCCCAAGGGTAGCGTGGTGAACGTCGGTACCAAGGAAAACAAACGGGCTCCACGTCGGCCAACTTCCTGAGCGGACAAGGCGTTCTCCTTCGCCAATTCGTCGAGCGATAGCAAGAATCAAGGCAAATGCGAGATCTGCCGTAGTCTCGGTCAGCACCCCTGGAGTATTGGTAAAAACAATTCCATGACGCGTCAGTGCTGGGACATCGACATTGTCATAACCGACAGCCATATTGGCGACAATCCGCAGCTGAGGGGCATGCGATAAGAGGTCTTCATCAATACGTTCGGTTACCATGCAGAGGAGTGCATCAGTGTCGTGCACTTCTTGAAGTAGAACGTCTCGCGAGATAGCTTGGTCGCGTTCCCACACCTTGAGATCACCATACGGACGCAGTAAAGCAAGGGCCGTCTCTGGAATTTGGCGTGTGACATAGATTTTCGTGGGCATGTTCCGCCTCCCGGAGAAAAATGGCATAAGGGTGAACGTCATCATTAAGAAGGGTCGGCCGGAAAGCAACCCGCACGGGAGGATCGTTATGAAAGAGCCGCCATCAGAGAAAAGCATGCAGCGTATGCGTGTATACGTACAGAAATACTGGGAAAAAAGTGGCACGTTTCCCCATCCTGACAAAGAAGTGACCGAAGCCGTCGTCCTCGGACTCGCTGGAAACATCGATGAAGTTGGACGACCGTTGTGTCCGTGTAATTTCTACCCAGACAAGAAGGCCGAGCTCGACCGCAGTCGCGAATGGGTCTGTGCCTGCGATGAAATGAAACAATGGAAGTATTGCCATTGCCTACTGTTTGTGACACCAGAGGGGATGCCAATCACAGAGCATCTTCCTGAAGATCACGAAGGCCGGCAAATTTACGGCTTGGTGAAAGACCCTACCCCTGGCAAGGGACGTGAGGCGTTCAAAGCAGCCAACGAAACAGAAGAATGACAGGCGTTCGCTACAATAGAAGGAGGAAAGGTTATGAAAATCGGATTTTTTGCTGTTGGTATCGGCCCTGCGGCTGACCCCGAAATCCTCGCAACGACGGCCCAGACTGCCGAGACGTGCGGGTTTCACTCGTTGTGGGCTCCAGAGCATGTCGTGCTGATTGACCAGTACGTTTCCAAATATCCCTACTCAGCAGACGGCAGATTGCCGATGCCAACGACCAAGATTGACATTCTGGACCCCTATGTCGCCCTGACCTACGCAGCGGCGCTGACCAAAAAGATTCGTCTTGGGACGGGTATCAGTTTGATCCCAGAGCGCAGTCCTGTTGTCACGGCAAAAGAAGTTGCCAGTCTGGATAAATTGTCCGGTGGTCGTTTTGATCTAGGCGTGGGTATTGGTTGGCTCGCAGAAGAATTCACTGCGGTTAACGTGCCGTGGGAACGGCGAGCCGAACGGACGCGCGAGTATCTCAAAGCGATGAAGCTCCTGTGGACCAACGAAGAGCCCGAGTTCAAGGGCGAATTTCTCAGTTTTCCTAAAGTGCGCATGTATCCCAAGCCAGTGCAGAAGCCATATCCACCGATCATCTTCGGTGGCGAGAGCACCCCGGCCCTCAAGCGTGTAGGGGAAGTGGGAGATGGTTGGTTTGGTGTGAATGTGACTCCGGAAGCTGCGCCAACCTTGATTGCACGCATGAAGCAATATGCGCAGGCGGCAGGACGTGGCAACGTGAAACTCTCGTTCGCCGTATCGCCCGGCATCGGCTCACCGGTCGAACTCGACGCGATCAAGCGATACCGCGACGCAGGTGTGGACCAAGTGATTGTCGGCGCGATTCCGAGTGACGCAAAGACAGTGAAAGGTGCGATCGAGCAGTTGGCGGAAAAGCTAGTCGTCCCGTCGGCGAAGCTATAGGCCAAACTTACACCAGGTTCGGTGGGCAAAAGCGGAGCGTTGCCCACCCTACTTCTATCCCTCTCTAAGAACTGGAAACTGGCAACTATTCCAGGAGAACCTCCACCGCTTTCCCATGTCCGATCGACGAACCGACCATCCCTGCAAGACGGGCACCAACATATTTCGTCCTAAACAAACTATGAATTCGCTCAGTCTCTTTTTGATCGTCAATGAATTTTGCTTTACCTGCCAATGACACCGAGCCAATCTTGAGGGCCATTTGCGGGTTCTTCTTAAGGTTCTGATACCAATCAGACTTTCCCCCTTTTCCAGATTGTAAATACAGGTGACCCTGGTCGTAGACAAACCAGATTGGTTTGGTGTGCGCCTTGCCACTCTTGCGACCAGTTGTCGTAAGATCAACTGTCGATTCGTTGGCAACTTTCTCCAAGTCTGCTGTAGTAACCGGCTTTGCTTCTTGAGCAAAAAGAAAAACTGAAGGGCTCACACATAGCGCCATCCCGAAAATCAAAGCAAGAAACCATCGCTCACAGTCATATTTTGCCGTCATTTGTCCTCCTCATTCATCGTTCAGCGTTCAGCATTTCTTTGCATTCTTCATTCTTCATTGACTTCCCGCAATCCCTTGCTTTGCCGCTGTCTTGAAGTGTGGTAGATGCTCGGCAACATACCTCAAAGGATAGACACTATGACTACTCCCGTGTGCGTTTTGGCCTTTCGCTCACGACCTCCCATCCACAAAGTACTGACCCACAGCAATGTGTTCGCGATCTTTTGGAGCGAGTGCAGACCGCCCGCGAGCTAGGTTTTCATTCTGTATGGGTTGGCGATCATCATGTGACTCCGCATCATTATCTACAAAACATTCCGATGATTGCCCGAATCTCCGCGGTCTCCGGCACGATGCAGATTGGTGCGTTATTCATGCTGCCACTTTTTCACCCGGTGTTACTTGCCGAACAGATTGCGACACTCGACGTGATCTGCGAAGGACGCTTTACGCTCAAAACTGCCGGTGGTGGGCAACAAGATGCCCATGCAGCTTTCGGCATCCCGTGGAAGGAGCGGGCTGGTCGCTTTGAGGAATGCCTAGAGATCATGCGGAAGCTCTGGACTAGTGATAACGTGACCCATCAAGGAAAATACTGGCAGTTCTCTAATGTGACCATCAACCCTAAACCCGTACAGCAGCCACTGCCGGTGTGGCTTGGTGGCGATGCCGATGGTCCAGTGCGCCGTGCCGCTCGTCTCGTTGACGGTTGGCTCATTGCTCCGTGGATGTCCCTCCGTCAATGCGAAGAACGGATTGGATTCTACCGTAAAGCACTACAAGAATACGGGCGGACTGTCAGAGAACTCCCTATTCGTCGCGACATTTACGTTGCCCCAGATCTCGTTACGGCAAAAAAGCATGCTGATCCGGTTATTCAGTCCGGCTACCGTGGGTTTACTGGTGAGAAACTCGAAGCGTTATTCGTCGGCGGTCCGGACGAGGTCATCGCCGAGATTGAGAAATATCGCCGCCTTGGCTGTAATCACTTTCTCTTTCGTCATATCGTCCGTGAGCAGAGTCAGATGTTATCGTCTATCCGTCTTTTGGGAGAGAAAGTCATTCCCAATTTCCAGTGAGGACCTTTTCTCCGCAACAAAGAGTTGGTAGCGTAGAAGAAGTTTACATGCAGAGGAGGAGCCCTATGGCAACCCAGTATCCATTTCACGATCGCGGATGAGGCAATCGATGTTTGCGCAGGAAAGTGTGAGAAACCCAGCATCACATTGACTATGAAGGAGAGCGATTACCTCGATATGATCAACGGCAAGCTCAACGGTCAGATGGCGTTTATGACGGGAAAATTGAAGATTGCTGGCGATATGGGACTCGCTCTCAAACTGCAAAGTCTATTCAAGCCCAGTGCAGGTGGTTCCCCAGCCACAACCGTACAACAAGTGATGGATGGCATGAAGGATACATTTAATAAAGATGCTGCCAAAGGGATGAATGCCACGTTTCAGTTTGATTTAACCTAACAGATCGTGAAAGAGGGCGCAGTATGCTGCGCCCCTACATTTCCCCCTTTACCATTTACTTGTTTCCTCTCTTATCCGTATTGCCGTTTCGTCGTTTTCCCATTTTCTCTTCGCGGCTCATCGGTACAATAGCACCGACTCGCGTTCACTGCGCCAGGTAGCCTCGTCTGGGTGAGCAAGAGCATCGAGGTCAGCGGGTGTGGCCGCAGGATCATCGATCCATTGGCGTAACAGCGGACTACCGGTGATCAAATCGATAGCCAGCCGGTCGCGTTCGTATTCATAGGGAAAGTCACGCCACAGATCAAAGTCCGGTCGCAGAGTCCGTAAGGATTTGAACGCCAGCGAGAGTAATCGCCAGGGCCGAAACGTGTCATGATTGTAGCTCGCGTCTTCAACGTGAATCTGTATGCCCGCGCATAGCTTGCCAACGTGCTTATGAAACGTCGGCTCGAACCAACATTCCCTTAGTCGACAGCCATGCAGCCAGTGTGGTGCAAGGGATTCCATCTTTGCGAGGAGCGAACGAGGGGCAAGATCTGGCGCCCCGAAAAGCTCTAAAGGGTGCGTCGTGCCACGCCCCTCGGAAAGTGTCGAGCCTTCCAGCATCACTGTTCCAGCGTAGCAGCGGACCATCCAGAGATTCGAGGCGTTCGGGCTGGGATTCACCCAGGTGCGCTCGCCGAGCGGCCAGCCATATCCCGGTGCGCTCGTAGGGTTCCAGCCGTTCATGGTTACGACTGTGCATTCAACATCTAAATGCAACGTCTTCACAAACCATCCCGCGAGTTCACCCAGAGTGAGACCATGACGCATCGGCAGCGGTCCCGCGCCGACAAAGCTTTCCCAGCCCGGTCGCAGCCGCAGACCTTCCACCGGACGACCTGCCGGATTGGGTCGGTCAAGAATCCAGACCGCCTTCCGGTGCTCCGCAGCCGCTTCGAGGACGTATCGTAGTGTTGTGACAAAGGTATAGATGCGACAGCCCACATCCTGCAGATCGACGAGCAGAACGTCGAAGCTGTCCATCATCGCTGGTGTGGGACGGCGCACTTCGCCATAGAGGCTGAAGATCGGAATCCCGTGGATAGGGTCGTTGAAGTCTGGTGACTCGACCATATTATCCTGCTTGTCCCCGCGCAGTCCGTGTTGCGGACCGAAGGCAGCAACGAGCTTGATGTCGTTGAGCGCCGCGAGCGCGTCGAGAGAGTGAACTAGATCGCGTGTCACCGACGCTGGGTGAGCAAGCAACGCCACGCGGCGACCGGCGAGAGGTTTTCGTAGGGCAGGCTCTTCCAGCAGACGATCGATTCCGAACTTCATTAGTTTTCCTTTTCTGTGGTTTCTCTCTTCGGTAGTACGATCTCCAACGCAAAGGAGTCAGGATGATGGAAATCAGGCTTGCCGGGCGGGTGTTTGAGTGCCCAGTAAGACAACTTCCCACTGTCATCTTCGATCACCGCAGATAACGCCAGTCGTAGTGGCTGTGTCGCCAGTAGATGCGGTAGGCGAGTACGAGTGTCAAGTTCGAGACGATCTGCTGTCCTACGCACGAGAATCTGAGGCACGTGCGCTTCCTCTGCAAGTGACGTGCGGTCACGATAGCCACGAAATTGATACACTGCCCATTCGCTCGAAGGAGAAAAATTAAACTCCCAATACGCCGAATTGCCTTTTGCAGAAACGAACGCCTCAAAGCAGGTATGCTGCCAAAGGCCGTCGACTTTGGCTGGCAGTTGCGTCGGTGGAATCCACAGGCGACTACAGTCACCTGTAAGAGTATAGATCAGTGCAAACACGCCATCTTGCTGCCAGCCAATACGCACTGCGATCTCATGTACAGCCTGATTGATCGTCGTAGGGTGACACATGAGCACGGTAGTGCACGTCAGAGAGTACTCGATCATGTTGGTAGACTCAGCCATAAACATACCTGATGGTGAAGGTTACCGTGTTGCCAGGTATGAAAGGCGAAAACAAGAATACAATTCCCTAAGCCCAGGCGAAAGTAGCACTGTCAGCGAGAGTGTTTGGCACTCCTTATACCCACGTGACAATGGGTCCCTTCTCTCCTGGTGGGAAATGGGTCCTAGACTCCTCCCTTTGACTTTCCGCGACCCCGGGCCTCGGACGCTGGATTTCTTCCCCATTCATTATTCTGCATTCTACATTCATCATTATTTGATGACGCTGGGATTCGGCTTTGCCTCATCTCAGCCTGCGTTACTGTCAATTCTCATTTCCATGCTGTCTTCAAAATTTTCCACCATAGATTCGTGACACGTCTGAAAGCCTCCTAGGAACTTCAGCTACTTTTCGCTTTTCCGCTGTACTTATTCTCTATCTACACCCGAAGAATGACCACCTCGGCGACGGGCCCAATTCTTGCTCATTCCTCCACATTGATGCTCAGGGCTCATGACATTATGGCGAAGATTATCCCTATCTCCCTATCGCCTCCACGCGACCGTAGAGCAGACGAATCTCCCTCTACTGCTACGTTTCCCTCCCGTTTTGTCGGCAGGGAACGTGAGCTCGAGGAGTTGCGTCAAGCGTTGAGCGATGCAGCAACAGGTCGAGGACGGTTGGTCTTGTTAGCAGGAGAAGCCGGCATTGGCAAAACCCGTCTGGCGGAAGAATTCACACTCATTGCGTTGCAACGGAAAGCCGAGGTCGTGTGGGGGCGCTGTTGGGAAGGAGAAGGAGCTCCTGCCTTCTGGCCGTGGCTCCAGATGCTCCGAACCCTGGTCCACGCTCGGGATACTCACCTCTTACGCAAGGAGTTGGGCACGGGCGCGGCCGATATTGCACACGTCGTCTCAGAGCTTCGTGCACTGTTCCCTGAGATACAGCCACCAGCAGTGCTTGATCTTCAACATGCTCGCTTTCGTTTCTTCGATAGCGTGACGGTATTTCTGAGAAATGCCGCACGGACGCATCCACTCGTTCTTATTCTCGATGATCTGCACTGGGCCGATACGCCATCGCTCTTGCTGTTACGATTCCTGGCTCGTGAGCTTGCAGGCACACACCTGTGCCTCGTTGGTACCTATCGCGACGGAGAAGTCGACCGTGCGCATCCCCTCGCTGATACCCTCGGCAAACTGACCCGGGAGGGAACAATCCTCACGCTGGGTGGGCTCGCTAGAAGTGATGTCTCTCGTTTAATTGAGAACACTCTGGGAACCACTACCACGGCCAACGTCGCGGACGCTGTGTATCAGCGAACAGAAGGAAACCCGTTTTTCGTCACCGAGATCGTCCGGCTTCTGCCGGGCGACGGGGAGAGTGCTGCGGCCCTGACACCCCTTTCTTCTTCTGATATGGCGATTCCACAGCGCGTACGGCAAACAATTCGCCAACGATTAGAGCGCATTTCCCCTATATGCCAGCATGTGTTAGCAACCGCCGCAGTAATGGGGCAGGAGTTCAATCTCAAGATCATAGAGAGGGTAGAAGCAGGTTTGCAATCTACTTCTACGAAAGCAACCAGACTTGCTTCACTTGACGAGGCCTTGGACGCGCATCTCATTACGTGCCTGCCCGGGAACCTAGGGACGTATCGTTTTTCGCATGCCCTCATTCGCGAGACGTTATATGAAGATCTGCCGCTTGGTACACGTCTCGAACTGCACCGGCAGATTGGTGTGGTACTCGAAGCACTGTACAGAACTCATGAACACCACCTTGCTGAATTAGTCTACCATTTTGAACAAGCAGCTTCTGGGGGAGAGGCGACAAAAGCGTTGACGTACGCGGTTCGTGCGGGAGAGTATGCGACTTCCCGCCTTGCCTATGAAGACGCGGTCGATCATTATGAGCGGGCGTTGCGCATGCTCGATCTGCTGGAGCCTGATGAAAAACAACGCGGTAAGCTCCTCTTGAGGTTGGGGGATGCTTGCTGGTGGGCAGGAAAAGATGCCCAGTCTCGGGAGACCTATGAGCAGGCTTTTCATCTCGCGCAACGTATAGGAGATGCAGAACTTCTTGCCCAAGCCGCACTTAGCTTCGGTCGGGTGCGAGAAGAAACGGGGGTGCTGGATTCTGTCCTCGTTGGTTTTCTCAGGGTAGCATTACAGGCTTTGGGCGATCAGCCAAGAGTTTTACGCGCCCAAGTTCTCGCCCGCCTTTCTGTTGCACTCTATTTCTCCCCTGCGGCGGACGAACGCGAGAGGCTGAGTGCGGAAGCGCTTGCTATTGCTCGCCAGCATGGCGACAGCAGAACCCTTGCCATGGCATTGATTGCACGCCATTTTGCGCTCTGGGGGCCAGACTATACCGAAGAACGATTGAGACTCGCCACAGAAGCTATCCGCTTGGCAGAAGATCTCAATGATCGCGATCTTGTACGCGAGGGACAGGCGTGGAAAATCTTTGACTTGTTTGAAATCGGAGACAGCATTGCGCTGAATCACGAAGTCCTGAGTTACACGCAGCGCGGTAGCGATATCCGGATCCCGCGCTATCGGTGGCATTTGCTCCTCATCTCTGCAACCCGTGCGCTTTTGGCAGGCCGATTCGACGAAGGCGAACGTTTAGCTCAGGAAGCCGTTGCCTGTCGGGATGAAAACGAAGTCAACAACGCGATGCAATTCTTCGGTGTACAAATGTTTTGGCTCCGCCGTCAGCAGGGACGGGGTGCTGAACTGGAGCCTGCGGTTGCCGCCCTGGCTGCGCAATTCCCAACCCTACCTGCCTGGCGCTGTGCACTCGCACTACTCTACAGTGACAGTGGTGATTACGAAAAAGCCCGCCATGAGTTTCTGTCTCTCGCCGCACGAGACTTTACCGATTTCCCCCGCGATGCCAACTGGCTCCCTGGGCTGACGGCGCTCGCTGAAGTCTGCACTTTCCTTGGTGATAGACACCACGCCAGCCAACTCTACACGCTGCTGCTGCCATATGCGACCCACAATATCGTCGTCGCCACCTCCGCCGCTTGTTACGGTTCGGTCGCACGTTATCTGGGACTGCTGGCGACAACCCTCACCCGCTGGGACGAGGCCGAGGCACATTTTGCCGCCGCGCTCCATTTCAATCGCCAACTGGGTAGCCGTCCGTTTGTTGCCCACACTGAGTGTGATTACGCTTCCATGCGGCTATCACGTAATCAGCCAGGTGACCATGAACAGGCCCAAGTTCTTTTGCAGTCCGCTTTGACGACCACACAAGAACTGGGGATGACACGGCTGAGTGAAAAAATCGAGTCTCAAATCTCAAGTCTCGTGTTCCAAGATGTGGAAGCACATAACCATCGGCCATCGTCCCCACGCAAACCGTCAGACATCAACCCTTTGACGACTGTTGACTCCAAACCCTGCATCTCCAACTTTCCAGCTCCTAATCCCCAAGCCCTAACCCCTACTCTGTTCCGTCGCGAAGGTGAATACTGGACAATCGCCTATCAAGGTAGCACCTGCCGTCTCAAACAGATGCGCGGTCTTGTCTATCTTGCCCATTTGTTACGCTACCCTCACCACGAGTTCCACTGCTTTGAATTCATCGCCCTAACCACTAAGGAAGGCCAGGCTGGCGTGACGAGTGACACCGTAGACTCCTGTGCTTGATACCCAAGCCCGTGCGGCCTATCGCCAGCGGCTGACTGATCTCCAGGAAGAGTTAGAAGAAGCGCAAGGCTTTCACGACTTAGCACGTATCGAGAAATTGCAGCAGGAGATGGATTTTCTCACCCAAGAACTCAGTGCTGCCTTAGGGTTAGGCGGGCGGACGCGGCAGGTGGCATCTCAGACAGAACGGGCCCGGGTCAACGTCACTAAAGGAATCAAAGCGGCATTGCAAAAGATCGCCGTGCTCAATCCGGAACTGACGCAGTATCTGACGCGCACGATCAAGACCGGCACGTTTTGCTCGTACACTCCTGTCTGCCGGTTCCCCGTGCAGTGGGAATTTTAAGCCCCCAGCCGGGTACACCACGGCCTGATGAATTTTGCTGATCATATACGGTAATCATCCAGTGATGCCAGTTTCTCTCTGCACAGCCACACTGTAGTAGAGATCCTGGAACCGTACGGGTTGAGCTTGTCGAAGTTCGCCCAGCGAAAATTCTCCCTCCCACAAAAATTTCTCTTTTTCCTCGTGTTCTCGCTACGAGTCACACTGTGACTCGAAAAGTCACGCCTTAGAGATAAAGACACCGCGGTTCTGTACCGCAGAGGAGGCATACATGACGGATGACAATATCTAACACAGCGCTGGCGTATGGGCTGCTTGCGGCGCGGGCGAAGCGATCACCTTGGGTTCTTCTGCTTCGCACGGGTGGCAAGGGGTACAGCAAAGTCAATCAACTAGTGAAGAACCCTGATGAGGAGATCCTGATTATGAGCAAGACCTTTAAGAATCGTTTGGCAATCGCCGCCGGGACCATCAGTTTAGTATGGGGAAGCATCGCAACCGCTGCACCGCTCGCCAATGTCACCGGCACCTGGACCATTGTCGGCAATCAGCATGCCGGGTCGTTGAGAATCAGCAGCCAAACTGGTCCCTTACCGTGTCAAGCGATCAACGGTACGATTTATCCAGGCACATCCGTCAGTCACGCCGTGCGTGGTTATTACTGCCCGGCAACCGGTCGTATTGCCTTCGCCCGCAAAAATACCGCAGGTGTGGTCATTCAGACCTGGGTGGGGAACGTTTCCGATGTGATCGCGAGCGCGCCGCATCGCATGGGTGGGACTTTTCATGCGTTAGATACCACTGCGGGTTCTGGGATCCTCGGCGAATATCACTTCCAAGGTCAGAAATAGCGCTCTTCGCAGCCCGTTCAAGTCAGGGTTCTCCTTTCGAGCCATGCTTGAACGGGCCTCAGCCGAGGAGAAACGGCTCACCCTCACTACCCGCGGGCGCTTTTGCAGAGAACCTGAGACGGCTCTTGACGCAACGCCCGCGGCATTCTTTATACAGATCGAGTAGAGGCCATGACAAAAAAGTTCTTGATCTCCGTAATCATTTTAGGTGTGTCACTTGGAGTAGGCGCGATGCTTGTCGGCATTCGCAACGACATGATTTCTCACCCTGAGCCACCCCGGGAACGGCATCGAGCGACCGCTACCAGCGACATCGCCTCGGCAGGTAAACAGAATACCGAGTCCAGAGCAAAGAATAACCCGCAGCGTAGCCCAACTCCCAAAGATGTCGCCAGGAGTGTAGAGCCATCACACCAACGCGCACTCTGGTAGCCTAGACGTTGAAGTCCAGGGTGGCGATGTGACCCTCCGTGTGGAAAACCAATCACTCAAGAAGGTATTGGGGGTCCTGGCTCATGAGAGCGGCATCCAGATCAACGCACAACTCATCGCGGACCGACCCGTGAGCATTCAACTCATCCGCGTCCCATTTGACCGCGCGCTGCAGACCATGCTCGAATTTGAGGACAGCTTTTTCGCATTCGCAAATCAGGGAACAGCTAATGTTGCCCTAAAAGCGGTGTGGGTGTTACCGGCTGGTACTGGTGAAGCCTGGCTGCCACAAACCTCCACATGCTCTCACGAACTATCCGAACTTGAACAGCAACTTACCTCTGCGCAAGCGAGCCAGCGTGCCGAGGCGCTCGAAACTCTGATCGATCTTCAGGGCCCCAACGCCTCACAGGTCGCTGTACAGGCGCTGGGAGATCAAGATGACGACGTGCGCTATCGAGTCCTGCGAAAGGTGCATGTTACCGGTCTTGCCCTTCCGCCCGAGGTCCTATCAGACCTCGTCCAGCATGAACGCTGAACTGGTTCGCATGATGGCCGTAGAGGTCATTGGTAACCACCCTGCTATTGATGAGCAAGACAAGATTGCCTTTGCTCGTTACGCAATCAACGATGTAAGCCCTGCGGTACAAACGCGGGCAAGTGAGATCTTGAGCCACCTCGAGTCCGCGCCTCTAATTCGTGAACAAGACCAAATGCTATATGATGAAGCAAACCGGGAAATATTTGACGAGTGATGAAGCAAATTGGAGGCTGGGTCGTGACCCAGCCTCCAGTACTCTGTCCATCTGAAACTGTTGAGTGTGTCATGG
>CAVTCR010000047.1:0-68713 GCA_963733195.1 uncultured delta proteobacterium
TAAAAAGAAAGACGGATGGGTCCTCGCCACCAAGTCAACCGGATTAATCCTCTACTCGGACAACAACGGTGCCGACTGGATCCCAGCAAAAGCACCACGGGTGGCGCACTCGCCTGCGCCCACCTCACCAACATGCCCCCCTTATACGCAGACTCGTTCGCGCCTAATTTAGGCGAGAACGGCCCCTCAGACTCCCCGCAAGCGGCCGCCTGCGGCTGGCGACTGCGCCACTCAGCCGCTGACCGGCACGCGGTGCGCTGCGCTTCTCGGGACCTGTGCTCGCGCGTGCGCCCCTCGGCGCTATACGCCCTCGATGTGGCGTGTTTCCTGGATCAACTGTCTCGATTCTTACTCGAAGTGAAAATATAGACTGAGAAAACACGCGGAGCGATCAAATTACCCACTCCGCCCGCAAACGACCGACCTCATCGCTGTGATAGCTAAGCAGGGTAGTAAGCACCTCTTCCGTATGCTCACCAACAAGTGGAGGATGCAGACGATACGAAACCGGCGTATCACTAGAGTCTCAACGGCGAGCCAACAAGACGCACCTCACCAGCAGTGGGATGTGAAACAGTCCAGATCATATTGCGTGCGCAGTACGACTTATCGCCTCTTTTGGCCAGGGATTCGATGTCTCGATTGACGATGTTGAAGAGTATTTTGGCGAGACTCAGGAAGTGTTTGGTGAATCACTGAACCCAGGGGAACCGTTGCAGTCAGAGGATACGCTGATTGGCACGTGTCGCCTGTGAAGAGTAGAAGATCACTGGAGATCCTTCGGGAGCCTAACGAAAACACTACCATGGCAACAATTCGCCTTCTCCCGGCCGATGACTACCGACTAGTGAGCACCGGGATTCGCCCGCTCCTGGAACAGATGGCAGGGGTTGAAGTCCTTTCATGATCGCAGTAAAGTGCGACCCCAACGCCATCCTGATTGCTCTTGGTTGATGGATACTCTTATCGGGGATTTAGATTGGAAGTCGGCCAGACAAGCAATCTAGCGATAGGCGCATCTAACAATAAGAGAGGATTGTATGGATCTTGATCCAGTCTTGTGGGCTATCATCATTCTGGTGGTCACTGTGCTTGCCGGTGGACTGATGTTGTGGAGTACAAAGCCAAAGAAGAAGATTGCATATCCAAAGAAATGATCAGTCACTAGAGACAAACAAAGATATGGACATGACTACGATCTACGCAATCGCACCTGTCGGCATCATCGACGGCACTTCGCTCATAAGACTCGCACGATTCGAGAACGGAGCGCAAAAAAGTAGACATATGTAGTAGGTACCTAACAGACGGGCAGTGTTAAGACTAAAAGCTTCAACTTATCATCGTTATATATAACATATTGTTACTATAAAGTTTGAAATAAGGCTACTTTCTGTGCGGGGTACAATCTCTCCGTGTCAGAGGCCTGCAATTTCAGGCTACTAAGGAGAGAGTACCATGGCGAATGAGCAACCTCCCCACCGGGTTTTCAGGAACCCCGCAGGACTAACGAAGCACTCTACCGACTCGGGGAAAGTTTGATCAAACACCGCGTCCCGGTACTCGTCCTGGTCACAATCTTTACGGCGATCATGGCGTATTTCACCTTCCAATTGGAGATGTCCACTGCGTTCAACGACCTGCTGCCGTACCGCCACCCTTCGTGCAGGTGCATATTAAGTTTGCCGAACAATTCGGCGGCGCCAATAACGTCAACATCATGCTCAAAGTCGAGAAGGGGGAAGTTTTTACCAAAGAAATACTCAAGAAGGTTTTCGACATGACCCAGGCAGTCGATCGCGTGTATGGAGTGAATCATGACCAGATCGCCTCGATCGGACACCGCACGACACGCTATCTCACGGTATTAGGGGGCACAATCGCAACGCCGCCCGTGATGCGCCGCCCGCCGAAGACCGATGAGGAAGTCGAGGAGATCAAAAAGATTTGCTACAACACCGAGTCAATTTACGGTCAACTCGTTTCGCTCGATGGGAAAGCCTTGCTCATTAAGGCAAATTTTATTGAAGGGCGAATCGACTACCGACGTATATTTGATGAGGTCCAACGGACGGTCGTCGAACCATTCTCCACTGACGAACATACCATTTGGATCGCCGGCGAGCCGCAACTGTACGGCTGGATCTACCGCTATGCCAACGAGGTCTACAGCGTTTTCATTGCTGCAACCATCATTGCCTGGCTCCTGCTGTATTTCTATTTCCGCGATTGGCGTGGGGCGTTACGTCCGACGATTACCGGAGTGATCTCCTCGTTCTGGGGACTGGGGATGCAATCCTTGATGGGATTCGCCATGGACCCCTTGACCTTGGTAATCCCGTTCTTTGTCACTGCCCGGGCAGTGAGCCACTCCGTGCAAATGCACGAACGGTACTATGACGAATACAAGAAGTGGAACTGGAACAAAGAGAAGGCCATCGTTGCCGCTTTTGCCGAATTGTTTGTGCCCACAAGCAGTGGCATCATTACCGACGCCCTCGGTATGTTAGTCATTATCGTGGTCCCGGTAGTGATTCTGCAAAATATTGCCATCTCGGCGTCGGTATGGGTCACTTCGGTCGCGATCAGCGAACTGCTGTTGAACCCAATTATCTACTACTATCTCAAGGCACCAGAGAAGGAGAATGTGATCAACCGGTTGCAGGGCCCCTTCCAGAAGTTTATCGAACGTTGCGCGGATTGGCTCGTGGAGAAACGGAATGCGCAGATGGTCGTTGCCTTTTGGGTGATTGCATTCCTCATTGCACTCACGCAAGTACGTCATCTCACGATTGGAGACCCTACCGCGGCAACGCCGCTGTTGCGGGAGGACTCCCCTTACAATCTGGCGCACCTGGAGATTCAAAAGTACTTTGGCGGTGTCGAGCCCCTCATCGTGGTTATTGAGGGACGGGACAAAGATGTCTTAAAGGACCCCGCTCTTCTCCGCACGATGGAGAAATTCCAACGCCACCTGGAGCGGGATCCGGATATTGGCTATAGCTTCTCCTTGGCTGATATCATCCAGTCGATCAACATGACCTTCTATGACTTACAACCGCGATGGTGCAGTCATTCCGCCCGAGATCCCGAAGGTAAGCTCACTGTTCTTCTATTATTTCGCGGGTGCGCCTCCGGGAGAAACCTCTCGCTTCCTTGATCCAAGCTACACTACTTCCCATGTGACATTCTATGCCCATAACCATCAAGGCGATAATGTCGCTCGCATGATTGCACGAGCGCGGAAATTCGTCGCCGAGAACCCGATGGAAAAAGCGGACTTTCGTCTCGCCGGAGGGTTGATTGGCGTAACGGGAGCGGCGAACGAGGAGATTCTCAAAAACGACATTCTGATGCAATCCTCGGCTTTGGCACCATGTTCTTGATCGTGATGTTTACCTACCGTTCGGCCATGGCCGCGTTGGTGATGATGCTGCGATGTTCTTGGCCAACGGGATCGTGAACGCCTATATGGGGTATCGGAACATCGGCATCAATCTGCAGTCGCTGCCGATCGTCACCGTAGGTGTCGGTTTCGGCATTGACTACGGGGTGTATATCGTCAGCCGGGCGGTTGAAGAATACCGAGGAGATGTCAACGAAGCCATGCGTATTGGTATTGCGACTGCAGGTAAGGCGGTAACTTTCACTGCCATTGACGTTGGTGATGGCGACCACATGTTGGGTATTTTCCAATATTCGCTTCTGTTCGGAGATGGGACTGCTTGCTGGCGTTGTGGATGGTGATCAGTTTCTCGGCTCGTGCACGTTCATCCCGGCATTGATGGTGTTGTGGAAACCGAAGTTCTTCCTCCGTGCCGTAAGGAAGGGATTGTCGGATAACAGAAAACTAAAGAGAGATGGAGATTTCATATCTCTCCAAAATCCATGACAAAATAGAAGGGCGGGTATGAGTATCCGCCCTTAACTATTTCTAGGGGCAATCGGCGCAGAGACGCCCCCGGGACGTCTATACAAAGTCATACGACCTTTAGCCTAGTGCCCGGCTGGCTTTTCTTCTTCCTTCCCCTGTCCAGGCGATCCTGCCACCCCCGGATTCTCGGCTGTTTCTTTTGACGTCGACTTGTACTGGTCTACTAATGAAGGTTTTGGTGCCTCAACTTTCGGTGGCGGCTCTTCCTTGGTGCATTGTGCAAGGAAACCCAATAAACAGATGGCAGAGATTTTCATCATCTGCCGTAAGAATTTTACAGAACAGAATTGTATCCTCATGGGCCGCATGTATTAGCGACCGGACCTGACTCTGTCAAGGGTGATATTTTTCCTCCCCACAGAGATTGCTTCGTCGCTGGCAGCTCCTGCTCAGAAACAAACTCTTCGACCCGTGTCGAACACTCGTGGCAGCCCGTCATGCCGGGCAAGGCTGCAGGCCGCGACCCGGCATCCAGGGGTGGAAACTGGATTCCCGCCTGCGCGGGAATGACGGACAGGGCTGCGTCCTGTGTTTCTGCCGTCGTGCTTAGCGCCACGCGCTATGGGCGACTCGCAATGACGACCCTTCCTCACGTGAGTTATTTTCTCTTCCCATTCTATAAAAAGCACAATTTTATGAACATTTCCTTTATATTTTCATAAGTTACGACATTTTTCGAAGATAGGGCAGTTGAAAATTTTCTCTAGGACCGCTAAAAGTCCCAGGATTTTCCTAACGCTAAAAAAGAGGAGGGAAAGGGGGTGTGGGCAGCTTCGGTTTGTACCGGCAAAGGGAAGCTCAATATCGCAATAACGCGTAAGCATTGACTACTGCAGGGAAGAACATTTCGGGAGATGATTTCAGTCAATCAGGAGGGATACTGAGAATGGTTGAGAGGCATAGTACATTTCGCGGGGCACTGAAGCTACTCTTCAGCCTCCTCGCCGCATTAGGAATCACGTGGTTGCCAACTATGGCAGGAGCAACCACGCGAGTCGGAAACTCGGAAATTCAGCTCGTCTATGAAATGCAACAGGCTATGCAATTCAAAGGCGATCCAACTAATAACGCCGAATGGGTGCAGTGGCGTAACGAACTGCGGCTCGAATACCAATATGAAGACCTCGTTGAAGACAGTAAACTCTTTGGTCAGTATGCGATTCCGTTTATTCGCAAAGCCGATTTCTCCTTGATGTATCGCGGTCGCATCGATCCCGTGTATATCGTGCGCGACAAATACCGCGAGTTGTACAACGAAAACCAGACCGATCATTTCATGTTTCCCGAAAACGACATCCGCGAAATCAACCTGGATGTGGATTTCGGTGACGTGTTTGGTCACAAACTGTCCATGCGATTAGGGAAACAACAAATCGTGTGGGGCGAATCAGATCTTTTCCGCTCTATTGATATTGTTAACCCTCTCCGCATTGACCAGAACGGGTTCGTGGGTGAAGCATTCGAAGACTTCCGCACGCCGATTTGGGCCGTGAAGTTTCTCTATGACATTGGTAACGTCGGAACTATCGCATCGAACGTTGGATTGGAAGTGTTCTACACCCCACGCTGGCGGCCAGGCACCAACCATCTGATCCTCGAAGGTGGCTGGGATTTGCAGTATCGTGACCCACGACTTTACAGAACCGGATGCTCCTGACGGCATCGATTTCATTCCGCAGCTAGGGAATAACAAAAAGTAGGGTCGTGTCCGTAACCCGTGGTCGCTCTTCCGTGTCGGTCCTAATGCCAAAACCGACGCTCCAGATTACGGTTGCAACACCGTCCGCTGTTCTCCGAACGTTGCTGGCGATCGCGCCAAGCTTCGTCTACAATATCGACGGTTCTCGTCACCAGATTCGTGGTACCAAGTGGGAAAATAGCATGATCGGGACCCGCATCATGGGTAAAGCGTTCGACAACTTCGACTTCACTCTCAACTATCTATTCAAGCGAGCCGATCCGGCTGCTCTTGTAGAATGGGGAGCGGCATTTGATATCAACCAAGTCGGTCCGGGAGGAGCAAGGAACAGGCGCTCTTCGTCCTGATTTTCCTATTTTTCTCGCTAGCGATCCAGCATCAAGCGATCCCAAGCTGGTTTGATACGCTGTATGAGGCAGAACAAGCCAGGTTTCTCGTCGGTGGGATGTATATGGATACAACGCCGATGCAAATCCCAACAATGATCGTGCTGGTACGTTTTGTTTGCCAACGGCACATTTTTATCCATGGACGCACGTCGTTGGTTTCACAACCACGTATAATGATTTTGACTACACCGGTGCCGTGTTCCGCCTGGAACAAAGCTGGTCCACTAACGAACCGCGCAATTTCAGTGTCCGCAATAGTATAGCCGAGGCGCAAGAAAACGGAGAATTCCAGGACGAAAATGGCAATCCCTGCCCTAACGGGCGTGACCACTCTGCCCAGGTGCAAGAGCGATTAGGGATAAATCAAAGTCTGGTACGGCCGTATGGCGTAGTATGATTGGTTTCGACTTGCTACGTACCTGGAGTTTCTTACCAGGGACATTTGGCAAAGACCAGTGGTTCTTGACTGGTCAGCATCTGATGACCTACCAAAACAATAACCGTCCGAGTGCGCTGAATGCCTTCACCAACGCCCCGTTCGATCGTCATGCAACGCTGGGAACAACTCTTCACGTTGTCAGGTTCAGGCTTCTTTGCCAAAGGCAAACTGGAGCCACTCTGGGCGTATGCCTATTCGGTAAACGCGAAGCAGCATTTGATTCTTGCTCAGTTCTACTGGCACGGGCTGTATTTCAGGAATCTTGACCTGTTTGCTGGTACAGCGCTCTATTTGGGAAGCCGCTTCCAAACCGACGCGTCGTTCTTGAACTACTACGCCGACCGCGATACGGCTTGGATTCGGTTGCAGTACTATATTCTATAGGCACGTGAAACGTGATGCGTGGTGCGTAAAAAGCGACACGTAATACGCAACACGCAATACGTTTCCTAAATGAAGGGGCGGCTCGCAAGGGTCTCCCCTTTTTTATTGAGAGAGAATATGGGAAGATGCCCCGCCGAAACCCCCAAAGGAGGACTTACAAATGGCTAGTGTCGATGGTGGTGCGCTCATCGGGCGCATTTTGAAGGAACAAAAGGTGAAGTATATGTTCGCCGTCAACGGTGGACATACGTTTCCCATCCTTGCCAATTTAATGAACAACGATGTGGATCTCATCCATATGCGTCACGAGCAGGCATGCGCTTATGCGGCAGATGGTTATGCGCGTGTTACTGGTACGCCGGGTGTGTGTTGCGTGACCGCCGGTTGCGGTCTGACCAATGCCGTCACTGGTTTGTGCGTCGCTGGTCTCACCAATAGTTCAGTCGTTTGCCTCTCGGGCCAACATCCTACCACTGAAGACTACATCGGCTCGTTCCAGGAAGCCTACGGCTCCGATGTCGTGCGTACGTTCTCCAAGTTCGCCAAGCGGGTGCTCGATTGGTCCACGATCGAGGTCGACCTGCGTCAGGCTTTCCGAGAAGCGATTAACCCGCCACAAGGCGTGTCGATGCTAGAAATTCCTCAGAACATTCTCTATCACGTGGACGACGAGAATAAGCAGCGCAAAGGAGCAAAGGTCTATAATTCCGATGAACTACGCTCGCAAGGCGATCCACGGAGCATCGAGAAGGCAGCCGAGCTGCTCTTTAAGGCCAAGAAGCCACTGATCGCTGGTGGTGATGGTATTTTCTGGTCTGATGCTGCAGCTGAACTCAAGGAACTAGCTGAACTGACCAGCACGCCGGTGTATTGCCGACGCTCTGGACAAGGTGCGGTCGACGAAGCGCACCCGTTGGCGATTCGCGGAGCTTGGAAGAAACCGTTCACTGGTGAAGCCGATGTCGTCCTCGCCGTCGGGTTCAAATACTGGAGCGGTGAGAAATTCGGTGAACCGCCCACGTGGAGTGACAAAGCCACGTACATCCAGGTGGATGCGACACCGCAGCGTGTTGGTTGGCACGTCCCTGCCGAAGTCGGTATCGTCGGTGATCCCAAACTCGTGCTGCGCCAGATTATCGATAAGATCAAGGAAATGAAGCTAGATTTCAGCGCGAAACGGGAAAGCCCGTGGATCAAACAAATGGCCGATATCCGGGCCAATTACGAGAAGCTCATCGGTGAACGCGCGGTGAAATTCGCGAACAATACCCCCATTCATCCAGACCGCCTCACCAGCGACCTGATGAAAGTGATCGATAAAAGTGCTTCGTTGATCATCGATAGTTTCACCCTGAGTGGCTACACCAGCCAATGGTTCACCGCCCATGAAATGGGACAAGTCGTTGATGCAGGACCGCTCGCTCCAGTGGGACACGGTGTCGGCATGGGTATTGGCGTGCAACTTGGTCGCCCAGGTAAACAAGTGATCGTTGTCAGTGGTGACGGGGGTCTCGGCATCGGTGGCATGGATATGGAAACTGCTGCGAAATACAAGATCCCGATCGTCACGCTCTTGTGGAACAACAGCTCATGGGGACCGTCTTTCGAATCGATGCCGATGCTCAAAGGGCGTACCAAGCCGTTCGATATGGTTCCAGAACATTCGCTATGACAAGGTATTCGAGCCAATGGGCGTGTACACTGAACATGTCGAGAAAAACGAAGAGATCATCCCGGCTCTCGAACGTGCGTTGAAATCCGGCAAGACGGCTCTTGTTAACGTGATTGGTGACAAGCGTATCGGTCACCCAACATTGGGTGGGAACTTGCTGGGATCGACGAAGGTGTAAGTTTCAGAAATAAGGGAAAGGGAAAATGGATGAAACGGCGAAGGGAAGAAAAGGATTTTCTTGCGTTCATGCTTCCTATTTTTCCCCGTTTCCCCTTATGACCTCATTATCGCCGTTTCCCCTTCTCTTAGAAGCGAAAGGTTTTTATGGTGAAGGTTTTCTGTGACCGTTGTAATACCGAAGTTGAAAGTCTTGACTCTCTCCTAAACTTCTCCATCCAGGTCACGGAGCAACCGAATCGTTCGACCTGGAGCTGGCGAGCTGAAGTGTGTCAGGACTGTTTTGAAATGATGAAAGAAGAGATTTCTAGCCGCATTGCCGCACAGCCTGTAATAGACGAGAAAAAGAAAGGGCCGAGGAAGTAGGGAGTATTGCAATACGCCCCTACGTTTTTGGGGCATTCACTGGATTCTCTTCATCCTCTGTCCAACGTAACGGATTGTTTGTGATGTATTGCCTGATGCTGATACAAGAGATTGTTCATTGCGAATGACGTGTTCGTAGTAGTTGCGTTGCCATAATTTCTCAACAAATGGTGGCCATCCCCTCAATTTCACGCCCCGAATGTATTCATTGGTCGTCATGGTTTTGAACCATTGCATAATGGTTGGTAGGGGCGCACCGATGTGTGCGCCCTCTTCTCCGGGCCGACACACCGGTCGGCCCCTACATCTCTAATGACAATGATGCCGTGGAGATGATTAGGCATCACAACATATTCGTCTGTCTCCACTGTGGGGAATCTGCGAGACAAATCCAACCACCATTGGTTCACCATATATCCGGCATCGTTCAACTTCACTCCGTCACCTCCCACCTCCCCAAACACACATTCCTTTTGGTACGTACAAATCGTCACAAAATACGCCCCCACCTGAGCGTAATCATAACCAGGCAACCGAATCGACCGGCGGTGAGGATGTTCAAGTGCTGAGGTCATCTACTCCTTCACCCCCAAAATCGCCAAATCTTGCAAGTACTCCTCCGGGGGTACCATCCCGATGCGGCGCCGTTTTCCACCAATAATGACTGTCGGCACGGCTGTGACGTAATAGGTCTCGGTTGCTTCCTGGCATTGTTTACGTACCGACTCCTGCAGCACGTGATCGTCGATGTCGTGCATGAATGTGGGCATATCGAGACCTGCGTCTCGCGCAACGGCTACAAGGTTATCTTTATCAATTAGGCTCTTACTCTCGGTAAAGAACGAACGATAGAGTCTCAGATGAAAGCGGTGAAACGCGTCGTCCCCTGCCGTTGGGCAGCGAAACCGGCTTCAAGTCCTGGCATACTCCAACGTGGGAACTCGTCTTTATCCCACATCCTGTAGGTCAGGCCCTCGGAGGCAACCATTGCTGAGATGCGGCGCCACGCGCCTTCAACATAGCTGCCTTGGAAGCGGAACGGTGTAGGGTCATATTGTGGACGAAGGGCAAACGGATGCCAGCGAATCGTCACTCGGTCACCAAAGCGTTCTTTGATCTTCTGCAAGCGCACCGCTGCAGGATAACACCAGGGTCACAAATAGTCAGAAAATTCGATGATCTCGATTGGGGCGTCCATAGACCTCCGTCCTTAGATTACCAGCCTGCTCATTCCTCGACAACTCTCTCGAAGGGCGCGCTATGCCTGCCATCATACCGTTCTTTCTGAGCCTGTCCTTTGGAAAAGCGAGGATTTCTTCCTCCCAAAATCTTCACCACCGCATCATGCACTCGTCCATTGGAAATAACTGCACTTCCTGTGTAGATTGAGTCAGTTCCAGCAAAGTCCGAGAATCGTCCTCCTGCCTCAGTCACGAGGATTTTCGTCGCTGCCAAGTCCCACGGTTTGACCTCCGGCTCAAGCGCGACCTCAGCATGCCCACAAATCACAGTACTATGACCGAGCGCATCACCAAAACCGCGCTGGCGTGCTGTCGTCTCTATCAAGCGAAGAAACGGTTCCCAACATGGTCGGACTTTCAGATCTTTCAGTCCTCCATGGACAAGCATCGCGTCACGTAAATCCGCAACATCAGAAACATGCACTTGTTGACCATTGGCGAAGGCCCCCTGCCCTTTGCGAGCAGAGAGAAGCTCATTGATCGCCGGAGCGTACATTACACCAGCAGTTATTTCTCCGGCTTCCTCTAGTGCGATCAGAGTCGCGAAAAATGGGATACCACGGATGAAGTTTTTCGTGCCATCAATGGGGTCGATAATCCAGCGAGTATCAACTTTTCCCGGACGTTCGCCTAACTCTTCCCCGAGAAAGCCATGCTCAGGAAACCGCGCACTCAACACTTCGGTAATTTTTACTTCGCACTCACGATCGGCTTTGGTTACCGGCGTGCGGTCGGCTTTGGTCTCGACTGTGAGGTTAGTGCGGAAATAATGAAGGGCGACATCGCCAGCGGCTTTGGCGGCGTCGATGGCAGCGGTAAGGATTCCATCCATAGCTACAGGATAAAGGATAAGGGTAAAAGGATAAAGGAAACAAAAATGAGCATGCGTTATCAGGAAAATCTTTCTTCCCCTTATCCCTTATCCTTTCCCCTTTATCCTCCTTATCTTGTTTTCTTTACAGCAGCCCGCGTAACAGCCCGCCATCCACTTGAATACTCGTACCATTCACATAGCTTCCGGCTTCAGAACCCACAAAGACAATCACGTTGGCCATTTCTTGTGGATCACCGATACGCCCAAGGGGTACGTCAGTGCCACTTTCTTCAAGCGCCTGTTCAGGGGTTTTCCCAGTCCGTTGCGCCCGTGCAGCGATTCCACTTCGCAAACGATCAGTAAGAATACGCCCCGGCAGAATAGTGTTGACGGTAATGTTGTGTTTCCCGACTTCACGAGAAAGTGTTTTTGCCATGCCAACAACTGCTGGTCGTACTCCGTTTGAAAGAATGAGGCCATCGATTGGTTCTTTCACCGACATCGACATCACACTCAGTAATCGTCCCCATTTCTGCTTTTCCATGTAGGGGATCGCTTTACGAAAGAGTCGCACGGTACTTAGAAAGTTTAGGGAAAACGCGTTTTCCCAATCTTCATCCTTCATGTTGCCAAAACCACCAAGCGGAGGTCCACCAGTGTTGGCAACAACGACATGGATGGTACCAAACTTTTTCACCGTTTCGTCAACGAACTTATCCGTTGCGTCGGCTTTGGAGAGGTCACCAGGCACAGCAAGGATCTCTGCACCGGTCTCGCGGCGAATCTCGTCTGCCGTACTCTGCAATTGACCTGGGTCGCGCGCACTGATGACGACCTTTGCTCCTTCTCTTGCGAAGCCCAGTGCTGTTGCTCTCCCAATTCCCTTGCTCGCACCACCGACGATAACGATTTTACCTTTCAGTCCAAGGTCCATGATATCTCTCCTCTCCCATCTCACAGGGGAAAAGGGACAAAGAGGAAACGGCGAAAAGGGAAATGGCAAACTTCTTTCTTTTATTTTTTCCCACTTACCCGTTTATCCGTTTCGCCTTTTCACCCCTTCCTTCAGTGATTTAGGCCGGTAGGTATCCTCTTTTCGTATAAAACGACCGCACTGCTGCTTCAAACCCTGCCGGGTTATCGCCCATCACCGAGTGTCCAGCCTTGGGAACCAAAGCAAATTCTGATCCCGGAATCAGCTCCTGGAATTCTTTCGCACCATCAAGAGAAAAGACATCGCTTTCGCCACCTTTCACAAGGAGTGTTGGGCACGTGATTTTCTTCACGTCGGCGGCAAGTTCATCATGCATTTGTTTGATATCGACGGGCCGCGCATGCCCCTGACTAAAATAGGTGTCGTATTTCCATCCCCACTTTCCATTGGGCAGCTGCTTCAGGTTGTACACACATGTGAATTTACGGATGACTTCGAGTGAACGACGCGGATTGAAACGATGAATAACCGCTGCCGCCTCATCAAGATCGTTAAATTCACGGTAGTTGGTCATGAAATCACGGATATGCTGAACGCCCTCCTTTTCCACTCGTGGACCAACATCGACAACAACCAGTGCCTCGACGCGGTCAGTATTGTTGCCGGTAAAAGAAAGAGAATTCGCGCCTCCCATCGACATGCCAGTGAGGAAAAAGCGATTGAGACCGAGCGCTTTAGTAAACGCTAGCACATCACCGACCATTGTCTTGCGTGAGTAATCTTTGTCGGGTGCCCAGTCAGTATCGCCATGTCCACGTTGGTCAAAAGCCATAATATGGAAATGTGGCGCCATCGCTGCCGCAAACAGATCCCATGTATGACAGGTCTGTCCGACTCCGTGGAGTAAAACGAGCGGTGGTTTTTCTGGATTTCCCCAATCAAGGTAATGAAACTTCAACCCATTAGCTTGCACATAGCGATCCGTGAATTGTGCCGTCATGCAGTTCCCTCCTTCGTGCTCGTACGGCCATAGCGGCAGTCAGCATAATAGAAAAACGGTAAAAGGCAACGGGCGGAGAACAAAAGAAAATCAAAAGGCAAAAATGAAGAGAGATTTATATTTTTGCTTTTTGCCATTTGCATTGTAACTTTTGACTTTTCCTACCTCAGCAATCCCCACACTACCTCCGGCGTTAGTTCCTTCAAGCTAGAAAGGACCAGACTCGCCCGACTGAAATCATTGTGCAGCGTGTATTCATTGGGAACGGCAATACACCGGATCCCGCACTATTCGCGGCCATAACACCTTTGTACGTATCTTCAATCACTACACATTGCATCGGAGCGAGACCCAGCTTCGCTGCCGCCGTCAGAAATGCATCAGGCTGTGGTTTTGCCTGTTGGTAATCCTGCCGAGCGATTGTCACCGGAAAGAAGCGCGCAATGCCCATACGCCGAAGCACGGCATCAAGGTGTTCACGATTGCTGTTGGTCGCAACGGTCAATGCAAAATGGGGAGTGAGCCACGTTAACGTCTCTTCCACATAGGGCATCAGTTTCACTTCATGTTTCCAAGAGCTGCAGATAGACAGGAGAGCGAAGTTGCCGTAGTTCTTCGGGAGAAATAGGCAGATGGTGTTTTTCAACGATATATTCGGGGCCATTGCCTTGTGCAATCCAGTACTGTTCATACTCTTCACGCGATACCGTCACTCCGTATGGCTTTAAGACTTCAGAGTAAGCACGGTAGTAAAGCCCCTCAGAATCGATCAGTACACCGTCCAGGTCGAAGATGACTCCATATTTGGGTTCTTTCGTATTCATTTTTTCCTCAACTGTGAACATTCAGGATTCAGCTTGCCAGACCTTTACGCTATAGTCACTGATGATGAAACAAGAACAGAGCCTTGATCTCACAGATCCATCGGCAGCATGGGTCGAGGTCTTTCAGTCGCTCGGTCTTCCTGCTTACCGGATACGAGTTGAAGCAAAAGACAAAATGGTGTGTATCCAAGCACCACACGAAGATTTCGCCCGCTTACTCGATCCAGCCATCCGATCCAATCTTGGTAAAGCATGGTAAGTCACTTGGATATCGGTTTGTGACATTGGATCTGGGTTGAAGCTGTTATCAGCGGGAGAGTACTTCAAGGCTACGTATATGCCAGCGAAAACTGGTATCCAGATTGAATAAGAAAGATGTCTGCTTATGCCTCCTGGATTCCCGCTCCCCTCGACCCTGCCCCACTCCCTATTCGTCTAACCTATGTCGATTCGTCTCCCACTCGCGCCCATTAAAAGGCTGGATGGTGAGTTTTTGCAGCTCTACCCCTTCTAAGCAGCGGACGTTGACGTCAATCTTATCGGGGTGTGAACGGGGAACGTAGTACGAATGAATGCCGCACGCTGAGCAAAAGTAGTGCTTGGCTGTGTTGGTATTGAATTGATACAGGGACATCTGCGCGTCTGGGGTTAACAAGCGAAACTGCCCAGGGTCAACGATCAAGTGTAAGAACCCTTTCTTTGTGCAGATCGAACAGTTGCAATCAACGACCTGCTCGAAATTGGTCGTCACCTCAAATCGTACGCGGCCACAATGACATCCGCCTTGGTAGATGGGCATAATCGCCTCCGGCTTACAGGACTAAGTAATGAGGGCTGAGGGCCGAGTATGAAAGAAAAGAAGGCTTTTGACTACTCCTACTTTTGGATCTCGTTACTCATCACTCATAGCTCATTCCCAAGTTCAGGCTCTTGCCCCTTCATGGGAGAGACGATAAGACAAACAGGTGTAAGTCGAATGCTGTCGGGGTGTAGCGCAGCCTGGTAGCGTACTCGCTTGGGGTGCGAGTGGTCGGCCGTTCAAATCGGCTCACCCCGATTCGTGGCACAAAGGCGATCGCCCCAACGGTCGCCTTTCTTATTCGATACATTTCTGTTGAAATACCATCATGATTATTCTGATCTGCAATGATGACGGTATCCACTCGGAGGGGCTACATGCGTTAGAGGCAGCGCTCGCAAAAATCGGTGAGATTTATACCGTCGCCCCGGATCGCGAACAAAGCGCAGTGAGCCATTCGCTGACGTTGCATCGCCCGCTGCGGATTGATGAAATCGGGTCTCGCCGGTTTGCCGTTAACGGCACACCGACTGACTGCGTCAACCTCGCGGTAAAAGGGTTTTTACCAGTGCGCCCGCAACTCGTCGTTTCTGGTATCAATAGAGGAGCGAACCTCGGCGATGATGTGACGTACTCTGGGACAGTGTCTGCGGCAATGGAAGGCTCGCTGCTCGGGATTCCGTCAATTGCGGTTTCGCTTGTCATCAAAGGAACACCACATCATTTTGTCCCAGCAGCAGAATTTGCTGCGGTGCTCGCCAAAGAGGTCATCGAGCAAGGTATGCCGCCAGATACACTGCTCAATGTGAATGTCCCGAATCTCCCACGTGAAGACCTGAAGGGTTTCCTACTGACACGGCAAGGGAAACGACGCTACGCGGAGACAATGGAAGTACGCGTTGACCCACGCGGTAGGAAGTATTACTGGATTGGCGGAGATGATCTCGGATTTGATCCAGGTGAAGGAACAGATTGCATTGCGGTTCACGAGGGGTTCATTTCTGTGACCCCGTTGCATGTCGATCTGACAAACTATCGTGCACTGCAAGAATTACGAGGTCTGCAACTCCCATGGCATTAGATAATTACACCATTGCTCGTGAACGTATGGTCGAGGAACAGCTCGTGCAGCGTGGTATTAAGGACCCGCTTATATTAGACGCAATGCGTCGCGTGCCTCGGCATTTGTTTGTTGATGAGTCAACGCGGGATCAAGCGTACGAGGACCACCCTTTACCTATCGGCGAGGGGCAGACAATTTCGCAGCCCTACATGATTGCGCTGATGGCGTTGGCTATGCAACTCGCCGAAGGAGAGCATGTCTTGGAGGTCGGTACCGGATCAGGCTATCTGACCGCGATTCTCGCAGAGCAAGGAGTTGAAATCTGTTCGGTTGAACTCTCACCACAGCTCGCGCAGCGTTCCCAAGCTGTTCTCCACCGACTTGGTTATCAGGGAGTGGCAGTCCATGTTGGTGACGGGACTCTCGGATGGCCAGAGGCTGCTCCGTTTGATGCCATTGTCATCGGTGCCGCTGCCCCAGGTATTCCTCGTCCCCTGCTTGCACAACTGCGACTCGGCGGTCGTATCGTCGCCCCGATGGGAGAAGAAGATCTCCAGACACTAGTACGCATCTGGAAGGAACGGTCTGGCTTGCGCGAAGAATATTTTGGTGAGTGTCAGTTTGTGAAGTTACGCGGCGAGCATGGGTGGGAAACGTAAGGGATTTGTAGGGACGCCATATCCAGTTCTGTTCATCAAATTTTAGCTCCTGACCAGAGCGTCTTTCATGCGTCGCATTTACCTTGACCATAACGCCACAACCCCATTACGCCCAGAAGTCTTAGAGGCGATGCTTCCCTATCTGCAAATCCATTTCGGGAATCCATCGAGCATTCATTGGGCAGGGCGTCGTGCCAAACAGGGGCTAGAAACTGCACGAGAGCAACTTGCGGTGTTGATTCATTGCCGTCCGTCAGAAATTCTCTTTACCAGTGGAGGAACAGAGAGCAATAATCTTGCGTTAGTTGGTGTTCTCCGATCGGCTCGTGCCCGAGGATCTCATGTTGTGACGACTGCGATCGAGCATTCCTCAATTCTCGAACCATTACAGAGGATGACCAACAGTGACTCCTCATTCACTCTGTTGTCGGTAAACAACGAAGGACGCGTGAATGCTGATGACTTAGTCTCGGCTATTCGACCCGATACAGTTCTGGTGTCCATTGGTATAGCAAATCATGAAATTGGCACGATTCAGCCTATCGCCGCATTGAGCCGCATCACCAAAGAGCGAAAAATTCTTCTCCATATCGATGCCGTGCAAGCTGCGGGGAAACTGCCTATCGATGTCAATGCACTTGGCGTTGACCTGCTCTCGCTCTCGGCACATAAGATTTATGGTCCTAAGGGGATCGGGGCACTGTATGTCCGTAAGGGCACCGCGATTACCCCGCTCATGTATGGCGGTCCGCAAGAACGGGAAAAACGTGCGGGGACAGAAAACGTTGCCGCAGCCGTTGGCTTTGGCATGGCAGCCGCTCTCGCAGCCCAGGAGGTAGAAACAAACGCTGCGTATTATCTGCGCCTGACCAGCAAACTGCGTGACGGAGTCTTGCAGCGTATTCCAGGAACATGCCTGAATAGCCCAGCCAAAGATTGTCTTCCCAACACGGTCAATATTGGTTTTACTAACGCAACAGGAGAGGGACTGATGATGGGGCTCGATCTGGCCGGGATCGCAGTTTCAACCGGTTCAGCCTGCGCGGCTGGCTCTTTAGAACCCTCACATGTACTTTTAGCACTCGGTCGCGATCCTGATGCCGCAAAGGGCGCGCTGCGTTTTAGCGTCGGAAAAGATACAACAGCAGCAGACATTGACCATCTCCTCGATATATTGCCAGGAGTAGTCGAGCGAGTGCGAGCGGCCCGATTACAGTAATAGAGTGATGAGTAATGAGAACTGAGAAAAGTAGTCCAGAGTCCAGAGTCCAGAGTCCAGAGTCGCCACCCACCTCCAAGCGAGTATTAGCGGCGCTGAGCGGTGGGGTCGATAGTGCCGTCGCTGCTGCGTTGCTTGTCGAAGCTGGCTATGAAGTCATCGCGATTTCTATGTTGCTGGCCGGTAACACCGAAGGGCATGACGGTGGATGCTGTTCGATTGACGATTTCCAGGATGCACGCCGTGTCGCTGAACAGCTTGAGATTCCCTACTACGTCCTGAATCTGAAGGATGCCTTTCGTTCACGCGTGATCGATGTGTTTACCAATGAGTATTTACGCGGGCGAACACCAAACCCCTGTCTGCTGTGTAATCGCGACTTAAAGTTTGATTTGCTCTGGCAACGGGCTCGTGAACTCGATGCGCATTTTGTCGCCACTGGTCACTACGCGCGGGTCGAATATGATCAGACAACCGACCAATACCATCTGTTACGCGGGACAGATCAGCACAAGGATCAATCATATTTTCTCTTTACTCTCAGCCAGGCGCAGCTTGCGCGAACGCTCTTCCCGGTGGGACATCTCACAAAGAACGAGGTGCGAGAAAAGGCTCGTACGCTTGGACTCAACATCGCCGAGAAACCGGAAAGTCAGGACATCTGTTTTGTTCCTGACGGTGATTACGCCCGGTTTATTGAAGAACGGATCGCTACAACCCAACCGCAGCGAGTCACACCTGGTGAAATTGTCGATGAGGAAGGACGTAGTCCTCGGAACTCACGACGGTATTCATCGCTTCACTATCGGCCAGCGTCGCGGTCTTGGCGTTGGCGGCTTAACCGAGCCACGCTACGTTACTCAAATTAACCCACAAAGTGGTCGAGTTTCTGTAGGAGAGAAGAAGCAGTTGATGACGCGTGGTCTCGTTGCTAGCGGGGTTAATTGGGTCAGTGGCAAACAGACAGCAGATGTTACTGCTAACGTGAAAATCCGCTATCGTCATCCAGTGATCCCCGCTCGGATTGTCCCGCAGAGTAGCGGGAAAGCCGAAGTGTGGTTCCAGCAATCGTATCCGGCAGTAACTCCAGGACAGGCAGTTGTATTTTATGGTGGAGATCAGGTGCTAGGGGGAGGTTGGATTGAAAAAGCGCTCTAAGTCGCACAGATTATATGATAACACCTTTTCCTAACACCGCGCATGCTGAGCGTAGCCCGAAGGGCGTAGTCGAAGCACGCGACCTAGATTCTGCGTTCATCCTTCGACTTCGCTACCGCTACGCTCAGGACGAACGGGCTAGGCCGCTAACGTGTGAATGTCTGAACCTTTATGGCAGTTAACACTGAAGTAAATATGTCAAACGATTTCCCCACTCCATGTAGCCCTCACAACCCTCGGCTGCAAGGTCAATCAATACGACACGGCAACAATTGAGGATCGCTTACGAGCGGCCGGTCATGTGCTCGTTCCATTCGTTGAAATGGCGGATGTTTATATCGTCAACAGTTGTACAGTGACCAACCAAGCAGACGCAGAAAGTCGCCAACTCGCCCGTCGTGCCAAGCGTACAAATCCAACCGCACGCGTGATTATGACTGGCTGTTATGCGCAAGTGAACCCGAAGGGAGTCGCCAAAGTTCCGGAGGTCGATTATGTCATCGGCCTCAATCGTCTTGATGATCTGCTGCGTGCTGTCGTCAATGAAGTGTCATTAGAACGTATCTCTGTCAGTAACTTACGGAAGCAGGGGGAAACGCCACGTGTCGACACGTTAGGAGCATTGACGTTTAGTGGTCAAACTCGTGCGTTCCTCAAGATCCAGGAAGGCTGCGACCTCTTTTGCACATTTTGTATCGTTCCGATGTCACGGGGGAAAAGCCGCAGTGTTCCGCCTCGGGTCGTACTGGAACAACTCGATCGTTTAGCTACGCAGGGTTTTCAAGAAGTCGTTCTGACTGGAATTCACTTAGGTGGATACGGCGAGGACCTCGATCCACAAGTTGATCTTGTGTGGTTGTTGGAAGCAATCGAAGAGCGCAGACCGGTGCCACGTATACGAATCAGTTCCCTTGATCCACATGAAATCAGTGATTCCCTGATTCATCTGCTGTTTCGGTCGCAGACTCTCTGTCCGCATCTGCACATTCCGTTACAAGCGGGCGCGGATCACACGCTCGCACGGATGCGGCGACGTTACGATACTGCACTCGCACGACGCGTGCTCGACCAGCTTCGCGAAACCTTACCGCACGCCTCCTTCGGAACTGACCTCATCGTCGGCTTTCCCGGCGAAAGTGATGAAAATTTCTCACAGACGGTCACCTTCTTGGAAGAGAGCCCGTTTACCTACTTTCACGTTTTTCCCTACTCGGTCCGCAGTGGCACGACCGCAGCAAAATTCACCGACAAAGTTCCTCAACCAGTTATTGACGCCCGCTCTCGCCAGATTCGCAAACTGGGCGAAGTAAAGAAGGCTGCTTTCTCCCGTGGTTTTGTTGGGCAGACCTTACCAGTGTTGTTTGAACACACCCGTGATCGTAATACCGGTATGCTTAAAGGCTACAGTCGTAACTACATCCGGGTGCTGGCTGAAGGTGGAGATGAGTACATGAACCGCGAAGTGCCGGTCACCATTCAGCGGACCAACGGCGAAACGACGTGGGGGATAATTCAATGAAAAATGGAGAATGAAAAGTGAAAAATGGTGAGGAAAACTATTCTACAATTCTCCATTTTTAATTCTTCATTCTTAATTCTCTTCCTATGCAGGATTATTCCGAACTCGAAACGACACTGTCGTACACCTTCCAACGCAAAGAGTTCTTGCATCTGGCTCTCACGCATCGTTCAGCTCAACTGCGACCAGGAGAAAGCCACAATGAACGGCTGGAGTTTCTTGGCGACTCTGTCCTTGGCCTCGCCATGAGTGATCTGCTAATGCAACGTTTTCCTGATGCGAGCGAAGGAGACCTGTCAAAAATGCGTGCGTCTCTCGTCAACGCGCAGGTCCTCGCAAGCAAAGCAGCAAAGATTTCGCTGGGGCAGTGGCTTCGGCTTGGTGGCGGGGAGGATCGTAGCGGCGGACGAGAAAAACCATCCATTCTCGCCGCAGCCTACGAAGCACTGTTGGGCGCGGTGTATCTCGATGGGGGCTTTGCTCCGGCACGACAGTTAATTGCCGGCCATTTCTTAGAGAATCTTGAGGGTAGGTCTCAAGGAGAGACCTTCGATTGCAAGACGCGACTCCAAGAAATCACGCAAAAGATTTTTCGTGAAACCCCGGTCTACACAGTTGTCGAAGCACGCGGTCCAGACCACCAAAAGATCTTCATTAGTCAGGTGTCGATTGCCGGAAAAGAATATGGCCGTGGCGAAGGGCAAAATAAAAAGAGCGCTGACCAAGCTGCTGCGTTACAAACTTTAGAACTGCTCAAGCTTGAGAATCAGGAGTTGTAGGAGAGATTTTTCGCCTTGACCCTCCGCTAGTCCGGCGGTACAGTCCCGCCAAGAGCAATCGCTAAAGGAGGGAGTATGACCCAGCAACGAGTTCTTTCCGCTGATTCACACGTCGTTGAACCTGCAGATGTGTGGACCGCACGTATGGACATGCGCTACCGTGATCGAGCCCCACATATTGTGAAAGAGGCTAACGGCATTACCGGTGATTTCTTCGTCTGCGAGGGTCTACAGCCATTTTCGGTCTCTGGTTTTGCTGTCGCTGGCGTTGATCCGAAAGACTACTCAACTGAGATGGTCAAAGGCTATCCTGGTGTTCGTCCTGGCGCATGGGACCCTGCGCAACGCGTCAAAGACCAAGAAATCGACGGCGTCCAAGGTGAGGTATTGTACACTAGTTTAGGCATGTTCTTGTACGGCATTGAAGACGGTGGACTCCGCGCTGCGAGCTTCCGTGCTTATAATGATTGGCTCGCAGAGTTTTGCAGCTATGATCGTCGTCGTTTCGCTGGTATCGCGTTGATCCCAATGGATGATGTGCACGAAGCCGTGCAGGAAGTGCAACGCTGTACCAAACTCGGCTTGAAAGGTGGTTTGATCTGGGGCATTCCGCCGGAAGATCAGACGTATGATAATCCAGTCTGGGACCCGCTGTGGGCGGCTGCACAAGACTGCGCTCTGCCATTATCGTTACACATTCTCACTGGTCGCAAAGGCAGCGGTATTGGTCCCAGCGTGATGAAAAGCTACCCTTCCCTACCGCACGCAATCGAGCGGTCGTTGAGCGATCTCCTTTTCGGCGGCGTACTCCAACGCTTCCCACGATTGAAAATCGTTTCGGCAGAAAACGATATCGGTTGGGTTGGCCATTATCTCCAACGGATGGATCACGCATATGAAAAATACAAGTATCTGGAGAAAGGGACTGTCATTCCTGAACCCCCAAGCTACTACTTCAAACGCCAGGTCTACGCAACGTTCCAGGATGATCGCATTGGTGTACTCACCCGCGAATATGCCGGAGTTGATAACCTCATGTGGGCATCAGACTTCCCACATTCTGACTCGACCTGGCCACGGTCCAAAGAAGTGATTGCTCGTGATTTTGCTGGTGTCCCAGAAATGGAGATTCGCAAGATCGTCGACAGTAACTGCGCTACGTTGTATGGAATCGGGTAACACTGCGTTCTGTAGGGGCACGATGCGCTGTGCCCCTTGTCTGTAGGAAAGACCGGAGGCGGGAATCTTGCCAACAGACGAGTTTATCAGTCAAGTGCAGCAGCACGGCATCGCAGCGGCAGAAATCAGCCGGCAAGAAAAACAACAACTGCAGCAACAATGGCGGGCGGTCTTTGCGTTCAACCTCAGAACACACATTAGCCAACGAAAATCCAACGATCGGGATTGGCATGTTTTCAGCACCAAACAGGCAACATATCGCGATGGGGCTACTGCTCTGAATTTCTATTTGCGTACCAAAGTTCCGGACTTCTTCATTGTCCCTGAAGATGACACTTTACCAGGGCTACGTTGCACGGGAGACACTCCCCCCGATCTTTCCTCACTCCAGCTTGATTTATATATTTCTCCGCCGGACTTCGCGTGGACAATGGTGTTTACCCACGAGCAGCCGTGGCACGGACCGTACTTTGCACGACGGGAGTGGCAAAAAATAAAATTATGATTCTCCCGACAATGGGACTCCAGTTCAGTGTTTGCAGCCACCACATGTTCCCAGGCCGTCATTCCGGCGGAAGCCGGAATCCAGGAGTGGGGAACTGGATTCCGGGTCGCGGCCTGCGGCCTTGCCCGGAATGACGGACGTAGTCGCCAGCCGGCCTTGTTTCCTCATCAACCCTAACCCCTAATCCCTAGCCCCTATTTTTTATGCTCTATTCTTTCCTTCGCTCCCTCTTGTTCTCTGTTGACCCCGAGCGCGCGCATCATCTCGCCATCGATACTCTCAAGTTGTTACAGGTGGCCCCGGCTTCCTTTTCACCTCCTTCTGATTCACGGCTGAGTCAAAACGTATGGGGGTTACATTTTCCCAATCCCGTTGGTCTGGCCGCAGGGTACGACAAGAACGCAGCCGTTCCTCTCGTTTGGTCCGCATTGGGGTTCGGGTTTGCTGAGTTAGGAACGATCACCGCCAAAGCACAGCCAGGAAACCCGAAGCCGCGTATTTTTCGACTTGAACAGGATGAAGCGCTCATCAACCGTCTAGGCTTTAACAACGAAGGCGCAATAGCTGTCACCCAGAGGCTCACTCGCGTTCTGCCTCCGAGTCGTTCACATCCAGTTCCGCTTGGCTTCAACATCGGCAAGTCAAAAGTCACACCGCTCGAAGAAGCCGAGAGTGACTATCTCATCAGTCTTGAACAGTTGTTTCCTTTCGCGGATTATCTCGTTGTCAATGTCAGCTCTCCGAACACTCCAGAGTTACGCAAACTTCAAGAATCCGAACGACTTGGCCGGCTGCTCGAGACACTCCAAGCACGCAACAGACAACTTTCCATCCAAGCAAAGATTGCTTCAAAGCCGCTCCTGGTAAAGATCGCACCTGATCTGGTTGATGAGGAAGTCACAGAAGTCGCGCGAATTGCACAAGCTGTTGGTGTTGCTGGCCTCATCGCGACAAATACCACGGTCGCACGCCCACGATTACGTACGTCCATCAAAGAAGAAGGTGGGCTGAGCGGAAAGCCGCTAGCCGCACGCGCATGTGAAGTCCTCCGCATACTCTATCGTGCAGTTGAAGGAAAACTTCCATTGATCGGCGTTGGCGGGATCTTCTCTGCCGAAGATGCTTATGCACGTATTCGTGCTGGCGCATCGCTGATTCAAATCTACACCGGTCTGATCTATCAAGGTCCATTACTCCCGCGTGCCATTGTTTATGGACTGAGTACACTTTTGGCACGGGATGGAATACCTCATATCCATGAAGCAGTGGGGAAGAATGTATAACTGCTCAAGCTCTTGCGAGCGCATCTCCTCCGACGGATGAGTCTCCTCTGTGCTGCTCTTCTACGATACTGACTGACGCAGCCAGTACGCGTTAGGCAGGAGCAAAGGGGGGCTGACGTGGTTGAGAAGGTGCTTTGACTCTTTTTTGCTTAATGACAAAAGTCTTACCAGCAATGAGAATCGAGCCTTGTCGTTTGGCTCCTGTGTCGTTGGTTGCCACCTCATACACCACCTCGTTTTTACCACTGCCCCTGCCCCCTTCGGTAATAACGATCCAAGGCACGGTGCTCACTGCAGTCCATCCACAGCCGTTACGAGTCGAGACTTTAAGTTTTCCGGACGTCGCTGGCGCATTCACCGAACGCTTAGAAGGAGAGAATTTATAAGTGCACGGAGGAAAAGAAGCGTCGGGGTACAGAAAGGCAACGCCGCTTTCATCATCAGGATGCAGCGTCGCTCCTCGTTCATCGAAATGAGCAGTAGCAAACATCGTTGCCTCAGGATTAGCGCTATGATTAAGACCAAGTACATGACCAAGCTCGTGAGTCGCGATTTCAGCAATATTTGCTGGACTTTTGAACGCCTGACAATTGTCCCAGCCGTTGGCAAACACAAGGTCTGCCTCAAGAATGGAGACAAATGTCTGTTCGTGTAGCGTGCGGCGCTTATCCGATACGGTTACGTAAGAAACCGCTGCCAAGACGCCAGTGCAATTCACCGGATCAGAGAGTTGCGACGCCGGATCATTAAAAGAAATAGCGTTGACTTTATCGGCAAGGAAACCAGCCGAATTGGTAGTCACGCCCTTTTGGAAGCGAAAAGTGGACTGACGAGCCGTGTTCCATACTTGCAGTGCAGCATCGATCTGTGCTTCTCCTGAAGGAAAAATATTGTTCGGATTGAGGGACATAATGACTGGAAGCCCACTGTCGGGTTCGAACCAACGTATTGGCGGAAATCCAGTCAGCACGAAATCTTCTTGTGTGTCTATCGTAGTTCCCAATAAGGATGGTCGCAACGATAAGGGGACAGAAGCTACCCTTTGCTCTCTTGACGCCGTACGAAGTATATTCCGGATCCTCGCTTTCAATGCCGTCACTTCATAGAACTCACTGGAGGTGGAGGCCGTCTGAGCCCTACCAGTTCTTACGTCTGTTAGTAGGCGAACACCTTCCGGAGTCTCCTCACGGTAAGCAAACTCTTTTCCTGTATCACGATCAGTGAAGAGAGAAAACTTCCCTTGGTACAAATGCGCGACACACGCACTGCCATCAGGATTCGTATCCAGAAAGAGAAGAACTCTCTCACCAACTCTGAATTCTGGTGAGCCATCAACCCACGAGCGCAGGTGTCCAACCGTACCCCCTAGCTGTTTGAGTGTAAAAGCGCCTTCTGTAAATTCGCCTTTCAAGACTTCTTGGGGTGTCATAGTAATATGAGTAAATATCTGCCCTGCTTGGTTATCCCAATAACTCTCGATTGCTTTTACTTGACCAACAACAATCGCCGTCGCGTGCCGGGTCATATCGTCTTCCGAGACAGGGATTACTAATGTCGCAGACACGGAAAACGGAGAGAAGAGAAAGCAGATAAGAAGGATAGCAACAAAACCGGACCATAAAGGAAAGCTTTTGCTTGGTGGCGCAAAGGAAGCAGGCTTGCGGTTCGATGTTGTAAGGTAACAAGATTCCACGCCAATAGCCGTCGGCATGCGCGAGTCCTCCATTGTCAGATCTTTCTGTGCCATCTTTTTCCACTATGCGCGACAATACGCTGTGCCCACCGTGAACTTAGCGATGATTGTACCGGAGGGAGAAGATCAACAAAAAATCCACAGAGAGGGTAGAGGATAAGTATAATCCATTTGCGAAAAAAAATCGAACGTTGACTACCCTCCGCAAGGCTACAAGTACAGTTACTCTCAGGTTTGCTTCTCGATCCTGAGTTGTCGTATAGTTTCTGCATACATGGGGAGGAGGAGGCATTCGGCAGGCTCTACCGATTTGGTTTGATTTTTCCTTGTCAGCGAAAAAGAATCAAGCCATAATCCCCACCTAAACTACTCGCCCCTCTTGTTAAAGCCATGATTACTAGTACGGAAGGAGAAGCTGCATGGCAGGGAGGTCTTTTTTGTCACGCTTGTATGCACTACTAGTAGGAGTTGTCTTCTTGTGTTTATCCTGTCTTGCTCCAGGTGGGTTGCCGCGCCCCGTATCTCAGTCGGTCGTGGATAATGCTCCCATACGCCATCCCATAATACAAACTGCTCTCGCCCCCGCTCACTCCCACTACATCAAAACCATAGGGCTTCAGGGTGATATGTATGGCAAGTTGCCCTTGAGCTTCGAAGCCAACCGCGGGCAGACTGACCCGCAGGTGAAGTTCCTTTCACACGGTCCCGGATATGCCTTGTTTCTTACTGCAAACGAAGCGGTCCTATCCCTGCAAAAAAGTGCACAACGCGAAATGCCAAATGAGGAGCGGAAAAATGCTCATCTATCATTCGGTCCCCAGGCTGTCGTACGCATGCAAGTGTTGGATGCCAACCCGATGCCTCTGATCATAGGCGCAGAAGCATTACCTGGCAAAGTAAACTATCTACACGGAAACGATCCTGCGCTGTGGCGCACTGACATTCCAACCTACAGCAAGATCCAGTACCAAGACGTATATCCTGGGATTGATCTAGTTTACTACGGTCAACAACGCCAGCTTGAATATGACTTCATTGTAGCACCGGGAAGCACCCCCTCAACCATTCGCCTCACCTTCACCAATGAAGTCGGACAACCGCTGCCACAAACGCTGGATACCCAGGGAAACCTCATACTCCACACACCGGCAGGTGAAGTACAACTACACAAACCGTTTATCTATCAAGAGAACAACGGCACCCGAACGGAGATCGCAGGTAGCTATGCCCGACACGGCACCACGCTAGGTTTCCAGGTAGCGTCCTACGATAAAAGCCAACCCCTAGTGATTGATCCAAAGCTGATTGTCTATTCCACCTTTCTTGGCGGTGACCGGAGAGACTCTGCCTTTGCTCTGGCGCTTGATGAAGACCGTAACGTCTATCTCGCTGGACAAACGCTCTCTGCTAATTTTCCACTCACTTCAGGGGCTGTTGATACAACTGCGGATGTCAATAATGGCGACGCTTTCATCGCCAAATTGAACGACACCGGTACCGAGATACTCTACTCGACATATCTGGGCGGCCCCGGCGCTGATGTGGCAAAAGCTATCGCAGTCGATAGCGATGGAAATGCCTACATAGCGGGAGAAACCCTGGCTCCTGATCAACTCACGCCAGTTTTTCCCACTACACCTGATGCGGTCCAGCCAACCTCTGGCGGTGGTGTGTCTGATGCTTTCGTCGCTAAACTGAACGACACTGGCACCGAGTTGCTCTACTCCACGTACCTGGGTGGTGAAGCCTATGACCGTGCCAATGCTATTGCGATCGACGCGAGTGGAAATGCGTATATCGTTGGGCAGACGCTTTCGGACTTCTTTTTCCCTGATTCAGAGAACCATACGGTATTCGGCGATGGTCCGATAGCTCCGAATAACACCGCAGATCTTCCTCACGATGCCTTTGTCGTTAAGCTCAACCCAACAGGTACGGAGCGGTCGTACACCGCAGTCTTCTCGGGGAGAGCATATGAGGAGGCTACGGCCATCGCTGTCAACGAAAACGGAGAAGCCTACGTTGTGGGATTTACATCCTCATTTAACTTCCCGGTTACGCTCAATGCCTTTCAACCAGACTACAGCTCTACAGATAACACGAGCGATGCTTTTGTCGCTTTGCTGGACACCACGGGTACTATCTTAAAGTACTCTACGTATCTGGGGGGAGGTCCTGGAGATGATGAACCTTCGCATCCTAGTCCCGATGCTGCTTTCGGTGTTACGATCGATGCTGGGGGCAACGCGGTAGTCACGGGCGTTACTGCTTCTCCTGAATTCCCTACAAGCGTGCGCCTGGGCGGGGAAGTGTCGGTGATACGTGACCCGGAAGTTGAGGATTTGCTTGAATTACTCCCTGATGCCATCCAAAACAATCTTGTTGGTATTCAGGATGCTTTTGTCTCGATTATTGACGTTGGCAACACGGGGAGCTTGCTGTACTCCACTTACCTGGGTGGGGAAAACATCCGGTATGCTGGTGCTGTTGCTATTGATAGCGTCGATCCCAGTGCAGGCCTTACCTATAATGTATATATAGCTGGAACCACGAGTTCGACGATTCCGACCACGACCTGCGCTGTCCAGCCGATCTATAGTGGCGGTTCGTCCGACGCCTTTATTAGCAAAATCACACTTAACCCTCCCGCTCCATCGAGGTTACAGTACGCTACCTACCTCGGCGGCAGTGAAAAAGACGAAGCGTATGGGTTTGCTATCGACAGCGATCTCAATATGTACGTCGCTGGACTTACCCAATCCTCTTCCTTTTTCACTACCCCCGACAGTGTGCAGCCGAGTTTCGGTGGAACGGAAGATGCCTTTGTCACTAAGTTCGACACTCTCTCGCACGCACCTTGTGCCGATGTACGCCTGACCATGACTGCTACCCCCGATCCGATAACTATTGGGAATAACGTGACCTATTCTCTCGCAGTGACTAACCTTGGACCTGACATCGCAACCAATGTCACGGTCACCGATACACTTCCGACTGGGATGACATTATTGAGCGTAACCCCTTCGACCGGAACCTGCGTCGGGACAACGACAATCACTTGTAGCCTAGGAACCCTGACGTCCTCACAAACCGATACCATCATTATTGTCGCCCAAGCCACGACTGCTGGGGCACCCATCAACCGTGCGTCTGTCACAGCTTCAGGGCCTGACTTCGATGAGAACAACAACATAGCCGCAGTGAACACCTCGGTTGTTGACGGAAATAGTCTGCTTGTCACAGTCAGTAATGAAACAGGTACGAGCGGCCAAGTAATAAGTCGTCCAGAAGGGATTGCTTGTCCACCTGATTGCGTCGAGGCATTTCCGCTAGGGACTAGTGTCAATCTCACTGCCAAACCGGATGTGGCAACCTCCTCCTTTATCGCTGGGGAGGTGCCTGCTCAAAGTCGGAAACCACACCGTTCTGTAACCTGACTGTCGATGGTGACCTGGCAGTAGAGGCGAGCTTCGCTTCTGCGACAGGTCTCGCAGGAGAATGGGAGAGCTTGACGCAGACGTGTCGTGTCAAGGGTAAAAAGCAACAACTTAGCTGTCGAGTGACCGGAACACTAAAAGTGATCAACACGGGTCCAGTACGAGCAGGAAAGTCCATTACTCGTTTCTTCTTCTCAGACGACCCTACTCTCAACGCCGGATATGTGGTGCTCAAAGATAAAAAGGTGTCTGGGCTTAATGCCGGGAGTGAACAGCTCATCAACGTAGACCTGCGTCTCCCGTCGGGAGTGAATGGAAGCGGCAAGTTTGTGGTAGCGTTTGTCGATGCCGATGCGCAAGTGGCAGAAGGCGATGAAGCAAACAATCGCGCAGTCTTTGGACCGCTCCCGTGAGTTCGACTTTACTAATGAGAGAGTGGCTTGCAAGCCAAGCGACAGGTTTGTAAGCTGGCCCTTACTCTGGGCCGAAAGGCATCTTGAGGAAGGGATAGTCCCTGCACGATCACGTAATCTCGTTGTCAGAGGAGGAATACTCATGGTCGCAATTCCCGACCAATTTAAAGATCTGTTGGAAAAGAAGGCCTTCGCACATCTTGGCACCGTCATGAAAGACGGGACTCCACAGGTCACACCAATTTGGTTCGACTACGATGGCACGCATGTTCGTATCAATTCAGCCAAGGGGCGGTGGAAGGACAAAAATATGCGCAACCGTCCAAAGGTCGCGCTGTCAATCCTCGATCCCGATAATCCCTATCGTCATATGCAGGTTCGTGGCACGGTCACGGAAGTCACAGAAAATGGAGCTGATGCGCACATTGATTCACTCGCCAAAAAGTATCTCGGTCAGGATAAGTATCCATTTCGCCAGCCTGGTGAAGTGCGCGTGATCTACAAGATCGCAGTCGAACGCGTGAATACGATGGGGTGAGATTAGGGGTTGGGGCTTGGGTGAAGTGTAAAAAGTAAAGAAGGAGAAAGAAAAATTCTTAATTCTTTACTCCTAATTCTTCACTCTTCATTTTAATTCTTCATTCCTAATTCTCAGCCCCACAGGCAATGACTCATCAAGAATCTGCGCCTGTTCTTTCGTTTCGAGTGTCACGATTTCAAGCACTTGTTTAGCCCAACGTTCACCAGAGGGCAAAAAAACAAGCTTCTCGGCAACTTTCTGTCGGAGGTCTTCATCAAGGTCTCGACTCCGATCTCCGGTACAGCGTGCAAGTTGCACCACAGCGAAACCAAGCGTCTCAGGATTCCGCCATTCGCTGCGCAGCAGTTGTTCGACCCATCGCTCTGCCACCTCGCGTCGCACGACACAGTTCGCCGGGCCATGAATCAACGCTCGCGCTCCTATACGCGAGAACGCCCATACTTCTTGATCTGACGCTTTTCCTTTTTCTACCGTACGGAACAACTCTTCACCCAGTTCAGCTTTGCTATCAGGTGATAAACGTTCACAACTCGCTACGACTTGCCACATCTCGCGGACTTCTTGCGGTCCGACTTTAGAGCGACCAGATTTGATTCGATTCTTCAGCTTGGGCAGGAGCCAGGGTGCAATATCGTTATACAACACTTGCTGTTGTTGACGACTAAGGCCACCAGCAACACGTTTCCACAAATTCCACCACTCAGCGCGGCATTGGATCGCATTGTTATGTACCGGCCCGCGCGGATAAATCTTCCACAATTGTTGGAGCCGCCACTCGTCGGTCGTGTGTCCAAAGCCAGGACGCAAACAGAAGCCGATCAGATTAAGCCAACGCGCTTCATGGTCGGCGCTTCGCTCGCGTGTTTTTTCACACTCCCACAGTACGTCCCATAACCGGCGAATCGCACTCAGTGGCCAGCCGTCCTTATTCGTCCCAAGTACCTGCTCAAGGTGGCGAGTAAGGTTTTGTACGGTTACACCTTCGCTGTTTACAGCCGGACCAGCAGTGAACACAGATTGAATCAGTTGTGCGGCTTCAGCCTGGAGCGTCTCGTCGATAACGTGTTCTTCACTCACTGTTCCTGGCGTAGGTAGTCGGTGCGGCAGTTCCTTCCCCGCGCAACTGAAACTGCAAACGCCAACGGTGATTGGTTTGTCGCGCTTCACACCAAATTCTAACGTCCCAATCTCGGTAAAACGTGCAGACACGTGTACCGGGATTTTCACCGCCCCAGCTTTCTTACCAAAACGAAGCACTGTGCGAATCGCCGGCAGGACGGCAAGCTCCTCTTGCGCAAGCGTCAGTACCTGACCAGGCTGATCAGTCATACGCGCGCTTGAAGCATAGAGTGGAAAACTCACAGGCTGATTGGTAACGACCTCAAACTCTGGCTCGCTCAAGTGCACCTCCTCTCCTTCCTCCATACCATGACGGACGAGGCATAGTGCATTCACGGTCTTGCTAAGTGAAGAAGCATCCTGATTTTGATCGTCTACACCAATATAATAAGCACGCGCACTGCCCCCACCAATGCGTACGCCTTGCCCGCGTCGAACCAAACCGTAGTACGCCGCACCATAGGACACAGCGAGATCGAGGCTTATACTGGTCAACACAGTCGGACGCCAGTCTTCGTTTGAAGACGAGAACCATCGGGAGAGAATATCGACGATCCGCTCACGAATCGCATGCGGTGTTAGCGCCCCACCATTGAATAAGACCGCGTCCGGTCGACCTGCAGTTTTGGTGTGTTGATGGAGAAAAAACGCGAGATGTCGCGGAATCTCAGCTTCCGTCGCATACGGCAATCCGAATTCCTGTAATCCCACACGTGCGCTACGGCGCGGAAACGCATCAGCCTCAACGATAGGAAAGAAACCTTCAATGATCGTTCGTTCGAGTTCATCACGACTAAGAACGTCACTGAGTGTGCCACCAACTACCGCACTTCCGCGCCCAGCCAAAGTGATAGGCACACTCTGTCGGTTCGGGTCAGCAAACAGATCTTCTTTGGCGACACGGCACAGATGGGTGAGGGCACTCCAACGTTGGGCATCGAGACGATTGCCTTTGGTCAGCCGCGCTTCGACTTGGCGCGCGAGGGCAATGTCCATGTTATCTCCGCCCAATAGCAAATGATCACCAACCGTAACCCGTTCAAGCTGAAGCTGGGTCTTCCCCTCGGTAACGGCAATCAAACTAAAATCAGTTGTTCCACCACCGATGTCGCACACGAGAATAGAGTTTCCAGCTGTGAGCTGACTCTGCCACGAATCCGTATGGGTAACGAGCCAAGCATAGAACGCGGCTTGCGGCTCTTCGAGAAGTGTGACGCGGGTAAGTCCAGCTTGCTCAGCGGCTTGGACCGTCAGTTCTCGGGCAACCTCATCGAACGATGCCGGAACTGTCAGAATTACCTGCTGGGTCTCTAACGCGAATTGTTTGCCCATCCGCTGATTCCACGCTTCACGAATATGTAACAAGTAACGCGAAGACACTGCGACCGGAGAGAGTTTACTAACCTCGGGTGGTCCACCCCAAGGAAGGATCGCTGCATTACGATCCACTCCAGCGTGAGACAGCCAAGATTTGGCGGATGACACCAATCGTCCCGGCACTCGCGCACCTTGGACACGGGCAAACTGACCAACCGCGTAATCTCGCTCACGCTCCCACGGGAGTACGAGGCTCCCTGCCGGAAGATCACGGAGCCCAGGGAGGTAGAGAAATGACGGCAATATGGGTAATGGCGCCGTGACTGCCTCATTCACCAGTTGTGTGATGGGGAAATGTTGAACTGCTCGCGACCGCGTTGTATCGACAAACGCCACGGCACAGTTTGTTGTCCCTAGGTCGATGCCGACGAGGTAGCGAGAGGACGTATCTATTTGCGAAAAAGACGCGGGCTCCATGGCAACACGGAATAAAGATGTCAATTAAGACGAAGCTTGCCCCTGTCTCCGAGGCTGCATCTTCCTGGATACTTTCCTATGCGAGCATGACAACATGCCCGCGAAAGCAGGAGTCCAGCTTCCGTTCGCCTTAGGAAATCCTCGGTCAGGCTGGGACATTACAGTGTCCGAATCACGCGCAGTTTTTACTTAATACAGAAGGGACGGCCTTACGGGGAATGCAAGAGCTACATCATCCACAACAACTTTGCTGTTCTTAAGTTGGATTTGTAACTGCGTCCGAATCTGTGGGGGGTTGGAAAGGAAAAGTGGCAGCTCAACATTAGCATCTTTCACGTACTTAATCGTTCGTAACCACCCTCTGATTCTTACGCTGAGGTGAATACGGTCAGGGGACAGCCATTGGTATCCCATAGGAGACTGCATAAGAGATTGGGCATCCCGATTTAGCTGGTACTGGAGATCTGACACCAGGTCAACATATTCTTGATATTCTTCTTTTGAGAGTGACTGTGGATCACTAGGCACTCCCGTATAACTTTGCGATTGCTGCTGCTGGGGAACCTCCTCAGCTAACGCTACCGATCCGAAAAAAATGACAGCCGCAACGAAGCCCCCTACGCTCGCTCTTACAATCCGAGCCACTAGTAACATATCTGTTTTCATCGCTTATCCTCCTCTAGAGGGTGTCATACCGCTAGATCGTACCACAAAGGTCTTTCATCCAATAGCCGAGCGGTACTTCAGCTTGGGTATAATGCCCACCGAGCATGAGAATCAGAGCGTGGAGGATAATCTCTCACAGAACGAGCAAGGCGACGAGTTCGCTATTCCTCACTGGCGCTACGCACGTTAAATTCGAGTTTCCAGCGATGGGTTTCGTCACGAGAAACAGCCCATAGTTCTAGCGTACCGACCTCGGTCAGGTGCACTCGTAGACGCGCAGGAATGGTCACCCCTTCCTGGCCGATCCATGAGAGCGTTGTTTCCATCGGGGTCAGTTCTTCAATGTCGTCCCCCGGCTCTTCAATGAACGTCCCGACCTGATCACTGCGCCGTGTGGTCGATCCGAGAAAGCGAAACTGCGCAGGCTCACCCACGACAAGACCGAATTCCTGGCCAGGAATATCACTCTCGGTTCCTTCTTCCATACCGAACGGTGCGACACAGAGCGCCTTCAAAGGAGCAGCCATCCCTGGTACGGCAGGCATCGAGGTCTCGATACCAATGTAATACGACCGCGCTGCGCCGCCACGGATACGGACGCCTTTACCGCGACGTGCCAAGCCATAGTACGCAGCGCCACGTGCAACTGCATGGTCAAGATTGGTGCCCTCCAACATCCGCAGTGTTGAGCTTCCCTCCTGCGATAACCAGCCGTTAAGAACATCAACCAAACGTTGCCGTAACAACGTGGCTTTCATCACACCACCATTGAAGAGGATTGCTGTAGGATGTGCGAAAGTTTGTGAGTCACTCGTCGTTTCTTTCTGACGAGTCAGAAATTTCGCTAAGTGGCGCGTGACCGCCGGGTCAGCAGCATAGGGCAAGCCCATTTCCTGCAACCCAACACGGCGACCGGATTTCGGCATCTCGTTTGCCTCGCAGCGTGGGAAAAAGCCGTCAACCAGTGTCGTTTCGACTTCATCATACGCAAGATCGGTTTTGATCGCTCCGCCAATCACACTACTGCCACGGCCAAGAATCGCAATCGGTTGTTTTTTCGTCGTTCCAGACTGGAGGAGATTTTCTTTGGCGACACGGCAATTCTGCCACAATCCCCGCATCTGTCCAGCGTCGAGCTTGGTTCCTTTCGCCGCAAGCTTCTGTTGTACCGCATACGCCAGAGCGAGGTCCATGTTATCGCCACCAAGCAGGATGTGCTCCCCCACCGCAATCCGCTTGAGTTCCAATTCGCCGCCTTCCTCAGAAACAGCAATCAAACTGAAGTCCGTTGTCCCACCGCCAATGTCACTGACAAGAATCACATCGCCGACTTTCACCTGTTTACGCCAGCGCTCTCCAGCGGTTTCGATCCACGAATAGAAAGCAGCCTGCGGTTCCTCTAACAGCCGAACAGATGGTAACCCCGCGCGTTCAGCAGCTTGCACAGTCAACTCACGCGCAGCCGCATCAAATGAGGCTGGCACGGTGAGAAAGACTTCTTGTTGCTCCAGCGCAAGCTCTGGATTCTCTCGTGCCATGACAGAGTTCCAAGCCGAGCGAACATGCAAGAGAAATTGCGCTGACACTTCCAGCGGTGACATTTTCTTCACGTCATCACTACCGCCCCATGGAAGAATCGGAGCCGTACGATCAACGCCAACATGACACAGCCACGACTTCGCTGAGGAAATGAGTCGCCCCGGAACTTCAGCACCGCGCGTTCGTGCGAGCATCCCTACAGCAAACGGTAGTTCTTCAGTCCAAGGAAGGGTGAGGCTTCCAGCCGGAAACTCGCGAGCTGCCGGAAGGTATAAAAACGACGGTAGCAAATCACGCTCTTCGACATTCCCCGGAGTCACAAGTTGTGGAATATGGAAGAGTTGGATCGGTGGATTATCAGTGTCAAGGATTTGGGTATCAACATAGGCAACCACACAGTTGGTCGTGCCAAGGTCGATACCAACGATATAACGGGGAGAAGGCATAAATTAAGAATGAAAAATTAAGAATGAAAAATTAAGAATGAAGATCTCAGAGGTCAGACATTTTGCATTATTCATTTTACATTTTTCATTAGCTTACGAGATTTCCACTTCCGCTGGAGCAACGATTTTCGCGTCCTGCCCGGTAGGTTGGGCAGGAAGTTTCACTTGCTTTGCCCGCCAACCAGCATGGCGTAATGTACCACGAAATGGTGGTTCACCAGTGACATTACCAGTTAAACGAATCGCCGACGGATCGAAATCCGCAGGTACGGTTACTTCATCACCTTCATTACCGCTGAGCACCGGTTCTAAGGTTATATGCTCAGACAAAATCTGCCGGCAGCCTTCATGGATCGCCCGCACTGCTGCGCCAATTTGTCCATCGTCGTATGGTTGAATATCTTCACGAAGAAAATCCACCAAGCGACCTTCACGTTGCAGCAAGCCGAGGAATTGCACCGCTGCATCGGTCGTTGGTTTTGGTGGCGGCGCTTTCTTGGGCTCGGTCGTTGCCTGTGCTGGTTTCTCTTCTTTGATGACCTCTCCAGCAGTTATAAGCCTTGGCAAGGTCAGCAATAGCAGCAAGCCGACAAGGAGTGGGGACCCAAGGAAATAATAATTGTAGTTGATGCAGGCAGAGAGTTCAGACAAACCGCGGGTCATACTTGGCATATCAGTTACTGGAGCACTAACAGTACACGTGCCAAAGGGAGCAGCGTACAACATGTAGTAATTCCCCGCCGCCAGCGCTCCCAGGAGCAGGGCGATAAGAATAAACGCAAACGGTTTTAACTTTGGTCGCATAGAATATATGGCAGGCCCAGCCCGCCCTACTCTTTCTTTTCAGCCCTAAAGCCTACAGCCTTTAGCCTGTGGCCTATTCTTGCGTTTTGCCTTTCCTTAGTCGACCACACAGCTCTGCGCGAGGTCAGAAAACAGGTGCCAGCGCATGATGCTACGCGGTTCGTGAATAAGCCCGTTGGTCAGTCCGACAAAGACTAGCTCACGTGCTGGATCGCCCCACGCCATGATACTGCTCGCACCGGCATGACCAAAGGTACGTGATGAGGCCAGCGAACCGAAGTACGTAGGGAAGATTCCAGTTCCACGCAGCCAGAAGCCCAGCCCACGATTCGCCGGAATTCTCGGCCACTGCATAGCAACACGCATCGGGGCTATGAGCCGATCCTCCATATCGCCAGTATGAATCGTCGTGGCAAGGTCCACCATCGCTGGGCTCAAGAGACGAATGCCATCGAGTTCACCACCATTTACCCACATCTGATAGAAGCGGGCGAGATCGAATATCGTCGAATACGAACCTGCACCAGGAACCGCTGCTTTTTGGATGTTTGGTTCGTTGAATGCCGTAAGAAATTCGATTGGGAATGGCACGCCACCGGAGTCCAACCCTTGCAGCGGTACGCGGCGAGCTTCCATATCCGGGCGCACACCCATATGCGAATCTTTCATTCCCAGCGGCCCATACAGATCTTCGGCGCACATCTGAGCAAAGCTGCGTTTGCCACCGTCAACTCGTCGGGCGATCTCAGCGAGAATCCATGACCCGGTCAACGCGTGGTAATGCACTGCCGCGCCGGGTTCGTGCTCCAAAGCCTGGGTGCAGATTTTTGCAATCGTCGCATCCCAATCCGCCCACTTTGTCATCGGCCAATCCATAGCGAGCGTAGGAAATGCCGCCGTATGGGTCAGCACTTGGGAAATAGTCACCGCCTGTTTTCCACTCGCAGCAAAATCAGGAATGTAGTCCGCGACCTTATCGGAAAGCCGGACCTCACCTTGGTCGGCCTTCATCAGTAACATAGTCGCTGTGATCGGTTTTGAGGTCGAGAACAGGCAGTAGATGTCGTCAGTTTTAGCAGCGCGATTTTTCTGCTGATCAGATTTGCCGACGCTACGCGCGGCAACGATTTTACCTTTGCGAGCTAGGAGGAACGAGCCACCGTACAACCAACCTTCGGTAATCTTTTTCTCGATGACAGTAAACAGTCGTTCAATACGCTGCGGATCAACACCGACTTCCTTTGGATTGACGGTTTGCATTAGAGTTCCTCCTCACTGCAATAATCAGCCGGCACTATAGGATGAAGCGCGGGCGATTTCCAGCGGAGGGTCGGCCCAGAAAAAACGCCCAAGGGTTACGCTGCAGCCCGTCGCAACCGGTCCATAATCGCCCGGCCAAGGCCATGCTCTGGTACTGATTCAGCAATCACCCGGTCAAGTCCGACACTATCGAGCCGACGCATAGCAGCAAATAGATTTGCCGCTGCTTCAATGAGGCTGCCATCCCGTGAAAGAAATTCAACCGTCGCGTACCCCTCAACGGGTCGCGGCTTCAGCAAAAGGAGCCCCGTTCTTTCTCCGGTCCGCGGATGTGGAAGAGATGCTCCTACAGCAATCAATGAGAGCGGCACATGGGGCGCGTAATGTGAAAGCAGGGTGCCGGGCGAGCGTATGTCAGGTTGAGAAATCTGTCCGACACGGACAGGACCAATGACCGCTTCGATATCCTCGACTGCAGCACCACCAGGTCGGAGAATCACTGCTTGTTTTTCAGTCAACGCACAGACCGTTGATTCGACCCCAACCGCACAGGGCCCACCATCAAGAATGAGTCCGATCGCGTCGCCCAACGTTTCCTGCACATGCATCGCCGTTGTCGGGCTCACATAGCCAAACGGATTCGCACTTGGCGCGGCGATGGGCACTTGAGCTTCTCGCAACAGTGCAAGAGCAACAGGATGAGCAGGCACACGCAAGGCAACAGTGTCGAAGCCAGCGGTGACCAAATCTGGAACAATCGGACGCTTGCGGAAGACCAGCGTCAGCGGTCCAGGCCAAAACCGATTCATCAGTGCAATTGCTCGCTGGTCAATGTCAATCGCATACTGCGACGCGGCTTCTTTCTCAGCGAGGTGTACAATCAGTGGGTCAAAGTGTGGACGGTTTTTGACTGCGAAGATCTGTGCAACCGCGCGTTCGTTCAACGCATTGGCCCCCAGGCCATAGACTGTTTCAGTAGGAAAGGCGACCAGTTCACCTGCCCGAAGCTTTTCTACAGCAAGTCGAATGGCTTGCGGATCGGAGCCGTTGAGAATTTTTGCCATAGGGGTCAGGAATCAAGGGGTAGAGGTCGGTCTATTTTCCTACTGGCCCCCGACTCCTCGTTCCCCGATCCCTTTATTTTTCAAGCGTAAGGTAGGTATAACTTCCTAGCGCAGATTCATACTCACGCATCAGCTGATTGCCTAGCTCCGGTTTTAACCCTTCGCGGGTGATCCCTTCTGACACGCGATTGCGGAATTCAGCCGTCAGTTCCCCGCGATCGTAGCCGAACACTTTAAGCACGCCTTCGATTTTATGCCCAGGCGTGATCTTGGTGATGTGACAGTTTCCCTTCCCGTCTGCCACGACAAACACGTCATGCACATGACCAAACAGGTTATGGTAATCACCCATCACATCCTGATAGGCACCAGTGAAGAAGACGCCTAGATAGTAAGGATCACCATTCAACGCATGGAGTTCTAGCTCGTCTTTGATATCGCGCAAATCGATAAAATTGTCGATCTTGCCATCAGAATCGCACGTCAGATCTGCCAGGTAGCCTTTGCGATCCGGCGCTTCATTCAGCCGATGAATCGGCATGATCGGGAAGAGTTGGTCAATCGCCCAAGAGTCGGGGATTGATTGGAATACTGAAAAATTACAGATGAACTTGCGCGACAGCATGCGCTCAACGTCTTCAAACTCTTCAGGTATGTGCTTGGCAAGCTTAGCAAATTTGATCGCCCGTTCGCAAACTCCCCAGAACAGTTCCTGCCCAAGCCCACGATCTTCGAGCGACAAATAGCCAAGGTTGAACAATGAGAACATTTCATCTCGGCGTTCGACAACGTCATGGTAGTATTCGCGATAATTCTTCCCGTTGATGCCGGAGTAAAGGTCATACATCTCTTGAATGACTTGAGGCTTCTTCTCGATAGTGGTGACACGGACAGGACCGTTAGTCAGTGCTAACTCGTTAACCACATTGAAGATTAGCACAGCGTGAGGTGCAGCAACCATGCGTCCGTTCTCGGTTAGTACTATGGGCTCACGTACATCTTCGTTGTCACAGACTTCTTTAATCGAGTAGATAATGCCGTTGGCATATTCCTGTACGGAATAGTTTACGCTCGATTCAGAGTTGGTGCGGGAGCCATCGTAGTCGATACCCAAACCACCACCAACGTCGAGATAATCAAGATTAGTGCAGTGTTTGCGGAGTTTCGCGTAGGTGCGTGCGGCTTCTTTTACCGCTTCACGAATCCGTTTGATGTCGGTTACTTGGGAACCAATATGGAAATGGAGGATGCGGAGACAGTCCACCATGCGCTCGTCGGAAAGCACCTGAAGGCATTTGAGCAGGTCGGTTGTAGTGAACCCGAACTTGGAGAGATCGCCACTCGATTTCTCCCATTTACCGCTGCCACGAGAAGAAAGCTTCAGGCGAAGGCCAATAAAGGGGCGCACCTTCATCTTCTTGCTCAACTCCAGCAAAAGTCGCAGTTCAAATAAGCTCTCCAAAACAACGAAGACCTTCTTGCCAATCTGTTTGCCCATCAGTGCCAGTTTCAAATAGCCTTCATCTTTAACACCGTTGCAGATGATAGGTGCTTCCTCGCGTTTGGTCAGCGCCAAAGCCACGGTCAGCTCGGCTTTACTCCCAACTTCAAGACCCAAATTATAACGATCGCCAAAGTCGAGGACTTCTTGCACCACTTCTTTGAGCTGGTTCACCTTGATGGGAAAAATCGGGAAGTATTCGCGTTTGTACTCGAACTCCTCGATTGCCGACTTGAACGCACTCGCAAGTTTCTTGATCTGGTAGTCAAGAATCTGTGGGAAACGGAGGACGATCGGAGCAGAAAGTCCACGTTTTTGTACTTCGGTAACGACATCCTTCAACGCAATTGGTGTCCCGCGCGTCCCCTCAAAGATCAGGACGACTTCGCCGTCGGGATTGACATCAAAGTACTCACTCCCCCAGTTGCGTACCCCGTAGAGATCAATAGTTTCTTCTAGGGCATTGCGTTTTGCTGACGGTCGCGATCCCACCCCTGCCCGTTTTCCACCGGGCACTGCCGTGACGAGACGAACTTCCTTCATAGTACGCGAGCTTGCTTTTGCTACTGCCATGGGTACACGTACCCTCCTTGGGTTGTTGACGAACGGCTTATTCACAATGGGCAGGGTTATCTCTTCTGCCCCTTCGTTCTTCGCGAGGAAATCCTCGCATCCTGCATTTTCGATCGTAGAGAAAGGAAACAGACACAGCGGGGAAAAGTATCGCTTGTCTCTCGTCCTCGGAGAGAAAGTCGTGTTGTGGAATATCGTATCACGCTCATTAACGGCGTTCGCGCTGCCCCTATCAGTGTGAGAAGTTCCCCTTTATATAAAGCCTTTAATTTCTACTGTCAAAAGGAGAGAGGGAATTTTTTGCTCCCCAAGATAAGTCGGGTTGCGGCATTGACGCCTGCTGACGATAACTTACAATTCCTCTTCATATGTCTCATCTGATTCCAAGCGTTACTCCAGCCAGTCTCGGCTATCGTATGCCAGCCGAGTGGGAACTGCATGAAGCCACGTGGATCGCTTGGCCGCACAATCTCAATACCTGGCCGGGAAAGTTTGACCTGGTGCCCGACACCTATATCGAGATCGTGCGGGCTTTGCATACCCACGAAACAGTACACATCTGCGTTGAGGACACCGAGATGGCGGTACAAACACGCAAACTCCTCAAGCACGAGGGACTCGACCTCAGCGCAGTCAGATTTTATGAGATTCCGACTGACGACACCTGGGCACGAGACCATGGTCCGATCTTTCTCTCTCGCCTTTACGAGAACAAACAGGAGTTAGCTATTACCGACTGGATCTTTAACTCATGGGGAGAGAAGTACGGTCCCTGGGACTTGGATGATGTTGTCCCGCAGAAAATCGCCAAGATGTTCAATCTCCCGCTCTTTGAGCCAGGGATCGTCCTTGAAGGTGGCTCGATCGATGTCAACGGGCAAGGGACTTTGCTCACAACCGAGGCGTGTCTCTTAAATCCGAATCGCAATCCAACGCTCACCCGGGAAGAGATTGAGGCGTATCTGCGGGCCTATCTTGGAGTGACGCATATCCTTTGGCTCGGCGATGGTATCGTGGGGGATGACACAGACGGACATATCGACGATCTTGCCCGCTTTGTGAACCCCACGACTGTGGTGTGTGCCCTTGAAGAAGACCCAACTGACGTCAATTACGCTCTATTACGCGAGAATTTCGAGCGCTTACAGAAGATGACCGATCAAGACGGACGTCCATTACGTGTCGTGCCGCTCTGTATGCCAAGCCCGGTCGACTACGATGGGACTCGCCTTCCAGCGAGCTATGCCAATTTCTACATCGCTAACGGCATCGTCCTAATGCCGACGTACGATTGCCCGAATGACAAACGCGCCATGGCAACGTTGCACGAACTTTTTCCCTCTCGCCAGATCGTTGGCATTCATTGTACAGACCTAGTGTGGGGGCTCGGCGCTATTCATTGTATTACGCAACAACAACCAGCTCTGTACTAACCCTCACAGATTCTCCATGAACACCTGGCAGCCGAAGTGTCTGATTTTCTCTATCGCTTTGTCTTTTGCTTTCATGCTCCAGCTCTTGCTTGCTCCATTGACAAGCTGGGCACAGGACGCCGGCCGTCGTAGTCCAGTGGTTGTCGCCGTGGAGAAAGCGAGCCCATCTGTTGTAAGCATCTTTTCTTCCCAAGAAGTCGAACGACAAGCGAATCCATTCAGTGGCAACCCGTTTTTCGAGGATTTTTTTCGCGACTTTTTCGAACCGTTTCCTGACCGTCGGACCGAGCGCAGTTTGGGCTCAGGGGTAGTTATCCGTCCGGATGGTTACATTCTCACCAACGAGCACGTGGTCCTTCAATCTGGCAAAGTGCAAATCCAACTCGCCAACGAACGGAAGCTCAACGCTCGTCTGGTCGGCGCTGATTCAGATTCAGATCTCGCAGTCCTGAAAGTCGATGATGCCAAGTCGCTGTCGCATTTGCCACTCGGCACGTCCGAGGATCTCCTGATCGGCGAGACGGTCATCGCGATTGGAAATCCCTTTGGCCTCTCCCATACTGTCACCACTGGTGTTGTCAGCGCGGTAAACCGCTCGCTCAATACAGGCGAGCGTACATACTACGACTTTATCCAAACCGACGCTTCAATTAATCCAGGGAATTCCGGTGGACCCCTCCTGAACATCAAAGGAGAATTGATTGGCATTAACACCGCTATTTACGGCAAGGCACAAGGGATTGGGTTCGCCATTCCTATTTCTCGGGCAAAGCGCATTGTCGAAGAATTGATTAGCCATGGCGCGGTCGAAGCGCCCTGGGTCGGGGTTGCAACACAAACACTCACGCCTGAACTGGCCTATCATTTTTCGCTGAAAGAAAAACAAGGAGTGTTGATCCGTTCCGTCGAACCAGAGAGTCCTGCGGCCTCTGCTGGGTTACAGCGTGGAGACGTGATAGTCAGTTTGGATGGAAAACCATTACAATCAAGTGAGGAATACCTTCAACGGGAGCGAGCCTACAATAGCGGAGCGAAGCTGCGGTTCCGCGTCTCCCGTGACCGTCAAGAAAAAGAAATCATTGTCACTGCGGGGCGGTTTCCCCAAGAGAAGGCCGATGATCTTACTTGGAAGTTATTGGGGCTTGCGGTTGCAGAAACCAAAGACGGCCTTGAGATCAAGAAAGTTCGCTCTGCAAGTCCTGCTGAACGTATAGGATTCACACGTGGTGATATCATTCTCGGGATTGCAGGGAATCAAATCAAAACGTTGGCTGAGTTTCGCCGCAAGATTATTGATGGACGCATGAACCAAGGATTGTTACTCTCGGTTAGTCGCGGTCACAGCTTGTACCATATCACGGTTCCGCTTGATCAGGGTTGATAGGTTGTCACGCGATGTCTCTGACGGAGATCGGTAAGGAGCTTCAACCCCTTGCTTCCTAGAGGCCGCTACATACGGGAATGACCTGAGCAAATCTGTGCTTGCCTCACAAAGAGAGTCGCACATACGGTTCGCTTTTTCTTGACAAATTTGCGGGGAACCTCTACTCTTAGTGACCAACACGACGCATCCCGGCGTATCCCCCGGAGGGTGTCGAACATGAGGAGGAGGAGGATGTATGACAAGGGGGACAGTCAAGTGGTTCAATAACGTCAAAGGTTATGGGTTCATCGCGCAGGATCAGGGTGAGGACGTCTTCGTTCATTACTCTGCGATCCAGCAGGACGGCTACAAGAGCCTCAATGCTGGAGAAGAAGTGCAATTCGAACTCACCACTGGGGAAAAAGGGCTTCAAGCCCAAAACGTTAGCAAAGTTATGTAAGCGCTGTTCGTCCGTCCCTCGCGAGGCCTCTTGGATGTTCACCAAGGGGCCTTTTTTTTCTGTGTCGATCTGTACAATACCTGCCATGCCAGCGGACAAAACCATCAAAAGTGAAGTCGATCGTCTCCGCCACGAACTCGCCCTGCATAATTATCGCTATTATGTCCTCGACGACCCCCTCGTCAGCGACGCAGAATATGACAAATTGTTTCGTCGCCTCGTTGAACTTGAAAAACACTATCCTGAGCTACAGGACCCCTCCTCACCAACACAAAAAGTTGGGGCTCCGCCACTCACTGCGTTCGCTCAGGTTCGGCACTCACTGCCGATGCTCTCTCTCGCCAATGTGTTGAGTCGCGAAGAGTTGCGCGAGTTTGAGGAGCGGATTCGGCGTTTCCTCAAAAGCGATACACCAATCGAATACGAGGTCGAGCCCAAAATCGATGGCGTCGCGGTCGAGTTGGTGTATGAAAATGGCAAGTTTACCGTTGGCACTACACGAGGAGATGGGGTGACAGGCGAAGACATTACTGCCAATCTCAAGACGGTGCGTTCCATTCCCTTGCACTTATTGACACATGCTCGTCATCCAATTCCTCGCTTGCTGGAAGTGCGTGGTGAAGTCTATCTTCCAACAGAGCCTTTTCGCCAACTCAATCGTGAACGTGCAGCAACTGGGGAACCGCTGTTCGCCAATCCACGCAACGCGACCGCAGGGTCGTTAAAGCAGCTTGATTCTTCGGTCACAGCTAAACGCCCACTTGATCTGTTTTGTCACGGCCTCGGACGAGTGGAAGGCATATCATTCGCTACTCACGGAGAGTTTACTGAAGCATTAGTAGGATGGGGACTCAAACCCGTCCCGTACCGTCGCCTGTGTCGCAACCTTGATGAAGTGTTTGCTTTTTTCGATGAGCTAGAGAAACGCCGTGACGAGTTACCATTTGAAATCGATGGCACTGTCGTCAAAGTGAACAGTTTCGCCTTGCAACGTCAGCTCGGTGAAATCTCACGATCACCACGTTGGGCAGTTGCCTACAAATTCCCTGCACGCCAAGCAACGACGAAGATCATCAATATCATTCCCAGCGTCGGTCGTCTGGGAACGCTTACTCCACTTGCTGAATTGGAGACGGTCAATATTGGTGGCGTCAATGTGAAGGCGGCCTCACTGCACAACATGGATGAGAGTGAACCGCAAGGATATTCGCATTGGCGATACCGTTGTCGTTGAGCGCGCGGGAGATGTCATTCCGTATATCGTCAAGGTCATCACCGAGAAGCGTACTGGACGCGAGAAGAAATTTCTCATGCCGCCTAACTGCCCAGTCTGTGGGGCGGAAGTTGAGCGGGAGGAAGGCGAAGCTGCATACCGTTGTACAGGTCTTGCCTGTCAAGCCAAACTGAAAGAGAGTCTCAAGTTCTTTGGTGCCCGTGGCTCGATGGATATCGAAGGGTTGGGCGAAAAAATCATCGAACAACTCGTTGATAAGGGACTGGTTCGCGATGCAGGTGATGTGTACTTATTGAGCAAAGAACAACTCGCCACACTCGATCGCATGGCCGATAAATCGGCGCGGAATCTCCTTGAAGCGATTGAGAAAAGCAAAACGACCACCCTTCCCCGTTTTGTCTCATCACTTGGAGTACGGCACGTAGGAGAAGCTACAGCCAAACAACTCGCTGAGCATTTTGGTGATCTCCCTCACATCATGAATGCCAGCGAAGAGCAGTTACAAGCCGTGCGCGATGTGGGGCCAGAGGTTGCTCGTAGCATCGCCCACTTCTTCGCCCAGAAACAGAATCGTCAAGTGATAGACAAATTATTGAAAGCTGGCGTGCGTTTCCCCAAAGTCACGGCCAGACGTGATGGTAAGTTCAGTGGACAGACATTTGTTCTAACTGGCACCCTATCCTCGATGACACGACCTGAGGCGCAGAAACGCATCGAAGCGCTGGGAGGTAAGGTCTCGTCGAGTGTGTCAAAACTGACGACCTACGTCGTTGCTGGTGCTGAGGCAGGCTCGAAGCTCGACAAAGCACAGCGGCTTGGGGTAAGGATTGTAGAGGAAGAGGAATTTTTGCGGATGATAGAAGAATGACCATCAAGAAACGCATCGAAAGCCTCAACTGGCCAGCTCTCGAACAATCACTCTGGGATCGAGGCTACGCCAAAACTCCGCCACTGCTGACAGTAGATGAGTGCAACAAACTCATTGCCCTCTATCGGAAAGAGGAGCAGTTCCGCAGCCGAACGGATATGGCGCGGTATCGCTTTGGCATCGGTGAATACAAGTATTTTGCTGATCCGCTGCCCCCACTGGTTCAACAACTACGTGAACATACGTACCCGCTACTTGCCCCGATCGCGAACCGCTGGATGGAAGCACTCCGCATTCCCGAGCAGTTCCCAACGACTCTCTCCGAATTTCTTTCCTACTGCCATGACCACGGACAAACGCGACCGACGCCGCTCCTCTTGTACTATGAAGCAGGTGGCTATAACTGTATGCATCAGGACTTGTATGGAGCGGTTGCGTTTCCGTTGCAGCTGACGTTTTTTCTCAGTCGGCGCGAGGAAGACTATACTGGCGGTGAGTTTCTTCTAGTTGAGCAACGTCCGCGTGCCCAGTCACGTGGCGAAGCGATCGTCACTGAACAAGGAGAGATGATTATTTTTACCACTCGCTATCGCCCCGCCCTCGGCAAGCGTGGCTATCATCGCGTCCAGGTGCGACATGGAATAAGCACCGTCACTGCGGGAAAGCGGTACACGTTAGGGGTGATTTTCCATAATGCAAAGTAAGATTGTGGCAAAAAAGTGAGGCCACGTGCTCGACATTCCGGGCGTGCAACGCGAGCCCTAGAATCCAGTCCCTCCTTTCTGGATTCCCACTCCTGTGGAATGCTGATGCCCTCGCACCCTGCTTGAATTCAAGCTAGAACAGCGTGGCGATGCTTCAGCGGGTTCACCTGATTGTGCATGGTCGAGTCCAGGGAGTGTATTTTCGTGCGTCAACCAGAGATCGCGCTCGTCAGCTTGGACTCAGTGGCTGGGTGCGAAACTGCGCTGATGGAAGTGTCGAACTGGTCGCAGAAGGCGAAACGGCGAAACTCGAACAACTTGTTACCTGGTGTCGCAACGGACCACCAGGCGCTTTTGTCTCCGACATGGCAGTAGAGTGGAAAGAAGGAACGGGAGAGTTCACAGGATTCGCAGTGAAATACTAAAAGAAAGTGAAGAGTGAAAAGTTAAGAGTTAAGAGTTTCGGAAAATGAAAAAGGCCATTCTCATTCGGAATTCTTCACTCTTCATTCTTCACTCTTAACTTGAAAAGGGAGGATCTATGCCAAACAAAATCAACACCGTCACAGGTACTTGCACACCGCAGGAGTTGGGGACAACGCTGGTCCATGAACATCTGCTGATTGCGTGGTCCGGTTGGGAAGCAGATAGCATCGTCGTCAAAGGATTCAAGCGTGATGAAGCCATGAAACTTTGCGTTGACCGTCTTAAAGAGCTGAAGTCGCTTGGCGTCGGGACGTTTATGGACCCATGTCCGTCGGATTTGGGACGTGACCCTGAGTTTATGGCAGAAGCTTCAGTCAAATCTGGCCTGCGGGTGATCTGCGCCACGGGTCTCTACAAAGAAGACCTGGGGGGTGCCTATTTCAAGTTTTACCAACATTTTGGTACCGGCGCGGATGAAATTGCAGACTTGTACGCGCAAGAACTCACTGAAGGTATCGGCGACACCGGTGTAAAGGCAGGATTTATTAAGTGCGCAACTGGCGTACTGAAAAACGAAGTTGGTCGGCCTCACATCACTCCATACGAGGAGATGTGTTTGCGGGCTGCAGCTCGTGCTCATAAAGCGACTGGGGCACCGATCACCACCCATACCGATGAGGCAATGCTTGGTCTTGAGCAACTCGCGCTCTTTCAGAGTGAAGGGGTCGATGCGAAACGGGTGATCATCGGTCATAGTGGGGATACCGCCAATCTGGCTTATCACACCGAGATCATGGACCAAGGCGCATACCTGGGTTGTGACCGTTTCGGCTTAGAGATCATCTTGCCAGACAAGTTGCGGCTTGCCTCAGTGATTGGCCTCTGTGGGGTTGGCTATGCCGATCGGATCGTCCTGTCGCATGATTCGGTGGGTTGTTTCAAGGGACGTGCGATGGTCGTCCCTCCAGCGCAGCAACATCTTCTCGCCAACTATCACCCAACTCATCTATTCAAAAACCTGATCCCGCAGATGCGAGAAGCCGGAGTGAGCGACGCCAAGATTCGTACGATGCTGGTTGATAACCCGCGACGATGGTTTGCCGGGGAGTAGTTTCAGGTTCAAATTTCAAGGTTCAAAGTTTTGAGTGTCGAGAGGCGCCGGCTGAAGGTTGTTCCTTCCCTGTAGCCTTCAGCCTATAGCCTACAGCCTTTCTTGTGATTTACCTTCTCTTTTTTCTCTCCGGGTTTACCGCATTGCTGTATGAGGTGGTGTGGGAACGGCTGCTCCATCTCACTTTTGGTTTGTCGACGTATGCGGTGACGATTGTCACTGCGTCGTTTATGCTTGGGCTCGCCCTTGGCTATCTTGCTGGTCAACATCGTCGCATAGTGCAATATCATCCACTGATCGTGTATGGAGTTGCGGAAGGGGCAATTGGCGTCTTTGCACTCTTATTTCCGTTTCTTGTGCAGATCATCGACACGATCTATGTCGCCTCTGGCGGAAGTTTTCTACTTAAGATCCTCTTCTCGTTGCTCACTCTTGCTTTACCAGCAACATTGATGGGTCTCACGTTACCGACACTTGCCCGATATACAATCATAGACGGGCCAGTCGGAAAACGTATCGGCCTCCTCTATGCTCTCAATACAACTGGTGCGGTACTAGGAGCGTTTTTCGCGGGAGTATTCTTCATCCGCACCTATGGCGTATTTCAGACGACTCTCATTGCCACCGCTATCAATGCCGCTATCTGCCTACTCGCATTAACTCAACCACGCAGAGCAACACGAGACATCAGTAGACAGGAATCGGAGCAGTATTCCGCCTCTGGCTCCGTTTCTCCACTCTCGTTTCTCGTCTTTCCGTTCATGACAGGTTTTATCGGCCTCGCTCTAGAAGTTTTGTGGGTACGTACATTAGTGTGTGTCGTATCGAACAACACCTACTCGTTCGCAGTGGTACTCGCAGATGTATTGCTCGGCCTCGCACTCGGTGCCTGGCTGTATGCGTGGATCGGCCCGTCACGGGCGTCGGCACAAACCAAAGCGTTCATCTTTTTTCTTGTTCAGTTGATCGCCGGTGTGTTTGTCATCTTCTCCTTGACTTCGTTTAATCATTTACATTCCATCGCGCTCGACTTGAGTCGTCGCATCGGTGGTAATCATTGGCTCGGCTTGGGCCTAGTACGTATGGGTGCAGCAGCAGTGATCACGCTCATTCCAGCTTTGGTCTCTGGTTTTGTCACGCCACTTCTAGTTGATCTCTTACGTGAACGTACTCAACAGTCTGCAGAGCGTGTTGCTGGTTCTGTATTCGCCGCCAATACGTTCGGTAGTATGAGTGGAGCGCTAGTCGGTGGATTGGTGCTCATCCCGCTCCTTGGCTTAAGTCATGGTATGGTCTTTCTGGCCCTTCTCTCTATAGTCGTGGGTATTCTCCTGTTCTTGCGTCACCTCACTGCCCCGAGTCATCTCGTCTTTGCCGCAAGTACGTTTCTCACTGTTGGTGCTGTCCTTGCTGCATTTCTTCTGCCCAAAGAACTAACACTGACCAAGTGGTACGACCGCTTTGAGAATGTCCAAGGAGACTTGCTCTTCTACCGGGAAGGAGCGTTTGGCACGGTCGCAGTGTATCAGCTTGGTGAAGTGAAGGAACTGACAATCAATTGTATCGAAGAAGTACCAACGCATCGCGACGCAGTTTCGACCTTCAAACTGCTCGGCCATCTTCCGTTGTTACTCCATGAGAATCCCAAGACATGTCCTCGTCAATGCCGTCGGCGGAGGAGTCACTCTTGGTGCAGTAACAAAACATGATGTGCAGGTCGACGCAGTGGACATTGTTCCTGACGTACGCGATGCTCTTCCGCTGTTTGCTAAAGAGAATGACAACGTCACCCAACGTGCCGAACTGGCAGTTGATCGCTGACGATGGACGCCATTTTCTCAAAATTTCGCCACGGCAATACGATGTTATTACCGCCGACGCCACTCATCCTGCTGCCGCCGAATCCTGGGTGCTCTACACACAAGAGTACTATCAGCTCGTCAAATCGAAACTGACCGACAAAGGTATCTTTGCCCAGTGGTTACCGCTGCACAACATGGCTCCGGCAGATTATCTTTCGGTCTTGCGCACGTTTCGCAGTGTGTTTCCGACCACGCTCCTTCTCTTCACTAACCGCTACACCGTGATGGTGGGTGGGAAAGACACGCTCCAGCTGACTGCTGCAGCGATTGATCAACGCATCACGACCACCAATACTGTAGTCCAGAAGGACTTACAGGAGATCGGACTGACAAACGGCCAGGATGTACTGAAATACATTATCTTTGATGGAGTGGGGATCGACAAACTCGTCGGCAATGACTATCCACTGCTGACCGACGATCACACTTCAGTTGAGTTCGCAGAGCTGAATCGTCTCGGCATGTCAGGTACGATGCCATTTATTCTCGCGCGTTTGCTACCACAGATGCACCCCGAGGAATTAGCTCAACAGTACGGGATCGATCCGCAAGTCACTCTCGCACGCGCACTCTTGATGCGTTCCAAAGCCGTAGGGACAGACGATCCCCTCGAACGTTCCTTCCAGGCTCTACGCGAAGTCGACCACGCATCACAACTCGCCCCAACCGATGGTGATATTGCATACTATAAACAGATTACGACCCTTGAATTTCTTGATGTACTCAAAGCCCGCTATTCCGAACTCCTTAACTCGACCAATCCGCAGGCACTTCTTCCAAAAGCTGGCATGGCGGCAAAATTGCAACCGCAGAACCATTTTGCGCAAGAGTTACTAGGCGTCACACTTTTAAAGTTACAACGTTACGACGAGGCTATCGCACCGTTAGAAGCGGCAGTGGATCTCAAGAACGACGACATCAACTATCTCTCCAATCTTGCGTTCGCCTACGAACAGGTAGGCCGTGCGAAGGATGCTCTGCGCGTCTTGCATCAGGCCAAAAGAGTGAAACCGGACGCAGGGAAGTTTCTTGATGAGGCAATCAAGCGGCTTGACCAGAAGGTATTTCCGCCACTGCTTGAGTAGAACCTAACAAAGGAAAAGACTGTCATTGCGAAGAGCTCCCTGGGCTCAGACAGTTTCGACGAAGCATCTCCAGTAACAAATAGATCGCTTCGCTGCTCAGAAACAAAATGCTCCGCCCACTGCCACTCCTGCGATTCCAGCTTTCGCTGGAATGACGAAAACACTAGCCGTCATACCGGGCAAGGCCGCAGGCCGCGACCCGGAATCCAGGAGCACCATTCTCCACGCTTAGCGCCCGCACTATGGATAGCACAAGACACCTATCCTGACAAACTGAACTGCTAAAGCCTTCCAACTTTTGACTTTTGACTTTTGCTCTTTGCCTCTTGCTTTTTTTGTCCGATCATTGCCTTCCCCTGTATAGTCGCAACCAGTGTACTTTCCGGATCACCAAACTCGTCACGGTAGTCTCGCAGACTTCGCCGAATTACTTCGTGAGCATCGTGCTGGTCGTATACATGAGTAATATCGACACGACGCTCGGTCGCGTCGGGGGCATCTTTATAGGTCAAGAAATAATGGCGAAGCCGCTCGACAAGTGTGGCAGGACAATGAGAGATAGTTTGCCAATTCCCATAGACCGCATCGTCGCGCATGACAGCAATGATTTTGTCGTCAGCCTGATTCCCGTCAATCATCCGCAGTCCGCCAATCGGAATCGCTTGTAACAAGATGTCACCACGCGGAATGACTTTTTCCGTAAGTACACAGATATCGAGGGGATCACCATCTCCGACAATACCGTTTCGACCGGTCTTATCGGCACAATATTGCCCCACCTGTCTGGCACACAGCGTTCGTGGAATGAAGCCATACAACGTCGGACAGATATTCGAATAGCGCTGCGGGCGATCAATCTTCAGAATGCCCGTAGCTTTATCTATTTCGTATTTGACGGTGTCAGTAGGCACAATCTCAATGTAAGAGGTCACAATTGCCGGTGCATCTTGACCGATCGGTACGCCATGCCAGGGGTGTGCTTTGAAAAGTAACCCTAGGAGTTGAGAAACTTTAGGCATAGTTCGTACACTCATCCACATCTCCTCGCGTTTCGTCGTCGGATCATTGATTGCCTTCTTTCAATTTTATTCCTAGAGCATACACTTCGCGTTTAGAGACCCTACGCCTTTCGCTTACTAGCTGCGCGACCTCTTTGAGTGATAATCCTTCCTTCACTAACAGTCGGATGTCTTCGGCAAGCGGCACATCCTCACTCCTAGTCTTATCGGGGTTCCATCCCGTCACTAGCAAAGCTACCTCCCCTTTGATCTCGCGCTCTTGTAGTGATTGACGGATTTCACTCACGAACCCACGCCGTAGTTCTTCAAACATTTTGGTGAGTTCTCGGCCGACGACAATCTGTCGATCTCCAAGAATGTGTTCAAGGTCCTCCAACATATCGAGCAGTCGATGCGGAGATTCAAAGAAGACGAGCGTACGCTCTTCCTGTTTCAGTCGCTCAAGGGCCTTTTGCCGTTGCCCGTGTTTCGCAGGAAGAAATCCCTCGAAGACGAACTTATCAGTTGGTAATCCCCCAACGCTCAACAACGCCGTCAGCGTCGATGCCCCAGGAAGAGGAACAACGGAAATTCCTGTCTCCCAAGCACCTTTGACAAGACGATAGCCTGGATCAGAAATTCCTGGTGTTCCGGCATCACTCACTAGTGCAACGTTCTTTCCGCTTTGCAATTGTCCGATCAACGCTGGCGCTTTTTCAGCTTCGATCTGATCATAGTAACTGGTCAGTGGCGTCTCAATTCCGTAATGGGTTAACAGTTTTCGTGTATGGCGCGTATCTTCTGCAGCGATAAGGTCGACTTCTTTCAAGATACGGAGGGCACGAAGGGTAATGTCTTCGAGGTTGCCGATGGGCGTCGCCACGACGTACAAGACTCCCGCCACGTTAGTGACCCCAGTCTCTCGAATAGCGAAAGTCACGGTCGATGGTGCGATTTGACACCTTGGCAATCACCGGTAGACGACGTTTGTACTGCGAGTTCATGATCCGACGCGACACTTTGTCAACCAACAGTTCAGGGAACCCCTCAGCGATTAACTCTTCACGCGTATACCGTAGGTCAACCAAGCAATAAAGGAGTTCATCAACTTCTCGATACGAGAATCCAAGCTCACTCTCGTCCGTCTGTCCAGCCCAGAGATCAGCAGACGGTGCTTTATTCACAATTGGTTTTGGCACTCCAACGAATTCCGCCAACGCCCACACTTGCGTTTTGTAGAGATCACCAAGAGGATTCACCGCCGAAGCCATGTCACCGTAGAGAGTCCCGTAACCAAGGAGTAGTTCGGTTTTGTTGCTGGTTCCCAACACTAATGCCTGCCAGCGTGCAGAGTGGTCGTAGAGAATCGTCATCCGCTCGCGCGCCATCTTGTTACCTCGGCGCATGTTGTCAGCATCGGGAAATTTCTCGAAATAGGCATCAACCTGAGCTGAGATGTTTACCGTCAGAGACTCAATCCCGGTCGCAGCGATCACCAAGTCCGCATGTTCGAGGCTTTCTTTGCTCGACGCTTTGTAGGGCATTCTGATTGCAAGTACGTTGCTAGGCCCAAGCGCCTTCGCCGCCAAACATGCGCTCAGTGCAGAATCCACACCGCCAGAGAGGCCGATAACAACGCGCTCCATACCAACTTTGCGAACTTCATTGGCGATGAAGGCGGTAAGGATTTGTTGAAGCAACGAAGGGTTGGTGGGAATACGGCTCATGCAGGGAGTTTATCAGTCTATGAGTCTATGAGTCTATGAGTCTTCTAGTTTGCCAGATTGAACGACGCCAGAGACTCTTAGACTCCCAGACGCCAAGACTCTTAAGACTGCTGGTCATCCCATGATTCCTGGATTCGCCCCACCATCGATCGTGATATTTGCGCCGTGAATGAACGCGGCTCGTTCCGAGGCCAGGAAGAGAATGAGATCAGCACACTCCTCAGATTTCCCTACTCGACCGAGCGGAGTCATTTTTTTCAATGCTTCCTCTCGGCTCGCTCCCGCCGGTCCGAACGTCGAGAGGAATTTTTCCAAACGTTCAGTGAGAATCGGTCCTGGGTTGATCCCGACGACTCGTACGCCATGCTTGGCACCCTCATCAGCCAGCGCTTTGGTGAAGTGGTTGACTGCGATATTAGCAGAACCACCGATCATATAGCTCCCCATCGGTTTTAATCCGCCTGTACCAGCAACATTGATGATGACGCCACTCCCTTGCTTGTGCATCTGCGTGAGCGCTTCGCGTGCCATGCGCATGTAACCAAAAAACTTGAGTGTCCAGTCATCCATCCACGCCTCATCTGTAAGAGTGAGGAAATCGCCGGGGCGTGCACTGCCGGCGTTATTGACTAAAATGTCTACGCGACCAAAAGTGGCGACACAGCGAGCGACTACTGCCTTGATATCTTCACCTTTGGTGAGGTCAGCTTGCATACCAACAATTCGCCCTTCCCCAGCCTTACCGGCTTGGCGGACGGTGTCTTCCAGCGCTTCCTTGCCTCGCGCGCAAGCAAGCACAGACGCGCCTTCGGCAAGAAATCCAAGGGTGGTTGCTTGACCAATACCTTTGCTTCCTCCCGTTACGATTGCGACTTTGCCGCTGAGATTGAGTTGCATGGTTCCCCCCTTTTTGATCTGGACCTGCAGTGAGAAGGACAAAAGCCCAGGGAAGTTTCATCGACGGGCCAAAACGTAAAGCGTAATTTTAAGACTCCTGATTACGTTTTATTCTTTCCAACCTACGAGTTTAAATTGGTTTAAACTTCGCCAACTTCACTCCTGGCTCGTGTTCTTCGAAGACGACCTGCACTGGCATATCCATATGAATGTCTTCGTTCTTCACACCAACAAGATTTGTCACCAAAACCAAGTCTGGATCTTCATCAAGCTGAATCTGGGCGACATTGTAGGGAACTTTGTTCACCGCTGCCGGATGATTGGGATGGGTAATGATCGTCCAGGAGTAGACTTTTCCTTTACCACTGACTTTCGTCCATTCGTGTTCCAGCGAGTTACAGTGCGGGCACATCGGTCGTGGCAACCAGCGAAACTTCATACATCCTTTGCAACGCTGCATGAGCAATTCACCACGATTACATCCGTCCCAAAACGCCTGGGCATCAAAATCAGGAAGCGGGCGAGGAAAGTTTACAGTATCGGCCATCTTCTTGTTCCTCCTTTAGCGGTTGTCTACCGCAGGGCGACTAGTTTCCCTCTGCGAATTCAAATTCGACTTCGTAATAATGTCGGGTACGGTCGGCATCTTTCACCGTTCCCATTTCCCGGATCGCGGTAATGCGACGACGGCGCTCTGGATAAGGGTCGCTCAGTCCATAGTCTTGAGAGGTCGACAGTATCGAGTATGCCGCTTCTTTTTGCATCTGACGGTACATAGGACGAGAAGTCACCTCACCTACTTGCGGTGGCGGCCCATCGAATTCCCATTGCCCATTACGTTCAGTCGAGGAGAAATAACCGATTCCACCATTGTACTTCTTGGTGTTGAAGGTTGTAACACCACCGGAGAAGGTGCAGCTCGATCTGACTCACCATCCAGACAACAACAACATAGAAAAAACTGACTCGACGTAACATTGGCATAGAGTAACAGCGAAAACTCGTAGGGGCGACTGATGGTCGCCCCTACTTTTATCTTCATTATCCCTCACTCTGCCCCCTCTCACAGGAGAGGGACCTCAAAGTCACGTTTCCCAATTAGTGCGCATGCGTACCGTGGCTGTGCGCATGCGCCTTCTTCTTTCCACTGCTCTGGGAATGACTGTGACCATGCGAATGTCCGTGATCATGCCCGTGGTCGTGACCATTGCCATTCGCGACCGGTTGCGTCACCGCATGGCGGCGTGGGTTGCGTTCGTGGCTATGGCCGTGATCATGACTATGCGACGGTTGCGCGTACACCGGGTCAGAAATCCCGCGTTGTTTACGAATCTCTGCGGCTTTGGCTGTTTTATCGTCGTACTCGGCGCCCCGTCCTTGTCGATGAGCAATGAAGCGATTCAGTGAAGGTTCATCCATGTGACAGGACAACGGCACCCCAGAATAGCGCATACACAGCGGTCGCGAATCCTGCGGTTTTTGCTGTGCTGGCGTAGCCTCTGCCGCGAGGTGACCACTTGCACCTGATGCGATAGCAAATGCCGAAACTGTGCGAGGCGCTCTCCTCCCACAATCCGGGCATGGTTTCTTCTTGGCACTCTCACTCAAAGAGGAGAGTTCCTCAAAGGTAAAGTCACAGGTCATGCAGTAGTATTCGTAAAGTGGCATGACATTCCTCTACTTATTCAATCGCGGTTGGTGCGTGCGGAAGCTCAGCCCAGTCTTCTGGATCATGCGTGATCCAGACGGTCGCCTCGTGCATGTCACGAATCGCTTTGCAGCGTTGGATCGACAGCGCAGCCTGCACCGGGTCAACGTCGAGAGGCATTGTCGCTCCGGTAGTCATCTGATCACGTAGATGGATGGTATCTCCAACTAACAGGATTTTACGATTCGGCAATCTCACGTACAGTGAGCTTTCACCAGGTGTGTGACCCGGGGTCTTCAGCATGGTCAAGCTGCCGTCGCCAAACAAATCAAAGTCGCTATCGAGTTCGACCCAGTCAAAATTGCGCGTCGGCAGGATATCGTTGAGGATAAATACGCCGCGACGGTCAGCATCCGGCCAATAGGCATAGCGCAGTTCGTTGGCCATGATAAGGAATTTCGCATTGGGGAAGGCATGCATGTAACCGGTGTGATCGAGATGCAGATGAGAAATGACAACATACTTAATGTCACTCATCTTGTAGCCGAGCCCCTGAATCTGCCGGTCGAGCAACACTTCCTTAGGATAGGTGACTTTAATGTGATCAGCGATCGGTCCCCAATATTTTGGATTTGTTGCTACCTCTGGATGACAGCCAGTGTCAAACAGTACCAAACCTCTGGCGTGTTCAATCAGATATGCTGGGCTTGGCACGGTTACGAGATCATTTGGAGCGCCATGCATCAACAAGCTCTTGGGCACCGTCAATTCTGCGTTTGGCAACGCCCATAAACGTTTGGCTTTTCCGTCTGGCATAACTGTCCCTCCTCAGTTGATTTGCGATCAGCGTCCCCTGGGCACGCGGGCCGTATGCTAGTAAAGGCAGCTCTTGGTGTCAACTGTTCCTAGTGATGAGTAATGAGGGCTGAGTAGTGAAAAAAAATTTAGAAACTACAAAAGCACAGTTCCTGCCTATGGGCAGTATAGTACTGTCAACCTTAAACGAAGGACAACTAGCGGCTTGCGTCCATGATCGCCAACAACTCCGACAGATGTCGAATCTTCCGACAGCGAACGCCTTCGTAGCAGCCAAGCGTATCGAGCAGAACGGCTTGGAGTCCTGCTCGCTCAGCTCCAACGACATCAATTCCATAGATGTCCCCGACGTACATTGTGTGTTGTGGCTGGACATGAAGGCGTTGCAACGCAAGAGCAAAAATCTGCGAATCGGGTTTCTCGACGCCAACCTCGTGAGAATCGATTATAATATCGAAGAACTGGGCAATGCCACATTGCTGCAGGATAGCGGTAATTCGCCCATCTGAATTCGAGACGACGCCCAAGGTCAGCCCGCGCGTACGCAGTTGCTGTAGAACCGCCGGTGTAGAGGGCATCATGCGGTGCCACAGGTTGTTTTGCTTATGAATCGCGTCGAAACGCTCGATCATCTTCGCTGCGGTTGGTGGCGCTAGCCCAAGATGGTCGAGGAGCGCAGTAAAATACGGGCGCCGACGAGTATCATCAGTATCGGCAACAGACCCAAGCAACCGTCGATCAATCTCTGCTTTCGCGGCATATTCTGCACGTCGAACCGCACGAGCAGAAACCGCAATGCCGTTGCGTCGTAACTCACGGGCAAGAAAGAAGTAGTCGAGAAAGACTAGCGTGCCGCCAGCGTCGAACAGAACTGTGGTAATAGGCATAAGTAGTCAGTAGTCAGCATTCAGTAGTCAGTAGAAAGAGTCTGGAGTTCGAAGTCCAAGGTCCGAAGTCAGAAGAAGTTCTAAGTTTTACATTTTCCTTTCTCCCTTTACCCCTTATCCATTTCTCTATTTCTCCATTTCGTCGTTTCAATCTCTCAGTCTTTGTCACTCATTACTCATCATTCGTTGCTCGGACTGTCTATCTTCCTTTCGGCAATCCCAGCACCCTTTCACCTGCGATCCCACGTTGAATCTCGTTGGTTCCTGCCGCGATAGTTCCAGCCCGCGCGCCAAGCATGCGATACGACCACCGGGCATGATCGATCGCAAACGGCTCGCCTTTCTCTAGTATCGCGTAGGGTCCCAGTAACTCCATCGCGAAGTTGCAAATGCGTAGGTTAAGTTCGGTCGTATTAATCTTTGAAAATGACCCTTCTGGTCCCGGCGGCATGCCCTTGAGTTGGCGAGTCAGTCGACGCAGATCATTGTACTTAATCGCTTCTGCCTCAATCGCGAACTGGGCTAATTGCTGACGCACTGATGTATCCTCAGTGGCAGGTTGACCATTTAGCTCTGTGCGTCGGGCAAGATCATACAACTGTGTAAGCGTCTTTTCAAAACGGTAGAAGTTTCCTGTTGCAACTCGTTCAAACATCAGGGTTGTGACCGCTACCATCCAGCCACGGTTCAGGTCGCCGACAAGATTCTTCTTCGGCACACGGACATCTTCAAAGAAGACTTCATTGAACTCTGCATCACCATTGATCTGCACGAGCGGTCGCACCGTAATCCCAGGCGTCCGCATATCGACCAGGACGTAGCTGATTCCCTGATGCTTGGGCGCATTGGGATCGGTGCGAACCAGCAGAAAGATCCAGTCTGAATGTTGTGCCCAACTCGTCCACACCTTTTGTCCATTCACGACGAAATGGTCTCCATCTTCGACCGCACGTGTCTGAAGGGATGCCAAGTCAGACCCAGCTCCCGGTTCAGAGTATCCCTGACACCAGACTTCATCAGCAGGAAGAATCTTAGGAAGGAATCGTTTCTTCTGCTCTTCTGTTCCTAAGTGAATCAGTGTCGGCCCGAGGAGATTCACACCACTCATATTCACGCCGTACGATAATCCCAAGTGTCCTAGCTCTTCGTAAAAAATGGCTTGTTCAATGACCGACGCGCCACGACCGCCATATTCTTTTGGCCACCAGATGCCGATCCACCCCCCTGCGTAGAGCTTTTTGTGCCACGCCTTCTGTCGTTCCCAGCGCGCATCTGGGGCAAGGTCTTCGTCTTGTCCAGCGTGGATATCGTCCGGCGCATTTGCCTCCAGCCACGACCGCACGTGCTGACGAAATTTCTCTTCTTCGGAAGAATAGCTAAAGTCCATGAAACCTCCACAAGTCTAAAACAAGTCTTTGGGCACGTCGAAAGCAAGTCTCCCTCAAGGCCAGTGCAGATCCACAACAACGTCAAGGGAGCTATGGTGAGATTTATCCGAGACGCGTTTGCAAGAAGTAAGCACTCCGTCCCTCTTTCAGAAACGGTAAGGTCCGCGAAAGATCGCCAGTCGGCGCGAGTTCAACTTTGATAATCTCCGCACCCATCTCTGAGGAGACGACTTGCCGTAGGCCCAGCTAAGACTTGGGTGAAATCAAGAACTTTGTAACCATCTAAGATATGTTTCATCTCGCTACCTGCCATAATACTCTCCTTATCAAGTGAAAAGGTTTACACTAAAGCTATTCTTTGGAACAGAGGCAGCAATGGAAAACACGACAAACGACAGATCGGTATCTCAAGAACGAGCAACAGCGAGCCTACCCGCCCAGTTTCTAGTGGAACAGCTTCACCTTCTGCCAAAGGGGCGTGCTCTAGACGTAGCCGCTGGACGTGGTCGCAACTCGCTCTACCTTGCGCAACGCGGCTTTACAGTACATGCGCTTGATCGCGATGCAACTGCATTACAAACGCTTCGTTTGCTTGCCGACGAACGACAGCTACAGAATGTGACGACTGAACTCGTTGACCTTGAGGCCGGGCCGGTGAGCGCTGCCGTGTTTCCCCCGGATACATACGACGTAGTGATGGTCTTCTTGTATCTTTTTCGGCCTTTGTTTCCTGTTCTATTACAGACACTCAAGCCCGGTGGCGTTCTTGTCTACGAAACGGTTCTGGTTGAGAATCATCTCCGCTACCAGCATCCTAAACATCGTGAGTTTTGTTTCGAGCCAGGAGAACTGCGAAACCTGGTTCGTGATCTCCACATTCTGCATTATGACGAAGACGAGCGACGGCGCGCTGATGGCCAACCAGGGACGTTTACCGTACGGCTGCTCGCTCAGAAAAAAGCATAGAGTATTGTTGCAAGAGCAACAGCGAAGATCTAGGCTGCTAAAGATAAGGAATATCGTATGTCACAGCCAGCCGCAGCACCTGAACCGCGAGAACCGGTCAAACTCGCTCTTCGGGGGATCACTATGACTGATGAGCAATTCGAGCTTTTGTGTCGGGAAAATCCTGATCTTCGCATTGAACTGACCGCGCAAAAGGAGCTGGTGATCATGCCTCCGACAGGATTCAAAACTGGTCGGCGCAACAGCCGACTCGGACGACATGTAGACCTTTGGGCGGAGCAAGATGGGACAGGCATGACATGTGATTCTTCTACCCTGTTTACATTGCCAAACGGAGCCAAACGTTCACCAGACGTGTCGTGGATCAGGAAGGAAAGACTCTCAGCCCTCAGCGACGAAGACCAAGAGGGAATAATTCCTCTCTGTCCAGATTTCGTCGTCGAACTCCGTTCACCAACGGATCGACTTTCAGATCTTCAGGAAAAAATGCAGGAATATATTGCAAATGGAGCGCGTCTAGGCTGGTTGATCGATCCTTTCGAAAAACGCGTGTATGTCTACCGTTCTGGACAGCCTGTAGAGATGCTAGACGATCCTACGACACTGAATGGTGACCCCGTGTTACCAGGCTTCGTTCTGCCTGTACGTGAACTGTGGTAAGCATGAGTCTGCACCACAGACTTCATGTGGTCTTTTTATCCGTATGCCCAAAACCACCGGTTCGAAATGTAGGATCAAGCTGATCGACTTCTTGCCATTGCACGCGGGCGACAGGAGCAACGACTAGCTGGGCGATACGATCACCTCGTTGAATACGTACCGGCTGATCACTCAGGTTAATCAGCAGGACCTTCACTTCATCACGATAGTCGGCGTCGATCGTTCCTGGTGCATTCAGAATCGTGAGGCCAAACCGCAGGGCGAGTCCGCTGCGTGGTCGCACTTGCGCTTCGTATCCTCGCGGCAAGGCTAATGCGAAACCAGTGGGAACCAATGTCCGGCCAAAGGGGAGAATCGTAAGCTCGGCCTCAAGGTCTGCGTAAATATCCATCCCCGCTGCGTCGGGGGTCATGTAGCGCGGGAGGGGAACGCCTTCACTGCTTGTTTCACGAACGCGAGTAATGGCAATGCGAAGTTCAGTAGTCATACACCAGAAGAGCATATAGAAATGACAGCGGAGAGAAAAGGGGAAACGGCCAACAACAGAATTGGGAGCGACCCTTACAATCTTGAGATGTGAGAATATAGTGTTTGATGAGGCACACCGGCTGTGACCCGCACCCGAAATCAAGTCAGTCCCGAACACTTGGGCCCGACGTTTCACCCTTTGTCCTACGGACGGCCATCCCGCCCTCGCGTGACGCACCCCTCTGTCCGCTTGACATCGGAGCCTTAATAGGAGTTAGGCCACGTCTGTCTCAATAAACTCGCTTTCAGAAGAAGGGACTGGAATGGGCTCGCCGTGCTCACGCAGACCTTCAAGGTGAAAATCGATCGCTTCTTTGATCAGCGCTCTAACTTCCTTACGTGTTTCTGCCACCACAATACAACCCGGGAGGTCGGGGACGTGAGCGCCCCAGCTCGACTCGCCTTTTTCAATGATCACGAGGTAGCGCATCGCTTTACTCCTTCAATCCCGCCTGTTTCAGAATACTGCTCAAGGTGCCAGGCGGAATGTCTACGCCGGTCTTGCCCGCAACTGTAACTGTACCGGGTTTGGTGGGAGGGTGAAACTGACGATGGTCACCCCTCGTCCGCACGAGATGCCATCCGTCCGTTTCGATCATCTCGATAAGCTCTCTAACTTCCATGGATGGTATCTATCCCCATGGGAAGCGGGCGAACGCTGAAACGCAGATGTGCGAGCGTAGCGAGCGCCGTCCTGCAGCACCTGGTTGGACGCACAACCACAAGTTGCCACATGCTGCCTTACACATCACATTCAAGGTGAATATCTTCAGGTTCAAGCTCGATGAGCTCTGGGTCAGGCTCTCCAGCAACTGCACAACCTAACCGCAGGTAGAAGTTTACAGTGTTCTCGGAAGGTGTTGCCGATATGTACAGCCGCTTGGCTCCCCTCTCGCGTGCGGTAGCCTTGGCTAGTTCAAATAGCTGCGTGCCCAAGCCTCTATTTCGGCATGAACTGCTCACGTGAAGGAACTTGAGTTGGCGTTGCTCTTGGTGCTTGCCGATACACTTGCTTTCCAGGACGACTATGCCAATGAGTTCTGCGTCGTCGAATACACCATAGAACCATCCCCCCCGGTCGAAGCAGTCAAGCAGGATCGGCGTATATTTCTCTGCTTCGCCAGGTGGCCAGCCGGGGATATCGTAATGTTCTGGTCTGAGCACCAAAGTGCCGTTCTCAACGTGATAGATATTATCTATCACTTCACTGCGGTCGATATTCCAGACTTGTTCGATTTCTTCCCGGAGCAGTTCTCTACCAGTTATCACACCTGACCTCCTGTGCACGCCCAACGATATGGTTCATCGGGCCGGCGCAGCGGCGCGGGATTCACCGACAAGCTCGTGTGCGCCGGCTCCCGTGCAACCGCTAGTTCGGCGCCGCGTCAATGCTCGGACCTCTATCGTGTGGTCGTCCCTACCTCGCCGGGACCGACCGTGCACCTGTGTTCGTCCGATTCCCCTACGCTCACGCCCGCTCTGCGCTCTGTCCTCGCCGCTGCCCTCTATTCGTCGTCTCGCGTTGCCCTCGCGAGGAGTTGCGTCAGTGCGTCGCGCACCGTGCCAGCGTGTAGGGTCCTCCGGGTGCGGTCGATGTCCTTCCCGTTCAAAATACGGCCGCTCGCCGTATGCTCGTCCCCAGTCCGCATCGGCCTCACTCACAAGGTCCGTTAGGAGCGCCTCCGATTGAAGGACTTGGTTGACGTAGCTGACCAATACCACCATTGGCTGATCGAAATTCTTGAGCAGACCCTCGCTCGTCCTCACGTGGCGGAGAACAACCCCCCGCCAAGACGCCTCCCGAATCCTGGAGGTGCGCTCTCAGATAGTCGGCGATCTCGGCCTCGGTCTGGCGTTTTGGCGCGACGGGCGACTCGCCCTTCAGGAGGCCTTTCCCGACCATCCGGCCGATCGCTTCGCTCAGCGAAAACTTCCGCCCGAGTCGCACCTCTCGTTCGACGTCGGCCTCATCCGCCGACGGAGGAGTTTGCTTCGTGTCACTCATGTGATTTCCTGACCGCGCATCAACGCTAACTTCGCCCCTGCGCAAGCGAAACCGACTCGAACCACCCGCACGCCAACTTACCACGAATCAGTGGGTCCTTGTAACATCGCCCTCCGCCGTCACGTACAGTTCCGTCCCTACGACGCGTAAGCCGCCGAACGACGGGCGTCAGGCGCGGCTGGAAGCTGAAGCGAAGCGGAACCTGTAAGCCGTCTGCGTGCACGCCTTAGTTAGACTGGTTCAGTCCCCTACGTGGCGCACTGATCAACACGCCGCCACGCTAGGGACTCTCACCCTATTTCCGGGCTTCCAAAATAAGGTTAAACGGTGTGGCTGTCGCACGGCGGAAGCGCGTAAAGCCCGCCTCCATAAACACATTCCGTAGCCGAGCCTCCCCGGCCTGCGCGCCTAATCCAAGGCCGACCTCTTGTGAGAGCGAATTCGGCGTACAGATGAACGTCGATGCCGCATAGAACAGCCGCCCAACGGGGTTAAGGTTCTCCTGCAAGCTGATCCCCGGCAAAGGGTTCCACCAGCAGGACCGTCCCGTCTGGCTTGAGTGCTTGGTAGGCATGACGGACAGCACCTACGGGGTCGCCCATATCGTGGAGACAATCGAAAAAACACACCAGATCATAGTCATGCCCGTCGTAGGTCTTGGCGGTCGCCTGCGTGAAGGTCACGCGATCCGTGACCCCACCCTCAGCGGCGCGTTGCCTCGCCGTGGCAATGGAGGGAGCGTGATAGTCAAAACCAAAAAAGCGGGATGTCGGGAACGCCTGCGCCATAATGACCGTCGACGCACCATGTCCGCAGCCCACATCCGCCACGGTCGCACCGGCTTCGAGCTTGGGGATGACGCCCTCCAAAGCAGGAAGCCACTCCGGCACCAGATGGACACGATACCCGGGCCGAAAGAAGCGCTCGGTGCCCCCAAACATCGACGGATGGTGATCACCCCACGCGAGGGCACCATTGCTACGCATGGCGGTGACCAGTTTGTCCTTGTCGAGAAAGAGGCTCGCCAACACCACGGCGCCACCCGCGACATAGACAGGCGAGTCCTCGACCGCCAGCGCAAGGGCCTGTTCGGGTGGCAAACGAAACCGCCCCTCCACTTGCTCCATATAGCCCGCTGCTGCTTGCGCATGCAGCCACTCACGTATCAGCCGTAAGTTGCACCCGGTTTTTGTCGCCAGTGCCTCGGGTGTGATGGGGGTGCTGTCGGCCATCGCGCGGTACAGACCAAGCTCTTCGCCCAGGATGACATTCGCGATCATGGCCGCCCCGCCCATGTCGGTGACTAGCTTGCCCATAAACTCATGCAGTTTGGCTTCGTCCATGGCTTCTCCTCCTCTAAAGATTCCTACGTATGATGGTTATTCTTCCAGTAAAGGCAACCTCCGCTGTGCACCTCCTTCTTGAACGCCAAGGATTTAATCCGTCCTGCATGTGCCACAATCGGAAGCTTCCGCTGTTCTCGCCGCGGGACGGATAAATCCTGTTGAACGGAACCGTGGCTCTCCAGACCGTCGGTGCTATGGGGATTCTATCGAGTCTGAGAAGACCTGCCAATGGTTGCACGAGCGGTAAAACGGGCAGCAGGCAAACAGAGGAGCAGGCGGACCGGCGCAAAGAGGCGGGGTAGGAGCAGAAGTGTCGGCTGTAATTGTTCGCAGAAGATAGGAGAGCCAGGATGTAGACGCACGGGAACAGACCGCTCGGTGAGTGGAAGCACGAGTAGTGAGGCGTGCCAGAGGGGTAGAGTGGGAACGATGTGGCGACGGGTCATGGTGGAGGGCCTCGTTGCGGCAGCAGTCGTGCGATGAATGCTGGGAATGGCGGGAGCGAGGCACGAGCGGACGCTATTCCCAGTCAGCTCCATGCCCTGGTTATGCATTCTTGACGTGATTAACTGATAAAATGGGCCAATTGACGTAGATCTTTTGGTGATTGAGGAGAACACGATACATTAGTTGCAAGTGGTCTCGTGCAGGATCAGCCAAACCTAGGAATGATACGGATGCGAAGTACATCAGCATGTCCCTCCGTTCATCATCTAGTTTCTGCCACCAGCTTCCGTTGAAGAAAAAGTTCTCTGTGTTGCCAAAGATAACCGCTATCAATCTGTTTAAATCGTAGCCACTTTCAGTGAATGTCCTTATGAATGCACTAGTTATAGTATCCTCGCCTTTCCAAGCTAACAGTAGAAATCCGCCAACCGAATCTTTTGATATCGTTATAGACATTGTCTGGCAGGAGTCCAATTCACTCTTCTTTGCTAGAGGTAACAAAAATTTCCCTTCAATATCATAGATTGGTGCAAAAAGAGTACTACACATAACATCTGGAATGCAGTTGATTCTAATAAAGATATGGTCCAACATTGGAACATTTCCCGAATCCCCACTTAACTTCATACTCTCGAAATTTCTAGTAAGGTCTAGAATGCCTCCCCTTGAGGTTGGAAATGGGAGGCAACTGCTGCTAGAGCATCTATGGGGTTATGATCATCGGGAAGCTTAGCATTGTAGATTTCTCGAAGTGCTTTGCCGCTGTTTACATTCAGATAAAATGCCCTTGAGTATGCCCTAAAATGGAATAAAAAAACTTGTTTACTGGTGGGCTTGATATCACATTTCTCAATCTCAGAAAAAATCGAGTCATCGTGATTGCTGCAAAACCCATGGTATGTTGATGCTTCATTTATGCCCAAAGGCTTGGGTCGGTATTTGCAACTGCTGTAAATTCTTTCCAGCTCATCATGAGTTGGGTTTGTAAACGTGTACACATGCCCATCATTGGCAATGCTCCCCAAGGCTGCAACTGGCACGCTATGTGAGCTGATAGCCTTAGGGCGGCCATCTCCAGCCCATCAAGCACGATTTGTATGACGTGCCTATCTGCCTAACTTTTTTGGACGTAATGGCATGATACGCCTTAAGTGGTAGATTGCCCGGTATGTCCTTCATTCATCACCATGATAGATGCATAACGTATAGCGATTGAGCGGCCACGAGCAAGCCGGACCTCGTCCTGGTGGCTGGGGCGGTTCCGCGCAGTGGTCCGCTCGAATCGCGGGTTGGACATGCGGCCTGCGGCGGTCGCCCTATGGGGATTTAATCTTCCCCTCAGGCCGCCACTGGCCATGACTCCACTCGCGGCGGTGCGCCTGCCCGGGGCAACACTTGCACGAGTACCATTGGTTGCTGACACACCGGACACTGCTCCCAGGGGTGGTGGTCACGGGGGAGCGCTCTTCCGCGCCTCTCGGCTTCTCCCGCGTCGTATCTTCTCTGGCAGTTCCTCTCGGCATCCGCCAGCTTCCGGCGTTGCGTACTGGCATACAGGCCCCACGCTCTGACCATATGTACGCCCGGCAGGGGTACGTGTTCACTCCAGCGGCGCAGAAATTCTACCACGCTCAGCGTCAACTCTGCCTGCTGGGGTTTGCCCGCTTTGGTGAGGTCGCGGTGATTGCCGTAGCGAAAGGTCACGTGCTGGCCGTCGAAGCTGACCAAGCGGTGATCCTTGATCGGTCCACCCCGCACGTAGCGGGCCAGATACTTCATCACGCCACGGCCATGCGGATAGCGTTCCGCAATACGAATATTCCACTTCTGCCGCGCAGCCGCGACCAGCACGCGGCGCATGCCGTCGTCTCCCAGAGCGGTCGGAATGTGCAGGTGCCCCGTCGTCCATAACACTTCGAGCGCCCCGAGCACTTTGCCCCGAAACAAACTCCGCACCACTGCTACCGGTAGCAGGAATCCCGTGTGTACCGTGCTCCAGTCCTTGTCTGGATTCAGCCCGCCGCCGCTCACTAAGCAGTGGATGTGGGGATGCAACGCCAACGTGCGCCCCCAGGTATGCAGGGTCGCTAACATGCCCGGCTGCGCGCCTAACCATTTGGGATCACCCAACAAGGTGCAGAGTGTCTCGCGTACGCTGCGGAACAGCACCTCGGTCAGTTGCTCTCGGTTCCACTGCCACAGCTCATGCAATTCACTGGGCAGGGTAAAGATCAGGTGAAAGTGATCGGTGGGGAGGAGCTGCTGTTGCCAGCTGTCTAGCCAGTGGTTGATCCGGTGGCCAGCACAGCGCGGACAGGCGCGATGGCGGCACGAGTTGTACCAGATCTCCGTCACGTGGCCCTGCGGACAGCGCCGCACGTGCCCACCCAACGCCGCCGTCCGGCAACGCATCACTGCGTGTGCGGCCTTCCAGACCCGCCGCGGCACCTTGTGCGCCTCGGTATACGCTGCAAAGCTCGTCCGGAGAATGTCTTGTAACGTCACGGCCATAGCACGAACTCAGAGTGACTTCACGCTCTGTTTGTGGACGCCTCGTCCGCTATGTCCAACTATAATTGAACAACACAACTAGTTTCCATTAGTAGCAACAAGTTGCTATTCCAATAAACATGTTTCTACATCTACAAACCACAAAGTTTCTATATCTACAAACAATTGGGTTACTACATATAGCAACTTTACAAACATTGATGACGGCCTTTCTATAAACCCTATAAACCTTGCGTGTCAATGATTCGCGCTTGTAATCCAAGGGCCAGGACGTGTTCATAGCGTACTTCCCATAGCCCCCGTTGCGGATTCCACCGCCCGCCCCGTTGTTTGACCTGCTGGCGGAGAGGGACTCTTGTACGGTGAGCGCAATGTGGACGAGGTCTCCTTTTTTAAGCGAAGGTTGGCGATGAGTCAGGGCGCCCCCCTTCACAAGCACTCAGTAAAGAACGGACTT
>CAVTCR010000048.1:0-39787 GCA_963733195.1 uncultured delta proteobacterium
AGTGGGGTAACCGATGTTGCCGCTGTCGTCATCGCCGATAGCGCGCGTCGTACTCGTTCATCCCTCGCCGCCACTCTTTGAAGTCGCCAACATCGTGCGAGCGTATGGTGCCGCGTTTCAGGCCACGCATACCGTGTCGCACGCGCAAGCCCGCGTCTTACGGGCTATTGCCCACTGCCGCACAGCGGCGCTGGGTGGGCATGTCGAACACTGTGTGAGCTGCGGGACGGAGCGCGTCTGTTACGACTCGTGTCGCAATCGGCACTGCCCCAAGTGTCAAGGCAGTGCACGGGCCAAGTGGTTAGCGGCGGAGCAGACTTTACTGCTGCCGATTCCCTACTTCCAGGTCGTCTTCACCTTACCCCATCAACTCAATCCCCCCATTCGCGTGAACCAACGGACCCTCTACGACTTGTTGTTCCAGACAGCCGCCCAGACTTTGCAGGCGTTTGCCCGCGATCCCACACACCTCGGCGCCGAAATTGGGATCACGGCCGTGCTGCACACCTGGGGCCAGACGTTAACTGAGCATGTCCATGTCCACTGCGTGGTCACGGGTGGAGGCCTGAGTTTAGACGGCACGCAGTGGCGCGCGGGTTCGCGTCGCTTTCTGTTTGCCGTCAAAGCCTTGGGCGCAGTCTTCCGGGGCAAGTACCTCGCCGGGTTGGAGCGAGTGCGCCGCCAGCGGCGGCTAACCTTTGCGGGGGCGAGTGCGCCGTTGGCCGAGGAGGTGGCGTGGACCACCTTGCGGCACCAGCTCTACACTAAACCGTGGGTGGTCTACGCCAAGCCGCCGTGGGGCAGTCCCGAGCAAGTGCTGAAGTATCTCAGCCGCTACCCCCATCGTGTGGCGAGTGCCAATTCGCGGCTTGTCTGTGTGGGAGATGGTGTCGTGCGGTTTTGCTATACCGACTACGCCGCTGGAGGGACCGCCAAAGTGATGGCACTCAGGGCGGAGGAGTTTCTGCGCCGCTTTCTCCTCCATGTCGTGCCCACCGGCTTCGTCCGCATTCGTCACTATGGCTTGCTCGCTAATCGCACGCGGCAGGCCAAGCTTGCCCGTTCCCGCCGGCTCTTGGCCATTGTGGCCGCAACGCCGCTGCTGCCTACCGCCTCAGTGCTGGCCACGGCCACGGCTCCCTAACTGACCGCTGCCGCTCCCTGCCCCCCTGTGCTGGCACCCACTGGCGCAGGATTACCCGCCTCCTGCCACAGCGCGGGCATCCTCCATGATCCCTCACCGAAGCATTCCTCGATGGTGGACACGACAAGCTTCACTGCTCGGAAGTCTCCTCACGCAGCGAATGGTTCTCGTGTGTCCGCCACCCGGCTTTCCCCTCGGCTCACAACCGTCGGCGGCATCCCTTCCACCACCTTCCCTATCTTTGGTCCCCGCTGGTCGATTCCGCTGCCTCCTCGCCCTCGCCCTCACCGATAGTATCTCCATTGGCAGCGTGCCCTAGCCCGGATTATTCATGAGGATGCAGGACGAAACGGCTCGCCTCTGCTAAGGTCTGAAGCTGTCAAGACTTTCGGACCAGTCGCAAAGGAGCGAGCCGATGGCAGAGGGTATTGCACAACTCGCACTGAACTTCCATCCAACCCACCCGATCTCCGTCGCTTTTGATGCGCCGCATATTTCCAGTGATGGCGGTGCGCTGTTACTCCGCCAGATGGATGATCGCCTGGGGCTGAGTGAGCGGGTGGCAGCTTTGCTGCCCGACGCGCGGGATCCGCGCAAAGTGAAACATGATCGCCACGAGCAAGTTCGGCAGCGGCTCTCCCAGATTGCCCTGGGATAGGCAGATTGTAACGATGCGGATCGGTTGCGGCATGACCCCTTACTCAAGCGTGTTTGTGATCGCTCCCCCCAAGCCGAAGGTCGCTCCTCGCAACCGACTCTTTCGCGGTTGGAGAACGCGGTGGATGGGCGGACGCTGCGCCTGCTGTTACGCGAGATTGAGGAGCCGTAGGTGAGCTCGTTCACCGCCGCGCCAGAGGTGATCGTGTTGGCTATTGACTCCACGGATGACCCTACGCATGGCCACCAGCAACTCTCCTTCTTTCCTGGTTACTATGATCACCACAGGTATCACCCGTTATTGATCGTTGATGGAGAGAGTGGACAAGTGGTGAGGGCGGTGCTGCGACCGGGCAATGTCCATGCGGCGCGCGGCGCGATGGGCATCCGACGACGGATTCTTCGTCGCCTCAAGCCGCGCTTTCCTCACGTGCCGATTGTCGTGCGTGGGGATTCCGCGTTTGCTGTCCCGCGTCTGTTGCGGCTGCTGGAGGAGCAGGGAGCGGGAGCTCGGCGGGATCGCCTACGTCTGTGGGCGGGCGCAGAATGCCGTGCTGCTCCGCGCTGGGGCGGCAGCGTTGACGGAAGCCCGCGCACGCTTTCAAGCCAGCAAACAGACCGTGCAACACTTCGACGCCTTTGCCTACGCGGCGGAAACCTGGTCGCAGGGCCGCCACGTGGTCATGAAAGCGGAGGTGAGCGAGCAGGGGGCCAATCCGCGCGTTGTCGTGACTTCGCTTCCAGAGTTCGCTCCCGCGCTACTCTCTCAGGCGTATTGTGAGCGGGGACAGTGCGAGAATTTTATTAAAGACTGCAAAAATGCGCTGCAAGCCGATCGCCTCTCGTGCTCCACGTTTGCCGCCAACTTCTTTCGCTTGCTCGAACATGCCACGGCCTACGTGCTCTTTCATGCGCTGCGCACCCAGGTGGTCCCCCTAGCGCCGCAACTGGGGCGGGCGCAGTTTGATACCTTGCGACTGCAGTTGTTAAAAGTGGCGGCGCTGGTCTCGCAGTCGACACGTCGCGTGCTCGTCCGGCTCCCGTTCGCTTTTCCCTTAGCACGGCTCTTCCGCCAATCTCGCGCCGGCCCTCGCGGGGCGCCCCGTCTTGTCCTCCGCGTAATCTGGGCTCCTCCTCACAGAGAGATGGTCCTCTTTTCGCCCTCGCCTTGGGCATCGGCAGGGAGGAGTTCGTCTGAATTCCACTCCTCAAGCCTCAGGGGCCCCGCGTACGTCCTCGTGTTCTTTGTCCCGGACTTCCACTACTCACTTTTCGTTATAATTTGGCCTCTCCTTGTGTTGCATCACACATCTTCCTCCCTCCGCTCCTTGCTCATGAATAATCCGGGCTAGACTCGATAGCATCCCCATAGCGCCGACGGTCTGCGGGCCGCGGTTGCGTTCAACAGGATTTAAACGCCCTGCCAGACAGGGTAAAGGGCAAGTCTCTTTCTTCGTCCGCAGGGCCGATTAAATCCTTTGCGTTGGGCGTCATGAATACCTGGTGGCGCTAGGTTAGCGAATCTGCTAACCTGCACCATGGCGTTCGAGATCGAGTACTTCCACGAGCGCGTGCTCGCCGAGATCGAGTCTTGGCCTGTCGATGTCCTGGCGGACTACGCCCGCCTTGTCGAGCTTCTTGCTGAGCATGGCCCAAGCCTGAGGCTTCCTCATTCGCGCGCATTCGGGGACGGGCTCTTCGAGCTTCGTCCTCGTGGTCGCTCCGGTATCGGCAGAGCCTTCTACTGTTTCCTTCTCGGCCGCCGCATCGTGGTGTTGCATGCGTTCATCAAGAAGACACAGCAGACGCCAGATCGTGAACTGAAGCTGGCGCGCAAACGCCAGAAGGAGCTGCAAGATGGCTGAACTCAAGTACAGGCCTGTCCGTCACGACCATGCTGCGTTCCTCGCCAAGGCCAAGGCCCGCAAGGGATTTGCCGAGGCCTACGAGTCCCTGGATCTTGAGTACCAAGTCGCGAGCCAGATGCTCACGGCGAGAGCCCGGGCGGGGCTCACTCAAGATGCTGTAGCCGAGCGTATGGGTACCACGAAGAGCGCTATTTCGCGCCTCGAGGCAGCGGGCAAGCACACGCCTTCTCTTGCCACACTGAAGAGGTATGCCCAGGCTGTCGGCTGCGAGTTGCAGGTCAAGTTGGTTCCGCAGAAGGCGGCATGACGCCCAACCCGTCGCTCAAGCGGACGCGCCTCCGGCGTGCCGCTTAGCTCAAACGTTAGCCGTGTGCCTTGATAAGCAGCCCTGGTAACACTGTAATCCTCCCTCATGCGATTACCTAATGGCAAGCATGCTATCGTTGATCTCCGGAAGTTGCGCGATTATTGCTTGAATCCCGATAGTACTAGAGGTAGACACAAAGCACGAGTCTTTGCTGCGGCTCTCGGCATCACAGCGGCAGAGGCTTCGCAACTACGAGCAAAATTACTAGAGGCAGCACGAACCGCGGAAGCGCAACGTGGCGAGCTTGACCTGTATGGGCAACGATACACAATTGATTTCGAGCTGGAATCACAAGTCGGCAAAGCCACTGTGCGGAGCGGGTGGATCATCTTACATGGCAAGACCGTGCCACGGTTGACGACGTGTTACATCAAGAAAAGGAAACGATAATGCCGAAGCGAAAGATTAAATTGCTGGAGACCGTAGCCTTGCTTGAGGACTTGGCGGAGCGCAAGCTCAAGCGAGGTGAAGTTGGCACCGTGGTGGAGGTCCTCGCACCAGATGTATACGAGGTGGAATTCTGTGATGAGGAGGGGCAGACCTACGCGGAGCTAGCGCTGCGGAGTGAGCAACTTATACCGCTGCACAATCAAGGTGAGGCATTGAAGATTGTTGCTTAACACAGCTTGTGTGATACACGGCTAACTAGGCGCACCACCGCATCGCTGCCCGGTTGCGGTTCGGGATAAATCTGAAAGGGCGCGGTTGGGCGGCTCGCGGTGCGCTTGAGCGTTAGTGCGCCAAGCGAAGCTTGGCGCTTCTTGTGGGGTGCAAGTCCCCACTGAGTAAGGTCTAACCAACCACTCATACCGAGTGTTGCAACTGTGGAGGAAGCAGTGACGTAGAGCCGAACGAGACAGTTGAAGCGTACACAGGGAACCACGTAGCCCGCAGGGGAGACCGCACTGCCCAAAGCTTGAGACAGCCTCGTCACAAGGAGAATGCAGATGGCGATGGTATTAACGCGCCAGAAGCCAAGACAGAGGGATCGTTTTTTTTGGTGAGATCTCCGAGGATCTGCCGGGGTCCACAAAGAGCGTGGGAGGCGTGGAGAGAAGCGTCAGGAACTTGGGAGACCCTGTGGGTTCCAACTTGCAGGGACGCCTTGGGTATGGGATACGGATACTGAGCCACGCATTGGGGAAACCCTCGATACACGGTAGGCCGGACCCTAACCCCAGGAGGAAGAGCAAGTCGGTAGGCCAAAGCAACCACATGGAGCCAGGTCGATACCCGGCAGGGAGTCGGATCACCTCATAGTACTCGGCGGGCGGGAGAGCCGTCCACGGGGGGAAGGGGGTGACGGTGGGACGGAGCCTTCATAGGGAACTTGTGCCGGACATGCAGGGCCGGACTATCGCAAGCCAACCTCCCTGAAGGGAATAGCAATGTCCGGGGTAACCTGGATTGCGGAAGCGAGTCTCACTGAGGAGCCCGGTGCGGGAAAACCGCACGCCGGGATCTGTGCGGGGGGCGTCGGGTAACCGGCGTCCCTACCGCGACGGTGGCTCTTCAAATCGATTGTGATTCAAGAGCCAAATAATGAGAACATTCTGTTTCCAATAGCGCACGAAAGATCTCACCTATGAGTGTTCAGCGGAACCCCTCTTGTCTCTCAACTGCCACTGCCGCGATTGTCAGCGGGCCAGCGGCAGCGCCTACGCCCCGGTTCGGCCGTACCCGTAGCCGCCTTTACCCTGACGAGAGGCGACCTCAAGTATCACCGGGTGACCTTGGAGAGCGGGCATACGCTGGACCGGGGATTTTGTCCGGAGTGCGGTTCTCCGGTGGTAATCAAAGGGCAGCGGATGTCTAAGCACCTAGGGATAAATTTTGTGGTATAAGGGCGTCTATGAAAACGCCGACGAAATTTGTGAAGCCGCTGACCACAGCCCAGCGGGACCAACTGCAAGCGATTATGAAATCCACCGCTCCTCAGCGCACGCGCATGCGGGCGCATGCGGTGCTGCTCAGTGAACGACGGTATTCGCTCGATCAAATCGCGGACATCTATCAAGTGGATCGGGATCGGGTGAGCCAGTGGCTGGAGTGGTGGGAAGCCGAACACCTGGAGGGGCTGGACGATGAGCCGCGCAGTGGCCGGCCGCCCAAGCTCACGGAAGCCGAGCGTCAAGACGCGCTGAGAATTACCTTGCAGGAACCCCGCTCGATCAAGACGGGGTTGAAGCGCATTGCGGACGAAGTGGGGAAACTCCTGAGTGGGGAGACCCTGCGCACGCTGCTCAATACGGAGGGCTACGTTTGGAAGCGGATGCGGCGCAGTAGCCGGGCGCGGCGCGATGAAGCGGAGTTTCGCGCGGCCGAGGCGGAGCTCGCGCAGCTGCGCGCCAGTGCCCTGGCTGGGACAAGCCCGTTTGACTTGTGGTACTACGATGAAGCCGGGTTTACCTTGCAGCCCGCTATTCCGTATGCCTGGCAACGGGTTGGGCAGCGCCTGGAGTTGGCGTCGAGCCATGGCCCACGCCAAAACATCCTGGGCTTCTTCAATCTGCACAATCAGTTCCTCTCCTTTGCTTTTCAAGGATCCATCGATTCTCACACCGTCATCCACTGTTTTGAGCTGTTCCGTCAGCAACAACAAAAGCCCGCGCTGGTGGTCGTCGATAACGCCCCCATCCATACCAGTGACGACTTTGAAGACGAACTCGAACGCTGGCAAAAAGAAGACCTCTACGTGCAGTTTCTTCCCCCCTACTGTCCAGAACTCAACCTCATCGAAATTCTCTGGCGCAAGATCAAATACGAGTGGTTACCCTTAGATGCCTATCAGAATTTCAAAACCCTGACCGCTGCGCTCTTCGCCGTCCTCAAAGGGATCGGCTCAAAATACCGCATTACTTTTGCCTAGGTGCTTAACTTTGGCCTTATCGGCCTGTGGGCCGCGAGTTTGGATGACCCGAGTTGGTTCCGCCCCACCGGGGACAATTTTGTGGTGAGTGCGCAACCGTGGGACTATATGAATCCGGGGTTACGGAAGTTTGAGCGGACCCCCACGGACGAGCAAGCGCGGGAGATGCTGACCCTTCGCAGATAGCAGAGGAGACGGCGCAAAAGTACGGTATTGCTTATCAAGTGAGGTAAGCTGATGCACGATCTGCTATACCGTAACGAGAAGCTCCAAGTAGTTCTGACAGAAGCTGAAAGGATTTCATGTTCGTTCCGAATGCAGAGCACGCAGTGGTGGACATCCGCAAACTGCGTGACTATTGCTTGAACCCTCGCCATGATGATGGAAAACACAAATCGCGCTTGTTTGCCGCTGTGGGTATCACCGCCAATGATGCGGAAGCGTTACACGCCGTCCTCCTCCAAATGGTGAAGACGCACGAGGCGCAATTAGGACGACGAGATGCTTACGGCCAACGGTATATCGTCGACTTTTCCTTGACATGGCGCGGAAAGCAGACCACGATTCGGAGTGGGTGGATTATCGAGCACGGGACAGATACCCCACGGCTGACAACGTGTTATCCTCTCTAAACTAAAGAGGTGTGCAATGCCAACCCCGATCAAACTCCTTGATGTCGTGGCGCTGACCGTTGACCTCCCTGAATACAATCTCTGGCGTGGTCAGGTAGGAACAGTGGTCGAGATTCTGGCTGACGGCAGTGCATTTGAAGTCGAATTCAGCGATCGTGAGGGACGCACCTACGAGTCCCTCGGTTTACGGCTAGACCAGATTATGGTGTTGCACTATGAACCTTTGACTGTCCCACCATCCTCAGCGTCAGAACCAACAGGGTAAGGTTACCTCAGTTTGGGAACTAATGCTCAAGGAACACCAGCTAACCATGCGCTGCACCGCATCGCCGTCCGGTTGCGCTTCTGGAGAAGCTGAAAGGTCTCGCTTGGGCGGCAAACGGTGACTGGGACCGTTAGTGCGCCAAGCGAAGCTTGGCGCTTCTTGTGGGGTGCAAGTCCCCACTGAGTAAGGTCTAACCACCTACTCATACCGAGTGTTGCAACTGTGGAGGAGGCGCCAATGTAGAGCCAAACGACACAGGTGAAGCGTACACAGGGAACCACGTAGCCCGTAGGGGAGTCCGCACTGCCCAAAGCTTGAGACAGCCTCGTCACAAGGAGAATGCAGATGGCGATGGTATTAACGCGCCAGAAGCTAATACAGAGAGATCGTTTTTTTGGTGAGATCTCCGAGGATCTGCCGGGGTCCACAAAGAGCGTGGGATGCGTGGAGAGAAGCGTCAGGAACTTGGGAGACCTGTCGGGTTCCGCCTGAGGGAAAGCCGTGGCGCACGGCGCGTGCGAAGCTACGGGCGTCCCTGCAGCGCTTCACCCAGTGGTGTCGGGAGAATCGCCATCGGCGGCTCAGCGAGCTGTTCAAGCAGTTAAACGGCAAACTCCGAGGGTATTACAACTACTATGGAGTGCACGGGAACAGCACGAGCCTCCAGCAATTCTTCGACGGCGTGGTACGTAGGCTCTGAAGTGGCTCAATCGGCGGAGCCAACGGCCCAGCTATACCTGGCAGGGCTTCAAGACTCTCCTGACGCACTTCAAGATTGAGCGGCCACGGATTGTGGGGTATCCAAAGATGAGAAAGGCAACTGCAATGGCTTGAGCTGGAATGCGGAAGCGAGGAGGGCTGAAGAGCCCGGTGCGGGAAAACCGCACGCCGGGATCTGGGCGGGGGCCGCTGGGTAACTGGCGGTCCTACCGCGATGACTTCGACGGTTTTTCTTAAAGTGGAAAGAATTTCAGAGTTCGGCTAATTAAGAGTTTCCGACACTATATTCACAGTGTGTTTCTTCATTTACGGAAATCCAGGTACTGTATGTGAGCCAGACTCATCGGAATGGAAGCTATCCAGTTTTCGCCTCTTGCTCATATTAGGTCGGACGAGACTTCTCCAGGAACCATTTGATCAGGCGGCCGGCGATGCTGATCCGTCCAGGGATAGACGGCAGCGAGTCGGCGCGAAACCATCCGGCTTCGGCGATTTCGCTCGGATCGAGCGCAAGCTCCCCCTCCACGTACTCCGCGGTAAACCCTAACATGAGCGAATGCGGAAAGGGCCAGGGCTGACTGCCAAAATAGCGGATGTTGCCCACCGTAATGCCGACCTCTTCCTTGACCTCGCGCACGACACATTCTTCTATGGTCTCCCCCGGTTCCACAAATCCGGCTAAGACGCTGAACATCCCCTGGGGAAAATGGGCGGAGCGGGCTAATAAAATCTCCTCGCCGCGTTCGACCGCCACAATGATCGCCGGCGAGAGACGCGGAAAGTTGTGCAGGCCACACTGCGGGCAGACTTTGGCCCGCTCCTTCTCCTTGGGGTGGGTCCGGCTGCCACAGCGGCCACAATATTGGTGGGTTCGGTCCCATTCGACAATCTGCACCGCGCGGCCCCCGAGGACAAACAAATCTTCCTCTAGTAGCCCGTAGACCTGCCGGAGGTCCTTGAAGTCCATCCCCTTGGGCAGGGACCCATCCGCCAGATCCACCGCATGGCAGGGTAATCCATCGTACCGGCCCAAATAGTGCCGTTGGCCACCCGTCACCCCTAACTCTTCAAACCGCTCGCGACAGGGGACACGTAAGGCATCCTCCCCCACCTCCACCAGCAGCCGATTCCGATGAAAGGCAAACCACCAGGCTGGTCCCGCGTGTTCCTGGGGCGGAGCGACCTCAGAGATAAACGTTTTCCGCATGCCAAACAGCGGCAGCCCGCGGGTGTCTGATGATTCGTGTGTCGCCATCGGGGGATCCTCCAGAGTGTCAGCTGCGCCACGGCAGCATAGCAAACTCGCACAAGATGTCTCATCTCTGCCCTCGGCATTGTCAAGTTCAGGGTGTGGTCCTGATTGCTTTTGAATGCCCTCTCTTGCGCCATTTCACATTTAGTTATCCTTCACGTGACACTGCCCATCGAACTTCCTTTCCAACGTCACCACCGACTCGGCTTCACACTTTCTGTCCGCGCTCCACAACCGGCGCGACACGATTGATCCACTCCATACCTTTCCCATCAGCAATTTCCGAGCCCATGCGCTGAGAAAAGACGATCACGCGCTCAGCCCCGGCATCCCGGTAGCGTTTCAGATCATCTGCCGATGGGCCGTTCTGAGACGGTTCGACAATTATCGTGCAGTGCAGAGCATCTGGGTTGCGGCCCATCTCTCGTGCGAGTCGTCGAATCTCGGTCAGGTCGTTCTTGAAGTGTTCAGGATTATGAACAAGCGGTAGCCAGCCGTCATACGTCCGCGCCACCCGCTCCAGCGCTTTGGGTCCGTGCGCCCCGAGCAAGATCGGCGGCCCGTTCTTTTGCGCTGGCTTCGGCTCACAGCGCACCGCAGGAAAGCGCACGGTCTCTCCTTCATAACTTGCTTCGGCCTTCGTCCACAGCACCCGCATCGCTTCCACAATTTCTCGCATCCGCTTCCACCGTACGCGAAAACTGGTTCCCATGACCTCCGTTTCTTCTCGCAACCACCCCGCTCCCGCCCCAATAATCACCCGCCCTCCCGAATAGAGGTCGAGACTGGCAATTACTTTCGCGGTCATCAGCGGCTCGCGCTCCGGCAGCAAACAGATCGCGGTGCCGAGCTTGATCTGTTTCGTCACCGTCGCCGCCACCGTGAGGGCGATGAACGGGTCTGCCCACCGATTATAGTGTTCTGGCAATTTTCCATCGCCAATGGGGAATGGAGTCTTGTGGCCGACGGGAATCACTGGATGCTCCGGAATCCAGAGCGAGTCAAAGCCCAACGCTTCAACTTTACGCGCATACTCAGCAAGGTCACCGCTCTGTGCGGTTGCGGTCATCAGAATGCCAATGTTCATATTCCCCTCCTTCGTGGATTGACGATTATGTTTGTTGGATCACGTTTGTACAATATCGGGTACATTCCAACAAAGGGACACAACCTCTCATAGGATTGCGTCAACAATCTGGGATCAAAAGACTTATCGGGTTTTCACAATGAGTGTAGTTCTGCTTTCATCTGCGACTATAATCTCACCAAAAGTGCAGCATTACCAGGACAGCACTACCTACTTTCTCAATGTTCACTTTCACGGAAGACGTGACGTGCGACGATTCGGCGCATCATCTCCGAGGTACCATCAAGGATGCTCACTACCCGGACTTCGCGCCATATACGCTCGACGGGTAAGTCCTTCGAGTACCCTGAACCACCGAAGATCTGTAGGGTCTGGTCAGCGACACGAAAGACCATATCGGCACCGATGAGTTTAGAGAGGGCGGCAGACTTGGTCCGCGCAGTAGGTTCGTGGTCGTAACGCCAGGCGGCCTCGTATGCCACCAATCGAGCGGCATGGAGGGAAGCGGCCATGTCGGCGACCGCCCATTCGATGCCCTGATGGTCTCGGAGCGGACGACCGAACTGTTCACGGTCCGCAGCTTGCTTAACGGCCATGTCTAGGAGCCTCTGGGCAGCCCCGACGCAATAGGCTCCCCAATGGACACGTCCTGCATCCAGGCACTTCATCGCCGTGGCAAACCCCTTTCCTTCCTCGCCGATCAGGTTTGAGGCTGGTATCCGGCAGTCCCGCAAAATTACCTCACAGTGTGACGCCCCTCTACCGGCAGCCATTTCGATCGTACGCCCGACTTCGAGTCCAGGTGTTCCCGCTTCAACAACAAAGGCTGAGATGCCTCGTACGCCGAGCGCCCGATCGACTGTCGCTAGGACGGTAAAGATCCCTGCCTCCGCAGCATTCGTGATATAGATCTTCCGGCCGTTTAGGACATACGTATCGCCTTCGCGGCGGGCAGAGGTCGAGATGCTGGCGACATCCGAGCCCGCCTTTGGCTCAGTCAGAGCCAGTGCCGCAATCGTACGTCCTGACGCGAGGCGTGGAAGCCACTGCTCCTTGAGTGCATCGCTGCCGTCGAATTCAATCGCTTTGGAGCCGATGTGAATGTTGACTCCGCACAGGTAGTAGAATGCAACATGAGCCTTGGCCAGCTCTTCTACTGTAAGGCAACTGCCGAGCATCGATAGTCCCAGACCACCGTACTCCCGAGGGGTGTTGGCGCCGAACAGCCCAATCTGGGCCATCTTCGTCATGATCTCGGGCGGAACCACGCCCGTCTCTTCGATGACTTGGTCATGGGGTTGCAGCTCACGCTGAACAAAAGCGCGGACTTCCATCTGCCAACGCAAGAGATCCGAAGAGAGTTGAAAATCCATATTACCTCGCGTGGGAGAACTCCTCTATGGAGGAGGGTTTTGTCGCTTTGGCCGTGGCGCCGGCAGGCCCAGTTCCGCCGCCCCGATGGTCGACAACAGGAAGTCCGTGCTGGGACCCATCACTAGCCCGGCCCGCACGTCTCGGTAGTAGCGCTCCAAGGGATAGTCTTTCATCAAGCCACGCCCTCCACAGACGCGAAGCGACAAGTCGGTCACTTTGATCGCCGTCTCTGCCGCCAGATATTTTGCCTGGCTGACCGCCAACACGCGCTCCGGTGAGCCAAGTCCAGGGGTGGACGCCGCGTGCACGTTCAGGAGACGAGACGCTTCTAAAGCTACACTCATCTCCGCAATATGGTGTTGAATCACAGGGCTATGGCCGATCGGTTGGGTGTCGGGTTTAATCACGCGCGTCCGGGCGTAGTCGCGGGCAAACTCATAGGCAGCCTCGGCAATACTCCGATAAATGGCGGCGTATCCCACCGCGTACTCACTGCCGAGCCCACTGGTGAACACCAGGCCGGGAGGACCAACTACATCCTCGGCACGCACGAACCCGTCACGAAAGGTCATACTGTGGCTCGCAGTCGCACGCATGGCCATCGAGTTCCAGGTCTCGATGACTTCCACCCCGGGTGTGCCCTGCGGAATGACCACGCTCAACAGTCCCTCTCGGATGCGCGTGGTCCCGTCCCGCATCGCGTAAACAAAATAATAATCCGCCGCTTTACCAAACGAACAAAAATGCTTCGTGCCATTGATCCGGTACCCTCCCGGGACTTCGGTCAAGCGGGTTTCAAGAAAGAAGGTCCGGGCGTTGGGACTCGCATTGGGCTCTGAGCCAATGGAAGCGAAGATCGCGCCCCGGTTGACCACCTCGGTAAAGTAGCGCTCTTTCTGGGCAGGGGAGCCGACAGCGTCAATGATCGTCATGATTGTAGCGTGCATGTTGAAAGTTAAGGCGGTCGAGCTATCCCCTTTCGCCATCTCGCCAATCGCTTGGCTATACGCCAGCGAGCTCAAGCCTTTTCCGCCATAGGCTTTCGGCACGGTCAGGCCCATGAGCCCGTGCGCGCGGAGGTCTGCATAGTTTTCGTCGGGAAAGCGATTTTCCGCATCGTACAACGCAGCGCGCGGGGAGAATCGCTCGCGCGCCAAGCGCGCAATGAGCGCGACGGTTTCGTGTTCGTCTGGCGACAGCTCCCAAGCCATGTCGGCCCTCCTTTGTCTGGTCACCCCTGAAACTGTGCCCAGTATTCTGCCTGAAAGTTATAGAACTCACGAGGGGTGGGAGGGTACTGGGGAGGCGGAACGGAGGCAGGATGGAACTAGTTCCCTAACGGTTCGGGGACACCCCAACACCGAAGATGCAGAGAAGATTATTGTGTTCCCCCAGGGTTTCATTCTCATAAGGTCGCATCTCCCGACCGCTCACTGGAGGGAGACTTCACCACAAGTTACCTGAACTAGAATCCCGCTCTGCTGCGTTCCGGTCCTCTTTTCCTCGCACAATTGAGCCTTGCCCCTTGCGGTGATCTACGCGATAACGTGAGCACGCGGGGCCGTCGGTCTTAGTTTTTCGAAAAGGAGATTTTTCTATGTCCTTTGCAATTTATCTCATCGGGTTTGCAATCTTCCTCGGTGGCGTGGCTTGGGCACTGATTACCCTCGGGGTGCCCCAACTCTACGTGCTTATCGCGTGCGTCATACTGCTTGGTCTCGGGATCTTCACCGGAGTGACTCGCACCCGCGGCAAGGACCCCTCCGCCTGATCCAGAGCGGGCTCCTCGGACGAAAAACTCTTCGTCTCGACGATGACAGCGCCCTCTCACGACGAGAGGAAGCACGCTGCAGAAAACACCTTCCGCCTGCAGCACCACAACAGGAGGCGTCCTCATCAATGACGCGACGATACCCCAAGCACTCTCCCTTACGGCTTGGGCTCTGCCTCCTGCTCTGTGGTCTCGATCGTCCGCTCAATCTGCTCGACTAACTTTTCCGGCTGCGTCGACTGCTCCAGCACCGCGAGCGTGGGGTCTTGGCTGACATCGGCGCCCACCTTGTCCGCGATCTGCTTGAGCATCGTCAGCATTTTAGTGTTCTCCTGCTCCGTGAGCAGATTGATCTGCAAATCCAACTGATTGCGCCGCTCACTGAGTTGCAAGTCCCGATTCTGGCTAATCAGAATGAACGTGGACAGGAAGATGGCTTCCAACGAGACGATCAGCGTCAGCAGAGGAAACGGGTAGGGGTCAAAGCCTGCGCTCCCACGGAGCAGATTCTCCCCAATCCAGAAGCCAAACCATAAGGCATGCGCCCAGACAAAGGAGAGGGAGCCGCAGAAGGCGGTAATGCTGTCCACGACCCGAGCCAGGAGCGTGCGCTGGGCGCGTGCGGCTTTGTCGAGTTGGAGAATCGTGTCGATATTCTGTTGCACCACGTCCTCGACTGTCTGGGGCTGATGGTAGGTGTGGGATTGGCTGGGAGCAGGGCGCTGAGAAGCTGAGCGAGGGGTCATACGGGGAACTCTAGCACAGACATGGGTAAAACAGAGGGGGAAGGCCGCTCCAGAATGGGTACGTATTGCGGCTTCCCGCGGCCTGAGCCCCGCTTCACCTTGGTGGTGACGTTGCTCTTGGTCTATGTGCTCCTGACGTTGGCACTGTGATATGTCTCTTGCATCGCCTCTCTAGTGGGCCTGCTCAAGGAATCTCTTATACACGTGGTCGCTTCTGACCTCTGCCATAATACACTGAAGCCCTGTTATCCAACACCGGCATCGTGATGAACTCCTCAGTGCCTCTCCTGCCACCGGCCTCATCCTGCCTTTCCTTTTTCTGTCCCCGAAGCAAACTCATCGTGTGGGGATGACAATGCCGTGGGGAAAAATGCTACATACCGTCTGAATCTCCCTGCAAAATCAAGCCGGAGTGCCTGTTTTTTCTGGCTTTCTTCTTGCTCTCGTAAACGCAGACACAGGAAGAGTCACGGCATCTCCCTCACCGTAGGAGATGACGACCTCGGACAAGGAGGAGCGTGAGGATGCAGGGACAGCCTGGCCACTCGGCAGCAATTCTCCTCGTGGAAGATGATCCCTCTGAGGTGCGTTTGCTGCAAGAAGTATTCAAGGCGATCCCAGTGCGCACCCAGCTCCATGTGGTCAGTGAGGGCTGTGAGGCTTTGGCCTTTCTGCGACATGAAGCTCTATATGGCCACGCCCCTCGGCCTGCCTTCATTCTACTCTCCCTCAAGTTGCCCGGCATGAGTGGTCTTGATCTCCTTACCGAGCTCAAGCGCGATCCGGCGTTGCAGACCATTCCGGCGCTCGTCTTCACCAACTCTAGGTCCCCGCAGGACATCATGCAGAGCTATAGACTGGGCGCCAATAGCTACATCATCAAACCCTTCGAATTCACGCAATTAGTGGAGATAGTGCATGCCATTGCCGTCTACTGGCTGCAGATTGGCACCCTGTGCCTCCTTTCCTCCCCCCTCGCCCATCCTAATATTTCCTGATGTATTCTTGGCTCGACCAAGGGATGATATAGTTCTCTTTGTTCGATCTCTCGACCGAAGAGGAAAACGGAGGCCGCTCGGATGGCGACGAGACCCCTAGCCAAGAAAAAGCGTACCCCCTCTCCTGCTACTCTTTTTGGGGGTGGCACCGCGATGGGGACGTGCATACAGACATTCGATTGGACGACCTCTCCTTTGGGCCCGATAGCTGGCTGGCCGTCCAGTCTGCGCATGGCTGTCAGTCTGGGCCTCAACTCGCAGTTTCCTACCGTGATTTTCTGGGGGCCGGACTTGGTGATGCTCTACAACGACGCCTACCTCCCGATGCTGGCGGACAAGCATCCCGCCTCGTTGGGGCAGGCAGCCCGGGAGTGTTGGCCGGAGATTTGGTCGATCATTGGTCCGATGTTGCACGGGGTATTGGAGACTGGGCAGGCCACCTGGTCGTACGATCTCCTCCTCCCCATCATCCATGAGGGTGCGGTGGGCGAATACTACTTCACCTTCTCCTACAGTCCAATCTACGATGAGGCAGGCGTCGTGCGCGGCGTCTTCTGTCCAGTGACGGAGACGACTGAGCGGATCCTGGGTGAGCGTCTTCAGCAGGCATTACGGAAAGAAGCCGAGGCAGCCCGAGAACAAGTGACGCAGACGCTGGAGAGCATCACTGATGCTTTCTTTACCGTCAATCGAGACTGGCGCTTCACCTACGTTAATCGCCGCGCTAAAGCGCTGTGGGGGTGGCAGGACGACTTCATTGGCAAGAACGTCTGGCAAGAGTTCCCGGAGTCCGAGCCCCTCATTTTTGGCGCGCAACTCCGCAAAGCAATGGCGGAACAGGTGATGGTAGACTTTGAGGAGTTTTATCCGCCGTGGGGGGCCTGGCTGGCCATGCGTGCCTATCCGTCTCCTGAGGGATTGGCGGTCTATTTTCATGACATCACCGCCCGCAAACAGGCAGAGGAGGCGAGTCTACGACTGGCAGCGATCGTTGAGTCGTCTGATGACGCCATTATCAGCAAATCTCTGGATGGTGTGGTGACCAGCTGGAATGCCGCCGCCGAGCGGATCTTCGGGTACCGGGCCGAGGAGATGATTGGGCAACCGATTCTGCGCCTGCTGCCGGAGAATCGGCATGACGAAGAGCGCCTGATTCTCGAGTGCCTGCGACGGGGCGAGCGAGTGGACCACTTTGAGACCGTGCGCCGGACCAAGGACGGACGGTTACTGGACGTGTCCGTCACTATTTCTCCCATCCGTGACGAGCACGGCACGATCATCGGCGCCTCAAAGATCGCCCGCGACATCACGGAGCAGAAGCAACTGGAGAAGGAACTGGTCCAGCGGGCGGCCGAGTTGGAGCAGCCTCAACGCCGAGCTGCAGCAATTTGGCTACATTGTTTCCCATGACCTGCAGGAGCCGCTGCGCACGATCACCAGCTTTGTTCAGCTCCTGGCCCGGCACTTCGACGGCCAGATGGATGCAGAGGCCGCCGAGTTTATCAAGTTTACGGTTGATGGCGCGCAGCGGATGCAGGCGTTGATAACTGATCTCCTGGCCTACACGCGCGTGAGCGGCCAAGCGCAGACGTTCACCACGGTGGACAGTGAGGGGCTACTAGCACGCGTTCTTGGTGATCTCCAGCTGGCGATCCAAGACAGTGCGGCTGAGGTGACCCACGGTGTACTGCCGACGGTCCATGGTGACGCCGGACAATTGGGCCTCGTCTTCCAGAACCTTATCGGCAATGCCTTGAAGTTTCGCAGCGAGGCCCCACCCCGCATTCACATCGCGGCTCGGCAGGATGGACATCAGTGGGTGTTCTCTGTGCGTGACAACGGCATCGGTATCGACCCACAGCACAGCGAACGGATTTTCCAGGTGTTTCAGCGCCTGCATACCCGTAGTGAATATCCTGGTACAGGCATCGGGTTGGCGATCTGCCAGAAGATCATTGAGCGCCACGGTGGGCGTATGTGGGTGGAGTCTGAGCGAGGCAAAGGCGCGACGTTCTTTTTTACTCTACTAGCACCAGGCGCTTCTCCGTTGGAGGGCCGAAAGTTGCGAGTGAAGGAAAAACGAGAAGCTGAGCCGGGGATGCGAGCGCCCGACTAATGCCGTGCGACACCCCTCTCCTCGAGTTTGCGAAGTTGTCTGGTGCTCCGTTATAAAAGTGCTTCTGGGCGAGCCTTCACCCTGAGTGATCATTACGTTTTAGGGCGATATATCTGGTTCTGGGCTTTCTCCAGTTGAGGATGCACGCGGTTCTGAGGTTCGTCCTGCAGCCGAGCATTCACACTCGGAGATATCAGCTTCAGCACTGAGACGGGCAGAGAACTGGTAAAATGATACTTGTCTGCCTCGCGCCCAGGGACATAGGCCATGAGTACGCCATAGTACCGATCGCCAATATAGAACACGAAGGTCGCGGTGCGGTTGGTCGATTGTTCGGACCGGGTCCGTTTATCGCGACTGACCGTGATCAACTGGTTGTCGCCAGAACCGGTTTTCCCACCGACGGCAACGGGCAGATGATCAGGACCAACGAATATCCCGTTGACCCGCTGGGCTGTGCCCGCAGTGACAACATTCCCAAGGGCATGCCGCAACGCCTGTGCGACTGCTGCGTCCATAGCGCGATCTTGTTTGCTCGCGTCTGGTTCAAAGACGGTCTCGTACGGCGTGTCGTGCGCGAAATGGAGTCGATTCATAATGCGGGTAGGCCGACGCATCCCGTCATTTACGATGATCCCCATCAGGTCGGCGAGCGCATCCGGGCGATCCGCACCACTCCCAATGGCTAGGGCGTACGACGGCACCAACTGCGCAAAGGGGAAGCCGAGCCGTTGCCAGTGCGGGACCATCTGCGCAAATGCGTCGCGCTCGATATGCATGCGCAATCGCGAGTCTTGGGCCCTGCGGTTCCGCGTTTTGAACAACCATGTCGAAATCACTTGACGGGGAGTGCTACTACGACCGAGAAGATCCTGCCAGGCGAGCGTTGGTTCGCGCACGAATTCACCCGCACACCACACGTCGAGAGGGTGCCGTGACAAGAGGTACCCATAATCCGCGAGTGTCAGCTGCGGGTTACTGTACGCTCGCCACAAGCGCTGCCGTTCCTCCTCCGTGAGTGGTGTGGGTAACCGCGAGGCAAGCCACGTATCGAATGCTTGCTGATCGGCGTTGTGATGCCAAGCGAAAAAGAGGATCGCCAGATGACGTGGTGACGTTGCGTTGCGTCCTAACAGCCGTGCGATAATCGTGTCAGGAGACTGATTATGATACGGCTCGTATGAACGCCACAGGTACGTTTTCGCCTCTTCTTCCGCAGCCTGCTCCAACAAAAGGCGCCGCTGGGGATGATCGGGTTGCGTAAGTACGGCTGTCGCATCGTAGGGCAACCGCGCTTGATGAAAGCGAACCAGGTCGCGCATCAAGCGAATAAAGACCAGGTTAGTGGAGCGCTGTAACGCTTCCCGCACCGACATAATTCGGCGATTGTCTTGCCGCGAAAAATTACTGAACGTGTGCACGCCCCCGCCAGTAAAGAACGCTTCCCCGGGGCTGGCAGAGTAACGACGGTCCAACGCCCGCTCAAGAAACGTGGCGAGCTCCACATGCGGATCAGCTCCGAGCGTGTCTGCCGCCCAACGTGTGAGCGGGTCTCGTGCATCCCGTTCCTGGAGCGCCAGAGCTTCGGGACTGAGCGGCACCAATTCATGATGAAGAAGGGCAACGATCTCAAGATAATGGGCCAACGTGCGCAACTTGGCGGTACTGCCGAGTTCGAGTTTGATGCCGCGATTGACATCGAGGGGCTGATTCAGCGTATCGGTGTGAACACGTACAGCGTTTCCCTGTGGTGTCCGTTCGATGAGGAGTGCGCTGTAGATCACTTTACTCGGATCGACGCCCTGCAGCAGCCGCACTTCGCGATTCAAACCATGAGCGGCGACAAACGTGGGATCGCTGAGGTTTTGCAACACCTGCGTGACCTCGCGTTGCCAAGCGGCGTCGATGGTGCTGTCAGCATCCAGATGGAAGCGATCGAGGTCGTAGATGTTGTTGACCCCCAAGACATTGAGCAACGTGGATCGCATCGCGTTGATATCTTTGCGCTCGACAAACGAAACCGGAGCATCCTCGGTCCTGAGAGGAACAAACAGCAGTGGCGCTTTGCGCACTGCCTGGGCAAATGCCGGATCAATGACGCCCGCGTCTGCTAACAACTGAGCATAGGTGTTGATTTTCGTGTTTAACGCGGTGTGATCTCTCACCAGGTACGTGGTCGGTGCCCGCAACGCGATGATCAGCGCCAGACTGTGCTTAAAGGCGTGAACCTTTGCTGCCGTAGATTCTGTAGAAGTAAGGGCCTCACACGCCAGCGAGAGCGGCAGTCCGAACCACACTCTGAGCCCCGCACCGATCCCATAGATCTCGCCGTAACCTGGAGCAGCCGACAACGGCATCGTATTCAGATAATCCAGGATAATCGTGTGCCTCCAACTGAGCGGGTCGACTCCAGGCCGGTACGCTTTGAGACTCGCTCCCACAATCTGCCGTGCTTTATCGGTTGGGGTTTCTGTCCGCCCTTGCGGGGAATGGCGATACTTTTCCAACTGGGTGGCCAAGGTGCTGCCACCTTGGACGGATACGGGGAGTCCCAACTGTTTCCCCACGTAGAGGATGCCTGCTTTGGCGAAGCGATCCCACTCGACGGCGGGATTTTGCCGCGGATCGAGAGCGGTTTGGAGCTCCTGATTTTCGATAAAGAGGAGGGTCTGCACTAAGAGCGGCGGAATATCCTCAAACTGCTGAAAATACGTGTTCCCAGGGCGTGCGTCATATATAGGTATCCCACGCGCATCGCGAATGGTGAGCCCTGTCAGGGTTGGTTCACGGTACGGTGGGGTGATTCCCCACGTCGTGAGTTGCGTGAGCTCCGGAGAATGGCGTGCTTGCTGGGTGATCCGATATCCCTCTGCGGTAAGACGCGGTTGAAAGCTGGGAAGCTGCGCATACCCGCGTTGCCGGTCAAAGGGACCGTTAGGAGGAAAGCCAATGTATGAACTTGGACCTGCAGAGACCTCGTACGAAAGCCGTGCGGCGTACTGGGTCAATACTTTCGCCTGCAGTGCAGAAGTGTGCAGTTCGTACATTACTCCTCCACCGACCAGGAGGAGGACTGCCGTGCGCCTTGTCCACCGGTGGATGAGGAAACGCCCGACCGAGCGCACGACGTTGGCAAGATTTCCCCGGAGTTTGCCACGATAAGATAAAGTGTTCATAGAATGACGATGCAAATCACGCAGCGCATGTCCCTTACATATGTATAATAAGTCTTCTTCGACAAGGATGCAACTTTTTGTGAGATACCAACGCGATCACGCAAGCCAGGATCAAACAGGTGCGTCATAGCTCCTCTTTTTGTGTCGTCCTATTCGTAGGAACCATGGCAACGGCGATCGTTCATGCTGATACTCCATTGCTCAGAATACGAGCACCCGTCCACTCACGGCTTGCGCTTGGGAATATGTCACGACATGCACCAATTCGTTCTTGGCATTCACGAGTCGTAACGCGCCACCCCGGTTACTGAGCTGTACGCCGGTGCCCTGCAAGCGGATCGTGACTGATTCACAGGCGCCCAGGCGAAGCTCAGGGAGCGCTTCACTCTTGTTCTGCCGATCCATCAGCTTCCACCCCACCAGCTCGCTCGGCGTGGTACTGGCATTGAAGAGGGTCACGGCCTCTTGCCCCACATCGTCTCCCTCCGGGTTCACCAAAGCCGCAATAATACGGACCGGGAAAGTCTCCGGGGCTGGTGGGGGAGGCGGTGTGACCTCACCCTCAGCGAGCGGACCTTCGGCATACCCTGGAAGCCGATGCCCATTTTCATTATGAGTGAACCACACTTGCGAAGCAAAAGCCAAGAATGCCCCCACGTAACGATCCGTAGTGGGAAAATAGAAGAGGACGCCGCCATCTTGGTACACCCCATCATCCCCACGATGGCCAGGATCATTGCCCTGATTCATATGGACATCATGTACGCCTTGGCGCGTGTTGAGCACTTTATCGGGTGGGAATTGTTGGTTGCGCCAGAAGCTGCCGAACACGTAGACGAGTGCACCAGGCTCTGTTTGCGCTTGCTTTGCGTATAACTCCAAGTGGTCTTGGACGTCGTTCTGTTCCCCGGGCAGGTCCTTGGGCAAGTGTCGCATCGTCCGGCGGTCGAACAGCGGCTCGCGAATAAAATCGAGGGTCCGCCCCGGTCGGCGATGGGGCAGCTCCTGTAAGCCTTCGGACAATGCCGGAAGGTCCGGGAGGATTGGATGGTCACGAAGGCTATCTCGGATCTTAAACCAGACTTCGGACCCATCTTGAGAGCGGACATTCACTGGACAACGCCAGAGTCCATCCGCAGCTTGTACCAAGAGGTGAAAATGATTGCTCCGATAGGTGCCATTGCCAAGGTGCGCAGCATTCACTTGCTGTTCCATGACTTCTGCCCGTACACTCCCAACCACCCGTCCTTTGAGGACCGCATACTGGATGGCCATCTCAGCTCCTTCTTTCTCGCTACTTGACGTATACGCCTTTCCCCTACCAACCACACCATCATCGACGCGTACGCTCTCTGTCATGCTGACAGAGGAGACATCGCTGCTACATCGTATTCCTTTAAGGGAGCAAGGGCGATGCCAAACGCGGAGTTGAGAAAAACTATGCGGAAATTCATCCGTCCGTGAGGGTCTAGGGCGAACGCACAGCCGTGGTGTCAAGAATCTCGGACAGGGCTGTCTACTTTCGGTGACACAAGCCGTTGGAAAACAAATGCAGGAATCCGGTTCCCTGAGGAGCGGAATGTGAAAGGGGGCCGGGTGATTCATGGGGCCCGGACGACAGCGGGCGTAACGCAGCCACGGTTCGCGAAGCGGGTAGGGACTACGCAGCCAGTTACTACCCGCCTGGAAGAGGCCGAGGATCGCAGTCATTCGTTACCAATGCTACAGCTTATTGTCCATATGCTGCACGGATAGTGAGAGATTCACCTGGCCTCCACGGTCGTTGAGAAGTGCTCGTTGCAGGGATGGTAAGGAGCATTCACCATAGGCAGAACCCCTTCGGCTTAGGTCTTTGAGACAAAACCTCTGGGCGATTTTTGTAAGTACTTGTCAGAACAAGAAATATGGTTGTTCGTTTCTGATGTCTGTAAGGGTTTTGTCTCATGATCCTTAGCGTCGGTCGTAGAGCGGGTGCCCCTTGTGTCCAAGCGCAACCTTGGCAATGTGGTCGGCTTCCAGATGCGCAAGGTAGAGATCCGTAAATTGTGGACCGCCAAACGCGCAATTGGTTGGCCCTTTAGTCTTCTTGCCCTCTGGGATCGTCGAGCAGAATCGACAATTTCCCATTGGGATCAAGGACGACGAGTCGATTCATCATGGGCAAGGTGATGATCAGATATCCTTCGGCGTCAAAGGCCATCCCGTCGGGGAGCCCGCCGAGGTGTTCGCCAAAGACCTCAGGTTTCCCAAAGGTGCCATCTTTGCGCTTCGCTACGCGCACGCAGTTGTTTTGGGTCGATTGCAGCACGTACACCGCTTCCTCCCGGGTATCGATGGCCGTGCCGTTGGCAAAGTACAGCCCGGTGGCGACCACGTCTCCGCGGCCATCCGGCCGCAACCGCACGAGTGTCCCTTTGGGGACAGGGTTGCGAATCTCTACCATTACCTCCTCGATACTGCCGAGCACATGGTCGGTCGAGTTCGAGACATACAAGTTGCCCTCGGCGTCGAAGACCGGAAAGTTGGGTAAGGTCAGTTTCAGGTTTCCAACCTGATCTGCAAATACACTGACTCCTCCGCTTGGAGTGACCTTGAGCACGGCGGCCTTACCGACATCACAGACGAACAGATTCCCCTGCCGATCCAAGGCCATGCCGGCCGGCCGGCCACCCGTGCGGGCAAATTCCGTGACCTTTCCGTCTGGGGCGAGCTTGCGAATCACCCCGTCGGCTCCTCCGCCATAGATGTTCCCTTCGCGGTCTACCGTCACCCCTTCGGGCCCTTTGAATCCGGTGGCTGCGATCGTGACGTGATCGAGACTGAGTTGTTGATAGGCCATGCTGTTGCTCCTTTCTTAGGCAGGCTTTTCCAACCGGCTCGGCGTGATTCTAGATCAGGTATCCTCTTTCTTAACGACGAGCAGTAGCGCAACATCGCAAATACATGTCCGCGCTCATCTCCCCCAGTGCAAAGTTGCGATACAGCTCTATTTTCTGCGTTCACGGATTTCTGACAGTTCAGCATCCTCGATCAGGATGCCGGCTGCCTGGAGGTCGTCGAGTTGCTGCTCGCTGTAGCCGAGGTAGTGACTCAGGATATCCCGATTGTCTTCGCCGACCATCGACAGAATCGGCTGAAACTCAACCGTGGTTTCGGAGAACAAGTAAGGAACCTTAGGCAGCGGAATTTCTCCGTAACCAGGAACGTTGAGATTCTGCAGCGCACCGCGTCCCTCGCGTTTGATCAGGTCGACCGTCTGGCGCAGATCCAGCACCGGTGCGGTCAGATAATGCCGGTCGAGCAAGAACTTCAGCACTTCTTCCCGGCTGCCAAGCGACCGGAACCATTCTTCGATGATCGGCTCGAGCAACGTGTCGATTCTCCCAGCGGGCGGTGTAGGGATTAAAGCGCTCGTCAGTCAACAGTTCGGGTTTGCCGATATCCTTGGCAAAGCGCTCCCACTGGTGGTTCAGCACCGTGAAGACAATCCAGCCGTCGCGCGTCTGAAACAGCCCGCACGGCGTGGCGCCCGGACGATGGCGCCCGGTCGGGCCGGGATTGTAGTCACCGTACGTGAACAGATTCTGCATCAAGAAGACGTCATGAATATGGAAGACGCATTCGTACAGCGCCACGTCGATATACTGTCCGATCCCCGTGCGTTCGCGGTAGTACAGCGCGGCGAGCACAGCCGCGACGCCGTTGACGCCGCCGCCGCCATCGGCCAAGTACATTCCGGGATAGACCGGCGTGCCGTCCTCGGTGCCGGTGAGATGCAGCAGACCCGACAACGCTTGCGCGGTCATATCATTGCCCGGGAGGTTGACGCGTGAACCGGTCTGGCCGAAGCCGGAAATCGAGCACATGATGATCCGCGGATTGCGCGCCTTGAAGGCTTCGTAGGTAAGGCCATGTTTACTTAAGACCCCGGGCGTATAGTTTTCGATTACAACATCGAAATGGTGCGCCAGTTCGAGTACGATCGCCGCACCTTCAGAACGTTTGAAATCGATACAGAGACTGCGCTTGCCGCGGTTGTAGTAGACATATGCAGGTGCTTGTCCCTCAACTCGGGGCGGAAACCCGCCGCGGCGAGAGTATTCCCCACCCGGCGGCATTTCCAGCTTCACGACCTCGGCGCCGAGATCAGCGAGCATCCGGCCTAAAGTGGGACCGGCGATATATTGCGTAATGTCCAAAACGCGTAGGCCGGTAAGGTTTTGGTGCACAGGTTCAGTCCATCTGGACCTCCATCTCTCGACTACTATCTTCCCTTGAACTCAGGCGGTCGCTTTTCGATAAAGGCCTGGGCGGACTCGCGAAAATCCTCCGTCAGGTGCAGCCCCAAGCCACCGGTGTAAAAGGTACACTCGTCTTCCATACGGCGAGCGAACCAGCGGGACACGCGCACATTAGCCCGTACGGAAAGGGGCGGGTTGGCCATGATTTCCTCCGCCAATTGCTCTGCCCCCGCGACCACCTCACCCAGGGGGGTGACGCGGTTGACGATGCCGAACTGCGCCGCTTCCTCAGCGGAAAAATACCGACCGGTCAGGGCAATCTCGGTAGCGAAGCGGCCACCGCCCCAGAACCAGGTGGTAGCCCAGTGCTGCGCCCCGGCGAGGCCGCGTTGCACTTCGCGGATTTGAAATTGCGTACCCTCGGCCGCGACGATGATATCGGCCGCCATGGCCAGGCCAAAGCCGGCTCCTAACACATAGCCGTGCACTGCGGCAATCACCGGCTTCCAGTTGACCGTCTGGCCCAAGCCGAGCAATCCCCCCGCTGGTTTGATGCCTCCCGCCGGCCCGCCGAGGCGTTTCATTTCGTCGAGAGGACGGAGTTGGCGCTGTTTAACGTCGGCCCCGGAGCAAAACGCGCGCCCCGCTCCTGAGAGAATGAGCACATGGAGATCGTCGTCCTGATCAAACTCGCGGTGCGCATGGAGCAGCTCATCGCCCATGGTGTCGTTGTAGGCGTTGAGAAGCTGGGGCCGGTTCAGCGTGATATGGGCAATCTTGCCTTTTTTCTCATACAAAATGGTGTCGTAGGACATGTCGCCATCTCCAGTTGTGATATTCTTCGTCGAAGCTATCCTGGACCCGTCGGCATAATAGTAAGGCCCCTGGAGGGTGTCAACGGTTGTGTCGCCATGATTTGCAAGAGATAAGCAAGGCTAAGCACTATTTGTTATTTCTGCTGCCAACACAGAGCACTGCTCCGCTATCGCATGGTGGACAAAGAGGGCCGCACCCTCATTCTTCATTCTCAATCACTTGAGTCCCACCTTGCGTAGCGCAGCAAAGTGATTTGTGCTTATATTTTTGAGAAGAGCTGTGATTCAAAAGGGCCTATGGAGATGAGTACAAAAGTGGCGAGGAAAGTTGCGGCTCGCAACCTTCCTCATCCGTATATCGAGCAGAAGATTGACACGCGCGAAGGGAGACCGATCCTGAGAGGCACCCGCATCGGGGTGAGCCTCATCGCCTGGCAGTACAAACAGGGGCGCACGGTGGACGAAATCCTCCAGTACTACCCGCATCTGACCCCTGCCCAGGTGCATGATGCTCTCTCCTAGCCGGAATACCGACCGCCGATCCGAAAGAGTTGGATTGTGATGTATTATAGCGGCCCAGGCACTCACCATCGGCATTCCCTCCACGGACCTAGTGGTTGCCACTACCAACGTCGGACATCTTTCGCGGTTTGTCACCGCAGACCTTTGGGCAAACATTACTCCCTAGCTTTTATTCCCTCCGCACGACACCTCCAAATTCTTCCAACAGCGCTTTCGCTTCTTGCAAGTCCTTCGTATCAAATCCCTCAGTGAACCAGTGGTAGATTTAGACAACTTTTTGTGAGCCTGCTTTGTCTTGCCCTGTTGTTGCCATAATCGCAGCGAGGCTCGTGGTGGCACGAAGTTCGAGGGATTTGGCTTGCTGCTTCTGGGCAATCTCAATGGCCTTGAGAAAGCAGGCTTCGGCTTCAGCGTTGGGCTCTAGGCTCTGGGATTGAGGATTTGGATTTTCTGAGTTTTGACTTTTGCCCTTTTGATTGTTGATTTGTCTGGACTCCAGACTCTAGACTCTGGACGCTAGACTGGGCGAGCGTTAGCTCGCCTTTCAGCCGATACAGCTCCGCCTCCCACACACGCTCCCCAGTCTTGTTCACCCAACCAGCGCCTCGACTAGAACAGTGAGCCCCTCTTCAGCCTGCCCTGCTTTCCCATACGCCTCGGCCAGCTGGGTAAGAAAATATGGCCGTGCCTCTCTGCTCCCCTGGCCTGCCAGGCAGCCAGACCCTGACGGAGCTGGGCAATTCCTTCCTCTTCCTGTCCTTGCTCAGCCAGCGCACAGCCTTGCAGGATAGTCCCCCAGGCCAAGTAGTAGGGAAATCCCTGCTCGGCACAGAGAGTAATAGCTGACTCTGCGTGCTCCTGTGCTGCTTGACTCTCCCGGCGGAACTGACGGAGCATGGCAGCAAGGTCCAGAGCAAAAGCCAGGCTATAGGGATGAAATAGCTCCTGGGCCACGGTGAGTGCTTCATGGCTCCTCTTCAGAGCCTGAGCCGGATAGCCGAGAAACCACAGGGCCCAGGCTGCATAGGATAGACAGCCACCCCAGGGTCAACTTCGCCTGCGGGAGGCGTAGGAACCAGGCTCCTGGGGGTCATAGAGGGCCATACCCTGCTCTAGGTGCTCTCGGGCCAGGGCCAACTCTCCAAGGCAGAACAGGGTATGTCCCAGACGCGTCATGAGCCCCCAGAAGGCGAGCGGGGTCTGTGCATGCGCTGAGCCAGGCTGAGGAGTTGCTCCCCCAATTCACGTGCTGTCTTGTACTCCTCCCGTGCCAATGAAAACTCAACAGTCCCCCCAGCACAGGCAAGAGCTGGGAAGCTCCCCCACTTGCTCGACACAGCTCACGCATCCGCGCAAAGGCTTTTCCCACTTCTGGCGCTGCAGGGCCCTTAGTGGCCTGCAGTGGAGCGCCCAAGGCCATTTGCAGCCTGAGTTCTTGCTGAGCCCGCTCGGGAGTGTCTGGCAGAGTCTTGAGTAACTCCAACCCTTTGGTGAGTAGGGTGACTGCTTCCTGATAAGCAAAACGCCGCACTGCATTCTCGCCTGCTTGTCGTAGATACTGCATCGCTTTGCCATAGTCCCGCCCTTGCTCGAAGTGCACGGCCAGCTCGGTCGCGATTTCTCTTGCCCGGTCACCGTATGCCTGCTCTTCCAGTTCCCCGATCTGCTGATGTAGGCGAACACAGCGACTGGCGGAAATCTGCTCGTATAATACTTCTTGATACAAGGCATGCACAAACCCATACCGTGCCGCGATGGTTCCGTCCGGCCATTCTGTCGTTCCTCGTGACCGCAGAAACTGCTCTCGCCGTACCAAACCATCACAGTGTGTTTCTACTGTTTCCGAGGAGTGTTCCACGACCACTGCTACCGCAACGGCTGAGAATTCTGCTCCCGCCACACTTGCCGCCTCTAGGATCTTGCGCTCCTCAGGATTCACGCGGGCAAGCTGTTGCTCAATCAACTGCCGCAGGTTCTCCGGCACTCCAAGACCATCAGCTTCAATCTGATCCTTGAGTTCCCATCGTCCATCCTGCTGGGTGATCATCTCCTGCGCCACCAGTTCATTGGTCACGTTGACCATAAAGAGTGGATTGCCGTCCGTGCGGTGGTGGATGATATGGGCCAGACGGTGTAGGGGCGACCAGTCGGTCGCCCCTCCGCGGAACCTCACTTCTAGATACTTCGCCACATGCGGCTCGGTTAAAAAATCCAACGCCAACTCTTGGCAGTACCCATGCACTTGCAACTCCTGCTTGATCTCCTTGAGCGGATGGTCTCGCGTCAATACTTCCACCGGGCGATAGGTGCCAAGGATCAGTAACCGGCAGGCTCCTGCCGGCGGGCAAGCATCGAAAGCAAATCTAACGTCGAGACATCACTCCAGTGCAAATCTTCAAGCACCAACACCAGCGGGCGTTCTGCTGTAATCACTTCGAGTGCTTCGGCTAACTCCCGCAACATCCGCTCGCGGGTGGCGCCGTGAGTACGCCGTTGCAGCGCTTCCAGTTCCGCGGTGTCGAGGAGTGCGGGCATCTGTACGAGCCACGTCGGCGCATGCCGATGCAACAACGTCATAAGCTGCTCGCCGTCTGACTCACGACACAACCGGCCCAAGGCTTCCAGCACCGGCAGATAGGCTTCGCCTGCGCCGTAGTGTTCAATGCACTGTCCCCAGCCCAACCACCACGGAACAGGCTTTAGGATTTGGGATTTGGGATCTAGGATTAGGGGAGGGGAGGAACCAGATCCTAACTCCCAGTTCCTAGATCCTCGGAGAAAAGCTCCGATAAGCGTGGTCTTGCCAATCCCCGGCTCACCCGTCACAAAAACGAGCTGCCGCTTGCCACTAGCGCTTTCTCCAACCACCCGTGGAAATGCTAGGTCGGCTCCCACGCCCACCACCGTAGGGGCTGAGTTGGGTGTTAGGGGTTGGGGAAGGGGGGTCTACTGTTACCTTTAGCCCTTGTTGCTTTTACTAGCCTCTTCTTCACTGACTACCTGATCACTAAACTTTTCCGAGGAACCGTACCCCTCTTTTATAGATCGTCTCCAGGTAGCGGGGCTTTCTGGCCTTGTCGCGTAACGCCTGGCGGATTTCTTGAATACAAGAAGTCAGGGCGGCATCGCTCACCACCGTCTCTACCCACACCACCTGGAACAGCTCTTCTCTGCTCACCACTTGCCCGCTCCGCTCGACCACATAGCCGAGGACGGCAGCGGCTTTTGGCGTTAACCTCACTTCCTGTTTGTCCCGCCAGAGCTGCCCAGTGCAGGGAGCGAATCGATAAGGCCCAAACCGAACCTCCTGTTCTGGCTGCTTTTCCCTCGTCCGGTTTCCTAGAAAAATCCCACAACTTTCCCAGAATTTTCCTGAGACTTTGCCGGGGCTGTCGCTACCCTTCCTCGCACACAACGCGCCCGAATACAAGCAAAAAGTGGAAACGGGACACCCCTATGCCCACGCAGCAAACAGCAACGGCCCCTTTGTCAGTACATTGGACGTTTGTCGTGCACTTCCGCACCAACACGAACATCGGTCACGGGCAGATCGCCGGGCGCGTCGAGCATGTAGTGTCGGGCCAGAGTACACATTTCGACTCACTAGAGGAGCTGCTGGCGTTCATGGCGCGGGTGCTCAGGCAACAGGAGGAAAGGAGGTGATGCCCCTTGAGGGTGAGCGTGCGTCGGCAAGGCAAGGACAAAGACTGAACTGGCAACGTGAAAAGTCCACGTAACTTTGTGCCCAGGCCGGATGTTGACGGTGCCTGTTGCTTGGTTCAGTTCCACGTATCGGCCTGGGCACAAAGTTACGTGGATTTTTCACGTTGCCAGTTCAGATTTTCCCCTTGCCTTGCCGACGCACGCTCACCCTCAAGGGGCATCACCTCCTTTCCTCCTGTTGCCTGAGCACCCGCGCCATGAACGCCAGCAGCTCCTCTAGTGAGTCGAAATGTGTACTCTGGCCCGACACCACATGTTCGACGCGCCCGGCGATCTGCCCGTGACCGATGTTCGTGTTGGTGCGGAAGTGCACGACAAACGCCAATGTACTGACAAAGGGGCCGTTGCTGTTTGCTGCGTGGGCATAGGGGTGTCCCGTTTCCACTTTTCGCTTGTATTCGGGCGCGTTGTGTGCGAGGAAGGGTAGCGACAGGCCCGGCAAAAGTCTCAGGAAAATTCTGGGAAAGTTGTGGGATTTTTCTAGGAAACCGGACGAGGGAAAAATGCAGCCAGAACAGGAGGTTCGGTTTGGGCCTTATCGATTCGCTCCCTGCACTGGGCAGCTCTGGCGGACAAACAGGAAGTGAGGTTAACGCCAAAAGCCGCTGCCGTCCTCGGCTATGTGGTCGAGCGGAGCGGGCAAGTGGTGAGCAGAGAAGAGCTGTTCCAGGTGGTGTGGGCAGAGACGGTGGTGAGCGATGCCGCCCTGACTTCTTGTATTCAAGAAATCCGCCAGGCGTTACGCGACAAGGCCAGAAAGCCCCGCTACCTGGAGACGATCTATAAAAGAGGGGTACGGTTCCTCGGAAAAGTTGTCAGTGATCAGTTGTCAGTTGTCAGTAGACAAGAAGAGGCAAGTCAAAAGGCAAAAAGCAAAGGGCAAAAGGTAAAAGTAGAACTCCCCTTCCCAACCCCTAGCACTCAACACTCAGCCCCTACCGTGGTCGGGCGAGAGCCTGGACCTGGCATTTTTACACGAGCGGTTAGAGAAGGCAGCAAGTGGCAAGCGCCAACTTATTTTCGTGACGGGTGAGGCGGGGATTGGCAAGACCACGCTCATCGGAGCTTTTCTCCGAGGGTCTAGGAACTGGGAGTTAGGATCTGGTTCCTCCCCTCCCCTAATCCTAGATCCCAAATCCCAAATCCTAAAGCCTGTTCCGTGGTGGTTGGGCTGGGGACAGTGCATTGAGCACTACGGCGCAGGCGAAGCCTATCTGCCGGTGTTGGAAGCCTTGGGCCGGTTGTGTCGTGAGTCAGACGGCGAGCAGCTTATGACGTTGTTGCATCGGCATGCGCCGACGTGGCTCGTACAGATGCCCGCACTCCTCGACACCGCGGAACTGGAAGCGCTGCAACGGCGTACTCACGGCGCCACCCGCGAGCGGATGTTGCGGGAGTTAGCCGAAGCATTCGAAGTGATTACACAAGAGCGCCCGCTGGTATTGGTGCTCGAAGATTTGCACTGGAGTGATGTGTCGACGTTAGACTTGCTCTCCATGTTGGCCCGTCGGCACGAGCCAGCACGGTTGCTTATTATTGGCACCTATCGCCCGGTGGAAGTATTGACGCGAGACCATCCGCTCAAGGAGATCAAGCAGGAGTTGCAACTGCATGGGCAGTGTGAGGAGCTGGCACTGGACTTTTTGACCGAGCCGCATGTAGCGGAGTATCTAGAAGTGAGGTTCCGCGGAGGGGCGACCGACTGGTCGCCTCTACACCGTCTGGCCCATATCATCCACCACCGCACGGACGGCAATCCACTCTTTATGGTCAACGTGACCAATGAGCTGGTGGCGCAGGAGATGATCACCCAGCAGGATGGACGATGGGAACTCAAGGATCAGATTGAAGCTGATGGTCTTGGAGTACCGGAGAACCTGCGGCAGTTGATTGAGCAACAGCTTGCCCGCGTGAATCCTGAGGAGCGCAAGATCCTAGAGGCGGCAAGTGTGGCGGGAGCAGAATTCTCAGCCGTTGCGGTAGCAGTGGTCGTGGAACACTCCTCGGAAACAGTAGAAACACACTGTGATGGTTTGGTACGGCGAGAGCAGTTTCTGCGGTCACGAGGAACGACAGAATGGCCGGACGGGACCATCGCGGCACGGTATGGGTTTGTGCATGCCTTGTATCAAGAAGTATTATACGAGCAGATTTCCGCCAGTCGTTGTGTTCGCCTACATCAGCAGATCGGGGAACTGGAAGAGCAGGCATACGGTGACCGGGCAAGAGAAATCGCGACCGAGCTGGCCGTGCACTTCGAGCGAGGGCGGGACTATGGCAAAGCGGTGCAGTATCTACGACAAGCAGGAGAGAATGCAGTGCGGCGTTTTGCTTATCAGGAAGCGGTCACCCTACTCGCCAAAGGGTTGGAGTTACTCAAGACTCTGCCAGACACTCCCGAGCGGGCTCAGCAAGAACTCAGGCTGCAAATGGCTTTGGGCGCTCCACTGCAGGCCACTAAGGGCCCTGCAGCGCCAGAAGTGGGAAAAGCCTTTGCGCGGATGCGTGAGCTGTACGAGCAAGTGGGGGAAACTCCCCAGCTCTTGCCTGTGCTGGGGAGACTGTTGAGTTTCATTTGGGACGAGAGGAGTTGCAAACAGCACGTGAACTGGGGGAGCAATCCTCAGCCTGGCTCAGCGCATGCACAACCCCGCTCGCCTTCTGGGGGCTCATCACGCGTTGGGACATACCCTGTTCTCCCTTGGAGAGTTGGCCCTGGCACGAGAGCACTTGGAGCAGGGGATTACCCTGTATGACCCCCGGGAGCCTGGTTCCTACACCTCCCGCGGCGAAGTTGACCCTAGGGTGGGCTGTCTATCCTATGCAGCCTTGGCCCTGTGGTTTCTCGGCTATCCGGCTCAGGCTCTGAAGAGGAGCCATGAAGCGCTCACCGTGGCCCAGGAGCTGTTTCATCCCTATAGCCTGGCTTTTGCTCTGGACCTTGCTGCCATGCTCCGTCAGTTCCGCCGGGAGAGTCAAGCAGTACAGGAGCACGCAGAGTCAGCCATTACTCTCTGTGCCGAGCAGGGATTCCCTTACTACTTGGCCTGGGGGACTAGCCTGCAAGGCTGTGCGCTGGCTGAGCAAGGACAGTCCGAGGAAGGAATTGCCCAGCTCCGTCAGGGTCTGGCTGCCTGGCAGGCCACAGGGGCAGAGAGGCACAGGCCATATTTTCTTACCCAGCTGGCCGAGGCGTATGGGAAAGCAGGGCAGGCTGAAGAGGGGCTCACTGTTCTAGTCGAGGCGCTGGTTGCGGTGAACAAGACTGAGGGGCGTGTGTGGGAGGCGGAGCTGTATCGGCTGAAAGGCGAACTAACGCTCGCCCAGTCTAGCGTCCAGAGTCTAGAGTCTGGGGTCCAGAAAATCAACAAGCGCCCTGAGCTTAGTCAAGGGGCAAAGGGCAAAAGTCAAAAACTCAGAAAATCCAAATCCTCAATCCCAGAGCCTAGAGCCCAACGCTGAAGCCGAAGCCTGCTTTCTCAAGGCCATTGAGATTGCCCTGTAAGCAACAAGCCAAATCCCTCGAACTTCGTGCCACCACAAGCCTCGCGCGATTATGGCAACAACAGGGCAAGACAAAGCAGGCTCACAAAAAGTTGGCTAAAGTCTACCACTGGTTCACTGAGGGATTCGATACGAAGGACTTGCAGGAAGCGAAAGCACTGTTGGAAGAATTCGGAGGTGTCGTGCGGAGGGAATAAAAGCTAGGGAGTAATGTTTGCCCAAAGGTCTGCGGTGACAAACCGCGAAAGATGTCCGACGTTGGTAGTGGCAACCACTAGGTCCGTGGAGGGAATGCCGATGGTGAGTGCCTGGACCGCTATCAATACATCACAATCCAACTCTTTCGGATCGGCGGTCGGTATTCCGGCTAGGAGAGAGCATCATGTACTTGGGCAGGGGTCAGATACGGGTAGTACTGGAGGATTTCGTCCACTGTGCGCCCCTGTTTGTACTGCCAGGCGATGAGGCTCACCCCGATGCGGGTGCCTCTCAGGATCGGTCTCCCTTCGTGCGTGTCAATCTTCTGCTCGATATACGGATGAGGAAGGTTGCGAGCCGCAACTTTCCTCGCCACTTTTGTACTCATCTCAATAGGTCCTTTTGAATCACCAGATCTTCTCAAAAATATAAGCACAAATCACTTTGCTGCGCTACGCAAGGTGGGACTCAAGTGATTGAGAATGAAGAATGAGGGTGCGGCCCTCTTTGTCCACCATGCGATAGCGGAGCAGTGCTCTGCGTTGGCAGCAGAAATAACAAATAGTGCTTAGCCTTGCTTATCTCTTGCAAATCATGGCGACACAACCGTTGACACCCTCCAGGGGCCTTACTATGATGCCGACGGGTCCAGGATAGCTTCGACGAAGAATATCACAACTGGAGATGACGCCATGGCCTACGACACCATTTTGTATGAGAAAAAAGGCAAGATTGCCCATATCACGCTGAACCGGCCCCAGATTCTCAACGCCTACAACGACACCATGGGCGATGAGCTGCTCCATGCGCACCGCGAGTTTGATCAGGACGACGATCTCCATGTGCTCATTCTCTCAGGCGCGGGGCGCGCGTTTTGCTCCGGGGCCGACGTGAAACAGCGCCAACTCCGTCCTCTCGACGAAATGAAACGCCTCGGCGGGCCGGCGGGAGGCATCAAACCAGCGGGGGGATTGCTCGGCTTGGGCCAGACGGTCAACTGGAAGCCGGTGATTGCCGCAGTGCACGGCTATGTGTTAGGAGCCGGCTTTGGCCTGGCCATGGCGGCCGATATCATCGTCGCGGCCGCGGGTACGCAATTTCAAATCCGCGAAGTGCAACGCGGCCTCGCCGGGGCACAGCACTGGGCTACCACCTGGTTCTGGGGCGGTGGCCGCTTCGCCACCGAGATTGCCCTGACCGGTCGGTATTTTTCCGCTGAGGAAGCGGCGCAGTTCGGCATAGTCAACCGCGTCACCCCCCTGGGTGAGGTGGTCGCGGGGGCAGAGCAATTGGCGGAGGAAATCATGGCCAACCCGCCCCTTTCCGTACGGGCTAATGTGCGCGTGTCCCGCTGGTTCGCTCGCCGCATGGAAGACGAGTGCACCTTATTACACCGGCGGCTTGGGGTTGCACCTGACGGAGGATTTTCGCGAGTCCGCCCAGGCCTTTATCGAAAAGCGACCGCCTGAGTTCAAGGGACGATAGTAGTGGAGAGATGGAGGTCTCAGATGAGCTGAACCTGTGCACCAAAACCTTACCGGCCTACGCGTTTTGGACATTACGCAATATATCGCCGGTCCCACTTTAGGCCGGATGCTCGCCGATCTCGGCGCCGAGGTCGTGAAGCTGGAAATGCCGCCGGGTGGGGAATACTCTCGCCGCGGCGGGTTTCCGCCCCGAGTTGAGGGGCAGGCACCCGCCTATGTCTACTACAACCGCGGCAAGCGCAGTCTCTGTATCGATTTCAAACGTTCTGAAGGAGCGGCGATCGTGCTCGAACTGGCGCCCCATTTCGATGTGGTGATCGAAAACTATACGCCCGGGGTCTTAAGGAAATATGGCCTCACCTATGAAGCCTTCAAGGCGCGCAATCCGCGGATCATCATGTGCTCGATTTCCGGCTTCGGCCAGACCGGTTCACGCGTCAACCTCCCGGGCAATGATATGACCGCGCAAGCGTTGTCAGGTCTGCTGCATCTCACCGGCACCGAGGACGGCACGCCGGTCTATCCCGGCATGTACTTGGCCGATGGCGGCGGCGGCGTCAACGGCGTCGCGGCTGTGCTCGCCGCGCTGTACTACCGCGAACGCACGGGGATCGGACAGTATATCGACGTGGCGCTGTACGAATGCGTCTTCCATATTCATGACGTCTTCTTGATGCAGAATCTGTTCACGTACGGTGACTACAATCCCGGCCCTACCGGGCGCCATCGTCCGGGCGCTACGCCGTGCGGGCTGTTTCAGACGCGCGACGGCTGGATTGTCTTCACGGTGCTGAACCACCAGTGGGAGCGCTTCGCCAAGGATATCGGCAAACCCGAACTGTTGACCGACGAGCGCTTTAATCCCTACACTGCCCGTTGGGATAATCGACACTTGCTTGAGCCGATCATCGAAGAATGGTTCCGGTCGCTTGGCAGCCGTGAAGAGGTGCTGAAGTTCTTGCTCGACCGCCATTATCTGGCCGCACCGGTGCTGGATCTGCGCCAGACTGTCGAACTGATCAAAGGCGAGGGACGCGGCGCGCTACAGAATCTCAACGTTCCTGGTTACGGAGAAATTCCGCTGCCTAAGGTTCCTTACTTGTTCTCCGAAACCACGGTTGAGTTTCAGCCTATTCTGTCGATGGTCGGCGAAGACAATCGGGATATCCTGAGTCAATACCTCGGCTACAGCGAGCAGAAACTCGACGACCTCCAGGCCGCCGGCATCCTGATCGAGGATTCCGAACTGGCAGAAATCCGTGAACGCAGAAAATAGAGCTATATCGCAACTTTGCACTGGGGGAGATGAGCGTGGACATGTATTTGCGATGTTGCGCTACTGCTCGTCGTTAAGGAGGATACCTGATTTAGAATCACGCCGAGCCGGTTGGAAAAGTCTGCCTTAAGAAAGGAGCAACAGCATGGCCTATCAACAACTCAGTCTCGATCACGTCACGATCGCAGCCACCGGATTCAAAGGGCCCGAAGGGGTGACGGTAGACCGCGAAGGGAACATCTATGGCGGAGGAGCCGACGGGGTGATTCGCAAGCTCGCCCCAGATGGAAAGGTCACGGAATTTGCCCGCACGGGTGGCCGGCCGGCCGGCATGGCCTTGGATCGGCAGGGGAATCTGTTCGTCTGTGATGTCGGTAAGGCCGCCGTGCTCAAGGTCACTCCAAGCGGAGGAGTCAGTGTATTTGCAGATCAGGTTGGAAACCTGAAACTAACCTTACCCAACTTTCCGGTCTTCGACGCCGAGGGCAACTTGTATGTCTCGAACTCGACCGACCATGTGCTCGGCAGTATCGAGGAGGTAATGGTAGAGATTCGAATCCTGTCCCCAAAGGGACACTCGTGCGGTTGCGGCCGGATGGCCGCGGAGACGTGGTCTCCACTGGGCTGTACTTTGCCAACGGCACGGCCATCGATCCCCGGGAGGAAGCGGTGTACGTGTTGCAATCGACCCAAAACAACTGCGTGCGCGTAGCGAAGCGCAAAGATGGCACCTTTGGGAAACCTGAGGTCTTTGGCGAACTCCTCGGCGGGCTTCCCGACGGGATGGCCTTTGACGCCGAAGGATATCTGATCATCACCTTGCCCATGATAAACCGACTCGTCGTTCTTGACCCCAACGGCAAATTGTCGACGCTACTCGACAATCCCGAAGGCAAGAAGACGAAAGGGCCAACGAACTGTGCTTTTGGTGGTGCACAATTCACTGATCTCTACCTGGCGCATCTGGAAGCCGACCACATTGCCAAGGTTGCGCTTGGACGCAAGGGGCACCCGCTCTACGACCGACGCTAAGGATCATGAGACAAAACCCTTACAGACATCAGAAACGAACAACCATATTTCTTGTTCTGACAAGTACTTACAAAAATCGCCCAGAGGTTTTGTCTCAAAGACCTAAGCCGAAGGGGTTCTGCCTATGGTGAATGCTCCTTACCACCCTTGCAACGAGCACTTCTCAACGACCGTGGAGGCCAGGTGAATCTCTCACTATCCGTGCAGCACATGGACAATAAGCTGTAGCGTTGATAACGAATGACTGCGATCCTCGACCTCTTCCAGGCGGGTAGTAACTGGCTGCGTGGTCCCTACCCGTTTCGCGAACCGTGGCTGCGTTACCCCCGCTATCGTCCGGGCCCCATGAATCACCCGACCTCCTTTCACATTCCGCTCCTCAGGGAACCGGATTCCTGCATTTGTTTTCCAACGGCTTATGTCACCGAAAGTAGACAACCCTGTCCGAGATTCTTGACACCACGGCTGTGCGTTCGCCCTAGACCCTCACAGAGGGATGAATTTCCGCATAGTTTTTCTCAACTCCCGTTTGGCATCGCCCTTGCTCCCTTAAAGGAATGCGATGTAGCAGCGATGTCTCCTCTGTCAGTATGACAGAGAGCGTACGCGTCAATGATGGTATGGTTGGTAGGGGTAAAGGGGTATACGTAAGTGGCAAGAAAGAAGGAGCTGAGATGGCCATCCAGTATGCGGTCCTCAAAGGACGCGTGGTTGGGAGTGTACGGGCAGAAGTCATGGAACAGCAAGTGAATGCTGCGCACCTTGGCAATGGCACCTATCGGAGCAATCATTTTCACCTCTTGGTACAAGTTGCGGATGGACTCTGGCGTTGTCCAGTGAATGTCCGCTCTCGAGTCGGTCCGAAGTTTGGTTTAAGATCCGGATAGCCTTCGTGACCATACAATCCTCCCGGACCTTCCGGTATTATCTGAAAGGTTACGGGACTGTTCCCCATCGCCGACCGGGGCGGACCCTCGATTTTATTCGCGAGCCGCTGTTCGACCGCCGGACGATGCGACGCTTGCCCAAGGACCTGCCCGGGGAACAAACGACGTCCAAGACCACTTGGAGTTATACGCAAAGCAAGCGCAAACAGAGCCTGGTGCACTCGTCTACGTGTTCGGCAGCTTCTGGCGCAACCAACAATTCCCACCCGATAAAGTGCTCGACACACGCCAAGGCGTGCGTGATGTCCATATCAATCAGGGCAATGATCCTGGCCATCGCGGCGATGATGGGGTGTTCCAAGATGGCGGTGTCCTCTTCTATTTCCCCACTACGGATCGTTACGTGGGGGCATTCTTGGCTTTTGCTTCGCAAGTGTGGTTCACTCATAATGAAAATGGGCATCGGCTTCCAGGGTATGCCGAAGGTCGGCTCGCTGAGGGTGAGGTCACCCGCCTCCCCCACCAGCCCCGGAGACTTTCCCGGTCCGTATTATTGCGGCCTTGGTGAACCCGGAGGGAGACGATGTGGGGCAAGAGGCCGTGACCCTTTTCAATGCCAGTACCACGCCGAGCGAGCTGGTGGGGTGGAAGTTGATGGATCGGCAGAACAAGAGTGAAGCGCTCCCTGAGCTTCGCCTGGGCGCCTGTGAATCAGTCACGATCCGCTTGCAGGGCACCGGCGTACAGCTCAGTAACCGGGGTGGCGCTTTACGACTCATGAATGCCAAGAACGAATTGTGCATGTCGTGACATATTCCCAAGCGCAAGCCGTGAGTGGACGGGTGCTCGTATTCTGAGCAATGGAGTATCAGCATGAACGATCGCCGTTGCCATGGTTCCTACGAATAGGGGACACAAAAAGAGGGGCTATGACGCACCTGTTTGATCCTGGCTTGCGTGATCGCGTTGGTATCTCACAAAAAGTTGCATCCTTGTGGAAGAAGACTTAGTATACATATGTAAGGGACATGCGCTGCGTGATTTGCATCGTCATTCTATG
>CAVTCR010000049.1:0-16111 GCA_963733195.1 uncultured delta proteobacterium
CTGAAAGTGAAGACGAATGGGATCGATATTCTGCCGTTTCGCCCGTATTTCGCGGATAAACTGAAGATTGCTCTCACTAAGGGTGCAGTGTCGGCAGAAGGAAATCTTTCCCTACAGTCAGATCGAGAAAATAATCTCAAAGCGACCTATATCGGACAGGCAGTAGTGACAAAATTCACGACCATCGATAAAGCGACCTCAGAGGATTTTCTCAAGTGGAAATCGCTACATGTGACAGGTGTGGACGTCAGTACGAGCCCGTTCCGTGTTGATATTAACGAAGTCACATTGGCCGATTTCTACTCACGCCTTACGATTAATCCCGACACGACACTGAACGTTCAAGGGCTCCTGGTTGATCAACCGCCTGCGGCGCAAACTGCCAAGGTACAACCACCTGCGAGTTCCAGCATATCTCCGCCACAAACCGCAGGCGAGTCCACACCCATCAAAATTGCCAAAATGATCCTCCAGAGAGGGACAGTGGATTTCAGTGACCATTTTATCAAGCCCAACTACTCGGCCAAGCTGACGCAGCTTGGTGGGCGGGTATCTAATCTGATCTCCACGAGTGGCAATCCGGCAGATGTTGATCTTCGTGGCCAGCTTGATGATAGTGCACCGCTCACTATCGTCGGGAAAGTCAATCCATTCAGTACAGATTTATTCGTTGATCTCTCAGCAGATTTCAAAGACATCGATCTCAACCCGATGACGCCATACTCCGGCAAGTATGCTGGTTACACGATTGAGAGAGGGAAACTTACCCTGAATCTCAAATACCTTATTGCCAATCGCCAGCTCAAGGCAGAAAACAAAGTCATTATCGACCAATTCACTTTTGGTGATTCAGTCAATAGTCCGGAGGCCACGGGGCTCCCCGTCAAGCTCGCAATCTCTTTACTTAAGGATCGGAACGGCACAATCATACTGGATATGCCGCTCACAGGGTCGTTTGATGATCCGCAGTTTAGCGTGTGGGGAGTAATTATACAGATGTTGACAAACCTCATTGCCAAAGCCGCGACATCTCCATTCGCGCTGATCGGTGCAGCACTTGGTAGTGGCGGAGAAGAGATGAACCAGGTCGAGTTTGCTTATGGCCGGGCGGTATTAGACGAGCCTGCGCAAGAGAAAATGAAGAAAATTAGTGAAGCGCTGACGGATCGTCCGTCATTGAGCCTCGATATTTCCGGCTATGCGGAAAAAGAGAAAGATGTGGATGGACTAAAGCTTTATCGTTTTGAACGTAAGCTTAAGGCACAGAAGCTCAACGATGAAGGGAAGAAAGAGGCAGAAGGCACGTCGTTAGACGAGGTGAAGATCGAGCAGGACGAATACCTCAAGTACCTGACGATGGCATATAAGAAGGAACCATTTCCTAAGCCACGCAACATGGTCGGCCTGGTCAAAAGCCTTCCGCAAGAAGAGATGGAAACGCTCATGTTTACTCATATCGAGGTGACTGACGAGGACTTGCATAAGTTGGCGAAGCAACGAGCGGTAGCAGTGCGTGACTATCTGGTAAGTACTGGGCAACTCGAAGCCGGACGCCTGTTTTTGGTCGAAACGAAATCCATCTTTGCGCAACAAAAAGATGCGGTGAAGGGAAGTCGCGTAGAATTATCCCTTAAGTGAGGGCTACAGCTACAGAGAAACTGCGTGGTGCTGTCATTCTGCGACGAAGTTCTTCGACAAGCTCAAGATAAATTCCACGGAGGCGAAGAATCTCTCTGAAAGACCTTTCGTTCCACTCAGGGTGTCACCCCTAGGACTATGCCAATCGTCTCATCTAACGTTTTGATAGTCCAGAGCGACTCTAGGTGCTCGACGCTCATTCCCGCCCTTGCGTTTCCGCAAACACGTATTGGCCGTCACGTAGCTCGATCCACTGTCCACGACCGGTCGTTTGCCCTTCGACATCAAGACTGGAGCGAATGACTGTCAGTTCCTCTTCGCTGGGTGGATCAAGCGTCGCAATCTTCTTCGCCATCTTTGGTGTGAAGGACATTTCGGCAAGGACCATATCGACCGTGACAAATGGAGAGACAGCCATCAACATGAGTTCGCAGGATTGCTCCTCGTAGCCGAACATCGCCCACGGAGTGAACACACGCCACGGGCCAGTCCCAGCTGGAAGACCCGCAGCTTCACGGGACCCAGGTCCCTCCAGAAACCCCGGCGAAGAAATGAAATCGACACGATCGACAAATTTTCGTTTCTGCTGATCAGTCATCAGAATCGTGCGCCAGCATTGCGACGCGATCGTGTCCGCACCACCGGGGCCGCCAAAACGCCGTCCTTTGCCCTCTTCATACGGGCCGAGCACGGTGGAATTGACATTGCCGTAGCGGTCAACTTGCAAGGTATTCAGAATACCAACGTCGATATAACCAAGCTGGGCAAAGTTTCCCGCCGTATTCATCGTGCCCCATTGTAGCGCGCGATAGCCTGCACGCGAGGCGACCATTGTCATCAATGGATCCCACGGTAGCATGGCTTTTGGCGAGACAACCCCGTCTTCAGTGAAATACTGCACTCCTGGAGTATAGAGCCGTTGGGCAAGCAAGATGGTATAGAGTGGCTCGCCACCACCACCGACCCAATAGCTCTTGTCTTCTTCAATAAGGCGAGAAACTGAGCAAATGAGATGTTCGCGTTCGGCAAAGTGTGTGGCCGGGGTTGTCATGTTGTGTAGCCCTCACGAATAGTTTCGCGACGTTGTAGTTCCTGAAGCTTCTTCCAGCCGATACGTTTCTCAATTGTCTCCTCGTGTGAGGCGACACTATAGACCCACTTCTCAAGATAGGGTTGCAAATTGCCCTGCATCATTGCGCCAAAACATTCAACCACGTGCGCCGGGTCTGAGGAATAGCGTCCCTGCACAGTGCCAGGATACGCGCCGAATGGGGCATGAACTACCGCGTCAACAACAAAATGCGGAATCGACGTGCGCCCAGGATCACGTCGGAATTCATCGGTTTCAATGATTTCTTCTGCAGAGATGATGACTTTCTTCGATGCCAGAGCACAGTCAACGTGTGAAATGCCCGTACCAAACACGCGCGCGTTCCCATAGATGTCGGCTTGGTGAACGTGGATGATAGAAACGTCCGGGTTTAATGCCGGGAGCAGCACAACGGGTTTACCGGAGAAGGGATCTTTGACGAGCTTGGCGCCGGATTTGCGAAAGCCGTCCGTCCCGCCGAACGACCGCACGCCGATGAAGGGCAATCCCTGCGCTCCTGCTTGCAAACGATACGTCATGACGACATTGGAATACTCGTAAGTTTTGAGCCGACCCTCGGCCACGGCCTTCGACAGCCACGGACCAAAGCCAACGAAGGCAACATCAAGTTTACTGGCACAGCCACCCTCGACGAGCAACGCGGCAGCAACATAGGTGAACTTGCCGCACACCCAGAGATCTTTCTTACGCTGACGAATGACCTCGCGAATGAGGGAACTCGGTCCACGTTGGAAATAGTTACAGTCATAAGCGAAATAATCACCGTCAGCGACAAATCGCCGTACTGCTTCGTGCTCGCTCATGAGCTTATTGATGAGGGTACGTGGCTTATGCTCTCGCACCCAGGCACGAAACCCGTCAGGATCAGGAACAAGGTAATCACCTTTGCCCTCTGCGAGAATTTCCATTATATATTGGCCTCCCCGTCACTCTCGTGCCTAGATACCACAGGCATTTTTCCTGTGGTAGGGGCGCACTTCTTCTTGCACTCTTGGGTTATTTCGGGGTTGCAATGGTACAACCTTTCCTTTATCCAGTAAGAAATGTCATACTCCACTTGCAGTGGACGGGGCGAGGAACATGGGCGGAGGTGTGCGGGGATGTGGTGTACCGCTATCGTAGCATTCATTGGGATTCTTGGGGTGTTGTCGCTCGGGCACGCCGAAGAGCCGTCCACAAACCAGACAACCATGCCCTTAGACTCATTCGACACGTACCAACCGGGTTCATTTCCAGGGCAATGGGCCGCGCGGGGAGATGAGGCGATAGCAAAAGCCATGTATAGTGTTGTAGAAGAGAACGGCAACCGATTCCTCCGCGCCTATGCTGACAAACAAGATGCGCAAATTGGCATCTCCCGGACGTTTAAGCCAAAGCAATTTCCTGCGTTGCGGTGGCGCTGGCGAGTGAAACAGCTCCCCACGGGCGCTGACGAGCGAGCGAAAGAAACGAACGACTCAGCCGCCGGCGTCTATGTGGTGTTTGATAGTACGGTCATGCCTCGAGCGATCAAGTATGTGTGGAGTTCGAGTCTTCCAGTTGGTACGCGAATAACGAGTCCAGTGTACTGGCGTTCTCGCGTAGTTGTGTTGCAAAGTGGCGCCGCACGGGTCGGAGAGTGGCAACAGGAAGTGATTAATTATTATCAAGACTACAAAGATTTTTTTGGCGAGGAACCTGGAGAAGTCGTAGGGATTGCGGTACTGACCGACTCCGACGGGACCAAGAGCGTTGCCGAAGCCGACTATGATGACTTCTCGCTCCTTACTGCAGGAGCAGCTGAGGAAGCGCGGGCAAAAGGCACGAAAGTGCAACTTGCTCCGGCGAAAGTCGATGGTCAGTAGGAAAGGGAAGGAAGATGGCACTGTCGCAAACCGAGATTCAAGGAAAACTACGAACCGTTCCCGGATGGGAACTCATCAAGAATAAAGCGATTCAAAAGAAATTCACCTTTGCAAATTTCAAAGACGCACTCACCTTTGTCAACAAAGTCGGCGAGCTGGCTGAGCAGTCAAATCATCATCCTGATATCACTATTAATTACAATAAAGTCACCTTGAGTGTGACAACGCACGATTCCGGGGGGTTGACGAGCAAAGATTTCGACCTTGCCGGACATGTTGAGAAGATTGGGAAGGTAGAGGTAATTCGTAAAACGTGATACGTATGTTCGAGAATAGAGAATCCTCGTTTTCTCTTTAGCTTTTACGCATCACGCTGTACGCATCACGTAATATTGTTATCTCCTTGCCTCTCCACACGCGCATCCTGATCGGTCTTGCTGTTGGCATCGTTGCCGGCAGCCTCAGCCGTCTGTTTTTTGGCGAGCATCCGGCACTTCTCCAATTTACGACCTACGTCGCTGAGCCTGTCGGTCGCTTGTTCATGCGGCTGATCTTCATGTTGGTTGTCCCTCTTTTATTCTCGGCGCTAGCGTTAGGGATTGCCGGACTCGGTGATGTGCGCACGCTCGGGCGCGTCGGATTCAAAACGTTTCTGTACACGATAGGCGCAACTTCAGCCTCGGTTCTGTTAGGGCTGACACTGGTGAACGTGTTTCGTCCGGGCGATGGGCTTACCGCAGAAACACGGGCGGCATTACAACAGGCGAGTACGGTGTCAGCTCCCCCTGCACTCTTCGCCGCAAATGAAAACCCGGTCCTAAAAATCCTCTATGCAATCGTGCCCGATAATCCTCTTCGTGCTGCGGCCCAAGGAGAGATGTTAGCTTTCATGTTCTTTGCGCTCATGTTCGGCATTGGCATTGCACTATCTCCGCCAGCGAAGATGGAGCCGCTTATCAACGTGCTCGAAGGGCTGTACGAAGTGGTGATGCGGCTGATTGAACTGGCGATGCGTTTGGCTCCGTATGGCGTTGCGGCATTGTTATTTACGCTGACTGCGCGATTTGGTTTAGACGTGCTCAAGCCTTTGCTGGCCTATATGGTGGTCGTAGTGGGTGGATTATGTCTCCAGTTGTTTGTGACCTACTCCTTAATTCTGCGGTTTTTAGGTGGCATGTCGCCAGGCTTCTTTTTTCGACAGATTAGTGAAGTGATGGCGACTGCATTTTCTACGAGTTCCAGTAACGCGACATTACCGACTGCACTCAGGGTCACACAGGAAAAATTAGGTGTTCCTCGGGACATCGCTTCGTTTGTCCTCACGCTTGGCTCAACCGCGAATCAGAACGGCACGGCTTTGTTCGAAGGCGTGACGATCCTTTTTCTCGCGCAATTCTATGGAGTCGATCTCACGATCGGCTCGCAAGTACTCGTCGTGCTGTTTTCCGTGCTTGCAGGCGTTGGCACGGCGGGAGTTCCGGGAGGCTCACTTCCACTCATGGTGCCCATTCTGCAATCGGTAGGCGTTCCTGGAGAAGGCATAGGTATTATTCTCGGGGTTGATCGTCTGCTAGATATGTCTCGCACAGTACTGAACGTGACCGGCGACGTGACTGCTGCCGTAGTTATCGCCAACTCCGAAGGGCGGATGCCGATGCAGCCCTCGTAGCAAGAGAGGCCTCCTCGATCCCTCCTCTTGCTTTTGTCAGCTCCCTCTGCACATGAAAGTATATCCCACTCTTTCGGAGGGAGTGTATGGCAATTAGCAAAATCGCCCACTACTTTGATTACAAAAGCCCGTATGCGTATCTAGCGCAAGCAGACACGCTTCAACTGCAAGAAGACTATGACGTCGAGATCGACTGGCTCCCCTACACACTCGACATTCCCAGTTTTCTCGGTTCGGCTGCGGTGGATGCAGCTGGGAAAGTCCTCCACGAATCTCGTAACGCTCACCAATGGCGGCGAGTGAAGTACAGTTATATGGATTGCCGTCGCGAGGCGAATCGACGTGGCTTGGTTATTCGTGGACCCCAAAAGATCTTCGATTCGTCGATTGCGCACATTGGCATGCTGTACGCGAAACGTTCTGGCGATTTTCGCGCCTATCACAACACGGTGTACGAACGTTTTTGGCGACGAGAATTGGATATTGAGAACCCTGAAGTTGTCCAGCGCGTACTCAAAGAAGTTGGGATTGAGAGCAGGGGGTTTCTTGACTATCTGAGTGGCGAGGGACGACAGGAACACGACCGCCTTCACAGTGCGGCAGAAGAGATGGGCGTGTTTGGGGTGCCGAGTTATCTTGTGAATGGAGAGCTGTTCTGGGGAAATGAACGGGTTGCCCGGGTACAGGAGAAATTAGAGCAAGAGGGGTTGAAGCGGAAGGGGCGCTAGTAAGAATGCAGCAGGAAAGATGCAGGGAAACAGTAGTATCATTCTCCCGAAGCAGATCAGCCGTCGCTTTCTGTCATTGCGAGGAACGACAGTGACGAAGCAATCTTTATGCGCAAATGAGATTGCTTCGCTCCGCTGCTCAGAAACAAAATACTCCGCCCCCTGCCCCCTGGATTCCAGCTTTCGCTGGAATGACGCAGACGACATGCCCGTCATTCCGGGCGAGCACCGCGAGACCCGGAATCCAGGCGCATCCAGTTTCTGCCTCCATGCTTAGCGTACTGCGCTATGGATAACTCGCAATGAGACAACAGTGGTACGTCGCATTTTTCATCCTCACGGACGCTTGTAGTTGCATGACCATTCCCCAAAAAAGTAGGGATGCAGCTGTACGCCCCTACGGACTTGCTTATGGTGAGGAGGCTTCCGTTTCCTGGCTGAAAACAGACTGCGTCAGCAGGTGTTCAGCGCTCTCGATTGCCTCGGTTGTCCCAGCGACTGCAAGGAGATCCCCAGCTTGAAGTGTCTCTCGACCCGTTGGTATGAGCACTCCGTCGTGCTCGCGAATGATAGCTAGAACGGTGGCTCCGGAGAGACCGCGCAGATTGAGCTCGGCGAGAGTCTTGTTGACCGCGTTTGTACCTGTACGAATCCGGATCGGTTGGGGAGCGCCGAGACCAGGCAAGAGACGGTGGAGTTGCTCCAGGTCGGGGTTCGCAGTACCGGCTTCTACGGACGTGCTCCCGAGCTGCCGCGCCAACACCTCGACGATGGCCTGTGCGCCAGCTCGTGCGTGCTCTTGCAGGTTCGTTGCACTGCGCCAGAGAGCGACTGCAAGTAGCAGGATGATGACTGCCATCACAATCGGTCCAGGAAATGGTGGAAGAAATGGTTGCGTGAGCGCAACCAGTGGAACACCGATGAACAGGAGAAGGGCAATCTCCAGTGTGATGACGAGTGCACGCCGGGGCGCGTCGGCCAAATCTGTTCTGGCTTCTGTCTCTGGCAGTGAGACGGTACCGAGAGTATGAGCGAGCGCAGACGTACAACGTAGGATACCGATGCAGAACGGGACGGCAAGCGTAGCTGCGGCGAGGATCACGACAAGCCAGGTAAACCGGTCGGGCAAAGATATCTTCGCAGTGACAAATGTTGCCACTCTAGAACCCCACACTGCGGTGGCGATGATGATTGTGGCCAGCAGTGCGGCATCAATCAGCAGCAAACGGGCGAGCTGACGAATCCGGCGACCGACCGTAGGCTCGCTTGGTTGCGTGCGCAGTTGCTCGACCCACGTTCCGTAGAGCGCCACAAACGTCTGGACGGGTTTTGGCAGGCGCCGATCAAGGTAGGTGGCAATCGGATCAGAGGCGCGGATCAGCCACGGGGTAAGCAGTGTTGTGGCGGCGGAGACGGTTATCGCAATCGGGTAGAGAAATGGGCCAGTGGCGCCCGACGAAAGACCGACCGCGGCGATAATGAACGAGAACTCTCCGATCTGAGCGAGGCTCATGCCGGCCTGGATAGAAGTACGAATGCCCTCACCAGTGAGAAAAACGCTGGTCGCGACCCCAACAAGCTTACCGACAACGACGAGGGCGATGAGGATGAGGACCACGGCCCAATGGTCGGCTACCAGAGCCGGGTTAATGAGCATACCGACAGAAACGAAGAAGATCGCTGCGAACATGTCTCGGACGGGCTGGACGAGATGTTCGATTATCTTCGCTTCACCGGATTCTGCAACCAGAGCGCCAGCGAGGAAGGCTCCAAGTGCTACCGAGTACCCGACGGCGTTGGCAATGAGTGCGAAGGCGAAGCACAGACCGACACTCGTGACGACGATAGTTTCTGGTCGGTCGAGCCGAACAATCGCGCGTGTAAGACGGGGAATGATGAGCAGGCCGCCACCAACGACCAATGCGAGAAATGCAGCGAGCTTGCCGGTTGTGGCAGCAAGACTCCCTGCGGTCAGACTCGCACCGCTCGAGATGGTAGTGAAGATGGCGAGAAGAAGAATGGCGATAAGGTCCTCGACGATGAGGATGCCGAAGACGATCTCGGTGAGTTTACCTCTTACATTCTGCTCGGCAAACGCTTTGACGAGGATGGTTGTGCTAGAGATGGCGATGAGGGCACCTGTGTACAGGCTCTCAAGGACTGTCCAACCAAACAACTGTCCGGTGAGGTACCCGAACCAAATCATCAGGCTGCATTCGATCACCGCGACCAGACCGGCCGTTGGTCCGACACGGAGGAGTTTCGCTAGACTGAACTCCAGGCCAAGCGAGAACATCAGTAGGATGACACCGAGTTCGGAGAGTGCGTGAATTGTTTCTTCGTCAGCGAAAAGAGGGAAGGATGTGTGCGGGCTCACGATCGCCCCAGCGAGTAGGTAGCCGAGCACCACCGGCTGATGCAGTCGCTGAAACAACGCCGTCGTTACCGCCGCTGCGCAGAGAACTAGCGCGAGGTTAATGAGGAAATGATGAGCTTCATGCATGCGCCCTTAGAGATAGCATGGGTGAATGACGGCACCAGGGGGCGCGACAGATTTGCGCACGACAGAAAATCGGGACACAGCCGATAGGTTTGACGATCTCCTGTATTGATCCAGACAACATCACAGATTCTCTCCGCGGCCAAAACGAGTCCTGCCGTTTTTCCGCACTGCAACAGGGCGGTGGTCACGTGCACGGCGCTGGTACTCATCCAGGCCTCTTCAGCTACGACCGGCAGCCGCAATCAAGTCAGCCGCCGACCGTTTGACTACGACGACTCACTGTTTGTTTCTCTGAGTGTCTCCCTCCGCACGGTGCATCCGTCTGCCAGCTTGACACCGGAGTGTTAGGCGGCAACCTGTACTACTTGGCCAGGTTGAATCGTTGCCAGTACTCGTAACACCTCGGACATCTTGAGCCGTAGGTCTTTGATGTCATTGCTTGGTGCCTTGATGATGACTAAAGCCAGGGAAAGGCCCTCGATATTCTGTTGGTACGGGATTCCTTGGTCTACGGTCAGCAGCACATCGAACTCCGAGGCCGCTCGGCGCAGCAGCGCCCCATTCTTCGTACCTGCCCACTTCATCTCGGCTACGGTCTTCACGTCATGGCCGGGCAACTCGCTTCGCAGCTTCCGTGGGACACACTCATCAAGCAGCACGCGCATGGGCACCTACCAGCAACTGTATCCCCTGCTCCAAGACTGCCACTGCCTGCGGGCGGGTTACCGTGGGAAAATCGTCAATAAAGTCATCGAGGGTATGCCCCCCAGCGAGGTAATCCAGCAGCGCTTTGACAGGAACACGCGTCCCAACAAAGACTGGCGTCCCACCCAGGATGTCTGGATCGCGGTGCACAACGACGCCTTGATCTTTCATAGGGTTTCCTCTCTCGTGCAGTGTAACACCGAAACCCACGCACCCCTAACGCCGAAGCTTACCACGAGCCGCCAAGATGCACCCCTTTAGTTTCTCCCAAACCGCAAACGGGCGTGCCGTGTTAGGCCGTGCTACTCTGCTCCTTCCTGTTTAGCACTCTCCACGGAACTCGGCGACAAGACAAAGTCTTTCCCTCCAGATACTGCCTGTAGGAGTTTGTCGAGTTTCTCTACCGTCGGCATCGAGCTTCCTTGTTCATATCGAGCGTAGGCATTGCGTGACTTCGCTCCTAATCGTTCAGCAGCGGCTGCAAGAGATAGACCGCTTAACTGGCGTTGTCTCTGTAAAAGGAGACACATCATTGCCTTGGTATCTGAGGCACTGATCTCGAAATTGCCCTTCTTCCCTTCGTAGACTGTCACGGAAAATCCCGGGCGGTCGATCATCGTGGCAAACCAATCGGCGATCATTGCTAAGGCGTCCTTGCGAGTGTGCCCTTGGGTCATTGCCGCGAAAACAGGGAACTTCCACCAACCAAAACTTGCCATCCTTATAGAGCTTGCCTTGAAAATCGCATACGTCAGTCTCTTCTACTAGTCCGGCGTAAAATCGCTCGTGCCAGCTTTTCGTTAATTTCGATATGGCGTGGAATCGGTTCCTGCCGCTCATCAATAGCTATTTTTTCGTCTGCCCTAGGCGGTCGAACTAACGACGCGTCACGAAAGTCTTATCTTGTGGTCTGTTTTATTTGCTCACGACCTGCACTCGGAAGTCGACGGCATCGTCCCGATTATCTAATTGTAGTTGAAAGGTAGCAGTCCGTCCGGGCTCAATCGGTTGTGGCGACGGTAGGGTCAGACGACGCGAGATTTCCTGGCCTTGACCATTAACCACTGTAACCCAGACAATCACGTTGTCCGTCGCCCGCTCCTGGTCTGAGTTCCGTAGTTTTCCGCTCACAATCACCGTTTTCTTGTCTGCACTCACGGTGTTGGTGAGACCGGAAATCTCAAGTTGCGGCGACCAAATCGTTGGGCGATCGCCTTCATCCTTACGGACATCAACCATCCATTGATGAGAAACACGCGCGCCAGAGGAGGTTATCGCAGTCACTTCGACCTCATGGTTGCCGACGGGTTGATCTTTTAACTCGAAAAGCGTCTCGCCGCGGACCGCCCGGCCATCGACTTTCCATTCGTAGGTTAACGCAGGCTCAGTTTCCCCCGGTACTTCAACCTCAATGCTAAAGAACCGCGAGAGATGGGGGTAGGTCACGTAACGCTTTTGATGGGGCGTAAACATCACCACACGAGGCACTGACGGCGCAGTACCAACCTCGACATCCCAGCGCGCACTTTCCTTCAGTCCTCGTGCATCTGTCACTCGTAGTTCTATACGACGATCACCTTTTTCGTTGGCTGCGAATGAGAACTTTGCTCCTTGCGCCACTTTCTTGCCGTTGACGAACCACTCGTAGGTCAAATCGTCGCCATCCGGATCGATGGCGGCCCCCTCGAACGCTAGAGTCTGGCCCGTTGAGGTCTTGAGTACGTCCGCGTCTGGGGTTCGTGTCGTAATTTGCGGTGGTGCGTTGTTAGCTCCAGGAGGTGTCACTGGTGGTGTGTCAGTAGAGGGTAGCGAGGGAACAACAGCAACTTGCCATTCTCGCATCGCACTTAATCCTGCGCGGTCGTTTACGAGTGCACGAACTACATGACTCCCTGCCCCCTTGGCCTTCCATGTCAGTGTTGGCTGAGCCGTCGACGACCCACGTGCTACGCGTTTCCCGTCAACGGTCCATTCGTAGGTCAGTTGATCTCCGTCCGGATCGGTCACGGTTGTTGAAAACGAAAGACTCTGGCCTTCTTGAGTCGTAATCAGGGCTTCGTCTGGCGCATACTTTGTAATCTGCGGCGGGTTATTGGTCGTAACCGCTTGCTCAGTAGGAATCGGCAGTGGAGGCGGTGCGACAACCTTGACCTGCCAGTCTTTGCTCACTGTCAACCCAGCGGGGTCAGTAACAACTGCACGAACTCGATAGCTTCCCGGTTCTTCTGCATTCCAATTCAACGTCGCCTTTGTCCCAGCCGCCTCTCCGTTGACAGTCCAGGCATAGTTCAAGGGTTCATTGTCGGGGTCGGTAACATCAATGCGGAATGGTTGAGTTGTTCCGCCCGTCACTTCGATAGTCCCCTTCTTAGGCGCAAATGCTTGCAGTTGTGGTGGCTTACTGATGTACGTCACCGTAACTTGCCAGTGGCGCTCGACCGCCTGCCCCTGTCGGTCGGTAATTTGAACCCGCACGTCTTTTGGTGTTTCGCTGCGGTCACCCACCACGGGGCTATATGTCCAGTCCCCGGTCTGAGAGACGGCTTGCCCATCTAAAGTCCACGTGTACTGCAACGGGGTCGTACCTTCCGCTTGTGCCATAAACGCGACGTTCTCACCTTCAAGAACACGGACAGCAGGGGTTTGGGGTTCAACGCGGCTAATCACTGGAGCAGGGATGCTTTGCCGTGGTGGCTGCGTGGACGTGAACATTGGCTTCAGAAAAAACATGAGTCCACCAAGTGCAGCGCCGAGTAATAGCAACAACGGCAGGGCTCGGCGACGCGGCGTCGTGGGCGCAGCAACATCATTACTTCTCATGGAGACTTTTGCTGATGAACTCGGTTCACCGATCGACCAGCGATCAGTATTCACTTCTGCAAGTATTTCCGGTGGGGCAACTCCCATCGTCACTTCGGCATCTGTAGCAGAGGATTTCTTCTCCTCAACTTTTCTTGTTGTAGCCGGTGGCGGTGCTTGTTCTACCTTGTCAGTTTTCAGGACAACAGGCTTCGTAGTAACAGGAGTTGCCTGGGCAGTCTTTGTTCCCTCGCGCGGTAGATTCTGGAAAACCGTCTTCTCATCTGCTTGCACCGTTGGTGTAGGAGCAACAACAGGGGCAGCCTTCGAAAGCTCTGGAACTGGAGTTGTTTGCGGCGAAGCACCAATGACGGGAACAGACTCTCGGAGTGCCGCCTGACAGGCTTCAAGATCACGAAGAAAATCAGAGATCCGCTGGTATCGATGTTGACGTGACTTGGCAATGGCTTTTGTCACTAGGGCGGTAAAAGCGGCGGGCGTTGTGTCAGGAAAGTTGGGAATATTTTCTTGTGGGTCATACAATACTTTGCCAACGATCGCCGTCTCGGTCATTCCAGCAAAGAAGCGGTCACCCGTGTACGCCTCGTACATAACCATGCCCAAAGCGTAGATGTCGGTCCCACCATCAAGCTGTTCGTGGCGCATTTGCTCTGGGGCGCAGTACTGCATGGTGCCCATGATCGCACCGGTCCGCGTCACTTCACTATCATCGATGAGTTCCTTAGCGATGCCAAAATCCATCACCACTACTCGTTTGGAGGTACTCTCGATCATGATGTTCGAGGGTTTGATATCGCGGTGGATGACCGGCGGCGTCTGCGCATGGGCATAGGCTAAGGCACTTGCGACTTGATGAGCAATCGACAAAACCTCACTCGGAGGAAGTCCACGATGATCGCGCAGATACTGACGCAGGGTTTGCCCTTCGATGTACTCCATGACGAAGTAATAGAAGTTGAGCGTCTCGTCCCGGTCGATATCAAGCACTTGGGCGATATTGGGGTGTTTGAGTCGCGCCATCACTCGCGCTTCGCGGTAGAAGCGGGTAACCATGTTACCACCCTCAAGAAAGCTCGGTTGGAGGACTTTGAGGGCAAGAATCGTATCGAGGTGCGTGTGGCGGACTTTGTAGACGGTTCCCATCCCACCCTGACCGAGTTGGCTCAGCACCTCATACTTGTTAGAGATCTCGCGTGGCCCGACCCCAGACTGGGAGCGAACTATGCTCGTATTGTCGTCTACTGGTGTGCTCATTGTGCGTCCCCGGCGAGCGGGAAAAATCTCTCAATCCCCCACGCGTCTTCTATCTTACAATACTTTCGGTACCTCGTGCCAAGCCCTCAGAGGTCAACTCGTTGGAGAAAGTAAGGTTTTCGCACGCTGAAAGACGGAAGCAAACATCTCCTGTGTCAGACGACCGGTAAAGGTATTCTGTTGGCTGGGATGATAGGAGCCGATCAGGGTGACGTCACCAAGGGCGATAATCGCACCATGACCAAACCGCGGAAGTGGAGAGGAAAGTAGAAGGCCAAGCTCACGACGGGCAGAAAGATACGATGTAAAAGCAATCTGCCCCAAAGCAATCACCACGCGAACACAGCGCAGAAGGGTCAGTTCCTGCAAGAGGTAGGGTCGGCAAGCGACAAATTCGTCGAGCGTTGGTTTGTTGTCTGGCGGAGCACAGTGGACAGCGGCGGTAATGTAGCAGTCTCGTAGCTGCAGACCGTCATTTTTGTGTAACGACGTCGGCTGGTTAGCGAAACCAGCATCGTAGAGGGCGCCATAGAGCCAGTCTCCACTGCGATCGCCAGTAAAGATCCGACCAGTCCGATTACCACCGTGTGCGGCTGGGGCGAGACCAATAATTAGTACCCTTGCTTGTGGGTCACCAAAGCTGGGAATCGGCTTGCCCCAGTACTCCTGGTCGCGATAGCGTTTGACCTTCTCTTGCGCCACTCGCTCACGGTGAGCAACTAGACGCGGGCAACGAGTGCAACGAACGATCTGGCGTTGTAATGTGGCAAGAGTAGTCAAGAGTTAGAAGCTCATCAAATATCGCACCAACGTCCGGACACCAAAGCCAGTGGCACCTTTGGGAGTATATCCATTGTCTTTGCTGGTAAACGATGGGCCAGCGATATCGAGGTGCGCCCACGGTACGTCACTGACAAATTCTTGTAAGAACAGTGCCGCCGCAATCGCACCAGCGCTACCACTGCCGGTGTTCTTAATATCAGCAACGGTACTCTTGATATCTTCTTTGTATTCTTTGACGAGTGGTAGTCGCCACAACGGTTCGCCGGATTCCTGGCTGCATTGCAAGAGCGCCGCAGCTAATTCGTCATTGTTGCTAAACAGGCCGGCGATCTGACCGCCGAGCGCGGTAACACACGCACCAGTTAACGTCGCCAAGTCAATAATCACATCGGGTTTGTCTTGTACGGCGTTGATCAACGCATCAGCAAGAATGAGCCGTCCTTCAGCATCGGTGTTGAGCACTTCAACCGTTTTGCCATTACTGTAGCGAATGATGTCACCCGGTCGCTGTGCAGTGCCACTCGGCATGTTCTCTGTTGCTGGCACATACCCAGTGACCTGCACCTGTGGCTTGAGTTGCGCGATTACACTCATCACTCCCATCACCGTTGCGCCACCAGCCATGTCGCGTTTCATCGTTTCCATCGATCCCGGGGGTTTGAGGGATAAACCACCCGAATCAAAAGTGATCCCTTTACCAACCAGGGCAATTTTCTTCTTGGCTTTCCCGTTGGGAGTATACACTAGCTTGATGAAGCGCGGCTCCTCGATACTCCCTTGCGCAACGGCTAACAATCCCGCCATCTTTGCAGCCTTGATTTTCGCAGTGCCCCATACTTCTCCCTTGATGCCATGACCTTTGAGCAACTTCGTCGCCTGTTGGCCGAGATAACTTGGCGTCGACACTGAGGCAGGCTCGTTAGTGAGGTCACGCGCGAGAAAGAGTCCCGGTGCAACTTTCTGTGCAATTTCAATCGCTTTCTCCAAAGTCTTTGGGGATTGGAGTTCAGCACTGGCAAGCGTGAGTGAAGTGAGCTTAGGTTTCTCGTTTTTGTC
>CAVTCR010000050.1:0-272328 GCA_963733195.1 uncultured delta proteobacterium
TCTTCATGTTCTGGCTCCTGGTTCAGTTGGTCGTATTGCTACACGAGCGCGTCGCCAAGCAATCGAAGTCCGGCTGGATTCTCATGGCCGCGGCGTGGGCGGCGCTGGCCGCGGCAGGAATCCTGTTTTATGTATGATTACAGAGCGCTTGCCGCGGTCATGAATCGGTAATACCCGCTGCGTAGTCTGCGCGGCATGAAAATCCTACCTATCGTATCCATCGTGGCCGCGGCGCTGGCCGCCGCGCCGGTCCTCGCACAGCAGCGGATCGTCAAGATCGACGGCTCGAGCACCGTGTTCCCGGTGACCGAGGCGGTCGCCGAGGACTTCCAGAAGGCGAAGAAGCAGCAGGTCAAGGTGACGGTCGGCATCTCGGGCACCGGCGGCGGCTTCAAGAAGTTCTGCCGCGGCGAGACCGACATCTCGAACGCCTCGCGCCCGATCCTGAAGGCCGAGATGGCCGACTGCGCCAAGGCGGGCATCGAGTACATCGAGCTGCCGGTGGCGTTCGACGCGCTCACGGTGGTGATCAACCCGAAGAACACCTTCGTCAAGCAGCTCACCATCGCCGAGATGAAGAAGATGTGGGAGCCCGCGGCGCAGGGCAAGGTGACGCGCTGGAACCAGGTCAATCCGCAATGGCCCGACGCGCCGATGAAGCTGTTCGGGCCGGCGCGGACTCGGGCACGTTCGACTACTTCACCGAGGCGGTGGTCGGCAAGTCGAAGTCCTCGCGCGGCGACTTCACCGCCTCCGAGGACGACAACGTTCCGGCCTGGCCCTTGTCGTTCACGATCGGCACCGCCTTCAGCTTGTCCTTGTTCTCCACGTAGTACGCGTAGCCGAAATAGCCCATTTGTAGCTTCTCGCGTAAAGACGCTGCAGCCTACAACTCAACTTTGTCAGCTACAGCTTACCGGTGATCCTCAACGTGCCGGGTGATTAACTCTTTCGCCTTCATCACAATCAGTTCTTCACGACGGCGTTTCGCTGGCGCAATGCCTGGCAGGTCCGCTTTCACGTAGAGCTTATCACCTGAACTAGCTCTCGAGTTGAGGGGGATAGCCCGCGCTCGTGCGACGGCGCACATGGATAGGGCTCCGATTATGGTCAACAGTAAACTTGACGGTTCGGGCACACTGCTAATTCTGAGGTCGCCCTCGAGAGTATTGCCGCCGCTAATACTAACTGCAAGGAAACAATTCATTGGTGTAGTGAAGTCATAAAAATTCACATTCGGTATATCACCAGTGAGATCACTGAGCCCTCGAGGTCAACTAGTTTGCCGCTACTCACAACAATTTCAAAACGGTCAGTGAAAATACCGTTGGAAATCCAGAACCCACCAAAGAAATTGTCGGGATCACCTCCGTTTTGATCCCATGCTACACGGCCAATTTTAATAAAAAAATTAGAGACGGGGATATCAGTCTTAGTTCCATCGCTGCTGAGGACCGAGTCGTCAACGGTAAAACGTCCGACAAACGTATCGCCTATAGATGACGCGCAGGGAAACTCGCCGAACATATCGCACAAAGCAGGATCTATGGATACGGTATCAACGGTGAGGGTGAAGTTGAAGTTGATAGGGGTGGCACTGGCAGGTGTCCCTACCAACCATGCGAAACCAACGGCGCACAATAAAGCGATTTGATCACTGCCATAGTTTTCCCTCCTTTTCGTATGGATCAGCAGTTTAAGAGTTGTACCTTAGGGTTTAAATGTGTTAGCCCTAAAGTCTCCTACGGTGTCTGCTGTGTTTGTAGACCACTAGGGGCGAGTGGGGGACCACTAGGGGGAAGTGGGGGTGGAGTAGGGGAGATTGTAAGGGCCACCTCTTCTTAGAATCGAATCAGAAGGGTCTTTTTTGTAACGGTACACCCATGTTTCCGTGATTCCACCTTTGCCTCCTCCCCCTCCTGTCACTCGCAGAAAAACAAAAATATTGTGCACAGGGTCGTAGCGGAGAAGAGGAGCTGCGCCTGCAATTCCCGTTGTTTGGGCCGGTACCGTGCCGCTATTGGGAAGCCTCTTCCATGTATTCGTCCTGAATATCGAAAGCCAAGACCACAAACCCTTGTGCGTCGATGCTGGATAACAATGAGTATTTTGTTCTTTATGTCGTATGCGAGAGCTATCCGACTAGACTGGAGTGCTTCAGTTGGGGACACTAATTTCGGGTCAGAGTATCTTTCACTGCATCATACTTCCACCACTTCCCCCCATCCAAAGGCGACGTGAAGGTGGAGGTCAGGAACATAAGTGCTATAAACAAACTCCCAGTTGGCAACTGGGGGCTGACTGCGTAGTGTTATTTGTCCAGTTGGAGTTATTTTGTAGACTCCGCGCCGATAGCCGGTGACTACTAGTGGAAACGCTGCAATATCCGGGTCATAGTCAAAGAGATTTGGGCGGGCATTAGCCCAAAAGGCGTTTGTTCGAGGTACAATTGAGGTCCAAGTTTTCTGAGTCGGGTCATACGCCCAAAAACCAGAACTCAGAACTCCGACAAAGCAGCAAGACGGTCATGAGACTCAAAATCCCATGAGTGCTCGGTGTATGGCTTTCCAGTTAAAGTGACATACCTTGAACCAGCTCCGCCATACAAACCGTTACAGTCTTCCCAGTCGGAATTTGTAATCTCACAAACTTCAGGTCGATAGGATTGTGTCCAGATATCTGCTTCTAGGTCGTAAATTTCGACATCGTTCCCGGATGGCTTTGATGTCCGCCGCCAAAATAGAAAATTTTTCCCCATACTCCCATACTCTATCCCTGTATATGACCGTCCGGCAGGTGTCGCGGTCGTAACCGTTTTTCTCGTGGCCTTGCCGTCATTTTAAATTCAGCTCCAGTCCTTGGAGGTTTTTATCAGATCTATTTGAACCATCTCGCGGCTGCTGGTTGAGGATCAAGCTTGCGCCGAGTATAGCTCCTAAATAATTCCGGACGATATTGGCGCGGGCACACATTTGTGGAAAGAATAAGCCAAATCAAACTGGTGATAGTCAACACTCTCATATGAAGATCCTTACATTGTGGTCATAGTTGATTGCCCCTTTACGGTTCCCAATCTGAAGACTAGTTGGCGGTGAAGGGGGCGTGGAGTATGAGGGGGTAGGAGCTGTATTGGCAGTAAAAAGAAGATGGGCATATGGAAGATCGCCCCTGGCATGTTCGTAGTAGGTGTTGGACGGGCGGAATCTGTTATTTAAGAACCGTCCTACTTGCAGATCTCCAGCAATCCGAATCGCATTCGGGTCACATGAGGAGGAACAAAACTTGGCTTTGCTCCCGCGATCCCAATGGAGTTTAGCCCGGAGGAGATATTTTGAGTCACCACTCAGACGATACGCGCGGATGAGCGTGTCAATCATGTGACTCGTAAACGCCGGGTCAATATAGGGAACAACAGCCGGATAAACGAACGGTTGAGCAATTGTCCTATTATAGAAATAATTATGCCATTGTTCCCCAGTGTAACTTGGAGAAGTTCGCACGGCGAACTTACTACCTGTGTACAAATAGCCAGGAGAAAGTGCATATTGATAGGCGAACTTACCGAAGGCAACGAGGCGGTCGCGTGCGGTGATGTTCCCGGTTAGGGTATGGTAACGATCTAGTGCGTCAAATAATAGGGCAAGGTGAAATGCGCTTTAGGCCACGAGCGATACTGTCATCGGGTGAATTCCTAGTTCACTTTCACGAAGCCGCCGCTTGAGAAATAGTATGTACCAAGCGATTCATCCCAGTCAGGAGATTGCAGCCAGAGTTGAGCGAGGTGGTTCATTTGAGCCTGCCACCGCGCGGAAAGCGTGCTCTCGTAGAGCCGGGTTATGAATAATAAATGTCTTGCTCCCTGGCGAAATCCATAAAACCCCATAGGATACGTTCCTGGCTTCTTTGAAGAGTAGACAAATTCGCTATTTTCCGCAATGTCAGTGGCGGCTTCGAGGGCGTCGCGGTCGCCCGTCAGATAGTAATAATCGATTAGTCCCCACCCATACAGGTGATCAGCATTAAAGGTCAACGTGTCTATTTTTCCAATCGAAACGCTTTGTTGAAGGTAGGTAGAGTCCGCACTAGTCAGCGGAATCGTGATTTCTTCCCTACTTCCCGAGAACATAAATCCATCGGTTCTAAAGGGATATTCCCATTTGAAGTAACGCGCCCATGCCACTGCTCGATCTAAGTATCCGCGTCGTCCAGTGCGAACAGCCATTATAATATTTTGCCATAGGTCATCAGCTTCACTATCGTTGTGTACATCGACATTCCGCCAGCTCACTGCGTAATCAGGTTTGTGAGCGTCGACTGGTTCTTGGGATACTGCCCATGTCCACCCCCATTGTTGGTATGTTCTCTTCTCGTCTTCCAGGGTATTGAACTTTGTGGTGCTTAATTCTCCATAGTTTGAATACCATGTCAGGAGACGCCAACGCGAACAGGGGGCTACGCGAGGCATTTGCACGTCGGGTTTGCTCTGTGGTTGAGAGTCCTCCAGCGAAATCCGCAATGAATGTTGCCCCATGGTAACTCAGATCCGGCAGCACCATGCCGCTATTCGAAGTCGTATCGATATCCCAGAGAGTGGCCGGAACAAGTTCAAAAGTGAAACCTCCCGTTCCAATGTTCTCCCATGAGAGTGAACCTGGACGTGTGGCGCGTGCCGATCTACTTCCTGAACCGAGCCTTAGAACCGCAGATTTAAGTTTCACATGTCGTTTGTTGGTTGATGAGTTACGAAGCAACTGCTCTACACGGATGAAACTCTGACCAGCATAGAAAGAGAATCGCGTAGTATAGGCGATGAACTCTCCCGAACCGTTGCGATAGCGACCGTCGATTCTGAGCGTCGCCCGAGTCGGACCTCGATATTCCCAAGTCACTTGGTCAGGAGCACCAGCATCCGGAGAATGTTTGACCTGAGGTGGCATCAACAATCTGAATATTATTTCCAGAAGATACCAGGGTCTGTTCGGCAGATGCAAAGGTTCCATCATTGTCTTTATCAACCCATACTCCATCAAAGAGATTGAACGGGTTTTTCTTCAAGAGCACTTTGAGAGGGCCGGTAACCACGGTGATTTGGGTCGCGTCTTCAGTGATTGTTAGCGGCTTAGGGGGTGAAGCCGTTGACGCGGTATCACGAAGAGTCAGAGTTTTCTTCCCTGAAGCTGGGACGTCTACTTGGAAGTCTAACAAGATCCATGGGAGTGCGGCCTGGTAGCCGTGTAATTTGTACGGGAATTTGTTGTGCGCCGTCAAAAAGTGCCCACGTCGTAGTCTGGGTATTAGGTGGTAGCGGAACTCCGCTCGTGACGGGTTCATCTACGCGGGCAACCCCTGCTGGTTCTTCGAGGGTGAGAGGAATGTCCAAAGCCAAGGCTTGTAAGAGAAAAAAATGAAAGAAAAAAAAAGAAAGACTGGCAACAGAGAATGACATATGGTTTTTCATTATGTACCCATACTTAGGGGATAGTGAATTGAGTATTTTCACACGAGGCCCGACTTGCGCACAGCAAAGGCGAGAGAAGCACTTGCGGGCCTCCATGGTTTAAGGATGAGCGTCTATTACCAGTTGCCAACTACCGGGAGATCGCCAGGCTGCCCGAAAGGCCCAAGGCAACGGTCAGTGGTGCACCCGTCAAACTTTCCATTGCCGTTGAGATCAAGTTCCCATTGCTTAGAGACGGGATCAAAGATGCCAATTCGTGATTTGCCTGTCCCATTCCAGTCTCCACTGATCGGCAGGTCCCCAGAGACACCAAAAGGTCCATAGCAGCCATCAACAGTGCAGGCATCAACCTTGCCATTGCCATTTAGATCAAGGACCCACTTGCCAGTGGCCGGAGTAAAGGTGCCAATTCGGGTTTGTTTGGTACCGGTCCAGTCACCTACTATAGCGACTTGGCTGGCATTTCCAAAAGGACCAGGGCAACCATCCCGGAGACAATCATCGTACTTCCCGTTGCCATTGTAGTCGAGTTTCCAGTTACCCGTCCCTGGGTTATAGAAGCCGAGCCTATCGGCAGGAAGATTTGTCTGCCAATGACCAGCTACTGGTGTGTACATACCGTTTCCATAAGGGCCAAGACAGATGTCTATCTGGCAGCCTTCCCAGCGATCATTACCGTTGCCATCTAATTTCCACGTGGCCGTCTTTGGGTCGAAAACTCCGAGGTTGACTGCTCCCGTACCTTTCCAGTCACCGACGACTGGTTTGCCCTCTTACCTGCAAGAAGGTATCAATACAGGCATCTATCGTACAATCATCTAACATCCCATTGCCGTTTAGATCGAGGTACCACTTGCCTGTACTGGGGCGGAATACCCCAATTTTCACGCCTGGTCGCGCGAAGTTCGCCGTAACAATGCTACCCGTCTCCATGGTTATGGTGCAAGTTCCTGTCCCGCTACAAGCACCGCTCCAGCCGGCAAAGGTAGAGCCAGCAGCTGGGGTAGCGGTTAGGGTAACGACCTTGCCCGAGGCATACGGTTCGGCACAGTCGGTTCCGCAGTTCACCCCCGCTGGGTTACTAGTCACCGTGCCACTGCCGCTTCCTGTCTTCGTCACGGTCAACATGGCAGAGGTGGTCGTCGTAGTCGTAAAGGTAGCTGTACAGGTTTTTGCCGCAGTCATCGTGACGGAGCCATCCGTGCAATCCGCGTTCCCGCTCCAGCCTGCAAAGGTAGACCCGGTGGCAGGGGTGGGGGTCAAGGTGACGACCTTGCCCGAGGCGTACGATTCGGTACAGTCGGTTCCGCAGTTCACCCCCGTTGGGTTACTCGTCACCGGCCAGCCGTTCCCGGTCTTCGTCACGGTCAACATGGCAGAGGTGGTCGTAGTGGTCGTAAAGGTAGCTGTACAGGTTTTTGCCGCAGTCATCGTGACGGAGCCATCCGTGCAATCCGCGTTCCCGCTCCAGCCTGCAAAGGTAGACCCGGTGGCAGGGGTGGGGGTCAAGGTGACGACCTTGCCCGAAGCGTACGATTCGGTACAGTCGGTTCCGCAGTTCACCCCCGTAGGGTTACTCGTCACCTCACCGTTCCCGGTCTTCGTCACGGTCAAAACAGCGGAGGAACTATCCGATGCAACACCGCACACTTCGTTCGAGGGGGCTGACGAGCCAGCCGCGTTAAAAGCGAGAACTCGGTAACAATACGTCTTTCCAGTTTCGATCTCTGCATCGATGGCAGAAGTTATGTTGGCATCGACAATCTTGGCGACGACAAACGAACCTGTGGTGGTTGTCTTACGTTCGATCTTGAATCCGGCTTCATTTGTTGAGCCGTCTTGCCAGAGGAGTGTTAGTTGAGCGGCATTCGCGACGCCCTGGCACGCGAAGACGGTAAATAGGGGGAGAATAATAAACAGACCACGAGAAAACAGTTTCAGTAGAAACCCTTGCATTATACCTCCTCAGTAAACTCCGTACGCGACTACAACCTACAAGGGGTAGTATGCGTCCGGCAGCTCTGCGACCGTATCCCGATTTCCTGGAATGTAGGCCAGTTGCTTTGCGTCCCACCCTTTCGAGTGGTTTGCCCTTTTCAGACGGTAACCCAATTACTCTTCATCAGAAGACCTCTCAAGAAAACTAATTACTCGAACGGCACCATTACAAAAATCTCTATACGCCTTCATCACTTACTCGTCGGTTGTTGATAGTAATACTTTACTTTTCCTTCGTAAGATTTTGATAACAAAAATATATTGTTATTTATTTATGCTCTGAATATTATCTGGATATGCCATTCTGTTTGGTAAACGATCGATTATTTTAGGAGCTTGATGTATCTGAAGGGAAGTTCAAAAAAATACTCAACCAATCCAGAAGTATACAAGGAACTACTTACATAGAAATTCTTCCCGCCTAATATAAATAGAAACGAAAAAATAACCAAAAACGAGATTGGGCGTTGGGGTTTATAACAGAATTGTTCTTCTACTACGTTACAAGATAGAGGTATTGGCACTATAGAAAGATTGATTTGGAGGCCTAGAGGATGCGAGAATTACACACCAATCTTATGGCTGGGGGTGTATCTAGTAGAATTAAAAGTAATCTTGAGACTATGACCAACGTTAATACTGTCGGCACTTTTCATGCGAGTACGGCGATGAGTTCCTTCTCCCTGCGGGAGAAGGACAGGATGAGGGGGAGAAAGAGCGGTAGTCTTTATTGCACTCCCTCACCCTCGCCTCCTCCGACTACGCGAAGGATAAGCTCTCCCGGAGGGAGAGCGAATATCCGCACGACCTTTTGCCCAACGTCAAAATTTGCGCCGATACACTATTGAGACCAACGTAAAGAGGGGGGAATTGATCGTTTAGGATTGAGACCGTGCTCGAAACTGCTCGGTGGCGATGCGACCCTGACGGTGACCAGTATGGTAGAGCTATCGGAAGGAGAGAGAGCGGAAGGTGTAAAGATCTAACTACGTTCCAATTGGGACGTATATGTTCAATTGTACCGTACGATATCATCTTCGCCAAAGTACGAACCAGTCTGCACTTCAATAACTTCTAATAGTCCAGGCCCAGGATTTGCCAGCCGATGCACCGTGCCCTGTGGTATGTAGGTGGATTGATTAGCGTTCAGTAGGAACTCCTCTTCTCCATTGGTGACCCGGGCAGTGCCCTGGACGATGACCCAGTGCTCGTTCCGAAAGGAATGACGTTGCAGGCTTAGGGAGAAGCCTGGATTAACAACGAGCCGTTTCACCTTATAGTACGGCCGCTCCTCCAACACGGTATATGTTCCCCAGGGGCGTTGCACCGTCGGCAAGGAATCGGCTGTTGTTGTGCTAGGTGCGGGCAGACGTTGCCCGACAGTCTTCACTTCTTGGATATACTCCGGTGCACATACCAACACAGCATCTTCGGCCTCTACAACCATCAGGTTGCTGAGTCCGATGGCTACAATAGGTCGGTGACTGCTGTAAATAAAGGAGTTTTTGCTTTCCACGACAAGTGTCTGGCCATGCACAGCATTCCCCCGTTCGTCCTGGGAAGAGAGTCGGTGAATAGCAGTCCATTCTCCGATATCTGACCATCCAATATCTGCTGGGACAACAACGAGCCGGGAGGATTTCTCTAAAACTCCGCTGTCGATCGAGATGGGTTCTAAACGAGGATATAATGAACCAAGAGTCATAGAGGTATTCCCGTTATGGAGGCTCAAAGAAATCTCTTGCAGCGTTGAAGCAAGGGGAGGGAGATAAGTGACAATTTCCTGCATGATGGTTGCGGCTTGCCACAGGAAAATTCCCGCGTTCCAATAATAACTATCGCTCGCGGCATATTCTTTGGCCAACGCTAGTGGTGGTTTCTCCACAAACCGCTCAACCTGGTACGCTTGGCTCTCTTGTGGTGACTGTGCATACCCCTGTCCTCGCTGAATATACCCGTATCCTGTTTCAGGACGAGAAGGCACGATACCGAACGTTACTAAAAACCCTTTTTCGGCCCAACCTAGAGAATTGTGCACGAGAGAAACAAACTCGCGGTCCTGCTCAATCCAATGATCTGCGGGGAGAACAAGCATTATCGCTTTAGGATCGATGTATTGCAGATGGACAGCAGCTAAGCCGATGGCAGCGGCTGTGTTGCGTCCTACTGGTTCAGTGACGATCTGGACTGTGTCGTTGGCGAAGTTTGGGAGCTGAGAGAGGTGTGCTCGTACCAACGGCTGATGCTCGGTTCCGGTAACGATCCATACTCGCTCTGGGGGTATACTGCCTTCCAGGCGCAACAGCGTTTTTTGGAGCAAGGAGTGCTCACCCAGAAGAGCGAGAAACTGTTTAGGGGTGTTGGGGCGGCTAAGGGGCCATAAACGCGTTCCACCTCCGCCTGCTAAAATGACCACATGCAGCATCTGGAATACCTCCTATGTGTCCGCAGCGCTCCTGTATTTTTAAATGAAATGATAGATGTTTTTTAAGGATTGTATCGTCCCCTATACAATTGTCAAAAACTCTATTCCCATTCAAATCAAGTCGCCACTGACCTGTCCGTGGGGTAAAGGTCCCGATGCGTGTTATTCTTGTTCTCGTCTTATCGCCTACGACGGGTAGGTCTGTTGGCATGCCAATTTGCACCTATTGGTGCAATATCGTATCTTTAATGAATTCATTACTACGTATTCCGAGGTGATTTTTCGGGTGGTGGATTTGAGAGTATGATAAAATGACTGAGCCGTGGGAAAAAAGATAGCACCATTTGTCTTAGCGTTGTAGGAAAAGTCACAAGAAGATGGAGAACTTGAAAGTGGAGAAAATCGCGTCCTTCCCCCTCGAGTCGTCTGCTTCCGCGTCCTTTGCCTACAGTTGGCGCCCGTTAGTTGGCCTGGGATTGGTGTTAACCGTCATTCTCGTAGGGATATACGCGCCGGTATTTCCAGGACTCTTTTCCGACTGGTGGAACGATCCTAATTATTCACATGGGTTTCTGGTTCCCTTTTTTAGCGGATTCTTGGTGTGGCAAAACCGAGAACATTTGAAGAGGCTATCAATACAGGGAAGCTGGCTGGGGTTTGGTGTGCTCTGCGTAGGAAGCGGGATTCTGGTGCTCGGAGATATCGGAGCAGAAGATTTTCTCACAAGGAGTTCGTTGATCTGTATTCTTGCGGGCCTTATTCTCTTCCATTTGGGAATGCCCTTCTTCCGTGCGCTCCTGTTTCCGTTAGGGTTCCTGTTTTTTATGGTGCCCTTACCGGCCATTATATTCAACGCGATAGCATTCCCACTCCAGGGACTCGCCGCTCGGAACGCGACGATCGTCTTAGATTTATTAGGGGTCCCGGTCCTCCGTGATGGGAACATCATTCACCTCAGCCATATCTCTTTAGGGGTTACAGAGGCGTGTAGTGGCATTCGTTCCTTGGTTTCGCTTTTAGCGCTGGCTGTAGCGTGGGCATATCTGACACTACCTGGGTACTGGTCACGCTTTGTGCTGGTTTTGTCAGCAATTCCGATTACGATTATTGCCAATGCGGGTCGGGTAATCGTCACAGGCCTAATCGGTCAGTGGTTTGGAGTCAAATATGCCGAGGGGATTTTTCATTCCTTCTCGGGATGGATTATCTTTCTTGTCGCTTTTGCAGGTCTCTTAGGGGTTCACACAATCGTACAAAAATGGCCGCGAACTGAAATAGGAAATGAGTTATGAACAACTGGATACATGCGAGTTTATCGTGCAGTCTCTTGTTCGCGGTTTTTTTGTTTCTTCAGCTACGGTCATATGGAGAAGCGGTACCGATCCACAAACCCTTAGCGCAGTTTCCACAGACCGTAGGAGAGTGGCAGGGGCGAGCAGATGCGACGCTTGAACCCGATGTCCTCAGCATATTAAAGTTGAATGAATACGTGATGCGTGATTACAACGACGCTGCTGGACATAATATCTGGCTGTATGTCGGCTTTTGGGAGACGCAACGAAAAGGAGCGCAGATTCACTCTCCCAAGCATTGTTTGCCTGGAGGGGGATGGGAGCCGCTCGAAGCTTCTTTGGTACCGATTTCATTTGAGGGGGAATCTCAGGGGATTGTAGTGAACCGCTACGTGCTGCAAATGGAAGCTCACCGACAAGTTGTGACGTATTGGTACCAATCTCAAGGACAGGTCATTGCGAAGGAACTCGATGCCAAGCTCCAATTAATCAAAAATGCTATCGTGCATAATCGCACTGATGGAGCGTTAATTCGATTGACCAGTCCAGTCACGACAACGGTGGAAGAAGCGTTTGCGCGTCAGGTAGAGTATATCCGTGCCCTGCGACCATTGTTACGCGAATTTTTGCCACAATAACAAACATATGAACGAAACGAGGATGGACATGAAGAGAGGGTTGTTTGCCTGGATAGCCGTAGGAGTGGTGGTTGCTATCATCGGGTGTAATCGCTCACCGGCAGAGAAAGAGGCCCGTCACATACAACGTGGAGACCAATACTATGGTGAGCAACGCTATCGGGAAGCTGTCATTGAGTACCGGAATGCGCTGCGTATTGATACCAAGAATGCGCATGCTATCCAACGATTGGGCTTGTCTTATTACCAATTGGGGGAGCTTGGGCCGTCATTTCCCTTCTTACTGAAGACGAAAGAATTAGTGCCAGACGATATAGAAGCGCGCTTGAAGCTGGGAACTATGTACCTTGCGGGGCGTAAGAACACGGAAGCGCGAGAGGAAGCGGCCTTCATTCTTGAGAAAAACCCGAAAAATTTGGATGCTCTTTTGTTGTGGGCTGGTGCGGCAGAGACCCCACAAGAAGTCGCTGATGCGTTAGAGAGATTAGAAGCGGCACAAGATAGCTTTGGTGAGAAGGCCAAACCGTATTTGGCAGTAGGTGCATTGCATTTGCGTAAACAAGATTTAGTGAAGGCCGAGCAGGCCTTCAAGCGTGCAGCCACAGTAGAGCCCAAATCGATCGAGGCGCATACCCTTTTGGGAAACTTCTATCTGGCAAAACGTGACCCAACAAATGCCGAGCAAGCGTTTAAAGCGGCCGCCGCGATTGCGCCGGCTGGGTCTCCTGCTCGCGTGGCGCTAGCTGATTTCTATCTACTGCTCAATCGTCCAGAGGAAGCAAAGCAAATCTTGGCAGAGATTAACAAGCAAGCTCCTGAGTTTCTTCCAGCGTGGCGTCGGACCGCCCAAATTGCCTTGGCAGAGAAAAAATATGGCGACAGTCATCAAGCGCTTGACGTGATCATGAAGAAGAATCCCGAAGATGTTGATGGGCATCTGCTGCGTGGCCAAATTCTTCTTGCAGAACGGAAAACGAAGGAGGCGGTCCAGGAATTTCAAGGAGTCTTACGCTTAGAACCAAAGTCTGCTCCTACGCACTATCAACTCGCCTTAGCACATTTGCAGGCAGGAAATGTTGCTCAGGCAAAAATATCACTGCAAGATGCTAAGACCAATGCCTCTGGTTTTGTTGATGCTCAACTGTTGCTCGCCGAGCTCAATATCCGAACAGGGAACATTGATCCGGCTATTGAAGAATTAGAGGGGATAATTGAGAAGCAACCGAAGACCGGACGGGCCTACGTTCTGCTCGGCGGTGCGTACCTCGCGAAGAAAGAGGCAGTCAAAGCGACAGAAACCTATCGCCAATTTGCTCTTCTCGATTCCAAGAACGCGCAAGGCCCATATCTTGTGGGACTCGGTTTGCGAGCGCAAGGGAAAAGTAAAGAAGCGCGGGCTGCATTTACAGAGGCCGTATCAATGCGGCCAGGGTTTGTTGAGGCACTGGAACAACTGGTGGCGTTAGATCTCAACGAGAAACGTTCTGATGACGCGTTGGCCCTTGTACAGAAGCAGATTGAGCTGAGCCCGCAGGTGATTGGTCTCCATATGCTATTAGGAAGGGTACATCTTGCACGAGGGGAGGGAAGTCAAGGGGAAGCCGCGTTTCTGAAAGCTATCGCGCTCAACCCGCAACTGTTTGATCCGTACGTGGCTCTCGGTGGATTCTATGCTCAAACCAAACGCTACGATGAGGCATTAGAAAAATTGGAACAAGCAAAGAAGGTCAACGCGCAGAACCTTGGCGTACATATGTTAATCGGAATGATTCACGAGATGCGCCAAGATGTTCCGCAAGCGCAGTCTGCCTACGAGAAAGTCCTTGAGATAAACCCGCGTTTCGGTCCTGCGGCCAACAATTTGGCGTATCTCTACTCAGAACATGGAGGAGACAAAGAAAAGGCTCTGCAACTTGCGCAGACGGCGAAGGAAGTACTCCCGGAGGATCCTCGTATTTCTGACACCTTAGGATGGATCCTCTACAAGCGTGGCATCTATGAACGAGCGATCTCTCTTCTGCGTGAGAGTGCTGAAAAACTTGGTGATAATGCGGAGGTACAGTATCACTTAGGGATGGCGTACTTAAAAGCTGGCAACTCTCAGGCGGCGAAAGAATCTTTGTCAAAATCTCTCAAGTTGAGCGAGTCCTTTGCTGGTGTTGAGGAAGCAAGACGCGCGCTCGCTAATCTCAACTAATAGGCTTACGGGAGCAGGGGGAAAGACGGAGAGTGCTTCTCTGTTGTGTTCCCTCTGCTTTGATGATCCATGACTGCTGCAGTTGTATTGTTATTCGTTGATATGGTGCTGTGTGCTGGGCTAGCTGCGGTCATGTTGCTGCGTGATTCGCAGTCGTTTGTTTCTCGTATCTTTGCCGCTGGTATGGCTGCTCTAGCCATAGAGGCAGTGTTCAACGGGGTTAGTGTCTACGCGGATACATACCATGAGGTGATCTATTGGCAACGATTGCGGTTCCTGGCTGCGTCGTTTCTCCCAGGCGTATGGCTCGTCTTTAGCCTAAGCTTTGCTCGTCGCAATTACCGCGAGTTTTTGACGACATGGCGATGGGGGATTGGGGCGGCATTCGGTGCGCCACTTTGTCTAGTATTGATAGGCTTCCCGGCCTTCTTTGTCGATGTCCCGTTTTTCGATGAGCTGTCACGCTGGAGTTTAGGGCTCGGATGGGCTGGGCAAGGGTTTTTCTTGCTCTTTTTGTTTGTGGCAGCCTGTATTCTGATGAATTTGGAAAGAACCCTACGGGCGTCTACTGGCACCCTGCGGTGGCAAATCAAATTCATGATTCTTGGTGTTGGAAGCTTCTTTGCTGCTCGAGTGTATACCGGTAGTCAAGTGCTGCTCTTTTCTCGGGTGACGACAACAGTGGAGGAAATAAACGCCGGCGCACTTGTGATTGCGAGTGTGCTCGTGTTTCGTTCATTCTCTCGGTTGCGATTATTCAATGTGAATTTTTATCTGTCTCAGACAGCGCTCTATCACTCACTGACTGTCTTAGCGATGGGAGGCTATCTCCTGCTCGTTGGTCTGTTAGCGAAAGTGGTAACGTATGTGGGAGGAGAAGAAGTCCTACCGTTTGAAGCCTTGTTTGTTTTTCTCGCTTTCCTCCTCTTAGCCCTATTCTTGATATCAGACGAATGGCGACAGCGTAGTCGGTTGTTTATCAACCGTCATTTTCAGCGCCCACTGTATGATTACCGTAAAGAATGGATGATGTTTACCCAGCGCACGACATCACTTTTAGATAGTAAAGAGCTCTGTGATGCGGTGGTAAAGATGGTGTCTGAAACTTTTGGCGTTTCCTGCGTTACTGTCTGGTTGCTGGAAGAGAACCGCGAACAGTTGGTCTTTGGTGGATCGACGGTGTTCCCGGAAGTACAGGCGCAAGCATTACACATAGCGACTGTCGATGGAGGAGGGGCGTTGATTCGAGTCATGAGAGAGAAACAGTTTCCGGTTGATTTTGATGGAACGAGGGATGATTGGACCGGCGAGTTCTACCGGATTTACGCAAAAAGCTTAGGAGAGGCGCGCATACGCTATTGCGTCCCTTTGAATGCCGGCCGTGAACTTTTAGGGGTAATGACGCTCAATGAGCGAGTGACGCGTGAACCGTTGTCTATAGAAGATGCCGACCTTCTCAAGACGGTGGCCGATCAAGCTGCTGCGAGCCTGTCAAGTCTTCGGTCGGCTCGGCAGTTGCTCAAGGCAAAAGAGATGGAGGCGTTCCAGACGTTGTCGACTTTCTTTATTCATGATTTGAAGAACCTGGCATCAACGTTGTCGCTAACGATGCAGAATCTCCCTATATACTTTGACGACCCTGAATTCCGTGCCGATGCTCTCCGTGTCATGACGAACAGCGTACAAAAAATTGACTCGATGTGTAGCCGTTTGTCACCCCTGACCAAAGGCCTTGACCTGCAAAAGGAGCACGTTGATCTCAACGCTTTGATTGCAACAACACTTGCTGATCTCGACGGTGCTGTGCGCGCGACGGTGACTCGAGACCTTCACGCGGTGCCAACACTGATCTTAGACCCTGACCAAATACAAAAAGTCCTTATAAATCTCGTTTTGAATGCCAATGATGCCACGGGGACGGAGGGAAAAATCGCCGTATCGACCGAACAACGTAACGAGTGGGCAGTCCTTGCGGTGAAAGACAACGGTGTTGGAATATCCAAGGAATTTCTTGAACACTCGTTATTTCAACCATTTCAAACAACCAAGAGCAAAGGCTTAGGGATAGGACTATTTCACAGCAAGAAAATTATTGAAGCCCATCGTGGCCAGATTGAAGTCGAAAGCGAGCCAGGAAAAGGGAGCACGTTTCGGGTGCTCTTACCGGTTGGTCAGTGAATTGAGGCGTTCGTATTGATATGCTCAGTTGTCTTTCGTACTCTGAGAATTAAGGAGTGATGGTTTGTATGCCACAACCTGCACCTTCAGACTCACCACAGCAGCTTCCCGTAAAATTGAAGCTTCTGATTGTGGATGATGATGAAAATATCCGGACGCAGATGAGGTGGGCGGTCGCACGCGAGTATGATGTTGTTCTCGCTGAAGACCGACAGAGTGCTCTTGAGAAGATCCGTAAGGAGCATCCTTCTGTGGTAACCCTTGATCTGGGACTTCCCCCTCATCCTGGAGGAATTGAAGAAGGGCTACGGGCGTTAACTGGGATGCTTGAGCAGGATCCGTTCATCAAAGTCATCGTTATCACCGGGCAAACTGAGCGGAGCAATGCTCTCCAAGCCATTGGCCAGGGCGCGTATGATTTTCTGTGTAAGCCGGTAGAAGTGGACGACCTCCGAGGCATTCTTCGGCGTGCGTTCTATGTGTCGCAACTGGAACGTGAGAACCGAACGCTGCAGCAGCAAACGACGACTGAGCTGTTTCAAGGCATGATGGGAACCAGCACACAGATGCAAGAGACGTTTGCCGCCATTCTCCGCGTTGCGACGACCGACGTTCCGGTGCTGATTGTTGGCGAGAGCGGAACGGGGAAAGAACTAACTGCACGGGCTATTCATCGTCTGAGCGATCGAAAAGACGGTCCGTTTATCGCAATTAACTGCGGGGCAATTCCAGAGAACCTCTTGGAAAGTGAACTCTTTGGCCACGAGAAAGGAGCTTTTACCAATGCGCACATGCAGCGCAAAGGGAGAATCGAAGGGGCGCAAGGCGGTACGCTTTTTCTTGACGAAATCGGAGAGATGCCACTAGCGTTGCAGGTTAAACTTCTGCGCTTTCTGCAGGAACGTGTTATCGAACGAGTTGGGGGGCGAGAAGAAATACCCATTAATGTGAGGGTACTGGCTGCGACCAACATCGATCTCAAGAAGGCGATGAGTGAAAATCGCTTTCGTGAGGACTTATATTATCGCTTGGGAGTTGTGGTACTTACAGTTCCCCCCCTGCGAGACCGTGGAGGCGATACAGCTTTGTTAGCGAATCTGTTTCTGCAACGCTACGCGACTGAAAATAAGAAGAAAGTCGTGAAATTCAGTCCGGCTGCTCTTCATGCGCTGGGAAGCCATACCTGGCCCGGCAATATTCGAGAACTAGAGAATCGTATCAAACGGGCAGTGATTATGGCCGAAGGAAGTCAAATCTCCCCGGTGCATCTTGAACTGGCTGAGCCAGCCGATCCATATTCTGGGAAACGACTAAAAGAGGCGCGTGAAGTCTTGGAACGGGACCTGGTCCGAAAAGCACTCGCCAGAACCAAGGGGAACCTGACGCAAGCCGCGGCAGATCTTGGTGTCAGTCGGCCAACATTGTATGAGTTGATGGAGAAACTCGGGATTGAGAAGGGGTAGGTCTCCGCATACAAAACCGATGACGGGCTTCCTGAACAAGGGGGCAAGAGATGCATCTGCAATCTGTCTACAACTTTTACAACCTTTTTTACAACCTTCCTGTAGTTGCCTAAGGTTGAGTAACTTCGTTCCCTGTCTTGACATTTTCTCTTTTGCATAAGTCAGGTGTATTTCTGCCAGAGGGAGAATCGGAGAACTTTTACTCCCACTACAGAAAGAGAAAACCGCTACAGTAAAAGAAAACCAAGAAAGAGAGTCGCACGTTTCCTCATCATGGCTGAACGAATTTTTCGACATTGTGTGTTGTTTGGCGGCACAGGGTTTATTGGGACACATTTAGCCACGCACCTTTTATCGAGCGGTCGTGTCGAACAGGTATGGCTTGCGGATTTTCGTCTGACGCCATGTACCACTTGGCCCAGAGACCTACAAGCGCAACAGAAGAACGGACGGGTACATTGTGTTGCGCTTGATGTCCGCCAACCGATATCCCATCCTGAACTTCCGCATGAGGCAGAACTGGTTGTCAATCTTGCGGCGGTCCATCGTGAACCAGGACACGAGCCGCATGAGTATTTTGCCACGAATCTTCCTGGCGCTGACAATGTTAGTGCGTGGGCCGAAAAAGTGCAGTGTCCGAGGATGATCTTTACGAGTAGTATCGCACCGTACGGGCCGACTGAAGATCATAAGGATGAAGCGTCACTTCCCGTACCAATTTCTCCGTATGGAGCCTCAAAACTCGCTGCAGAAAAGATTCATTTGGGATGGCAGCGAGCGGAAAAAAGTCGCAAGCTGATCATTGTCCGCCCTGGTGTAGTGTTCGGACCTGGAGAAGGCGGAAACGTGACGCGTATGATCCGCGCAGTATTGAAGCGATATTTTTTCTACATGGGGAACCAACATACGCGTAAAGCCGGGGGATACGTTAAGGAGTTATGCCACGCCCTGACTTGGGTAATGGACTGGCAAGATCGTACTGGGACAGATGTCTCTCTGTTCAATTTCTCGATGGACCCGGCTCCAACGGTTGAAGACTACGTTAATACTATCTTTCGCGTGGCCAAGGTGCAGTATTTTATTCCGAGTGTTCCTTACGCGCTCCTACTTGGAGCGTCCTACCCAATCGAAGCGTTGAGCCGTCCCTTGGGACTTCACCAGCCGATTAGCCCAGTACGCATCCGCAAGTTAGTCCGCTCCAATAACATTGTCCCTGGATTTTTGCGTACGCAGGGATATCCATATCAATACACGTTAGAGCGAGCCTTAACGGATTGGTTTCAGGACCGACCTGAAGAATGGCGATAGCGAAACATTTGCCGGTAATTATTCAGCACTTCTCTCAACGACCTCTAGGCAAGCCGAGCACGCGTTCGGCAATAATGTTTCGCTGGATTTCTGAGGTTCCTCCCTCGATCGAGTTTGCTCGGGCGCGCAAGAATCCATATTGCCAATATGCGTCGTCGTCTGCGGCTTGTTCGCCCTGGTAAAGCTGCCCGTGCGTTCCTTGGATGTCTACTGCGAGTTGTTGGAGGATTTGATTGGATTCGGCCCATTGCAGCTTTGGTAACGATCCTTCTGGTCCGGGGGGATTACCGCGGAGCAGTCGGGTAAGAGCACGATAATTGTTGAGCTTTAACAGTTCGGTTTCAATGTACGCCTGCGCCAGCTTTTGGCGAAATTGCGGATCAGTCAGAACGGGTTCGCCATAACGGGAGGTTCTACGCGCGGTGGCCACCAGATCGTCATAATGGCGTTTCTGGGCAAAAGTGAAGAAAAATCCCAACCCTTGGCGTTCAAACATCAGTGACGTGATGATCACGCGCCACCCTTGGTCCTTCTCGCCGAGGAGGTTTTGCTTTGGCACTTTCACCTCTTCGAAGAAGACCTCGTTAAACTCGCTATCGCCAGTAAGGGTGCGGAGCGGCTTAACAGTAATACCCGGACTTTTCATGTCGACCAGTAAACATGAGAGTCCAAGATGTTTGGGGGCATCTGGATTAGTGCGGACCAGTAGTAAGCACCAATCTGCGTAGAATGCTAGACTCGTCCACACTTTCTGTCCGGTGACAATGAAGTAATCGCCTTGCTCGACGGCGCGGGTTCGTAGAGAAGCGAGATCCGACCCGGAATTGGGTTCAGAGTAGCCCTGGCTCCAGATCTCCTCGCCACTGAGGATTCTTGCCGCATGCGCACGTTTCTGCTCTTCGGTTCCGTGGACAATAATCGTCGGGCCCACAATCTCAAGGCCGAGAACATTTAGGAGCTGAGGGGCCTTGTGGGTGGCCATTTCCTCATCAAAAATCATCCGTTCGATCAATGAGGCTCCACGCCCACCATATTCCTTCGGCCAAGAGATGCCGGTCCATCCGTTCTCAAAGCATTTGCGTTGCCACTGTTTGAGAAAATCGAGATCCGCTTGGGACGCTTGCGGTTGTAGATGGCGAAGGTGGTGGGCATCTGCGGGCACGTTGGCTGTGAGCCATGCCCGGAGTTCTTGGCGGAATGCCTCTTGTTCAGTGGTGAAAGCGAAATCCATTACTCTTCTCCGTAATCACTATCTGTTACTGTTCAGTTATCAAACGTTGCTTCAGGAGCGAGTTGAGGAGCTGTGGGTTTGCCTTTCCTTGACTGGCTTTCATCGCTTGCCCCACAAAGAACCCCATGAGTTTATCCCGTCCGGCGCGATACTCCGCGACCTTGTCGGGGTTGTCAGCCAACACCTTGTCAACAATGTTAATGAGTGTACCTGTATCGCTGACCTGTGAAAGACCGTGTTCGGCGATGATGGTTTCTGGGGTTTTGCCACTTGCGCACATCGCTGTAAAAACGTTCTTTGCGATCGTCCCGCTAATAGTGCCCTCTTGGATTAAGCGGACGAGCGCGCCGAGATGTTCCGCAGGGCAGGGCCAAGAAGTAATAGTGAGTGCAGTATCCAGTTTTTCGTCTTTGATAATCCGTAACACGCTTTCCATGACCCAATTGCTGATAGCTTTGGGGGCAGATGGATAAGTGCGGACCGCAGCTTCATAATATTCAGCGACATCTTTGCGGGCAGTGAGGACTTCGGCATCATACACCGGTAGTCCGTAGTCACGGATGAGACGGTTTCTTCGGGCTGTTGGCAATTCGGGTAAGGCTGCTGAGACGCGGTTGAGCCATTCGTCCGAAATCACTAACGGCAGCAGATCCGGGTCGGGAAAGTAGCGGTAGTCATGAGCATGTTCTTTGCTCCGCATTGAACGTGTCACTTCCCGGTCGGCATCCCATAGGCGGGTTTCTTGGACAATTCGTCCGCCTGACTCAAGGGCTTCTTGCTGGCGTTGGATCTCGTACAGGATTGCTTTTTCCACGGCCCGGAACGAATTCATATTTTTGATCTCAACCTTGGTGCCAAACGGGCTGCTCCCGCGTAGGCGGATCGAGACATTGGCATCACAGCGGAGGCTCCCTTCCTCCATATTGCCATCGCAAACCTCAACGTACTGCAAAATGGCGCGCAGGCTTCGTAAATAGGCTCCAGCCTCTTCGGGAGAGCGCATATCTGGTTCGCTGACGATTTCCAGTAATGGTACCCCAGTGCGATTCAGATCAACGAGACTGGTATCACCATGAGGATCATGGATACTTTTGCCTGCATCCTCCTCCATATGAATCCGCGTTAAGCCAATGCGTTTTTGCTGCTCGCCCACGGTAATATCGACATGGCCATGCTGGGCGATGGGGAGTTCATACATACTAATCTGGTATCCCTTCGGGAGATCGGGATAGAAATAATTCTTTCGCGCCCACTGGCTTCGTGAGGCGACCTGGCAGTGCGTTGCTACGGCTGCTCGCAGAGCGAATTCAACCACACGCTGATTCAGAACCGGGAGAACCCCAGGCATGCCCATACAGACGGGACAGGTGTGATGGTTGGGTGGCGCTCCGAATTTAGTTGAACAGCCACAGAAAATTTTGGACTCGGTTAACAATTGCGCGTGAACTTCGAGACCAATGACCGCTTCGTATTCCATACAACCTCAACAAAATGCTTCAGAAGCTCTACTGAGCTAGTCGTGGGAGGCCGCGCATAGGGTTAGAGGCTTGGCTTTCGGGTGTGCCACGACGTACTGTGTTCATAGCTGTATGCTGTTTGCAGTAAAGTTGCTTCGTCAAATGGCTTGCCAATCAGTTGGAGACCGATCGGGAGCCCTTGGTGGTCAAACCCACAGGGGACTGCGATACCCGGTAGGCCCGCAAGATTGACGGCAATAGTGAAAATATCAGACAGGTACATCGTCAGTGGATCCGTTGTCTTTTCACCTATGGCAAACGCCGTAGTTGGAGCCACTGGTGTTGCGATGACATCACATTCCTGTAATGCCTGGAGAAAATCTTGGCGTATAAGGGTTCTCACTTTTTGTGCCTTCAAATAATAGGCATCATAATACCCTGCGGATAGCACATAGGTACCAAGCAGGATGCGTCGTTTTACCTCTGGTCCGAACCCCTCAGCGCGAGTCTGTTCATACATGGCATTGAGTCCATCACTGTGTACGGCGCGGTGCCCATAACGCACCCCATCATATCGAGCCAGATTCGAACTCGCTTCGGCTGTGGCAATGATGTAATACGTTGCGACTGCATATTCCGTGTGAGGGAGGGAAATCGGCACAGGCCGTGCCCCGAGAGCTGTTAGTTCGGTAATACTTGCTTGCACAGCTAACTCTACTTCAGGTTGCATGCCTTCGACAAAATACTCCTTGGGGATGCCGATGCGGAGCCCGTGTATCCCCTGGGTTAAGGTTGCGGTGTAGTCTGGAACGGGAAGATTGACCGAGGTTGAGTCTCGAGGATCATGTCCGGCAATGGTCTGTAGGAGCAGTGCGCAGTCACGCACGTCTTTGGTCACCGGACCAACTTGATCAAGGGAGGAGGCATACGCAACCACGCCATAGCGACTGACGCGACCATAGGTTGGTTTTAACCCTGTCACACCACAGAAGGCCGCTGGCAGACGAATCGAGCCTCCGGTGTCCGTCCCGAGTGACGCAAACGCCAGGTCTGCAGCGACGGCAGCAGCGGAGCCCCCAGACGATCCCCCAGGGACACGGGTGAGGTCCCACGGATTCCGACACGGAAAAAAAGCCGAGTTCTCATTTGAGGACCCCATGGCGAACTCATCGCAGTTCACTTTGCCGATGATGATAGCGCCTGCGTCCTTGAGGCGCTGAATGACGGTGGCATCATACGGGGGAACGAAATCCGCGAGCATCCTTGAACCTGCCGTTGAACGAATCCCTTTCGTGAGAATGACATCTTTGACCGCAATGGGAATGCCACAGAGCGCAGGAGCTATGTGTGGGGTTTGTAGAAGTTGCTCAGCAGCGGAAGCTTGGGCTCGTGCGTATTCCGCACACACCGTGAGATACGTATGAAGTGAGGGGTCGGTTGCTTCAATGCGCGCGAGTACGGCGTTTGTCAAGTCTTGCGCTCGAATCTCCCGTTGTCTTAGGAGGCGAGATGCTTCGTGGATCGTGAGCTGAAAGAGGTCCATAACGATCTCAGTGGATTCGTGGATATTGGCGTTTTCTTGGAGAAGCTTACAAGTCGATGATTTTGGGAACTTTGAAGAACGTGCCGTCTTTGGCTGGTGCCGTTTGTACGAGTGCTGGATCGGGAGCGTTGGTGACGCAGTCCGCGCGCAACGGCGCTGTGACAGAGACAGCGTGGGTGACAGGTTCTATGTTGTCAGTGGGCAATGCATTGAGTTTCTCAATATAAGTGAACACTTTTGTGAAGTGTGCCGTCATCGCTTCTGCGTCTTGCGGAGTTAGTGAGAGACGGGCAAGTCGGGCGATGCGTTGCACGTCTTCCTTTGTAACTTGTACCATAGAGAGGGTGACTCCGAATCGCTAATTTTAGCAGAGCATGCAACATAAATGAGGCTACGGGGCAACGAAAGTAGGGCAGGGGAATCTTGATTGGAGAGGTTGAGCTCAGATACCCTGCTGACATGGCGATATTACGACAACGACAAGATCTGGGACGTCGAGGCGAAGAGGAAGCTGCGCGCTTCCTCTGTGGTCTTGGCTACATTGTGATTGCCAAGAACTATCGATCTCCGTACGGAGAAATCGATTTGATCGCCCAAGATCAACACAATCGACGCATGATTGTGTTTGTTGAAGTGCGTACGAATTCAGACCCACGGTTTGGCGACCCCCTCGCATCCGTCAATTTGCGCAAGCAGCGACAAGTAGCAAAGACTGCCCAGTACTATTTGGTGCGCCACAGGTTAGAAAACCATGAAGCACGGTTTGACGTCATTGGCATTCGCTGGCAATTGGGACAGGCGCGCATAAGCCACATTCAAGGCGCATTTGAACTTCCGCGTTCGTGGTAGAAAGAAAGGTTGAGGAAAATTTTTATGTACTGGTTGCTGGTTGTTAGTCTATGGTTTGTGAGTCTGGTGGGGGGAGCTGTTGAGCAGGTGTTTGGATATGAAGTCATCTCGGTTTCCGAAGGCGGCAGCGTTGTTGGGACTGTCAAATACACAGGCCCGCGTCCAGTCGCAGAGCCATTGAGCATCTCAAAAGATCAGGAGGTATGCGGAAAAACGGAAAAAGTGAATGAGACACTCCTCATTGGCGAGAACCAAGGTGTACAAAATGCTGTTGTTTCACTCATGAATATTGAGAAAGGAAAACGATTTTCGCAAAAAAGTGCGACTTTAGATCAAAAAGACTGCCGCTACGCTCCGCATATCCTTCTGGTTCCTGTCAGTAGCGAACTGTCGATTCTGAATAATGACGGGATCCTGCATAATTTCCACAGCCACAGCACGAATAATCCTACGGTAAACAAGCCACAGCCAAAGTTCAAAAAAGTGATGAAAGAAAAGTTTAGCGAGCCTGAAGTGATTAAGGTGACGTGCGATGCCCATGCGTGGATGTCTGGCTGGCTGGTGATTACAGACCATCCGTACTATGTAGTGACCGACACAAAAGGGAATTTCCAGCTTGAGGATGTGCCGCCAGGTCAATACGAACTCAAGGTTTGGCACGAGACTCTTAGGGAAACAACACAACAGATTCGAGTACTACCGAGAGTTATACAACGAATCAGTATAGAGATGGTGAACTAACAACTGATAAGGACTAAGTTAAATCATTTTTACCATTTATTGACTATAGTCAATAAATGAGATTCCAAATTTTCACCACATACTATCCGACACCTTTAGCAAAACAATAAAGTATTTTGAGTTAAGAGAAGATTGGGAAACCTAATTTTGACTATAGTCTATATATTCTTTTAAATTTTACTTGATACACCAACTCAAGAAAAAAACATGAAACTATCAGACTTTTTGCAGAAGCAAGCCATGCGAAACAGGTTTTCGCAAGAGGTTTAATATCTCGATTCTTTACAGCCTTTTGCGTGTCATGTAAGTACTTGAGTCTCACTATGAAATCACGAGCACCTTCAAGAACCTATCGGAAGAAAAATTGATGGTAACCGAATTTGCGATCAAGGAGCGTTTGAACTCCCGCGTTCATGGGAACGCCAATGGTTCCTTAAATACGAAATAATTTTCGCCTTCGACTCAGATTCCACTGTCTATGGAAGCCATTGTGTGTTGGGTGAAGACGAGCCAGCATGATAAGAACATGGGAATTTCGTAGTAAATAAAATACATAATAATCTATTATCGGACGTATTATTGCAAAAGAGGGTTACCCTTCGCGAGGCTTCCCTCCTCCTACTTTCTTGATTTCCCTTGGAACAATTCTACAAGCGGGTGTGTCGGACTTACCGAAGCTAATTTTTCATAGTGCGCCTTGGCGGCCACACTATCATTCAGCTTTTCTGCTAAACGTGCTGCAGCAGCAAGCGCCTCAGTTTTCAGCGGGCCATCAAGAGCAGCCGCCTTTTCGTACCTCTGCCGCGCGTTGGCGTCCGCGCCTTTATTCTCTGCATTCTGTGCGAGCTTAATCAATAACAATTGCTCAAGGTAACTTCCCGGCTTGCTAACACTCACCGCGGCAAGCGCCCCCTCATAGCCTTTTGATGCGTCATCGGTCTTGCCTAACGCTGCATATGCCTCACCTAGATAAAATAACCCAAGCGCTCGCTCCGCATTACTTAAAGAGGAACTTCCGACCTTCTGTAAATCCTCGAGTGCCTTTTGCGCATCTCCATTCTGGAGAGTGAGGATGCCTTTTCGCAAACTCTCTAACGCCGACGCTTTCTGGTACTTCCAATAAAAACTTCCGCTGACAAGCAACAGGATAATTGCAGCAACACTACCAATAGCGAGCTGGTTGACTTGTACCCAATGCCCAAGCGCATCCCGTATTCCTCCCTCTTCTATCGCCAACAATCGATCTTGCAGCGAATCAGCTTTAGCCACGATTCTTACCATCCCATCAGCGAGACCATACGCTTTTACATCTTATACTTAAAATCATCAGGGGACATTTTTTCTAGAATCTCCGCCCATTTGTCTCGGGATACGTTCGATAAGTTCTGCTCTTGTGGATCTTCCATTTTTTGCTGCAATGTACTGGATGCTTCAAGCACTTTCTTCGCTACAAAAATCGGGCTCTTTGTCCGTAGAGCTAGAGAGATAGCATCACTAGGCCGCGAGTCGATCGATACCGTTCGCCCGTTCACTTCTAAGCAAATACTTGCATAATAAGTGCTATCCCGCAGGTCGGACACTTCAATCGCCTCAACGATGCCACCAAGTGTGTCAACGATGCTCCGTAACAGATCATGCGTCATCGGTCGCGCCATCTTGATCCCCTCTAACTCTGTCGCCATCGCCGTAGCCTCCATGAGGCCAATCCAGATTGGCAGATTGAGCTTATTGTCGGGGTCTTTCAAAATGACGATCGGCGTCTTTGTTACCGGGTCAAGGGTTAGTCCCCCTACCCGCATCTCAATAAATTCTTCTCGCGCCATATCATCCCCTTCATACTGGGAAAGTAAAGAATTTTAACACCCCCCAAAGGCCCGTCAATGCAAAACCCCTATCAAGCTGTGACCAGCTTATCAATCACACGATACAGCTGATTGAGGTTACGACACTCCTCAACAAGATCACAGTACGGGGCGTAGCGGTCCATTTCGCTATCGCCAAATCCCCACGTCAAGCGACTCTCTGGGTTTAACCAAAAAACCTGCTTCGCTCGCAGTTTCACATCTCGTATGACCCATTCATGGGGCAAGTTATAGTTGTTTCGGGCATCTCCCAAAATGATTACCGTCGTACGCTTATTGATACTCGACAAGTAATCCCGGTGAAACATCTTAAATGCTCGCCCAAAGTCTGAGTGCGCATACAGGTTGATCATGTTTCCACGCAAGGCCAAGTCAATTGCCGATTGAATCTCGTTTTCTTCAAATAACTTTGTCACCTCACCCAAGTCTGCAACAAAGATGAAGCTCCGTACTCGCGAATACAAATCTTGCACCGAGTACACAAATTGCAGCATGAATCGCGAGACATTTCGTACGGAATCAGAGACGTCACAGAGAATCACGACCTGCGGCTTTTCCTTCTTTCTTCTGTCAACAACGATCTTGAAAGGCACCCCGCCATACTGCAAGTTTTTCCGCAGCGTTTGTTGCAAGTCAAAGTGTCCGCGCTTAGCACGTTTCCGTCGGATGGAAATCACATGTTTGAGCCGTTGCGCAAGCTTCCCCACCGCTTCTTTCATCTTCCGGATTTCATCCTCTGTGAGATAATAAAAGCTTTTATCAGCCAACGTGCGCATTTTCTGCTGTTCCCGCACCTGCGGGTTCTGCTTTTCCAGTTCCGCCCGAACGAAGCTCCGTACCATGTGGGCAAGATCCTGCATCCTTCGGTCAATATAGGCTAGCGCTTGTTCGATCTGCTGAGGGTTTAAACCTGCTCGCTGCAAGGCTTCTTTCAGTGCAGACATTTCCTGCATTAACTGTCCAAACCCCAACATCTGCGCCACAGCGTTGGCAAATTGCCCCTCTTGAAACGATCGCTGAATGTCCTGCAAATTGGCTTGCTGCGCAGCTTCCCGGAGCATACGTTCGAGTTGGCCGGTGTTATTGGACAGAAGCGCTTTCGCTAGCTCAGACATCTCGGTGCCCATATTCTTTAGCGCTTCTTCGAGTTGCTCCAGAAATTTCTGGAACTCCTCCTCCGACATCTCCATGGCCGCCATTGTTTCTGCGCCAGCCTGCTTAATGATCTCGCCAAGGCCGGTAAAGTACAGATCAAAGAGCTCATCGTAGACAGGAATATCTACAATTCGCTTAACGAGCGTGGCCCGTAACGCATCCTTCAGCACTTCTCGGCTCCGGATTCCGACTAGGCCGAGCGCAGCAAAGGTGTCCATATTCTCCGCCGCCGATACCTTCAGTCCGTTTTCTCGCAGTAGATGGGTAAACTCGATTAATTTCTCGTCCATGGCGGCGCTCACTCTCCTGTTCGTGTCTCCGCTATCCCTTAATGGAGAAGATCTTTATCACTCTGTGTAGCCGAAGGCTTTGCCTTGGTTTTCTGCTTCTGCAAGTATTCCTTCAATTCAGCCTCTGCCTTTCGCACATCTCCTTCATACTTCAAGATGGTATTAAGCGTCTCGTTCACCACAGTTTCATCCAATTTCCCAACATTGAGCAACGTGAGCGCTTTCGCCCAGTCAAGGGTCTCGCTAATACTCGGAACTTTTTTAAGATCAAGCTTCCGAATCCCTTGCACCACCTCAACCACCTCGTCCGCCAATTTTTCTGCAACACCAGGGACTTTCATTTTCACGATCTCCAGTTCCTGTTGGCGATCAGGAAAATCGATGTATAAATGTAAACATCGGCGCTTCAACGCATCCGACATTTCTCGCGCATTATTACTGGTCAGCACTACCAGGGGAATCTGCTTCGCTTTTATCGTCCCGAGTTCGGGAACACTCACCTGAAAGTCGCTCAACACTTCCAACAAAAATGCCTCAAACTCACTGTCAGATTTGTCGATCTCGTCAATCAGCAGCACCAGCTGCTTCTCCGATGAGATCGCCTGCAACAATGGTCGCGGTAAAATAAATCGATGAGAAAAGAACACACTATCCTGGTTTCCAATCCGCTCCACTGCCTCTGCAAGACTCCGTGTTCCTTCGAGCACTTCACCAATCTTATCTTTCAGGATTTGCGTATAGAGTAATTGCTTCGCATATTCCCATTCGTACAACGCTTTGGCCTCATCAAGCCCTTCGTAACATTGCAGTCGCACCAAATCACAATGCAGCGCTCCACTCAAAACCTTTGCTAGCTCAGTTTTTCCTACCCCAGCCGGTCCTTCGACCAGGATCGGTTTTCGCAGATGAGTCGCCAAATAGGCAATCGTGGCAATACGTTGATTGCAGATATACTTTTGCTCTGCGAATTTGCTGATGACATCCTCGATCGAAGTGAACATTCTTCCTCCCTGGTCGTAAATTTGTCACACCCTAGCACATGCAAAAAGCCTAAGACAAGGCGCGCAAACGTCCTTGCCCATAGCCCTTGCATGCACAACGGTTCTTTTCTTATAATCCGTCCCCATTATGTGTACGCTTGCCTTTTACTTCCAGGTCTTTCCGCACTATCCCATCGTTGCTGCGGCAAATCGCGACGAATCACTTACCCGCCCCTCAGCAACCCCACGGCAACTGTGGTCAGCCCCATGGATTTTCGGTGGACAAGACCTCCTCGCTGGCGGCACCTGGCTTGGGATTAATGAGCACGGCATCCTCGCTGCCATTCTCAATCGTCACACCGGTCATCCGGCCGACCCACGTTGTCGTTCTCGTGGAATCCTTTGTCTTGATGCATTAAAGTACCCAACCGTACGTCAGGCAGTTGATTTCGTGAATGCGCAATCCCCTGCTGAATACAATCCTTTCAATCTGCTCATCGCCAACCACACTGAGGCCTATGTCATTTACGCTCAGCCCCCTTTATTTGAAACTAAACCGCTACGTCCGGGGTTCCACTTACTGACCAACTACAACCTTAACGACCTCACCTGCCCTCGCACCAAGCGCTCCAGCCCTGAGTTCGCTCGTATTGCCTCACACAACTCAGATCGCCCGCTCAGCTTTTCAGATATCTGCTCTCAGCTTCACCCTCTCCTTGCTACTCATGCTCCCGACCTTGACCCGCGGGCGAGCGTTTGTATTCACCTCGACGGCTACGGTACCTGTTCCTCAAGCGTCCTTGCCTATTCATATATCGAGCGTCGCTACCTCTATACCTTCGCTCCAGGTTCACCGTGTCGCAATCCTTACAGCGACGTGGACATCTCCCCAGGCGGGTGGGCAAGCCAACCACCATCAACCACATAAGATGCACCGGTCACAAAATCTCCGGCTTCAATAAGAAATCGTACCGATCGAAGAACATCCATCGGTTCTCCTAGGTGCTGCAAGGGAGTAGCATCAGAAAGTGCCTGTAGAGCGCGAGCATCATAAGAGGACGGAGGGAGAATAGGTCCCAATACAACTTCATTCACCTGCACCTGTGGGGCCAACGCTTTCGCCAAAGCAACGGTAGACATGTGTAAACCACCCTTCGCAACACAGTAGGATAAGTAGTTTCGTACTGGCCGTTGTCCACTCCAATCCCCAAGTTGAATAATCTTCCCCCTGCCTCGCTTCTTCATCTCTCGCCCAAGCATCATCGCCAATATCAACGGCGTTGTCATATTGATCTGCATGACCTTCCGCCACACATCGACATTCAGACTGCTGAGTGGTGTCGGATAGAAAACCGCCGCACTGTTCACCAATACATCAACGGTCCCAGTATGCCGGAGTGCGTTTCTGACTAGTCGCTCAGCCTCACCAGGAGCAGACAAGTCTGCCTTGACGACCAACACACGTCTGCCCATTTTTTCTATTGCTTCCACCAACTCTGCTGTTGTCGAGGAATGCACATGCAAAACCAGATCTGCCCCACCTTCTGCTAATGTAAAAGCAATGGCCCGGCCCAACCGTTTCCCCGCCCCCGTCACTAATGCAGTGACTCCTTGTAGCTCCACTCTATATTCCCTTCTCTGGTTCACCAGTCGGCAACGCAACGGTAAATGTAACGCCACCTCCAACATTATTCGCAGCAGTGACCCGTCCATGGTGAAGTTCAACGATCTTCTGCGCAAATGTCAGTCCTAGCCCTGTCCCTTTCTCCTTTGTTGAGAAAAACGGCGAGAATAATCGTGCCAAATTTTCCTCGGAGATACCGCTTCCCTTATCCGTCACAGCAATGGTGAGAACCTCTGTTTTCTCTTCCAGGGCAATAACAACATTGCCAGGGCAAGGCGAGGCTTCAATCGCATTCTTAAAGAGATTCAACAGGGCTTGCTTCATTTTTATATGATCTACAAACAGGACTGCGGATGGAGCCCCGCATCGATAGTCGATCACAATCTCGCGTGCCATCCCAACGGGAGAAAGCTCTCGTACTGTCTCTTGTATCAGTTCATCTATGGAACATGGTTCCACATGCAAAACAAAATCACGCGAGAAAATTAACAAATCCGACAGGGTAGTGTTCAGCTCAGTTATAGCACCATCGATTTGTCCAACACGTTCTCTTGCTTCATTCACGGCTTGTGCTGACAGCACCTGATCATCATTGAGGCTCTCCCGTAACAGATCACACTGTAACCCGAGGAGTCCAACCTTCTGCAGTATCTGATGCGAGATCGCCGATGACATCTGCCCAATAGCTGCAAATCGTTCGCTCCGTGCCAGGTCACTATTCATAAGCTGGAGTCTTACGTTCTGATTGATAATTTCCGCTTGTCGCATGGTCAGTGTCCACATCAAGAGATGAGCCGCCCCGACCGGTAGCACCCCAAGGTACAACCCTGCGACCCCAAAGGTATTCAACCCCAAAGTCATAATCGCCACATGGGGAGAAACAAGAAAGAGTCCAGCAGCAAGCAACGCTGGCAAGCTCGAGGCAAAATCAATCCCGGGCGTATACAGAACACCATATCGCCTCCGATGTTGCACCCCGTATCCAAGGGCAAATACGACCCAGCCTCCAACCTCGCTGAAAAGAAATCGCGAAAGGGTTTCAAACTCTCCGATTCGCAATGGGAAACTTCCCCCTCCGGAACGAAACAGCATATACCGTGCACTCAACGCAACGAGGAGAATCGTGGCAAACTCTAAGACCCGATAAACGGGGAAGGGATCATCCGCAATCGTTGAAGGAACAACTGCAAATCCCCACCGCTTGAACAAAAGAGCAAAGGGAGTCACCACCGCAAGGCTAATCATAATTAGGAAGAGGGCAAAAAGCCCAACTGCATAGAGTAAGGCACTAGCTGTCGCCAAAAAAAGAAGCGACAGAAAAAAGTCCTCTCCAATTTCAACTGACAGGAGTATCCCAGCGCACAGAAGCGGTAGAAAGGCAGCGTAAAGCCCAAGGTATCCGAAGTTAAATGCGACTATTCCAGTTGCAGCCAGCACTCCTGCTAGGCCTATGACAAACAAGATCCAGGAAGCGGCCACCACCGGTCGTCGTTCCCGCATCATGATTAGTCTCTGCCTGTAAGGAACCGATCAAGCTGAGGAGCCTGTCGAAACAACAAAAAACCGTACGCGGCATTCCCTGGATCAAAGTCAAGATCATTCATGGAATTGTTGATTCGCACGCGCGAGAAGCTATGTCGCTCAACTAGGCAGTTATCTCCGCACTCAATATCGTCAAAGCTTTCGTACTTAACTGGGATCCGCTCTTCCACATCCCAATAAGTCATAATACGAACAGCCGGGTATTCTCGCAGTTGGCCCCGCAAAAAACTAAATTCGAGGCCATAGCAAGGTCGCTGCTCACACTCATGAACCCCCAAGAACCGTACTTTCAACTCCCCCCGTAACCATCCGCGAAATAGTTGCTCCTGCAACCGTTCTACTAATCGGTTGAACCCAAATTCCGTTACCTGAGGTCGTCCCCCCCACCGCGCCAGATAGCCATCTGGCGCGACATCCCCTATGAGAGGGATCCCTTTCCAGGAGGTCCGAATTCTCACTCTGTCGCCGTTTCGGCCCCGCCGGAACAATGCTTCTTGGGTGTTTCCAGGATCCCTCCCCCAATGCAAGTACAGATCAAATGGTTTCCGAAATTTGAATGAAATCTCACTGTGATTGACCTCGCCATTTCCTTTTGGCGTTTCATAGCCCCAGACCCCAGAATAATCTAAGATCTCACCATAGCGCCGTTGCCAGCTCTGACTAAATCCTCGCAAATCGATATTCGTCTCGCTGTTGACAGGAGAGTCGGTGTCATCGTTCTCTTCATCGCGGAACACTTGGGCATGGACTCCCGTGTTGACGCGCAGACTCGTGTATACCATGCGCTGGCGGACCTCTCCTCCAGCCCCACGCAACGCAAGCTCCACAGGGATACCTGTTCCTCGTTCAATAACGAATTCGTAGGTCGCTACTGAGTTGTCCCGAAACGGGATCAGGAAGGCTGGTACACTAAGAACAAAGCGCCCTTCTCGATCTTGAGGCGAAGGGCGACGAACTTCAACTAATCGTAAACTACGATCAGTGATTGGCCGCTGCGCGAGCAGAACCAACGCCGTAAGCCATTCGTTAAGATCCTTAAATCCGGGTACAAACGGTTCTCCTACCTCCGTCGCTGGTACATTCACCGTCACATAGTCGAATCCTTCACCAAGACGAATCAACACATTACCAGGATTCACATCTGGTCGTATCAATAGCGTCGTTCCTTTATAGAGCCCGGATTGCCATCGAACCGAGAGAAATCCCGGTTTTCGAAACACAACATCAAGCGTTTCTTGTCGGGGATTAGCTCTCCTTTCCTCAACCTCGTGCCGTAGAGTCCCTTGATAGTCTTCAAGTCGATAGTAGGCAGTCTGACATTGCAACAAGATGTCCAGGACATCCTGGAGCGTGTCCGACTGAGCCGTCGATGACACAAGGAGGATGCGCAGGTGCAGCAGAGGACCCCCACGCTGACCACACATCGAGAGCGCATCACTCCGCCCCTAGTCCAGCTTTAAGCGCGAGAATCGCCGCTTTTGTTCGATCATTCACTTGCAGCTTACGAAAGATACTAGCAAGGTGCATCTTAACAGTGAGTTCACTGATAAACAGCTTTTGGCTAATCTCTCGATTATTGGCGCCAGTAGATACGAGGCGCAAGACTTCTTCTTCTCGTGGAGTTAATGTGTTCACCAACCGCCGCAGCTCTTCAACTTCTTGATCTTTCTGAAACTCCCGCAGAAACTTCCCGGCGAGTTCAGGATTCAAAACAAGCTCCCCTGCGGCAACTTTCCGTAGCGTCTCAAGGATATCTTTCGCTCGCGTATTCTTGAGCAAGTAGCCGACAGCTCCAGCCTTCAAAGCGCGGAAAATTAAATCTGGATTATCGTATCCTGTAAAAATCACAACCTTCGCCTGTGGCCTATATTTGCGCACCAAAGCCGTAGCGGTAATCCCATCTCCCTGCGGCAACTCAATATCCATAAGGACAAGCGCCGGGTCAGCTTCTTTAAGCACCCCTTCAAGCTGTACTACATCTTCCGCCACCCCCACCACCTCAAAATCGACTTGCTTCTTGAAAAGCTGCTGAATCCCAGTCAGCATCACTGGATGGTCTTCTACTATCACGAGAGAAATTTTTCCCATTTTAGACTCTTTCCATCCCGCCTAATGCCCATCTCCCCCATTTCAAACCCCGTACCCTTCAGGACATTTTGCGTAATTTCGCCAACATAAAAGTCCCCCTCCTACTGGTCAAGAATTTCTTCCTTTTATTGCCTGAAATCGAATGGGGGTACTCGCGTGCGCCGCCGCGCGGCGCAAAGCGAAGTGCCCCCATGAGAGCCTTCCTGAACGACAAATTCACAGAAAGTCGCCATATCAAATGAATTACTCGAAGACATTTTAGACATTATGAAATAGAATTATTCTTTATAATTTTTAGTCAAATTAAACACGACTTGAATGCTTTTCAAAATCGCCAATTATTAGTCGCTAAAACAGAAACTTCGAATTTTCCCTATTTAATCCAAATATTAAGTTATTTTTCCGCTTAATTTCCATTGATTAGAATATTTTTAGTCATTTTTTCAAATTAATAACTTTTTTGTCGTTTTAATTTTTGTCTGTTATTTAGTCAAATAAAATGGCTTATTCTTGCTCTATTCACAGGCTGAAAAATATGTGAATAACTATTTTATAAGGGGACTTTTCCATGGATATCGACACAGATAAGCGCAAAGGGGTGCGCCAAAAAAGCCCAAACGCCCCAGCCTATAGCGTACAAGAAGTATTAGAAGATGCTCGCAGAATCTTTCGCATAGAGAACCAAGTGCCAATTAGTCGAGAATCAATAGCGGAGCACCTCGGTTTGGCTGCGCAATCTGGTCCTTTTAATCGAAAGCTGAGCAGCCTCCGTCAATATGGCTTCCTAGAACCTGTCGGTAAAGACCTCCGTGTCAGCGATCTATTTCTTCGTATCGATCACGCTACAGATGAAACAGACCGCCAGCATGCCTTACGTGAGGCCCTCGGTCGCCCTGCCATTTTTCAAGGCTTATTAAGCCAATACGAAACTACTGGTGGTGGGCTTCCCTCTGACATTAACCTCACTAATCAACTCGTACTCAAGTTCCGTTTTACCAAGACCAATGCCGAAACCGTTGCCAAGTCCTTCCTCGAATCTGCCCGTTTTGCAGGATTGACCCAATCCCGACTCTACACTCCTCCTCTGCCTCACTTGCTTCCTGCATCTCCCTCCCCTCTGTCCCAACTAATCTCAAGAACCCCAGAACCCACCTCGGAGGTTCATCGCTCTCGCAATGAACCGGTTACTCAGTGCCGCCAAGAAATTCCACTCGGTTCAGGTCGCCGTGCAATCGTGTCCGTTCCTGAGGATGTCTCTCCTGAAGAAATCGCCAAAGTCATCCGTGTTCTTCATGCACTTGCCGGTGTCGATCTCTAACCGGGTCTTTGCCTCACTGAACCTACTTGACCCTCTATCCTGTTTTCTGCATCCTTCCTTACACACAATCGCTAAGAGTGGAGCAATGTACTATTTAACTCGTCTCGTAGAGTTCGAAGCCTCTCATCGTTATTGGAATCCCGAATTCTCTCTCGAAGAGAATCATCATACGTTTGGTAAATGTGTGAGCCCTCACGGACACGGCCACAATTACGTTCTGCGAGTAACCCTTGCCGGCCACAGCGATCCACGAACCGGTATGGTTCTTAATGTCAAAGAACTCGATCGAATTTTAAAAGAAGTCAGCAGTGAGTTTGATCACAAATTTATCAACGCAGATCACCCTTCGTTTCACGATCGTATCCCCACAACTGAGAACCTTGCCTCATACATGCGCGATCGCATTGAAGAGAAGCTCCAAGCGGAACGAGGTAGTTATTACCTCGCCCAAGTCCGTCTGTATGAAGAGCCAACCCTCTGGTCAGACGTGTTTGCCGGAGAAGGACGCACTATGGCATGCCTAACAAAAACGTTCGGTTTCAGCGCTGCACATCGGCTTCACAGCTCCCTGCTTTCCGATGAAGAGAATCAGACTGTTTTCGGCAAGTGCAATAACCCCAATGGCCATGGTCATAATTATGAACTCGAAGTGACTGTCCAAGGGGAGATTGACCCCCGTACTGGTATGATTATGGATTTGGGCGCCCTAATGCAGATCGTGCAAGAAGAGGTGATCAATCGCTTTGATCACAAGCATCTAAATAGCGATACCGTCGAATTCAGCACCTTGAACCCAACTGGCGAGAATATCACTAAAGTCATCTGGGACCTGTTGAATCCTAAGCTAGGTAAGAACCTCACGAAGATCGGCCTCTGGGAAACTCCCAAAAACTTTTTCGAGTATACCGGCGAGTAAGACTATGTCTTCGTACGATCTTCATGGTCAGGTCGCTATTGTCACTGGAGCGGGTTCTGGTATCGGGCGGGCAGTCGCTCTCGTCCTTGCCCGAACTGGAGCTAAAGTCGCTCTCGCCGCCCGCACGAAACAAAAACTCGATGATCTCGTCACTGACATCACTAAAAGTGGTGGATCCGCCTTAGCGGTCCCCACTGATGTTGGGAACGAACTCCAAGTCGAAGCGTTAGTGGCTAAGACGAAATCGGCCTACGGCCATATCGATATCCTCGTCACCAGTGCTGGCGGCGCTGTTTTCGGTCCGCTGACCGAATCCCGCACAGAAGACTGGGATTCCATGATCAACATCAACTTGCGTGGAACCTACCTCTGCTGCAAACATACTATCCGAGAGATGATCCCTCGTGGGCGTGGCCATATCCTCAATGTTCTCTCCATCGCCAGCACCCACATCCTTCCAGGATCAACGGCCTATACAGCCTCCAAATTTGGCGCTCTTGGTTTAACTAAAGTCATCGCCGCAGAGGTTCGCTCCTTAGGTATCAAAGTTACTGCTGTTATCCCAGGAGCAGTAGATACCCCACTGTGGGACACCAGTGGCAGCACTCTTGATCGCGGAAAGATGCTCTCTTCAACTGACGTTGCCAATGCCATGCTCAGCGTCATTTCCCAACCTTCTAGTATCTACACCGACGAAATCGTACTCATGCCACCGTTAGGAATCTTGTGACATATTGTCCGTTCCTTCGCTCTTCTCTTGCTCTTCAGTCTCTTCACTGGAATCGCCTGCAACAGCAAACCTGTTCAGGAAGTGCCAAATTCCTTTCATGTTGCTTTGCTAACTCCAGGCCCGGTCAGCGATGCTGGTTGGAATGCTCTCGCGTACGAAGGCTTAATGAAGATCAAAGAAGTACTTCACGCCGAAGTCAGTCAGGTCGAAACCAAGACCCCCGCTGATTTCGAGGAAGCTTTTCGTGACTACGCCAGTCGCAATTTCAACCTCATCTTTGGTCACGGCTTCGAATTTCAGGATGCCGCCGCAAAAGTTGGCGCCGACTTTCCTAGCTCTGTATTCATCACTACCTCCGGTAGCACCGTTCGCAAGAACGTTGCCCCCATGCGCTTTCTTCTCGAAGAAGCCACCTATCTCATGGGCATGATGAGCGCGCTCGTCTCCACGACTGGCAAAGCTGGTGCTATTGGTGGGGTTGAGATCCCACCTCTGAAAAGTACCTTCATGGCTTTTGAAGCAGGAGCCAAAAGCATCAATCCAAATTTTCAGGTGATCGTCTCCTACATTGGCAATTGGGAAGACGTCGGCGCCGCCAAGCAAGCAGCCATTGCTCTCATTGAGCAAGGATGCGATGTCATTATCCCTAATGCTGACGCCGCGAGTCTTGGTGCGTTTCAGGCGGCTCAAGAAAAAGGGATCCTCGCCTTCGGTACCAATAAAAATCAAAATGACCTGGCTCCCAATGCCGTACTTGCCAGTGGTGTCATCGATATCCCCACAGCATTCCTGCAAATGGCTCAATCCGTACAAAACCATTCTTTTCAAGGACGCATCATCCGCCTAGGCATGAAAGATAATGTCATTTCTCTCGTGTACAACCCGATACTCAAAAGTCGTCTTTCATCCGCAGCGCAAATTCGTATAGACACCGCGCAGCAGCAAATCATCAACGGCACCTTGACCGTACCGAGCGTCGAATTCTCCCCAGTCCAAACCGGTGCGTCGTAATCCTTTCCATGCCCGACATCTCTGTACGGGAAATCACCAAAGCTTTCTCAAGCGTCCTCGCTGTCGATCACGTCAGTATTGACTTCCACGCTGGTGAGATTCACGCCATTCTCGGAGAGAATGGTGCGGGTAAATCCACTCTCATGCATCTCCTCTCTGGCTTGTATCGTCCAGATTCCGGCACCATTCTCCTCAACGGTCAACCGCATATCTTCTCATCGCCTCGCGCCGCCCTTGCTGCTGGGATCGCTATGGTCCACCAGCACTTCATGCTGATTCCGTCGTTTACTATTGCTGAAAACATTCTTCTCGCACTTCCAGGCTCCAGCAAAAGTCGAATCGATCGCCCAGCCCTTGCTCAGCAAGTAAGAAACCTCGCCACCCAATTCGGTATAAACATCGAAAGTCCCGACACTCCTGTCGCCGCACTCTCTGTCGGTTCTCAACAACGAGTGGAGATCCTCAAAACGCTCGCCGCCTCAGCCCGCGTATTGATTCTCGATGAACCCACCGCAGTGCTTACACCAACGGAAGTAGATAATCTTTTCACTGTACTGCGGCGCTTGAAACAGGAAGGATACTTGATCCTCTTGATCACCCATAAGATTCCCGAGGTCTTAGCCATCGCCGACCGGCTCTCCGTCCTCCGTCGCGGTCGCCTCGTCACAACCAAGGAAACTGCCGCTAGTACTCCACAGGAACTTGCTCAGCTGATGATCGGTGATCTTTCCCTTCCCACTTCACTACCGAAAACTCATCTTTCGCCCCATAGTGAATCAGACTCGAGTTCCCCCCTCTTTTACTCCTCGATAACATGTCAGTCTCCGCAGCTTCCGGTGGTATGTCATTACGGAATCTGTCGCTGACGTTACGACCAGGCGAAATCGTTGGCATTGCCGGTGTTGATGGCAACGGGCAAACTGAACTGATTGAAATCCTGCTCGGATTCCGTAAACCAACAGAAGGAACCATCAGAATAAACGGCTCTCAGTTGAGCCAATCAACACCAGCCCAGGTACGCGCGCTAGGTGTTTCACTCATCCCTCAAGACCGTCGCCGTGAAGGACTCGCACTTTCCTTATCTGTTGAGGAGAATCTTCTTCTCAATACTCAGCGCCTCTCGACCATCTCTCCTGGACTTTACCTTAATCCCGATCACACACGTCAATTCGCTTACTCGCAAATCGAGAACTTTGGTATCCGCACCTCTTCTCCGATCGAACCCGTCTCTTCTCTCTCTGGTGGTAACCAGCAACGCGTTGTCATTGCTCGCGAATTAGCAACTCACCCGCAGATTATTATTGCCGCGAACCCCACACGAGGCCTCGACATCGGAGCAACCGACTACGTTCACCGTACCCTCATTGAGCACTGCCAGCGCGGCGCAGGGGTCATTCTCATCTCCACCGACCTTGACGAAACTCTCGCGCTCAGTCATCGCATCTATGCACTCTACCAAGGCCGCTTGTTAGGACCCGTAGATCCTATAACTGGGCATACTGCTCTCGGCCTAATGATGACTGGAGTAACTACAACATCGTGACAGCTCGATTCCTTCCACGACAACAATGCCTTGTACACTGGACAAGGCATAACACCGCTTGTCCTGCTGCGCCAGTGCGAGGTGAGCGTAGCCGTGTTCGCGGCGAAGTCGAAGGATGACGAGCTCTCCATGTACGCGAAAACGACTCTCCTTTCACCACTCCTTGCCCTTGTGTCGTCTATTATCGTCATCACGATAGGGCTATGGCTCACTGGCATCAGTGCCTCAAGCGTCTTTGTTAACTTATGGCTTGGTGCTGCTGGCGACTCGTATCGTCTCTCTGAAACTGCCGTCAAAGCCTGCCCGTTACTATTCACTGGCCTTGCGGTTATGCTCGCCCTCCGCGCTGGACTCTGGAACATTGGCGCAGAGGGGCAATTACTCCTCGGTGCACTTTCGGCTGCCTGGGTTGGTCAATACACTGCAGCACTCCCCTCTCCTCTCGCGATCCTCATTGTAGTGGTGGTCTCTCTGAGTGCAGGATTCCTCTGGGCTGGCTGTGCCGCTTATCTCAAACAGAAACACAGCGTCAATGAGGTCATCAGCACCATCATGCTCAATTTTGTCGCTGTCTATCTTGTCAGTTACGGTGTCCATGGACCGCTCATGGAAGCATCTGGACAATATCCTCAAACAGATCCCCTTCCCATCGCCGCCACGCTCCCGCGGCTCTTCCCTCCAGCACGTTTTCATCTCGGCATCGCTCTCGCTCTCGTCACCGCAATCATCATCTGGATTTTTCTCTTCCGTACCAAAGCTGGTTTCCGCCTCCGTGCAACCGGTGCCAACCCAACCGCTGCACACTTCGCTGGGATTGCGGTAGAGCGCGAAGTCACTATCGCCTTCTTGTTCAGTGGAGCCCTTGCTGGTCTGGCCGGTGGCATCGAAGTGAGTGGAGTCACCCAACGAGTGTACGAAAAATTCTCTCCTGGCTATGGCTATACTGCGATTGCCGTTGCTCTCGTCGGGCAACGTGATCCTGCTGGGGTAGTGTTTGCAGCTCTTTTCTTTGGAGCATTGGATGCTGGAGCAAGTGCCGTACAAAGAAACGTCGGAGTCTCTTCAGTGTTGACGTCCGTCATCCAAGCAACTGTCGTACTCTTTCTCGCCGCCTATAGTACCGAAACTGTACAACGCCTTGTCCATCGAATTTCAACACGCTCCGCGCTTCCGTTGCTTATCTGTCTGGTTTCTCTCTGTTCACACTATCAAGCGTAAATGGATATTTTCATCACTCTTCTAACCAACAGCGACGCACTCCTTCACTCCACTCTCGTGGCTGCAACTCCGCTGCTGCTGGCCGCCTTAGGAGAGACCGTAGTCCAGCGCGCCGGTGTCATCAACATCGGACTCGAAGGTATTCTTCTCATCGGCGCCTTTGCTGGGATGACTGCTTGTTATGCTTCTGGTTCACCGGTGCTAGGCGTCTTCGCTGGTGCGCTCAGTGGACTCTTCCTCGCCCTTCTCTTTGCAGGGCTAACCGTGGGGCTTAGTGCAGATCAGATTGTTGTTGGAGTAAGTCTCAACCTGTTAGCTGCCGGTATTACCGGTCTCCTCTACCGCGGAATCTTCGGTGTTACGGGTCAGGCCTTACAAGTCACAACCTTTACCCCTGTATCGATTCCCCTTCTGAGCACGATCCCCGTTCTTGGTCCCGCCCTCTTCCAACATACAGGGCTTGTTTATCTAGCTATCCTCCTCGTCCCCTTGTTCACATTTTTTTTGTTCCAGCTACGTGCAGGGCTACAACTACAAGCCGTCGGTGAGCATCCCCATGCCGCCGAAACCTTGGGAGTTTCTGTCAGAAAAGTTCGTACTCTTGCCCTCGCAGTAGAAGGCTTCATAGGCGGAATAGCAGGAAGCTATCTCTCGCTCGCTTATTCCAACACATTTATTGAAGGCATGTCCGCCGGGCGTGGCTTCATCGCCCTCGCTATTGTCATCTTCGGTCGATGGAATCCCAACGGGACATTATGGGGGGCGTTATTTTTCGGTGCAGCAACTGCCTTACAGTTTCATCTACAGGCGTTGGGGTCAGCTATACCCTACCAATTTATACTGATGCTGCCCTATTTGTTGACGCTCTTGGCCCTCGTGCTCCTGGGAACCCGCACTTCCGCACCCGCAGCACTCGGCCAGCTGTACACACGGGAGTAGAAAATTCGTCACTCAGAAAATCCACAATCTACAATTTGCAATCTACAATAGGAAAGCGGAGGGAGTGGGATTCGAACCCACGAGAGCCTTGCGACCCTACCGATTTTCAAGACCGGCGCTTTCGACCACTCAGCCATCCCTCCCCGTCGTCGGAAGTTATCGTCACTTTCTCATTTGGAAAGGGGGGACGCAAAACCAAGGAGGAGGTGTTTTCTCTGTAAAATGTCCGATAATTTTTCTTTGGTAAGAATTCTCTCCTCTTCAATTCATCTGCCGCTCCTCTGGATGGTGAGTGTTAAACACCTTCCCCCTCTCGGCTCTTCCAACTCCTTATAGATAACCTCAGCCCCCATATCCGCTAATTCCCTTCCAGCTACAGGGCCTGCGTAAGTCGTGCATGTTTATCACCACACCTTCTGGACCAACTGATGAACTGCTGAATGCGTCTCTCGATAGAATTCTTCATTAGTCATAGACCTTCTCTCCTGCTCACCTCTCATTGCATCGTGAGAGTTGATTTGCTACCTCTTCTTGCCGGGTGGATCAAGTATTTAGAGTATTTAGCGAGGAGGCTGTTATGTCTCAGTATCGTGTGTGGGCGAAGAATGTAGCGTGTCTGATGTTTGTGACCTGCATAATGCTTGCTGGCAGTGCAGACGTGCAAGCTGACGAAACCTGCCAATCTCCATATCTTCCCAAAATTACCGGAGCGGAAGATTACGTGTATATCTGGACTCTCGGAGATAAAGGGTTGGGAGACGGTTCGGATAAGCTTGTGACTATCGGTGCAAATCCGAAACGACCCGATCAGTATGGCAAAGTGATCTCCAGCGTCTCTGTTGGTGGTCAACACGAAGCCCATCATGGCGGGTTTACCGACGACCGTCGCCACTTATGGCTCGGTGGTCTCGACGATAGCAAAATCTTCGTCTTCGACATTGCTGCCAATCCCGCCAAGCCCAGTATGACAAAAACTATCGACACCTTCGTACAGGACTCTGGTGGGGTCGTTGGACCGCACACCTTCTATCCGTTGCCAGGCCGGATGCTCATTACCGGTCTCTCCAATGATAAAGATCACGGCGGTAAGACTGGCATGGTCGAATACAGCAATGAAGGCAAGTATATTCAAACCTATTGGATGCCTGCTGGTGCGGAATACGGCTACGATGTTCGCGTTCAGCCTCATCTCAATCGCATGCTGACGTCATCCTTCACCGGATGGAACAACTACATGATGGACTTCGGCAAGATGCTTGCCGACCAAGAAGCCATGAAACGTTTTGGCAGCACGATGGTGATCTGGGACTTCCACGCGCGCAAGCCCATCCAAAACTTCGAAGTCCCGGGCGCACCGCTTGAGGTCCGTTGGGCACTCCAACCACGACATCACTACGCGTTTACTGCCACTGCGCTTACCTCAAAAATCTGGCTTGTTAATCAGAAAGAGGATGGCACCTTCGAGGCAAAACCAGTGGCTGACATAGGCGATCCCAAGAAAGTTCCGTTGCCAGTCGACATTAGTCTTTCCGCAGACGATCAGTTTCTCTTCGTGAATACGTTCATGGATGGTTCATGCCGAGTGTACAACGTGGCCGATCCAACCAAACCGAAGATGATTCACGAACAAAAGATCGGTGCGCAAGTGAACATGGTCTCGCAGTCGTGGGACGGTCAACGCGTGTACTTCACAACCTCACTGCTTGCGAACTGGGACAAAAAAGGTGAAGCCAACGAACAGTTCCTCAAGGCATACACCTGGGATGGAAAAGCGCTAAAACACACCTTCACCGTTGACTTCAATAAGGAAAAACTTGGTCGCCCACACATCATGCACTTTGGTCAGGACCAGTTTTACAAGAATCAGATTTACACCGAAAACGAAGTGCGCGACTCACAACGAGTCGTGGCAACAACTAAGTGACAGCTCGTAGGGTGGGCAGTGCCCACCCTATTCTTTCCTGCGAAATCGCTATGACTGCCCTTCCTCGTTTTGTTCTTAGTATTGTTCTGCTCTTAGTTTCCTTGTCTTCTTCATCTCCCGCCCAAAACAGCGCCTCTGCTCTCCAGGATGCTTTACAACCGCAATTCACCCCCCCACCTCCAGGCACCTACGCCTTGCCAACTATCGACACTGTCACCGACCATTCCTTACTCAACACAAAGGGCGAGCGGACCAATCTCTTCGCACTAACACACGACAAAGTTGCCGTAGTCTCCTTCATGTATACATCGTGTGCAGATGTCGGCGGTTGCCCACTAGCAGCCGCCGTGTTGCATCAACTCGATCATCTACTGAGTCAACGTCCTGAAACGGCTCGGCATGTGACCCTACTCTCTGTCAGTTTCGATCCAGAACGAGATACCCCTTCGCGTATGGCGGAAACTCGTGCGACTCTACAGCCTCATAGTGACTGGCATTTTTTGACCAGTGCTACAAAGGCTGACCTCCAACCGGTTTTGACTGACTTCAACCAGCCTATTGCCAAGTTGACAATGGACAACGGCGAGTGGAGCGGCCTGTTTCGTCATGTGCTGAAGGTGTACTTGCTAGATCAGCATCACAACGTGCGTAACATCTACAGCACCGGGCTCTTCAGCGCCCAGCTTGTACTGAATGACATTGAAACTATTCTTTTCGAAACCAACAAACGTACCGTCACTAACGAATCACCATGAGCGTCAATGGCTTCGGACGAAAGTTTACTCTAATCCTTCTTTTTAACTTTTGCCTCTTGCCCTCTGGTTTCTGCCTTCCCCCAGCCCCTAACCCCCAGCCCCTAACCCCCAGCCCGGTCCCGCTCGGCCTGCCTGTTTCATTACCAATTCCAGTAGACAACTCGCTCACTCCAGAAAAGATCGCACTCGGTCGTCAACTCTTCTTCGACCGCCGCCTTTCACCCAACGACACGATGTCCTGCGCCATGTGTCATGTCCCAACCCAAGGCTTCACCGTCAACGAAACCCGCTTAGCTGTGGGTATGAACGGACAGTCCACCAAGCGGAATCCACCAGCACTGTATAACGTGGCGTACTTGCGAGTGCTGTTTCACGACGGACGAGAATTTACACTCGAAGACCAGGTTATCTCCCCTCTGACGAATCCGGTCGAAATGGCGAACCCGTCGATGGGCTACGTTGTTAACAAAGTACGAAAGCTACCTGGTTACGAGGAACAATTCCAGAAAACATTTGGTGAGGGCATCAGCGTTGCGACCATAGGAAAAGCCATTGCCAGCTACGAACGTACACTGCTCTCCGGCAACTCGCCTTTTGACCGCTGGTATTTCGGCAAAGATCAAAACGCCGTGAGTCAAGAAGTAAAAGCGGGGTTCAAGATCTTCTCAGGAAAAGGGCAATGCATCACTTGTCACACGATAGCCAGAGACGCCGCCCTGTTTACCAATCAAAGTTTTCACAATACCGGGGTCGCTCAATTACAACTCATTCCGGAAAAGACTATTGATGTGGATTTGGGTGGCGGCCTCACCGTCAAAATGCCACGCACGCAAGTCAACGAAGTACTCACTCCGCCTGAACAAGACCGTGGGCGGTATGAAGTCACGCTCGATCCGACTGATCTCTGGCGCTACAAAACCCCCTCGTTACGGAATGTCGCACTCACTGCCCCATACATGCACAACGGCGCGTTGCTGACGCTTGAGGAAGTTGTTGATTACTACGACCGTGGTGGCACTGGCAGTGAAGGGCAAGATCCAAAGATTTCCTCCTTGACCCTCACCCCAGAAGAAAAGCATGCCCTTGTGGCTTTCTTACGCAGTCTCACAGGCGATAATGTCCAAGTACTCGCGACAGAAACGTCCCCGCTTGTGCTCTCTCCGTAACCAGGAGCAGACTGTATGGTTGACAGCATTAGGTAGACCGCTACCCTACTGTCTGACTTTTTTCTTGAGGAGCAAGCGAACTAATGCACGATGTGAATTTTCTGCGCACCAATCTCGATGCCGTGCGCGCGAAGTTGGGACAACGGAACTTCCCACTTGTCGCACTCGATAGCTTCACTGCACTTGATGAACGACGCCGAGCGCTTATTCGTGAAAGTGAAGATCTCAAAGCTGCACGAAACCGCGAAAGCCAGGAAATTGGCAAGCTAATGAAAGCGGGGCAAAAAGAGGAAGCCGAGAAACGTGGCGCCGCCGTTCGCAAGATGGGCGAGCGTATGCCTGCAATCGAAGCGGATCTTGCCGCGGTCGAAAACGAACTGAACGGACTTCTGGCAACACTTGCCGAATCTGCCCCATGAGAGCGTTCCCGTAGGAAACTGACGAATCCGCCAATCAAGTAGTCAAACGCTGGGGGGAGCCATTACAGTTCGCTTTCACCCCGCGTGATCATGTCGATGTGGCCACGAACTTAGGCATTCTTGATCTCGAACGAGCGGCAAAAATCACTGGTGCGCGTTTCTCTATCCTTACTGGCGTCGGCGCACGCCTTGAACGCGCGTTGATTAATTTCTGTCTTGACCTCCATACCAAGCAGCACGGCTATACCGAAGTACTTCCTCCGTTCATGGTGAACAGCCAAACCTTGTACGGCACTGGACAATTGCCGAAGTTTGAAGCCGATCTTTTTAAGCTGACGGATGAGCGCAACTTTTACTTATTCCAACGGCGGAAGTGCCGGTCACCAACATCTACGCCGGTGAGATTCTCGATAACGCGCAGTTGCCAATGAAGATGACCGCGTACACGCCGTGTTTTCGCTCCGAAGCCGGCAGCTACGGCAAAGATGTGCGTGGCCTCATTCGCCAGCATCAGTTTGATAAAGTCGAGCTGGTCAAACTGACTCGACCAGAAGATTCGTACCAAGAACTCGAAAGCTCTCACGCGCAACGCCGAAACGGTCTTGGAAACCCTTGGTCTTGCATATCGGACGGTTGTTCTTTCCACTGGCGATATGGGCTTTCGGGCCGCGAAGACCTATGACATCGAAGTGTGGCTCCCGAGCCAGAACACGTATCGGGAGATTTCATCCTGCTCAAATTGTGAGGCATTTCAAGCGCGGCGGGCGCAGATTCGTTTTCGCCGTGAACCCGAAAGCAAAGCCCGAGTTTGTCCATACTCTCAACGGCTCCGGCCTCGCTATCGGACGACTGTGGATTGCGATCCTGGAGAACTATCAGCAAGAGGACGGATCGGTTGTGATTCCACCGGCGTTGCGTCCGTATCTTGATGGAATGGAGCGAATTGTTGCAAAGGAATGAGCTTGAGAGCGCGGGCGTCTCGTCGCGCAACAGGCGCTACGTTTTCGCGGGCGTCTCGTAGGTGCTACAGGCCCTCTCCTACTCGTTTTGCCTATCGTGTAACCTAAACGGCTGCACCGCCCCTGACCAATACGGCCTCGCTTGCAGGTTGATGCCGTACCCCATGGAGTCTGACACGATCAGTCAGATTCAGTAGGATCGGCATCATATCGGTTCCATACACACGGCCCAATCCACCAGTGATCACTGCTCGTTCGTGAAATTCCTTCACGTGATCAGAAAGACACATTGGCTCCTCCAGCAATGAGCAATGGCACAGCTTCTCCTGAATGAATCAGCGGGCCACTACTCGGTGTTGCATGATCACCTGTCACAACCACAAGCAGATCATCTTTCACTCTCGATTCGTTTAACGATGTCACCAAGGGTGCGATCAATCGCTTCGATCGCATGTTGCTTTCCTAATGGATCTTTCCGATGAGCTGATACGTCTGGACCTTTTGAATGTAGATGTACGAATTCATATCCTTGTTGGAACAATTCATCAGCAGCATGGAGTTTCGCACTGAAGTCAGCAGCAATGTCGGAATGCTGAGGTACAGTCACAGAAGTTATGCCGCAAACACGCGCGATACCAATATAAAGTGGATAATTCTCCACGCTTGCTGCCCGTAGGCCGTTCTGCTCAAAGAATGGTGTAACATTTGGGCGCACTGATGCCCATTTAGTCAACAAAAAATTTATAGATGCTAGGTTAACTCTTTGTCTTTGCTGGTTAATTGGATGAGAACGCAGCCGTTCATACACCCACTTCAAGTAATTGTTTAAGGCTGTAGCTGTGCGAGTAGCGTTGGGTTGATCAGGATCTTCTGCTAATGGCAGTGCCTCCGCGACAAACGCTCCATTATAAAATGGATCAACATCAGATACATAGCGACTTGGATGGCCAGAAAGGGTGAGGATTGCTTCACAATGTCCACAGGATTGCAATGAAAAATTGATTCCGTGCTCCTCGTATCCGGCAATCACTATGCTCAATTCTTCACAGTCAGCCTCATCACGAGGCTTTTTCTCTTCCCAGAGAATCGAATCTCGTCGTACCTGTCCATCAACGATCGTCGTCGAGGCAAAACTTGCCAGCATAACGACAGTTTCCGGAGAAACATCGAAACCACGTCCGATTGCTTCAAAGGCAGAGCGTCCAGGAAATTTCTCTGGCGAATAACCAAAGAGCAAGAAGTGAGAGAACTCACTTTCCAGCGGAATACCTGGAGACCACGGAACAAGTAAACCAGTCGTACCAAGCTCAGCAAGCCGATCTAGATTCGGAGTGTAGGCGGCTTCAAGCGGTGTCTTACCGCCGAGTGCTTTCTGAGGACGGTCAGCAAGGCCGTCGAGAATCACGAAGAGAATGCGGATTGCAGAATGCGGATTGTGGATTCGTGTCTCTGTATTCGCCATGAATATGTCTACCGACCGCTGGCTACTGAATACTGACTACTTTCCTCAGCCGTTCCACTGCTCTAATCTCTTGCAGCACTCGGACCACGGCACGTGGCACCAGAATGTCCCATTCCCTTCCCTCACGTAACCGTTGTCGCACCTCGCTGCCACTCACCTCTTTCGCTACTCCTTCATCAAGCACTTCAACATGCCAGTTGTGTTCTGTAAAAGCGCTGCAATTTTTCTTGCCCCCAGGAAGAAAAAATACGCACAAACTGCATAGTCTCCCTTGGACAGTAATACGACCAGCGCTCTGGATGATGAATCGGAAACGGCACGATGGCAACGCGAGATAACGGTACTTCAGCTTCGATCAACGTCGATTGAATCATCTGGTGCCGCTCGAAGAACGTAAAGATGTTCGCCTCTGGCAAATGCCGTACACTATCAGCGACCTCATGCACAATGAGTGATGGGTCGGGGTTGGTAATGCCAATGAAGAGGAAATCGCACCGGGCCAATGCTGTACGAGCATATTCCCAGTGACCATTATGAAACGGCTGGAACCGCCCGTGAATCATGCCATAGCGATGCAGCATGCGCGCTTTATAGCAGGATTCCCCCGACTCTTCACACGACCACAAACTCGCGTGTTAGGAAAACGATTATCTCACTATTGTTGCGACTGGTCGTTCTGGGTCTGGGCATATGCGTCGGAGGTTTTCACTGCTGCAGGAGCGGCAGTGTTGGTTGGTGTACCTACCGTCGCTGGAGTTGGTGTCGTTACGGTTGTCACCGGAAGTTCTTTCTCGTTCACCTCAAATACCAACCGTCCAGCAGCGTCTTGGGCCGTTATGCTTGCCGCAACCTCTGCCGGCAATTGCACCGGGCGCAACTGAGGAAACTTTCCTTCCTCGAGCGAAGGACGCAAGTAGAACAAATCTGGATGTGGGATCTCCATCTGGCTCTTCACTGACGTATCCAGATACCAATTCCTTCGCATAAAGTCAGGATTGAAAAATACCTCTTTCTCTTCGGCACTCCAGTTTCGCAGTCGGTGATTATCCCGCACATTGTAGGTGAGAACGTCAGAAGCGATATGCCAGTAGGTAATCAACATCGGTCCGTATCCGCGTTCACCCATACTCGGGTTGAACATTTCGGTCATGCGCACTTCAATAAATGCTAACTTTCCATCCGGCCCATACTGCTCGATCCGCAGCGGATAAAAGGAGTGCTTTTCTAACCAATAGAGAATGCGCGGTGCGTAGTAGTTCGGCAGCCAATCTTCGCGCGCACGGGCCTCCACGACATAACATTCAACGCCACCATCATTGCGATAATGGGAATAGTTTTTGCCCATGATCTTGAGATCACGCGGTAGACGACTTCGCGTAGTGTTCCGTCACCCGTGTTACCAATCACAATCGTTGGGCGTGTTACCGGAAAACGCACCGTCTGAAAAAGAACGTCCGTACCGATCAACCGCCAAGAATACTCCCAGGCATCACGGCCATTCCCATCATCCGAGGTTTGCGCTTGATTTGGATAGCGATCTTGGCGACGGTTGGGCGCTTGATGCCGCACTCGCCGGATCGCCGGAGTGTACATGAACGCCTCCTCTTTCTTAGGGAAGGTCAGGTCAGTGCGATAGCGAATGGTCATGCGCTGCGAGCCTTCAGCGTCTGGCGGGAAGGTATTCTGATTTATATAGCGATAGAGTTCCTCACCCGGCTTGCGGAGAAATTCCGCCTTCACACCATCCGGTCCAAGATAATTCATGAAGGTAATCGATTTTCCTGGATTCAACAAAACCCCTTGAGGTGTAATTGACCCCCACAAGTTGGCAAAGGCACACGACCAACGAGGGCGTTGGGTAAATTCCATTAACCGGTATCCCATCTCTTCAGCTGTATATGGTGCAGTGAAAGGATACGGCTCAGCTGGAAGGTAGGACACCTGGGAATCGCGTGGAGTCTCAGAGCGCAGATCTACGTTGCGCAGTTCCTCAGGCGATAATTCCTCAACCGTTTTCCAGCTTCGCTCAGCACCCTGAACGTGTCCATTTGAAACTGGACCCTGTGTCCGTCCAACGTTGGGAACGAACAAGGCCAGGGCAAGCAAAGGAGCAATAACAGTGATTGGTGCCTTCATGGTTTTGGTGCAATCTGCCCCAAACAAGCCCTAGGTGACTTGCCGGTCTCAGTATTGCCCTCATCAGTACTTATAAAGGATGAACGCTCATTCAGCAAGAGAGAAAGAGGATCGTTCCCTTACGGTGCTAGCAAGCTCAAAGCTTTATGCGTCGCAGCCAAGCGTTCCTCATTTACGGGGCTTACGGCAAGAACCGGCATCGCGGCTCCAGCATCATGAAACGCAGCAAGTTGTTCGCGACACATGCTCGGCGGACCAAACACACAGACTTCTTCAACCATTTGATCGGAAACCAAAGCGGCTGCCGCGCGTCGATCGCCTTTTTTCCACGCTTCCTGCATAGCGTTGACCTCGTTAACAAACCCACAGCGACGCCATTGCTTACGATAAAAAGGCAGTTGCGCAAAAAACGCAAGATTGTATCGCGCCGCAGAACGTGCCTGGTCAATATCTTCAGAGATGAAGGTGGGAATACTGACAATACAATCGACAGTCTGCGGATCCTTTCCTACCCTCTGTGCTGCCTCTTTTGCCGCTTTGACTAGGCTAGGTAGATAGGAACGTGCAGGTAAGAACGGCATGATCCCGTCCGCTACTTCTCCACCAACTTCTGCGGACTCTACCGTCACTGCCCCAACATACACCGGAACAGGATGTATGGATGGCCGTGGGCGAAAGAACGAGCCAATCTGTTTTCCACTCAGCACATTTTTTACTGTTTGTGCATATGAGCGCATGTATTGGCGCGGTTGGTCCATCGTGATCCCGAGGGACTCAAGCAATGGTCGATGGCTGATCCCGAATCCCAACAGCAGACGTCCATCGGAAAGCTCATCAATTGTTACGGCCGTCATGGCCGCAAGGAACGGATGGCGGAAGTAAATGTTGGCGATGTTCGTACCAACCTGGATACGTGACGTCCCAAGAGCGATAGCTTCTGTACAGGCAAGCGCGTCTCCTCTTCCTTCATTAACGAGGATCGCAGCATAGCCTTTATCTTCAGCGAGTTTCCCCAACTCTACAAATTCCTTCGGTGGCGCTTCAGTGGCGGTCGAAAGTACGACTCCCAAACGCTTCATAGTCCCTCCCTGTCGTTCGGCCCTCAGCCGTTTCCTCTTGATCGATTACTTGGTCTCAGTGCTCTCGCTGGTCGTGGGCGCCGAGCTAGTCGCTGGCGTGGTAGACTGCGGTGTTTCTCCCGGCTTCAATACTTGTTTCTGTAGCTTCACCAAGTGTGCTCGTCCGTACGCGGTGTCGAACACTCCAGCATCCTCTCCAGCAATGGTAAACTGGTAACGTCCTGGTTGCGGACGAAGCGCAAGATACAACAAAAGGGCTAATAAGAAAAACATCTGCCACGTTAGCAGTCGGAGAAATCGTTCGACTTGCTTTATGTGCGGGACCAGATCAACACCCGCTACCGGAAGCTCGGGACGGCCCTCTTTTGTTGGCATATTTACCTCTTTGTAATCGTCTCGGCATTCGGCGTAGCTCCACGAACAATATGAAAATTTGCACTGCGCCGTTCATCTGGACTACAATCTCTTTAGAGCGTACTGCGTCAAATCGAGAAAAGATCTTTAACAGAGCGCGGCTTATTGCCCAAGCCTGGGTATAGGTTTTCTTGCAAGAATTCTCAACTCAAGCAGAAGCCCGTTAGTAGCATCGTATTGTTTTTTTGTTCGTTCTGTGGTCTGTATGGAAACATCAATTACTAATTGCCTAGCGTGATACATATGGCGGTACGCGAGCGTTACCCTAACAATATCCAAGCTGCAACGCTAAAAGCTGAGATTCGCAAGGCAATTTGGAATTTACTGACACAGCAAGGGATCATCCGCTTCCCCGGTCCGACTGGAAGGATTCCCAATTTTATCGGCGCGGAACGCGCCGCCATGCTCCTCCGCGAGTTGACCGTCTGGCGCAAAGCGCAAGTCATCAAAGTTGGGTCCGATGCCCCGCAGCTTCCGGTACGGCGTGCCGCCTTAGCAGATGGGAAGATTCTCTATCTCGCGGTCCCACGGCTACGCGCGGAAAAATGTTTTGTTGAACTCGACCCGCAACGGCTCGGTGCTCGCATTGCTGTAGCTGCCAGCATTCGTGGAGCCCTCAAGTATGGTCGCCTTGTCACTCCACGTGAAATGCGACATACCGATTTGATCGTCAGCGGTTCCGTTGCGGCTAGTCGCGACGGCGCGCGGCTCGGCAAAGGTGGTGGATTTTCTGATCTGGAGTATGGCTTGCTTCGTGAAGAAGGAAAAGTCCGCGAACTCACTCCCATTGTTACTACCATTCACCCCCTCCAATTGATCCTCCACAAGATTCCGATGTTTCCGCACGATCTTCCGGTGGACTTCGTCATTACCCCCACAGAAGTCATCGCCACGCGTGCAGTTTATCCACGTCCACGCGGAATCTATTGGGACTTACTACGTGAAATAAAAATCAATGCCATTCCCATCTTGCGCAAGCGCTTGCGTCAAGGGGGAACAGGTACTCGACAAGGGTAGTTTCAAGAAGAAAACGACGACTTAGCTGCTCAAGCGATGCGCTGCAGTAATGGCTAGAGTCACTGCTTCGGTCGGTGTCTTTGCAGCCTGAACACCTTTCACATCTCCCCACGCATTGACCCCAATGACGGCTTTGCCTAGCTTCAAGGCAAGTGCGACTTCCGATAACGTTCCATACGATCCAGGTAACGCAATCACTGCATCTCCAGCAGCAACCACCATCACATTCCGTGCGTGTCCTACACCTGAAGGGATCACGATAGACAAGGACGAATTCCCAGTTGAAGCATCGTAGGTCGGTAGAATTCCGACTGTCGTTCCTCCCTGCGCCACTGCGCCATGTGCAGCCGCGGCCATCACGCCACCAAGTCCGCCACATACAACCACAGCCCCGCTCCTTGCGAGCAACTGCCCAACCTCTTCGGCCCACTGTGTTACTTCAGGGGAGGGATTATTATCACCAACGACAGCAACCTGTAGTTTTCGTGCCATAGCTGGCTTCTCCCAAATGTAATTCAAAGAGAGAGCACATGACGCAGTTCCGGAATGGCGCGCACAACGTACTGCGGTGACGGAAACTCTTCGGGTAACGGAGCATCCTGCGCGTTAACCCACGCAACGTCCATTCCGACCCCAGAGGCCCCACGAATATCATCTTGGGGCGAATCACCCACAAACAAGGCATCTCGGGGCTCAACTCCGAGGTCCGTCAGGGTATCAATAAAAATGCGAGGGTGAGGCTTCCGCCAACCGTGCTCGTCAGAAATCACAATATGTTCGAAGTATTCTGTAGCTCCGTCACGTTCGAGAATATGACGAGCAGTCGCCGCATGATCGAAGTTCGACACTAGGGCAACACGATAGCATTGTTGCGTGTCAGCAAGCAGCTCACAATGCGTCGAGGGGATATCGGTCGCATCTGCTAGCAATTGCATATGCGATGACGATAAAGCTCGTGCAATGTCTTGTGTGAGTGGGGAATCCTCTAGCCCGGCACGCGTCAGAATCAAGGAAAAACGATACGCTGAGGAGAATTCGCGCATTTCTCGAGTACGCACTTCGCCCAACTCGCGTGAGACTTCGGTGTGAGCCGCAAAGAACTGCGAGAAAGGAACTGTGGGCACGGTCTGTTCGACTACCGCACGTAGTTTCCCCATAGTCGACCGTGAAGATCTGCCTTCCCATTCAAAAATAGGCAACTTCTCTTGGCGGAACAGTGCCACCGTACCAAACAGATCAAAAAGAATGGCACGATATCTCTTCACTACACGAACCTATTGATAGAGAGGCTGTTTCTGTTGTGGATCCAATGGGCGCCTTCCGGCAAACCCTTCCTCTCGACCGTGATAGTAGCGGACTTCTTTTTCCCCGTATTGCCAACAAAGTTCGACAATTTCACCATCGATTCTCGCGGGGAAATCAACGAGTCCTAATTCGAGCCCTTTAAACAGACAGCCATGCCCCTCAATCTCCTCAACACTTTGCGAAAGCTGTTCAAACAACGGATGGAGGGCGGGCTTCCGTTGCAGAAGTTGGTGAATCGACAACTGGGCAAGGCTCTCTTCACTCTGCTCTTCCGTGATAGCGGACATTTCCTCACGAATCATGAGGCTCACCCGCTGCATGCGCTCAAGAATCAGCTCGAATCGTGGCACTAAGGCGTTGGCTTCTGCTAACGTAAAAAGTTGCTCATGTGAATCGTCGTGCATATATTGTACTCGGGATAAGAGCGCCACGGTTGTAACCGCTCTTTACCCCTTGTGCAAGCGCAGACCATGTATTATCTTTTTTACAGAGATTGTAACCGTATTGTAATGGAGGACGCCTCAATGGCAGACTCGAAATTTAGTGCAAGTGAAGAAGAACAAAGCCAAGAGAATCGACCGGTTGGCTTTGAAGATGACCTGAGTGGGGTAGTCATTCCCCCAGAGCTTTCTATTTTACCATTACGCGGAGTCGTGATTTTTCCGTCCGCAATTGTTCCACTGCTGATTTCACGAGGTTCATCACTCAAGCTGGTTGATGATTGTCGCAAAGGAGACAATCTCCTTGGCCTTGCTACGCAAAAGAACCCGGATGACGAAAACCCAGGGGCACAGGCGCTATACGCACGGGGCTGTGCTGGACGCATCTTAAAGATGCTGAAGTATCCTGATGGCAGTGTCCGAATTCTAGTCCAAGGCGTCAAACGCATCGAGATACGGGATTACGTGCAATACGACCCCTATTTCCGTGCCCGAGTTGCCCACTTGCAAGATACCTTCGTTCCGTCAAAAGACCTTGATGCCCTGCAAGCTCACATGGTGAGCCAGTTCGCCAAGTTCGTTTCTATGGTTCCCTATCTTCCTGACGAACTGCAAGGCGTAGTAATGAACATCAAAGACCCAGGACGAGTCTCCGACCTGATCACCTCGAACCTTAATATCTCGGTCGACGAGAAGCAGGATCTGTTGAACACTTTGGAAGTACGTAACCGGTTGGAGAAGTTATCGTCGATCCTCAACCGTGAGATTGAGCTTGTCGAATTGGGCAACAAGATTCAATCGCAGGTGCAGAGCGAACTTAACAAGAACCAGAAAGAGTTCTATCTGCGTCAACAGATGCGCGCGATCCAGAAGGAACTCGGAGAAAACGACTCTCGGTCCAATGAGATCGAAGATCTGCGCAAAAAGATTGACGATGCCAAGATGCCGGAAGAAGCGCGTAAGGCCGCGGACAACGAACTCGAGCGGCTGCGTATGATTCCGCCCGAGTCGGCTGAGCATTCGATGGTCCGCACCTACCTTGAGTGGTTGGTGAACTTACCGTGGTCGGTCTCGACCGAAGATAATTTAGACATCCACCATGCCCGCCAAGTGTTGGACGAAGATCACTATGGCCTTGAGAAAATCAAAGACCGCATTCTTGAATACCTAGCCGTGCGCAAACTGAAGAACGACTCTAAAGGCCCCATCTTGTGTTTTGTCGGCCCGCCGGGCGTTGGCAAAACCTCCTTGGGACGTTCCATCGCCCGTGCGATGGGGAGGAAATTCGCTCGCCTCTCTCTTGGTGGTGTGCGCGACGAAGCAGAAATTCGTGGCCATCGACGTACCTACATCGGCTCGCTCCCCGGACGCATCATTCAGTCGCTACGGACAGTGGGCTCACATAATCCGCTGTTCATGCTCGACGAGATCGACAAGCTTGGCATGGATTTTCGTGGCGATCCGGCTTCGGCGTTGCTCGAGGTTCTCGATCCCGAACAAAACTTCTCGTTTTCTGACCACTACCTCGATGTTCCTTTCGATCTCTCGAGGGTGATGTTTATCACCACAGCAAACTACCTGGAGCCCGTACCGCCAGCGTTGAGGGATCGTATGGAGGTGATCGAACTCGGAGGATACACTGAAGAAGATAAGCTTGAGATCGCCAAACGCCACCTGCTTCCCAAACAGATCAAAGAGAATGGCCTGACGGATAGCCAGATCTCCTTTGTTGACGACGCCATTCTTAGCATCGCACGGAGTTACACGCATGAGGCTGGCGTACGAAATCTCGAGCGCGAGATGGGCAGCGTCTGTCGCAAGGTCGCCCGTGCCGTCACCGAAGGGAAGACCGAGCAGACAGTCGTCACGACCGCCAAACTGCGCGAGTTACTCGGTCCAGAGAAATTTTTCTCCGAAGTCGCGGAACGTACCCAGGAGACGGGAGTCGCCACTGGACTCGCCTGGACGCCGAACGGTGGAGAGATTCTCTTTATCGAGTCTACTCGGATGGCAGGGAAAAAAGGACTGACGATCACCGGACACTTGGGTGATGTGATGAAAGAGTCGGCACAGGCCGCACTCTCATACGTACGGTCTCGTGCTGACCGGTTAGGCCTCTCTTCGGACTTCTTTGAAAATTGTGATCTACATATTCACGTCCCAGCGGGAGCCATTCCCAAAGATGGTCCATCCGCGGGTATCACGATCGCTACGTCCTTGTCCTCGTTGCTCACTAGCCGTCCAGTGCACTCTCACATTGCCATGACCGGAGAAATCACCTTACGCGGCAAAGTTATGCCAATCGGTGGTGTCAAAGAAAAGGTGTTAGCGGCACGACGTGCTGGGATTACTACGGTGATCCTGCCCAAGCGCAATGAAAAAGATATGGAAGACGTTCCTGCCAACGTCCGACAAGAGATTCAATTTCGCTTTGTTGAAACGATGGACGATGTCCTCGATATCGCACTAGAGCCTGCAGCTATCCCGATCGATGCCAAACCGTCGAGTTTCCAACGTGTAGTCGCATCTTCGTAAACATGCAGTAGGGACATACTCGACGGACCTTCGTGGTTCTGAAACGACCAACGGGAGGCGTACCTGCCTCCCGTTTTCTTTAAGGAAATAGGAATGACACCAAAAGTGAGAAAAGCGGTGATCCCTGCCGCTGGTCTTGGTACTCGCCTTCTGCCTGTCACTAAAACCGTACCGAAAGAACTCCTGCTCGTTGTGGACCGTCCAGCCACACAATATGCGATAGAAGAAGCCGTTGCCGCCGGCATCGAAGAGATCGTGTTCATCATTAGCGAGAACAAAGAGAACATTGGCCATTATTTCTCACCGGCTCCAGCGCTCGATACTTGGCTTGCCGACCAAGGTAAAGCCTCACTTTTAGATAATCTGAACACGTTGTTAGCGCATGTTCGGACGCGTTGCGTCTATCAGGATCAACCCCGTGGACTTGGACACGCCGTCCTCTGTGCTCGTGAGGCCGTAGGCGATGAACCATGTATCGTGATCTTGCCAGACGATCTTGGCGAAGCCGACCCTCCACTCGCCGCCCAGCTCTTACGAGTGTACGAACGTAAGGGCACAGGCGTCGTAGCACTAGAACGCATTCCACGTGACGATATCCATCGTTACGGTGTCATCGCTGGCACAGAGCGCGAACCACGGACCTATGAAATCTCCGACATGGTAGAAAAACCACCGCGTGGGACTGAACCTTCAGATCTCGCTATTATTGGCCGCTACGTTCTTCCTGCCGAGATTTTCCCCATCCTAGAGCGCGTTCAACCTGGGGCCGGTGGAGAAATCCAATTGACCGATGGCCTTAAGGTACTCCGGCAACGGCGTGGGCTTTTTGGTTACGAGTTCACCGGACGGCGTCACGATGTCGGTACTGTTCCGGGTTTCCTTGAAACAACGGTACGTCTTGCACTCAATAATCCTGCCACACAAGAGAAAATGCACACCCTCATTCGCGAATTGTACGCTGAGATCTCTAAGTAAACGTTCGCATTTCCTACCCCATCTCTCAGTTGGAGCCATTATGGAGCTAACCACCATCGAACAGTTGCCATTGCAGGGTAAACGCGTTTTCATTCGCGTTGATTTTAACGTGCCACTCAACAAGGCGGGAGAAGTTACTGACGACACGCGTATTCGCGAAGCGCTCCCAACTATTCGTTACGCGCGTCAACAAGGAGCCAAAGTATTGCTCGCCTCTCACCTTGGTCGTCCAAAGGGAAAAGTCGACCCAGCGTTTAGTCTCAGACCGGCAGCAGAACGATTGGCAGTATTATTAAGCACAACAGTTCCTCTTGCTGCAGATTGTGTAGGCCCAACGGTACTAGCGACTATCGATCAGCTTGCAACTGGTGATGTTCTCGTCCTGGAGAACTTGCGGTTTCATCCTGAGGAAGAAAAAAATGAAGCGGGATTTGCTCGCGATCTTGCCAATCTCGCTGACGTCTATGTCAATGATGCGTTTGGCTCCTCGCACCGTGCGCATGCATCAGTCGTCGGCATGGTCTCACATTACGTTCATAAAGGTGTCGGGTTCTTGATGCGGAAAGAAGTCGCGGCACTCTCTCGCTTGCTACAATCCCCAGATCGTCCGTTCGTGGCCATTCTTGGTGGAGCAAAAGTCTCTGACAAAATCGGCCTGATCGGGAGTTTGCTCACACGAGCAGATACCATCATCATCGGCGGGGCAATGGCCTATACATTGCTCCAGGCACAAGGAGTGCACATTGGCAAGTCATTAGTTGAACCTGACAAGATTCACGAAGTGCAAGACATACTCGCCAAGGCAAAGGAGCAAGGGGTGACAATCCTTGTTCCGCAAGATCACGTCGTTGTCGCAGAATTGCAACCCGGAGCTTCCGCATCCATTACTTCCGGGCCTGAGATTCAAAGCGACCAGCTTGGTGTTGATATTGGCCCACGCAGTATTGAGACCTTTCGTAGCGCGCTGCGCTCAGCACGGACGATTTTGTGGAATGGTCCAATGGGGGTGTTCGAGATGGCACCCTTCGACCGTGGCACGCGAGCGCTCGCAGAAACCGTCGCGACAACAACATGCTTCAGCGTCGTGGGTGGAGGTGACACTGTAGCCGCACTCACTCAGGCTGGACTTGCAGAGAAAGTCAGTCACCTCTCGACTGGGGGAGGCGCCTCGCTCGAGTTCTTGGAAGCGGGAGACTTACCTGGGCTTGCAGCACTCCGTGTATAAGTGGGTGAAGGAACCTCACTCACAGCCAGTGGCCCCCTTTTCTGGGTATTACTTTTTTGCTACACAAGGTGCACCTCTCCATATTAGGATGAGGCGGCAAGGAAAGGAGCCATTAAAGATGCGTCGTGGAGGTTATGTTTTTCATTTATTGTGGGGGGCGGTTTTGCTCTCTTTCACTGCTGGCTGTAGTGCTTCAAAGCGGGTAAACAACTGTATTGCTGGAGCCCTTGTTGGAGCAGGAGTTGGAGCAGGAATCGGTGCCGTCACTGGCGGCAATAACAATGAGCATAGTGATAACGCCATGCTCGGTGCCGGTATTGGAGCTGTCGTTGGTGGCGCTCTTGGTTGCTTATTAACGAAAGAGGAAGTCGCGCCACCGCCACCACCGCCACCACCGCCACCACCGCCACCACCGCCACCACCACCGCCACCAGCGCCGAGGAAGATCATTCTGCGCGGAGTGAACTTTGATTACGACAAAACGAACATTAAGTCTGAGTTTCGCCCAGTGCTCGATGAAGCGGCACAGACACTAAAAGACAATCCTGACATTAATGTGTCTATCGAAGGGCACACTGATTCAATCGGGTCTGACAGCTACAACCAAGCGCTCTCCGAACGTCGTGCGCAGGCAGTCAAAGCGTACCTTGTCTCCAAGGGTGTTGCCGCCAGCCGTCTTGACACAGTAGGTAGAGGCGAACAGGATCCTATCGCACCAAACACGGAGGATGGTAAGGACAACCCTGAAGGCAGAGCAATGAACCGTCGCGCCGAACTGAAAGTCCGATAAACACGAATGGCGTAGACCCTTACTCAACTGGACGGGACGCCAAGGTAGAATTCCACCTTGGCGTTTCTTTTATCAACGCGGCTGATAGATTATAGAGAGGGAACGTATGCAAACGATCATGAGCGGCTCAAGGGAACGATTCCACTCTCTTATTTGTATTATTATTGCCGGGCTTCTCATGTTCCCTGCCCTTACAGGTGCCGCCGAAAAAACTGTCAAGAAGGCAGCGACCAAGCAGAGTAAAACCAAGAAAGCTGCCTCCCCCCAGGCAAAAACAAGCCCAAAAGTCGATGAGAACACAGCCCGAACAGCTTTTGAGACCTTTACTCAGGAGTGGATGACGAAACTCGCCGAAGCCGAAGAGTTTCAACGAGCGCAAAAGATCAAAGTGACACAACTCTCTGACGGTTACTCTGCAGAATATGTGGGATATCTGCCCCAACGCGTCATTGAGGTGAAGAAAACAGAATACGAGGAGACGCCTTTTGTTGGCACTCTCACTTACTACGAACGCACCCTTCGCTGTACAGCGAAAACCAAAGAGCAAGCATTGCAAGGTCCGTTTGAACAAGTACAAACCTCTCCTGTACGAGAAATTTTTCGTTTTACCAAAGGGAAATGGGTCTATTAGGGTTCCAGGGCGACACCTCTTGCTGAAAAAATCCCTCCTACGCTTGTCACGATCTTGTCCCCACCTTAGATCCGTGACACACAGAGAATCTACGCAACACCATTCCTGGTGAGGCACGTTGATGACAAACTGTATAAATAGGTGGCATTTTTTTCAGACTATTCTCTCTCTCACGTTTCTTTCTCTTTCTCCTCACCTGCTCCTAGCCGAAGAGAAAAACTGGCAAGTAACGCAGGAAACGCTCCCTAACGGTTTACAAGTCGTCATGCTTGAAGACCATCGTGCTCCGGTCGTTACTTTACAGGTGTGGTACAAAGTCGGGTCCCGCAATGAACGTACTGGCATTACCGGTATCTCTCACTTGCTCGAACACATCATGTTTCGTGGTACGCCCAAGTACGGCCAGGGCGAATTTTCCCGCCTCGTACAAGATAAGGGAGGCTCGCACAATGCCTTCACCTCAGATGACCAAACCGTCTACTTCGAGAATATAGCGTCTTCCCATCTCGACCTATTGCTTGAACTTGAAGCTGACCGGATGGCCAACCTTACCCTTGATGAAGCGAGTTTTTCTGCCGAACGCAAGATCGTTATGGAAGAGCGCCGCTTGCGTACCGCGGACGAGCCTGCCGCAGATTTGTATGAGCAAGTAAGTGCAGCGGCCTATACCGCTCACCCGTACGGCTGGCCAGTCGTCGGCTGGATGAGTGATCTCGAAAACATGACGCTTGTTGACGTGAAAGCCTATAGACAGCTCTTCTATGCGCCAAGCAACGCTATTCTTGTTGTTGCTGGGGATATTTCTCCAGAGACACTACTGCCAAAAATTAAAGCCACCTTTGGCGCAATTCCTGCCGGGAAGCCAACACCAAAAGTGACATCCGAAGAACCTCCACAGCGAGGAGAGCGTCGCGTAACGCTCAAGCGACCCGCTTCATTGCCGCTCTATGTTGCTGCCTATCATGTACCCAACCTCAAAAGCGAAGACAGTTTCCCCTTAGCACTGCTATCTGTAGTGCTTGCTGGGGGTCGGAGCTCACGCCTCCAATCCTCACTTGTAGAACGGAAAGCGCTCGCCCTTGGGGCCGATGCTAGTTATGACCAGTCGTCGCAAGACCCATCTCTCTTCACACTGTCAATGCGCCTCGCTCCTGGAAAACGCGTGCAAGATGCTGAACGTGCGCTCTATCAAGAAGTAGAACTATTGAAGAGGAAACGCGTCAGTCCAAAAGAACTGAATCGCGCCAAGAATTTAGTGGAATCATCGTTCGTCTACGGCCAAGATTCGCTCTTCTATCGCGCCATGCAGCTGGGTGAGTACGCCTCGTTAGGCAACTGGGCACTCATTCACAAGTTCATCCCAGGAATCCGTGCGGTCTCTGCTGCCGACCTCCAGCGTGTGGCAAAGACTTATCTCGGTGAAGATAACCGTACTGTTGGGATACTGATTCCAGAAGGGAAACCAATTCGCGAACGGCCGTCCAGTGCAGCGAGAGGACCTTTACATTAAAGGCACTCACCAGCCCTTCCTCTCCATCCTGGAGACACGAAAGAATTAACGATGAAACTCCGGCCATTTTATCTCGTGCTATTACTGCTCCTCTGTGCAGGGTCAATCCACGCGGCTCCTCTTGGCACCCGTACCATGCTCGATAACGGCGCTATTCTTTTGGTTGCCGAGCGTCCTAGTATTCCCATGGTTGTCATTAACATCTTGCTCAAGAGTGGAGCAGCAGCAGATCCAACTGGTAAAGAGGGCGTCGCCAACCTCACGGCAGAACTCTTAACACGTGGCACCAAGCAACACTCGGCTCAAGCTCTTGCGGAAGAGCTTGACTTTCTCGGTGCATCACTTGGAGTCGATGCCGACCTCGAAACCACCTCGATAACCTTGACAACCCTGACGAAGAATCTTTCAGCGTCGCTGACTTTGCTAGCTGAGGTTCTCACCTCTCCCACCTTCCCAGTTGCCGAGTTAGAAAAGAAACGTACAGAAATTACCGGAGGCTTGCAAAGCCGCGAGGAAGATCCCGGATGGGTCGCACAGCGAGCTTTTCTTGAAAAACTCTATCCACAACATCCCTATGGGCGATTAGTCGAAGGGCAGACAGCAACACTCGCAGCATTAAAACGCGAAGATGTCGTCGCCTTCCATCAAACACATTATCGTCCCAATAACGCAATTATTGCCATTGCTGGTGATATTACCCAAGAGCAATTCGAGAAGCTTCTTCGCACCCATTTTGTTGAATGGCAGCGTGGCGATATCCCGAACCTCACCTGGCCAGAAGAGCAACAACCAGCGGCAATGCAACTAACCCTCGACAAGAAGGTTGCGCAAGCAAATGTCATCCTGGGTCATATTGGTGTTACACGAGCCAATCCTGATTATTACACCGTACAGGTCATGAACTACATTCTCGGTGGCGGCGGTTTCGGGTCTCGTTTGATGGACAAGATTCGCGAAGAGCTCGCGCTTGTGTATTCTATCGGCAGCAGCTTTAGCGCTCGCAAACATGCCGGACCGTTTACCGTTGTCCTGCAGACCAAGAATGCCAGCACAACCCAAGCCGTAGAAGAATCACTAAAAGTGATCTCTCGCTTTATCGAAGAAGGACCGACAGAGAAAGAAGTCACCGAAGCAAAAGCATATTTGGTCAATAGCTTTCCGCTCCGTTTGGTCTCCAACCGTGACGTTGCTTCTCTGCTTCCAGTTCTCGAGTTTCACAACCTTGGACTCGATTATCCAGACCGCTATCCAACACTCATCGGACAGATCACCCGCGAGCAGGTCCATACGGCAGCAAAAACTTACCTCCACTCAGATCACATACTGCAGGTGATCGTTGCAGACTTGACACAGGCTGGATTGGTAAAACAGTGACACAGGACTGAGCGCTGAGGACTGAGTGTAGAGCATTGGTTCGTTCCGCTCAGTCCTCGTTGCTCAATCCTCTCAGCTTACGGATAAATCCCGCGCAACTGCACTGCCTCAGCGACTCGATCGATGGCCAACACCTGGGCAGCAGTGCGCATATCAATGTTCTTTTCGTGTGATACGCGCAATATCTGGTTGAAACTCCGGACCATAATTTGCCGCAGCCGCTCGTTGATCTCGTCCTCTCCCCAAAAAAACGACTGCAGATCCTGAACCCACTCAAAATAAGAAACAGTCACACCGCCGGCATTGCAGAGGATATCCGGAATGACGAACACCCCGTTTTCTTGCAAAATCTGATCTGCCTCAGGAGTCAACGGGCCGTTAGCGCCTTCCGCAACGATTTTCGCCTTGACACGATGGGCATTGGCCGCGGTAATTTGATTCTCCATAGCGCAGGGCATGAGGACCTCACAATCGAGTTCGAGCAAATCGGGATTGCTGATCGCGTCTCCTTGCGGAAAGCCCCCAACCGATCCCCGTGTTGTCGTGTACGTACGCAAGGCTGTCAGATCGAGGCCGTGCGGATTATACACACCACCACTGACATCACTGACAGCGATCACCTTCGCTCCGCGCTCTTGAGCAAGATACGCAGCTGGTCCACCCACTTTGCCAAAGCCTTGCACTGCCACCCGTGTGTTCTCCAGCAAAAGATTTTTGCGCTTGAGTGCTTCAATCATCGTTATCACTACACCACGACCAGTGGCTTCCGCTCGCCCCAGAGAGCCACCAATCGCCACAGGTTTTCCGGTGACAACAGCCGGAACTGAATACCCATGATGCATGGAATAGGTATCCATAATCCACGCCATTTCACGCTCACCTGTCCCAATATCAGGGGCAGGAATGTCACCCTGGGGGCTCATCAGCACACTGATCTCCGTAGCATAACGTCGTGTGAGTTTCTCTAATTCATGCACGGAAAGTTTCTTTGGCTCACATATTACCCCACCTTTTGCCCCACCGTAGGGAATGCCAACAACAGCACATTTCCATGTCATCCACATCGCCAAGGCACGGACTTCGTCCAGCGTCGTTGCCGGGTGATAGCGAATCCCGCCTTTGGTCGGGCCAAGTGCTGTATTGTGATGCACCCGGTAGCCAGTAAAAACACGGACGGACTTATCTTCCATTTCGACCGGAAAATTCACGGTGATCTCACGCTTTGGCACCCGTAAATAGTCCGCAATCCCTGGTGGTAAGTTCAAATGTTGCAATGCGTTGTCAAACTGCCATAACGCCGTCTTATAAGCCGATTCCACCATTGCGTCCTCCTTCTTCCCCACAAATGCATTCAGCATGCTAGCATATTTTCCTCTGTAGGTCGCGCGTAGACGAGGGTGACTCCGGTACACCCCTCCTCCATTCGTTACCCTTTCGTCACCCTTGCTCATTCACGCATAGTGATATAGAGGTGGGGACCGTTCTATCGTCATGAGGAGATGGACGATGAAGATGCGTCACGCAGCAAAAGCGAAAACCGCCGCGACTCCACCTGTCGATCAGTCCGTGCCAACGATGCAGGTTGCCGCCGTCGTCAAAGATGGACGCGTACAAGCTGAAGCTTTCGCTAGGCAGCCACGTAAACTTAGAATCCTACTCGATAATGCGATAGAAAAGGCCAAACAAGCTGACAAAGGGGCATTTAAAGGTCTCTGGCCGTATCTCTTGGCCATGCTGCGTTTGGTTCGAGTCTTCTGTAGTGGAAAATATAAGAAGATCCCCTGGGAAAGCCTGATCTCGATCATCATCGCCATTGCCTACTTTGCGTCACCGTTAGATTTGATCCCGGACTTTCTTCCCGGGATCGGCTATCTTGATGATGCGATGATCGTGCGCTTTGTCTACCGTTCAGTGAGGACCGAACTTAATCGCTTCATGGAATGGGAAAGCGGCATTGAGCACTCCCTCTAGCTGAAGAATATCTCTGTAGGCAATAAGGAACATACGACGGAAGAGCAGGCGTTCAGCATCCGTCTTATATCAGTAACAGACTCGGTAGAGCGACACGGCAGCGTTTCTATAGCTGTAGGCGGGCATAGCGCTGAAGGGAATCTGACCGTGTGTTTGCCGAAAAAAGAGAGCAGGTCGATGATTTTACTTTTGACCGAGAGACGGCTAGAAGGTAGAACATTGAGAGAAGCTAAGATATAGGAGCATAGGCGGAAGATTAGCCGAAGCGAGGAGAGGAGCAGTATGGGATCTGACCGCTTGTTTGCTGAAAAAAGAGAGCAGGTCGATGATTTTACTTTTGACCGAGAGACGGCCAGAGTGTTCGACGATATGTTGAGCCGCTCGGTACCTTTCTACGCCGAGATCCAGCGAATGATCGCCGAAATCGCCTCTGATTTTGCTGTGGATAGCACGAATATCTATGATCTGGGGTGTTCACTGTGCACAACCTTCCTTAACCTCCAACAACTGGACAAGCAGGTGACCTTCATCGGCCTCGATGCCTCTCCAGATATGCTTGCACAGGCCGAGCAAAACCTCGCTGAACGCAATTTTTCACGCCCTTACCAACTTCTCTGTCAAAATCTTGAGCTGCCTTTCTCGCTGAATAACGCTTCAGTGGTGATTGTAAGCCTGATATTACAGTTTCTGCGTCCGTTGCGTCGTGAGCCCTTTATCCGCACGATCATCGACGGACTCAATGACAATGGCTGCTTGATCTTAATTGAAAAAGTCATCAACCCCGATAATCTGTTAAATCGTCTGTTTATCAAGTACTACTATGAGTACAAAAAACGCAACGGCTATTCGGAGCTCGAAATTGCGCAAAAACGCGAAGCCTTAGAAAACGTCTTGATTCCCTACCGCCTTGAGGAAAACATCGAACTCCTGCGACGGACGGGGTTCCGCAGCGTCGAAACTTTCTTTCGCTGGTACAACTTCTGCGGGATCGTGGCGATCAAATAATGAACACTGCCCCTTGGTCTTCTACTGATTCCTCAGCCTCACGACCGCCACAAACGACCATGCGTCGTTCACCGTGGCTCACGCGGCCTGGACATTTCTTCTTCGGCTATCGCGATTATCTCATTCCGTTCACTTTTCTGGTCCTTAGCGTTACCACTGTTCCAGAGTTTCCTTTCGGGAGCGAGCGACTTGATCGTTGGCTCGACATAGGGGGGCTTCTGATTGCCGGCATTGGACAAGTGCTCAGGATCTGTGTCATCGGTTTTGCCTATATCAAACGCGGTGGACGCAATAAGCAGATCGCTGCGGATACGTTAGTACGCGAGGGGTTTTTCGCCCATTCACGGAATCCACTCTATCTGGGCAATTTCCTGATCATTTTGGGGTTGATCCTCATCGCCAACAATCGCTGGTGGTATTTCCTGGCGTTGCCTGGCTTCATCCTCATTTACACTGCGATCATTGCAGCAGAAGAAGATTTTCTGGCGAAGAGATTCGGCCAGGACTATGAAGAGTACTGCCGACAAGTGAACCGTCTTATCCCTAGTTTTACTGGCCTGCGGCAATCACTTGCACCATTTACATTTGCGTGGAAGCGAGTCATTCAAAAAGAGTACGGTAGTACGTTTACTTGGACATCGACGGCCCTCTTTCTGCTTATTTGGGAACGCTGGCAGCGGTTCGGCTATGCGGCGCAGAGCGCGCAGATCCACACGTTGTTGTGGGGGTTCCCAATTTTAGGCGCTTTATACATTGTTGCACGGTGGATGAAAAAAACCGGACGGCTGGGTGGGTTGTAAACCGCTCAGCCGCCCTACTCATACACTCCCGTCCCTTTCTGGTTGGGGTTGGTCTCGCGGCTCTTTGTGTGATCCTCTACGTTTGGGGACTCGGGGATGCCCCGTTCTACTCCAAAGGCGAACCGCGCGAAGCCACGGTGGTATGGGAAATCTATACGTCAGGAGAATGGATTCTCCCATTGCGCAATGGTCATATCACTCCCTCCAAGCCACCGTTGTTTCATTGGCTGGGTGCCCTGTTTTCTCTCGCCGGCGGAGGCATTTCAGAACTGACGGTTCGTCTGCCTTCAGCGCTATTAGCAACGACGGGAGTCCTCCTCACTTACGCAGTCGGCACCGCGTTATGGGGAGCTGAAGCGGGACTTGTCGCCGGGATAATTCTTGCAACGAGTTTCGAGTGGGCGCGGGCGGCCGTGTCGGCGCGGGTTGATATGACCCTCACAGTTTGTATGGTAGCCGCATTCTTGCTCTTCTTTGCTGTTTATCAACGCTTCCAGGTCTCTCGTTGGCAAGCGCTATTATTGTTCGCTTTGCTCGGATTGGCCACTCTTGCGAAAGGACCCGTCGGCGCGCTTCTCCCTGCCCTTACCGTTGGTATTTTTCTTATGCTCCAGGGGGATCTCGGATTCTTGCGGCAATTTCACCTCGTTCAAGGAAGTTTGGTTTTCGTGCTGATCGCCGGGTCCTGGTATGGTCTGGCGTTGTGGCAGGGTGGATATGACTTCTTCGCGAAGCAGGTCCTGAAGGAAAATCTCCTGCGTTTCTTTACCCCTGGTACCGCCGGAGCAGGACACGCGCACGGTTTTTCCTATCTCGTCTCCACCTTCGTCCTAGGTATGGCGCCGTGGAGCTTTTTCTTACCGCCAGTCATTGTGTTTCTGTATCAGTCTCGCTCGCAATGGCGCGAGAAGAGGCTCTTGTATTTCATCGTTTGGAGTCTCACCGTGTTCGGGTTCTATGCACTTTCCAGCAGCAAGCGGCCAGTCTATTTGTTGCCGCTCTATCCTGCGGTCGCGCTGCTTCTCGCTGTGTGGTGGCAAGAACTGCAAAAAGGAACGGTGACGCTTGCACGACCGTTCTCCTGGCTGGTGCGTGGGAGTGGCTATCTCAGCGTTGTCTTTGTCAGTGCTGTGATTCTCCTGGTCCTTGCTCAGCTCCTCGGGCATGATCCCCTCGTGTTGATTCGGCCGCTACTGACCTCTAAGCAACAACGAGAGATCCCTCCCTTATCCGTCATCGTCGCGGGTCATCGTCTCGCTTTTTGGCTATGGGTTACTGCGGCTACCTTTTCCACTTTTCTCCTCGCCAAAAGTCTCAAACAACAGCGTTGGAGTCAGGTCTTCACTGCGCTCGCGCTCTTCACGTGCAGCACGTTTCTCCTGGTGAACCAGACGCTCCGACGAGATGTGGCCAAAGGTCGCTCGTTACAATCGTTCATGACCCGGATCACGACACAGATTGGTCCGGTTCCGCTGTTTTTTTACCAAACCTTTGACAGCGGGGCATTATTCTACGCCAATCGGCATATCCCGTTTTACGAAGGTTTTTCGTCTCCCCCAGAAGGACCATGTTACCTTTTGCTGTGGGAAGAAAAGTGGACCACACTTGCAGCGAAGGCTATCTCCGGTATCCGGGTAATCGACACGAGCGAAGGAACTGGCCCTAAAGGTAAACAACGCCTCGTGCTCGTGTTCGTTCCCGCTGGAACGACGATTGCGTCAGAGGCCCCGCCACCCGTCAAAGACGAGGCGGATGTGGAAGACGCGCCATAAAAGAGCTAACGCACCGTGCGGAGCAATGACTCTGAGATTACGCAGCCTGGGTAAACTCCTGCAGGGCCGAAAGATTTTAAGGTTTCCTCGCCCCATGAACTGTAGGAGTTCACAGGAAGTTATCTGGGCGATCATCCCGCCTTTTTCTTCCCGCTCTGCCTTCGTGCTGCAAATTGCGCCATGCCTCTTCCCTCCTCGTGCGCGATACCAGGGGATGCCGCCAGACCTGTTGGCTCTCTTCCTGCTCGCTGGTGCCCCGAGGGCAATAACCCTTGCCGCTGCCATGTATATCGGCTTGCCGCGCCCGGAGACTAGCTTCACCTTGGTGGTAACGTTGCTCCTGGCCTATGTGTTGCTGAGCCTGGCGCCGTTGGTGTTGCTGCCGCACCGCCTGTTCTCTTGATCGTGGTATCCAAGTAATGCTAGCGAGAAAAAGCAAATCCGTAACATATTAGATGATCAGACTTGTATACGATGTACTTCCAGCCGAACATTACCAGGACACTACTACCCGATTTTTTGCCCGAACTGACGTTATTCAAGGCGACTTGGACATTTGGTGAGAGAGAAACTATTTAACTAGCCCCTCAGGCATTCCAGTCGGAAACACATTCTTCAACTCCGCCTTAATTCGCCCGGCTCGATTGCCGGGATTGGGATGGGTACTGAAGAACTCTGGTTGTCTACCGCCTCCGGCTGATTTCTCAAGAACTTCCATTACACCAAGCAACGCACGCGGATCATAGCCTGCTGACGCCATCCAGCGTAAGCCGAGACTATCCGATTCGAGCTCATCCTGTCGTCCGTATTTCATACCGATAAGATTCGCCACCAGCTGGGCCATGTGTGCCCCCTGCATACTCGGGTCAGCGGCCATCACCGCAGCGCCAGTCAGCCCTTGTGTGAGTTTCTGTTTCGCTATGTGCTCGGCTGAATGACGAGCGACGACATGACCAATCTCGTGCCCCAGCACTCCAGCAAGTTCGCCTGGCGTACGTAATAGCTGTAGCAACGCTTCGGTAATGAAAATCTGTCCACCGGGTAATGCAAACGCATTGATCGTTCGCGTGTCGGCAAGTAGATGGAAATCGAACTTATAGGGCGATTTACTTGCCGGTGAGCGTTCAACAATTTGCTGGCCGATTTTCTTCACTAACGCAGATGCTTGCTGGTTCTTCGATAAACCACCGAACTGTGCGGCCATTCGTGGTGCAGAATGCAATCCCAGCGCCGTCTCTTCTTCTATCGACATACTAATGCGCTGTTTTTCTCCAGTGACAGGATTGATACTCGACGAACTGTAGTAGGAAATAAGCGAAATAATAGCGAAGACGAGCCCAATTAACAGACGAACCTTGATACTCATCTCTACTCCTGACAAAGAACGAAAGCGTTACCCTCCCAACCGATTGTTACTCCACATGTTTCCACGCGTGGTACGAACTTCGCACTAAAGGTCCCGCCTCGACATGGCGAAAACCCAACGCTAGAGCTTCGGTTCTCAACGTCACAAACTCATCGGGATGCACATATCTTTCAACCGGCAACTGCTCTGGCGAGGGACGCAAATACTGTCCGAGCGTGAGGATATCGCAGTCGACTGCACGCAAGTCACCAAATACGTGCAACAACTCTTCGTACGTCTCGCCGAGGCCTAGCATCAATCCCGTCTTAGTCTTGATGTCAGACCGTGTTTCCTTAACCTTCTGTAGCACACGCAGAGAACGCTCATATTTGGCACCAGGACGGACGCGTTTGTACAGGCGCGGGACGGTTTCCGTGTTGTGGTTATAAATCTCTATCGGTGACTGGGTGACCGTCGCCACTGCGGCTTCATTCCCTTGAAAGTCTGGAGTCAACACTTCAATCGTGCATTGGGGATTCAGGAGTTTCAGTTCTCGTGCAGTGGCAGCAAAGTGTTCTGCGCCGCCATCAGGAAGATCATCGCGATTCACCGAGGTCACCACGATATGAGAAAGTCCCATTTTCAAAGCCGCCTCGGCAACGCGGTGTGGCTCTTCGGGATCAAGCGTTGCCACGCGACCATGAGACACAGCACAAAATCGGCAGTTACGCGTACAGACATCACCCATCAGCATAAAGGTTGCGGTACCATGCCCCCAACATTCACCGATGTTAGGACACTGCGCTTCTTGACACACCGTATTGAGCTTGAACGCGGACACGATCGCTTTCGTCTTCGTGTACACCGGTCCACTCGGCATCCGCACTTTGATCCAGTCGGGGTGTCGGCGAGCAATCGGCTCACGTCGCTCGCTCAGTTCAGGAGTGACTACATGTTCTGCCATACGATCTCCTTGTACCCGAAATAACGGGCAAAAGCGTCCACCACAAGAGGCTTTATAGTCTCAACGGTAACTGGTTGGCCAAGAACTGCCGTCAGCGAAGTCATCCTTACCCCCATAAGGCCGCACGGAACAATATTCGCGAAGTAGCTCAGATCAGTAGCCACGTTCAAGGCGAACCCGTGATACGTGACCCAGTGCCGCACTCCAATGCCAATCGAGGCAATTTTCTCTTCTCCGACCCACACTCCAGTGAGCCCTTTCTGACAATGGGCACGTACCTGGTGATGGGCTAAGACCTCAACCAACACGGCTTCGATTCCACGCAGATATGCATGAACATTGCGCCCAAGCGCACCCAAGTGCAGAATCGGATAGCCAACGAGTTGGCCGGGACCATGGTAGGTTACGTCGCCTCCACGTCCGACACGGTGAATCGGCACCTCATGCGGCGTAAGCAGATTATTTTCATTGCCGCCGCGTCCAAGCGTAAACACTGCCGGATGCTCAAGCAGGAGAAGCGTGTCTTGGCATTCACCACGATAGCGTTGCATCAGTAAGTCTTCTTGGAGCTGAAGCGCATGCGAATATTCGACGAGGCCAAGGTCGCGGCAAAAGAGAATCATTGCAGTAAAGAGTAAAGAGTTAAAAGTTAAGAGTGAAGAATTAAGAAGGCGAGAATGAAAACGGAGAGGGCTTGAATTTTTTCATTCTTCACTATTCACTCTAATTCTTAATTTCATTCAGCCTCAATCTAACCGCAACCCTAAAAATTGATCCCTCTCCCCTCTGCACTGAGCGCTGCTTCCAGAATGGCTTCTGATAGCGTCGGATGCGCATGTACCGTGTTGCTAAGTTCCGCGGTCGTGGCTTCCAATGTCCGAGCTAAGCCAATCTCAGCAATGAGGTCAGTCGCTCCGTGTCCGATGATATGGCAACCCAAGACCTCCCCATATTGTTTATCGACAACGAGCTTTACAAAGCCTTCGTCATGGCCTTTGGCAATCGCCTTTCCTGAAGCCATAAACGGAAACTTGCCAATCGATACTTCATAGCCTTTCGCTTTGGCTTGTTCCTCAGTGAGGCCGATCACCGCGATTTCTGGCTGACAGTATACACAAGCAGGAATCTTGAGATGATCAATCCCTTTCTCGCGCTTGCCCGCCATATGCTCAACGGCGGCAATACCTTCTTCCGAGGCCGCATGTGCGAGCAAGGGGGGGCCATTCACATCACCAATCGCGTACACCGTATCACAGGCAGTCTGCATAAATTCATTCACTTTTATAAAGCCACGATCCAACTCGACACCAAGCGCTTCCAATCCGAGATCTACGCTGAGTGGAACTCGTCCGACCGCAACTAACACTTTGTTCGCCGTGCGAGTCTTAATATCACCACTATTGTTGAGTGCGACCTCCACCCGCCCAGGGAATTTTTCGATCCCGTGGTATTTCGTCCCGGTCAAAATTTCGATCCCTTGCTTCTTGAATGCCTTTTCTAGTTCTTGTGCAACTTCAGTATCGACACCAGGCAAGAGTTGTTTCTCCATTTCCACCATCGTCACGCGACTCCCGAACGCACTGTAGATGTAGGCAAATTCACAACCGATAGCACCACCGCCGACAATGAGAATATCTTTCGGTAACTCAGTATCGACCAAAGCTTCATAACTCGTGAGGATCTGTTTACCGTCTATCTCTAGACCTGGTAGAGTTCGTTCTTTTGAGCCGGTCGCAATAAGGATATGAGCGGCTTCAAGCTGGTGTGCCGCTTTCCCAGGCATCTCCACCACCACACGGTTCTTATTTTCTATACGACCAGTGCCGATAATCAGTTGCACCTTATTCTTACGGAGCAAAAACTCTACACCCTTGGCGAGTCGATCTGCTACTTCACGCGAGCGTTTGATAACCTGCGGATAATCAACAGACAAGCCATGAGCCTTAATGCCGTAGCGTTCTCCCTCTTTGAGATCTTCATACAGTTCAGCTGAGGTAAGAATCGCTTTTGAGGGAATACATCCCCAATTGAGACACACTCCACCAGCTCGGTCTTTCTCGACAACGACGGTTTTCAAGCCTAGCTGCGCGGCACGAATTGCCGCTACATAACCACCTGGCCCTGCCCCTATCACGACTAGATCGTATCGGTCAGTTTTGTCTCCGTGTAACATCTTGCCGTTCATGCCATCTCCTCACATCTTTGCCTTCGCATCAGCTCTCAGGTCGAACTTACACCATCAAGCCCACTGGGTTTTCCAGTAATTTCTTCAATTCTGTCAAGAATTGCCCACTCGTCACGCCATCGAGAATGCGATGATCACTCGATAACGTCACCATCATCGTATGTGCAATTGCCAGTTGTCCACTACGGACGACGGGTCGTTCCTTAATCGCGCCAACCGCTAAGATTGCACCTTGTGGCTGGTTGATAATGGCCGTGAAGTGCTCAATCGGCAGCATCCCCATATTCGAGATAGTAAACGTCCCACCGGAAAGATCTTCGCCTGTCGGCTTCCCAGCACGAGCCCGTTCCACGAGTGCATTCGCTTGAGCAGCAATGTCTAACAACGAGAGCCTGTTACAGTTATGCAGCACCGGAACGATCAGTCCATCATCGAGTGAAACCGCAATGCCAATGTTGATCTCCGCTTTAAGCTCTCGGCTGTCTTCAGCATAAGAAGCATTGAGGCGTGGATGACGTTCAAGAGCAACAGCAACAGCCTTGATGAGAAAATGCGTGTAGGTGACATCTGCCGCCACTCGATCACTAGCCTTCAACGCCGCCCGCAATCGGACAGCTTCAGACATGTCGATCTCGCACGTCACATAAAAATGCGGAACTTCGCGCATACTATCAACCATACGCTTCGCGATAGTCGCTCGCATACGCGAGAACGGTTCCTTCCCAACTGATTGCACCGGCGTAGCAGTCGTTGTTGATACCGGTGCCACTGGAGCCGTTTGCGTGTTCGTCCGCGGCATTGTAGCTGGAGACTTGGCCAGATGGGCCTCAATATCCTGCTTGATAATTCGACCACTAGGTCCACTGCCCTCAATCTGCCGGAGGTCAATACGGTGCTCCTCAGCCATGCGCTTCACCAACGGAGAAGCGACAATGCGCTCGCCATCGCCGGCCGCCTCTTGTGAGTCGCGTCGTGGACGGGATTCACGCAATTCGCGGACTTTCCGCTCAGAAGCTGCAAGAGGGTTGCGATGCTGGAGCTTGCGGGGCTGACAACTCAACCGCGGGTTTTGCTTCGTCCTGAATTTCTTTCCGAACAGGAGGAGGCACAGTCACCACCGGTTTCTCCGTCGATTCTTTACGCGGAATCACCGGCGCAACACCAGTGCCATCTTCACTCAGAACGGCAATAACTGCACCAACTGGAGCAGCCTCTCCTTCCTGCACCCGAAGCTCTGCCAAAACCCCAGCATCAAGAGCTTCCATTTCCATGTCAGCCTTGTCAGTTTCGACTTCAGCGATGATGTCGCCAATTTCTATTTTGTCACCAACTTTCTTGAGCCACTTGAGGATTTTCCCTTCCTCCATCGTGTCACTCAACTTTGGCATGACGATTTCAATAGCCATTCCCGCGTCCTCCCACAGGTCAGTATATCGGGCTTACCGCAGCACTTGAAACCCCATCTATTGGATTTGCGAGATAGGGATTAGGATTTGAAAGAAATAGAGAAAAGAGAGAAACGGCCTTACAACAACCGAAACGATTGGCGATGCACGGGGCTCGGCCCTACTCGACGGATCGCTTCTCGATGCGCCAGGGTTCCATACCCCTTATGTCGAGCAAAACCGTATTCAGGATACTGCTTGTCCAGTCGCATCATGAGAGTATCGCGATAGACCTTAGCGACAATTGACGCTGCCGCAATCGAGTAGATATCACGGTCGCCTTTGATGAACGTCGTCTGTGGACAAGAAAGCTCCTTGAGTGAACGACCGTCAATCAATACATGTTCAGGAGTCACAGAAAGTTGCGCTAACGCGAGACGCATGGCTTTCATGCCGGCTTGGTAGATATTGATACGGTCAATTTCTTCAACTTCGACGATTCCGATCCCAACTCCTACGGCGACGTTGCGAACTTCCAGATCTAATCGCTCGCGAGCTTTCAGTGTCAACGTTTTTGAATCACGGACGTCTTGCGGAAAAGTAGCTGGTAAGCCAGCTTCATCTGTGAGATCGGGAGGAAGGATCACCGCCGCTGCAACTACTGGTCCGGCCAGTGGACCCATACCGACCTCGTCAACTCCGGCCACAGCAGTCAGACCTTGCTGCCACAGAGCACGCTCTTCGTCGAGTCGTGGCTGTATTACGCGCGACGCCAACAGGGGCCTCGTTTAGCTGGTCACGGCTTTTCGTGCCCAGACGGCAAAGAGCGGGTCGGCGATACCAGGATGCGGACTAAAATCGCGAAACTCCGGCTCATCAAACCCACCGGCATGCTGGAAATATGCGCGGATCAGGCTCGCTCGCTGTCCATCCCGGAGAGACTGCCAAATCCGTACCGCCTTGGTAGGAAACATCCGATTGGAGAACAGAACGAGGAAAGGCGCAGTCGGTTTCAGTACACGGCATACGTCAGCAAAGGTCTCCAGTGGGCGTGTCATGTACTGAATGGAGACCGTCACTACGGCACCGTCAAAGGTCTCATTGGAAAACGGCAAACGCGGATTAACGTTAAGGTCGTGGACAACGTGTTCATCAAGCTCTGGATTATCGGCCATCTCCTCAGCATTGAGCCCAAGGCCGATGAGCTTCTGTTTGGCAAAACCCGGCGGAAAATGCGAACGCCAACTGCTCATCAGATCAAGCAACACTCCGTTAGAAGGAAGCGTTGCCGCAATCGCCTGCCCTGCGGCAGCAATCGCTCCATCATCGATATGAACGACTTTACGTGGTGATGTATAGAACAACGCGTCAGTGCTATCATCCAACCGCTCGAACATGTCGGGGGTAAACGGATTATCCATAAGACGTTCCCGCTGCCTTAAGATATGGCTGTGTCACGTACCTAAGCGGTCCACCACGCAGTATAATGAAAAACAGTGATACTTCAATCGTATCGATTTTTCAGTCCTTCTGATGCGTGATTCATCTCATCGCCGGACAAATAACCGTGATAATTTAGATAACTGCTCTAAAAATGGCAGCCACGCGACTTCACCGCCAGCACTGTGCAGGTACAACAGCGGATCACCCGACCCACCCTTCAGCATCTGAATCTTCGTGCCACGAATATTCAAGAACGTTTCTTCGAAAGACATGTAGTCCAGACCTCCGCCGAAGTATCCAGTAGAAAAAACAGTATCAATCCCATGCTGAATGCTGACTACTACATACTCACTACTTTTTCTACGTATACATCCCACCGTTGGGGCTCACAACTTGTCCAGTAATGAAACTGGCATCTATTGAGGTGAGATAGGCACATGCCGCAGCTATATCTTCAGGTGCGCCGACGCGACGGACAGGTGAGCGTTGCGTTGTCATATCGATGAACTTTTGCATGCGTCCGCTAATGCGCCCATCTTTCAGTAAGATCGGCGTATCGATCAATCCCGGCGCAATAGCATTGACCGTAATGCCCATGGGTCCGAGTTCTTGCGCTAGCGCTTTTGTGAAGCCAATGATTCCAGCCTTCGCTGCCGAGTAATGAGTCAATCCAGCGGCTCCACCTAAACCTGCGGTCGAGGAAATGTTGACCACCCTACCCCACTTCGCGTCGATCATGTCTTGGACGCAGGCTTTAGTGCAGTTAAAGGTGCCCTTCAGATGGATAGCGATCATCTGGTCCCACTGCGCCTCGGTCATCTCTGCCAGTGGGATAAAATTGCCGATACCAGCATCGTTGACTAACACATGAATCGGACCAAGGTCTTTTCGCGTCTGCTGCACGGCTGCATCAATTTGCGCACGGTTGGTGACATCGACACGGCACGCGAGGGCTTTCCGCCCTTGCACGCGTATCTCGTCAGCAACATTTTCGGCCCCCGCAAGGTTAAGATCAAAGATCGCGACGTTCGCCCCTTCACGCGCCAACCGTAGTGAAATGCCTCGTCCGATGCCTGACGCGCCACCTGTCACGACAGCGTTCTTACCAGCTAAGCTCATGATCGCACTCCCTCAGGTCTTCAATCGGTCGTGTATTTTTTCGGCTCTGCTCTACCACATCTCACAGACTTTTCCTATCGTCGCTTCAGGTAGGCAGAGCAACTTTCAATGCCTGAGGCACAGCCCGCAATGTCATGGGCAGAGGGCCGATATGCTCGCCATCAGCAAACAGTTCACATGGTGTTTCTGCACTTATAGTGATTTCGCGTCCACGTAACGTATCGATTCCCGTCGAATAAATGTGTCGACCGGCGAACACACGAGGGAACGTATAGAGAAGTTCTAACTTGCCCATGCCATTGACAATGCACGCATCGAGCATTCCATCATCAGGTCGGGCTGCGGGTACCAATGCCATTCCTCGTGCACTGCTCCACGTGTTCGCTACGGCAATCAACCAACTGTAACACTGCCGCGTTTGTCCATCATATTGAATAGTGAATCGCAAAGGTCGATCGAGAAACACTGAGCCGATGGTCACTGCCGTATACAGAGCGTTAATCCGGAATCGCTTGAACTGATTGGCGCGACGATTGACCTCAGCCGCAAGCCCCATAACCGCGATAGAAAAAAAGTAGCGGTCGTTTGCCTGCCCAACATCCACTCGTTGTTCGATACCGTCGACAATCACACCGACAGCACTTTCGGTCTCAAGCGGAATTCCCAGTCCGCGAGCAAAATCGTTTCCTGTTCCCGCCGGAATAATCCCTAGCGTCGTGTCGGTACCAGCCAGCACATTCGCCACTTGATGCACAAGCCCATCACCACCGATCGCGACAACACGCTGGCACCGATCTTTGACAGCCGCCAGTGCCAGTGCGGTCGGCTCATTCGGTGCAGCACTGTAATGAAGTTCGTGGGCAACACCTCGCGTGTGGAGCATGCGACTCACGTGCTCGGCGACTTTCGTACCACGCCCGTGTCCTGACGTCGGGTTTACGATCAACTGAATTGGGGGATTGAGCGATCGTGTCATTGATCCAATAATGAGGTTAGCGTAGCCCGCCACGCTCGAAGTGAGCTTGGAGAAAATTCTCACTACCAGTTGTTGCCATGCTCGCTGCGGCAGACAGCTCCAAACACAACGCCGTGGCAGCAATAATTTGCGCGAAGCGATAGACTTTTCCTGCGCCAAGACAATCCATGAGTTGCAAATAGGCACGCGCATGCGGCAAGCTGGTTCCGCCGCCAACGGTCCCTACTTCAAGACCAGAGAAACGAATGGTGAGATGAATCCCGTCCTCGACACGTGTTACCGTGGCTTGGGTCATACTACTGGTGCCAACCATTCCCAGATCTTGACCGGTCGCCGCAAAAATCGCCGCTACTGCGGACGCTGGAGTAAAAGCAAACGATTGCATCCCACTGGCGTGCGCACCATGTAAGCCTGCGTGTTCCAGAGCAACAATCGCGTCGGCACTGACACGTAACACTCGCCGCAGCACAGAGCCGGGAAGAGTCGCTTCAGCCACAACAACCTTCCCATGGCCAGGAAACTGAAAAAACGCATGGCTGGGTTTCTTGTCCCCTCCCATGTTGGTTTCCAGAAACACATGCAGCGGAGTAATCCCAGCTTCCACGGGAAATCGTGCCAGGACAAACTTTTGATTGAGCGCATACGCATTACGCGTCATCATATTCGGTCCACACGCATCTCCAGTCGTGAACCGATACAACAAGTGACACATCGGCCCAAGGACATGCGTCTGCACCTCACGCAATACCGCATGCGAACTGATAACTGCCGCCGTCGTTGCTCTTTTTTTCTCTGTCTCTATCTCTGTTCCTGTCTCTGTCTCTCGTTCTTCCTCTGTTACGGGTTGCTGGTTACGGGTCGCTTTGGTAGCGCCGGTGAGCCATTCAGCCATCTCCGCTGTACGCGATTCAACCCAGTGCGCTAACGCTAATGCTTCTTCAGTCGAACGGAACACAAAACACGAATCGCGCGTCATGCGATCAGCCAGGACGTAGGTTTTTACGCCACCAGCAAGAGCAACCGCACTAATTCCACGTTGGATCGACGCCGACAATCCGCCTTCGGTATGGGCAAGCGGAACAAATACCCGGTCATCTTGTCGTGCTTGTTCTTGTACGTCACCTTCGCCAGTCAACGTATACTGTCCCAGATTGACGGATAGTGGCCCCACGACGCCGACCGGCAGCACCAGGTGCCCAGTGAGACATTCTTGGAAATTCGCCAAACCCTCGGCAGGAATTGGCCAGTCAAGCACATGATGATACGTCGCCTGCCAATGGGAGAGGGACCGCAGATGATTTTGCCGTTCAACTAATTGTTCGGGTCGGTTTGCCCGCGGCCAGTGCGGCAATTGGCGAGAAGCAGAACGCTCGGACTTCACTCCGCACTATCCTGTTCCGTATCAGCCATCGCAAGTCGTTGCACTTTTTTCTCGATGTCCTCAGTCACACCGCCGAACAACAGGTTCTCATCAAGACCGATGAACATCGCTTTTTCCTTGACCCCCAGATAAATCTCGCGCACCAGCACCAGCAATTCATCGCGCATTTTCAGAAATACCGGCTTGAGTTCGGGCGAACGCGCCAACGCTGCCTTGAGGTACAGTTCGGCGAACGCTAAATGGCGCGCTTCATCAGTAAGGATGCGGCCTGCAATATGGGCAAATAACGAACCCGGGTGCGCTTTTGCGATGATGCCGTAAAAATGACGCGCGAAAATGTCGCTAACAAGAATACCCCACAGCCACTCCACTTTGTCACGCGATTTGAACAAGCGGGCTTGGTAACGAAAAATGACCTTCAAGTCGCGTACTTCTAGCGGACGCTGATTGATTTTGTGGTAGAAGCGGGTGAGGGTTTCGAAGTGGCGCGCCTCGTCGAGGAGGAACGTCGCCAGATAGAGTTGCGCTTCGGTCTGATGAGCGGAAAAAAACTGCGGGATCACCGAGCTGGCTCCGACCATGGCAGTTTGTTCTCCCAGGTAGATCGGCGTGAGTACGTGCGCCAAAGCTTTCTGCTCCTGAGGATCCAACAGTAACGGCTGCTCCCAGTCGATTTGAGCCGCTGACCACTGTCCTTCCACACCCTTGCGAAAGAGCGCCATCAGCTTCGTATCCTCAATACGGGGAAATACCCGAATCACAATCCACCCCTCTTAGCTATCATGTTGCTCCTGCGGCAACCGACAAGATACCTCTCCACTAGTTAGCCTACGAACCGCACTTACGCAAACAGGTGGAGCACGGTTGCCTTCCCTCTCATCCTCTTGTTGCCTCAGGTTTTCGTGCCTGGGTTGAATATCGCTGTTGGTGGTCGTGATTTCCCGTACGGAGATCGTGGTTGATGTGCAGCGGCGGCTCTTCCTCCTGCCAATGCAGCCATTGAAATGCCCGTATCAGGTACTGTATCCCCGACACAGCGGTCGCCCCACCCGCAAGCACGAGTGTCGAGTACCACAGCAGGAGCGACCGCCATTCTGGATTATGCAAAGCAACCAACGTCTGCGTCACAGTTAAGAGTTGTAAAAACGTACACGCTTTACCAATGAACGTCGGACGGATCACGATCGACCGACCAGTAATCATGAACAACACAATGAACCCGAGCAAAATAATAACGTCACGGCTAATCACCAGGATGGCTAACCAATGAGGAATAAAATCGAGAAACGTCAAGATCAAAAACGAGCTCACCAGCAGGAGCTTATCGGCCAGGGGGTCGATATAGGAACCTAACGTCGTCCGCGTATTAGTCAGTCGTGCAATTGCACCGTCAAGCGAATCAGTCAATCCAGCCAGCGCAAAGACAATAAGCGCTTCTGTATAGCGTCGGTCGGTCAAAAGAATGAGAAAAATCGGAATGGCACCGATGCGCAGCAGGGTCAAGCAGTTTGGCAGATTCAGGATAGCTGAAGGATTCAAAGCGGCTCTTTCTACACCGACATGTCGTTACTCCGAGCGTGCTTCCGCCAGACGTTTCCGTAACTGCCCGGCAACCTTAGTGGAAACAAGTGCAGTCACACTAATCGCTGTCTCAGAGTAAGCCTCTTCTACCACTTTGCCACTACGACGCAACCACGCCACCATCTGTCCAGCGCTCAACGGCAGTTCGCAGTGGATAAGTTCACGGTTTTGCTCCAGATGACGTTCAATCGCCAACAACAACGGCGGGATACCATCACCGGTCCGCGCCGAGATACCAAAGAGCTGCCTTTCGCCGTTACCGTCGGCAGATCTTCTCAATAGTGACCAGGGAGAGGTCTCGTCTTCTTCGTTTGCAGACAGACAGTCGAGTTTATTGAACACCGTCAGCGTTGGTTTTTCTCCGGCCCCTAATTCCTCTAGTACCTGTTCAACTACTGCTTTTTGTTCTGCCCAGCGTGGATGCGTAGCATCAATGATATGGAGCAAGAAATCAGCGGTACGCACCTCTTCCAACGTGCTTTTGAATGCATCTACCAATTGATGTGGGAGTTTGTTAATGAATCCGACTGTATCAGTCACCATCACCGGCTGGCCGCCAGGTAGATCAAGTCGTCGACTGGTCGGGTCGAGAGTAGCAAAGAGTTTGTCCTCGACCAAGACGCCAGCATGAGTCAGGGTGTTCATCAACGTGGACTTCCCGGCGTTGGTGTAGCCGACTAAGGCGACACAGGGAAACGGCACCCGCTCGCGTTCCTGACGCTGCAACGAGCGCGTTCGTTCAACATCGTGCAAGCGCCGTTTTAGCGTTGAGATCCGTTCACGGATGCGACGGCGGTCGACTTCCAGCTGCGTCTCACCAGGACCACGCGTTCCTACGCCGCCACCGCCTAACCGCGAAAGGTGCGTCCATTGTCGCGTGAGCCGCGGCTGCAAATATTCAAGCTGCGCCAACTCCACCTGGAGTTTTCCGGCGAGACTCTGCGCCCGTTGGGCAAAAATATCGAGGATCAGTTGACTCCGGTCGATAACTTTCACACCAAGTGACTTTTCCAGGTTGCGTTGCTGCGCTGGAGACAGGTCATCGTCGAAAATAACCACATTGGCCTTGGCATCGATAACCCGGTCTTTCACTTCATAGACTTTGCCTGAGCCAATGAAGGTAGCAGGGTGAATGCCATCACGCAGCGATTGACTGACCGTACCGATCACTTCCAGTCCAGCCGTATCACTAAGGCGCGCCAGCTCGGAGAGGGAATCTTCGACGAAAAACTGAACACCTTCAAGGTTGCGCGTGTCTGCCCGTGACCGCTGGACACCAACGAGCATCACGCGCTCCGGGCCTAACTGCGCGGTGTAATAGTAGCCAGGCTTTGGATCAATCCCGTTAGTGAAGTCGCGTTGTTGCCTCATATATGTAGTTTACAGCGAACAGGGTACAGGGATCAGGAGGAGACTGGAAATATATCTTGCACGTTTTCTATCATCCCTTTTCTCTGTCACCTGTAACCTAAAACCTGTTCCCTTTCATTTCTATCGAAACGATGCCACGCCGCTACCAAAGAGTCGCTCCACCGCTATCAGCATCGCGCGGGTCGGAGAGACGCTCAGGCCGTTCGGCAGTGCAATCACTGTCTCGGTGTAGTCCGGGCGCATCAGGTGCAAAAATGTCTGGCAGTTACCGAGATGCTGCTGCAAGACATCTTTGAGCGCGACCATATCTTCCTTGGTTGCTACATCCGACGGCACTTGGATGTGCACTTGCTTGACTTCGTTAGTAGCTACCGATTCCAGCGGAACGACGGCATCCGCAATAATCTGACAGCGATCTTCATCCACATCAAGTGCGCCGTTCAAACAGACTGGCATGTCCGCATGGATAGTCGCTTCGTGTTGACGGTAGGCTTCCGGCCACACGATTACCTCCACGACCCCTTCCTTGTCTTCCAAGGTGAAAGTCGCATAGCGGTCTCCCCTTTTATTGTTCTTGAGCTTCAGCGAGTGGACCACACCAGCCAACCTGACCTTCTCCTGATGCTGACGTGTCTTGAGCAAATCAGTGGTCAGCGACACCACACCATGCAAACGGCCGACATATTTGTCGAGCGGATGACCAGTAATAAAAAATCCCAGCGTCTCACGTTCGTTTTTCAATTTGTCGGTGTCGTTCCATTCCTCAATCTTCGGCAGCTCAGAACGACCATTACCGTTCTTGGTTGGCAGGATGGCGAACAGTCCCATTTGGTTCGCATTGTTCTCGCCCTTTGCCTCCTGCTCTGCCTTCTTTACCGCTTCTTCGATACCGGCAAAGAGTTGCGCGCGAGGTATCTGAAATGAGTCAAGGGCTCCACATTTTGTGAGACTCTCCAGCACCCGCTTATTCACTTGCGATCCACGTACACGCGAACAGAATTCGTACAGATCAGTAAATGGTCCTTCTTGCCGCGCCGCTTGAATTGCTTCAATCGCCTTTGATCCGATGCCTTTCACTGCCCCAAGGCCGAAACGAATCGTTTCTCCACTGACAGTGAAATCCTCATCACTTTCATTCACGTCTGGTGGCAATACCTGAATATTCTGTAAGCGACATTCGGCGATGTTCTTGTAGGTTTTGTTGGTATCGCCCATCTCCAAACTCATAAGTGCCGCCATGAACTCTTGCGGATAATGTGTCTTCAGATAGGCGGTCTGATACGAAATCAACGCATAGGCAGCGGCGTGAGACTTATTGAAGCCATAGGCCGCGAAGGTTTCCATCTGGTCGAAGATTTCACCCGCCAGTTTGTCGGCAATTTTCTGCTTGGCAGTCCCTTTGAGGAAGCGGGCACGCTCTTCCTGCATCGCTTCTTTCTTCTTTTTGCCCATCGCACGCCGGAGGTTATCGGCATCTTCCAGGCTAAAGCCCGCTAACACCTGGGCGATCTGCATGACCTGCTCCTGGTAAATGGTCACGCCATAGGTTTCTCTCAACACCGGCTCGAGTAACGGGTGTGGGTAAGAAATCTGCTCTCTGCCGTGTTTGCGTTTGATGAACTGCTCCGCCGCGCCACTATCGAGCGGTCCAGGCCGAAACAGGGCAATCACGGCGATGATGTCCTCAAAACAATTGGGCTTCAATTGGGTAATCAGCTTGCGAATGCCACTGCCTTCCATCTGGAAGACACCAACGGTGTCACCTCGGGTGAGGTGCTGATACGTCAGCTTGTCATCAATGCGGAGGTTGCTCAGATCGACATCTACACCACGACTCTTCTTGATCCGCTTGACGGTGTCATCAAGCAGCGTCAGGGTTTTGAGGCCAAGAAAGTCAAACTTAATCAGCCCAATGGTATCGACATCCGGCCCTGAATACTGCGTCAGTACGTTGCCTTCCTTATCGACAAACAGCGGAATATGCTCGACCAAAGGCGCTGGCGAGATCACGATTCCCGCGGCATGCTTCGAGGCGTGACGCAGGAGCCCTTCGAGCTTCAGAGCGTAATCAAAGAGTTTCTTCTCACGGTCACCCTTCTCGCGGAGTTCGCGCAGACGCGGCTCCATCTCTAGTGCGGCTTCGAGGGGAAAATCTTTGCCTTGCTTAGGAGCCGGATAGAGTTTAGCGATGCGATCTGTATCGCTGTACGAGAATTCCAGTACCCGGCCAACGTCCTTAATTGCTTGTTTACCTTTGAGGGTTCCGAACGTAATGATCTGCGCGACTTTGTCGGCACCATATTTTTCTTTGATGTAACGGATCACTTCATCACGTCGTTCAAAGCAGAAATCAACGTCGATGTCCGGCATACTTTTGCGGCCAGGATTCAAGAACCGCTCGAAGAGCAGTTGATAACGAAGCGGATCAACATCGGTAATTTTCGTGCAGTACGCCACCAAGCATCCTGCCACCGAGCCGCGCCCAGGACCGACAGGGATTCCTTGAGATTTGGCGTAGCCGATGAAATCAGAGACGATAAGGAAATAGCCCGAAAACCCCATCTTTTCGATTACTTGCAGTTCAAACTGCAAGCGATCGTAATATTTTTTCTCTTTCTCCGCGTTCCAATCAGGTGTATAGGCACGAATTTGCTTGAAGCGCTCTTCGAGGCCAGCCCGGGCTTTCTTTTCTAGTGCTTCCTCTAAGGTCTCTTCCTTTGGAACGTCATACAGCGGAAACAAGAAGTTACCGAACGAGAGTTCCAAGTTGCAGCGATTAGCGACTTCCACTGTGTTCGTCACCGCCTCTGGGCAGTGCGAGAACTCCGTCAGCATTTCCTCGGGTGATTTGACATACAACTGGTTGGTGCCAAAGCGCCAACGCTTCTCGTCTGACCACACTTTACCGCTTTGCACACACAGAAGAACTTCGTGAGCCTCAGCGTCGTCAGCTTTCAGGTAGTGACAATCATTCGTGGCGACTAGCGGAAGTGCCAACTGGCGGGCCAATTCAATCAACGGGGGGTTAATCTTCTCTTGTTCAGGAAGGTGGTTCGCCTGAATTTCAATATAGAATCGATCATCAAAAATCGCCGCATACTCTTCCGCTGCCTGTCGGGCAAGTTGCTCTTTGCCAAGCAACATCGCCCGTGACACTTCGCCACTCAAACAACCAGAGAGCGCAAGAATGCCTTTATTATATTCGCGCAACAACTCCTTATCGATGCGTGGTTTGCGGTAAAACCCTTCAGTGAAACCTGCAGTGACAAGACGGCACAGATTACGGTAGCCGTCGAGGTTCATCGCTAAAAGGATAAGGTGAAAATTCCCGCCATGCTCGTATTCATCTGCTCCAGAGCCGCCGCTGTGATCGTGTCGGCTTTTCGGTGCAACGTACACTTCGCAGCCGACTATAGGTTTAACCCCGTACTGCGCAGCCGTACGGTAGAACTCAATCGCACCAAACATATTGCCGTGGTCGGTCATGGCCACTGCTGGCATGCCGTACTTCTGCACCTGGGGCATGAGATTCTTGATCTTATTGGCTCCATCCAAAAGACTAAATTGTGTGTGCAGATGCAGATGAACAAAGCTCATGACCACCTCCACTTCAAAGCAGGGGTCAGTACTCGCACGGGTTTTCTGTCCCGTCTTTACCGTCCCCCGAACCCTGGCCCCTAGCCCCCATCATTCCCATTCAATCGTCGCCGGTGGCTTCGATGAAATATCGTAGACTACCCGATTCACTCCTCTCACCTCATTCACGATTCGAGTCGAAATTCGTCCAAGGACATCGTACGGCAATCGCGCCCAATCGGCGGTCATTCCATCTACACTTTCGACCGCCCGCAGCGCAATTACATTTTCATAGGTCCGCTCGTCGCCCATTACCCCAACCGTTTTAACCGGCAACAACACTGCAAACGCCTGCCATACGCGATCGTAGAGACCCGCAGCACGAATCTCTTCCTCAACAATCGCATCGGCAGCCCGCAAAATCGCCAGATGTTCCGGCTCAACTGGCCCGAGAATACGGATGGCAAGCCCCGGACCAGGGAATGGATGACGACCCACACTCGCATCCGGTAAGCCAAGTAAGCGCCCGAGCACTCGGACTTCATCTTTGAACAACTCACGTAGCGGTTCGATCAACTCTAAGCGCATGCGTTCAGGAAGGCCACCAACGTTGTGATGCGTCTTGATCGTCGCCGATGGTCCTTTGAATGAGACCGACTCGATCACATCTGGGTATAAAGTTCCTTGCGCCAGGAAGCGAACGTTGCGCAGACTGTTCGCGGCTTCTTCAAAAACTTCGATAAACGTGTGGCCGATAATACGCCGCTTCTGTTCTGGATCTTCCACGCCTGCGAGTTTACGCAGAAACGGTAGTGTTGCCTCAACATGCCGCAGGTTGAGACCGAGCTGCGAAAAGACTGACACAACCTGTTCGGCTTCGCCGTGGCGTAACAAACCGTTATCAACGAATACACAGGTCAGTTGGTCGCCAATCGCCTTGTGGATCAGCAGTGCCACAACAGCCGAATCCACGCCACCGCTTAGACCACAGACAACCTGCTGATCGCCGACGCGTTTGCGGATCTTGTCGGTTTCTCTTTCAATGAACCCTTCCATCGTCCAGTTAGGTTCACAACGACAGATACGAAAGAGAAAATTCTTGAGTACGTCACGGCCACGCTCGCTGTGCACCACTTCAGGGTGAAACTGCAGGCCAAAGAAGCGACCCGTATGGTCACGCGCTGCCGCGATCGGAGAGTTGGCCGAGTAAGCAAGAATTTTCCAGCCAGTAGGTAATGACTCCATCTTGTCGCCGTGACTCATCCATACGCGGGTTTCGCTACGCGGAGGGAATCCAGCAAACAGATCGTTGTTATCCTCGACAACCAATTGCGCCGAACCAAACTCGCGCCGGTCTCCTCTGGCAACGATTCCACCAGCGAGTTGATGGAGGACGTTCATGCCATAGCAAATACCCAAAAAAGGTACTGGCACGTCTAACACCCGAGCATCCAAACATAGGTGCGTCTTCGGCATACACGCTCGCTGGTCCACCAGAGAGAATGATCCCCTCCGGCTGTAACTGCCGGATACGCTCAAGCGGGAGATTATACGGATGAATTTCGCAATACACGTTGGCCTCGCGTACGCGACGCGCAATTAGTTGCGTGTATTGGCTACCGAAGTCGAGAATGAGAATCATATCGTCTAGTGAAGAGTTAAGAATGAAGAATTAAGAATTGACAAGTGACAAAAGCATCTTTTCCATTTTTCGTTTTCCACTCTTCATTCTTCACTCTTCACTCTTAATTCTTCTGCTACTCCAGCCGGTAGTTCGGAGCTTCTTTCGTAATAATCACGTCGTGGACATGATTCTCGCGCAGACCAGCGGAGGTCACACGCATAAACTTCGCTTTGGTACGGAGGTCGGCTAGCGTCGGGCAGCCCGTATATCCCATGCCAGCTTTGATTCCACCAACCATCTGATCCACGATCGCCGCGAGACTGCCTTTGTACGGTACACGGCTTTCTATCCCTTCAGGGACGAGTTTCCCTGCGTTCTCTTCATCATCCTGAAAATAGCGATTGCGACTACCTTCGCGTTCACGCATCGCTTCCAACGAACCCATACCACGGTAGACTTTGTACGTGCGCCCTTGGTAAAGAATAGTCTCTCCTGGACTTTCGGTAGTTCCGGCAAACAGGCTGCCCATCATCAACTGAGTGTGCACCTGCCGCAAGCGCTTTCACAATGTCACCAGAAAAACGGACTCCACCGTCAGCAATCACTGGCACTCCTGCGGCTGAGGCAACCCGCACGCTATCAGCAATAGCCGTGAGTTGAGGTACGCCAACACCTGAAACCACGCGGGTCGTACAGATAGACGCCGGTCCCATCCCTACCTTGATGCCATCCGCCCCAGCCTCAACTAATGCAGTGGTACCTTCAGAGGTGGCCACGTTTCCGGCCACCACATCGAGTTGACGAAACATACTCTTCACCATCTGAATCGTTTCAATAACGCTGGCTGAGTGGCCATGGGCCGTGTCAATGACGACGACGTCAGCTCCGGCTCGTACCAGCGCTTCAACCCGTGCTTCACGATCATCGCCCGTGCCGATGGCAGCACCGACGCGTAAACGGCCCTGGTCTGTCCTTACAGGCATGGGGAAACTGAATCGTCTTCTGAATATCTTTGACAGTAATCAGTCCTTTGAGGCGCATCCGCTCATCAACTACTAACAGTTTTTCGATACGATGCTGATGCAGGGTGTCTTTGGCTTCTTCCAGACTGATCCCTGGGCGAGCAGTCACAAGCCGCTCCTTCGTCATCACTTCCGCAACTCGACGGTCAGGACGCTTCTCGAAGCGGAAATCACGGTTGGTGAGGATACCAACGAGAGTCCCATCTTTCGTTACCGGTAACCCGGAGATGTGATAACGCTCCATAATTGCCCGGGCTTCGGCAATGGAAAGGTCTGGAGGGATCGTAATCGGGTCAGTGATCATCCCACTTTCGAACTTTTTGACCTTTTCTACCTCCGCGGCTTGGTCCGCGATGCTGAAGTTACGGTGGATAATACCCACTCCGCCGGCTTGCGCCATGACAATAGCCGTGCGAGCCTCGGTCACGGTATCCATTGCCGCGCTCACCAGTGGAACATTGAGCGGAATATTACGGCTCAGTAACGTCGAGACATCGGCATCTTTTGGCATGAAATCCGACATCGCTGGCACCAGCAACACATCGTCAAATGTAAGTCCTTCGGGAATTGCGGTCGGGAGCATATCTCTATCCTCATTAAGGGCAGATGCAAAAAAGCCCATCTGTTCTTTTCGAGAGACGGGCTTTCGGTTCCTTTGGTGGTCGGGGGCCACTTGCATGGTTCTTTTTAACAAACCCCTACCAATTTGACAAGCAGAGAAACCCACCTACAAGATGTTGTGGATCGGTAGTGTTCCGCTCCCCTTTCTCCTGAGCTTGCGACTGGTAGTATGGTCATGGTAGGCAGCGTATGTAGCGTGTGGCCGACGGGAACTCCAGAGGAGTCTATGCAGGTTGAGATCAGTTGTAAGAAGTGTGGCCAACGGCGGGAGGTCGATATTGGAACTCCGCAAAAAAACGATCTTGAGGAGCACCTTCACTTGGTACGCGAACGTTTAATGCACAAGCCGAGTTTTGAGTGTTTCGGCGGCCACTTCGAATTTGCCCCTCCGTTACCGCAATTTTGGGAGATTCATTGGGACACCTTAACGAAAGAATGAGAGCTGAACGATATTCGCTGTAGGATAATGTGTGCACTTCCGATTATTTGTGGAAGAACGATCGTGAGTTATTGCAACGGAGTGATCATGCCAGAACGGTACGTTCCTGCTACAGAATTCTTTGATGAATCCACCGCACCGCAAGCCTCTCATGAGGTTGAACGTTGGCGTCGTAACCCGCTGTACAATCCTCCCTTTCGCGTCGTTCGCTGGCGTGTGGTCGATGAGGAATGGGCTGGGCGCAGCGCCATTGATGCGGTAGTTGTCGTAGAAGTCGACGGGCACGAAGATTTCGGGGCGGCGCAAGGAGTCGGTGGCGTGAACGCGCTCGATAAGGCGTTGCAACGCGTGCTGATTCAACATTTTCCCTTCATCGAAGGGGTGCGCGTAATGGAGTCTTATACACATCGCGGCGGTGAAGGAACTGCAGCAGAGGTCGTATCAGTCCAGAAGTTTAGTGATGGTAATCACCAGTGGAGCACCATGGGCAAGTCGCGCGATCTGCTCGCCTCGGCGTGGATGGCATTAGTTGACGGATATGAATGGATCATAACGAACAGTTTGCGGAAAAAACCATAAACGTCTGTGGGTCTGGGAGTCTAGGAGTCTGAGATCTAGGAGTCTAAGAAGTTGCAAGATTCAGAGACTCATAGACTGAGGAGGAAGAACGTATGGCAGGAACGGTTGACTGGTATTATCACCGGCCCGGCTGAATCACATGCGGAAAAACGCAAGAGTTCCTTGCGAAGAAAAGCCTAACCGCGAAGACACTTGTGGATGCGCGTAAAGACCGCATCGGCCCGGACGCAGCACTCAAACTCACACAGGAAGTTTCAGAAATCATCGCTGCAAAAGGAAAGAAGATTGTCCGCTTCCGTCTCGATAAAGACAAACCTAGCCGCGAAGATCTTCTTGCAGTGATGATTGGCCCTTCGGGCAATCTTCGCGCACCGACAGTGCGAAAAGGGAAAAAACTGCTGATCGGGTTTGAACCAGGGGCATACGAGGAAGTGCTCGGTTAGGGAAGTTCAAAGTTCAAGGATGCATTCTGAGTTTAGCTGCGCAAGAATTTCTGGGTTCGTATTTTCTCGGTCTTGTGAAAGAGGATAGAAATAAGGCATATGGCGGCAATCGCACAAACATCGATGGATCAACGCCATATCTCCTGCTGAACCTCATCCTCGCCTGTGGACCCGGGAAGAGTATTACAAGATGGCTGAGGCTGGCGTCTTTCGTCCCGGAGAGCGAGTAGAACTTATCGGGGGAAGGATTGTTACGATGGGTCCACAGAATAGTCCACATGCAAACGGACATTCTTCTAGTGTACGAGGAACTGCGGCGGATTTTTGCTCCTGGTTATGTGGTGCGGATGCAACTTCCATTAACCTCAGTGCTTTCTCTCAACCAGAGCCTGACCTTGCCGTTGTGCGAGGAACTATTCGGGATTACACGAGCCTCCCAACAACAGCGTTACTCATTGTCGAAGTCTCAGACTCCACCCTCACTTTGATCGCGGCGAAAAAGCAAGTCTCTATGCCAGTGCAGGTATTCCAGAATATTGGGTGCTCAACTTGGTCGATCGTCGCTTAGAAGTGTCACGCGATCCGATTGCTATGCCAGGTCAGCCATTCGGCTATGGCTACCGTACCTGTACGCAATACCTTGCGACAGATACGGTCACACCATTAGCGGCACCGCAGGGAAGCCTCTCGGTTGCGGATCTTTTGCCCTGATAGAGGCTGAGCTATGAGGACTGAGGACTGAGTGGACAAAGACATCCCTTTCCCTCGCTCAGTCCTCAGCACTCAGTTCCTCGTTACTTCCCCGAGAACGCCTTCCCCCACTGATCGACACACGTTACTTCCTCGACCGTCATCCGTTGCACTGGTCCGAATTTCCCGCGCGGATAACCAATTGGAATAAGTGCGTAGGTGTTGACATCAGCCGGCAATTTCAGGATGGGCTTAAGGTCCTCCTCATACAATGACGCCACCGTAGTTAACGTCGCTCCGAGTCCGTGCGCGCGGCAAGCTAACAGGATGTTTTGAACGGCAGGGTAAATACTCGACCCTGATAACCGTGACAGCTTGGCCGCAAGCGCAGGAGGCATTGGGCGCTCCTTAAGACACGGGATCAGTAGTACCGGGGCTTCAGCCAGATGCTCGGCTAAATGCGTTGCAGCATCAAGAATGCCGCGCAGCTTCTGCTCTCCCAAATGCTCAGGAGCAGGCCGATTGCGATACATCGCCTGCGCATCACCCCAGCCTTTTAAGTACACTTTCTGTATCTGTTGTCTTAACCTCAGGATCTTTGACGACCATAAACCGCCAGTGTTGGTTATTGCCTCCACTGGGAGCGCGAATTGCTGCATCAAGAATCTTGTAAATCAGTTCATCAGGTACTGGGTCCGGTTTCAAATGCCGCATACTGCGGGTCGAAAACATAATCTCAAATAATCCAGAATCAGCCATACTCATCTCCTTTCACAACTAACAACGTACTCCCGCTTTGTTCGAGGGAGATCGCAGCACTAGAGTAGCTAGCCACAATAATGTAGAAGTCGCAACAAAGCTGCATATACCAGGCTGTGTATTGTGCGGATCGTCCATGCACCTGTCAAATCGACCAGAGAGACAGGATTGTGTCCGTAACCGAGGAGGGCAGATGAAACAGTGGGGAGTTTTTGCTGGTGCGATACTGATGCTGTTGGTCGGGACAGTTGGCTGCGGCCCGTCGGGGACCAGCCTTACGGCACAACAATTACAAGAGCAGAACAAAGACGCGAAGTACGTGCAGGTAGGCGGAGTGTCCTTACATTATCGGCAAGACGGTCTTGGGAAGCCATTAATATTTCTTCATGGGTTAATGACGTCGTCATTCATGTGGCGCAACATCACGCCCGGGCTTACCTATGGCAACACAATCTACAGTCTCGACTTAATGGGTGCAGGACTGTCAGAAAAGCCACAGAATCAGGTTTACAGCATTGATACCTACGTTAACCAACTCAGCACGTTCATCAACGATTTTCATCTTGAGAATCCGATTATTGCTGGCCATGATATCGGCGGCACGATTGCCGCCTTGTATACCATCCGTAACCCAGGCAAGGTCCGCAAGTTGGTGATCATGAACGCTCCTCTCTACCCTGGGTACTCCGCACCTGGTCTAGGACTCCTTAAGCTCCCACTCGTTGGTGGTATGCTCAGTGGAGATTGGTTTTTACAGCGTACGTTACGTGGCGGCGTCGAAAAGCCACAGGCAATGTCTGATTCGGTTCTTTCAGAGTACCTCAAACCTTTTCAGAGCGATCCTGGCACTCGGGTAGCGTTATTTAAACAGGTGAAAGAATTGAACCTTGATGCAGTACTCGAAAAAGAAGTAGTACCGAACTTATCAAAGCTCCAGGTCCCAACCCTTATCATTTGGGGCGATAGAGATACTTATGTCCCGCTCGATGTTGGCAAGGAAATTAAGAAAAACGTGCCAGGTTCAGAGTTGTACGTCGTCCTAACGACTCGACATTATCCTACGGAAGAGCGACCAGAGGACGTGCGGCAGCGACTAAAAGAGTTTATTGATCAGCCGTAACGGCTTGAGCCAAGCCGGGGGTTCAAACCCCCGGCTACCCTCATACGCCCCGCTGGGGCGTGCCGCTTGCTTCTGCGGGCTGTGGATTCAGCCCCCAGGGCTGTCGATGGTAGCCGGGGAATTCATTCCCCGGCGCGCAGGGTGTCGTATTTCTCTCAACTCCCCGCTACCCACGAAAAAGCTTGCACTTCTAGTTCCTTTGGGCTATAAGGCGCAACACTGGAAATAGTCTTCAATTAGGGGTTCTGCCGTTGTGTAACTCGCACCGGCATCGTTTTGGGGCAAGCGGCGAATTCGGCGGATATTAACGCAAAGTAAAGATAGGTTCCGGCTCGTAGCCAAACTATAGCGCCAGATACCGTCTTCTACTTTACCGAGAAAGGGGGAGAAAACACTCATAAATTATTGATAATACTGCGTCTTTTCGCTTAAAAGCAGGAAGTGGATTCGTCCATTTCTCAGCACCGGAAGTGACTTTTTTGGGGTAAGGAGGGCATATGCAGATAAGAACAAAACGCAGGATACATTTGATAGTTTTGAGCGCCCTGCTCAGTATCGCTACCCTGCTTGGGGGAGCGACGGCGTCGTGGGCATCAACGCGCATTGGCAACGCGGAACTGCAGATGTGGTACCGCATGCGACATACGTTCCACTCCGCTGGGGGCGATAATATTAACTGGGTGCAGTGGCGCAACGAGGTCTATTTATGGTTCATTTACGATAAATTCGTTGATAACGGCAAGATTTTAGGGCAGGATAAGCTCGAAATTCCTTTTGTCGAGAACGCCACCCTCAATTTACGCTATCGCTTCCGGGCCGATCCGGTGTGGACGATTCGCGATGCATACAAGAAGCGCTACGACAAAGACGAACGCCAGAGTTATCTGTTTCCTGAGAACGGCTTTCGTGACGCTTTCTTAGATCTGGACTTTGGGCAGGTGGGGCGCGGGAAGCTCTCGACCCGTATTGGTTACCAACAGATCGTGTGGGGAGAATCGGACCTGTTTCGCTCGATTGATGTGATCAACCCGCTGCGCATTGACCAAAACCAGGGTGCAGGTGAGAAGTTCGATGAATTTCGCTCGCCAATTTTCGCATTCAAGGCCAATTACCACATCGGTAACGTCGGCTCGTGGTTCTCGAACGTGTACTTCGAACCGTTCTACACCCCAGGGTTTCGTACTCCCCTTTCCAACTTGATCAATGATGGCACTGCCCTTCGCGCTCCATTTCATATCAAGGGTTGTTTAGACGACAACAATAACTTGGTAGAGTACAGTGCATCGGCCTGTTCGTTCCGGCGCGCCGATGGGTCACGGGTGTTCGTGCCGTGGAATCCCAGTTGGAAGGGACGCGCGGCCTCTCGTCATCCGTGGGCGTTTATTAGCCGGTCGCTGAATCCCCGCGGTGGCACCCCAGACTATGGCAATCAAAACAATCCAGCGGTGTCCCCAGATATTGCGGGCTACGCGCTCAGACCTACGTCCCTAATGCCTACAAAGGGCAGTGCAAAGGTGCGCTCAATGGCATGTGGGCAGGGTGTACCAGCGCGGCCGGGTTTCGCATCTTCGGCACCAGCATCGGCGGCTTTGACTTCTCGCTGAACTACGCCAATATTCCGCAAGGAGCTAGCGGGACATACAACATCAGCGATGTCGGCTCGCGCGCAAAGTCTATGGCGATCCGGATGTGGCGCAGCAGCTCGGACTCGCTGCTCCTGTCGGGACCTTCGAGGAAGGGTTACGCCGCTGTTTGAACGGAGCGGGAAGCCAAGGCAACGCCAGAAATGATCCATCGCAGGCAGGTGATAACAACGCCTCCACGGCTCCTGGTGGGCGCGGATCTCGAATGGCTACAACAATCCGGCCCGGTTCGGCTCGAAGGGGCATTGCCGCTGCTGGCCCAATAGGTGACGCCAAGCCGGGCAGACATGGAGCGGTACGGCGCGCCCGTAACGAACTGTTATCCTTTCAACTATTACAACACGCGCACCAACATCATTGGCTTTACCTCGACCTACAATGACTTTGAGTACACCGGCGCGGTGTTCCGCATAGAAGAGAGCTTCAGCACCAAGGAATATGTCCGCAAACTGGCGCAGGCTTCGGGCGCAACGCGCGAACGCGAACGGTGGGGCAGGACCGAACCTCACTCCCAGCCAATTGCGAAGCTGAATGCCTTTACGGTCAACAAAGACTACCACACCTACACTGGCGTGTGGCGCTCGATGGTCGGCTTTGACTTGCTCAAATCGGTGCCGTCCTTCAAGTACATTCCCTTCCTCCACCATTCCTTCTCTGACCAGGCCTGGTTCTTCACCGGGCAATGGTTGATGAAGAATCGGTGGAATAACGTGGCTAACCCGTTGTGCTACGTGGTCGATAACGCTGGCAATGGCGTACACCAAAGAAGAGGCGAAGAGCACTGTCACGCCAAGATGGCAAGCGACACTATGGCAACGCACAGTGTCGGAACTATCGCTGGGAGCACTTGTTCTCACTGGCGGCGGTCAACCAAGGGTTGTTCGCCAGTCGGTTGGAGACCCGCAACGCGGTGGCGCTTGAGCCCCGCTCTCAGGACATGCTGCTGTTCTCGCAGTGGTGGTGGCGCAACGTGTTGGGGTATGAGCAGATTGAACTCTCCATGGGCGTAGCCTGGTATCCAGGCAGCAGCATGAGTCAGGGCTGGAGTGGTCTCTACGCGTTTGCTGACCGCGACCAGGTGTGGTTTGAGATGACGTACTACCTCCTCTAACAACCGTATGTGGGGAGCGACGGCAACGTAATTCCCTCTCCCGGAGGGCTTTTCATTACCCACATCTTGCCAACTTAGCGAGACGGGCGGTAGAGGAGAAGCCCAGGAGGAAGTGAGCCGATGGGAACGGGAACTGGAAGGACAGAGGAGAACTGGGCGGTGACGGAATTTGCGGAAGCCGAATTGGGCGATGCGCGGCGCACGCAGCGGGTGATCCGCATGGCGACGGTCTTAGCGCAGCAGCCGATGGCGAGCCTGCCGGAGGCGTGTGGGAGTCCGGCGGAGCTGAAAGCGACCTATCGTTTCTTCGACAATGAGGCGGTCTCCCCGGCGGAGCTGTTAGCCAGCCATGTGAGCGCGACGTATGAGCGGGCAGTGCGAGTGCCCGTGGTGTTAGCGGTGCAAGATACCACGGAGGTAGACTGGACGGCGCATCCGGCGACGACGGGGATGGGGCCGATCGGGCATCCCAAGCATCGGGGCTTGATGGTGCATAGCACGCTGGCGTTTACGCCGGAACGGGTGCCACTGGGATTATTAGCCCAAGACGTGTGGGCACGCGATCCAGAGAACGTGGGTCAGCGGGCGACACGGCGGCATCGTGCGATTGGGGAGAAAGAAAGTGGGAAGTGGTTGCGCAGCTTAGCAGCGGTGAATGAGGCGCAGCATGAGTGTCCGCAGACGCACTTTATTAGTGTGGGGGATCGCGAAGCCGATGTGTACGATTTGTTTGTCGCCGAGCGGGCGGAGGGCGTGGACTTACTCGTGCGTGCGGCGTGGGATCGGCGGGTCGCGCACGAGGAGCGGTATCTGTGGGCGGCCGTGCGGGTGCAGCCGGTGGCCGAGATTGTCCCCGTGCCCGTGCCCCGCCAGGGCGCTCAGCCAGCCCGCACGGCGGTGCTGACGTTGCGCTTTGGCGCGGTGGAGGTGTGTCCGCCCGGGCATCGCCGGGCCGAGCGGTTGCCGAGCGTGACGATCTGGACCGTGCACGTGGTCGAGGAGTATCCTCCGGCGGGCGTGGAGCCCCTGGAATGGTTACTGCTCACCACCTGCGAAGTGCCTTCACCCATCGAGGCCCTGGAGTGCGTAGAGTGGTACGCGTGTCGGTTTGGCATTGAAGTCTGGCATAAAGTGCTTAAGAGTGGCTGTCGGATTGAAGCCCGACAGTTAGAGAGCGCCGCCCGCTTGCAGCGCTGTTTAACGCTCTTCAGTGTGATCGCCTGGCGCATTGTCTATGCCACGATGCTCAGTCGCACGCTGCCGGAGTTACCCTGCACCGTCCTGTTGGCCGTGGAGGAATGGCAAGCCTTGCACTGCGCCACTCATCACACGCCGACCCCGCCGCCCACGCCCCCCACACTGCACGAGGTCGTGCAATGGATTGCCCGCTTGGGTGGGTTTCTCGGACGGCCGGGGGATGGCGATCCCGGCGTGACAGTATTGTGGCGCGGGTTTCAACATTTAGCCGATCTCACTCGCATGTATGTGCTCCTCCGCTCACCTACGCTAAGTGCTCCAAATGTGGGTAAAGGTTAGCCCTCCGGGAGAGGGCTAGGGTGAGGGAGTCCAATAAGGAATATCTATTCTTTTTTCCCCTCATCCTGACCTTCTCCCGCAGGGAGAAGGAACCCATTGCTACACCTGCACGACGAACACCGCACTGGTCGCAACTTACCGTTTGTTGAGCTGTAATTCCCTCTCCCTCCGGGAGAGGGCTAGGGTGAGGGAATCTAACTGTTCGTTATAGCGGCTCGAATAGCCTCAAGTACGATATTGGGTTCGCGAAGTACGTCGTGATTCCAGAACCGTAAGACGTGGTACCCAAGACATTGTAGGTATTGTGTTCGCTGGTCATCCTGCTCTGTTCGTGTGGCATGTTGTCCACCATCGAGTTCTATCACCAGCTTCGGCTCCAAGCAGAGAAAGTCCACGATGTAACTACCGATTACTTGTTGGCGACGGAATTTCCAGCCTTCGAGTTGGCGGTTCCTGAGTCGATACCAGAGCACCTTTTCGGCGTCAGTTTGGTGTTTCCGTAGGGCTCTGGCCAAGTGTTTCATCGCAAGAAATCTTACCTTGCTTCCCCTCATCCTGACCTTCTCCCGCAGGGAGAAGGAACCTGAAGCCGTCCGCACAATGAGTTCCAAACACTACTGGCTACTTCCTTCCAATTCCCCCAACAGCGCCCTCGCCTCTTGCAAATCCTCAGTCTCATATCCGTCGGTAAACCACCCACAAAGTTCAGATAACATACGGTGTGCTTCCGCGAGTCGCGAGGGCAGGTCGTGTTGCGTGTTACGTGTCATGAGTTGCGTCACTTGTTGTTGTCGCAGCCGCACTAGGCTCATCACCGCGCGCAACTCTAGCGATTTGGCTTGTTGCTGTCGTGCGGTGTCGATGGCCTTGAGGAAACACGCTTCGGCATCCGCCTTGGGGATCGTGGGTAGGGTCGGTGGATGATGTTAGGGACTTGGATTTTCGGATTTTTGCCTTTTGCTCTTTTGACCTATTCTGATCTCTGGCCTTCCTGCTGTTCAAGAAGGAGTTCTCCCTTGATTCGGTAGATCTCTGCCTCAAAGAACCGCTCTCCACTGTTATTCATGGCAGTTTCTGCTGCCGCAATCATCGCCAGTGCATCCTCAGTTCGTTCCAGGTTTCCAAGCGCTGCCGCAAGGAGCCCCTGCCAGAGCGACATTCCAATTCGCACCTTGGCGACATGCATCGCCTCGATCCCTTGGAACATCAGATGCACACCTTCATCACTCTGTCTTTGTGTGATAAGTGCTCCCCCTCGCAGGAGCATCCCGAACGCCAGGTATTGAACGAACCCATGCGTTTGCGCCACTGGCAACAATATATCGATCTGCTCCTCGCCTGCTTCTCCGTCTCGCAGGTTCACGCGCAGCCATGCAGCAAGAAGAAGAGACGACACACTCGTATACGGATGAGACAATCCCTGTGCCCAAGCCACAGCCTCGTGGCTCTTCTGTAAAGCTAACGTTGGCTGCCCAAGAACCCACAGGATCAAGGCATCAAAAGATAACGCTAACATTTTGGGGTCAAGTAGATATTGGGGATGTTGTTGCATGTCGTAGAGCAGCGTGGTTTCGACACAGAACGTATGAGCAGCAGTAAAATCGCCACGGTAGAATGCACAGATGCCTGCCGTAAGCTGGCCCCAGAGGCACACCGCAGCGTCCCCTTCCCGCTCAGCTTTACTAACTATTTGTTCAGCAATCTCCTGCGCCGTCGTTAGCTCCCCGCGGACCAGCCTCACCAACCATAACCCCAAAAGCACAATAGACGGGAATTCGCTGTCTCCCAGTTGTTGATGCAGCTTGATAATCCGCTCGTAGACGTGTTCAACCTCTACTGAGGCTTCTCCTTTGACTGCAATGAATGGGCCCAGCACAGTTACGTGCAGAAGAATCTCCTGCTGGGTACGTTCAGGCGTGTCTGGCCAGTGGTGGAGTAGTTCGATGCCCTTGGCAAAGTGGGCATGCGCTTCGTGAAAGGCGCATCGCCACACAGCATTTTCTGCAGCCTGTTGTGAATACTGCACTGCCCGACGATAGTCGCGCCCTAGCGTAAAGTGCCGCGCTAAGGCAGTCGCGTTTTCTTTGGTTTGCTCTCGGTATCCCGTCTCCAGCCGTGTCCCAATGCGGAGATGCAACCGAGCCTTCCGTGCGTCTGTCACTCGTTGGGAAATCACCTGCTGATATAGTGAGTGAATAAAACTGTAGCGCGTTGCCACAGTTTCGTCCGGCCATTCTTCGACTCCACAAGGACGCAGGAATTGCCCGTGATGAGCAAGTTCGCGACAGCGGTCCTCGATCTCCACAACATCGCTCTCGACCCCAGCCGCCACCGCAGCCGCAGAGAACTCGACGCCGACAACACTGGCCACTTCTAATATCTGTTGCTCTGCGGCACTGAGTCGTTCGAGCTGCTTCTCGATCATCTGTTGCAAACTCTCTGGTACCACCTCCAGCATCTGCTCCATCGATTGCAGGGACCACCCTTCGCCTTCTCTATTGCTGTGTGCCATCAGATAGTCGACCACATTCACCAGAAAGAGTGGATTCCCGTCGGTCCGTCGATGCAGATACGCTGCCCAAATATGAAGGGGTATTCCGTCTCTGACTTCTACCGGTAAGCGCGTATCGAGATACGTCGCGACGTGGTCTTGGGTAAGCAACGGCAGCGCAATGTCTTCACATTGGTGATGCAGAAGAAGATCTTGTTTGAGGGTTGCCAACAGATATCCGCCGTTAGCAACTTGTTTTGGTCGATAGGTGCCGATCAACAACAGACGCGCTGGTCCACGCCTGCGAGCAAGAAATGCAAGGTAATCGAGCGTCGAGGAATCACACCAGTGTAGATCTTCGAGCACCAACACCAACGGACGGCTGGCAGTCAGGACTTCCGTCACTTCGGCCATCTCGCGCAACATCCGCTCTCGCGTAGCACCTAGTGTCCGGCGCTGCAATTCCTCCACGTCGGCGTTACTGAGAAGCGCAGGAAACTGCATCAACCACGTTGGCGCGTACTGCCGGAGAATTGCAATCAGATGCTCCCCTCCCGGCTCTCGACACATACGCCCTGTCACATCAAGTAATGGTAAATAGGCCTCTCCTGCACCGTGATGCTCGATGCACTGGCCGTAGGCGAGCCACAAATGAGGATTTGGGATTTGGGATTTGGGATTTGCGTTTTGACTTGCTTCTGGACTCTGGACGCTAGACGCTAGACTCCGAAGAAAGGCTTCGACCAGCGCGGTCTTCCCAATCCCCGGCTCGCCAGAAATAAAGACAATCTGCCGTTCGCCATTGAGCGCGCGATCTAACAAGTGGTGGAGTCGTTCGAGTTCGGGCTCGCGACCGACAAGGGAGGGGGTCGAGGGTCGGGAGTCGGGAGTCGGTTGAGGAAAGTGCTGCCGAACTTTTTGTTGCTTTTTCTCTGACCCCTGGCCCCTGACCCCTGACCCCTGAGGCAGCAGCGCAGCCGCAACCGGTGCAATAAACCGATACCCTCGTCGGGCCAGCGTCTCAATGAACCGTGGGGCTTCGGCATCATCTCCGAGGGCTTTGCGCAGCTCGCGCACGCAGACGATCGGCACGACATCACTCACAGTGGTACCGGGCCAAACCTCATCAAGCAGCTCCTCTTTAGTGACAAGCCGTCCGGCGCGCTTAACCAGACAGCGCAGCACGGCAAAGGTCTTCGGTCGTAACGAAACATGTTGCGATCCGCGCCACAACTGCTGGTTCTCGACATCGAGGCGAAAAGGTCGAAAGAGGATTTCTTGCGCTTCGTACACCAGCTGTCCCCCTTTTGAAGACAATTTGAAGCCAACTTGAATGAAATTTGAAGCGTTCTGTTATGACTTTTGACGCAAAATCTGTGTATTTCCCTCTACCAGCACGGTCTGGCTATATTGGCGTCGCCTTATAGCACAAGTAGAGAAGTACGCAAATAAAATTTGCAGCAGGGCGTAGGAAAGGAGGAGCAAAGATCTCACAACAAAACTAAACCAGACTTCAAGAGATCGGCGCAGCAGAGTTGTCACCCTGAACGAAGTGAAGGGTCTCTCGAGAGATTCTTCGCTGCGCTCAGAATGAATGGCACAGTGGTCACTCGTAAGGAGTGCTTCTCGTACGTACGGAAGCAGGGAAACGGGGCGGTGCTACTGCAGCACCGGCTGTGACCAGATGCAGACGGTGGGCATGGGCAATAGAAGGACCACCGTACATTCAGACAAATACAGCTTGATAAGGAGGGAGTGAGGTCATGAGGGATATCTTTCGCAGGAAAAAATGGATCGTTAGCTTGGCCTTGTTGCTAGGCGGAATCCTCTATGCCGGTTCGCTCGCATGGGCATCGACGCGAATTGGCAATGCGGAACTGCAGATGTGGTACCGCATGCGGAATACGTTCCACACCGCTGGGGGCGATAATATTAACTGGGTGCAGTGGCGCAACGAGGTCTATTTCTGGTTCGTCTACGATGGGTTTGTCGATAACGGGAAAATCCTCGGACAAGACAAGCTTGAACTTCCGTGGATCGAAAACGCCACCTTCAATGCCCGTTATCGTTTCCGCGCCGACCCGGTCTGGACGATTCGCGAGAGCTATACAAAGCGCTACGACCATGACGAACGCAAGAGCTATCTGTTTCCTGAGAATGGTTTTCGGGATTTGTTCGTCGACCTCGATTTCGGGCAGGTCGGACGCGGCAGACTCTCCGCCCGTATCGGTAAGCAACAGATCGTATGGGGCGAAGTCTGACCTGTATCGCTCGATTGACGTGATCAACCCGCTGCGCATTGATCAAAACCAGGGTGCAGGAGAGAAGTTCGATGAATTTCGCTCGCCGATTTGGGCTCTTAAGCTGAATTATAGCATCGGCAATGTGGGCAGTTGGTTCTCGAACGTGTACATCGAACCGTTCTATACCCCAGGGTTTCGGGGTCCGAGCTTCAGACTTGATCATTGACGGCGGCCTCCTCCGTGCGCCCTTTCATCTCAAAGGCTGTTTGAACGACAACAACGAGCTGGTGAAGTACAGCCCGCAGGCCTGTTCGTTCCGAGCGGGCCGATGGATCGCGAGTGTTCGTGCCGTGGAACCCGAGTTGGAAGAGCCGGTCAGCCTCCCGCCATCCGTGGGCGTTTTTTGGCCGGTCGCAGAACCCACGGGCCGGCACTCCTGACTTCTGCTAATTCAGTCGGACTCCCCGGATATTGCCAACACGCGCGATCATCTTACGTTCCCAACGTCTACAAAGGCACCTGTAAAGGACGCACTAAATGGCATGTGGCAGGGGTGTACCTCCGCGGCCGGGTTTCGCATCTTCGGTACCAGCGTCTGGCGGCTTCGACTTTTCGCTGAACTACGCCAACATTCCCGGTCGGGCTTTCAGCGACCTTTAACTTTAGCGAGTTGGCCGCTAGCCGCGATCTCATCGGTCTATGGCGATGCGGACATTGCCGCAGAGCTGGGGCTCGCGGCTCCACAGGGCACGTTTGAGGAAGGGTTACGGCGCTGTTTGAATGTGGCAGAGGGAGTCAAGGCAATGCCCTAAACTCCAAGTCTCAGAGCACCCGGGAACGAGGCGGACACTCTTGTCTGGCGGGATCTCAATGGCTACAACAATCCGAGTCGCTTCGGCGCCGAAGGGAGCGTTGATCGCCGATGGCCCTAATAGAGGCGACGCTAAGCCGGGCCGGCATGGGGCTCTACGAGCACCGATGACGTTCTGTGCGCCGGCACATTATAACTGGACCCGCACCCATGTCATCGGGTTTACGTCCACCTACAATGACTTCGAATACACTGGTGCAGTGTTCCGCATTGGAGCAGAGCTTCAGCACCAAGGAGCATGTCCGCAAACTGCCTGCGGGCACTGGGCGCAATGCCGATCTCACAGGGGAAACTGCAGCCAAAAACCTGGCGTTTTCTCGAATCAGGACTACCACACCTACACTGCCGTGTGGCGGTCGATGGTCGGTTTTGACTTGCTCAAGTCGGTGCCGTCCTTCAAGTTACATTCCGTTCTTGCATCACTCCTTCTACGATCAGGCGTGGTTTTTCACCGGGCAGTGGTTGATGAAGAATCAGTGGAGCAACATCGCCAACCCGCTGTGCTACGTTGTCGATAACGCCGGCAATGGGCTCACCAAACAAGAGGCGAAAGAGTTGTCGCGGCAGGATGGCAAACGCCATTATGGTAATGCACAGTGTCGGAACTACCGCTGGGAGCATCTGTTCACACTGGCGGCGGTCAACCAAGGGTTGTTTGCCAGCCGGGTGGAAACTCGGAACGCGGTGGGGTTCGAGCCCCGCGCTCAGGACATGCTGCTGTTCTCGCAATGGTGGTGGCGCAACGTGTTGGGGTATGAGCAGATTGAACTCTCCATGGGCGTAGCCTGGTATCCAGGCAGTAGCATGAGTCAGGGCTGGACTGGTCTCTACGCTTTTGCTGACCGCGACCAGGTCTGGTTTGAGATGACGTATTATCTGCTCTAGTAACAGTAGACAGTAGACAGGATAAAGGAGTCAAGGGGAAAGGATAATGGGACTCGTAGGCTTTCCATGATGGTTACGTTGTCTCTCATCTGCTTGGCTACTGACTACTGATCTACTTATGCCTTCAGCCATGCGCCCACGCAAACGCGCGAACTGGCCAGTTATCGTGTACCGCTACTGGGTAGACCCCGAGTACAACACCTGGGAGCGTCTCCCACGCGTCATCCAACAGGAAGCAGAGGCGATGCGGGCATTGTGGAATCAGCTGGTCACTGCCTTTGTCCAACGTCAAGCTACTTATCACAACACAGTCGCGGCTCTCCCTCCCACAGCGACAATAGAAACTGGAGAGTGTTCCCCCTCTATAGCCAACACGACAGTGAAGCCTTCACCACTCGTGCTGCGCCAGTTGCAACAAACATTTCTCCAGACAACCCAGGAGGTGAGCAAAGCTTCTTCTGTCACTTGGGCGAACAAACAGTTCATTACTACACAATTTTTTGCCGCCCTCACACGATTTTTCAAGAAACAAGGCGACCCTCCACGGCAACGAACCGGAGAGTTTCGTGAGGTTCATTTTCAGCATCGCTTCACCGAGGGCGGACTGCCGATCGAGCGGATCTTTGGCCATAGTCAGCGACTTTGCCTTACGTCCGTTGCCCCTGACGCCTTCTCTCCTGCCCTTTCTCAGCGACAACAAAAAAGATTGGCGCGCACAACTGGGGCTTTCCAAGTCAATGGTTGTATTGTGAAATTTCACACGATTTTGCACCGCCCACTTCCATCAGGCGCGTATCTTAAAGTGGCTGCACTGATTGGCAAGCGCATTATCCAAGAAGGTTATCACTGGAACGGTGTTGGGGGGCAGCCGACGCCTGCGCGCTGGAACTGGTCGTTGCAGCTCACGCTGGAAGTGCCTCCTCAGCCACTCCCAACCCTGTTGCCCAAGGCAACGGCAGCACTACAAATTCGCTGTGAGTTGATCGATGAGCAACATGTGAGTTTCGCTATTTTGACAGATGCCACAGGACGTGAAGAGGCCTTTTTTCTCCCCGAAACATTGCTTACCTCTTGGCAGTACAAACGCAGACTGCAAAAGCAAGCCGATCAACTGCTGGAAGTCACCAAACAGCAATTACAAGATCTACCACTAACGGGGCAATCGCCCAGCACTCAACAGCGATTCTCCCATCTCAGAGCGGCACGCGCCCCAGGGTTGTGGCGATTATTCCAGGTATTAGAACAAGAAGGCGCATCGGATGCAGCCATACAGCTCTTACGCCACTGGGCCAGTTGCTCAACCAAGTTGCTGCGTGAAGCGCGCGGATTGGAGCAGCGCTATCTCGGTCATCGCGATTGGTTTTATCACAACCTCGCGTTGCAGCTCTGCCATCGTTATCAACAACTTGTTGTCACGGTATCAGACATAACCGCAACATCAGCCGAGCAAGACAGCAGAATCATTGCCGCTCCTCACGAGTCGCAAATTTATCGCCAACTTGCAGCCCCAGCTCGCTTTTTATCCTTTCTGCACCAAGCAGCAGACAAGACTGGCACGACAGTGAAAGAAGATTTGCGGATTGCAACACGTCGGACATTACCGGCAGCAAAGACCACTCGTTTCCAGACCCAGTTCAGCGGGGAAAAAGCTGAAACTATAGCCCAAAGTCTATCGAAAGTAGCCAGTAGTCAGGAGTCAGTAGAGAAGGAAGTAGTCAGTAGCCAGTAGCCAGTAGCCAGTAGTCAGCATGGAACGGGAGAACGCCTCCAGCATCTTGCTCACCTCATCGAAGAGAGCTCCAGGAGTACCGTGGTGTTTCCGTGTTATGCTTTGTGACCGTTGCAAAGACGCTAGCTTTTGATTACCCTCGCCCTCCGGCGAGAGCGGTATCGATTCGCGAAGTTTGGAGGGGTTTAAGGAAAAAAGCCGAGCGGACAAAGCCCGTTTCTACGACATCGTCCAGGGTTCGCTGGAAGAGTGCCGCTGTTACATGATCTCTGCCGGAGACTGGGCTAAGGAAACACCACAATACTCTTGGCAGTCATTGGATGCGGTGAGCACGATGTGCCGAACTCTCGCTCTATGCTGCTACTGACTACTGAATGCTGACTACTGGCTACCTGATCCGCCGTCGATACGCGACGTAATTCGCACACACAAACGCTCCGAGTTTCTCTGCCGTGCGACGAGACGGCCAGTTATCGTCAAGCACTAACGTGTAGCTCAGATACTTCGCTCCGCGCCGTACGAGTTCCAGATATCCATAACTCGCCATCGCCAGATTCACTCCACGTCTGCGGTCTGATTCCCGCACACCGATAGCTAACACGTTCAGACGTTCGTCATCGTGAACGGTACGTCCTGGTTTGAGGACAACCTCAGCATCGTGCTCCGGGACAAGCAGTAACATCCCCACCGGCGTATCATCACGATAGGCTAGTACTGACGTGTCCAGCATCCCGCTACGTGTCAACGCCTTTATCAATCCCGCCATTTCGGTCTCACTGTACGGAGTCCAGCCCCAGTGCGCCTTGAAGGTGTCATTGAATGTGTCGACAAAATCGTGGACTCGCCTATGCTCTGGTACATCTCGTAATGGAATAATGGCATAGCCGGCACGGCGCGCTGCTTCGAGCATACCAACCCACCGGACGAGTAGCTCTGGACGAACCTCGATTTTGTAGTCAACGAAGCCCTTCTCACTCTCAAACCCCGCCTCTTTCAACAACGAGTGATAGTATGGCGGATTAAGTCGCAAGACATTGGGCGGCAAAGTCTCGTACGCATCGATGACAAAGGGGAATTCAAGCATACCATGTCCAGCACGTGCAGCGTTCGCTCCCTGACTTTGCAACCAGTCGCAGGCTTCGTTGATCAGCAATTTCACTGCTTCGCGTTTCTCTGGGAGTGCTTCAAACCAACAGAGATGCCCTAGTCGCTCTTGCCAATGACGCTGATAACGCGCATCGATGACTGCAAGAACCCGTGCAACGATCTGGCCGCGCTCACTCGCAACGAAAGGCCGCACCGTGCGTGCTTCATTGAAAGCACTCTCGCCACAAAGTACTGCCATCTCGAAGCGAGCCGCAGGTTTCCAGTATGCGCTCCGTATGCACTGCTCGTACACACGATGAAGTCGTAAAGGGCTTTATCCGATGAATTTCATCGTACTGGGCTAAGCATCCGTCCTCGGAGGATGAGTTGTCAATACCCTTTATCTCACCGCACCGCTCAGAAGGAACCTCAACGTGCGTTCCCTATGCCACGAGTTGTAGGGGCTCGGCCCGTGCCCTCAAGCAGACCACGTATGCGAAATCTCTCAGTTTTACCTTTCCCCTTGCATACCCCATCACGCGCCTTGCTGTCGTTTGCGATCAGTTCTGATCGCACAAGCCACGCACCATCAGCAAGAGCTTTCATTTTACCCTGGGCAGCGGTGCGCGAGCGCGGAATCATGCCACAATCGGTACACGGATACAAATGGGCAGGTTCGACATACTGCAACGCGGTCTGAATACGTGAGGCGACTTTCTCCGGCGTCTCGACCTCTTCAGTTCCGACATCAATGACTCCAACCATAAGGTCTTTGCCCTTGGCTTCGGCAAGCACGGCAGGATCAACACCAGAAGCGGCGCATTCGACGGAAATCATATCGATCGCGCTGGTGCGTAATAGCGGCAACGTCCGCCAGTAGTGGCTCCAATCTGTATTTTTGTTCTTCCATTGGAGAACAAGACCAACACCGTACCCATAACAGATATGGACGGCTTTCTTTGCCCGGACTCCTTTCGCTGCATCTTCGAGGGTACGAACACCCCACTCTTCGACTTCATCCAGATAGATGTTGAAACAAGGTTCATCGAATTGCACGATGTCCGCCCCAGCTTCAGCTAACTCGTGCGCTTCGTCGTTGAGCAGTTTCGCGAGTTCCGTCGCGAGGGTGCGACGATTGCGGTAGTATTCATCCGCCAGTGTATCTGTCGTAGTCATCGGCCCAGGAAGCGTCACTTTCACCGGCTTATTGGTATGACGTTTGAGGAAGCGTACTGCGTCACTCACAATCGCTCCACGACGACGTAACGGGGCGACAACGCGCGCGGCATCAACCATACCACCATAACGATTTCCACGCGTGGAAATCTTCACTAAACGGCTGAAATCAACTCCCTCCAACCCTTCCACAAAACCCCAAATGTAGTGACGACGGCGCTGCTCACCATCTGTGAAAATATCAAGTCCAGCTTCTTCTTGGTCTGCCAAGGCCAGCAGCACAGCATCGTCTTGTCCTTCTTTAAGAGCATCCCCCTCCAACTTCCATTGCACATACATTTGCCCTGCCGGCACGAGCCATGTGGGCCGCGGTAAACTACCGACGATCATGGTTTGGAGCATGAAACCCTCCCTCAGACGTTATACGTGACGTTACAGGTGAGCGCGTGAAACCGTGGTGCGTGAGACATAATCTGTGATTCATAACGACACGCTTCACGAATCACGTTTCACGTTTGGCTCGTCACATCGCCTGCTCACGAAACAGATTGAACGCAGTCATTACTGGTCCATCGGTGAAAGAGAACAAAATGGCATCCTGACTCACTGAAGCGTTCTCATGATAGTGTGTACTCCAGGTTGGCAGAGCAAACACATCGCCGGGCAACCATTCGTAGCGTCTGCCTTCGATCACTGTGTGGCCGTGCCCTTCGACCGCGAGATAAATAGTGCTCTCACTGTGACGGTGCGCATCGGTTTTTTGTCCTGGCTTGAGACGTTGAAGGAAGCTTGCCATCGTCGGTAGCGACGGGCCACCATTCACCGGATTCACATACTCCACAATGGCACCGTCAAACGGGCTCTCGGCGTTAGGGCTCAGGCTGGCAACTGCTTCGCGAGCGTCCTTCCACGTGTACTTGAGGAGCGGCGAGAGTGTACCGGAAGAACGTTGCCATGAGGGTAACAGCCCACTCTTGCCGTATTCGCCAACGGAGTTGTTAAGAGGTTTAGTCAACGGTTGCGCTTCCTGAGCAAACGGTTCAAAGAAAATCCCTTCCAGCATGGAAATCAAAGGAATATCTAGACCGTCGAGCCATACGACTGGACCGCTGGATTCGCTACCGTGATCATGCCAGGTCCAGTTAGGGGTCAGCACGAAATCCCCAAAGGACATCGTCATCTTCTCGCCATCGACGACCGTATACGCGCCGTCACCTTCCATGATGAAGCGTAAAGCATTAGGTGTATGGCGATGGGTCGCAGCAACTTCACCCGGCAAGATCAGTTGTAAACCGCCGTACAAGGTGTGTGTCGTTGCGATACGACCTTCGAGTCCTGGATTCAATAGCATCAACACACGTCGCTCAGCCTCGGCAGCTGAAACCAATTCTCCAGCTCGGAGAAGCTGAGGTCGCAATTCTTGCCAGCGCCACAGATGCGGCTTCGCTTGGCTCCGTGGTTCCGGTGTTAATGCTTGGCGGAGGAACTTCCACAGCGGGCCGACATTGAACTGGGACAGACCGTCTAAGTAATCATCGACAGCTTTGTGATGTTCGGCTGTATGCGCCATACTCACCTCCGGTGCTTCGTCTGGGCAAAAGGTGAAAAGGAAGGATAAAAAACGTCAATTTTTCTTCCCCTTCCCCCATTTTTCCCTCTTCCTTTCCTACCTCCCCTTTTACCCTACATTAATTGCGGGACAATACTCTGCTCGCAGGAGGAAGGTCAATGTGGAGGAATACCGGGAGGGCAGTAGAGACGCCCCGGCAGGACGTCTCTATGTAGACAGGATTTGCAGCGAGGAAGGTTACGCGGCTGCCGACGGCAGCAACGTCCGTACACTACTCTGCCGCAACCGCTCAAAAATACGCTGTGTCGCGAGCGAGCGGTTCAGTGTATAGAAGTGAATACCCGGTGCACCACCGGCCAACAGTTCCTCACACTGCCGCCAGGCCCATTCAACGCCGACCTCTAATGTTGCTTGAGGATCATCAGCCACAGGCTCCAGGCGCTTATGCAATGCTTCTGGAATGGAGGAGCCACACATTTTGGCGAACCGCACGATCTGACGATAGTTGGTGATTGGCATAATGCCAGGAATGATACGGGTCTTGATGCCAATATCGCGCGCACGGGTGCAGAAATCAAAATAGTCGCGATTATCGAAGAATAACTGTGTGGTGACAAAATCTGCCCCACGATCGACTTTGAATTTCAGATTCTCCAGGTCCTGCTGTTTGTCTACACACTCAGGATGTGGTTCAGGATAGCCAGCAACCCCAATACAAAAGTCTTGTACCGAACGAGCCAGAGAAACCAGTTCTGCAGCGTGGGCAAACCCATCCGGCGCCGGAACAAAGTCCGTTTGCCCTTTGGGTGGATCACCACGTAAGCACATCAGGTTTTCAATGCCGCGTTCTTTTAGCTCTGCCAACACTTCACGTAATTCATTCTGACTATGGCCGACACAAGTCACGTGGGCCATTCCGAGAATGCCGAGTTTTTCTTGAAATCGGCAGACTAAATCAATGGTATTGCGGCGTGTCGAACCGCCAGCACCGTAAGTGACGGAGATAAAACTCGGACTCAAGGGTTTGAGTTCTTGCGCCCGCAAAAACAGCTCCTCGACCTCTTGTGCCGTTTTTGGTGGAAAGAACTCAAATGAAAAGGTTGGCGCTCGCAAAGTAAACAAGTCTCGGATCTTCATGACTTTGGTTCCTCTCCCATCCCAGTATACGCTATCAAGACTTCTGAACGGAAGAGTGCATTGCCTTTACAATCGTCCGCTTCCCGTTATACCATCCACGCCGCCAGTGCATGATGAGAAGGAGGGCTGTATGTACTCACTGAAAGATCAAGCTTGTATCGTTGGGATTGGAGAGACCGCGTATACCCGAGGCTCAGGGAAAACCGATCTTGTGTTGATGCTCGAGGCCTCGATGAAAGCAATTACCGATGCGGGACTCAAGCCGCACGATATCGATGGTATTATCCCACCGCCGCTGCCTTCTACGGCTGAACATTTTGCGGCTAATCTCGGGATTGAAGACCTCCGTTATTCCGTCACTGTTCATATGGGAGGTGCAAGCCCAGTGACCTCGCTGCAAAGCGCAGCAATGGCGATTGCCTGTGGGGTGGCGAAAAATGTACTCGTGCCGCTGGGGTGGAATGGGTATTCCAGTATGCGCGTCAGTAGCCCGCAGAGCGACAACGGCGCGGGAGTAGCCGCGTTGGGCACTACTATCGGTGAGTACTACTTACCGTATGGTGCCACTGTCCCTGTGCAGTGGTATGCGTGGATCGCTAACCGTCATAAGCAAATGTATAACGTGCCGGATGAAGCGATGGGCGCTATCGCCGTAGCCTCGCGTAAGCATGCCCAGCTTAACGAAAAAGCCTACATGCGCGGTCGTCCACTAACGATGGATGACTATCTCAATGCGCGTTGGATTTCTAAGCCGTTTCGCCTGTTTGATTGCTGCTTAGAAACTGACGGTGCAGCCGCCGTCGTGCTCACCGCGCCAGAACGAGCCAAAGACCTCAAACACACGCCCGTCTATATCTCCGGTATCGCCGAAGGACATCCCTACCCTGCGGATGACATTCCGGCACGGCCAGATCCGTTTGTCATTGGGTTGAGCTTTGCCGCACCTAATGCGTTACGCATGGCGCAGGTCGACCTCAAGGATCTTGATTTCATCGAGATTTATGATTGTTTTTCCTACGTCGTGCTCTTGCAGCTTGAAGCCATCGGCTTCTGCAAGCGTGGGGAAGTCGCAGATTTCGTCAAAGGTGGCCGCTTGGAACTCGGCGGTGAGTTACCAATTAATACTCACGGCGGGTTACATTCAGAAGCGCATGTGTGGGGTATGAACCATGTGGTTGAAGCGACACGGCAGCTCCGTCATGAGTGCGGCGACCGTCAAGTAAAAGACGCACAAGTAGGGCTTGTCTCTGGTTGGGGCGATTTTGGCGACGGAAGTCTGGCGATTTTGCGGAGATAACTATCCCTCACCCTCAAAGGAAATGAGCAATGGCAGATACAGCATATAAAAAACCACTTCCGCGTCGCCGCAATCCGATGGCGGCAGAGTTCTACGATTTTTGTAAGAAGCATGAATTGCGCTTCCAGCGCTGCAAGGATTGCAGTACGTGGCGGCATGTCCCGCGGGACATGTGCGCCAAGTGCGGATCATTCAATTGGGAATGGGCGAAGTCAGCAGGCAAAGGAAAAGTCTTCTCATGGACGACGGCAATGCAACCAATGTTACCACCGTTTGCTGCCGACATTCCCTACAGCCCTGTAGTGATTGAGATGGATGAAGGGGTTCGCATGATCTCTTGGTTGACCGACGTTCCAGAGGGAGATCTCCGGCTCAATCTTCCAGTAGAGGTCGTATTCGATGATGTTTCACCGGAAGTGAGTTTGCCGAAATTCAAGAAGGCGAAGTAGTCAGTAATCAGTAGTCAGAACTTGTTACGCTTTTGTAACTGAAAACTGACGACTGGCAACTGATAACTTATTCTGAGGTTTTCTCATGAACCCTTTCCCCGGCTTCACAATGCCGCCAGAACTTGCGCTGCTACGCGACCAGGTACGCCGCATTATTCACGACGAGGTCATTCCTGCGGAAAAACGTGTTGACCCGGACGCAGAGGACCTGGCTGAAGACGACTACCATCGCATCGCCACCAAGACCAAAGCTGCGCACCTCTGGGCGCTTGCCGCACCAGAAAAATACGGCGGGGGCGGCATGAGTACATTCGGGATGAGTGTCCTGCTGGAAGAGATGTCCCAACATCGCCAGGGATTGTATAACCCAGGGTGTGGCGTCTTTGGTCGCTATCCACCGCCAGTGATATACGGCGGGAGTGAAGAGCAAATTCAACAGTACGCAGTGCCAACGATCCGTGACGGCAGTTACACATTTTTCGCCATTACCGAACCAAGCGGAGGCTCAGATCCTGCAGGCTCCATCCAATGTCGCGCAGTGAAGCAGGGTGATTACTGGGTACTCAACGGCACCAAGATTTTCATCTCGCATGCGCATGAGGCTGAATGGGGTGTCGTGTTCGTCCGCACCGACCCGAGCAAAGGCAGGAAAGGGATTAGTTGCTTCATTATCAACCAAGGAACTCCAGGTTTTACTGCGCGACCGTTTCGGACCATTCGTACTGTCTCGCTACCTAATGAAGTCTCTTTTGAAGACTGTAAAGTGCCGGCTGCCAACATGATCGGGAACGAAGGCGACGGACTTAACCTGTGTCTTGACCTCCTCACTAGGCAACGCTTCCCCTACTCTGCCTGCAACCTCGGAGTCTCGGTTGCGGCGCATCGCATGGCGATCGAATATGCCAAACAGCGCTCAACCTTTGGTGTCCCATTGAGTCAACGCCAAGCGATTCAGTGGATGCTGGCTGACGCAGAAGTAGAATTACGTGCCACTCGCTACTTGATCTGGGATGGCGCTTGGAAAGCCGACCGCGGCGAGGATGCACGAGTTGAAGCATCGATCGCCAAGCTCTACTCTAGTGAAGTATTAGGTCGCGTTATTGACAGTGCCGTACAAATCCATGGTGGTTACGGCGTAACCAAAGAATTTCCCTTGGAGCGTTGGTATCGGGAAGCGCGAGTACGGCGTATCGGGGAAGGTCCGTCAGAAGTCCATCGGATGGTGATTGCGCGGGCGTTGTTCAGATAAAGTGTTATGAAGGGCTGTCATTGAGTTATCATACAAAGCAAGCGCAGCGAAGCAAGCTCTGCAGGGGTACTGCCTTGACGAGATTGCTTCGTCGCTCTGCTCCTCGCAATGACCCCTCAAAATTACCCTGACGAAGTATTAGAGTATAAGTTCCTTCTTCTTATTTTCTACGTCTTTCGCCGGTACAATTCGTCGCGCCCGCGCAATAAGTCGTCGTATCCCAACCCTTCCCCTTCACTCCCGCCCTGCCCAGCGACGAAGCGATGACTTGCCAGCACGTAGGCATCGACTTGTGCCTCGTCCATCAGGATTTGATCACTTAATGTGATATATTCACGCATGAAGAAATCTCCACCGCCGGGATTAAATATCTGCCCGTCTCCCTGTGCGCAGCCCTCTCGCAGCTTCACAGCAGGCAACTTCAGTGCGAGATCGTCGCCAAGCAGAATCACGAACGGCTTTTCTTCTGCGTAGTAGCACAGCCCACCAAACATTCGTTTGGTCGTCACTCCGCGGAGCCCGAGCCTCTCGATCGCTTCTTCTAGTGTTCCTTGGTGAAGAGGCGGTGGCCGACGAGGGCGCAGGGGTGAAGGTTTTTTCGCAGTTTTCTTCACGTCCGATCGTATAGCATACCTAGCGTCTCTGTTGCATTCCTCGCCTAAGGGTGCGACCATAAGACCACTTTGTCGTAAAGGAGCACGTCGTGTATCACTTTACTCTCGTAACGGCTCTGGTGTGGATTGCGTATAGCTCCACGTCCGTACTCGCCCAAGGACTGTACAAATGGACCGACTCGCGAGGAGTCATTCATTATACTAACACCCCAACCAACTCCACAGCGAAGACAGTAGACGATGCCCTTCCTCCAGCAGCGAATTTTCAACGTCCGACCCCTCCAGTCGAACCTGCTCAAGAAGCGGCAAAGCCATCGACTGGTGACTCTGCCACTCCGGCAAATGCACCGGGAAGCCACCCCGGAACAAGGGGAAACCACCCCGGAACAAGGAGGAGGAGAGCAAGCAACGGATGGATCAGCACTCGCACCTCAATCATCAACGATCGACGAATAAGAGACCATCCCGTCTACGGCCCAAGTAAAGAAATAAAACAGAGATCACTACTCGACTTTCCCCTTATGTGTTTTCCCTCACTTCGCCGGGAAAGGTTCCCCTCGGCGCCAGAAAAGAGTACACTGCCGCCACATCACACATTGGAGGGGAATCTATGAAAGCACTGGATCACATCAAGATTCTTGATCTGACCCAATTCGAAGCTGGGCCATCATCGACAGAAATTCTCGCCTTTCTTGGAGCAGAGGTTATCAAAGTTGAGCCACCGAAAGGAGGAGACCAAGGACGTTATTTACTCACAGAAAAGCCTGGTGTCGATGCACCATACTTCTTACTCTTAAATGCGAACAAGAAAAGTCTCACACTCAATTTGAAAAGCGAGCAGGGCAAAACGCTCTTCAAACAACTCGTTCCGCATTTCGATGTACTGGTTGAGAACTACGGCCCTGGCGCTATAGCCGAACTCGGTCTCGGTTATGACGTCTTAGAGAAGATCAATCCACGGCTGGTCTACACGCAAGTGAAAGGCTTTGGAACCTATGGCCCGTACGCAGGCTATAAAAGTTTCGACATGATTGCGCAAGCAACTGGCGGAGCAATGAGTGTCACCGGTACGGCAGACACCCAACCGCTCAAGCCAGGGCCAACAATCGGGGACACCGGCACGGGTATTCATTGCGCCGTGGGCATACTCTCTGCACTCCTCCAGCGCGAGAAAACCGGGCGAGGACAGCGCGTCGAAGTGTCAATGCAAGATGCGGTAGTGAACCTCAACCGCATCGGCATGCTTGCTCATTACATGGGTGTCGAGCCAGCACCACGTGGAGGGAACCGAGTTCCAAGCCTTGCTCCGACTGACCTATACCCATGCGCCCCTGGCGGTCCAAACGACTACGCGTTCTTGATTACAACGACACCGGCGATGTGGGAAGGTCTCCTGCATGCCATCGGTCGTCCCGACGTGTTGACCGATCCTCGTTTTACTGGCCAACGCGAACGTAACAAACGGTTTGACGACCTCTTCGAGATTATTGCCACCTGGACACGACAACACAGTAAATTTGAAGTGATGCGGATTCTCGGCGAGGCCGGTGTCCCGTGCGGGGCGGTCCTCGATAGTGGAGACATTCTCGCTAACGAACACTTGAAAGCACGCGGGATGATTACCACGATTCAGCATCCAACACGCGGCGCGTTCACCATGCCAGGTTGTGCCGTACAACTCTCCGATTCGCCAGTTGAAGTCCAACCGGCACCCCTACTGGGGCAACATAATAGCGAGGTTTTGGGGTCCATCCTCGGCCTTACCACTGCTGACCTTGCTGTTCTCAAAGAAGACGGCATTGTGTAAGTGTGCCTGCACTAGCCAGTAATCTTTACCAATTGCTGGCTAGAATACCATGCATTTCTGAACTATTTTCTTTCTTCATTCGTCATTTCCATGACAGGGAAGAAATTCCTACATTTCGTTACGGAACTATATTAGGCACGAGAGAGTTTTCGTTGTCTCTCTCGTAGTTACGGCTCTCTACGTGAACGCACTTCCAACATTTTGTGGAAATTTTTGCCTATAATTCCACATTTACGTCAACTTTATAACAGTTGCACTTTGCTAAGTAGCAAGGCATAGACCTTCTTCGAAGTAACTAATTGATCCGAATACTCCTAAAAACCTGGACCAACATGCTTATTTCGGATACTGGCGAATGCACAGAGGTACCCCCGGCACACTTCTTGAGTGACTTCCTCACCAAGTAATACCCGAAAAAGGCAAACCACATCGAAAGAGTGGGGCGCAAAACTACTGGCCTACGTCTCGATTACTCGGGATATGGTCGCAGGGTTGCCGGGCGCACGCAGACCTCCACTGTGACTGCAGACCGCCCAAGCCAAATTTTTAAGGAGGTCTGGATGAATCTACCTGTTCTTCCTGCTCATCACTCCCTCCCCTTGAGCAAACTCCGTGCTTCTACACTGACATTTCGTTATGTCCAGCGAGCACTCAGGGTGTTCGCCCTGTTTGCTACATTGCTTGTCCCCAGAATATCCACTGCAACTGTCGTTGTGCCGGTTGCTGATACCGACATGGCTCAGCAAGCTTCTGTTATTGTTATCGGTAAGATTGCGAAATTCAAAAGCGCGTGGGACAAAAATCATCAACAGATTTATACGAAAATCACTCTCACCGTCGACGAAGTCTTGAAAGGTAACCTGAAGAAACGCCGCCTGACCGTCACTCAATTAGGCGGGGTGGTTGACGATGTAGAATCGTGGATAGATGGGAATCCGCAGTTCACTGAAGGTGAGAAAGTGCTGCTGTTTCTTGCTCGACACGAGAATGGAAGCCTCCGGGTACTGCATTTGTACCAGGGGAAATTCTCGATCTTCACTGATCCCGATACCGGAGCTGAACTTGCGTACCGAGAAGCGCATCCTGAAGGTGTACAGGTGTTATCGGAAGAACGCGCACTGGAGCATCGTTCCGCGACAGAGGCCGATAGCGGCGACGCTACCTTAGCAGACAATGGGTTCCTTCCGCTCACCGATCTGAAAACACGAATTCACAACGCCCTAACGAATCCCACATCAGATCCTTCTCCCCAATCATCCGCTTCTTCGTCTCCTTCGTCGCAAACATCAACGCCTCTCGTCCGTGAAGAGGCTCCTTTCTCTTTGCTTGGTTCTCCCGCTGCCCGCTGGTTCCAGCCGGACAGCAACCTCCCGGTTAACATGAAGGTCAACCTTGCGCTTAGCCCGGTTGGTGCAGGTTCTGCTGTTCAAGCCGCTCTGAACGCATGGACTGGGGTTTCAGGGTCGAGTTTTAAATTTCAGAATACCGGCTCCACTGTCTCTGCCGGTATGGTCTACGATGGAGTCAATTCGATATCGTTTGGTGACCCACGCGGACAGATCTCTTTACCAAATCGGTCACTGCAGGTTCACCCAACAACGAGAAAACCCTATTGTAGCGGCGTTCTTGCCATTGGAGGCTATTTCCGCAGTGGCAGCGAGGCCGACACCAAGGTTATTAATGGCCAGAAGTACTACAAGATCATCGAAGGAGACCTGGTCTTCGCCGATGGGTGGGACGGGTGTCACAACGGGTTCGACAATTCCCTGAACCTTGCCGAAGTCACCACCCACGAACTCGGACATGTCATCGGCCTTGGGCATTCGGCTGACAGTGCAGCCACCATGTATGCCTATGCCCATTTTGATAATCGTGGAGCTTCTTTGCGCACAGACGATATCGCCGGACTGCGGGCGATCTATCCCGGAACAACTGCGGCTCCAGCCCCTGCCCCTACCTCATGCACGTACACGTTGTCCACTACAACCTTGAGTGTTGGCTCGGCGGCCAGCACGAGTAGCGTCAAGGTCACCCCATCAGCAGGAACGTGCCCCCGGACCGCAACCAGTAACGTCAGCTGGATTAGAATTACCTCCAACGTGAATGGTACCGTATCGTTTTCGATTCAAGCGAATACCTCATCTCTGAGTCGCACAGGGACCCTTACGGTAGCCGGGAAAACAGTAACTGTGAATCAAGCTGGAGCGAATCAAGCCTCGTCATGTTCATTCACAGTGCCGACCTTCCCCATAACAACCTCCGCTCGTCAGACCTCTCTGAGTATCACGGTTCGTGCTTCTTCCAGTACCTGTAGCTGGAGTGCGTCGAGTCCTGTAAGCTGGATTACCATCTCTTCCGGCGCGTCAGCCAGGGGAACGAGGGCCGTCTCCTTCTTGATTACGGCCAATACCTCTTCCGTCGCGCGGAGCGCGACACTCACCATCGCTGGCAAACCGGTGACGATCACGCAGAGGGGCAAACTTTAGGAATGAACTCGTTCGCCGGAATCTGACGGCACCTCACACTTTCTCCCCGGGCAGGATACCCTCCTGCCCGGTTTTTTTGCTGGTCTCTCTCGCTCTCCCTTTTGTCATTCACCTTGCAAAACTTCCCCTTTGCCTGCATTGATAGAAACTTGCACCGGACAGATAAACCTGCCACAAAGAAAAGGAGGATGATGTTAACTTTGGAGTGGAGACGATGCCCATGCATACGCTTTGTTATGCTCACATTCGTCGTCGATTGCGGATCGCCAGCGGTAGTCGTTGTGGCTGGACCTCTTTCACCAGTGCAGACTGGATTAGTATCGTTGAGGGAGAGAGTAGCAGTGGGAATGGCACAGTAGTGTACTCGGTTGCAACAAATACCAGTAAAAAATCCCGACGAGCACAATCAGTTATATCAGGGCAAATTCTCACCATTACACAAAAGGGTGCTCCTGGAGCGTCGCGCAGGCGCCCATCCCCGTTTGTCCCAGCTTAGAGCTATATCAATGCAGAGACAATTCTCGGCGGGAGAAAGAACGGTACAACCTGTCATGCCCGCCCTTCAACTGGGCTCAGGATAAACTCCGGCGGGCATCTAGAAAAAGGGTGTAGCGATACCTTGTAGGGGAATACTATCAGTGGCTTCCAAACGCTCGATGGCCTCGCTTATGGCGTTATGGATGTGGAGCGCGTGCGGATCAAGCACAACGTTGCCGCAGGTCACGCTGTTTCCCCAACAGGGCGGTCCTGTCCGTGTTTCAGTGGAAATCGCCAACACCGAAGAGAAGCGTCAATTTGGTTTGATGTACCGAACCGACCTCCCAGAAATGCAGGGAATGCTGTTCCTCTTTCCTCGGGAGGAACTGCTGTCCTTCTGGATGAAAAACACGCCCCGATCGCTCGATATTATTTATATCAACTCGGCACACACAATCGTGAGCATTGCTCGCAACACGACGCCGTTTTCCGAGGAGCACTTGCCCTCAGGAAAACCGGCGCAGTTTGTGCTCGAAGTCAACGCAGGGTTCTGTGAGAGGCATGGGGTCATTGAAGGAGACCGGATCGAGTTTTCTAAAGACCTCCCTCCAGTTCGATGACCGTCAACTCGGCGGTGCCGATTACGCGCTCGCTCGCTCTACAAGCTCGACAATATTCAGTAGCTCAACTTTCTCGTCCACGCCTTTGGCTTTCAACCCATCAGTAAGCATGGTCGTGCAGAACGGACACGAAACAGCAACGACATCGGGGTTCGTCTCTAATGCTTGGGCAACACGCAATTGATTGACACGTTTGTCGCGCGGCTCTTCCATCCACATCCAGCCACCACCAGCACCACAACACATCGCGTTGTTACGGCTCCGCTCCATTTCCTGTAGCTGCGCTCCCGGAATCTTGCCCAGAATTTCACGTGGCGATTCGTAAATATCATTATAACGTCCGTAGTAGCAGGAATCGTGATAAGTGATGCGTTTCCCTACGTATTCCTTCATCGGGATCTTACCGCTGCTAATGAGTTGATTTAGTAAGTCAGCTGCGTGCACCACCTCGTAGTTTCCACCAAATTGCGGGAATTCATTTTTGATCGTGTTAAAACAGTGCGGGCAGTTCACAATAACCTTTTTCACCGAGTACTGATTAAACGTTTCAATCGCCATCTGTGCCATACTTTGGTACAGATATTCATTGCCTAACCTTCGTACCGTTTCGCCGTTACATGGCTCCTCTGGCCCCAACACGGCGAAGTTCACCCCTGCTTTCTGCAGAAGTTTGGCAAATGACGCAGTCGTTTTCTTGTTGCGATCATCGAACGCGCCAGCGCATCCTACGTAATAGAGGTACTCGACATCCGGCTTCTCAGCCATGAGTGGGACCTCGAGACCTTCGGCCCAATCCATCCGCTTTTCGGCACTCAATCCCCATGGGTTGCCTTGCGTCTCCATACCCTTGAACGTCCGTGTCAACTCAGTCGGGAAGCGTGCTTCTTCCTGTACCAGATGGCGACGCATATCGACGATCTTGTCTACATATTCGATCATCACCGGGCACGCATCTTCGCACGCACGGCAGGTGGTGCAGGACCACAACACATCATCGTGAATCAGCCGCTCACCAACAATATTCTCCCCAACTTCCCCTTCTTTCTTGGTCAGTCGCTTGTCGATCATTTCGCCTTGGTGTTCATAGAGATAATCGCGCAAGATCAAGCAGCAGTTGGCGCGGCGCGAGCGGCTTGCCACTGGCAGTGGCAGGACATTGTGAGGAACAGCGTCCACATTCAGTACAACTATACATATCGAGCATCTGTTTCCAGTCTAAATTGATCGATGCGCGAGGTACCAAACTGTTCAGAGTTTTCCAGATCCATCTTGCTTAAGGCACCGGTAGGTTCGAGCTTGCGGAAGAAGACATTCGGCAGGCCGGTAATAATATGAAAATGCTTTGAGAGTGGGAGCAGGTTGAGAAAGACCAGAACAACCAGGTTGTGAATCCACCAGGCGGCATTACTAATAAAGAGAGCACTGTTGCTACCAAAAGCTGACAGCACCCAACCAACTATCCGCCCGATTGGCTGCCAGGGACGTTCCGCTTCGATAATAGGGTCGCCCGCAAGCGCCACAAGACGACCACCATCGTACAGTAAACCAGTCAACATAATGGTCGAGATAAAGGAGAGAATCAGAATCGCTTCCCAGTGTGACTGTCCGGCTAAGCGGTCTTCTGCTGGGCGGAAACCAAACAGTCGCTGCGGATGCGCGACGAGCCAGCGATACAGCGCCAGACCAACCGCACCAGCACAGAAATTTCGAGAAGGTCACGTAAGAGAGAGAACGGGCCACCAAGTAAACCAGGACTAAACCCTGGCACAAAGAAATGATCAGAAAACGCTCGACCGAACATCGTCGTGATCTGCAAGCCAAGAATCACAAAGCCCCAGAAGATGACGATATGCATCCAGCCTGCGGGCTGTTCACCGGTCACGAACTTCTTTTGCCCAAAGCCATAGACAAGGAGTTCCTTAATGCGGTCACCGACACGATCAAAACGGTTGACTGGGGTCGCCGCTTGCAACAGCCGAAACCGGTCATACAAGGTGTTAGCAAAGAAACCTAGAGCAACCAGCACGACAAGAATAAAGACCACAAGTGACATCACGCCGTCCTTCTCTCTCCCTTTTAGAGACCGGTCCCACCAGGACCGTATAGCTTTGGCTATCTTAGGATGCCTCCTCTTGTACTGTTGTCAACGGCAGGGACATGTCCGATACAAACTGGCTTGGTAACGATAAGAAATAGCCACCTTCCTTGCTATTTTTCAACCTCCATATTACAAGATCGAGATCATCGAACTCGGCTCAGCCGGGCTATCAGGACACAATACTATGGGGCTGCAGGAAAATTTACAGGAACTAGCGCGTCGCAATGAAGAAGCTCTCCTCGCCGGAGGAGCAGATAAAATCAAGAAGCAGCATGAAATGGGTAAACTCACGGCCCGCGAGCGGGCGGAGCTGTTGCTCGACTCTGGCACCTTCGTCGAGTTGGACCGCTTCAAAACCCACCGTTCGACTGACTTCGGGATGGACAAGAAGAAAATCCCTGGCGATGGGGTTGTCACTGGTTACGGTAACGTCGATGGACGCCAGGTTTTCGTTTTCTCTCAGGATTTCACGGTGTTTGGTGGGAGTCTTTCCGGTGCGTTCTCAGAAAAAGTATGCAAAGTTATGGATCTGGCGATGAAAACTGGCTGCCCAGTCGTCGGCATTAATGACTCTGGTGGTGCGCGTATTCAAGAAGGAGTTGTCAGTCTTGCAGGGTACGGTGACATCTTTCTGCGTAATGTCCTGGCTTCCGGTGTTGTCCCGCAGATCTCAGCCATTATGGGCCCGTGCGCTGGTGGCGCGGTCTACTCTCCAGCTATGACCGACTTTATCTTCATGGTGGAAAATTCCAGCTACATGTTCATTACTGGTCCGGATGTGATTAAGACCGTGACCCACGAAGAAGTGACCATGCAGCAACTCGGTGGAGCGGACACACATAACGGACGTAGCGGTGTCGCCCATTTCTCCTCACCGAATGAACGTGAAAGTCTGCACACTATTCGTGAGTTATTGAGCTTCCTGCCCAGCAATAATATGGAAGATCCACCGGTTCGGCCCACGAATGATGATCCCAATCGTCGTGACGAGAAATTGAACTCGCTGATTCCCGATAACGCTAATCGTCCCTATGACATTAAAGAGTTGATCAAGGGCATTGCTGACGAAGGGTATTTCCTCGAAGTGCAGAAGGATTTTGCCCGCAACATTGTGGTCGGCTTCGCCCGCCTTGGCGGACGCCCAGTTGGTATCGTCGCTAATCAACCCGGGTTCCTAGCCGGTGTGCTGGACATTGACGCTTCAACGAAAGGCGGACGCTTTGTTCGCTTCTGCGATTGTTTCAACCTTCCAATTGTCACGTTCGTTGATGTTCCTGGCTTTCTGCCTGGCACCTCACAAGAGTATGGCGGTATCATTCGTCATGGCGCGAAGTTACTCTATGCGTATTGCGAAGCCACAGTCCCCAAAATCTGTATCATCACTCGCAAAGCCTACGGCGGGGCATACGTGGTCATGTCGAGTAAAGTCATTCGTGGTGACGTGAACCTCGCGTATCCCACGGCAGAGATCGCAGTGATGGGACCAGAGGGAGCCGTCAATATTATTTTCCGTGAAGCACTGCAGAAGGCAAAAGATGCGCAGGCAGAACGAGAACGTCTCATTGCTGATTACCGCAAGACGTTTGCTAATCCGTTTAAGGCCGCTGAGCTTGGCTACATTGATGAGATCATCATGCCAGCGGATACACGTCTCGCATCTGATTCGTTCTTTGAGCTTGTTACAGAACAAACGAGAAAAGAATCCACCCAAGAAGCATGGGAATATACCGCTGTAGTCAGTAACCAGTAGTCAGTAGCCAGTAGAGAGACAGAAATACCACTTCTCAGGAACTGACAACTGAGAACTGACAACTAGGAACTGAGTTATGTTCAAACGTGTTCTAATCGCCAACCGCGGGGAAATTGCTGTTCGCGTCATTCGCGCGTGCCGTGAACTTGGGGTTGAAACGGTTGCGGTGTACTCTGATGCCGACCGTTCAGCACTACATGTGCAGTACGCTGATTATGCGGTCCACATCGGACCTTCCCCATCAGCCGAGAGTTATTTGGTAATCCCGAAGATCATCGAAGCCGCAAAGAAAACCGGCACTGAGGCAATCCATCCAGGCTACGGTTTTCTCTCCGAACGTGCACCGTTTGCGCGTGCCTGTAAAGAAGCAGACATTATCTTCATTGGGCCAACGCCTGAGGCCATCGAAAAAATGGGCGATAAAGTCACGGCTCGCCAGCTCATGCAAAAAGCCGGCGTTCCGGTTGTTCCAGGAACTGATGTCTTGGGCAGTGAGGACGAAGTCATCAAAGCTGCAGAACGCATCGGCTTTCCCGTGATGTTCAAAGCCTCGGCTGGTGGTGGTGGTAAAGGTATGCGCCTTGTCCACGGCAAAGACGAAGTGGTCTCTGCGTTACGCGGCGTACGCTCGGAAGCGAAGTCCTCCTTTGGCGACGACCGCATGTACATGGAAAAATTTGTCGAGAAACCACGCCATGTTGAAGTCCAGGTCATGGGAGACTCGTACGGCAACATCATTCACCTCTACGAACGCGAATGCTCATTGCAACGCCGCCATCAAAAAGTAATAGAAGAGTCACCATCGATGGCGATCAACCAAAAAGTGCGCGAAGAAATGGGCCGTGTCGCGGTCGAAGCGGCAAAAGCCGTCAACTATGTGGGCGCTGGCACTATTGAGTTCCTGGTTGATCCAAAACAAAATTTCTACTTCCTGGAAATGAACACCCGTATCCAGGTCGAACATCCTGTAACAGAACTCGTGACAGGGGTTGATCTGGTCAAGTTACAGATCGAGATCGCGGCTGGAGAACGAATGACACTTCAGCAGAAGGATGTGCAGCAACGCGGATGGGCAGTCGAGTGCCGCATCTATGCGGAAGATCCGAGCCGGGAGTTCTTTCCTTCTCCGGGCAAGATCGAGATCTTGCGGATACCTGGTGGCAATGGCATCCGGGACGACAGCGGTGTGTACGAAGGTTGGGATGTCCCAATCTATTACGATCCGATGATCTCTAAGCTCTGTGCCTATGGTCGTACGCGGACTGAGGCGATTCAACGCATGCTGCGTGCGCTCCAGGAATACACCGTCGAAGGGATTATCACCAATATTCCGTTCCATCGCTGGGCGCTGAAGCACCCGCGGTTTATTGCTGGCGACCTCGACACCGGATTTATCCCGCAAGAGTTCAAAGGGTTACCGTTCGACGAAGATGCCCTACACCAAGAAGTCATTCTGGCAGCTGCCGCCTTGGATGCGTATCACAAAGACCAGGCATTGGCTGGCGCAGTACAGTCAGGTGGAACTCGCGGCGGCATGTCCGCTTGGCGGGGCAGCGGATGGAGATAAAAAAGTGAAGAATTAAAAATTAAGAGTGAAGAATGATAATAGGAACAAAACTTACCTTGTAATTTTTCATTCTTAACTTCTTCACTCTTAATTTTTTATTGTTCCGAAGGAACAACACATGGCTTACATCGTGACGCTCGACGAAAAGACGCACAAGATCGAAGTGCAAGAACTGGAAAAGGATCACCTCTACCGCATTGTGATTGACGGCAACGAGCACATCATCGATGGGCGGAAGTTGACGGGACACATTTACTCGCTGATCAAGGACAACCGCTCGTTTACAGTTGATGTCTCGGCCAAGGACGACCAGTATACTGTCGCGTGCGAGGGAAAAAGCGTTCAGCTCAGACTCCTTGACGAACGTCGTGCCTCACGACCAGGAGAAGGCAGTGGCTCGGATCGTGGAGGAGGTAAACAGATTCGCTCCTTCATGCCAGGGAAAGTCGTGGACGTCCTCGTCAAAGTCGGTGACGAGGTTGCAAAAGATCAGGGACTAGTCATCATTGAAGCGATGAAAATGGAAAATGAGCTGCGGTCTACAGCCGCTGGCAAAGTGAAAGAGATTCGCGTTTCTGCCGGACAGGCCGTCGAGTCTGGCGAACTGCTCATCGAGTTGGAGTAGCGCGACCTCCAACTTTCCTTTACCTTGTCACCCTGAGTACAGCGAAGGGTCTCTCTGCTCTCACAAGAGATTCTTCGTTGCACTCAGAATGACATCAATGGAAACATTCTCCTCCGCCGAACAGCAACAACTCGCTCCGTTTTTCACCAATTTGACTGACCCTGTCTTTGGGTTGAAGCTCCCGCAAGAAGTTGCTGGTGCCCTCTTCTCTCGTTACAGCCGCTCAAACAAGAGCCTGCGACGGATTTTTCTCGATGAATTCCTCGGCAACTTTGATCCCTCGTTAAACGTTGCTGGCCAAAACTCACTTTCAGCAGAAGAACAAAACGCAGCTCTCAAGAAAGCGCGTGAGTTCTACGACCGGGTTCTGGTCGGCTATGGTGATGATTCGGTCGCGCAGCTCGGCGGAGCACACGTTGCTTGCGAGAACATCTCCAACGTCGCCGCCAAATTTCTCGAAGACGCCCGTATCGGTATCGCTCCGCTAGAGAAATCAACCCGCTACGTCCGGTTCGACAGCAAAGATGCTCGCGGTGAATATTTTTTCTACAAAGAGCCCCGCCTGATGGCGTCACCGTATCGAGACAACTACTTGGCGGTGATGAATCTGTTGTTTGAGGCCTACGCCGCGCAAATCGAACCGATGATCGAGTTCGTTCGCCACAGTTTACCCATTGAGACGGTCGAGTGGAAACATCCACAAACTGGCGACCCGTTAACATATAAAGATGCTGCCAAAGATGAACAACTGCGCAAATGGGCGGAGACAGCGTACCGCTCAACAGTGCGTGCACAGGCATGTGACATTTTGCGTTCGTACTTACCCGCCGCGACACTGACCAATGTTGGTATCTTCGGCGTCGGTCAAGCCTTCGAGCATCTGCTCAATAAATCGTACTCGCATGAACTTACCGAGATGCGTGACCTTAGTGCTGGTATGCATACTGCTCTCAATATGCTCATTCCCTCATTCGTCAAACGCGCACGTCGGAGTGAGTATACGACTGAGACTTTTGCTGCTATTCGCACACGTTCTGCTCAACTTGTCACTTCAATAACCCCTACTCAAAGCGATCCGGTGACCCTCGTTGACTATGACTCTGCAGCAGAAGAAAACATTCTAGCTGCCATACTCTATCCACATACACAACATCCACTAAACCATCTCAAGATACTTGTTCGTCAGTTGAACGCCAAACAGCGTGGCCAGATTCTTGAGGAGTATGTCACCCGTCGTCGTCATCGACGAGACAAACCAGGCCGCGCGTTAGAAAACGCCTACTACACTTTCGATATTGTCGGCAACCTCGGTTTGTATCGCGATCTGCAACGCCATCGTATTTTGACGCAAGAACGCCAAGATTTCACTGTCGTGCACGGATATGACACCCCGGTCGAAATCGAAGCAGCGGGCTTTGGCACGACATTCTCTCGCTGCATGGAGAAAGCTGCTCGTTTGCATGAGCAAGTTGTGCGCGATTTTCCATTTGAAGCACAATATGTCGTACCATTTGCCTACCGCGTACGCTGGTATATGAAAATGAACCTTCGCGAGGCGGTACATATCTGTGAGTTACGCTCGATGCCGCAGGGGCACCCAGATTACCGATTCATTGTCCAGGAGATGTGGCGACAGATTACTGCCGTTCACCCTACGCTCGCCCACTGTGCTCAGTTCATCGACTGGAACACATACCGACTCGGACGGCTCCAGTCGGAGATGCGGACAGAATATAAGAAATCCACAGCTGATAACCAGTAATCGAAGGGCCCTACTTCTTTCACCTTTGTCATCAATCTGCCGATAGCTAAAAGCTGGAGGCTCGTATGATTCTGACCCGTGATGTAATCCGGCATGAAATCGAAAGTGGACGACTCGTCATCGATCCACTGTCGTTCGATCAAATCGGCCCAGCATCCATAGATCTACACTTGGGGGACGAAATCCGCATCATGGAGGGCGGACCGGACGTGATCGATATGACCGAAGATGCAGATTATCGACTCGTGACGAAAGTACGAAGACTCAATCGCCCCTATCTCCTCAAACCTGGGGAAACTATTCACGGTATTACAAGGGAACGTATTCACCTACCGGATAATATTTGCGGATGGTTAGAAGGACGCAGTCGCTTTGCCCGGCTTGGGTTGATGATCCATGTCACTTCTGGGTTTGTCGCCCCCGGAGTCAACAACAAGCAGGTATTAGAAATGGCCAACGTCGCTGGCCGCCCACTCGCGATTCATGGTGGAACACGAATTTGTCAACTCATCTTACAACGAACCGAGGGAAAGGCCATCTACCAGGGACGGTTCGCACAACAGGAACGATTGTAAAGACAGTCACACAAAGCTACCGCGGAGGCTACCTTCCTGATGCCAACTAGATTTCTCAATGTTCTTCGTGATGAAATACAGCACGTGAGTTATCTGTTGCCCCCCTTCTCCGTTTTCCGTATCTAGCTAATCTTATACAGAGAACTGATGCGGGATATAATGATTAGAGCGCCCGAAAAATACCGATTCACTATCACTAGAGGATACTGCACCTATGAAGATTCTTGTCGCTGATACTGCGGGGTTTTGTTGGGGAGTTCGTCGAGCGCTCGACCAAGCTGTTGACCTGGCAAAAAAGTTTGACGGTCCGATCCAGACATTTGGCCCACTGATCCACAATGCTCAGGTCATGGAAGAATTAACCGAGCAAAATATTCACTCAGTCGAGAACCTGACCGAGATTCAGGGTGGGACGGTATTAGTACGAGCGCACGGTATTCGCCCAGAAACCTTTGCCCAGCTCCGCGCCTCGGGTGCAGATGTCTATGATGCGACCTGCCCGTTGGTACGCAAGGTACAAAAAATCATTACCAAGTATGCCGATGACGGCTATGATGTAGTCATTGTCGGCGATGACCATCATGCCGAAGTTACCGGGCTCCGCGGTTATACCAAAGGGCAATGTTTCGTTGTCGCAGATGAGAAAGAAGCAGAAACACTGCCAACCTTCGACAAAGTGTGTGTCGTATCGCAAACCACGCAGAATGATGACACCTTTGCTCGTACCGTCGATGTCATCAAGCAAAAAGCTCGAATCATTCGTGCGACCAATACCGTCTGTGAGCCGACCCGTGATCATCAACGTGAAACTATTGATTTAGCTCGACAGGTAGATTTGATGATCGTCGTTGGCGGCCGTCATAGTGCTAATACCTGCAGACTCGCCGACCTTGCGGCCAAGGAAGGTGCACGCGTCCTTCACATTGAAACTGATAGTGAGCTCAATAAAAATCATCTTGCACAGTGTCAAACAGTGGGTGTGACCGCAGGAGCTTCTACGCCCGAGTGGATGATTAACCGCGTTGTCGAGAAGCTTGACGCGTGTAACCCGGAGACGACAAGTCGATTAAACACGCGACTAAAGCAGGTCATGGGTGTACTCGTCGCGAGCAACGTTTACGTTGGTCTGGGCGCAGCGACGTTAACCCTTACTGCCAGCCTGTTGTTGCAGCCTACAGTGGGACGGGATTCGTTGTGGCCATTGATGGGAGCGGCGGGATTCTTCATTCTTGCCATGCACACCGTCAATCGTTATCAAGAGCGTTCACACTACAGTGGGTGGGGTTCTTTCTCACCACGTGCATTTCAGCGGTTTCAACAGATCATGCTATGGGTCGGTGTGATAGCCTTAGCATTCTCTCTTGGCCTTGCGTTCTCGCTCGGCTCGGATCAATGCCTCGCACTTTCCGCATTTGGCGTACTGGGAGCCGTGTATGGAGTAAAACTCGTGCCCATTTCCTGGGCTCGGCACATCATGGGTATTCGGCGTATTAAAGATTTGCCGGCATCAAGAGACTTAGCGACTGCTCTTGGGTGGACCGTTGCGGCGGCCATTGTTCCGCTCCTGACGCTTGGTGCTTCATCGCCCTTGCGTGCTGTCAGCGTGATCGGGTTTGTTTTCTTGTTTGTCTTCCTGCGCTCAGCATTAATCGGCGTACGCGACGTGCAGGGTGACAAAATTATGGGTATGGAGACACTGTTTAAGGTCGTCGGAAAACGGCGGACGAAGACGGTGTTAATTGGTGCAGTAGCTACGTTAACCGCACTCCTTCTTGGGTTGACGTTTCCGTGGCATGGGCTCCCGCTCGCCGCGTTTGTCTTTACTGTCGTCCCTTACACCTGTGCTGTATGTTGGTCATATCACCAGCGGCTCCTCCCCAAGGGGGCAGCCGGAGAGATTTTAGTTGACGGACAGTTCCTCGTTGCTGGAGCAATGGCTTATCTGTGGCACTTGAATCGCTAGCCAGCGGTGGGAGTCTTTGCATCGGCATTGTGAACAGGCTGACCTCGAAACCATGCACGAATCGAGGCAATTGCTCGCTTAAAAAGATAGAAAAATTTCGGAATTAACCAAATCGCTGCAACTGTAAAAGCGACAACAAAGATCAGCATCACCAGTGGATAGTTAAAGATCGTCCAGATCCCAGCAAAAACAGCGACATCTTCCCCAACGCTCGCTGCCCAGTTGGTAAACGGCTCGGGGCTCGCGTTAATCGCTAATCGCGCGGTCGCTTTGGTTCCGTGCGCAGCGAGCGCCACGCCGCCTCCAGCCATCGTTGCCACTAACTGTAAGGCAGGGTTAACTTCTCCCCCCACCGCACCATATGCTAGTGCCGCACCGGCGGGAATCCGAAAGAACGTGTGCACCGCGTCCCAACCACTATCTACGTACGGTACTTTATCGGCAAAGAATTCAATAATGTACATGAAGCAGGCAAAGCCAATGACAAGGGGATTCATCAACACTTCAAGACCAGGAGGAAGATGAATGAGTTCATATCGGCCCGCCAGTCCGAGGGCAGCAACAGTCGCGTAGAGATTGATGCCAGAGGTCCACGCAGTTCCCATTGCTAAACTGAGGGTTTCAATAACTCCCATCGTCATTCCTCCTGAGGTTTCTCGTCAATCACGCTCAGCTTGATGAGCTTTTCCTACCGAGCATATCCGTAATAATCGTTCCCGTAATAGTGCGGGCGGTACTGTCTGCCGTTCCCATACGATCGCCGAGGCCACTTGCATCCGTCGCCACGAGAATATCTATTACCATACTGTCGTTGTCCACCATACCATCGGTTTCCGGAATGGTCGTCATTATAGGAATATCGGTCGTAATGGTCTTGATAGTTGCGCCTAAGGGAATGCTGCAACCGAAGGTGTTCACTGTTGGTGTACGGAGAATGGTGAAACTCCTGCTGAACCTCTCTCCGATTGTCGTAATAGTCTTTATCATAAGCAGAAGCAGCGGAAGGAAGCGCGAGGACTCCAATGAGGGAGAGCGCTGCGAGGAACGATTGAGTGATTTTGGCCTGCATAACAACTCCTTTCCGACTGTGTCACCGGCCTGATACTTCTGATGATAACAACACCGTTTATAGCGAGAGGTCGCAGTCTGATACGCGGCGTTGTTGACCAAGGATGCGGCTCTCGGCTACAAGCACCAGCATACGTCGTTCAGGAGGAACCGCTATGCCGCTTCGTCACACCGTTCGTGTCGCTTTATCCTCGACAGTCTTTGCATTGTGGGGGTTTGTTTTTCTTCCAAATCAGAGTTTGGCTCAAGAAGTCCAACGCTTTGTGAGCCCGAAACAAGCAAAAGTCTTCACCGACCCACAGAGCAAAAGCCAGATCAAAGTATTGATCAATGAACAGCTCGGAGGAACTAAAGATGTAACAATCGCCGAATTGGTAATTCCTCCTGGAGTCGATGTTCCTGACCACATCCACCAATCAACCGAAATCTTCTATATTCTTTCTGGGGAACTAGAGCAGACCAGTGATGGTAAGGTACAAAAGCTCACTGCCGGGATGGCCTGTCTTGTCCCAGCCAACTCAACCACGCACCATAAAGTCACGTCAAAGGAACCAGTTCGTGCGCTCGTCATCTGGGCACCGGGCGGAGAAGAAAAGCGAATCACTGAGCGGTGGGAAACAAAATGAGGTCTGTTAATTTGTAGAGATGCCCCGGCGGGGCGTCTCTACGTAATCCCGATTCCCAGTTAAGAGAGCCTCTCTTCCCCTTTTTTCCGGATCAGTTCCCCTAATACTGTTTCTGCTGCCGCCTCTCCGCTTCGCACGCAATCGGCAATTCCGACTCCGCGGTAGGCATTCCCAGCTATAGCTAACCCCGGATGCTTGGCAACTGACGACTCAATTGCATCAACCAATCTGAGATGGCCAACGAGGTATTGCGGCATAGATCTCGGGTACCGAGCAATCCGCGTAAATAGTGGTGTTGTCGAGATCCCAAGAAGCTGGTCAAGCTCTTCTCTCACCATATGTACTATCTCATGGTCATCTCGATCAAACAGCTCTGCTTGTAATGCTCCACCAACAAAAGCTCGCAGCAGCACGTGGCCCTCGGGTGCTCGACCCGCATACTTCACACTGGAAAACGTCCCGGCAATAATCTTGCGGTTCTCGCGATGCGGAACTACAAAACCAAACCCGTTCATCGGATGTGGTACCTGGTCACGACGAAAGGCAAGGTTCACGGTCGCCGCTGAGCTGTAGGAAATCGAACCAAGCCGCTCAGCAAGCGGCATGTCCAGTTCCCTCACCAATTGGGCGGTGTGAAAAGCCGGGGTTGCTAGGATGACAGCATCAGCCTCAAGTGTCTCACCGCCCTGACAAGTAACTAACCATCGTTCGTTATCTCGCCTCACGGTCTCAACTGCATTTCTGCGCCGAAGTGTTCCAAGCGTAAGGCTACCTACCAAAGTCTCAACCATCCTCTGCATTCCCTTACGTAAGCGTGACAAACAAGCTCCAGCGTGCGCCCACTTGCACCTTCTGCTTCTTGTGGCTTCTTTCGACTCGCTTGCCACATGGCATAGATCACGCTGCGATGCTCGCGTTCCATTTGTAAGAACCGCGGCATTGTCGCCGCTAGACTTAATCGTTCAGGATCAGCCGTGTAGATGCCACCAATAAGTGGCTGTGCGACACGCTCAAGCACTTCGAGACCAAACCGCCGTCGCACAAACGACCCTAAACTTTCGTCTTCACACTCGGCTGTACGTGGTAAGACGAGATCAAGCGCCATACGCAATTTTCCTGGCCAAGAAAACAATCGTGAACGCGCAAGCGAGGTAACCCGCGTCGGCGCCATCAACATAAAACCTTCGGGAAGTGGAACAAGCTTCCCTTTGTGCACGACAAAGGTCGCACGATGAGCGTCCTGTGTACCGATCAGTTCAGATTCCAGCCCCATCCGACGACAAAGCGCCAGTGCCCACGGCTTTTCTGAAATAAACGAGTCCGGTCCAAGTTCAAGTAAAAACCCGTCACGTTTCTCTGTCGCCAAGGTACCGCCGAGACGATTGCTCGCTTCCAGAAGGGTGAACTGAAGCGGAAATTCACGTTCACGACTGATCTCCTGAAGACGATGAGCTGCAGCTAAGCCAGCAATACCACCACCGACAATCACAACATGTGGAATTCCCGGAGATGCCATCCCCTACCCGATCGCTGCTCTTACCATCTCAGCCAGCATCCGAATGAAGGTTGGGTGATCGTCCACCGTTCCTGCACGAATGAAATTGAGCCCATGATTTGCCGCAATCTGCTTTGCTTCAGTGTCAAGATCGTACAACACTTCGATATGATCACAGACAAACCCTATAGGCACCACGACAACATTTCGTGTTCCGTCGGACACGAGCTTCGGTAAAACTGCACCGATGTCGGGTTCTAGCCACGGGGTGCGTGGATCACCGCTCCGACTTTGATAGGCGATCGACCAGCGGTTGTGCCTCAGCTGTTCAGTAACCAAGCGGGCGCCCTCTTCTATCTGCTGCACGTATCGTGGGGTTCCCGGCATCACCATCGGAACACTATGCGCCGTAAACACGAGCGGAGTATTTGCACGGCGCTCAGCAGCCACTTGATTCAACGCGCGTTGGGTTAACTCCGCCACCGCTGCAATAAACAAAGGGTGATTATACCAGCCGGGAGCATAGTCGATCACTGGAGCATGATCACCAACCTGAACGCGAGCAGTTGCGACATTCTCTTGATAGCGCTCCCATCCGGCTTCACTCTGTTGCGCGGACAAATCACACCAAGCGCATGTTTTATTCCATCAGTCGCCATTCTCTCCAACGTCTCGTCCAGATACGGATGCCAGTTGCGCATGCCGACATACACCGGAAGGCGCGGCCCTTCTCGTGCCAGCAGAGCTTCGAGCGCTTTGGCCTGGCGAAAGGTGATTTCGTTTAGTGGTGATCGGCCACCAAATAACTCGTAGTGATGGACAACTTCTTCGAGCCGTTGTGGTGGTACCAATCGTCCTCTGAGGACGTTCGCCAGAAACGGACGGACATCCTCCATCTTCTCGGGACCACCAAAAGCAATGAGGAGAACTGCATCGTAGGACATAAATCAATTAAAAATTGAGAATGAAGAATGAGAGGAAAATCTTCTTTAAGAATTTTTCATTTTTCATTCTTAATTCTTAATTCGCCACTGATCTCGTGCACCATTTCCACCAGTGCGATCACATTCTCAACTGGGGTCTGTGGCAATATCCCGTGTCCGAGGTTAAAGATGTGTCCAGGTCGCCCATGCGTCATGTCGAGAATACGCTTCACCTGTTTGCGTATCTCATCAAGTGACGCAAAGAGCGTCACCGGATCAAGATTCCCCTGCACCGCTCGATCATAGCCTATACGTCGCCAAGCAATATCAAGGTCAATACGCCAATCGACTCCGAGAACCGTCCCCCCGGCTTCAGTCATCAGCTCAAGCAGCCCCGAGGTGCCAGTTCCAAAGTGAATCACCGGCGTTCCAGGAGTAATACCAGCGAACAGCGCCTTCATGTGAGGAAGAATAAATGTGCGGTAATCAGACGGAGAAAGACAACCTATCCATGAATCAAACAACTGCACGGCTTGGGCACCAGCAACAATCTGAGCATTCACATAGGCGGTAATAATCTTCACCAACCGTTCCATCAACGCTCGCCACGCCCCAGGATCGTTGTACATCAATCGCTTAGTTTCGATATAGTTTTTGGAACCGCCACCCTCGATTAGGTATGACGCAACAGTGAACGGCGCACCAGAGAAACCAATCAACGGAATGTTCGTCGGTAAGCCAGCCCGCGCTTTTCGCACCGCTTCGAACACAAAGGGTACCGTCTCGCGTGGATCATCCTCGCAGAGATTATCCACATCAGCTCCCGAACGAACCGGGCGATGGATCACCGGGCCATCGCCTTGTGGGAACTCCAAGCCTACACCCATCGGCTCAACAATCAGCAGGATGTCAGCAAAGATAATCGCGGCATCGACACCAAGTCGTTCCACCGCTTCAACCGTTACCTGCGCCGCCAGGTCTGGAGTCTTACATAGAGTGAGAAACGGTACACGCTCACGCAACGCACGGTACTCGGCCATATAGCGCCCGGCTTGACGCATCAACCACACTGGAGTGTAGGGTGTTGGTTCACGACGACATGCTTGCAGAAAAATTGAATTTTGCATCGACAGGAATCGTAGCACAGCGCCTACCGTGCTGTTAGGGCTAGCGTTATGAAAAATTGGCCCTATCGTTCCGAGATTACTCCTTCTTTGACGCTCGCAGGAAGTGCAAAAAAGCGCGGCAGGAAATGATACGGATATTTTGATATTCACCTAGCGCGAGTAGATCAGACTTATCACCAGTCACCACATACTGTGCTTTGCCGTCAACTGCCGCGGCAAGAAACTTATCGTCATCTGGATCGGGAGATGCTTGGACCCGTGTCTTCTCTTGAACGAGTTCCGCCTGTGCGTACAAGATGACTCCAATGTCGAAAAGGGCATCTTGCAATCCGTATTTCTGTAGACGAGGACGACTGAGCACGTCAAGAATTTCTTCGTTAATTGAGGGAGAAGAAATCAACGTAAACTTTCTGCGACGAAGAGCTTGCAAAATTTGCCCCGGTGGCCCTGAAGGACTTATGATTCCACTGACAAAAACGTTGGTATCTACTACGACTCGCAACAGCTGAGGCTGTTGCTTCCGATCTCGGCTATTCACTTCATCGTCTTTTGGCACGTCTGACCTCACGAACCGCCGCTTCAACGTCCTTGTCTACCGTGTCCACGGGAATTTTTCTGTTCTTCCGCCAGACGTGCTCCACTGCGTTCCACGGATTATACCGCTTCAAGGCTTTTCTTCCTAAGAGGGCTTCCAAACATAACTGGTTCAGAGACCTCCCAGTGCGAAATGCTTCTTCCGCGAGATCACGGTGGAGTTCGGCGGGCAGCCTCAGGAGTACTCGGCCTGAAAATTGTCTCATGATTACCTCCGCTACTATGATACTATGCTATCTCTTGAAAACAATGGTAAGCGACAATACGCGTATTAAAAGCCTGGCTCTCTACTTCTCTATGACGGTAAATCGTCGTACTCGGTAATGAGGTATGCTATACGCAGAGGCTATGGGGAATTGCCTTTTGGCTCTTCTTGCTTTAGCTGACAACTAATAGCTCAATGAAGGAGACCGCCATGTCCGAACCCTGGACGCATCATGCCAAAGTTGTCAACGGTTTTCGTATGCACTATGTCATCGCCGGTTCTGGATACCCGTTGGTGCTTCTCCACGGCTGGCCGCAAAGTTGGTACGAGTGGCGGAAGATCATTCCGTCACTCGCTGAGAAGTTTACGGTGATTGCCCCGGATTTGCGTGGCCTGGGTGACTCAGAACGTCCACTCACTGGTTATGACAAACGTACCCTCGCCTCGGATGTGTACGAGTTAGTGAAATCTCTGGGCTTCAGCAAGATCGGGCTTACCGGCCACGATTGGGGCGGTGCCGTGGCCTTCTACTTTGCCTACGATCATCCAGAGATGATCGAACGCTTGATGATTCTCGATATGGTGCCAGGTCTTGGACGCAAAGGCGGATCGATGGACATCCGCCAAGCGCAACGCTACTGGCATGTGTTCTTTCACGGCGGCATGCCCGACTTAGCTGAGAAGCTGGTCAGTGCCAATGTCGAAGCCTATCTCAGCTATTTCTATACCTCGACCGCCTACAACTACAGCCCGAATGTATTCAGCGCCGAGGATATCGCCGAATATGTACGCGTCTATTCTGCTCCAGGAGCGATCCGCGCCGGGTTTCAATACTATCGCACTGGGATACAAGAAGATCTCGATAATCTGAGCAGTTGCACGCAGAAACTGAAAATGCCGGTCCTCACCTGGGGTGGCGAAGCTTTTATGGGTAACATCGTGCCAGTGTGGCAGGCAGTTGCGGATAACGTCCAAGGTGGCGAACTCAAACAATGTGGTCATTTCATCGCCGAGGAAAAACCGGAGTTTGCTATTCAACAAGCGCTGGAATTTTTTGGACCACTAGGCAAAGGAAGATAGTCTTTTGCTAAGACAATAAAGTTTTTCTACAATCGTCAGACACTGCATATAGTAGTTTCCGTAAAAACATGGCACAATCCTTGGTATGAAGTTCTCCATCGATGCGGCGGAAGATGTGACGTTCGTGCTAGGGCCTATGAATATGTCGGTCCACAGCTGCGAAAATCGCTCGTATGGTAGGGGCTGGAGGGGTGCATCAGGTGGCGTTGCGGTCGTTACCCATCACGGTGTGGCGTAGTTGTTGGTCAAGAGACTCCCTTCCATCTATATCGACTCGGTGCTTTCCTCGCAGTGACCTGAGCGTTTCGATCGTTCCTCAGGACAACGATGGGTAGCTGTACGTCTACGAGCACGAAGAGGAAAATTTCGCCCCTTATTGAATTTTCGCCTTTTATTCGCTTACAATGCGAATACTGAAGTAAGGAGATGTAGCAATGAAGCAGTCAGCGGTGGTGGAGCGAATCTTCCCAACCGACCTCGGCAACGAGGCTGAGGAACGCTACCTCAATTATGCCTTGAGTGTCATCACTTCTCGTGCGCTTCCTGATGTGCGCGACGGACTCAAGCCGGTGCAACGTCGTCTTCTGTACGCGATGTTCCAGAATTTACGTTTGGGAAGTGATGCGCGACCACGCAAATCAGCTGCGATCGTCGGAGAAGTTCTCGGTAAATATCATCCGCATGGTGATCAGGCAGCGTACGAAGCTATGGTACGCTTGGCTCAACCATTCTCACTGCGTTATCCGCTCGTACATGGCGAAGGTAATTTTGGCTCGCTCGATGGTGATAGTGCTGCGGCTATGCGCTATACTGAAGCCAAACTTGCACCGCTCACTGATGAGTTGTTTCGCGACTTGCGTGGACAAACTGTTCCATTTCGCGCCAACTACGATGCAACGGTAGAAGAACCAGTTGTGCTCCCTGCGGCGATTCCCCAACTGCTGCTAAACGGTGCAAGTGGGATCGCTGTCGGTATGGCCACCAATATTCCGCCACATAACTTCACCGAGGTGGTCAACGCGCTCGTCGCGATGATCGATGATCCTGATATTACGGTTGCTAATCTCCTGAAGCATATCAAAGGTCCTGATTTTCCCACTGGCGGTGAGATTCTCACCACTAAACGCGAGTTGCGTGAAATCTACGAAACCGGACAGGGGTCGATAAAACTGCGCGGGGAATGGACGATTGAATCACTACCACGAGGAAAGCAACAAATTGTTATCACCTCTCTCCCTTACACGGTGAACAAGGCGCAACTGGTAGAGAAGATCGCTGAGCTGGTCAGCGGGCGGAAGATTCCTCAGATCATCGATGTCCGTGACGAATCGACCGACGACGTGCGTGTTATCCTTGAGCTTAAAGGTGAGGCTTCCGATGAACTGGTGATGGCGTATCTTTGCAAGCACACGACACTACAGATTACCGTGCCTGTGAACCTGACCTGTCTCATTCCCACAAGCAATCCTTTGGTTGGACAACCGGCAAAAGTGACACTTCGCGACCTGTGTCGCCATTTCCTCGATTTCCGTTTAGAGGTTGTCACCAAGCGTCTCGCGTTTGAACTTCGTGAACTGGAAGAACGGCTCCATATCCTGGCCGGACTCGCACTCATTGCCGGCAGTCTCGATCAGGTCATTCGCATCATCCGCAATTCCGCATCTCGCAAAGACGCTCGTGACAAACTGATGAGCGCTTTCAAGCTCGATGAGGTCCAAGCCGAAGCGATCCTAGAAACGCGGTTGTATCAGCTCGCCCGACTTGAAGTCGAGAAAATTCAAAACGAACAAGCCGAGAAAGAAAAACGCGCCAAGGAGATTCGCGTATTACTCGGGAATGAGAAGAAACGGTGGACCATTATTCGCGACGAACTCCAGGAATTGGGCAAACGTTACGGCGATCGACGACGGACCGCGCTCCGTGCTGGAGAAGAGTTGGCATACGATCCTGAGGCGTATATCGTCCATGAGGAAGCAACGGTAGTACTCAGTCGTGATGGCTGGATCAAACGGGTTCGTGAACTGAAAGATCCAACCAGCACCCGTTTGCGTGAAGGCGATGTAATCCGTGTTATTCTGAATGGCACAACTCGTGATCGTCTCGCCTTGTTCTCGAATAAGGGTGTACTCTACGTGATAAAGGTCTACGACGTGCCAGCGTCGACTGGGTACGGGGAACCTATTCAGACGCTGTTGAACTTCCAAGATGGTGAGCGGGTCGTCACGGCAACGTTGGTCACTGGAGAAGGAGTGGCGACAAACGAGAAGACTGCTCCGCCAACCGACGAGGATGGTCAGGGTGAATTGTTCAACGCCACTAACGACAACGATAATGGAGATGAACCCGTTGCCGACGGTCCGGCGTATCTGCTCGCAACCGCCGAAGGAATGGGCTTCCGGTTTCGTCCGAACTTAGAAGAGACGACACGTAATGGTCGCAAAGTGGCTCGGCTCGCCGACAATGACGAAGTTGTTTCCGTAGAGCCCGTCGAGAGTGGACGAGTTGTCTGCGTCAGTGCCGAAGGGCGAATGCTCGCCTTTCCCACTGAAGATGTCTCAGAGCTCACTGGTGCTGGGCGAGGGGTGATTTTGGTGCGATTGGAAGAGAGTGACCGCCTTATCGGCGCAGTGACCACCGTGCCAGGGAAAGGTGTAATTGTGACTAATAGTGATGGAAATGATCGTGAAATTTCACTGAAAGAGATCCCGCTTGGACAACGCGCGGGTAAGGGTCAGCGGGTGATAAAACGGATGACGCTGGTGAGTGTACGCGGCCCCGTGGTTGAGGAGGATAAACGCAATGGCAGGGCGTAGTAACGGCAACGGCAACAATAGCTATACCGCCAAAGACATCACCGTACTCGAAGGGCTGGAGCCGGTTCGTAAACGGCCTGGTATGTATATTGGCGGGGTTGATACTGCCGGACTCCACCATCTGGTGTGGGAGATTCTGGATAACGCTGTCGACGAAGCCATGAACGGTCATGCCGACCGGATCGATGTGACGCTACATGCCGATGGCTCAACCGTTACCGTGAGCGACAACGGACGCGGCATTCCAGTTGACATCCATCCGAAGTTTAAAAAATCGGCGCTCGAACTGATTCTCACTACCCTTCATGCCGGTGGCAAGTTTGAGGGGTTGAATTATTCGCATTCCGGCGGATTACATGGAGTCGGCGCGTCGGTCGTTACCGCACTTTCTGACCATCTCGTAGCCAGAGTCAAACGCGACGGGGCTGAGTGGGAACAAGGGATTTGTACGTGGTAAATGTACAGCGCCACTCAAAAAGATTGGTCAGGTACGAGGAAGCGGCACAACCATCACCTTCCATCCCGACGCTGAAATTTTCCCTTCGATCACTTTCAAACCCAAACTCATCGCTGAGCGCCTCGAAGCCAAAGCCTATCTTCACAAGGGGCTCAAGCTGATCTTTCGCAATCAAGCAACGAAAGAAGAAACAACCTATCATTATGAGGATGGTCTTCGGGCCTATCTCGCTAAACTCTTAACCGAGGGACAGAAGAAGGCAATTATCTCAGAAGTGTTCACGCTGGAACGTGAGGACGAGCCGCCGTTGGAATGTGCTCTCACGTGGACTGAGTCACCAGAAGAGAGTGTCTATACTTTCGTCAACGGCATCCCAACACCGTTTGGCGGCACGCATGAAAACGGATTCAAATCCGCTGTTGTCAAAGCTGTCCGTAATTATATTAACGTTCATGATCTCACCCCCAAAGGATTGGCCTTGACTGCCGAAGACACACGTGAGGGTCTCGTCGCGACTCTTGAGCGTGTATCTGAAGAATCCGCAGTTTCAGGGACAAACGAAAGAAAAACTCGGCAATCCAGAAGTTACTGCTCAGCTTGATGGCATACTCCGCACGGCATTAGAGAATTTTCTGTTGCATAATAAATCGCAAGCTGATGCGATCGCACAGCGCGTGATACTGGCGGCAAAAGCCCGTACGGCCTCACGGGCTGCACTCGAAACAGTACGTAAAGGTTCGGTATCGCACCGCCTCAACCTTCCCGGCAAACTTGCCGACTGTTCCTCAACCAGCCCAGAGGGAAGTGAATTGTTTATTGTCGAAGGTGATTCTGCCGGTGGCTCAGCCAAACAAGGTCGCGATCGTACCTATCAGGCGATTTTGCCATTGCGTGGCAAGGTCTTGAACACCGAGCAAGCGTCGCTGAGTAAAGTACTCACCAACAAAGAGTTATCTGATGTGGTCTCTGCGCTTGGCTGCGGTGTCGATAAAACATTCGACATTAACAAATTGCGCTACCATAAGATCTGTTTGCTCATGGACGCTGATTCTGACGGCAATCATATTTGTACGTTATTACTGACCTTCTTTTATCGCCATCTGCCTGAGCTTATCCGCGACGGTTATGTCTACATTGCTCGCCCGCCGCTCTACAAAATTGAAGTCGGCAAAGAGGTGCTGTGGGCCAATGATGATGCCGAAAAAGACCGTCTCTTAGCGAAGCAGAACGGCAAAGCCAGCAAGGCCCACGTCCAACGTTTCAAAGGATTAGGAGAGATGAATCCGCCCACTTTGAAGGAGACGACACTTGATCCGCGCTCACGTACGCTGCTTAGAGTGACGATTGAGGACGCCGAGCGGACAGAAGCGTCGATTCAAACCTTGATGGGCAAAGATGTACAGCCCAGGTTCGAGTTCATCATGAGTCGCGCCCCGAAGGTGGAAGAGGTGGATGTGTAAAGCCATGAGGATGGCGAGGAGCCACGTCTTCAAGAATTCGGCATCCCCCCTCTCAGCCACTGCAGCGGGCTAAAACCGATCTGCCTGGTCAGGTGCGCGTCGAGTGCCATGAAGCTCATGAACAGATACCAAGCCGTGCAGGCGAGCAGCGCCAGTTGTTTCCACCAGCGCGGACGTAAGGCCTGCGGTAGGAAACGACGATTGACATACCACGTATGCAGTGCTGTCACAGCCACGAGAAATCCGCCGATATTCGAGGAGATCAGAATCATCGTGAGTGGGGTGGTAATCTGCATGGCGATACAGATCCACGTGATGTACACCCCCAAGACCAGATAATAGATTTTGTAAACGTCGTGCGGTGGCATCTCGCGCGCCAGGATAAAGGCTGAGCCCAGCACCCACGCCGTGCCAAAGATAAATACTTTCACGGTCGTGCTCCACTCGACGAGCAGAGTGACCGTGCCATCAGCCCCAACGCTCTGACCGACTTTGAGCGCCGATAGCGCTACACAGCTCAAAACAGTAACGGCGTACACCATCACCAGTGGTTTTAATACTCGAGCCTCAACCTCTTCTGCCTTGAGCCGTGCTACCACGCGACGCACAAGCCATAGCGCGGTAGGAATCCCACAGAGAAAAATAAGCGCCAAGAAGAAGTAACTGACAGAGAGAAATTCCTCCGCAACGCTGTGCAACACAAGAGCACCGATTACAAGAGCCAGCCCCACAGACAACACTCGCGTACTCCGGACCTTCCGCCCGGGCTGACTGCCTGTCCAAATCATGTCACTCCACAACCGCCCTACTCCATCAACTCCCACCAAAACGCTGGAAAAGAGCACCCAGAAACCACACAGCAAGGTCAGATACCAGAAAACGCTGCCATGCCTTCTAGCGATGCCTTCGGCCTGAAATGCCGCGGCTTGCCACTGGCCCAGATTACGGGAGGGATCGATAAACTCGACGGCGAGAATGGCGGGCAACGCCATGCCGAGGAGCGCGCCGCCAGCCCAAATGAGCCCTTGATCGAACAACACCAGCTTCCACCATTGGCGAAACTTTCGGACGTTATCCGCCGTGACCGGAAACACCATGCCAACATGGGACAGCGTAATCGCTTGCCCGCCAACTGCCGAGGGAATAGCTCCGACTAACGCTCCCATTCCCCAGCCTTTGTCTCGTATGTAGTTACTCGTGCCTGCGTTTCCCAAGCCACCAAGTCCAGCATACGCGGCAAATCCAGCGATCAACGCCCAGTCCAAAGCCTGGCCATCAGGAAAATAGCCAAAGTTGACAAACCCGCTGAAGACCAAGCCCCACGAGCGCCAACTCGTCATGAAGACATCGACAAAGAGCAAGTACCCCAAAATCCACACCACCATAAACGCCGTGGCCGTCTGCAGCATAGTGTAGACCTTGCCGCCAAAGAGCACCAACAAAACGCAGACCGCGAAAATGGCGTAGGCGCAACTGCGCACGAGAAAGGAGTTGGCAGCAGTCGGCACGACATAGGCGTCATACTGGACACTCAAGATCCCCGCGGCGACAGCGGTAGCCGCGTTCGTTGCTAACCCTGGCCACGCCATACTGGCGCTGAGACCTAAATACCAGGAGCTGTGCCAGCGACTGCCGGGCCAGCAGCGCATGTAGGCGGTGAAGATCGGTTCACCTGTCGCTAAGGTATAACGCGCCACTTCCTGATTCAGGCAGGCCTGCAAACAGATAGAGACAGTTGCGACCCACAGCACCGTTCCCGCGTATTTGGCGGTCAACGCCGGGGCGAGCAGCCATTCGCCGCTGCCGATAGCTGCGCCGAGCAAGATCACGCTCGGACCGATCAAACGGACAGCGTTCCGCACACCAAATTGTGGCGGGTCAGGCAACTCTCCAACGTTCCATGCTGGCAACATCCCTGGATCAGGAAATCCACACGCTGTGCTCGTAGCTGGAAGCGGGTCTGTGATGGGTTCCAGAGCAACGGCAGTGCTCTCCGCAGTCCTACCTTCATGACTCATAGTCGGCATCCACTTTCGCTATGGAACCACGCGCTGTTGAGTCTTTTGTATTGAGCCAGTTCCTCATTGGGTCATCAGATCATTGAATCATTGCTGCATCGGGTCATTGATAAAAACAATCTTTCAATCGTTCAATTCTTCGAGCAGCACCTTTGCCTCTTGCAAGTCTTTGGTATCAAATCCTTCGGTGAACCAACTATACACGTCCGACAACATTTGGTGAGATTCGTCAAGTTTAGCGCGTGTTCCATGGTGCGTGGGATGTAAGCCGTGTTGCGTGTTCCGTGGTGTGTAATCCCGAGCTTGGTGTTGTCGTAACCGGACCAGGCTCATCACCGCGCGCAGTTCGAGCGACTTGGCTTGTTGTTTTTGGGCGATGTCGATGGCTTTGAGGAAGCACGCTTCGGCTTCTTCGAAACCGATGAATGATGAACGATGAATGATGAATGGGGGCAGTTTCCTGCTGTTCTTTCTTTTTTTGTCTGCCGTTCATCATTCTGCATTCTGACGTTCCGACGTTTAGCGAGCAGCTCGCCTTTCAGCCGATACAGCTCCGCCTCATAAAACCGCTCTCCGCTTTTGTCCACCACCGCCAGCGCCTCGGCGAGTGTGGCCAGCCCTTCCTCTGCCTGCCCCGCTTTCCCATACGCCTCGGCCAGCAGGACAAGATAATATGATTGAAATATCCCTGCCCCTACGGCTTGCTGGGTGGCCAGGCCTTGGCGGATCTGGCTAATCCCCTCTTCACTCTGTCCCTGTTCGGCGAGCGCCCAGCCCTGCAGGACAGCCCCTTGCCCTAACCAACGGGAAATCCTTGCTCGCGCGCGAGGGTGATTGCTGCCTCGGCCCACTCGTGGGTCAGTGCTCTTTCCCGGCGAAGCTGGTGCGACAGGGCAGCAAAAACCCGGGCGGCGGCCAAGCTGTATGGATGAGACCGCTCTTGGGCCAGAGTACGCGCGGCATGCTCTTCTGGAGCGCCTGGTCCGGATAGCCCAGATGCCACAGGACCAAGGCTGCATAGGAAAGGCTAAAGACCCCCGGCTCCGTATGCTGTAGAGGAACACATGGGAGCGGTGGCGCTGAGCGTCATACAGGGTCAGACTCTGCTCCAGGTGCGCCTGGGCCGCGCCGAACTCACCCAGATGGAATAAGGTGCTGCCCAGTGCCCGATATGCCTCCATGAGCAAGGCCGGGTCGTGCTCCCGCTGGGCCAGGCCCAGGAGTTGCTCCCCCAGCTCGCGCGCCGCGAGCAACTCGCCCCCAACATGATGAAACGTCCGCAGCCCAAAGAGGACCGGGAAGAGCTGGCGGGTCTCCCCGAGCCTGCTGGCACAGCTCCCGGGCGCGGGTATAGGTAGCCTTCACTTCCGGTGAGGCAAAACCTCTGATGGCCTGTAACGGCATGCCCAGAGTGACGTGCAGTATGAGTTCTTGTTGGGCACGCTCGGAGGTGTCTGGCAGAGCGTTGAGTAATTGTAGGGCAGTCGTGAGGTGAGTGATTGCTTCCGTATTGGCCGAGCGCTGCACCGCCTGTTGCCCCGCCAGGTGCAGGTACTCGACGGCTTTCTCCGTATTGCCACTGCGACTGTAGTGATGCGCTAGGTCACTGTAATGCTCGTCCAGGGTGGCGCGGTAGAGGGCTTCCATGGCCTGCGCCGTGCGCTCATGTAAGGCTTTGCGCTCGCTCGTGGAGCACCGTGCCGTAGGCGACCTCCTGCGTTAGGGCGTGCTTGAAGATATAGTCGGCCTCGGGCAAGGCCGGCTGTTCGTAGAGAAATTCTTTGTGCTGGAGCGAGGCGAGGAGGCGATAGAGTTCGTCTTCAGGGTGTGGAATGACTTGGCGGAGGAGACTCAACGGGAACTGGCGCCCGATGACGGACAATTGCTGCAAGAGGGTTTTCTCGTCGGGGCGAGGCGGTCGATGCGGGCGGCCAAGACGCCTTGCACGGTGGGGGAGATATGGAGTTCGGCTGGCGCGTGCTCCGGCCGGTACTGGCCACGCTCGCCGCTGAGCACCCCTTCTTCCGCTAACGTCCTGCACCACCTCTTCCATGAAAAACGGCGTGCCTTCGGTTTTCTCCAAGATGAGTTGTTTGAGGTCGTGTAGGGGCGCACCAATGTGTGCGCCCGCTGCCTGTGGGCCGCACCCTTCGCCAAGCTCAGGGCAGGCTCCCGGTCGGCCCCTACAGAAGTACCGAGGAGCGCGTCGAGAAATTCTTCCGCTTCGGCCTTCCCAAACGGTGCCAACCGCAGTTGCGTGTAATAGGTCTTGCTTCCCCATTCTTGCCGATACTCTGGGCGATAGTTGACCAGCAGCAAGACTTTGGCCGAGGCCACACTCTCACTCAGCGTATCGAGAAAGCCTTGCGTCTCGCTATCAATCCAGTGCAGATCTTCGAAGATGCAGGATCAAGGGCTGCTTGAGACTCTCCCGCAAGAACAGTTTCTTGAGCGCGTCGAACGTCCGCCGGCGCCGAATCTGCGGGTCCATCTGCTGTAACGGCGAGGGCTGCTCTTCAATCCCCAGCAACGCAAACAGATAGGACAAGGTATCTTCCAAACTCCGGTCCAAGCCGAGGACTTTCCCGATGACCTTCTCACGACGGGTCCGCTCGTCATCCTGCGGTTGAATCTGGAAATAGCCCTTAAGCAACTCAATCACCGGCAGATACGGTGACGCTTTGCCGTGGGAGACCGAGTAGGCTTGGAGCACGAGTAGGGGCGTACGGCCGTACGCCCCTACGAATTCGTGAAACAACCGTGACTTGCCTAACCCCGGCTCGCCCATCACTCCCACGATCTGCCCATGTCCGGCTTTGGCTTGCTCCAATGCTCTGCACATCTGCTCCATCTCGCTCTGCCGTCCAACAAACCGCGTCAGTCCATGGCGGGTAGCGGACACTTGCAAGCGGGTGCGCAGTGGGCCGGCACCCAGCACTTCGTAGACGGTGAGTGGTTCTTCTACTCCTTTGATCTGCGTCTGTCCGAGCGCTTTGAAGGCAAAATACCCCTCGGTGAGTTTGTGCGTATACACCGTCACCAGAATCGACCCCGGCGTGGCCATCTGCTCCATCCGCGCGGCGAGGTTGGTCGAATGGCCGACCGGCACATAGTCGGTGTGCAGATCATCTTTGCGAATCGAGCGCACCACCACTTCCCCGGTATTGATGCCAATTCTCATCGCCAATGGGACGCCGTGCTTGAGCCGTATCTGATCGCTGTAGCGGCGCATCTCGTCTTGCATACACAAGGCAGCGTACAACGCACGTTGGGGATGATCCTCATGCGCAATCGGGGCACCAAACAGCGCGAAGATCCCATCGCCTAGCGCTTGCGCGACATAGCCCTCATAGCGATGCACCGCGTCCATCATCAGTTGCAGTGCGGGATCAATAATCGCGCGGGCTTCCTCTGGGTCGAGACCTTCAATCAATGCGGTTGAGCCTTTGAGATCGGCAAACAACGCGGTGATGGTCTTGCGTTCACCGTCTGTGACTACTGCTGCACGAATCCGTTCGGCAAGATGGGGCGGCGTGTAGGCGCGCTGGGGGTTGGGCTTCTGGACTTTGGACCTTGGACCCTTCGACTAGCTCACCTGTGCCTGCGGCACTGGCGCAGGCAGGACAGGCTTTGAGACCTTGGACTTCTGTTCTGACGCTGGACGCTGGACGCCTGGACGCCCTCGGACTGTCCTTGGCCGACCCACACCAACACCTCCCCGTCTTCATCAACGGCAAGTCGCTTTGCCTTAATGAGTTCGGTCTTTAGATCTTCGAGCGACTCGTCATCCAGGTCGAACTCGCGTTTCAATGCCCGATACGAGACGCGTTCTCTCCGTTGCAGAAACTCAACGGCTTGATCTACCAGCTCGGAGAACTTCATCTTACGCGCTCCTTGTCACCCATATGACTGAAGACTATCCCGCCAAGAGGACGAACGAAAAACGGGAGGGCGAAGGTGACGTAAGTGAGTAAGAGCCCGCTCGTCGCATCGGTCGTGGGGAAAAAGAGTTTGACGAACACGAGTGGAGCGACCATCCCATACAAGAGATAGTCATACCATTCGATGGAGCTGCCAATCAGGCTGGCGACGAGAGCCTTGGTGCTCTTTGATTTGCTCTGATCTGTCACGACTTTCACTACTCCTTCTGCGGGAAGTGTTGCTCTCGCTTGAGAAATCCAAATGTTTGCCGTCACGGACCGCTACTTAAGGACAACACTTCCTTTTTCCTTCCCCTACGTTATCGACAAGCGGGCGTCAACTCGTCTAGAGATCGACTACAAACCAATCCTGGCGGTGATGAGTTCAAAGTAATTCGGCAACCGTAGCCCATCCGTCCGACCCTGAAAATATAAGATCGTAGCTTCTGTGGGTGGACAGTGGAGGACCTGGGTAAAGCCCATGGCTCGAAGCTGCGCCTCAAGGGTTGTGGGCTCGAAAAAACTCTGCCAGGGTTCGCCTCGCTGGGCTGCAAGCTGGGAGGCCACGGTTACCCTGCCCGGTCTTCGGCACTCAAGGTAGACGGGGAGAGGATAATCTGGAAGACGATCTCGCTGCCCGGGGCGGTGGACGAAGCAACATACTGCAAAGTACTGAGCACCGCTTCGGTCGTCAGGTACTGGGTGACTCCCAGCCACGAAAAGAAGGCCGGTTCGTGGGGTTTGAACGGACTGGCCGCCATCCCTGCGGCTAGTGTGTGGACTTCAAAATCAATGGGAATGAACGTCAGGTTGTGAGGGAGGGCAATGCCGAGCTCTGCGAGCCGCTGCCGCTTCCATTGCTGTGTTGAAGGGTGGTCGACTTCGTAGACGTGCAAAGTCTGCCGCAGGTCAGAACGGCGGTAGGCAAACGAGTCTAGCCCTGCTCCCAGAATCACATACTGCGAGATGCCCCGCGCGATGGCCTTGGCCAGTTCATCCTCGGCATAACGCTGGCGTACGACGAAGACGGCGCGCAGGGAGCGCATCTCAGGGGTTTGGAATATCTGAGGGGGAGTTTTGAGTACAGTCGCTTGTTCGGGACTGAGGAACGCCTCGGCCAGCGGGTCCGCAAAAATCTTCGGGTCATCGTCGAGTAAGAGATGCAACGCGCGCATGAGGGCTGTCGTTTCGGCTGTGCCACTAGGCCGGCTTGCTTCCATACTGTCTCCTTTCGTGTCTTCTGGAGCACTGCTCCCTTTCGGGTGGAACGTGTGCTTAGACGGGAAGTGCGTCCATCTAAATCAGACCATACAACATTCGTACATCGTAGCACTTTCTGTGAAATCCTCCCTGTCCCTCCTTTGTCAAAGGAGGGAACCCGAAAGCCCCCTTTCGTAAAGGGGGCCGCGCGTAGCGCGGGGGGATTTTTCAACGTTTGGCTCTTACCCAGTGACCCTTCGTTGGTTCCTCCCATTTTCTCTCCTTCAGGCCTTTGAAACGCCAGCTGCGACTACCGGCTCTGCGGCTGCCTCCCGGATCCGATACGGCCCTAGTCGAGTCATTAACCCCGCGGCCGTCAGTGTTGCTACCACAAACGTCGCCAGCACCACACTGTACGACCCCGTGGCATCGAACCCTGCTCCCATAAGAGGAGGGCCAACCACCCCGCCGAGACTAAAAGCGGCGAGGATATAGCCGTAAATCTCCCCAAACGCACGCAGGCCAAAATAGCGACTTACCACATAGGGCATTACATCTAATTCTGCTCCCACACCCAAGGCTACTAGAACCACGGCCACAAATACCAAGCCGCCAACCGCTCCACTCCACAACAGGAAAAGCCCTAGCGCGAGCCCACAAAAGAAACACGCTGCGACATACGGAGCAAAGAAGCGGTCGAGCAAGTACCCGATCCCGAGCCTGCCCAAAAATGATGTCCCGATAGCCAGCGACGCGGTCAAGGTCGCGCTCTGAGCCGAGAGACCCCGGTCGGTGAGCAAGGGCACCAGGTGAATCGCGTAACCATGGAAACTCACCGATATCAGGAAAAACGCACCGACCATGAGCCAAAAGGTGCCAGTATGCCAGCTCTCATGAAAGCTGAGTCCTTCCTCTGGACCGCACTGCGTGGAGGCCTCGGCCAGGCCAACGGCTCCACCATCTGGTGCCAATCCCATCATCTGGGGCGTTTCCTTGAGCAGGAGCCCGACCACCGGGATAGCCACGCCCATGGCTAAGAAGCCAAGCCACACGTAGGCGTGGCGCCAACCCACCGTGTCGATGAGGGCTTGCGTCAAGGATGGCATGATCGCTGCGCCCAGGGCGATTGCGGCCACGGACAACCCCAAGGCCAAGCCGCGCCTGCGGTCAAACCAGCGCGAGATCACCTTCCCGTATGGCACCGGCCCTGTCCCGCTGCCCACCACCCCCATGAACAGGTAGATGGCATAGAAGTGCCAGAGGTGGATCGAAAGGAAAGAAAGGGAGAAAACGGTCAAACCAAACAACAGGACGGCAGGCAAGATCACCCGCCGGGCGCCAAGGCGATCCACCAGCCAGCCGAGCAATGGTGTTGCCAAAGCTAGCCCCAGGGTGCCGAGGGAGAACGCGAGTGAGATCTGAGTCCGGCTCCAGCCAAATTCCTGGCTCAAGGGTTTGAGGAAGACGCCAAAGGTGGGGACGATGATGGGGCCATAGCTCATGGCAAGCCCGACCCCTGACGCGAGCACGACCCACCAGCCGTAGAAGACCTTGCTGTTCTTTTGCCCCCTCGTTGCCATAGACAGTTCCTCCTCAAATTCCTGGACGAGCCTGCCGGCCTGCCTGATACTATTGGTGAAATCCTCCCTATCCCTCCTTTGGCAAAGGAGGGGACCCAAAAGCCCCCTTTCGTAAAGGGGGCCGCGCAGAGCGCGGGGGGATTTTATTCCGTTGCGATCTAGAAAAAACATTCGCCAACAGTATCCTGCTCACTCGAGTTCCTTGCCCTTAAGTTCCGGGATCAAAAACACCGTCGTGAGGATATCGAGGACGTAAATCGATGCGAGCAGAGCGATCGCGGTGTTAAACGAGTATTTCGCAGCTAAGACGCCGACCACTAACGGCCCCAGGCCACCCACGGCCCGGCCGATATTGAACAATACGTTCTGCGCCGTGGCGCGGGCGGCCGTAGGATACGCTTCCGACATCAGCGCGCCAATGCCACCTATCTTGCCATTCACAAACATCCCCATGATCGCTCCCATCCACAGCAACGTGTGCGGGTCAGTGACCTGCGCATATAGATAGACCATGATCGCTGAGCCGATTTGGAACACGATGAACAGCGGCTTGCGGCCAAGTCGGTCGGCGAGTTGGCCGAACACCCAGATGCCCACGGCCATGCCCAGCACGATACTCGCAGTCCAAAGCGCAGACTTGGTGAAGCTAAGGCCCAGGCTCGTTGCCAGATAACTGGGCATCCAGGTCATGATGCCATAATAGGCGAAACAATGAACCGAACTCAGAATGACGAGGCCACAGGTCGTCCTGACTGTCTTCCTATCCTTTACGAGCAAACGAAACGAGTTCTCCTTCTTTGCGGCGTGTCTCTTGACGAAGATCTCCGGCTCATCGAGCGCGCGGCGGACGATGAACGCCACGAGTGCCGGCAGCAGGCCGACCAGGAACATCCCGCGCCAGCCGATCACTGGAAGCAGCAGCGGAGTGACGAACGCGGCCAGGAGCACTCCCACCTGCCACCCCAGTGCGACATAGGACGACACTCGGGCGCGCTTGCTGGCCGGCCAGGCTTCGGCGGCGAGCGCCATGCCGATACCGAACTCACCACCCAGGCCAAGGCCAGCAATCATCCGGTAGACAGCCAGGTCCCAATAGCCCTGTGCAACAGCGCACAGACCCGTGAACCCGGCGAAGAGCAGAATCGTCCACGTCAGCACCCTGATGCGGCCAAAATGGTCACTCATGGTGCCAAAAATGAATCCGCCTGCCACAGCGCCCATCAACGTCCAGGTGACGAGCGAGCCGGCCTGGGTGCTGGTCAGCGCGAGGTCCGCTGAGATGGCCGCAAGCATGAAGCCGAGAATCAACATATCGAACCCGTCCATGGCATAGCCAATCACCGATCCGGCTAACGCTTTCCAGCCATACACGGTCACTCTGTCTTCCCCGCCTACGGTCGGCACGAACGTGTTACTCACTTGAAGTTCCATATAACTTGATGTCTCCGGATCTGAGCAACGTAGGGTGGGTCACGTCCACCCTACAAAAATCAATCCCGTCTTGCAAAGCTGCTTCCGCTTCCTGCATAATGCGCGAGAGGAATTACCATGAGAGCCTTGAATCCGAAAGTAAAAATCGAGCGCCCCGAGCGCGAACAGGTCAGTCGGGAAGAAGCCTTGAAGCGAGTCAAAGCGTTTCCCAAACGCAAGGAGAAGCTCATTGCCGCTATTAGAAAAGGTACGCATTGAACTTTTCATTCCTGACTTGCCAGATCCAATTTACAGCCGCCTGCTGGAAGAGCTGGGCGACGAGTTGAGCTATGCCTTCGGTGGTTGCACTGTGACTCCCACACAAGGCAAGTATCGTTCGACTGCTGGCTCTATCTTGCCTGATAAGATCAATATCCTCTTCACCGATACGCCCTTTTATTGGGACAAGGATCGGCTGCTGCTTGAGCAATATGCCATGGCCTTGCATCAAGTCGTTCAGCAGGTCCTCAGTAATGAGCAGGCAATTCTGATCGCTGTGTATCCGGTTTATCACATCGAGTAACTACTCTCTCAGCGGGAGTAAGGTGCTTCTCCCTTCCCCTGCCACAAGGCCCCACGTGGTTATTTCTTCGCTTCGGAGACCTGATAGTTTTTGGCTGTCGGCTCTTCCTGCATCAAGGGTCTGTTCTTCTCATTCAGCGCTTTCCGCGCGTCGGATTTGAGAAACGCCTCGATCTCCGCTTGGCTGTTCCACAGTGTGACTGCGACAATTTCCCCCGTCGCAGGATCCGATCCCACCTTGAACCACTGAATACCCTTCGCAGCAGCAAGCAACTGCGTCATACCCTCAACGATCTTCGGCTGTTGGTCCCGCTTGTCTGGTAACACGGTAGTCGTGAAGACTCTGAGTACTTGCCCGGTGGCAGGGTGCTGGGCGGTGCTCATGGCTATCCACGTGACCATGAAGGTGAACGCTAACATAAGCGCGAATAATTTCTGAGCCATACGTGATTTCCTCCTTTGGCAAACCTGAGTGTTCTGAAAGCTCCTGGCCCAGCGGCCAGGCGGACGTGTCGCTCGATGCCAAGCGCTTCTCCCGGTGGACCGCGCGCTGCCAGCAGGGTGTCAATGCCACTCCGTGCCGGCACGAACTGGAGGTTCCGCCACTGCCAACTGGCCACTTTCTTCCTCCTCTGCACGTGCTATCCTGTGTGCTCCGCGATGCACATCCAATTATTATTGCACGTCACGGATTGTTTCTATTCCAGATCCCTGGATTCCGTTGCACTCCATCCAGGCTACGGCACTTCGCTGTCTCCTCTCAGCGATCATTTAAGAGCGGCGGATGTGCGAGATAGGATTCCGCCAGTTTCCTCCCAGTCGCGCGCATGAGTTGTTGGTCCTCCTCCGCCGTCGGTGCAGGAGGGACGCGTACGACGGTGTCATTGCAGTATGTCGGGATAAGCTTGCCGGCATCTCGGCACAGGCCGTCGGGAGTTTGCCCTGCCTGGATTGCGTGAATCCCCCGCCGGAGCTGTTGCCGGAACATGATGACACCGCGATCCGTGGCCCCCAGATGCTCCAGGTCGTGGATGGCAATGGGCCGCTGACTGACCTGAGCTTCATAGTCACCGGGTTGCCGCTGGCCCGCCTCGTAGGTGTCAGCGGGGATCTGTCCGGGGGCCATGTCACCATTAGCCCACCACGCCGGCGTGGCGCCTGAGGTCTCGCTCACGTGCCGGAGCTCGATGAGCATGGTAGTGGTGTCGTCCGTAGGCACAATCCAGCGGCTCATCATCGGGCCACTGAAGGGATGCTCCTGGTAACCATTTTCCCAGATCGGGCACACCTGCTGCAGGTTCGGTAAGACGTTTTCCACCATGCGCGCCCAGATATTGTCCCCTACTCGGCGGGTTGCCACATAGATCATGCCGACAGGAGTTTCAGCGAAATCCATTTCTGGTATCTTGCCAAACTCGTCGGTAAACTGGGAGCCGCTGACGATGGTATGGAGAAATGCCGTGTGGACAGGGTCCATGGCGTTTTCCAGGATCTGCAGCCAGTTACACGGATAGCAATATTTGGGGCCAGGCATGAGTCGATAGCCTGGTCGGCTGAAACTATCGTACACGGGGAATGGTGGCTGCTCCTCCGGTGGTCCCATATAGGCAAACACGATCCCATTGTACTCGTGGGTCGGGTAGGCGCCGTGGCAGAGCCGGTCCTTCAGGGTGCTCGTGGTCGGCTCGCCTGGGGTTTCCAGGATGGTCCCGTCTACGTCGAAGAGCCAGCCGTGGTAGCAGCACCGGATCCCCCTTTCAGAGATTAGTCCAAATTCTAGAGAGGTCCCCCGGTGCGGACAGTGTAACTCCAGGAGCCCCACGGTACCCCGGAAGTCACGGAACACTACGAGATCCTCCCCCAAGATCCTGACGCGTAGCGGGAGATCGCGCAGTTCGTCGGCAAAGCAAATGGGCTGCCAGAAGCGGCGCAAGTATTCCCCGCACGGCGTTCCGGGGCCACTATGTGTGAGTTCTGTGTCTTCCTGGGGGACATCACGGTGATAATAGCCGCCATAGCGTGTAGTCAAGAAAGGTGCTCGGGTTGCCATATTCGTTCTCCTTTCCATCATATAAAGCCTGTTAGTGACCAGTTCCGTACGCAATTGATAACTGGACGTCTGCTCCTAACGCTGCGTCAAGACTACTTCCATTCGCACACCGCCCCCTTAATCATCTCTGCCGTCGGGTCAGCCTCGAATTCCACCGCCCCCACAAACCCGTTGAGCCAGCTTAGTTCTGGTGCGGCGCTCCGGTACGTCGCCGTCCCCCGGCCACGACCCCGAGGTCCCGCACCGGTGGGCGCCAGCACCCCTTGCCCGTTTATCTCAATCCTCGCCCCCGCGGGAGGTGAAATTCGCCCCCACATACGACCACCGCCGCGTCGTCCCTGGCACCCCCTCGATGGTTAAGGTCCCAAACCCCCGACCGCTGATCCGGCCATTAGTTTCTGCCGCGACGTTGACTTCGGCCTTGGTCATCTCGCCCCCGACGGGGGAGTAGTTAATTGAAGTCACTTTCAGCGTGAATTCACCAACGATTTCTCCTAGTGGCATACACACCCCCTTTGTTCTTGGGTTGAGCTCCAGCAACCCTGTTACCGTACGGAATTGGTCACTCAGTCGTCATACCCCTTTGTCCTGAAACACAGAAGCCTTTAGGCAAAAGCACTTTCACTCATATAGCCCCACAGAGAACCATCTGACTTTGTTTATCACCCTCTGACGACTGGCAGGTCAGCGGCACCGCCTCAGTGGCGTCCGTTGCAACCGCGGGTTAGAGGGTGTCTACAAAGCTTGCAGATGAGGGCTCCGTGCGAATTTGACAGTTAGTTTCCCGCCGGCATCCACGAAAGATGGCTCGCGACCCGCACCCATTTCCCATCAGATTTGGCGTAGACGATCGTGTAACGGACGTAATGCGTTTCGAGCGGTCCTCCCTTGGGTTTGATCCTCGCAAGCCCCATGCCCCCAAGCGAGTCCAGTGGTACCGATCACGCGGAATTGGGGATTGATGGGGGTAAAGCTCTGACTCTCGCGGCTACTGACGACGTTTGGAGAACTTGTTGCTGAGCTGCTTTGCCATCCACTGGAAACGGTGAAGAGGTACCAAACGTCACACTTTGATCGTGCGCTGACGCCATGAACCCATCGACATCAAGAGCATTGAGCGCCTTCAATCCTTGTTCAAAGGCCGCTTTGAGATCATCGACATCTGCGCCACGGACAGTTGCTGGAACACAAACAACCACAATCAGCACTAGAGCACAAATAGTTCGTTTGTACGTCATATCGTTTCCTTCTTATTCTTTAGGCTGGTTTCCCATCACCTTGTCTCCTTCGACAGGCTGGAGTTGTCGTTGCGGAACCAGTGGAACCACAGTACCTCAAGGGCAACGAGGATTGCCGCAAGTCCGACAATGCCACCGAACATAATGGTCAACAGGTGGAGCACCTCCGGGTCATCCACGGCGATAGTAGTCAGACTAGGGTGCATCCCAATCCCACATCGTGGGTTCTCCCCAGTGAGTGTGGAAGTACTGGTAGGATGGGTCATCCCACCTACCAGCTTGTGACTACTTCCACTCGTAGGCGGTCCCTTTGATCGTCATCGCTGTCGGGTCCATCTCGAACTCAACGGCTCCAAGTAGGCCGTTGAATGCAGCCAGCTTGGGGTCGTCGGTGGTGTAACACGCAGCGCCACGATAGCGCATTTTGTGACCTTCGCCGGTCCGTATGCCGACCCCACGCCCGGACATACGTACCACGGCACCTGAAGCGGCCAGGATCGTGCCCGTACTCGTATAGGTCACGGCTAGCACCGGTAATCCCTTCGACTACCATGGTGGCAAACCCTTGTCCCGGCACTTGACCCTTCACTTCGCCGGTCGAATCGACCTCGAGTCGTCTCTGACCACCGCCAAGATCGGTGATCCTGACAGACGTCATTTTGGCAACAACTTCACCCAGAGCATTCCCGAATGGCATAACACACCTCCTGTTAGATTGAATTGCTCGAAAAGACTTCAGGCTTTTCTGCCTTTTGTGATTAGTGGTAGGGTGACATGTCCCACTCTACAGATCAGAAACCCTACCTATGCGATCAGCTCCTCTCGGATAACTTCCCGCTCCACGAGCGCGTAGCCAGATCAAGCTCGCCTTCAACGCCTATGTTGCGACCATCGGAGATTTGGATGAACCCCTGAGTGCGCCATCGATTAGTACCACCACTACTAAATGTCCCCTGGCCGTTACCGGTGACGCTGTCGCCGTTATCTAAGTAGGCTGCCGCACACCAACTCCAGGTCCCGTTCTTCTGCCCAGCGCTCGTCGCAGTCATTGTGCCGAGAACGGCCCCAAAGCCCGTCGCAGTACCCTCGAAGTTCCCTTGCACGATTACGCTCCCAGCAGGGCCAGGAGTGAGCGTGAACGAGGTTGCCTTGAGCGAAAATTCTCCTGCCTGTTTTCCCGATGCCATACTCATGTCCTCCTTTGGTTGAAGAGGCGGGTAGAACCTGACACCCGCCAAAAACTAGTTTGTCGCAAATCCTGAATGGGCTATTTCCACTCGTATACCTTCCCGGCCATCGTCCGCGTAGCCAGATCACCATCAAACTCGACGGCGGTGACGCGGCCATCGGAACCCTGACCAGTCCCACGGTATCGCCACTTGTTGGGAGCGCTCTCTTCCCACGTCCCGTGACCTGTGACTCCGGTGCTGCCGCCATTGTTGAGGAACGTCAGCCCACAGTAGCTCCACGTTCCGCTCTTCGCGCCCGGCTCGAGCGCGACAGTCAATGTCCCTACACCGGTTCCCGCTCCTTGATCTCCCGACACTGGTCCTTCGAAATTCCCCTGAATAGTAAACGCACTGCCGGGACCGGGGCTCACCGTGAATGCTACTGCCTTGAGCGAAAATTCTCCTATCGCTTTTCCTAATGCCATATACTGTTCCTCCTTATGTTGAGGTCTTGGTCCCTCTGCCATCTGTCCGCCACGCTGTCCAAGGCTACAAGGAGCAACGCGGTGGTGCACGCGCTCCCTGGACACCTCGGCCAGCTTTGCCGTTTCGCAGTGGTCGCCTCATTGTGATACACCTACAGGATGTTGCAGGACTTAGCGGTGTTAAGGAGAACTCCAGCTCACGTCGCTTAGCCTAGGATCTGCACGGTCGGCAGATAGAGAATCCCCACTGTGGGACGATATTCGCGGAGCAGCCCCGAAACCTCGACCTCCTTAAAGAGATTCTCTTCGGCAGCTAATGTCTCGAATACTTGATCTTCGCTGTTCATCCACAACGAGTGATACGGTAGCGCCTCTGCTCCTACTGTGACTTCTATCACGACTTGCCCGAGTCGATGATTGAGGCGATAGAAGCGAGAGAATGTATTGCCATGTGCTGTGCTAGGGGGTTGCTTTGCACAGAGCACATGACCTCTGAACTGCACCCAGCCTTTTCCTGGCACCGAGCCAATTCGACCCCACGCGCCGCCATACTCTTGGCCGCCTTTTGCCAGGCTGGCCCACAGGAAAAGCGCCATGCCAATACTCAGTATCGACGCGCTTCGGGTTCTCTTCATGACCAGCCTCTTTTTCTTGCGACTGTTCCTGGCGGCGGTCGTTGTCTAAATTGAACCACATGCGATTGGTACAGTGCGGACAGAAATCCCCTCGCGCTCCGCGCGGCCCCCTTTGCAAAAGGGGGCATCCGAGGTTCCCTCCTTTGCTAAAGGAGGGATAGGGAGGATTTATCCCCCTTAATCACAAAGTGGACGAATGTTTTGTGATCTGCTCTAGTTCGCCGCCACCAGCACGGCGATCACGACAAGTGCAGCAATCATAAGCACAAGGCCGAGGAGATCATTCCAGTCTTTGTCTAAAAAAAGATCGACAATCCACCAAAACATACTGCCCTCCTCAATCCCCCTGCCACTGCCACAACGACTCGACATTTTGCCGCGTCCGACCGCAGGCGGTCGAGCGACTCTCTACCCCTTTTCTTCAAGGCAGCGAGGCAAGGATTTTGCGATATTCCTCTTCAGTAAATGCACGCGAAGTCTCCGAACGGACGGTTCCTCGCATTCCGCTGGCGAGCGCGACTTTGGCCATGGTCTCGTCATTGGGCGCGTCAACAATCACAACGGCATCATACTGCCCCATCATCAGGTAGAACCCTTTAATTTCCGCCCCCATCGCTTTATAGGATTGTTTCACGGCATCGAGTCGGGCCGCACCTTCTTTAATGTTCTCAATGCCCTTTTGCGTGAATCGAATAAGATGAATATAGCTAGGCATGGGACTCCCTCCTTTACTGGGGCGCGGGCGTTTTGCCCACACGGTTAGAAAATGCCTATTTCCATTCGCAAACGGCTCCCTGATGGGTCTCATTGCTTTCTCACGCTCGTCGTATATGCGTAACAAATGAATGAACAAAATGTTCATTGCCACTGAACAATTACTGCGAATACCCCATACCCAGGTAAAAATCCTGAGGAAATTCTAAGGTTTTTCTGAGATTTTTCCGAAACTATGTTGTCAGCGCTAGTCGCTCGTTTCACCCCTCGGTAAACATGCACTCGTTACTGCCACGAGTCAACAAACAAACGGTGACATTGCGGTGATATTACGGTGACAGTTTCGTCCGCCTGGTCGCACTAGTCGAACCGCTGGACAGGCAAAACAGAAAGAGGGATACTTCTGAGCCGCAGAAGGTGGCAAAGGAGGGGAACGTTTATGTCCGCGCCGCTACTGAGTTTTCCCCCATACTCGCTTGACGTTGAGAATGCCTGTCTCTGGCAAGGAAAAAAGCGCATTGATCTCATGCCGCGAGACTTTGCTGTCCTCCACCATTTGGCTTCTCATCCCGAACGACTGGTAACTCACGAAGAACTACTCTCAGCTGTCTGGACCGACACCGTTGTGAGCCCAGGCGTGTTGAAAGTTTGCATTCGTCGTATTCGCCGAATCTTACAGGACGGGGCGGATGCGCCACGGTTTATCGAAACCCGCCATCGGCAGGGGTATCGGTTCATCGCAAAAGTAGTCAGTAGTCAGGCAGAAGAAAAGCCAAAGGCATCAGTAGCTCCCGATACTCAGTTCTCCGCCCTCAGTCCTCCGCACTCTCTTCTAGTAGGCCGGGAAGCAGAATTTGAGCAGTTACAGGGGAAACTCGAAAAGGCCCTCCACGGCGAACGGCAAATTGTCTTCGTGACTGGAGAACCCGGCATTGGCAAAACCACTCTCATCCGGGCGTTTCTCAGACAAGTTGCAACCCGTAAAGTGGCGGCGATCGGGCGAGGACAATGCGTAGAAACCTATGGAGCCGGGGAAGCTTACCTGCCGATTCTCGAAGCGCTGGGGCGACTCTGTCGGGCTCCAGAGGGCGAGCCGTTAGTCGAATGGCTCCGGCAACATGCCCCGACGTGGCTCATGCAACTGCCAACGCTGCTGACCACAAGTGAGGCGGAAGCCTTGCAACAAAAATTGCAGGGGGCCACTCAAGCACGGATGCTACAGGAGATGCTCGCCGCGGTTGAGACTCTAACGCCCGGACGTCCCCTTGTTTTGAGTATCGAAGACCTGCAGTGGAGCGATTATTCGACGCTTGATCTGCTGGCAATCTTGGCCCGTGGCCACGAGCCCGCTCGATTATTGATCATCGGCACGTACCGTCTCGGAGAAATGCTCAGTAATGGCCATCGCTTACGTAAGGTCGTACGTGAATTGTATGCACATCAGCAGGCCAGCGAAGTGGCTTTGGGTCTCCTTAACGCATCTCACATCGGAGAATATGTACAACAGCGATTTCCTCACAACACGTTTCCCACAACCCTCGCCCCGGTTCTCCACCAGCGCACCGAAGGCAACCCGTTGTTTCTGACCAATGTACTGGAGGATTGGGTAAGTCGCGGGGTCCTTATCCATGACGAAGAGAGCTGGAAGCTGCAAGCAAATTTCGAAGCGGTGGTGAGTGAGATACCCAACACGATTCGTCATCTCATTACGATTCAGAGTGAGCAACTGTTACCAGAGGAGCGTCGTGTCCTGGAGGTCGCCAGTCTGACTGGTATAGAGTTCTCCTCAGCCGCGGTAGCGGCAGCTCAGCAGACCGATGTCCTGGAAGTGGAAGAGTGGTGTGCAGGGCTAGCCAGCCGGCAACAATTTCTGCGGCCCGCCGGAGTAAGCCGGTGGCCGGACGGAACAATGGCCGAACGTTATGGATTTCTACATGCCCTGTACCAACAGTTCTGGCACGAACGAGTGCGTCTTGGACAGCGGCAATGGTATCACCTACGGATTGGCGAGCGACAGGAAGCTGCCTATGGCGAGCGGGCAGGAGAAATCGCGGCTGAATTAGCGATTCACTTTGAGGAAGGGCGAGATTATCCCCGTGCCGTACGGTATCGCTCGCAAGCCGCCGAGAATGCGATCCAACGCTATGCATCTCAGGAAGCAGTAGTCCATCTCACAAAAGGATTAGAACTGCTCAATCACCACCCTGACACCCCTGAGCGCATGCAACAGGAATTTGCTCTCCGAGCGACACTGGGGATTTCACTCCAAACGATTCAAGGTTACGGCAATCCTGTCGTAGAAGCAGCGTACACCCGGGCGCAGGAACTATCTCGGCAGATCGGAGAACCGGCCCAGCTTTTTCTCGTCTTGTATGGGCTTTGGATGTTTCATGTGTCACGAGCAGAGCACAACACTGCCCGTGACCTTGGGGAACAATTGCTTAGCTTGGCACACAGGGCACACGATAGCGGTCTGCTTATAGAGGCCCACGCAACGATGGGTGTCACTCTCGTATACCTGGGAGAGTTGCAGAGGGCCCGTACTGAACTGGAAGCTACTCTTACTCTCTACGACCCGCAGCAGCATCGTGGGCTGGCCTTTGTGTATGGACAGGACCCGAGGATTGCCTGTGGAGGGTACTTAAGCCAAGTCATGTGGTTATTAGGTTATCCTGACCGCGCCCGACAGCGAAGCGAGGAGACTTTGCGATACGCTCAGGATTTCACCCACCCTATCAGTCAGGCGTACGCGCTTAACGAATGCGCCCTATTTTATCAACTCGTTCACAACACCTCGGTTGTTCAGCGGTTGGCAGAAGAGTTATTAGCGTTTTCTCAGCAACACAAATTCTCCTTTTGGGAGTTAGCAGCAGTAAGCCTACAGGCATGGTTGCTTACGGAACAAGGACAGCCGGCGAAATCCATTGCTCAGCTGCGTCAAGGTTCTTCTGTCCGAAAAGCCACGGGGACTGCCCTAAGATTACCGTATTACCAAGGATGCTTAGCCGAGGCCTACGGGAAGAATAATCAGCCCGAGGAGGGGATAACCCTTGTAGAGAGAGCTCTCGCAGTGATAGCAAGTACCGGTGAACGGTGGTGGGAAGCAGAGATTTATCGCCTCAAGGGAGCGCTTACGCTTCATCCCGACAGGTTACAAACAGTCTCGTCAGTCAGGTCAGTTAAGGCAAGTCCAGTGTCGAAGTCCGAAGTCCCACAGTCCAGGTCCAGTGTAGAGCAGAGTCAGAGGCTGAGGAATGTTTCTTAAGGCAATCGAGATCGCACGAAGGCAGCAAGCAAAGTCACTGGAGTTGCGAGCGACAATGAGTCTCGTCCGTCTGCGGCAACAGCAAGGGAAGAAAAAGAAGGCCCGCGAAATGTTAGCAGCAATTTACGGTTGGTTCACCGAAGGGTTTGACACCAAGGACTTGCAAGAGGCCAAGGGTTTGCTTGAAACTTTGGCTTAAACAGCAAGTGAGGGCGAGACCTGAAGCAAGTGCGTAACTGTTATTGGCAAACACCCTTATAAAGTCTTCAGATACTGGATCAGGTTCTTCCGTTTCTCCGGCAACAGGTTCGTACCGTACTCATGGCCACCATTTGAGTTTCCCTGCTTAGTCGTATCGAGGCGAGCTGCACCAGCACATTTTTCGTCTCCAGTGTCGAATCCTACTTTCACAGGGCCGAACTTGCGACTACCAAGGATCCGAACAACTGCTCGCCTTTTTCGTTGACTAGACCTGTAATCGCAGTGGGGAGCGTAATGCGAGCATTGCCAGGGAAACGAATCAAGATCACGCCACTTGCCGCCCGGGCATTGGCGTAGACCAGTTCGCCAAAGTCCTTGTCCTCGGTCAGCAGCACGCGGTGCTCAAGCACCGCCAGGTCGATGATTGCCGTGTCCTCGGCGCGCGAGGCTTTACACCAGTCGTCAGTGTCCCACTCGTCCTAGAATACGAAAGTGTCTTGAAAAGAAAAAACTTCCTCCACGAAGTGGGCCTCACCGCAAAGGAGATGGACACGATCGTCGATTATTTTATCTCTCGGGCGTATCTGCAACCGATCTACTTTCTCTGGCGCTCCTTTCTTCCTAACGCGCACGATTCGCACGTGTTGGAATGTGCGGTGAATGGGAGGGTGGAAACGTTGCTGACCTTTAACAAAAGACATTTTCCCGCTGTACGGCAACGGTTTGGCATTTCGGTGCTCACACCGGGAGAATTTCTGAAAACGTTTGGAGGTTCCTAACTATGGCAAAGCGAACAACGATCCGTCTCATTCCTCCTTTGCAGGAAGATCTCTCAAGACTCGCTGAGGAAATGCAGGTGTCGTACAATCAGTTAGTCAACTACGCTTTGGCGCAATTTGTCGAAGCCCAAAAGGGTCTGACTATTGTAGAAGCACGGGCCCGTCGAGGATCACGGGCGGCTTTCCTCCACGCACTGAAGAAGGCAGACCCGCGGCGCAGGAAGCCCGAAACAGAGGATGCATTACCAGAGGGATACTCACGGCAAGTGTTGATTGCAAAGTTAAAAAGAGCGTCGTAGCGGGTGGAGTCAACGAAGCGTCTTCAGAGTCGTCCTACTTCAGGCTCATGACTATGGCACCGTTACCTCCTCCAAAAGTGCCTTTGCTTCCTTGACAGCTTACGTTGAGACGCGATAGGGGGTACGCGACAGGAGGAAACTATGACACAAACCACTGTGTTCAAGAACGCTCGGCTGATTGATGGTCTGAGTGATCAACCACGTAGTAACGTATCACTAGTTATCACCGGCGATCGTATTACCACAGTTGAAGCAGGAGCAGTTCTTGCACCTCCAGACGCGCAGGTCGTTGATCTGCAAGGAAAGACGGTTGTTCCGGGCTTAATCGATACTCATGTGCATTCCACGTTCGTCGGCACTCCCAGTTTGCCGCTGTTTCTTGCTGCTGGTGTCACCAGCGCGCGCGACGTTGGTGGCAATCTCGAAAAAGTCAAAGGACTCAAAGCTGACCTCAACAGTGGCAAGAAACTTGGTCCGCGGTTGTTTATCTGTGGACCGTTACTCGATGGCTCGGTCAAGAGTTTTGAGTACCCGTCGTTTGCCGAGATGCTCGATAACATTCCGTCACCTGAAGTGGTGCCACAGAAAATTGGTGCGTTGCTCAACGCCGGAGTCGATGCGGTAAAGCTCTACTTTACTCTCATGCCGGATACTGCCACAGCGATCATCAAGTTTGTTGACAATCGCGTCCCAGTCACGGGTCATCTTGGCTATATGCATTCGCTTGACGCTATCAAAGCAGGCATTAACGGCTTGGAGCACGTGTGGATCTCGCCGTACAACGAGTTCTGCGCCCTTGATATGCAGTTTGGCGTCGGCGCGTCGATGATGAGCGGCAAGTTCTGGAATCAAACGCTCAAAGGCTGGGAAGAGGCTGACCTGCAGAATCCTCGTGCCCGTGAGTGGTTTGACGCGATGGTCAAACAGCAAGTGAATATGGGCACCACACTTGATCTGCTGTGGATCGCGAGATGTGGAGAAGAAGGCGTCAAGCGCGACCAAGATCGTTGTTACATTCCTCCGTACGCACTCTCTCGGCAACGGGCGATGGCCTCGCGCATCGGCGAACGTCCAGACTGGGATATTCACCCTGGGTTTTTTGATCCATACAAAGGCACCCAAGCACTAGAGAAACATCAACAGGTCACTAGGATGTTGCACGAAGCTGGAGGGCTCGTGGTCGGAGGCACTGACTGCGGTGCGTTAGCGTATCCACCGCCGGGGTTCGCGCTGCTGCGGGAAATCGAACTGCTGGCTGATGCGATTGGCACCACAGCGGCCCTTAAAGCAGTCACTTCAGTTGCGGCTCGCTATCTCCGCCAGCAAGACAACATCGGCTCGATCGCCCCTGGGCGCTATGCAGACTTCTTGGTCATCGATGGTGACCCGTTGCGCGATGTACGGGAGCTGCGTAAGCTCACCACCGTCTACCGTGGCGGGGTGGCGTATGATCCACAAGCGCTTCTCGCCCAGGTACCAAAGTCAGATTTTGTTCCAATATCTTAATCAGCGAAGGAGGCACCATGAAGTTTTTACACACTATGATTCGCGTCAACAATCTTGACGAGTCACTGAAGTTCTATTGTGACCAGTTAGGCATGAAGCTCTTACGTAAACAGGATTATCCCGGCGGTGAGTTTACCCTTGCGTTTGTTGGTTATGGCGACGAAAAAAATAATACCGTCGTCGAACTGACTCACAACTGGGGAACAGCCAGTTACGATCAAGGTAATGCGTTTGGTCATCTCGCACTGGGCGTGGACGACATTTACAAGGTGTGCTCCGACCTCAAGGCCAAAGGCGTTAAAGTCGTCCGCGAAGCCGGACCGATGAAACATGGCAGTGCGGTGATCGCCTTCATTGAAGACCCGAACGGCTACAAGATTGAGTTGATTGAGCTGAGTGGAGCGCGCGGGTAAGAGCGGCATTCGCTGGGGCATAAGGGAACGGTCAGGGAGAAACGGAGAGAGAACAGATTGCTAGATTTTCTTTCGTTTTCCCATTACCCTGTCCCCTTAACAAGCTCATGTCCACATCTACTGTTCATAAAAAGGAGGATAAGTTATGTCCTTAAAAGCAGCCAAAGATTCCATCGATCTCGGTATTTTCGTTAGTGACATCAAAAAGAGTCTCGCCTTTTACCAAGGCATTCTTGGGCTAGAGAAAACTGAAGAACTCGTAACCGGCTTCGGCACGTTACATCGCTTAAAATTCGGCACCAGTGACATCAAGTTGATGGACCCTAAGCAGGTGCCACCAGCTGGAGCCATCGGCTTGGAGAAACAACTCGGCATTCGTTACATCACCTTTGTGATCAAAGGCTTGACCGATCTGTGTAGCGAGCTCAAAGGCAAAGGGGTTGAGTTTACGATTCCTGAAACACAAATCCGTCCTGGTACGCGAATCGCGATGGTGAAAGATCCCGATGGCAATATCCTGGAGTTTGTGGAGCGAGGGTAACAATTTGTAGGGGCGCACCGTCGTGTGCCCCTGACACTCACTTCCAAACCTGGGTCGCTACCTCTACCACCAAGCGCAATTTCTTCTCCTGATCGGCAGGCGTCAGCGGATTTCCAGGTGCGGTGCTGGCAAAACCGCATTGTGGGCTGAGGGATAGCCGATCGAGCGGAACAACGCGACTTGCTTCATCGATTCTTCGCCGTAACTCATCTATCGACTCTAATGCTGGAGTCTTGGTACTGACAAGTCCAAGCACAACATGTTTGTCTCGCGGCACATATTTAAGGGGCGTAAAGTTTCCCGCCCGTGGTGAGTCATATTCGAGAAAGAACACGTCGATGGCCAAACGACTAAACATCTGTTCAGCCACGAACTCGTACCCGCCCTCCCCTAACCACTTGCCTTGGTTGTTACCGCGACAGAAATGCATGCCAACAGTGAGATTCAGCGGTTGATTCTGCAAAGACGCATTCACAACATCAATGTACTTGTGCAACATCTCGTCAGGGTTGTATCCACGTGCCTTGAATCCTTCTCGTAGTTTTGCATCACACAGTAGAGGGAGCGACACGTCATCAAATTGCACGTAAGTCACTCCGAGTGCAGCAAGCGCTGCGAGCTCTTGCTGGTAGACTCGTGCAACATCAGCATAGAACTCATTTACATCTGGATACGCTTTTTCAGAAACACCTTCACGCCAACGAAAGTAGTGTTGCGAACATGGGCTTGGTAACGTGGCTTTTACCGTGCGCTTTGTCAGCGTCTTAATGAAAACGCACTCCTCGGTCGCTATGCCACGGATACGCCGCAGTTTTCCCGTCACCACTGGGGTCAGATACTTCATCTTCTGACCTTGCTGGTCCTGGAATGACAATTCGGCTTCCATCTCGGTAAACCCACTCACAGCAGCCGGGAAAGTGGCCGAAATAATACAAGCGGCGATATTCACCATCAGTGATCGACTGCAAGCCCACCGATTCTTGCAACGCCACTGCCTGGCAAATCCACCGATCTTCTTCCGCGCGGAGCGCTTCAACAGCGAGCTTGCCTTCGTCAAACGCACGGCGTGCCGCGAGCAGCTCTGGTGGACGCAACAAGCTGCCAATGTGTTCGGCACGAAACGGTGGGGGCACGTTCATAATTCTTCTCTACGACAGCAACGCCTTGTTCTTCGTCAAGAAAATAGCGGCTCCAAGCGACACCCCGATAGCAATCAAAGAGTACATAATACCGAAGATTATGTAACTGCCTCCCGGTGGCCTCGGGTTTTTAACGTTGAATAGAATCAGGTTAAGCACAACGTAGGTCGCATAGGCGTGGCCCATCGGCAGAGCAAACCGTTTCCTTTGCCAGATGCCAAAAGCATACAGCGCGAGGAACAAGCCAAAGATAGGACCAACGATGGTGTTTGCCATCCCTGATAATCGATCACCTAGGAATACGAAGCCAGTCTCCTCACTGCCAAGGCGGAAAGGTTTTAAGAGGTTCGATATCGCTAACAGGCTAAAAAGGACCGTAAAGATCGTGAACAGCCGATGAGGGTGTTGTTCTGCCATTGTCTCACTCGTTCCTCAACGCTTACTGCCCAAGAAAGCGCATAACCTCAATATCGTTGACATCAAAAGTATCCGTGTGTCCGACCACCACGATCTTCATGTCAGCTTGCATCGCTAAGGCATTGGCTTGATTCTCACCAAAAGGACCGACTATACTTACGCCGTCACCGTCGAACGTTATGTCTAACATTCCGTTACTATTCAAGCGCATCACAAGAAAGTCATTCAAACCAAACCTGTCGGTGTGACCGCCAACCACAACCTTTCCATCTGCCTGCAGGGCAATGGCTTGCCCCTGGTCGTTTCCATTTTGCTGAACGACCACAATTCCTCCTGTCGGTAGTGGCGTGCCGATTGGATTGAACGTGAGATCAACACTACCATCGGCGTTCAGTCTCACAACCTGAATGTCATAGTTCCCAAATCTATTCGTCTGACCAGCAATGAGAATCTTGCCATCAGCTTGAAGAGTAGCAGCTTGGACTTGATCATCTCCAGATTGACTGATGACTTGAATGCCGCCACTCACACGTCCGCCCAAGATGCTCGTGTTAAACGTCGTATCAAGTCCACCATTGACATTGAATCGTAAAACCTGGACATCGTTTGAACCCAGCGCATCCGTGTATCCCGCCACAACGATCTTTCCGTCACCTTGAAGCGCGACTGCACATGCACGGTCATCACCGGTGCGGCTGACAATTTGGCTTCCGCCGTTATTAAATGTTGGATCGAGGCTGCCGTTGGCATTCAATCGTAAGACCAGCACATCATTCGAACCAAACACCGTCGAGGTACCAGTTACAATAATTTTTCCGTCACTCTGAATGGCAACGGCTTTCGCGCGCTCATCCCCACTGCGATTGATAATCTGCACCCCACCGCTCGGACGCCCGCCTAAATTGCTGAAGTTAAACGTCGTGTCGAGACTCCCGTCAGCGTTAAATCGCATCACCAATATGTCATTCGTGCCAAATATATTAGTATAGCCAGTCACGACGATTTTGCCGTCACTTTGCAACGCCACTGCCAATCCACGGTCATCTCCGGTCCTACTCACAATTCGTGCTTGGCCACCGTTAAACGTCCCATCAAAGCTGCCATTACTGTTCAATCGCACGAGTGTGACATCATTAGAGCCAAAGGTGTTGGTGTATCCAGCAATGACAATCTTGCCATCTGTTGGTTGGATCACTACCGCTTGTCCACGGTTATCCCCGGATTGAGCGATAATACGAATCCCATCGTTATCGAATGATGAATCCAGGACTCCAGCCGCGGCAAAGACTGCACCCACACCACAGCCCAAAAGGGCGATTAAAACAACAAGCAAACTACCAACGCAGCGTTGCCACCGAGTATCATGTAGTGACAGCTGCCGCAGAAGGATTCATAGTTCCTCCTCATTCGGTCGTCGTTGCAGGGAACGGAAAGCTTACCTTTTCTGCTATAACAACTCTTGCAACTCTGGCAATCGCTTGCGCAAGCGTTCAGCTGCATCGTCCGGTGCCATGTAGGGAGGCCGCGCAGGTCCCATGTCGATTCCAGTCACCACTGAAGCCGTGACCTTGGTCGTCCCAAGATGACCTAACGCCTCTTCACCACCCCGTGGGAAACAGCGATTGAGGCGACGTTGCACTTCCACTGCTTTGGCAATCTCTCCAGCCTTGAACAATTTGAGTAGCTTCGCCGAAGCAGGCACAGCAAACACATTAATAAACCCACCAGCAGCACCGAGTTGCAACCCGGTGAGGAAGGCGCGGAATGTCTGTAGAATCTTCACCCGCCCTTGCACTTCATCATACACCGCTTCGAGATGCTGAAGATCGGTGAGCACTTCTTTAATCCCAACAATCCCTTTGATCCCACATAATCGACCAAAGAATTTGGGACTCATGTTGAATTTCGATAGCGCTGGATTGTGATACACGACCACTGGCAAGTGGCCAGCATCAGCAACCATCTTGTAGTGCAGGTAGACTTCTTCCTCACCGCAACGCCAGTAGTACGGAGGAATGAGCTGCTGAGAATCATAGCCCATCTCTCCGGCAATTTTGGCGAATTTCAATGCTTCTAACGTAGTCGCGCCGGAAGTCATCGCCACTGTGTAGATGTCCTTATGTTTGCGCGCTTGGTCGAGAGTCACTGCAAACACTCGGGTACGTTCAGCATCGTTGAGGTGAAGAAATTCACCAATGCTGGGGGCGGCAACGACACCAGTGGCACCATTTTGCACGCACCAATCGACCTCGGCACGCAACGCCCCCTCGTCGAGTTCGTATTTCTTTGTGAATGGGGTCACGAGCATTGCAATTACGCCATGAATATCGCGGGGCATAGGTCCTCCTCGGAGAGGCGTGAGGCTGTAGGCTAAAGGCCCAAGGGTCCTCCCCCTCAAGCCTGCAGCCTACAGCCTGCTTGTTAAATGTCAAACCAAAATATCACCTGCCCTGTCCCAAGGGCAGCTTCGTAAGTCCCATACTGCACGCCTGGTGAGGTAAATTTTTCTTCACCAAGTGCGCCAGCCATCATCAAGTAGTGAGCAAAGCGTCCTTCCGGAGAACAACGCTTGCGGTATTCCCCAGCAAGGTTCACGACACTAGCGTGATCACCACGGCGGAACATTCCTATAATACGTTCATCATACTCACGATTCTCTGGCGACGTAATGTGCACCGGGTCGGCTCCGGTGTGGTCTAGTACATTGTCGTAGTCCCAGAAGCGATGCGAGAGTCCACCGGCAGCGACGAGAACCACACGGCGATTACTGTGCAGAATGCCCTCACCTACAGCACGTCCGAAGGCCAGATCATTGTGAACACCGGCAATCTGGCACACTCCCGTAGAAAGCACCCGGCGGTTTCGCTGCGGATTGAAGTACGCCATTGGCACCAGCGTCGGATAATGCAGCGGCATACCACGATACGTCGAGGCAAACGCCCGCACGCCAGTATCCTTGGCACTGGTAGCAATAGCGGCGGCAAGCTCAGGGTCGCCCTGGTAGCTATACTCGTGTTCGTGTAACAACTCCGGCACTTCTTCAGAGGTATATACCCCTTCGATTCGCTCGGATGCATTCATCACATACTGAATAGTCGAGAACCAGTGTGTATCAAAGACAACGAACGTGTCGAAATCGAGACCGGCCAGGCGTTCACGATAAAGTTTTTCCATCGCCTCGTAGAAAGTCGTCACTCCACGTCCCATGTAGGCTTTGCGCTCGGCTTCACCGAAGATCATCAGACGGGGAACATGTGTCGTAAAGATCGCAGCAATTATTTGGCCCATAATCAACTCCTAAAGTTGCGTATTACGTAGTGCGTGATACGTGTTCATTTCGTTACGCATCACGTTTCACGCCTCAGTCTTCCTCCCGCTCCAAAAACTGCCGTACCCGCTCCATCAACGGTTCCTTGGGATAAATGCCATACAACGCCGATGCCATGCGTACCGGATCGCCAAAGAAGAACCGTTCGTATAGCGTTTGCCGCCCACCGAAGGCACTACAGGCGATGTCCCAGGCAAGGCGGAACAATTTGACACGATCACGAGCATTCATGTTGGCGACAACCAGATATTGATCGATATCATCGGCAATCGGACTCTCAAGCGCTGACTGTGGGGGAATCATCATCATCCCGGATGAACTCAGCAGTTGCAGAATCTCCACCATCCGCGGGTACATCTTCGGAAAGATATTGCGTGCGACATCAAGTGGTGGTCGGTGCGGGCACATCACTCCCCAGCGATCAATCGCCGCATCGGCTTCTCCAGCACGCAAACACGCCTTCATTAGCTCTAGATTGATCATGCACTCGGCAATCTTCTCATGCACATGCGGAAATTCCGTCGCACCGGTCGCATCCACAATGAGACAGGCAACACCGAGAATAAACTCGGCCTTAGCGATGTTTTTACAGACCACCTGGTGCATCATGTGCACAACAGCGTTCGTCGTTGCGTACGCCGCATTACACAAGTCCGGACGCGCCTTCAGAAACACTCGTTCCCACGGCACCAGCACATCATTAAAGATAACAATCGCGTCCATTTCCTCAAAGCGCGAGCCGAGTGGATGTTCTGTCGAAGAGCGCCCATAATCGAATGACTCACGGCAGATGTACTTGAGCCCCGGTGTGTCAGACGGAATGGCAAAAGCAAAGGCATAGGGCGCAGTGTCGGCGGCAGCTTTCAAAACTGTTGAAGGGAACACCGGCAATTTCATCCGACAACGGACCAAGCGTTGCCAAAATACGCGCACCGCGAATGATGATCCCCTTATCAGTTTCTTTAACGATACGCGCCGCAACGTCGGCACTTGGTTGTCCAGTAGCAGTAATGGCACGATTCGCTTGTGGATTCACTAACGTATGGGTCAAACAGAGATCATGCTCACGAACATACGTATAGTAATTGCGGGCATTCTCAGCATGGCGGGGATCATTCTGGGCATAGAACTCTGCTGCTGCTGCGGACGCCATGAGACTCACATTGAGATAGTCAGGCGAACGGCCCATCATGCCGCCACTGTAGCGTGCCCACTGCAACATCATGCGGGTCCGCCGTTGTAGGTCTTCCTGCGAACGAGGAGTGATAAACGATAGCCCGACTCGATCACCTGTCGTTGGGGAGGTATAGGTCATTTCATCGCGCAGCGCAGGGTCATGCTGCATGTCATACAGATGAGCAACTGAACGAGCACCACGCCGTAACGCCGGATGGCTGGTCACATCGCGAACACGTTCATTTCCCAACCAGACTTCAGAGCTACGGTCTTTCAGTCCTTGTAGGTATTCGTGCCCCAGTACGCACCGACATAGGTTCTCCTGGGGTCAGGGGTCGGGGGCCAGGGTCGGTTTTTCCCATTCTACCGATCCCCGATCCCCGACCCCCGACCCCTAGTATGGTATACAAACAAACTTCGGCTCAGTGTAAAACTCCAAACTGTAACGACCACCTTCACGACCAAAACCACTTTCACGGGCGCCACCGAACGGAGTGCGAAGGTCGCGCAAGAAGAAGCTATTCACCCACATCATACCAGTCTTAATCGCGCTCGACACTCGTAACGCCCGGTTCACATCTTGTGTCCATAGGAATCCAGCTAAACCGTAGACAGTTCCGTTCGCCAGTCGAATCGCTTCCGCTTCGTCGTGGAACTTTTGTACTGCGAGCACAGGACCAAAAATCTCTTCATGACAAATCCGCATTGCAGGAGTAACATTCTCGAAAACCGTCGGTAGGAGATAATTACCTTTTTGCAGCGTTGGGTCACTCGGTCGCTTTCCACCAGTCAGGAGCCTCGCTCCCTCATCGAGACCCGATTGAATGTAGCCTTCAACCCGTTCGCGGTGCTGCGCTGTGATTAGTGGCCCGAAATCTGTCGCCGGATCAAGCGGGTCCCCGACTTTCAGATTCGCTACTGTTTTGAGAAACCGCTCCATAAAACGATCATAAACGGCATCCTGAAGAATCAATCGCGAACCAGCCACACACGACTGTCCTTGGCTACGAAAGATCGCACGCACAGCTCCCTTCACGGCGGTTTCCAGATCAGCATCAGTAAAGACGATATTCGGCGACTTGCCGCCAAGTTCCAACGATACCCGTTTGAGTGTCTCTGCTGCCGCTTTCAGTACACGTTTGCCGGTCGCCACACCCCCAGTGAAGGAGACAGCGTTAACATCAGGGTGCGTCGTCAGCGCAGCCCCGACCTCACCAAAGCCAGAAACAATGTTCAGTACTCCGGCAGGTAACCCAGCCTCCTGGGCAATCTCGCCTAGCTTCATCAGACTTAACGGCGCGAGTTCAGACGGCTTGAGAACCGCAGTACATCCCGAGGCAAGACAGGGAGCAAGCTTCCAGGTTCCCAGCATCATTGGCGAGTTCCAGGGAATGATGATCCCTACCACACCGAGTGGCTGCCGCATGGTGACACTCATCAAGTTGACATCAACACCAAGTGAGTTGCTCTCCGTCCAGTGGGCATCTTGGGTCCACTGCGATAGCGCATCAGCAAAGAACGAAAAATTATTCGCCGCGCGCGGAATGTCGTGCCCGCCGCTTTCTTTCACGGGCTTGCCAACATCAAGGCTTTCGATGCGTTCCAGCTCAGGGGCGTGCTTCACAAGAAGTTCAGCAAAGCGACGAATCATCTTCGCCCGGTCTACTGTCTTCATCTTCGGCCACGGGCCATCGTCGAATGCCTTCCGCGCTGCAGCTACAGCACGATTCACATCCTCGACTCCTGCTTCTGCCAACTCAGTGAGTATTGTGTTATTCGCTGGATTGAGGACAGGAAAGGTTTTACCACTCGCGGCGGGGATATACTCGCCGTCGATAAATAGTTGCGAACGAAAAGTTGGTTGCATAGCACCCTCGCGAAGAGAGTCTTACAATTGTTGCTGCTCTTCTATCACTTGCTTGGATAACTTACTTGAGGCTGCGTCCTTTTTTCATGCGGCTTGCTCATCTCGAGCATGTTGGCGTTGCGCAAGAACCTGCGCTTTCTGCTTACAAAGCTAAGGGTGAAGTGCGAACACATCGGTCAACGTTGAATTCCTTCCTCTCATTCAGTGAGGATCGGGATTCTGTGTGCCATTCTTGAGCAGTGTCCGGACCCGTTGTAACTCTTCGTCCTCTGCGTCAAAGCGAGTCTCCAAAGATCTTTGGTGCGAAGTCACCTCTTCCAGCCGTTGTTCAAGCTTCTCCACATGGTTGAGTAATGTTGAAAGCGCACGACTCACTGGATCAGGAAGGTCTGCGTGATCAAGATCAATGACCGGTTTCCCCGAGGGTTGATGCCGACCACCTTCTTTGACAACTTTTCCCGGAATGCCAACCACTGTGGAATGCGCAGGCACCGATTGCACCAGGACTGACCCTGCGCCAATCCGGCTGTGACGGCCAACGGTAATCGGACCGAGTACCTTCGCCCCAGCGCCGACCAGCACCCAATCCTCAATGGTCGGATGTCGCTTCCCGCGCTCGGTACTCGTTCCAGCAAGTGACACACCTTGATAGAGCGTGACATCGTCACCAACTTCCGCTGTTTCTCCAATCACTACACCCATGCCATGATCAATAAAGACACGGCGACCAATGCGGGCACCAGGATGAATTTCGATCCCGGTAAGAAACCGCGCGACGTGACTGACGACACGCGCGAGCGTCACCAACTCGTGTCCCCAGAGCCAGTGCGCGAGCCGATGACACAACACCGCATGAAACCCTGGGTACGCGAGAACCACTTCCCAGGTGGAACGTGCTGCCGGGTCGCGTTCAAAAACCGCACGAATATCTTCTCGGACTTCTTGCAAGAACATAGGTGCTTTCAGCGCGGGAGTGAGGATTGAGGATCTAGGGGAGGTTTACAGGCCTACGATACGCTTCTCTCTCTTACCTAGTGCCCACCTCCCAATTCCCATCGCCCTTTCTCAAGCTTTTGCTCGTCTAGAGGCTGAGGAACCATCACTGAACGGTATAGGTTTCCCCTTTGCCTTTTTATCCTTATACAATTTGTATTCAATACTATCGACTAATGCTTGCCAGCTCGCTTCAATCACATTGGGTGAGACACCAACCGTCCCCCAGCGATCGTCTTCATCTCCGGATTCGATTAACACCCGCACCATCGACCCAGTTCCGCGCCCATCGCCCAGTACACGAACTTTGTAATCGTGCAGTGCAACTTTCTCTAATTGCGGGTAGAATTTTGTCAGCGCCTTGCGCAGCGCACGATCCAAGGCATTTACCGGACCATTGCCTTGTGCAGCCGTATGTTCCACTGCACCGTCTGGCCCTTCCACCATGATCGTCGCTTCTGACAGTGGGGGTTCATCTTCTTTGCGTTTTTCGTCGATTACGCGAAATCCGATCAGGCGAAAATGTCTGACTTGCCCGTTGAGCGCCTTCTGCATGAGCAGCTCAAACGAACCTTCAGCACCTTCGTACTGGAAACCGATGTGTTCCAAGCGTTTGACTTCATCAAGGATGGTTTTCACTGCCGGATCGGCGTTCTCAACATCCAAACCAAACTGTTTTGCTTTATACACCACGTTACTACGACCAGATAAGTCAGACACCAACACCCGCTGATGATTGCCAACAATCTCGGAGTCAATGTGTTCGTAGGTTTCACGGTTTTTCTGCACGGCCGCAACATGCAGACCACCTTTGTGAGCGAAGGCACTCACTCCGACATAGGCCTGGCGCTTGTTCGGCTCGACGTTGGCGAGTTCATACACAAAGCGTGAGAGTTCCGCGAGTCTTTGCAGTTGCGTCGCATTTACACACTCATAGCCGAGCTTGATTTGTAGATTGGGTACAATCGAACAGAGATTAGCGTTTCCGCAACGCTCACCAAAGCCATTGATCGTGCCTTGGACTTGGATCACTCCGGCTTCCACCGCAGCAAGTGAATTCGCTACCGCCATCTCACAATCGTTATGGCAGTGGATCCCTAACGGTGTCGTCACTACTTGCTTGGCTGCCTTCACCCCGGCGATAATCTCGTGTGGCATGCGCCCACCACGGGTATCACAGAGCACGAGGATATCCGCCCCAGCCTGAGCCGCAGCTGTCAGGCATTCGAGTGCGTATTCCGGATTGGCACTGTACCCATCGAAAAAATGTTCGGCATCAAAGAACACCTGATCAACGCGTTTCTTGAGGTAGGCGATAGAATCGCTGATCACTTCGAGATTGGCTTTTTTGGAGATGCGCAGATCATCGCGGACATGCAGATCCCACGTTTTGCCGACGATCGTGACAGTAGGCGTGTCGGCTTTAAGGAGTAAGCGAATATTGAGGTCATCCGCTGCTGCAATGTTTGCTCGCCGCGTAGAGCCAAATGCGGCAACTTTGGCGTGTCGCAAGTGGAGTTTCTTCACCGCATGAAAAAACTCTTCATCACGGGGATTGGATCCTGGCCAACCGCCCTCAATGAAATCAATACCGAACTCATCGAGCTTTTCAGCTATTCGCAGCTTGTCATCAAGCGTGAAAGAGACGTCTTCCGATTGGCAGCCGTCTCTCAGTGTCGTGTCATACAATGCAATCCGTTTCATGAACTCCTCACTTCGCTCCTGGGATAAAGGCATCATGCAGTACCCGTACCGCTAATTCGGTGTACTTCGCTGCCACCACAACCGAGATCTTAATTTCTGAGGTTGAGATCATTTGAATGTTGATGCCTTCGCGCGCCAACAGTTGAAACATCTGGGCGGCAACACCGGCATGACTACGCATACCGAGACCAACAATGGAGACCTTCGCCACATCGGGGTCAAAGTTCACTCCTTGTGCACCGATCTCGGGCATGATCGCCTTCATCCGCGTCAGCGCTTTCGGAGCATCTCCTTTAGGAACCGTAAAGGTCATGTCTGTGGACCCATCGGCACTGCCGTTCTGTATAATCATATCAACAACGATATTTTCATCAGCGATTGAGCCAAACACCTTGGCTGCTAAACCTGGACGGTCTGGCACATGCAGCAAGGTAATTTTTGCTTGATCAAGATCGGAGGTGACTCCCGAAACCGTGACCTCTTCCATGCTCGGCTCCTCTTGGACCAGCCATGTTCCTTCGTCAGGTGAGAAACTCGACCGAACATGCACTGGCACCTGATATCGCTTGGCAAACTCAACGGAACGAATCTGTAAAACTTTTGCGCCAAGGCTGGCCAGTTCCAACATCTCATCATACGAGACGCGTTGAAGCTTGCGCGCCTGTGGGCAAATGCGCGGATCGGCGCTGTAGACTCCGTCTACGTCGGTGTAAATCTCACAAACATCAGCCTTCACCGCCGCTGCAATCGCTACCGCCGTGGTATCCGATCCGCCACGGCCTAGGGTCGTAATGTTATCTTTTTCATCGACCCCTTGGAAACCGGCAATCACGACAATATGCCCCTGCTGGAGACCGGATAAGAGTCGGTCAGTCTTGATAGTTTTGATCCGGGCCCGGCCATAGGCACTGTCGGTCTCAATGTGGATTTGGTGTCCCAACAATGAGAAAGCAGGATAGCCCAGGTCTTTGAGGGCCATCGCTAACAATGCGACGGTCACTTGCTCACCAGTAGAGACTAACACGTCACTTTCACGTTCATCGGGTTGGGGAGTGACATCCTTGGCTAACGTTAAGAGCCGGTTGGTTTCTCCACTCATGGCAGAGACGACAACAGCCACTTGATGTCCGGCAGCACGCGTCGCCACAACCCGCTTTGCTACACCTTTGATCCGCTCGACTGATCCGACTGATGTTCCACCGTATTTTTGCACCACCAACATAGAGTGACCCTGAGAAAGCTTGGAGCGGTCCGTTTACCGCCCTGACGGTTTTTTCAGTACCTTACCTGCCGCAGACTGTTCTGTCAGTAGCTGCTGCAGCATTTGCTCGTACCACCCACCGAAGGCAGTCATCGTCAATGCGCGTGTTTCTTCTCCAGTAATCGCCAGTGACACGAACAGGTATTCCGTGACGACACCGACCGGTAAAAACTGGAACCACTCGATAACTGTTATCCCTTGCCCGAAAAGGTATTCTTCAATCCCCAGCCCCTCGATTTCCCTATCTTCCAGGCGATAGAGATCGATGTGGTAGAGAGGGAGCTTTCCCTTATAATGTTCAGCAATCAGAGTAAAGCTTGGGCTATATACTTCGTTTTCGTCAATGCCGAGTCCAGCGGCCAGTCCTTTGACAAAGCAGGTTTTGCCGGCACCCAGATCGCCTTCGAGTCCAATCACGGTACCGGACGTTGCTAGCCGTGCGAGACGTGCAGCAAAGGCTTTCGTCTCCTCAGCTGAGTTTACAAACAACTCATAGGCCATGCCTCGTCACTGTAGCGGTTTGGACTTCGTGACGTAAGGCATGTATCGCAGAAGGCAAACGGTCGATGAGGTCGTGAGCAAGTATTCCCACCTCTCCCTTCTCGTCTGCAGCACGATCACCCACATATCCATGCAGGAAGACGCCAATCTGGCAGGCGTGCTCTGGTGTATATCCTTGCGCAAGTAAGCCACCAATGATGCCAGTTAACACATCACCCATACCACCGCTCGCCATCCCAGGATTACCAGTAGGATTGACCCAAGCCCTCCCATCTGGCGCAGCAATCACTGTCCGTGAGCCTTTGAGTACGAGGTAACAACGATGCTGGAGAGCAAAAGTCCGGGCAATTTCCAGCCGTTGAGATTGAACGTCCGCATTGCTCACTTTCACTAAGCGCGCCATCTCGCCAGGATGAGGAGTGAGAATCACTGAGACATGGGCTTCGCGAAGAACGGTAAGATCAGTCGCTAGACAATTGAGCCCGTCCGCATCAATGACGAGTGGGAGTGGACTCTTCAACAGCAACCATTGCGTCAAACCAATTGTGTCGCTTGAGACCCCAATTCCAGGGCCGAAAGCAATCGCACTTTTTCCCTGTACCGCATCAGCCACTGCATTCTCATTCAGTGCTAAACTTCCATCTTGCCGTTCGGGCATCGGGATGGTCATCGCTTCAATCAGGACCGATGAAAAGATCGTGTTCAGTGAACTTGGTCCGGCTAACGTGACCAGACCCGTACCGACACGCAAAGCAGCCCCTCCGCTAAGGAGAGCAGCCCCACTCTTCCCCCGCGCCCCAGCTAACACGAGTAGGTGGCCAAAGTCTCCTTTGTGCACATCTAGAGTTCGTGGACGAACGAGGGCACCCACCGATTCCTGCGTTAGCAATATGGTCTGCGGTTTGACGGTCGCAACTGCTTCAGGTGCAATTCCGATATCGACAATTTCCAATCGACCGACCTTAGCCTTTGCTGAAGGATGGAGCAGACCGATTTTCGGATAACCAAATGTCACAGTGAGAGATGCTTGGATTGCCGTGCCGAGTGGCACACCACGGTCGGTATCAAGCCCAGAAGGAGTATCAACTGCGACTACCGGTACACCGCTCCCATTAATCAACTCGATCAGCTCAGCCATGAATCCACGCACTGGGGCGCTCAATCCGGTGCCGAGCAGCGCATCGACAACGAGACCACAGTGACCCAGCTTCTTCTGCACCACATCGAGTTGTTCAACCGTAGTGACTTCGCTGATGCGTCCACGCAGACGGGCAAAGGCTTTCAGGTTGCGCAGCGCATCCCCTTTCACTTCTTCCTTTTTTGCTGTGAGGATCACCTCACAGAGAATGCCCTCTTTCTTTAGTAAGCGTGCCATCACAAACCCATCGCCACCATTATTGCCTTTGCCGGCAAACACCAGGAGCGGATTTTGTGTGCGCTTGAGGGAAATTTTTGAGCAACGCCGCGGTTGCCCCTGCGCCGGCACGTTCCATCAGCACATGCCCTGGAGTGCCATACTGCTCGATGGTGAGCCGGTCTAACTCGCGCATTTGTTGCGCGGTTACCAGGTAGAGTGGAACTGGATGAAGACTGTTAGGTTCAGCGATCACAATATCGGTGGGAATACTGCCTGGCAGGGTGAAGATCAAGACCAATCAGGAAAGGTTACTTCGCCACAACAACCCGCCCGTTGGCTTGCTTTTCCAGGTTGTAGTGCACATCTACACTCGGTGTCTGTCTGTCATCTCTACGGTCCCAACGCTTGAACGTCACCTTCGCTTGTCTCGCTGGTTGCCCATCCAACTGGATATCTTGCTCTCGTAGCTCAATACAGCGTTAACTAAGTTTTCTTGTATTGTGCATTAGCAGCAAGCACGCCCTGATAGTGTCGATTCAGTTTGTTTCTGGCAGAAGCAAGCGAGAATTGCCAGTGGATTTTGATCTTCTTCTGCTGGCGTTCTGTGAGCAGCGTCAAGACCTCTTAGGTTGCAGGGCGCTCGAAAAAATGGACGTACTGCTTCCTCAGGAAACGAACCGACGTCGTGTCTTCGGCAAGAATTTCTTTACACTCCTAAATGTACACGCAAGGTCTCAGCGACTTCCTGGGCACACATCAGCACCATACTTTCATCTTCGCCCTCAACCATGACGCGGACTAATGGTTCGGTACCCGAATAGCGGACCAGGAGTCGTCCATGTTCTCCCAATGCGCCCTGGATTCGTGCCATCGCCTTGGCCACTGGTTCAACAGTAGTGAGATCGCGCCGTTCGCGTACCTTCACGTTAATGAGTTGCTGAGGGTAACGCTGGATAATCTTTTTCAGATCTGAGAGCGGGCGTTGGCGTTGAATCATAATGGCTAGGAGGGTAAGTAAGGTCACCATCCCGTCGCCTGTTGTATTCACGTCAAGTAACACGATGTGACCAGATTGTTCACCACCAAGATTGTAGCCGCCACGTAGCATTTCTTCGACCACGTAGCGGTCTCCAACTGCGGTACGCACCAGGTGGGCATTCATTTTCTTGAGGGCGACTTCAAGGCCGAGGTTACTCATCACCGTCCCGACAACCGTGTCCCGCTGTAGCGTCCCACTGCGTAACATCTCTGCCGCGACAATGCCCATGACCGCGTCACCATCAACAATTTCCCCGGTTTCGTCAATCAGAATGGCCCGGTCTGCGTCGCCATCGAGCGCAACGCCCATTTGTGCCCCAGTTTCATGGACCAAGCGTTGGACATGCTGCGGGTGTAACGCCCCACAGTCGCGGTTAATATTTTCTCCGTCCGGCTCAATCCCTAGCGCTGTGACATGGGCACCTAATTCTTCCAACACCTCAGGAGCTAATTTGTATGCTGCACCATTCCCACAATCGACCACGACTTTAATCCCGTCGAGCGTAAGTTGGCGGGGAAATGCAGCCTTGACAAAGACATTGTACCGTCCGAGTGCATCATCGATACGGTGGGCTTTGCCGATCGCCGTAGCAGTCGGACGTAAATGGTCAATCTTTTCATCAAGCACCAGAGACTCGATCTCATCCTCAACTTCATCCGGTAGTTTAAAGCCATCGCGGGAGAAGACCTTAATCCCATTATCTTGGAAAGGGTTATGTGAGGCCGAAATCACGACACCGGCATCAGCACGCAGGCTTCGCGTCAAGAAAGCAATCCCGGGCGTGGGTATTGGGCCGACGAGTAAGGCATCAACACCCATTGAACAAATACCCGACGATAAAGCGGTCTCCAGCATGTAACCAGAGAGCCGCGTATCTTTTCCTATAAGAATCTTATGGCGTCCGGGGTGTTCACGAAATGTGTGCGCCAGCGCACGCCCAACACGCAACGCAGTTTCTGCAGTCATTGGTTCAACGTTGGCAACGCCACGTATCCCATCCGTGCCAAACAGCCGTTGGCGTAGGGCGTTGTTCTTTTTTGCTGTACCATTCTTGTTGGTCATCGGTAGACTCCTGAAATCTGGGCTTTTCCCCCTGTCCGGGGCTTTGGTAATTTTTTCTTATTGTCTTCTATGAATCGTAGCTCAACCTTCTCTGGGTCTTGCGAGACTAACTCAACCCCTGGTGGTACGACAACAGCAACTGGAACCGTTGTCGCGTCAGGCCCTTGTCCAGTAGCATCGGCAAAGACATGATCTTCATTAAACACTAAACCTTCGACGAGCAGCTGAGGTCCACGTACCGTCACCGCAACGCGAGATGGGCGCGCTACCACCAGAGAAGCTGCATTTTTCACGGTGATCGCAAGGTTACGGAATTCCTGAGTTGTTATTACCTCAGCAATCCCAATGCGGACATGAACGCGATCTTTACTATAAGAGACAAAACCTCCCTCTGGGCCACGGAGGGCAACATCTCGTGTAACGGGTTGAGTAAGCGTACTCAGATCAAAGACATCAGTCAGCACGGTTTGAAGTTTCTCAACCTGAGGTGCGGGTCCGGTGACTTCGATCTTCTCCGGATTCAGTTCCGTCTCTTTCACAAGGTATCCTCGTGGTGGCTTACCTATCAATTCAAGCTGTACTGGAACTGTCCGTTTAATGATCTGGGCGATGTTGAGGTTGACTTGTGCAGGACTGATACGAATTAATCGTACCCCACGGGGAAGGTTCAGCATGTCAGGGGTAATGCGAAAAGAAGCCATGCCAGGCCGCACCTCACGGAGATCGAGTCTAAGCTTCTTTGAATTCAATTGACTGAGCAACGACCTCGGGCCGCGAAGTCGGAGGTCAACATATTCATCCCGTGTTCCATTAATCATCAATTGCGCAGGCAGATTTTGAAATTCGACCGGAACAACGAGCGTCTTCTCGGCATCACGCTCAGCATAGTTCACGAAAAGCCACAGTCCACAGGCAAATGCTATCGAGAAAAGCTTGAGCCGCCCGTTTCTAACGACGCGTCGGTTAATCCTCTTGCCAACCCATTTCATGAGTAAATAATTGTTGCAGCGCCGACCGCAGCGTCTGAGTATCCAGGTTTCGCGTAATTTGGCCCCCTCGCACTAGCGAAGCGGTTCCCTCTTCCTCCGACACAACCACCACGACAGCGTCGGTTTCTTCCGTAATACCAATCGCTGCACGATGACGAGTCCCGAGCGCTTTGGTCACATTCGGGTTCGTCGTTAATGGCAAAATGCACCCTGCTGCGGCAATCCGCCCCCGTCGCACCACTAACGCTCCATCATGCATCGGAGCTGCGGGAAGGAAAATACTTTCAATTAATTCTTTATTCACTACCGCATCAATCGTCGTCCCGGCCTCCATATAGTCGTTCAGCCCAACTTCACGTTCCAACACAATGAGCGCTCCGACACGGCGATCAGCAAGGCGCGAGGTCGCTCGGGTGAGTTCTTCCAGCATCAGCTCATATGAAGTATGTGCTTTCAAACTAAAGAATGGGCCTCGCCCTACCTCTGTTAATGCTCGCCGAATGTCACTCTGAAACAGCACCACAATGACCAACAGAATAGAGGTAAGAAAATTGTCGAGAATCCAGTTCAGCGTGTACAGTTCAAAAACTTGCGAGAGCAGATACGTTCCGAACAGGATAACCAATCCGATCAGCATCTGAACGGCACGAGTGCCACGGATTCGGAGAATGATCCAGTAGACAACAATGGCGATCAACGTAACATCGACGGCATCTTGCCACCGGAGCTGGGTCAACAGATCGGTCATGACAACGAGCGTCCTTTGTCTGCCCCTTTGGCCGTCCCCATTTCCGCTGGAGGAGCGCTAGGCTGACACCATACTGCTCGGCGCGAATTTTGGCGATGTTCAGAGGAGAAGGGGCCCATCGCCACGCGTGCATAACGATAGCCGAACACTAGAGAATCCGAGTATAGAACAACACTCGTCCACTATCGCAGGTTACCGAAAATATTGTTATGAGGCAGCGGGTTGCGGTTCACTTACCGCCACGTTACTTGGTGCAAAGCTTCTGAGGATCTCGTCAATCTCAGGTCCGTCGAGCACTTCTTTTTCCAACAGCACCGCCGCCATCCTATGCAGAATTTCGAGGTTCGACCGCAGCAAGCGTTTGGCGCGCTCATAAGCGTCCCGAAGAATTCGTCGAACCTCACTATCAATCTCAATCGCGGTTTGCTCAGAGTAGTCTTTTGTCTGCGTGAAATCACGCCCGAGAAAGATTTGCTCTTCCTTCTTCCCAAAGGTTATAGGGCCGAGGTTTTCACTCATTCCCCACTCACAAACCATACGGCGGGCAAGATCCGTCGCCTTCTCAATGTCATCACCCGCACCAGTCGTAACCTGTCCAGAAGACAGTTCCTCAGCAACACGGCCACCAAACATAATTGCCAAACGGTTGTGAATATACTCGCTTGACCACGTATGCCGGTCGTCCATTGGCACTTGTTGGGTCACACCGAGCGCCATACCACGTGGGATAATTGTCACTTTATGTACTGGATCAGTATCAGGAATCAACTTTGCCACTAGAGCGTGTCCAGCTTCATGATAGGCAGTACTCCGCCGCTCTTCGGTACTGAGAATCATACTCCGCCGCTCTGCACCCATAAGGACCTTGTCTTTTGACAGCTCAAAGTCTTGCATGTCGACTTTGTCCTTGTTCTTGCGGGCAGCCAGTAACGCCGCTTCGTTCACCAAGTTTTCAAGGTCTGCACCAGAAAAGCCAGGAGTGCCACGGGCAAGCTGCACAATATCAACCCCGTCGGCCAGCGGAACGCGACGGCTGTGCACACGCAGGATCTCTTCACGTCCGCGCACATCAGGGCGGGGCACTACCACTCGGCGATCAAATCGACCTGGACGCAGCAGGGCAGGGTCAAGAACATCAGGACGGTTTGTCGCAGCAATCAGGATCACACCTTCGTTAGTCTCAAATCCGTCCATTTCAACCAATAATTGGTTCAGGGTCTGCTCGCGTTCATCATGACCACCACCAAGGCCGGCACCACGATGGCGACCAACAGCGTCAATTTCATCAATAAAGATGATGCAAGGCGCCTGTTTCTTACCCTGTACGAATAAGTCACGCACTCGCGAGGCTCCAACACCGACAAACATCTCCACGAAATCTGATCCACTAATGGAGAAAAAAGGAACACCAGCTTCCCCTGCAATAGCGCGGGCAAGCAAGGTTTTTCCTGTTCCAGGAGCACCGACAAGGAGAACACCCTTGGGAATGCGACCGCCAAGGCGGGTAAATTTCTTGGGATCCTTCAGAAACGCGATGATCTCTTCCAGCTCTTGTTTCGCTTCCTCAACTCCAGCGACGTCGCTGAAAGTAATCCGATGTTGGTTTTCTGTCAAAAGCTTAGCGCGGCTCTTACCGAAGGACATCGCTTTACCGCCACCCATTTGCATCTGGCGCATAAAGAACACCCACACTCCAATCAATAGGAACATGGGGAACCACTGCACAAGTAGGGTGATATACCAAGGCTCACCATCTTCTGGTCGCGCCTCTATACGTACCCCTTTCTCACGTAGGGTTTTAATGAGCTCGGGATCTTCAGGCGAAAAGGTCTTGAACCGCTCGTCATTCTTCAATTCCCAATGAATCGTTTTTCCCTGAATGAGGACTTTCGCCACTTCCCCTTTTTCAACCGAGGCATAGAAGTCGCTAAATGGTCGCTCAGGTTCTCGTAGTTGCTGGCGATTAAACACGTTGAAAAGCACCAGGAACACTAAGCCTAGCAAAAGCCACAAGGCGAGATTATGTGAGACTTTATTCACTCCTTTCCCCTTTCATCCAATTCCGACAGCCTAACATAGTTTTTATTTCTCCGGCAATGGGATGACCTCGGCTCGGCAAACACGCTGGGTCGTCGCTGAGATCTTAGCAACTTCACCTCGCACACATCCAGGAATCCACGCGATGAGATCGCCAATCTCAATCAGGGGCAAGCCTCGCCGGAGCATAAGGGGCACTTTCGCATCAACAAACACATCGTGCACTTTCTTTTTCCCGCCTAACCCCAGAGGGGTAATGCGGTCTCCCGGTCGGAAGCTTCTTACCAGGAAACGGCCATCGCACTGGTCCATATCAAACAAGGCGTGCCAGAGGTCCGCTGTGCGCGCACTCTCCGCAGGACCATTCCATATAAAGGGAGCAGACATTCGTACGCGCCATCCTCCTTGCGGAATGTCAATCTCCTGCCCGGGGAGCAATGCCTGGCTATACGGCAGCACCGTTGGAACACGAGAAGGTACAGACAGTTTTTCTTCAAGCACAAGATGTATACCTTCACGCCGGACCGACACACCTCCCGGCAAGTCGACAGCCACTCGCGAGTGTCCTGCCGCTAAGGTCCGCAAATGATCCAAGTGATACGAGGTTATCTCACGCACAGAAGAATGGCACTCAACCCACTGGCGCAAAATACGCGTCTGCAACACAGCTGGTTCAATCGCGAGTCGCGGGAGCGACAACACAGAGGCCGATTCTTGCGCCCGGCCTCGCGCTGTCGTGGCAAGCGTTTCCAACCAGGTTTCTTCTTCTCGAAACACTTCCGCCATTTGCACGAGATGGTCACGAATACGTGGAGAGTACTCGCGTTCGAGTAGAGGTAACAGCTCGTGACGTATTCTGTTCCGCGTATAGCGCAGATCCAAGTTGCTGGCGTCAGTCACAAACGGCAACTTTAGCGCAGTCAGGTATTGCATCACCTCTTGGCGCGTACAATCGAGCAACGGACGAACAATCCACCCGTCTCGAATGGGAGGAATTCCTGCCAATCCCCGCCGGGCACTCCCACGGAGACAGCGAAAAAGCACCGTCTCCGCTTGGTCATCACGCGTATGTGCAAGAGCAACAGCGGCGAGTTGAGCCTCTTCACGGACACGACGAAAAAAGCGGTAGCGAGCCTCACGTGCCCACACCTCAATTCCACTCCGTCTCGTCGGTGGGATAAGCCGCTCGACAGTGCACGGCACCTGCCAACGCTGGCAGAGAGACTCAACCAAGCGCTGTTCTTCCTCAGCCTCAGGACGGAGCCTGTGATTCACATGAAGCACGTGTAGACGCAGTCCTTGCGTGGGGGCAAACGAAACAAGTGCCGCGCCCAAGGCAACTGAATCTGGACCACCGGAAACAGCTACGCCAAGCGTACTTCCACGTAGAGCGGGAAGAAGCCGTTCAAGGGCAAGCTCAATTGTTCTACTCAAACGATGCCTGAACATAGTAACGTGTAATCGTACCCCCCGAGATCTTGTCCGTGCTCTTCGAGGTGCTTGTACTCAATTCTCCAGCTTGGCATGATGCTCACCGTATGAAAAAGGTGTTGTATGTCTATGGACTTTTTGTTCTTGTTCTTTTCTCTACAACTGCTCATACTGAAGACGAAGTTCCCTGGAGCACGGATCGCTCTCCAGAGCTCGGGAAGCTCTTACGAGAATTGAACCACCTTTATGGGGCAGATACGGTCTCACTCCTAAGCTGGCTCAATGACGCCAGCATCCATCACAAGCGCTCCGTTCTCACCGCAACTGTTCGGGTTGATGGAAAAGAGACGATGGACAACTTGAGTTTCCTCGTATTCAAGGTGGAAACCGGCGTGATTTTTAATACACAAACGGATGACCAAACAAGCCGTCTTGTAAATCTATGGGAACAAGTGCTCGCAAAAGCCTTTAGCCACTTCGATACCTTCACTGCACCCACAGACGGTATTATGATTAATTTACTCTCCCACTGCAAAGCGTTCGCAGAGAAAGACGAGATGGCGGACCATATCGATGAACCTGGTTCGGTTGAGGAAGTGAAATTCTACTTTCCTGGTGAGCCGCTACGCGCCTATCTGGGGAAACAACTGTCAGCGCAAACTCTTCTTAGCCGAGCGTCCATTCTGGTCAATGGGACACGCACTCCGGTGTTTCTCCCTGGAGAAGGCACCCGAGCTGCAGTAGAGCAGTCTGTAAACACTAGCGAGTAATTGTGCACGGATCTTTTGGCAGGAGTAACGCACGGGGGCGTTGTCTGAAAGGTCGCGGCTAGAATCTTCCACCTGTTGGTACATTCCCTACTACCCTCTCATGAGCAAGTGACAAAAATAGGGCAAGCTTTACTCAAGAGCGACGATACCGTAGCGCACTGCGTACCGGACCAATCCTGCGGTGTCGTGAATGTCGAGGCGTTTCATCAACCGCGCACGATGCACCTCAACCGTCTTTACTTTCATCTTGAGTAGGGTGGCAATGTCTTTAGTTGACCGCCCCTCGGCAACTAGCTGGAGAATCTCCCGTTGGCGCGGGGTCAGGTGAGTTAAGGGTTCTCGCTCTTGTGAGGTGGGCTTAGTTCTTTCACCTTGGAGTCGTGGCAGGTAGTCATTCAATAGGATAGAGGTAATCTTCGGACTGAGGTAAACGTTCCCTTGGCTCACCACCTCAATAGCCCTCGTCAATTCCGCAGGTGTAGAATCTTTCGACAAGAATCCAGCCGCACCTAACCGTAAGGCATGACGAACGTGTTCTTCGTCGGTATACATCGACATCATTAGGACGCGAACCCCCGGATATTCCTTAGTGATTCGTGCCAACATTTCCATGCCATTGAGGTTGGGCATGGCAATATCCGTCAATACCAATGTCGGGCGACTTTCTCTGATGAGGCTAAGAGCCTCATACCCATCGGCGGCTTGGGCTACAACCTCCACGTTCGGCAGATTGCGCAAGAGGCCAGCCACTCCGGCACGAACCAAGCCATGGTTCTCTACTAATAAGACCCGAACTGGCTTTGTCATAAGATGCTGAACAATAACAACTCACAGTCTCCAGAATGATCAGAGGGCAGCCTGTCCCTCTACCTTTTGATGTCATAACGCTTACTCCATTTGACAGAGGCAAAAGAATCAATCAAGGAAAAAAATCCTCAAAAGCCTTAGTAAAAATACTACGGGAGATTAAAAAAATTCCTCATACGAACATAGGGAAGAATTTCTTGAGGACCAGGCGGGAAACGCATTCCTCAGGGTGCTTGCTCTGACGTCACCTCGACGCTGCATGACCGTAGCTATCGCGCTCTGTTGTTTTCGCCAAAAGAAACAATTGGTGATAATTCTATGGCGTAAACAAAGACTATGCAACGAGAAAGAGCAAAGAATCAGGAATGCCGCGTTCCAGCTCCGGGGTCGTAGCAGAGACGGAGATTCCTCAGTGATGGAGAGGCGACTGCCCTTTACCGAATTACTTCTGCCTTAACGATCGCTGAGGGGAAACCAGGCGCTGACCCGCGTTCCATGTTGGGCAGTCGATTCAATGCAGAGATTCCCGCCAGCTAAGTGCGCCCGTTCCTGCATGCCGACAATGCCCCAATTCCCGTTGGCAACTGAACGATCTCGTGCCGCATCCACGTCAAACCCGACACCATCATCTTTAATCCATAGGCGTAACGCGGTCTCTTCTTGCCGTAAGTCAATCGTAACGTGTTGTGCCTGCGCGTGTCGGATGACATTTGTGAGGGCTTCCTGCACGATGCGAAAACAGCCAATCTCAACCTCCCCTGGCAGGCGGCCAGGTAGAGTGTCGACATGGAACTGAATTTTCAGCCCAGTCCGTTCGCCTTGACGAGACAGATACCAGCGTAGAGCAGCAGGAAGCCCCAGAGTTTCAAGCGGCGCCGGTCGCAAATCAGTGAGAAGTGCACGCACTTGCTCCATAAGGTGGTCAATCAGACCAGTGCTCTCTTGTAAACGCGCTCGGTCCGGAACCGATTCATGTTGCAATTCTTGTAGTCCGATTTTTAAGGCCGTCAATGTCTGGCCCATCTCGTCGTGCAACTCGCGGGCAATACGTCGACGCTCCTCCTCTTGCCCCTTCAAGAGTTGCCGAGCGAAGATGTTCTTACTCTCGATCAGCGCCTCCAAGAGGCGCTTTTGTTCAGTAATATCGACAAAGGTACCGATGTAGCCAGCAACAGCAGAGGTTTCATCATGGACTGGTACACACTGACTCAGGACCCACATAACCTTACCATTGGAACACTGAAGACGGAATTCATCACGAAGCATCTCTCCAGATGCCATCCCCCGATGCCAGCGGCTAACTGCCAAGTCACGCTCTTCAGGGTGTAAAGCCCGTGCCCACCCACCTCCAGACGTCTCAGGTCGGGTCAGGCCAGTCATCTCGTGCCACTGTCGATTGACGTACAAGCATCGGCCTCGAGCGTCAGTATAGAAAATTCCTACCGGTGCTTCCTCAGCAATCGTACGAAAATATGATCCGCGCGCCACCAAGTCTCGCCCAAGCCGCTTAAGAGTTCCCTTCTCTTTAGCTTCACGTAAAGTCTGCTGAACGACAGGGGTAAGCCAAGCTTGAACCAGCCAGCGGTTCATTCCGGCAGAACCGCTTTGGTCTGTTCGGTTGAACTCCTGGATAGCGTTCGCAGAATCTATTCGCTCCATACGACGATCCTTTCCTGTAGGAGTCATGCGGACAATGCATAGATTTGACGCATCTCTATCGAACACCCGTAGAACGATGACAGAGGGGAGAGTCCCTTACTCCGGCTTCATTTAAGATATTGCTGAAGTTCGAAAATAGTCTCAAACTGTTCGTCATTGCGTTCAAATCAGTTCATAGATTACTGAACACGAACAACTGAGAGGATTTCTTTTCTGACCAACCGGCCAAGAGCCGAACAACAGGAAGAGCAATTCGAGAAAGGAAACTGAGACTTTAGTCCAGGGTGAAGATAGCGGCGGGCGGAATCGAACCGCCGACCTAGGGATCATGAGACTAAGATAACCATGGCTATTATCATTGATCTTTTTAGAAGTTTTACTAGTCGATACATCATCCTGCATGAACCGACACGCATCCCAGACGCAACCATACAAGTTATGATAGTTGTAGAGGAGAGAGGCTCTGCTCCGCTTTCTTCCTCAGCTAGCAGCTTTCCAGCAATTCCGCTCTGTGTCATCAGGCACTAACGCGTGGGGTGAGGGGAAACTCGTCGTGCGAAGCGAGCAATCCGTTGACGCTGATTTCCCGGGTATGGTAGTACACCGGCAAGATAACGTGTGTGTAACTCTGCATTCTGACCCATCTCGTGTAGGCAGGAGAGGTAACGATGACATCCAATCGACGAAGCAACACGCAGAGCAACCATATTGACTCATAAATAAGATTTGCAGAGGTTTTTATGTCAGGGATCATTCGTTGGAGGTTTATCTCCGTGCTGCTCAGGCTCTGCGTGCTTCTCATAGGGGTGGTGGGTCTCGGTACTGGGGCGAGTGCCCAGACGGGGTGTCATTACTATGCCTCCCCGACCGGCACGGGGAACGGGCTTTCTCCCGCAACCCCGTTTAAGGTCAACAATTTTTGGGCAGTCGCGGCTCCAGGGAAGACCCTGTGCCTGTTAGATGGGGCGTATAGCGGGTCAGAATCGATGATTGACCCGCCGGATAATTTGAGTGGCACCCAAGGGAACCCCATTACGGTCCGGGCCCTGAATGATGGGGCAGTGAGGATTGACGGGGGAGGGCGCACGGCACGTCATCGATCTCATCGAACAGTAACGACTGGTTTGTTGTTGAGGGGATTAGATGACGCGCAGTGGCTCTCAAAGTTGGGGTCGGCGAGCGGTCACTCGCTAGTGATAATAATATTATGCGTTGTGTTGTCTGCTGGGACATTTCACCGTCCACCGGGGACGGGGATGGCGCGGATTACGTACCGAAGGAATACTAACGTCAACAGGGGAAACGCTGTTTGAAGACGTGGCTTGTTTTGGGCGCGGTCGAAAAATATTTTACCAATGCGCAGGGAGGCAACTAGTGGTCAGTATTCAAGCTCGACTTTTAGGCGCGTCTGGGGGAGATGGGAAGGCAAGTACGGATACTGTTGCTAATCCGAAACACACCTTTGAATTGTTCGTATAACTCGTGGTAATACCATATTTGAGAATATCATTGGGACATGGGACGATTCTGGGCAGCCAAGTTTGAGCGAACCTGAAGGCGCTCGATTTTCTGGGCGCACGTCAAACCAGCTCCAGGTGCGATATGCCTATTAACCGTCATGGGATGATCCAAATCCTGGGTTCCATATTGGCTGATTAATGACTGGAGATCTAACATGACTTCAGGCAAAACCTGAGAGATAGCGTCCGCGAGGCAAAGCGATAAATTACCCGTTGACCAGATTCTCTTGGCAAACGAACTCCCTGTTTTTCCTGGAGCCGGAAGATGTCGTTTGCAGGGAAAAGAGCCATTGCGTATGGACAATATGAGCATCCCAGGCACGCAGTTATTTCTCAGGGCCGGGGGGATGAGTGTCGCCAAAATTGGTGGAAGCGCGCATCAGTGTATATTGGCAGCGAGTGGAAGAAAGACAAACATTTCGTGAAGGGGCAACGATAGAGGCGGCTATTGGTTCCGGGAACAGTATTCATGGACCGAAGGTACCAGGGGCTGCGCAAGCGCTATCAGGATGGGGTTCTTACTGGCGAGCCGCTCTGGCCATGGCCGATGAACCAGCGCATTAAGAACGCCATGATGGCATCGGGCAGGTCTCCGGTTGATGTAACCCAAACGGTGACCCGGATATTTGGTCCAATTCCTCAGAGGTGCCTTAGGAGCAATAGTAATAGTAGTGTGGGCGCACCAGCTAACCTGCGTATAACCCAATAGTAATTATTCTGGACTGAAGGGAAGCGTAAACCATTATGACACCTGATATGGGATGCATAACGTTTAAGTGGCAAATAACCGAAGCGATAGATATTTCTTTATCATCGCATTTCCGCAATGGGTTCGGACACTGTTTTAGAGAAACGTGTAAGTAGTGGGAAAGGTTGATAGCGGCGGGCGGAATCGAACCGCCGACCTAGGGATTATGAGACCCTCGCTCTAGCCTACTGAGCTACGCCGCCACATGAGGAAAGTCAGGTGACTTACAGACAATTGCAGGGTCAACTCCGAGGAAGGGTAAGTTGAAGGGTAGTTGTTTGAGCGGTCAACGCACTTTCTATCCGTTTCGCAGCTTCCCGTAAGTCCCCATCCGACACAATGTGATAGCGGTCAAAGATGTTGCGTGTCTTATGACCACTCATTTGCATTGCTACTCGTTCAGGGATACCTGCTCTCACCATATTTCTCACTGCCGTTCGTCTGAAGTCGTGCGGAATCCTACCAACAAGCCCCGCTTCCTGGCAAGCCCGGTGCCAACGCTTGTAGTAGTTCGCAATCTTTCGCCCATAGTCATGAAAAACAAGTGGACACTGAGGATCGCGGGTAGTGTCTTCAATCTGTTGGTATGAGAACAAGCGGCTATGAGGGAGCGAGAGAGGAGAACTGCCGATGGTGGAAGCAGTCGTACGGTGTCCGCACTGTCGAGTGACACGGTAGTGAAGTATGGCCGGGCAAGTAATGGCAAGGCGCGGTGTCGCTGTCTGCAATAGGTTGACACGCGCCCTCGACATCGAATAGGGTTACCGTCGTTCAACAGACGTCGGCGTCAGCGGGGCGGAGGCTGAGCCCAGCAAAGACCGTTCGAGCACCGCAGGGGCTGACGCGCGCGCCAAGGAGCCACTGGTATGCGTCATCTGCTTATCCATCTCATCAATCCGAAGACCGATTCACTGACCACGCGGCCCCTGTATCTGAATCGGGCCCTGTACTCGCCGCTGGCCGGCTTGCTCGCCGTCGCCGGGGCCCTGCCGCGCGATCGCTGCGAGGTGGTGCTGACCGACGAGAACATCGAGGCGATCGATTTCGACCTCAAGGCAGACCTGGTCGGCATCTCCGCCATGACCTGTTACGTGAACCGCGGCTACGAGATTGCCGATGCGTTCCGGGAGCGCGGGGTGCCAGTAGTGATGGGGGGGGTGCACCCGAGTTTCATGCCGCAGGAGGCGCTCAAGCATTGCGACGCAGTGGTGATCGGCGAGGCGGAGTTAGTGCTTCCCCAACTCCTCGACGACCTCGAACGGGGCGTGATGCGTGGCACGTACAAGGCGGAGAGGCTGCACCCGATGGAAGGTCTGCCAATGCCACGGTATGACCTGATCAAAAAGAACCGGTATGTGAACCGGACGTTCGTGCAAACCTCCCGCGGCTGTCACCAGGGCTGTACGTTCTGCGCCGAGCCGCTGATGAACGGGCTCAAGTTTCGCTACCGTCCGGTGGAAGACGTGATCCGCGAAGTCGAGAGCTGCGGCTCGCGCCTCATCTCGATCAACGATGCCGACTTCTTCGGCACGCCGGAGCGTCCGAAGGAGGTCATGCGCGCCCTCAAGGGGCGGGGCATCCACTGGCAGGCCGGCGTTACCTCAAAGCTCGCGCAGGACGACCATATGCTCGAGCTTGCGGCCGAGAGCGGCTGCACCTTACTGAGTATCGGCTTTGAGTCGATCACGCGCTCGACCCTGACGAGCGTCCACAAGCACGTGAACCGTCCCGACACCTTCGCGGCCTTGGTGGAAAAAGTGCACTCCTACGGGATCATGGTGTTCGGCCTCTTCATGTTCGGGTTTGACGGCGACGACGGCTCAGTCTTCGAGGAGACCGCCCGGTTCAATATCGACGCGGACTATGATGCCTGCGCCTATTCGGTCCTCACGCCCTATCCGGGCACCCTGACCTGGTACGAGATGAAGAAGGCCGATCGCATCGTCTCCTTTGATTGGACAAAATATGACCAGGGAAATGTGGTCTATCGACCGGCACAGATGTCGGGTGACGAACTCCGACTCGGGCAGGCCTCTGCCTATGAGACGTTTTACGCGCCGTCATCAATCCTCCGTCGCTTCCCGCTGCGCGGGGGGCGCAATCGGCTCCAGTGGTCCATCTACAATCTGTTCATGAAAAAAGGTGCAGCGACGGATCGTAAGGAGGCGATTGCCGAGCCGACCATAGCCCCCGCCACAGCGCCGATGCCCCCCCTTCTACCGCTCAAGCGGGAGTGGCGCCAAGCGGTGGTGGAAGCGACAGGGGCCGCCGGGCTGGATGGTCAATGAGCCGACGCCTTGGCGCTAGGCTCTTTTCGCAGAACATGGGAGGCAGAGGGTTTTGTTCACCGAAATGCAAAAACAGAGATGCAGTCCAACGGTTTCGGGAACGTCATAGCGAAGAATTGCGAACCAAGGCCCGTGACCAAGCGGGAACGCGTTGTTGTGCACCGTCGCGGGAAGGCCGTTGCTGCTTTGATTCCTTTGGAAGACCTTGCCTTGATGGAAGAGTTGGAAGACCAGAAAGATATCGAGGAGTACCGGGTTGCTAAAGAGGAGTGGGAACGTGACGGAAGGAAGACGGTACCGTGGGTGAAGGTCAAGGCGGACCTCGGACTCTAGCTTCTTCCCGATCCTATCGGCTCGAATTCACCACGGGCGCGGATCGGCATTCCGCAACTTCTCCAAAGCCATTCAAGAACGCCTCACCCCTCACCTATGAGACCCTCGCTCTAGCCTACTGAGCTACGCCGCCACATGGTGAAGGAGAGGTTTTTATACCAGAGGGGTCAGAGACTGGGCAAGTCCAGCGCTCGATTACTGGCCCCAGTTGCGCCATTGCCACTTTCACGCGATCATCGCGCATTCCGCAAGGAAGGAGCGTCACTATAATGAGAGAAGTCGTTATCGTTTCTGCTGCCCGTACAGGAATTGGCAAGGCGTTTCGAGGCAGCCTCAACAAGACTCATGGAGCAACACTCGCGGCTCATGTCATTAAGCATGCGGTCGAACGCGCAAAGATTGATCCTGTCGAAATTGAGGACGTAGTACTGGGTTGTGGCCTGCCTGAAGGAGCGACTGGTCATAATATCGCCCGTGTGGCAGCGTTACGAGCCGGATTGCCGAAAACTACAGCTGGAGTAACGGTCAATCGTTACTGCTCGTCTGGGTTACAGGCGATAAGTATGGCAGCGCAGAGGATTATTGTCGATGGCGCAGATACTATGGTTGCTGGCGGCGTAGAATCGATCAGCCTCGTACAAGGCTCGCTAAACACTAACAATTTCGTCGAAGAGTGGATGCATGCGAACCTGAAATCCATTTATTACCCGATGCTCTCAACGGCGGAGATCGTTGCGCAACGTTACAAGGTGTCGCGTGAGTCACAAGATGAATACTCATTGATCAGCCAACAACGCACGGCCACCGCGCAAGCCGCAGGGAAATTCAGAGATGAGATCGTCCCGTTCACAACCAACATGGAAGTCACTGACAAAGCAAGTGGGCAAACCTCTCTTCAGGAAGTAACGCTTTCGCGAGATGAGGGGAACCGTCCAGATACGACGCTTGATAAGCTCACTGCCCTCCCCTCTGTCACGAACGGCAGCATTACCGCAGGAAATTCCAGCCAGCTTTCCGATGGTGCAGCCGCCTGCGTGCTGATGGAAGCAAGTATCGCCGCGAAGAAAGGGCTGCAACCAATGGGCGTGTATCGTGGTCTCATCGCCACCGGTTGTGAACCTGACGAAATGGGGATTGGGCCGGTGTTCGCTGTTCCCAAACTCCTACAGAGGCATGGACTGAAGATGGAAGACATCGGCCTGTGGGAACTACGAAGTTTTTGCCGTGCAGACCTAATTGTCGCGATCGGCTAGGGATTCAATGGAACGATTCGTGGATGGTGGCGCGATTTCCATCGGTCACCCATACGGCATGAGTGGTGCACGCATGGTCGCCCATGCCCTTGCCGAAGGCAAGCGACGTAGCGTGAAGTATGTGGTCACAACGATGTGTGTTGGCGGCGGAATGGGCGTCGCTGGTTTATTCGAGGTCAACTAAAAAGAAAAGGGGAAAGGATAAGGGATAAGGGGTGGGGAATAGAAAAGAGAGGCTAATCACCAGCTCTGCTTCTTGCAATGACCTGATCTGCGCTGCCAGAGAGCGACTAAGTTCCAAAAGTGAAGTTCGCAAGTCGTTGTAGTGGACTTGATCGATGAAGCTAAGATCTATGCAACCCGCAGTAGACTGCGAACTTCTCCGGCGGAGCCCTTGGCGATAAGGAGGAAACGAATGTACTCCTTACGCGAAGAGCGCTCAAAACCTTCAGCGATGTTTGTCGGAACAGACACGGCAGCTCGTTGGAGTTGGTCGCGCAAGCCAAAGTCTTTGCTCAGCTTGCCTGCGGCTGTGAGGAAGTATACTTGCTTGACCAACTCAATTCCCTTTTGCCAAACCCGTAGATCTTCAAAATTTTCGATTCTTTTCTTCTCCATGTCCCCTTATCCTTTATCCCTTATCCTTTGCTCCGCTATCTTTGTCTCTATCGGCCAATACACGGAGGACCTATGCCCTCGCTAGGAACGATTGACATCGTTTGCAACTTATTCACCGAAGAAGAAGTCCGTCTTGGTCGCACTGGTGTAGATGAACATTTCCTTAATCAGGTGCGCTTCCCGCAGGAATTACGTCGCGGAGTGTCAATAGAAGCCTATCTCGAGAAAATGGACCGTGCCGGAATTCAACGCTCACTCCTCATCGCCGTCCGCGCTGGTGATTTACGCGTTAGGCACTCGTTCGAAATTCCATACGAGCGGGTCGCAGAGATTTGTCAGAAGTATCCCGACCGGTTCTCTGGTCTTGCGGGTGTGGACCCTACACGCGGGATGCAAGGATTGCGCGAACTAACCCATGCGGTGCATGAGTATGGTTTTGTTGGTGCGCATCTCTATCCGCATTGGTTTGAGATGGCTCCTGACCATGCCCGCTACTATCCGATCTATGCCAAGTGTTGTGAGCTTGAGATTCCCATCATGATGCAGGTGGGGCATTGCTTGCGATATCAAAAAGATCGCGTCTTACCGAGTGTCGGTCGCCCAATCACTCTCGACCGTGTTGCCATCGATTTCCCTGAACTCACGCTCATTGGCATTCATATTGGTTATCCCTGGACCGAGGAGATGATCTCGGTCGCATGGAAACACCCCAATGTCTACATCGGCACCGACGCCTATGCCCCACGCCACTGGCAGTCACCGCTTGTGCAGTTCATTAACACTTGGGGACAAGACAAAGTATTATTCGGCACCGATTGGCCGGTGATTGACCCAGAACGAGCAATGGCAGAGGTAGACGGGCTTGAGATCAGACCAGAACCAAGGCGAAAATTATTGCGTGACACTGCACTGCGGATTTTTCGCTTGCCAGAGTCCGCAGCAAGGACTAAGTAACGAGGACTGAGGGCCGAGCAAAAAAGAGAAAACTCAGTCCTCAGCACTCGAAACTGAAGAAGTTACCATTCGAGATCCTGCGGTCGTGGTCCTGGAAGGTTCGGGTCAATCTCCATAGGGGTGGTCTTTAATACTGGTCGGCAGGCATCAGGAAGTGCTGACAAAAACTCGTCTTGAACGAATTCACTCTCTCCTAGAGTCACGCCATACCCTACACCACCAATCACAGCCATTCCTCCACAGGTCGCGATCTTGACCGGAAGCGCAATAATCGTCCCGATGATGCTAAACACCGCACCACCGGTTGCAGTGGGAAGATCGCGCTGTGCCGCACGTACGTTCGCGCCTGTGAGGAGTTGCACAGAGAACATCATTGCCACTGCTGTCATCACTAGAGTGGTACGTCTCAGTTTCATCGTTGCCTCCCTACGCTACGATCCATCGTATTCTCTCATTCCGCGAGCAAAGTTACAAGGCGAAATCAGACGTAGCATAGAGAAGGGGCAGAAAACTCTCAACCGTTCCTTACGCGCGTCGCTGAGATGCGGCTCCGTTTGCTGGTAATCGTATTGTATGTTGATCTGAGGAAGAAAATGACAGTGTAATAGGAAGACTCTCAGCGATGGATGTCACGGAAAAAGGACAAACTCCTTTCCTACGCAAGAGTTTGTTCAGCAATTGGAGCAAAACGGAATACCTCCTGCTGATGATCGTCAGTCTCTATGTGTGTAGTGCCTGGCTTATCACCCGCGTGTACGACCGTCCCGAGGCGTTTCGTGGGTTATTGTATGTCCCGGTGTCCGGACTCGCCTTCTTTGTCGTATTAATGACCTACCTCATCACTCGTATCTTCTGGATCATGATATGGTGGCATCCTTACTATTTGATTCGGACACTCCTGCATGACTTCTCGCAGACGCTCTTAAACCCCAAACGCCTCTTGGGTGCCCTCCCTCTTACCGCGATGTTTTTTGTTTTTTTCGGGTCCTTTTCCAGTATGAAGAGCATGATTCCGATTATTAACCCTTTACGTCTTTCCAATCACCATCAAAGCTCCACACCAGCATTTCGCAGCAAGGTCTCTAGCTCGGGCATCTGTTGAATGAGCAAATGCAGCAAGTACGGTGTGGCGAGGAAAAGCAGCGCAACACTCACTACTACCGTCGTCCACATCCACCGCGCGGTACTGGAGAAATACGTACTCCGCCACAGCAAAGGCAGTGCTAACGGTCCAACAAGCAGCAACATGGTGACCACATAGGATGGACGATAGTACCAATCAAGCGCATGACCAAAGGCCGCCGCTGTTTTATACGCATCAATCGCGCTGGAGAGCCACACCATTACCACCGCCAAGACAACCGTGAGACGGTTTATACTGAAAGCCACACAGCAATTCCTCCCAAGGAGCAAGCAGGATACGAAGATGATAAGACCTTTGCTTCGTTCCGCATTGTACACTTGGCCAAGCCCAGGAACGACAAGCGAGAGCAGAAACGCAAGGTAAGGATTCTTCTGCGTGGGCAAGAAATGTTTGTTCCTGACTATCGAATGAGGATAGGATTGGAAGCATAAGTGCCGAAGCACTCTCCCGTTCCAGCAGAGCTTGGCGCAACTTCTCCGCACTGCAGTGTAACTGTGATCCCTTCACCAGTCCCAGTCCTACAAATAGCAGCAAAGCCTTCTATCAGCTTGGAACCCGGGTTAACATCATCCACCACAGGAACGATCGTCGCGCTAGGGCACTGCTGGGGAAGAAGCCCCTCTAGACGCGCCGCTAAATTTGCTAGATCTGGTGGGATTGGCTGCAGAGTAATGGGCGTCCCCACTTGCACTGGTAGCGGAAGAGAGGCTACTGGCGCTAGCGCGGCAGTTACTAACTCTAAGAGCGGGCGGGGATTCATCACAGCCATCAGGAAAATCCCAGAAAGCCCGCGATATGGCAAGCTGTGCTAGCTTCTCTCCTGTTGTCTTTATTCCCGGACACGGTAGATGAGCAACTGCACTGAGAGTGATGTTCTCTTGCCCGGTCTCTCCTGCTCCGAAGACGTTTCTAATACCCGCGAAGAACACCTGTGTCGGCACGTCAGTTATTACGCGTACGCCATTGCACGGGGCACTCCCTCCCCACAGGTTCCAGCTTGACGCTTCTTGCAGTTCTCCACTGGTCTGATTGTAGTTCATCGGGGCAACGTCGTTCGCTGGACTGACACTACTGTTGACCACATTTTTTTCACTGAATGTGTTTGCGAGCTCCTCGGCTCTGGTCTTCCGATCGCCAGAATCCTCAATTAGTGCCGCTGCAGCCGCTAAGGCTGCAGCGTCTACTCGCGCCTGGCCTTGAGCTCGCACAAACACCAGCCAGCCAGTATCAAGCGCAAGGCCAAGGAATAGAAGAAACAGCAGCAATCCCATGGCCACAAAAACCAGTACCACACCACGATCGTTGCGTACGGTGTTCATAGTACTTCTCAACTCGGATATCAGGATGGTCTTTGCCATTCCCAACGCATCTCGGCTGTGCGAGAGATTGTGATCGGTCTCAAACCCAATCAGTTGCAGGAGAAACCAGCCATACTGCCCTTCGATGGTCACCCGAACCGCATCTTCGTTTATATTATCTGAAGGAACAAATTCACTTTCAAGCGTAAAGCCGTTAAATAAGCCAACATCAGGGATTTTGGCGGATGCAACTTTGAGAATAGAGGGACCACTGCCACAAGGGACGGTACAGGTTCCCTCTTCCCCTGCCGGAAATCCTCCCCCCCCCACAGAGCGAACAACTGCCCCGGCGCGTGCCCCTTCGCGAGCAGCATTCACAATCACTTGTCCGACAAAGAATGCCAAACCAAAATCGACAATCCCACCAATGATGACGAGAAGAAAAGGAAGGATGAAAGCAAATTCGATGAGCGCTTGCCCGCGTTTATTGGAGTGAAAGGAAAGGATACGGCCCATAGCCCCTCCGTCTTTCAGCGCTTTGACTTACTAACATACCTGTTTTTGAGATCACTATTCAATTATCTACGACCGCTGTGTACGGTACAGGTCCAAATGGCACAAAAAGATAGACCACAAATACCCCGGATTTGCAACCAAGCAAGATCCTTACCAAGGCAGCCACCTGGTCCCATTTTGCACTGCAAAATGGGAGAAGTTCATAGGGGTTATACCGCAAGTTGCTAAAAAAATAAGCTCCTAAAGAATGAAGTTCTTATGTCACTTTTGTCAAAACTTCTGTCATTTCTGACAAATGACAACGGCATGACACAGAGTCTGACAGTGGAATTGTTGAGAAAATCACCGCTTTCCGCTGGCACATAGCATGCTCCCTGTTTCTTTGCATATACGACGCTACACTATATGGGGGTGGCACAAATTAATCTGAGAAAGGAGCTCTTTTATGAAAGATTTATTGAAACGTCTATTGATTGAAGAAGAAGGACAAGGCATCACCGAGTATGCTCTTATCCTCGGCTTGATCGTGTTTGGGGTCTGGGTCATTATTAATTCTTCTAACATAGGCGAGGCTATTACTACCCTTTTCGCGAATGTCACAGGTGAAATTGGTAAGTGTAGCGTCCCTGGAACCTGCGGCGAAGGCTCTGGCGGCACTCCATAATGCATGGCCCTCAGCAGTCTAGAGCAGCGAAGAGTCAAGCCTGAGCAAAAGCTGGCAGTTTGTTTCTTCACACTTCTTCTACCAAATCCCTCCTCCTGTCCGGTTATTGACCTATACAACTTGTAAGAGAGGCACCTGAATTCAGGTGCCTCTCTTAGTTCTATCCCGCAGAGCCTCAGGCGCGATTGCCGAGATGTGGCTACCTTTCTCATCCAAAGGACAATAAGAAAGACATGGTCATCCTCAAAGATGTCCTTTTCCTCCTCTTCTCTGGACTCGCAGTGATATTTGATCTCAGAGAGCAACGCATCCCTAACTGGCTCAATTTCCCGGCGACAGGAGCCGGATTACTGCTGAATGGCTGGAATGGGTTTCCCTCCTTACTCGATAGTCTATACGGTTGCGGGCTCGGCATTGGGATTTTCGTCCTGCCGTTCATCCTCGGTTGGTTAGGCGCAGGGGATGTAAAACTCATGGGTGCACTCGGAGCTATTCTCGGGTCTGCGATCATTCCTCGCGTTGCCTTCTACTCCGTTCTTGCTGGAGGCTTGCTTGCCCTATTTTCCCTTGTGGGAAAAAAGTTTAAGCTTAGAAGCTTAACAAGTGTTTGGTTGGACTTCAAACTGCTGCTAATGACTAAAGGAACAGTATTACCTGAAGCAGTTGGACAACGGAGCCGGAAAGGCTCACATACGGTTCCTTACGGAGTCGCAATCGTGTTAGGAGCGCTAGTTGCAGTGTATTATGATCCCGATGGACACTGGGCAGGATTTTAGCGCAAGAGGTGAATGTCTATGCAAAATCGCTTACGACTCGCCATGCTGATTGCGATCTCGTTTGGGCTGCTCGCAGCCTACGGGATTTTTAGTTTCCTTCGGCAGCAACGTTTGGACTCCGAGCGATTCAGAAGCTCACTACAAGATATTGTCGTCGCAACCAAAGAGATTCCCTCTGGAGCTGCCATCACCACGGATATGGTGAAAACTACTTCTTACCTCAAGGCCTCTGTCCCGCCAGGCGCGTTTTCCTCGCTACAACAAGTGACCGGAAAAATTGCTAAGACCACGATCGCACCGGGTGAACCGATGCTTCCTTCCCGTTTGGCCGATAAAGCTGGATTGACTGTGTTGTTAAGTCCGGGGTACCGCGCCATTGCCGTACGCGTCAACGAGATCATTGGGGTCAGCGGATTTATTGTTCCCAACGATCGGGTCGATGTCATAGCCCTGGTCGCTTCTCCTTCCGCTGCCAACGAACCCGCCAAACAGATCTCGAAGATCGTGTTACAAAATAAACGCGTCTTATCAGTCGCACAAACAGTCAATGAACCAAAAGATGGAAAACCACAGGTTGCAAGTTCGATTACATTGGAATTGACTCCTGAGGAAGCAGAAAAATTGTCGCTGGCCTCTATTGAAGGGCAGATTGTGTTAGCGTTGCGAGCGGCACAGGACGAGAACATCGTCGACACGCCGGGGAGTACTACTCGTGATCTTCTCAACCTTGCCGCACCGCCACCACCAGTGCCAATCGCAGCACCGCCACCACCTGCGGCTCCTCCGGCGCGATACCGGGTAGAGCTCTATGCAGGCAGCAAACGATCGGAGTTTGAGTTCTAGAGAAAGGGGCATAGGCACATGGGGAGTTGTGGGACACGAAGAGGGAGGGGCGTGCCTTGGGGGATAGCCCTCAGTATGCTGTTAGGACTGTGGGGAAGAGGTCAGATCGCTTACGGTCAGGAAACACATCCATCCATCTCAGTCACAGTGAATCAGTCGCGGGTTTTGCAATTGCGCACACGTTCACGCACGGTATCAGTTGCACAACCAGACATCGCCGACGTCGTCGTGTTATCCCCCACCGACCTGCTGATTAATGGCAAAGCCGTGGGGACAACCTCACTTGTCATTTGGAATGAGCAAGGAGGAATTTCGCACTTCAGCCTTACTGTCATTCCTGATGTGCTCGGCTTACAACGACAACTGCGTGCTTTGTTCCCTGATGATCAGGTCGAAATATCAACTTCAGGCTCCACCCTCGTACTCAGAGGAGAAGTGGCCAACGAAGTCATTTATGACAAGGTCTTAGAGATCACCCGTACGTACCTGCCTACCAGGCAACAAACTGCAGAGACGGCGACACCTGGCACGTCACAATCTGTGAATGTTAATACACGGACGCAACCCCGCCTCCCGCAGACTGGCACTGCCTTTGCCGGCGGTGGACAATTAGCCTTTCTTCCAGAATCAGCCCTGACCGACACCAACCGATGGGGTGATAAACGGCAACTACCGGGGATTGTCGACCTGTTAGTCATTCGCGAGGCTCGCCAGGTACAGCTCGACGTTATTGTCGCAGAAATCTCTCTCACGCGGCTACGGGAGCTCGGCGTCGACATCGGCGTAGTCGGAAAACATACATCTTTCTTAAGCCGAGCAGGAACACAGGGCGGGTTCTCTGCTGGTTCGCTGTTTGAAGATACCAGCCAGTTTCCGCCCACCACTCTTTTTGGCGGTGGTACTTCTGCTGTGCTTTCCCATGTGACAGGAAATTTAGCACTGACGACAGTCTATCGCCTTTTTCAAGATAAAACCGTTACTGAAGTGCTGGCCCAACCCCGCTTGGTGATGAAAAACGGACAGTCTGGAGGATTTCTGGCTGGTGGTGAGTTCCCCGTTCCCTTTGCAACCGACGATGACATCACTATCGACTTCAAACCATTCGGGGTACGGCTGGACTTTGTGCCAACTATCACGTGGTCTGATACAATTGATCTACGTGTGTTTCCAGAAGTGAGTGACATTGATCCGTCGGTATCAGTAGCGTTTGGCGGGGTCGTGATTCCAGGGCTCCGGGTGCGCAGAAGCGTGAATCGTGTCGAGATGCGTGAGGGAGAGACACTGATTATCAGTGGCCTTCTCGATCGCAGGACTCTCAGAGACCTGAGCAAGATTCCTTTCCTTGGCGACCTCCCGATCATAGGCGCGCTCTTTCGTACGACACGCTTTCGCAATCAGGAAACAGAGTTGATTTTCGTCGTGACGCCTAAGGTTGTGAAGGCGCTGCGTCCAGGTGTACGGCCGCCGCTCCCATCACTTCGCAAGTATAACGATCCGGATATGCGTCAGGTCCCTGTGCCCACACCTCCCTCTGCACCAATACCACCGCAGGCTTCTCCTGCTCCGTATCAGGCTCCAGCACCGGAGTCTTCCTTACAGAAATCGACGCTTGGGGAGTCAACTCCAGAGAGCAACCTGCCCACACCAACATCTTCCCCTAAGCCAACAATCCCCGTACCATCCTTACCATTACCAGCCTCTTCTAGTCGCCCCGCTCCTGCCGGAGGACCAACACTACCGTAGGAGTTCGGGGATGAAGGAGTACACGCTATGAGCATAAAGATTCCTGTTATCCTGATCGGAGAAGATAGCATCGCCCTTGCCTCACTGCGGCAGCAATTGGAAAAGGATTCAGGTTTCGTTGTGCATAAACGCCCGAATGGATTCGGTGAAGCTGCGGAACTCTTGCAAAGGACACCGACCCCAGCCATCGTGGTGATTGATCTTGGGCGTGATCCTGACAAGATTTTTCAGGCAACCGAAGATTTCAAACGTCACTTTCCCAATACGCACCTCATTATGACCACAGCGGACAATAGTTCGCCGGTGATTTTACGTGCGCTACGCACCGGAGCCGAAGAGTTCTTCTCACAGCCGTTTAATTGGCCGGAAGTCGTGCAGTCCTTTGAGCGCTTGCGCGAGAAAGTGACCCAGTACATCGTCACCCATCGGCAGCAAGGTCACCTGCTTACCGTTTTCTCAGCCAAAGGCGGTGTCGGCACAACTACCGTGACCGCTAATCTCGGAGTGGCCTTAGCCACCACGCAACAGAGAACGGTGTGCCTTGTTGATCTCGTCTTACAGTTTGGCGGACTCTCGAGTTTCCTGAATTTGGACGCATCTTACACTATTCTCGATTTTGCTAAGAATCTCCAACGCATCGATCCTTTGTTTATTGAAGGCTCACTGGGTAAGCATGCTTCAGGCGTTCGTGTGTTAGCAGAACCGGCGCATGCAGAGGAAGCGGGGAAAATCACGGCAAGTGACATTGATCAGACGATCGATGCCTTGACTGAAGCCTTTGACTTCGTGTTGGTCGACACGCCAAAGGAATTTGACGAAACGTCGTTCGTCGCGCTGGATAAGGCCGATCGTATCCTCTTTGTTATGGAAATGAGCATCCCCGCACTCCGTAGTGCACATAAGGCGTTGGAATCATTCGAGCGGTTGCGTATAGACCTGAAAAAAGTCCGGCTCATCCTTAATCGCTACGAAAAAAGTAAACTCCTTAGCCAGGACTCGCTCGAGAAAACCCTGGCGGTGCAAACCTTTTGCACAATTCCGAACGACTACCCAATCGCCATTTCTTCGTTGAATCAAGGAGTGCCGATTCTCGACACCAGCCCCCATTCAAAACTAGCCAAGAGCTACCAGAGTTTGGCAACCGCCATCGACCGAGACCTCTCCTCCTCGGTCTCGGTCACGCGACCAAAACTCGAGCAGAAGAAGGCAGGCTTGCTGAGTCGTCTGATTCCCGCACGAAACGCGAAATGAGGAAGGGCACGTCATGCGTACTCCACCATCATTCCCCTTCGAAACGATACGACGAGAACTCGAACGGCCCCGGACAGAAACTCCGATCAAGCCCCAACCCCGTAGCGAGCGGGCCCTTGCACCAGACCTGTTCACTCAGAATCTCAAAATCAAGATTCATCGCAAGTTAATTGATACGATTGATTTGACTCGACTCTCAACGTTGGAGAGCGAGTCGGTCAAGACAGAAATTCGCCATATCCTTGAAGATATGATTATGGCAGAGGCGTTGCCGCTCAGTCGTTCCGACCGTGAGCGGATTGTCGCTGAAATACAACATGAGGCGTTCGGCCTTGGACCCATCGAATTTCTCATGACAGATCCGACCATTTCCGATATTTTAGTCAACACCTACGACAATGTCTTTGTCGAACGAAATGGACGCTTGGAACGAACCGATGTCCGTTTTCGTGACAACGAACACGTGATGCAAATCATCGAGCGCATCGTTTCTCGCGTCGGTCGGCGCATTGACGAATCGTCACCGATGGTTGATGCGCGTCTCTCAGACGGATCTCGTGTGAACGCGATTATTCCGCCACTTGCTCTGGATGGACCGATTCTCTCTATTCGTCGCTTTGGTGCTGACCCGCTGACGATGCAAGACCTTGTTCAATTGCATTCGATTCCTGAGCCGATAGCCGATATCTTATCGGCCTGTGTAAAAGCCCGACTCAATATTCTGGTCTCTGGAGGAACCGGAGCAGGGAAAACTACGTTGCTCAACTGTCTGTCCAACTTTATCCCCTCTCACGAGCGTATCATCACGATCGAGGACTCTGCAGAATTAAAATTACAGCAGGAACACATTGTCCGCCTCGAAACCCGTCTACCGAATATTGAAGGTAGAGGGACAGTCACCCAGCGGGACTTAGTGCGCAATGCACTGCGCATGCGACCGGACCGCATCGTACTTGGCGAAGTCAGAGGTGGAGAAGCGTTGGATATGATCCAGGCGATGAATACCGGCCACGATGGTTCACTTAGCACGATCCATGCCAACAGTTGCCGGGATGCATTGTCACGCGCGGAAACAATGATGTTAATGGCTGGCCTCAATCTTCCCGAACGCGCGCTGCGAGAACAGATTTCCTCAGCCTTGGATGTCGTCATCCAGCTCTCGCGCCTGAGTGACGGCACTCGTAAACTGGTCGAATTCTCTGAGGTGACGGGCATGGAGGGCCAAACGATTACTACCCAGTTGATCTTTCGCTTCGATCAGACCGGGATTGAGAATGGTAAAGTCCTCGGAGACTTCACTGCCACTGGTGTCCGCCCTGCTTTTCTCGACCGTTTAGAGCGGTATGGGCAGAAAGTACCGAGCAGTTACTTTACACCGCTGAACCATCAAGAAGAGAGCGATATGACGATTTTTCTCCTCGCCATTCTTGCGTTCCTTGCGCTCTCGAGTTTGTTCGTTGCCATCATTCTGTTGACGCAAGCGGCAGAGAGTTCACCGCAGACCCGAATTCGTAAACGTATCACTACCCTGGGCTCCAGCTCCATAGGCGCTAGTACCCCACTGCTCAAAGATTCGCTCTATAGCGAGATTCCCAGTTTCCATCGGTTGCTCTCCGGTGTTCAAATAGCAAAGAATTTGGATCTTCTCCTAGATCGCGCTAATCTAAACATCGGCGTCGGCTTGTTTATCCTTTTGTCATTCTCTACCGCCGCCGTTGCGTTTTCCATTTTGATAACCGTTTTCAATCAACCGAGTGGATTGTCTATGTTCGGCGCAGCTTTGACTGCTATCGGTCCTTATATCTACGTGAAGTATTTAGCACACAAACGGATGCGAAAATTTCTCGAGCAATTACCAGATGGTCTCGATATCATGGCACAAGGGTTAAAAGCTGGACTGGGTCTGAGCCAAGCGCAAGCCTATGTGGCAAAGGAAATGCCAGATCCGATTGGTACAGAGTTCGCCGTCTTCATGGAGGAATTGAATCTGGGACTTCCAATAAGAGAAGCGCTGGAGAATTTTATTGAACGTCTTCCGCTCCCAGAGATGCGCCTGTTTAGTACCGCCCTCTCCGTTCAGCGTGAAGTTGGTGGGAGCTTAGCCGAACTGTTGAATAATTTGGCAGACGTGATCCGCGAACGGTTCCGAGTCGAACGCGAGATCAATAGCTTGACGGCGCAAAACCGCATGGCAGCATGGGTGGTATGTTCGCTTCCACCAGTGTTGTTTGCGGGGATGTATACTATCAATCCTAAGATGATGAGCGAAGTTGCCGCGAGCGGCGTAGGATGGATCATGTTTATGCTTGCTCTAGTCTTGGAAATTACCGGGATCGTGGTCTTTCGTCGGCTCTTACGTCTCCATATCTAGCCGCCCGCGCAATCGATATGGAACTTTTGCTTGTCGCGATTGGCACCTTCGGTTTTGTTGGAGGACTCTCCCTTCTCTTCCTCGCTCCTAAAGTTGACAGTGAAGAGGACATTATTCAGAAGCGCCTGGCTGCCATTAGCGAGGGATCAGCAAGAACCAACGGTCAACTGCTTATCGATAACTCGGAAAAAACTTTCTGGGAGCAGACGGCAAACTTTTTTCTCGGTGACAAGGAACTCCCTGAACGCTATACGGCAATTGGTCGCACCCTCCACCAAGCCGGATATTCCGGGGAGCGCGCAATGCGGATCTTTTGGGGGGTCTGTTTTTTCTCGACCATTGCTTTTGCCGCAGCTGCGTTTCTCTTAGCCTCGATCTCGTTTGCACCGTTCTCTAGTACCCTTATGCTGGTCTTCGCCGCTGCCGGGGTTGGCTATCTCCTGCCACATAGCAATGTTCGCCGCAAGGCGAAACAACGCATGCTAGAAATTCGCGAGACCTTCCCTGACACACTCGACCTGTTGGTGATTTGCGTTGAAGCCGGACTTGGAGTTGATAATGCATTAATAAAGGTCTCCGAAGAACAGCAAGGGCAAGGGTTGGCAGTCGGTGATGAACTCCTCTTGATGACGCGAGAGATGCAAGCCGGCTTGGCGCGGCGTGAAGCGCTCACGCGCTTAGCCGACCGCCTCGACCTTGAAGAAGTTCGTGGGCTGACCGCGTTTCTCGTGCAAACCGAAGAGATCGGCGGTAGCATTGCCAGGTCTTTGCGGATATATGCCGAAACGATGCGACAGAAGCGTATTCAAAAGGCCGAGGAGGCCGCACGGAAGCTGGTCATTAAACTACTCTTCCCATTGGCACTCTGTATCCTGCCGGCACTGTTCTGTGTAATTTTCGCACCACCAGCAGTGAATATTGCAAAGGTGCTGAAGTACTATACTCACTAGAGGACGATGATGTCATGCCGGCATTGAATCTAACAAAGAAAACGTGGCTCGCTACTACCGTGAGGAAAGCGGATAACTTCTTTACACGCCTCGTTGGACTCTTGCGTCGTCAGTCACTCGGCCCGGAAGAAGCGTTGTGGCTTATACCGAGCAAAGGCGTTCACACTATTGGAATGAAGTTTCCCATCGACGTGATCTTCCTTGACCGAACCAATAAAGTCATCGCCACAGTTCGGGATTTAGCCCCGCTACGAATTTCACGTCTCCATTTCAGTGCTCATAGCGTTTTGGAACTTCCACGAGGGGCGGTCAACAAATCATCGACGACCGTCGGTGATCAACTCGAGATTCTGTTGGCTGAGTCGTCAGCCATGGACGATCTCAAAGACACCTTACTGAATAAGGTCACCTGACCTAATTGTGGAACATACCAGGATTTGGGTTTTTCGCCAACGATGGCAGGCACAGCCTGCCCTACCTTGAATCTGCGGGGACACGTAGGGCGGCTCCGCCCGCCACTGGATGAACAAACCAGAAACCGAACCTTAGTGTAACTTCCATATAGACAAAGTCCAGCTAAGAGACAGAAGACGAGCTTTCGTCTTTGAGGTCTTTGAACTCCGCAAACTTCTCCAGTTTACGGTAGAGCGTTCGCACTGAAATTCCCAAGCGCTTTGCAGCTGAGGCTTTATCTCCGCCCGCTTCCTGCAGCGCTGCACGAATCACTTCTCGTTCTGCCTCATCGATGCGGCCCACAACTTTCGCGCTCAGCTCCTCGCGGTGCCCAGTCGCATATTGTTGGAGATGCATAGGAAGGTCACTTATAGTTATATGCTCGTTGTCTGACACTAAGACAGCACTCTCAACGACATTACGGAGTTCGCGCACATTGCCTGGCCAAGAATAATCCGCCAAGAGGGTTTGGGCGGACTGGCTGACTTTCTTGGGCGGCTTTTGCATCCGTTGACAGCATTGCAGGGTAAAGTGCTCAACCAACGGCAGGACATCTTCGCGTCGCTCCCGCAGTGGAGGTAAAATGACACGGGCACTATTGAGCCGATAATAGAGGTCTTCACGAAAGCGCTGTTCCTGGATCGCTCTCTCCATCTGTTTGTTCGTCGCAGCAATAATACGCACGTCAGCGGTTTTCGGTGTCGATTCACCGACGCGATAAAATTCGCGGCTTTCAAGAAAACGCAGCAACTTTAGTTGTATCGCAAGAGGCAAGTCACCGATTTCATCAAGAAACAAGCTTCCACCTTCTGCCGTTTCAATTAAGCCTTTTTTATTCCTTTCTGCCCCAGTGAACGCACCTTTTACATAGCCAAATAATTCACTCTCCACCAACGTTTCGGGAATCGCCGTCATGTTGCAGGCGACAAGCGGGCCATCCCGTCTGGCGCTGTGCTCGTGAATATAACGCGCCATGACTTCTTTTCCGGTTCCGGTCTCACCAGTGATAAGCACGGTAATGTCATAGGGGGCATAGCGGTGGACAAGACTAGTGACCTCACGAAATTTTGCGCTGTCTCCGATGATAAGAGGAATCTGTTGCTCGCTACTTCTAGTAGCCTCCTCTTCTTCGGGTGAATGGAGGTTCAGTAGATACGCCAGATTATGAGGATAGCGGGGGTGAAAATGGATAAGAATCGTATCCCCACTCCCTCCCTGTATCTGTCGCATAAACTGCTCCCAGTTACTTCCATTGCACAACGTGAGGTCGAGAAAAATATACTTGAGTTGATCCTTTGGGATACGAGTACAGGTTCGTTCTGTTTCCTCCCAACTGCGGCTGATATGAATGAGGAATTGACGTTCTTCGAGCAGTTTTTGTATAGCGACCGGAGATGCTCCTGAAGAGTGCACGAGCAAAACTTGATACGCTGTCATAATTCTGTCCGTAGAGGCGAAGGCCTCAGCCCCGACAATAGACTACATCCAAGAGGGAAGAAAGTGATGTCATCAGCCCCTTCCACACGATACAGTATACACACTTGGTGAAACAATGGCGTAGAGTTGTCAAGTGATGATAGAACAATCCAACGGAGGAGAAGTTTTCCTGATGACATATCAAGTGACATACGCTACAAAGCAGTCTTAGGTGGTTTCGCCGTAGGGTCGGCGTTTCTTTCTTCTCTTGCTCGCCATACAACAAGTGAGTGAAACTGCTAAATCTTTTTACAGGACTGCCGTTGGAAAGGGAAGATCAACGCGTCATGATACACCGAGATTTAAAACTCACAAAGAGCGTGCTCTTTACTTTGCTCTTCGTCGCAAGTGGTTGTACCGCACAGAAACCCCCTTCCTCTCCTTCCCCTACCGGGGGAACAACCAGGGTACCAGCCTCGTACTACACTACCTATTATTCTACCCAAAAGGCCCGATCTCTCGGTGAAACGTACAGTGAGAATCTCGATCATATTCTCGATCAACTCACTCGGAGTTCAATCGGTCAGTTGCAGTTCGCGAATGCTGTTGTTTCACTGAGTGTAGGATTTTTCACCCACGCCGCGAGTCAGCCTCCTGACGAGCGATATCTGGAAGCCATCATCGGCATGCCAGATATTTTAGACGAGGAGAAAGATTTTAGTACGCTTGTGGAACAGCTCTTCTCGGATTACGGCCGTGAACTGTTGTCTACCATGGCGCAGGACGAAACCATTGCCCGCGATACGAAGATCGCAGGATACGGACTCCATTTTTCGTGGAGAAGCCTCCTGAAGACTCCCTCTGGTCCACGTCTCTCCATGCGCGAGGCAGTTCTCTATCTCGCAAAAAATCAAACGCAACAGTTTCTCAACCAACAAATCACGCAGGACATGCTCTTGACTCATGCAACACTCTTCTCGCGCCAGGGAGAGCGACCGGCAGAACTGGTTCAATACGTCTCTCCGGCACAATCGCCTCAGCTTCCTTCCCCTATCCCACCGGAGAGCCAAGAAGACCCTCCGACTCTTTCTCTTTATGATCCAGAACCACCACAGGAAATACAGCCCTCGCCAATTCCAGAAACAGACGGTCTCCAATATCCACCCCAACCGGTGGAATCGGTCACCCGTAAGGAGCTGAATACTGCACGGAAAAGTAAGGGCAAATTGCGCGCTTTAACCGCCCCCTCTGCCGTTGGGCAGAGGAGGCGAATCATCATCCGCCGCCCCTCCCACAACACCACAGCCATCATTCCCATCCCCACAACGGAGGGACACCTATCAACTGATCCCGCCAGCAGGTAGTGGTTTAGTTTGGTCGACGACATTACGAAAATGGCATTCTGAACGGAGCGGAGTGGAGCATCTCTCCCCTTCGCGCTTTCGCACGAGAGATGCTTCGGCACGGGGCTCCTCAGCATGACACGGAGCGCGTAGTTTCCTCTTAACCTGGGAAGGGAAACTGAACCGCTACCGAAAATGCTGAAGATTTCTTCTCAGTGACCGATCGCTCCTCTTATAACACTATCCAAACGGTATGCGTATTTCGGAGAAAGGACACTCCCATCATGGATGAACGTAATCGTCGTGAAATGACCCGGGTACCACTACGACTCGATGTCATTCTTCGATCAAAGAGTTCCCCTGCTATGCCCGGAAAAACAACGGACGTCAGCCTCAAAGGCATACACATAGACTGCGGTAATCCGCTACCAGTGGGTTCTATTTGTCAGCTCACACTTCTCGTTGGCCTTCAGGCTGATCCGATTCGCATTGAACTGGGAGGTACGGTTGTGCGTGCCGATAAGAATGGGATGGCGGTCGAAATCGAGGACGTATTGCCAATTGATACACTCACACACCTGCAGAACATCATGCGATATAATGCAACCGATGGCGATTGTATCGATCAGGAACTCTATACTCGCGTCAGTCGGAGGTGGGGGCAGGCGGTTTCCGATGATCTCCTGAAGTAAACCACAACCAATTATCTGTTGACGTTTCGTAATCGAAGACTTGTGAGTGAAAACGTTAGTTAACGAACGTTCCTCATCACTCGACTTCTGTGTGTGAATCAGTCTCACGAGAGCGCCCTTGCCTGACGCTCTCAGCCTGCGGTTCCTGACGTTTAAGTTGTTTGGAATTGCGCGTATTTTGTCCAGTACTAGCCTTGCTCGCTTTACTTGGTGATGGAGCAGTATTTGCCTCCTTGCTGGAAGTCGTACCTGCCGACCCATTCCCCCACCACCCTTCCGACAACGGCTTCATGAGCGTCAGACCAACTACGATACATAACACCAAAGTTGCTCCGATTATCTGGCGCCTGTTCATCCGAGCAATTACAGAACGGAGCCGCCATAAGGCCAACTGACTGGGCGATATCGAGGAACGACGCAGTTGCTGCACGATCTGGAAGAGGGACTGCCGAGCTCCTGTTTCTGCACCAGGATCTGTTCCTGATTCCTTCTTGAGAGCAGCAACCATCTCTTCAATTATATGAGGAGAAATTTTCTCCTGGCCCGTTGCATAAGCAGCCACCATCGCATTGTTACATATGGCATTGATTTGCTGGGGGACCGCTTCGGAGTGCTGAGCGATCATCTCAATCACTTCCGGAGCAAATAAATCGTGTTGGTTCCAGCCGGCTGCACGAAACCGATGGTGAATAAATATATCAATTTCTTTTTTGCGGAGCGGAGTTACACGGCAGCGGACAGCGAGACGTTCCTGAATCCATCTCAATTCTTTGCGGCCGAGTTTCACCTCTAGCTCAGGACGCGCGACGAGGACAATCTGTAATAACTTGCCGTGGGGCCCTTCGAGGTCAAGAAGTTGTGGGAGCTTCTTCAATGCCTCAGGAGAAAGGTTGTGGGCATTATCAAGAACAAGAACTTCAGTCCCTCCCCGATACGTCCAGGCCCAGAGGGCATCTTCAATCGCCTCAAGCTTCACTTTCTCATCGTCAGTATTAGTGAAACGTAGTGACAATTGGTCACAGAGGGTGGAGAGCAACATCTCAAAGGTTGTATTTGGCGCGTCACATGCAACCTCGTGAACTGTTTCTTCCAGGGAATTCGTCAATAAATGAATAAGCTTTGTCTTTCCTGTTCCTGGTTTTCCCAGAAGAGCAATGAGGCCCTTTCTTTCACGAATCGCGTTCAGAATACTCTTATATGCCTCCTCATACACGGCATTGGTGTAAAAGAAGCGTGGATCAGAAGCAAAAATGGTCTTAAAGACATCTGGGTCCAGTGAAACACTCTGGGGAAGCATTTGGTGTACCGCAGACCGGACTCTAGTCAAATGAACCGGAAGTGGAGAAGCTTGCGCCCAAGCGGAAGTGACATCGCTCACCTGTACGCGCGGACTCCCCTTCGCTACCTGATAAAGTTGTTTCTCCGTCACCTCCAGACACGACAACTTCCCCCCATACACTAAGCCCGTATCAAGCCCCACCTTGTACGGTAACTCAAACCGCACCGCCCGATGCGGCGTGTGCCCAAAGACCACCGTGTACGGCAAAAGGTGCGTATTGGTTAGGAATTCCTGCCGAATCCACAACATCTCCTCTACAGTCTGTTCCGCTAACGGTAACAGCGGATTGACCCCAGCATGGACACAGAGGACCTTGTCGACCACGGTAAACGTTTCGAGTTCCTGGAAAAACTGCAGGTGCTCGGGGGGCAACCTGTCCGCTACCTCTTGCCCACTCACTCCTTGCGGCACCCGATAACTCCGCAATGTCGCCTGCCCTCCATTGTCAAGGAACCCCTCCCCAAAATGTCCTTCCTTGCCAAGAAAGTCGAGGAACATATCTTCATGGTTCCCTTTAAGACAGGTCAACTGATAGTTTCTCTCAGCCTTGAGCCGCAACAGAAAATCCACCACCTCCCGGGACCCTGGTCCGCGATCGATGTAATCGCCGAGGAACACGAGCCGGTCGTCTGGCTGCAGTGGCAACCCCGCCACTAAAACTTCCAGCTCTTGAGCACACCCATGAATGTCCCCAACAATGTACACTCGCTCCATTGCTTCGTGCCTTTTACTTCCCTGCTGACGGTGTTGCTATCCCTTCAGAAAGTTTCGTCTGCGCCCAAGCGGAAGTGACATCGCTCACCTGTACGCGCGGACTCCCCTTCGCTACCTGATAAAGTTGTTTCTCCGTCACCTCCAGACACGACAACTTCCCTCCATACACTAAGCCCGTATCAAGCCCCACCTTGTACGGTAACTCAAACCGCACCGCCCGATGCGGCGTGTGCCCAAAGACCACCGTGTACGGCAAAAGGTGCGTATTGGTTAGGAATTCCTGCCGAATCCACAACATCTCCTCTACAGTCTGTTCCGCTAACGGTAACAGCGGATTGACCCCAGCATGGACACAGAGGACCTTGTCGACCACGGTAAACGTTTCGAGTTCCTGGAAAAACTGCAGGTGCTCGGGGGCAACCTGTCCGCTACCTCTTGCCCGCTCACTCCTTGCGGCACCCGATAACTCCGCAATGTCGCCTGCCCTCCATTATGCAAAAACGCGTCACCATAGTGGCCAGGTAGTCCGATAAAGTCGAGGAACATATCTTCATGGTTCCCTTTGAGACAGGTCAACTGATAGTTTCTCTCAGCCTTGAGCCGCAATAGGAAGTCTATAACTTCTTGAGACTCCAATCCACGATCGATGTAATCGCCGAGGAACACGAGCCGGTCGTCTGGCTGCAGTGGCAACCCCGCCACTAAAACTTCCAGCTCTTGAGCACACCCATGAATGTCCCCAACAATGTACACTCGCTCCATTGCTTCGTGCCTTTTACTTCCCTTTATACACCGGTTCTCGCTTTTCTAAAAAGGCAGCGACGCCTTCACGACAATCTTCGGTCTTGGTCATCCGGCGTTGTTCATTCATTTCCGCTGTCAGTGTATCGTCAAGACTGCTTGCCAGAGCTTTGTGAATTGACGCTTTTATTGCAGCCAAGGCCAATGGCGCATTCTTTGCCAAGCGTTCGGCGTAAGTTACTACGTAGGCTTGAAACTCGGCTTCAGCAACCACATGGTTCACGAGCCCTATGCGAAACGCCTCTTCAGCATTCACCATATCGCCCGTTAACGCCATTTCCATCCCACGCAGACCAGCAAGTCGTGGGAGGAAATAGCTAGCGCCGCCATCGAGTGTCAGTCCCCGCTTAACGAAAAGGAGGGAAAACCGCGCAGCCGGAGAAGCCAGGCGGACATCAGCAGCTAGGGCAAGAGAACAACCGTAACCGGCCGCTACGCCACCAACAGCAGCAATCACCGGCTTCGGTAAGTTCCAGAGGGCTCGAATTGTCGCGTTAAATCCGTCCTCGAGAAGGTCTTCGTTCGCAGGAGCCGATTCGCTTTGCCCGGATCGTAGATCAGCTCCCGAACAAAATGCACTGCCTGCCCCGGTTAACACCACTACTCGTGTGTCTGTGTCTTTGCCGCTTTCAGTAAGGTGCTCACGGAGAGCAAGGATCGTCTCACGGTCAAGCGCATTCTTCCGCTCGGGTCGATTAATCGTGATCCAATGCACCCGCGATTGTTTTTCGCTCAAGACAACACCATTCATTGTTGATCTCCTTCACCGGGACGGAAAAAACTTCCTGAAACGCACGGCAGGCCAATTGCACTACTTCACGCATCTCAATAGTAATTCTCACTTCTTGCGCAATACTCGTTACCGCCGCTTCTGGCAATCCACATGGAACGATATACGAGAATGGGTCAAGATCGACATCAATATTTAACGCAAAGCCATGCAGTGAGGTTCCATGCTGGACTGCAATACCAACGGCTCCGATTTTTTGCTCTTGCACCCACACACCCGGAAACCCACGTCGACGTTCCACAGCAACACCATAGTTAGCACACAAGTGGCGCATTACTTCTTCCAAATGCGCGATAAAAGCCCGCACCCCATAGGAACGAAAAAGGGTCGAAAAAATCGGATACGCTACAAGCTGTCCCGGACCATGATACGTGGCACTCCCACCCCGCGTACTCGCAACTAGCGAGATCCCCTTCTCTGCAAGTTCCGCACGAGAGCGTAGAAGATGCTCAGTCTGACGGCGATAGCCAAGCGTCACCACAGGATAGTGTTCTGTAATAAGAACCACATTCTCTCCAGTTTTTCGGCAGCGAGCATGAACGCTCTGCTGTGACCGCAAAGCCCACAGATAATCAGTCAAACCAAGAGAGGCAACAAGAATCTCCATAGGCATAGAAGACCAGTACTTGAGACTACTCCACTTAATGTGGAGGCACAAGCAACAAGTATTGACTCCCCTTCCCCTTAGATGGTACCGCTGTATCCATTCATTATGATGTTAGTGCGCTTGTTGTACAAAAGCTACGCGTTTGTCGCAGGGACTGCCCTGATCCTGTTAGGAGTGGGGAACTACCTGACAGCTGAATCGAAGGTTCACCATTACCAATCAGTCATGACTACGATTTCTTCATTGCGGCAACCTTCCTCGGATTTTCTGCCGTACGGAGAGAAAGCCTATTTCCCGAGCGAAGCACACGAACGGTGGGAGATTGCACGAGCGAAGCGTGACTTTTATCAAGTGGTACTCAGTGCAGGGCGCTTAATGATGGGGATCGGATTCCTTTGTACTGCCGTAAGTTTGATCCGATTACGCCGCCAATACGCCCTGGGAACGGCAACGCTTCTTTCAGCTACGATGAGTAGGAATTATGCGCAGAGACCGCCATCTCCCACATAAAAACGTACTTACACAAGAATGGGTTCTTGGTGATTTCTCATCAGATGAGCGAATGAGCCTGATTCCTGTTCGCTCACGTCAGAAAATGCTGTCGCGTAGCAATAAAGAACACAGCCGCTCCCCTATTTTTTCCCTAGCTGCGACGATAGCGTTTCTTCTTCATCTCGCGGTCTTGCTTTTTCTCTGGCAAAAACCTCATCTCACAACACCAGCGCAGGAGTCGTTAAGCTCACAGGTCACAGAAGTTGAATTTGTTCCGCTTCTTGATCCCGTTTCCACGGCTCGACTGCCCGCGCCTCCCCCGCAACAGGTATTGCAAGATTTTCATTCATCAGCATTGGCTCGTGCAGAGTCTCTTGAACACACTCTTACCCAAGCTGTTGCGCAACGAGCCACTGCGGAAGCTGAACAACAACAACATCTCGATGCTCTTGTCATAGCGCAAGCAACACTCCAGGGCCAAGTAACTTCGCTTGCTGAGGAGAAAGCCGAGATCATCGCGCGACTCGAGAACGAACGCCAGCGTAATGTCACATTGGCGCAGCAAGTCCACGATATCCAGCAGGCACGAGACAAGGAACTACAAGAAGTAAAAGAGACTTACGATCGTCTCGTCGCTGCGCTCCAAGGAGAGATCTCACAAAAGGAGATTGCTCTTCACCAGGCAAAAGATAAACTAACAGTGACTATTCTTGACCGCATCTTGTTTCCCAGCGGTCAGGCAACTCTGACTCCAGAAGGGGAACAACTTATTGAAAAGGTCGGAGCGATCCTCGTAAAAGTGGCCGGACAACGTATCCTCATCGAAGGACACACGGATAACGTGCCCATCGGAGCAACCCTCAGTACGCGGTTTCCTTCCAATTGGGAATTGTCGAGCGCTCGCGCTGCAGAGGTCGTCAAATATCTGATTTCCCGTGTTCAACTTTCGCCACAGCAGTTGAACGCGGTTGGACGAGCAGATACGAGCCCAGTCGCTAGCAACACAAACGAAGAAGGTCGTAGACTCAATCGACGCATCGAGATCATCGTCCTCCCGTTAGAGGCGCAGTCGTAAAGACGTCCATAAGGACATCCACCGAACCCTGCGTTGCCGCTCCTGTTTTCTCTAGGTCTGTAGGCTCGCGGCTCCCCTTGCAGGAGTACAGGGTTACGCTATAAATGAGCCACCAGCCTGGAGGAACGTTGAGGAATTTACATGCTGCGATGGCTTCCGGAGGATGTCTCTCCGTATGGCGCGGGGATCGACGCGCTCTTCCATCTTATTTACCTCCTTACGGCTATTGTCTTTCTCGCCGTTACCGCTGTCATGATCGTTTTCCTCTTCCGGTACCGTGCCCGAGAAGGTCGGCGAGCGATATATACACACGGTAATACCACCGTTGAGATTCTGTGGACGATCGTTCCAGCTGCCATTTTCATCTGGCTTGGGCTGCTCAGTAAGTCGCAGTGGGAAAAGATCCGCATGACCATGCCTCTCTCAGATACGATGATCCGTGTCACTGCGAAGCAGTTTAATTGGGAGATCCTGTACCCTGGACCGGATAGGCAATTTGGCACTACCGACGATAAGCAAGTCGATAATGAGATCCATATCCCAGTCGGACAGCCGATTCGCGTCATCATCAGCTCAAAAGATGTCATCCATAGCCTCTTTCTTCCCAACCTCCGTTTCAAACAAGATGCGGTTCCAGGACGGGACATACAGGCATGGTTTCAAGCAAACAAACCAGGGAAGTACGAAGTTCCCTGTGCCGAACTCTGCGGCTTCGGCCACTCCGGCATGAAAGGATGGCTGTATGCCCTCTCTGCCGAAGACTATCGACAATGGCAGCGCGAGCAATGGCCACAGGAGATTCCGTTATCTGTAGAGACGGAAAAGGGACACCCGGATGAGTAAAGCCATAGCGCCAGCTTCCTTTTCTGATCATACCGTACCAACTGAACCGCCAGGGTTCTGGCGAACATATATCTTCTCGCTTGATCACAAAATGATTGGTAAGCAGTTCTTATTCCTGAGCGGTGTGATGCTCGTCTGTGGTGGCCTGCTCGCCATGTTGATGCGCTGGGAATTAGCCTGGCCGGAAAGCCCACTACCGCTGATCGGCGCGTCGCAACAATTTATCGACAGCGGCACGCCCCAAACGGCAATGGACAAAACATGGCAGGAATGGCTCGCGCAGGACGAAGCCGAACAAAACTGGCTGGCGCGCACTATGCCTACCGGTGCAGTGACTCCGGCGTTTTACAACTCCTTGTTCACCATGCACGCCACCATCATGATCTTTTTTGTTGTCACTCCATTTTTGGTGGGTGGATTTGGGAATTTTCTTATCCCGCTCATGATTGGTGCTGGCGACATGGCCTTCCCGTTCCTCAATATGCTTTCCTTCTGGTTCACGGTGCCCGCCGCAGCACTTGTATTGTACAGTTTTTTTGTTCCAGGCGGAGCCGCGGCAGGAGGATGGACAATGTACGCAACGCTCTCTGCCAAGGCACAATATAGCGGCGTCGAGTGGGGCGTAGACCTCTGGATTATCAGCCTGATTTTGCTGAGCGTGGCCTCACTCATGGGGTCGATCAACTACATTACCACGATCATCAACATGCGAGCGCCGGGAATGATCGTGGTTTCGCCTGCCGCTGACGATATGGTCACTGTTTGTTACTGCGATTTTGTTGTTACTTGCCTTGCCGGTTCTCACGGCAGCGTTGTTGCTGTTATTATTTGATCGAACGATGGGAACAAGCTTTTTCTTACCCGAAGGCGGTGGGGAACCATTACTGTGGCAACACTTATTTTGGTTCTTCGGCCATCCTGAAGTCTACATTTTGGTGCTCCCCGCAATGGGAGTGACATCAGAAATTCTATCGACCTTCTCTCGTAAGCCAATTTTTGGTTACCGTGCGATGGTCTTGTCTATGATATCTCTAGCGTTCCTGTCGTGGGTTGTCTGGGGGCATCACATGTTTCAAAGTGGTATGAATCCCGCCCTCGGCACCGCGTTTATGCTCACAACCATGGTCATCGCCGTTCCATCCGCGATTAAGACATTCAATTGGCTCGGGACTCTATGGGGAGGAAATATCCAGTTTACCAGCCCGATGCTGTTCGCCCTCGGTTTTATTTCCAACTTCGTGATCGGCGGGTTGAGTGGTATCTACATGGCCTCAACCCCGGTCGATATCTATATTCACGACACCTACTTCGTCGTTGCCCACTTTCACTACGTTGTCGCTGGGATTATCTTTGGCATGTTTGCTGGGTTGTACTATTGGTTTCCCAAAATGTTCGGACGTCTCCTCAATGAACCTCTTGGGAAAGTGCACTTCTTTCTCACGTATGTATTCTTTAATACCACGTTCTTTCCTATGCATTTCCTGGGAGTCGCAGGCCATATACGTCGTATCTATAACCCCACACAATACGAATTTCTCCATCCTATGCAGGAGTGGAACCTTTTTATCACTTATAGTGCCTTCTGTTTGTTTCTTGCCCAACTGCCATTTTGCGTAAACCTCATCTGGAGCCTCAGGTACGGACGAAGAGCAGAGGCCAATCCGTGGTTCGCTAACACACTCGAATGGAGTGTTCCCTCCCCGCCTACACATGGGAATTTTGTAGTGACGCCAACTGTGTACCGTGGCCCGTACGAATACAGTTCTCCACTAGTCACCGAAGACTGGTTACCACAGGATCGGGTACTGAGTCCGGCAACTGTTGCTGCACGATAACTTGATTATGAAAACCTTTTCGTTGAACTCCCCGTCGCCTTCACCGTGGCCGCACCGCTTCGCGTTGCTCACCACACTGGCGACACTGCCGCTGTTGTTTATCGGCGGATTAGTCACCAGCACGAATTCTGGACTGGCCGTACCGGATTGGCCGACCACGTTCGGTGAGAATATGTTTCTCTATCCCTGGTCAAAGATGGTGGGAGGAATTTTCTACGAACACAGTCATCGCCTGTTTGGTTCGCTGGTCGGCTTTTTGACGATCTTCCTGGCGATCTCTCTGTGGGTAACAGAACCGCGGCAATGGCTACGCTGGCTTGGGGTTGTTGCGCTTGGCGCGGTCATTGTTCAAGGCATCCTCGGTGGTCTTACGAGTCACCCTGCTTGAACAGACGCTTGCGATTGTTCATGCATGCTTTGCTCAGGCGTTCTTCGCACTCGCCGCCAGCCTCGTCCTTTTTACTTCCGCCGAATGGCGCACCCCCATTGTCCCACAGGCTGCTCCAGATGCAGGAAGAGTTCAGCGCCTTGGCGTCCTCACCACAGGACTCATTTATGTACAGTTAATTTTCGGCGCTATCCTCCGCCATCGTGGAGCAGCAGATATGCTCCATATCGCCGGGGCAGTAATCGTTACCGTCCACGTGATATTGCTCGCAGCACGAGTGACACGGAACTACGACAACCTTCCTGTACTGGTGAAGACTGCACGTTGCTTACTCAGTCTCCTGGTTGTACAGCTGTTGCTTGGTATTGGCGCCTATCTTGGGAAATTCACCCAGTCTGGAACCGCGCTAAATCCTTATGTCGTGCCGCTTGCGACGACACATGTGGTTGTAGGTGCACTTATGCTTGTGACCTGTCTTATTTTAACTCTGCGGTCGTATCGTCTGTTGACGCCTCAGCCTCTGACGCTACAATCTCACACATTATCGAAGCAGGCTTCCCTATGACACCATCGACAGATTCGAATCTCGTTCTGGATGTTTCGGCTTCTCGCATACGACGACGGGCAGTTGACTACTTCGAGCTGACTAAACCACGGATTGTCGCCATGATCTTGATTACCACTGCCGCAGGGTTTTATCTTGGCGCACAAGGATCTCCCGACTATTTGGTCCTGCTCCATACGCTGATCGGTACAGCTCTCACTGCCGGTGGCACCCTGGCACTCAATCAATTGATGGAACGAGAAGCTGATGCCCTGATGGTTCGTACACGTACCCGACCACTCCCAGACGGGAGACTGTTACCAGTTGACGCTTTGGTATTCGGTCTTTTACTCACAGTTTGTGGGATCGGCTATCTCGTATGGGCGTCGTTATGGCGGAGCGCTTCAGTCACCGCTCTTATCGTCGTTACGTACCTTCTCATGTACACACCACTCAAACAGCGAACTTCGTTGTGCAGCCTTATAGGGGCAGTTCCTGGAGCACTCCCTCCTGTCATTGGTTGGGCAGCCGTACGCGGGTCACTTGGCATCGAGGCGTGGATCTTATTCACAATTATGTTTCTATGGCAGGTCCCACACTCACTGGCCATTGGTTGGCTGTATCGTGACGATTTCGCCAAAGCCAAGTTTTGCTTGCTCCCCGTCATCGATCCTAATGGAAAAGCTACTGGACGCCAGGTAGTTCTTAATTGCGTTCTCCTTTTTGCGGTCGGTTTTCTTCCAGTACTTATTGGTTTTGCAGGTATGGGCTACTGCGTTGCCGCCTTTTTTCTCGGCGGCCTTTTTCTCTGGTATGGGGTCAATTTTGCACGCTTACGTTCGCTCGTTGCGGCTCGGCAGCTTCTCTTTGCGTCGCTAATTTATCTACCCGCAATTCTCACTGCACTCGCATTAGACAAAGTCTGGTCGTGAACCGGCAAGGGAAACACAATGCCAAGCCAAGAATCTTCGTTTGGTAAAGTCATTGAGTTTCCGCTCAAGCAACAACGGGCTCGACTCGACCAAGTCCCCCTGCCCTCATCTGAAGTCTCCTCCATCAGCAGCGCACGCCTTGCTATGCTCTTATTCATTGGTTCTGAAGCTATGTTGTTTGCCGGGCTACTTGCCGTTTATGCGGCACTGCGTTTTGGTTCCCTCAACTGGCCCCCTGCACACCTGTATCTTCCGATTAAGGTCACGGGGGTCAACACCACATTTCTTCTGTTCAGTTGCTACACAATGTGGAAAGCCCTCAGAGCAGGTCGTGCAAACCATCAAGAGAAACTTGTCTTCTTCTTGAATATCACCGGTCTCCTCGGCGTGGTCTTTCTGTGTATTCAAGGCTATGAATGGGTCCAGATTCTTCGCGAAGGGGTGATGACGAAGGCACGTATCTATGGCTCGACCTTTTATCTACTGATTGGCTGCCATGCCCTTCATGTATTCGGAGCCGTTGTATGGCTGTGGATCGTTATCCGCTGGGCAAAACAAGGGCAACTGCTAGCCTCGCGTTTTATCAGAGCTGAACTGTGCGGTATGTATTGGTACTTTGTCGGCGCAGTGTGGGCAGTTTTATTTCCGCTCGTATATCTCAGTTGATGCTGAGGAAATATCGTGGCCGGTCGTTTTTCATACTGCTTATGCCTCTTCACGCGACCGATTCCCTTGCTCTCGTTCCTCGTTCTTTTTGCTTCATATCTCGGCGTACCAGAGAGTATTGCCCAAGGATGTGCCATGTGTCAGACCGTCATGCCACATGGCAGTGACCCCATGGCCCGAGGGCTGTTCTGGGGAGTATTCATTCTGCTGGTTGCACCGTTTTTGGTGGTTGGTGCGATCGGGGCATGGCTTTATTATCACTCCAGTATCACCCGTCGTACTTCAACGCCTGCACCGATGGTATTGCTCTCAGAACGAGGCTACACCCAGGACCAGTAGTGACAGACTCTTCATTCACTATGCAGTCCACTGCTTCCTCGATGGAAGTCGAAGGGAGTTGTCCTCACATACATCCAGGCAAACTTGGTATGTGGGCGTTCCTGATCAGCGACGCTGTCACTTTTACCACGCTCCTCGTCAGTAGCAGCCTTCTCCGCATATGGAGTCATGATTGGCCGGTTCCGGCAGAGGTTCTTAACCTCCCAGTCGCAGGATTCATGACCAGCCTCTTACTTGCCAGCAGTATCGCAATGGCCCTTTCACTCGCAGCCCTCAAGCAAGGAAATCAACTACGTTTCAAAATCGCCCTACTACTCACCATTCTTGGTGGTTTTTCGTTTCTTCTCTTACAAGCCTGGGAATGGTCACACCTCATCCATCAAAGACTCACCCTTTCGCACAACCCGTGGGGCGCACGGTTGTTTGGTGCTTCCTTCTACGTTCTGACCGGTTTTCACGGCTGTCATGTTATCGCTGGAATCGTGTACTTGATCATTATCCTTCTACGAGGGTGGCAGGGTCGGTATCATCCTGAAAATACCAGTCCAGTCGCCATTGCTGGATTGTACTGGTACTTCGTTGACGTGGCTTGGCTCTTTATCCTTTTTGTTGTCTATTTGCTGTAACGCGATTTATCACTGTTTGTCATACGTTTTCTATGCTGGAACTGTCGCAACTCCCTACCTTTAACGCTAGCCTGAACGCGACGAGTGCACTATTACTCCTAACAGGTTATTACTTCATCCGTCAGCAGAATATATCAGCCCACCGCCTCTGTATGACGTCGGCCTTTGTGGTTTCAATCCTGTTTCTCTGCTCCTATCTGTATTATCATGCGCATGCTGGTAGCACGCGCTTCATGGGTGTCGGTTGGATTCGGCCAGTCTACTTCACCATTCTGCTGTCGCACACCATCCTCGCCGCTATCGTTCCGATACTGGCCATAGTCACTTTGTATCGTGCGTTGAGACAAGAATTGGACAAACACCGCCGCATCGCACGGTGGACGTTACCGATCTGGTTGTACGTTTCACTCACCGGAGTGGTGATTTATTGGCTCCTCTACCATGGCTATGGACCACAACGTGGATAAAGGAATGGAGAAATTGTGATTTGAACGGATGGTTATATTTCCGAACCGATAAGAAACAAGAAAAGCGTGTAGGCAGGAACGAGCGCGGTGATAAAAGCCCCCGGGAAAAGAAAATAGGTCAAGGCCTCTTCTCGGCGTTCCAGCACCATCCTCTGCGCATGTTTGGCAAAATAGAAACTCGCACTAATAAGATATAGAGAAATCAGCCAGGGGACTCTCAACCCCAAGCTTTGCCTTTCGACCAGGTCAGCTAAAAGTAAAAAGACACCAAGACACATCAAGATACGCAGTTGCAACAGGGTCCGTTTTTCTGCATTCATTTTCTACTCTCTGCACGACTAGCTCAATCGTAGGTGTGAAGGTCGGCTTGCCGTATGCAGGAGGTTTTCCTCCACAACAGTCAGTCGCCTCCCTCGTCATTCCTATCGGCAACCTTTCTGGTTGCCTTTAGGGAAGGAGGAGAAGGTTATTGGAAATGTCGCCGGGCGGTATAGGTAGCGAGAAGAAAGGACCCAAGCGCAAACAACACAGTAATGAACAGGGACGGAAGCAACTGCGGGATCGGACCGACCGTTGTAGGCGTAGTGAAGTATAAGCACCGCCGCAGCGCAGCCATTCCGTAGGTCAAGGGATTCAATTGCATGATCCACGTAAACCACGTAGGCAGTCCTGCCGTTGGAAAGAATGCTCCTGAAAGGAACCAGATCGGCATAAGAATCAGGTTCATCACCGCATGGAATCCTTGTACGGATTCCATGCGCCATGCGATGATCAGCCCGATATTACTCAACGCTAAAGCGACGAGAAACATCACACCAATGGCAAACAATGCAGAAGTAAGACTGAGAGGAATCCCAGCCACTGGGGCAAGGAGCAACAATAGCGTCCCTTGCAATACTGCCAAGGTGGTACTACCAAGCGCTTGTCCGAGGATCACGCTCATACGCGAAACTGGCGCGACGAGAACACCTTGAAGAAAGCCCATCTTGCGATCCTCAATAACAGCAATGGTCGCAAAGATGGCAGTAAATAGCAGAGCTAGAAGAATAATTCCCGGATAAAAGTACTCAAGGTATCCACTTCCTTCAGGCGCTCCTGGGGGTCGAAAGGATGCACTAAACCCTCCGCCCAATAACAACCAAAATGTTAAAGGTTGGGCAAACGCCCCAATCACGCGGCTTCGTTGTCGCATGAAGCGGACAATTTCTCTGTGCCAGAGCGCACACACTGGTAACCAAAAATTTCTCATGCCGCTTGCTCCGTATTCTGTTCCTCGTCCCAGAATCGATGACCGGTTTGGTGAATGAACACATCTTCGAGTGTTGGTTTACCAAAGGTGACCGACTGGACTTCTCCAGGAAAGGCTTCAACGACCTCACGAACAAATTCGTGCCCTTGTGATCGCTCAACCCGCAGAGTTCCATCAACCAGCATCGGCTCACAGGCAAAACGTTGCATCAGCTTCTCTCGCAGAGCGGAAACATTCTGCGTACGAATCGCGACAACGTCGCCACCAACCTGCGCTTTCAGTTTGTCCGGGGTATCAAGTGCGACGAGTTTCCCTTGATGAAGTATACCAACACGATCACAGCGCTCTGCCTCTTCCATAATATGGGTCGTCAGTACAATTGTCGTTCCTCCTTGATCTCGCAGGAGGTGAAGGTAGTCGTTGAAGTCCCGACGAGCACCGGGGTCGAGTCCTGTGCTCGGTTCGTCCAACAGGAGTAAGGTTGGCTGATGTAACAATCCTTTGGCTAATTCCACACGTCGCTGCAAACCACCAGAGAGCGTTACCACCATATCTTGGGTTCGGTCGTTTAAACCCAACCGTTGAAGGACAACGTCCATCCGATCCCGTAGAGTTTTTCCGCTCATTCCGTATAAATGGCCGTGGCATCTGAGATTTTCAGCTACGGTCAGTTTGGGATCAAGGCTAGGATACTGGAAAACTACGCCAATACGCGCACGCACTCCTTGAGGATCATGCAGGATATCTTCGTCAAACAAACGGACGGTGCCACTCGTTGCTGGAATTAGTGTCGAGAGAATCTTAAAGAGGGTCGATTTTCCTCCACCATTGGGTCCAAGGAGCGCGAAAATCTCGCCGGAAGGGATGGAAAAGGAAACATCATCTAGGGCAACTCGCGTACCGTATACATGGCGAAGGTGAGAAATAGCTACAACGGCAACAGAATTCACAAGCGCGGACTCCTCCTGAGCAACGTAAAGATTCCCCACCCGATGTACTTAGTGGGATGAGTTTCTGGGGGGTGTATCTTGCCACAGGAAATCAAACTTCGGTAGGCCATGAACCTCCGCGTTTTCTCTCCTTCACGGTCAGCTCGTTGCTCGCAGTTCAGCGATGTGATAGGCGAAACATGTTTCCTGTGCCCTCGTGGTGAAATGGATATCATACAGGTCTCCGGAACCTGGGGTCTGGGTTCAATTCCCGGCGAGGGCATGCTTCTTTTCTACCTTAGGTTCTTCTGAGAGAAGCCCTTTGCAGTTCTTTCGCTATCACTGGCCCCTCTCGTCCGCAGATCTCGTTACACCTCTGTACCTATCTCCACCCGATTTGGGCTCTGCAAATTCGCCGAATTTGCTTTTGAGAAGTCAAGTTGCTACCTTTTCTAAAAAGGGAAATGTGTTGGACCCCTTCCTCCCTTACCCTGCCCAAGAGAACAGTTCATGATTAGGAAGAAGATCTTAATTGTTGAGGACAACGAAGATAATCGTAATATTCTTATCTATAGGCTCCGGAAAGTCGGTGACTTTGACATCAAAGAAGCACAGAACGGACAAGAAGCTCTCGCCCTTATAACGCAAGACCCTCCCGACTTGCTGTTCCTCGATCTAAAGCTACCAATTCTTGACGGCTGGGAAACTGCACGCCGTATTCGCGCGATGCAAGGCTCAATCAAGAACCTCCCTATCATTGCATTGACTGCCCAAGCGATGGTTGGCGATGAGGAAAAAGCGATTGCCGCTGGATGTGACGATTATATCGCCAAACCAATCATTGACTCAGGCATCGTCAGAGAGAAGATTCTTCACTTCTTACCGCAGCACGCTGCCCAAGCAAACAACCTTTGATTCATATTGAGGGGGTAAGGGGTGTAGCCGGAGAACAGAAAGTTCTCCGGCTACGGGCAAGGAAGGGAGGAGACAAGGAGAGAAGACAGGGGGCATAGCAGGGAGAAGGAATCGCTGTCTTTCTCTCCTATTGTTAAGTTTGACGGCCTAGGTCGAAAGAAATTCACCTATTATTTCTTCAAGCCACAAAAAATTTTTTCGCACCATACAACCTACGATTTCTCTTGCTTCACTAGCTTTCTCAGACTCACCGTAAACGCCTCGCAGTACCCGTTTTCTCGGGGATAGACCGTTTGCTGCAATTCGCTATGAAGCAACGGTAGGTTATAAAATGGGACAGAGGGATAGAGGTGGTGCTCCAGGTGATAATTCACCTGTTTTGGTGCGAAGAAAAAACTCAGTACAGGAGGAATGAGGTATGTTCGAGTCTGTTGATAGAGATTCTGAGGGTCCGGTACATTACCATGCTCTATTGCACCACGGATACGGAAGAATACTTGCGTGAATGTGCAATACGGAACGAGCCAATAAAGTCCGAACCACTCGACCGCCTTGCTTCCCCAGAACCATAGTCCACCGAAAAGCACGACACTCCAGAAAAGCGCAAACACGGACATGTCGGCAATGTGACGATATTGTTCATCGCGCGCCTCTCCCAGAAAGCGACGATTGAAGTCCTTCATTCCGAATGGAAGATCGATAAAGTACTTCAACGTCGACAGAACATTCAGACCACAAAGATCACGAAGAAGTAAGCGGAGAAACTTTTTGCTCCCTACCGGATAGCGAGCGAAAATCGCACGGTCTGGATCATCTACCGTATGCGTATGCTGATGGTGGTAGAGGTGGATAAATCGCCATTTTGCCAACGAAATAAACACCGGAAAGCCAGCTAAGAAACGCGCGAGCCAGTCATTGAACCACAACCGACGCGATAGCCGCTTATGTATGCCCTCGTGGGTAATGACCATCAAGGCATGCTGTCGTGAGGCAATCACCCCAACAGAAAGAAGGTAGACAAGAACCCCTACAGTGCCCGATGACAATGGAACTAGCACCACGCTGCTATAGACAGCGAGCGTAATGACACCCCAAATCTCGAGGAGATGATAAACCGAAAGCCCCGAGTTTATCCGAGACAAGACTTTTATCGTCTGCTGTAGTTCTTCTGGTGAATCTAGAGCAACCGCTGCTGCGTTCACTTTCTGCACAATTTCAGATGTACACCACATGCCGTTTCCCTGGCAATCCCAGCGCAGGCCTGATAAAGGAGCTATCACGCAATCTCACAAAACTCTTGATCAGAGGAGGGAACATGCCATACGCCCAGATCAACGGAATCCGCCTGCATTACGAAGTCGAAGGCCACGGACCACCACTTCTATTCGTCGCTGGCTTAGGCCAACCTGCTATCGCTTGGGACCCAGAGCTTATTCGGACACTCGCGCGATCCTATCAAGTTATTACTTACGACAACCGCGGCACGGGTCTTTCCGATAAACCCGATGAGCCGTACTCAATTTCGCTCTTTGCCAGTGATGCAGTAGGGCTCCTTGATGAACTTTCCACCACCCGAGCACATATTTTTGGTGTTTCCATGGGTGGCATGATTGCCCAAGAACTCGGCGTACATCATCCACAGCGAGTCGCAAGCCTGACTCTGGGGTGCACGACAGCAGGAGGAAGAAATGCCGTACCAGCGCCACCCGAATCCATGAAAATGCTTGCGGGACGAGCAGGGATGACACCAGAAGAAGCAGGACGCGAAGGATGGAAATTGTCTTTCTCTGATGAATTCATTCTCAACCATCGCGCTCAGCTTGAAATCCATTTACAACGCACCCTCGCTCAAGTCACTCCACGTTTTGCGTACGAGCGTCATTTCCAAGCAACCATGACGTTGCGCGTCTTTAAGCACCTCAAAAACATTACCGCACCGACACTGGTCGTCACTGGCCGCGATGATATCTTAATTCCAGCCGCGAATTCCGAAATTCTGGCGCGGGAGATTCCTGGAGCTGAGTTAACAATGCTCGATAATGCTGGGCATGGCTTCTTTATCTCTGCTCGCGAGCAATTTACCACCGCCCTTCAGGACTTTCTCTCCCGCCACCCCCTGTAAAACAGAAGGAAACTGCGGCTGTTAAAAATTTGCCCTCGCGGCAATTAAGGAACAGCAGAGTACGTACCGATACATGAAGCAGAGAGCACAAAGAAATGGTTGGACGATTTCTGCTTCATGTTTGTACATACGCAAGCCTCGCCGTAGCACTGACGGCGTGCGATCCGTGTGACAACCGCATCTTACAAGAACTTCCTGATCCCACAGGAACAACCAAAGCCGTGATTTTTCAGCGGAGTTGTGGACCTTTTGGTGGAACCAGCACCCAGATTTCCGTTCTTCCTATGTCTACTCAACGGCTCATTGCTGGTGGGAATACATTTAGCGCTGACACAGCCGACGGCTCAGCCCCCGCATTACCAAGCGGCGGCCCTCCAGTCGTTGTAACCTGGGCAAATCCTCAGGAACTCTACGTCACCTACGATTCTCGCGTCCGCGTGTTCCAAGCAGAAAAACAAATCAACAATATCTCTATTTCCTACGAAGGACGATCAGCCGCAGAGAAGACGCCTCGAAACACACCCCCAGCTCCCCTCAAACCGCGGAAAACCGGTAGTGTAAACCCACGATAACCATCCAGATTCTCACGCCTGCACTTTCAGACAATGTGATCAGCTAGAGGGGAACTTTTCTTACCAAACAAGTCTTTGCACGTTGAGTGTTCGGCCTCATTGCTCCTTCGCCGCCCGATACCAAATCCGCCCGTCTTTCAGTGTGAGCTGGGTCACGAGTTTCTGCTCACCGCTCATGTGATTCTGATCAGTATCAACAAAATCAAACTGGCCGCGCTCAAGACTAAACACCGCGACATCAGCTATTGCTCCTGGTTTCAGCGTTCCAAGTTGTCCAGTCTCACCAATCGCGCGTGCCGGATTGGTCGTCACACATCGGATGACTTCATCCAGCGTAACACCGAGATTCAGGAACTTTGACATCGTCGTCGGTAAATCAAAGACCGGGCCGCGCGTTGCGCTCGGGATGGACAGGTCTGTGGCAATCGTGTCAGGCATAAACCCTTGATCAAGTGCCATCCGTACGAAGGGAAAAGTGAAATGCATACGGCCATGTGCGCAGTCGAAGATTACCCCCGCCTTTTGCGCATCCCGCACTTCCCGCAGAATCTCTTTTTTCTCTGGCCCCATGATGCCGTATTGATAACGATGTAAACAATGAGTGACAACATCTCCCGGTTTCATGAATTCCAGGATCTTTGGCACCGGCAGCAGCGCGTCAGTAATATGGACCATCAGTGGAACGTCAGCCATATCTGCGGCCTGCCGGGCAAGTCGTAGGGGTTCCGTCCCAGCAGAGTCAGGAACGACATTATTGCTAAAACGAAGCTTCACACCAATCGCCAAATCACGATTCTCACGAATTGTACGTGCACAACCTTCGGGATCGGCATAATCCATGTTCATCAGTTCACCAACTTGCAAATGGATAAGCCCGAGTGCTGACAAATGCACGAAGCAGCGTAATCGCACCTGGCTGCGTTCAGCGACATAATGTCGGAGTCCAGGAAAAGTTGCCGACCCCGCAGCTGCCGGCATCGATCGATAGTAGTCACTCCACTTGCAGAACAGCGCTGATCAGTCTGTGGGCCCATGTCGTGCGCATTGATGAATGTATGCGCATGAATGTCGATGAGTCCCGGACAAACGATTTTGCCAGTGACGTCAATCGTGCGGATCGCCTCAGTCGCAGGAATGTTCGGCGCCACCGCAGCAATTTTGCCTTTAGAGATCGCCACATCGGCCCGCTGATGCAACGGCCATCCCGGATCGATGACCTCGCCTCCCTTCAACACAAGATCGTATGACATGGCAGTTCCCCTCCTTTTAGAACTGATACGTTACCCGTAACACCGATTCATCGCGCCGCCGGTAGAGTCCCCCCAACCCCCAGGTTTCATCAACCTTTCCGCCAAACCCGGGGACAAAGAAATAACTCTGCGCAAAGCGAACGATCACACTGGGAGTGACATAATAATCAACAATCCAGGTGAACTGACTACTGAAGTGGTTGATCGGATCGATGACGATAAATGCTAGTGGTAGCAACGTCCCGCGCAGATAGACCGAACTCGCCGCTAATGTACCGACGACCTCCCAATTACGAACTTTGTCAGTTGAGGAAATTTGTCCTTGGAAACGTGAGGTGCCTTCGGGAATATATTGCCAGAACAGTTGCGACGTCACGAAGAACGTTGTCCGTCGATTCAAAGCGCGAATCCAGGTTGGCCGGTCGAAACCAACGAACCCCTGCCACGCGTCACTCTTCTTGACACCAAGAAAGCCGCTAGGAACTGGCGAGCCAGATTCGTCAAGGATAAAGATTGGCTTGCGCTTATCCGCAAACGGCTTGCCAAATTCGTAGATCATTTCCATGCGCCAGACGCCTTCAGTGTACATACTGTCGGCATAGCTGGCAGAGACACCTAACGTATGAGTGTAAGGATAGTACGCTTCCGCGGGCAAGATTCCTTGCTCGACGAGACGAGTATTGCCGAACGCGACTTCACTGATCGTCCCGCATGTTGGCTTTCCCTGGACGCACACGTTCCGTCCACGCAGACTTGTCGTATTCATCCCATCATCTTGTGACAAACGTTGATAGAGATAGTTGAGTGTGAACGTCAGCCCTTGCGGAGTCATCGCTCCAACACGCACGCCTACCTGACTATTCTCTCCTGGATCTTTGCTGTAATCACCACGCCGGCCTAATACCGTTCCGTTAAGCAGTTTGAAGTTTCCTCCAGTCGGACTGCCAACGAAAGGATTGGTCGTGGGCACCCCCCACGGGCGGCCCGGCAGGAAACCAATTTTGGCCGGTACCCAGTGACCAGGCACCCAGTAGGTTTCCAGGTAGGTATCAACGAGCGGCCCGACACGACCAAAACTGTAGGCCCCTTTAATCGTCCAGTACGGAATGCGCAAATCGTCCCAAGGTTCTACCCCGAGCCCACCGGCGTGCCAAGTCGTATCAAGCGCGTTGGTACGATCGAGCATGCGGAGATTGTCCGACTCTCCCCAGACTACCATCTGCCGACCAAGACGTAACGTCAGTGGGATATCGGCGAACTCAATATCGCTGTACGCCTCACGAAAGATACTCTCGAACCGTAACGCATGAGCAGCACCCTGAGTGAGGTCCGAAAGCTTGCCATCACGTCGGGCCCGACCTTGGTAGGGAAACGCTTCAAGCCGCGGCCCAGGTTGGAAGTCGTAGATACTGTCATAGGAACCGCGATACAAGCCAACGAGATGCGCCCGGCGAATCCACGGCACGGAAAGAAAACCGAAGGCTTGCCCGTCGTTGATCCAATCGTATTCCAGACGCAGGCGCAGCACATTCCGCTGTTGAATGATCGACCATTTCTCAGGCTCAGGATGACGCAGAATTTGTTGGCTTTGCACATTGCCCGACAGCGAAACCGGACCGTAAGAAAAATCTGCATCACTGAGCGTGCAGCAATACGACAAGATAACCAGGGTAAAGAGCAAAGATCGAAAAGGCGAAAGGGCGAAGGGGCGAAGGAGAAAAAACCACAGACAGAAGTACCTGTTATGAATTCTTTTTTTGTCCATCACTTTTGATTCTTGAATTTTGCCTACTTTTGATTTGCCGGAGATCACTGGCCACGCGCCATAATCCGATCGAGGTTAAAAAAATCATCCGGTAGTGGAACATTGTAGAGTGTTTTGGTTACTACAGTCATCGACCCGAGCTTTTCTTCATAATCGATCATTGACTCGCCCACCCATACCGGCACGCGAACATGCTCGTTCCCAGGGTTGAATTTCGGATTGCCGTACAACTCAAAAAGCGTCTTCTGGTGTCTCCCGTCCTGATCGTAAAACAAGACATACACCGGTACGAACATTTGCCGATCGACATAGAGCACGCGTTTGCTGTACATGTGACGATGCGCTGCCGGGGTGCATTCCAGTACAATCATCTCGCGCAATTCCCAAGGATCGACCGGATACCAATTCCCACGTCCGCCGAATGTCGTAGTCACGACTTTGGCTCCGACCGGCGCCAGCATTCGTCGTGACCCGAGGAACTTCCAGTTACAAGCGCGGACGTATCCCCAATAACCAAAAAAATCCTCATTGAGAAAACCGGAGTCATACGATGCCTCATCTTGCTTAATAATCATTTTGCGAATTTTGCGGCTCGTGGGGCTGTACACCCAGTTATCATCATTGACTCGGTCGCGGGCATAGCGGAGCTTAATACTCATAGTGTTCTTCAAATCAAAGGGCGCCAGAATGTGAGAGAACTCCTTATAGAGAATCCCGTCGCCCTCCCACTTGTTCGGATTAGAACCACTGGTTTGCGGGCGATGCATGCCGTAGTGGACCACATAGTAATTCTCAATTTCCCGTTCCATCGATCCCGACTCGGTCACGAGGCGAAAGTTGTTCCAGACTTGCATAACGTCACCAAAGTCTCTGTGACGTAAATTCCATGCAGCCTTTAACCCAGCAAGAGAGTCAGCCGAATCAAGTACCGGAAAAGGCAAACCTGCCACATAGCCTTCGAGTTCACCGTACGTTCCGAGCTTCGTCTGCGCCGCGTATTGCTTTGTTGCTTGGATATATTCTTCACTCACAGGCAGATCAGTTGTTTCCTGAATAGTAAAAGCCAGTTCTCCAGCTTTTATCTTGTCGAGAATTTCCGACGGTAAATAGTCTGTTGCCGCTTCCCAGGAGTCCTTAGAAATCGTCGTTCCAGGCGTAAGTCCGTTCACGGACGGCTTCCCTGTCTCATAGGGATGAAACATGTGTTGGATCGTCGTCGCAGGAACCTCGGCGTAGGCCGCTTGCCCAATAAGACTCGCAAGATTGAGGAGCACCGCAAAACATTGTCTTCGCATTCTCTTCCTTTTCCCTTCTTATCGAGGTGCTGCATGGCCCGTATAGCGTGAAGAGAAAACGGAAGCAAGGAAGAATCATCGATCTTGCTACGGACGGCATGCAAGCTCATCAGAATTCCCCCCGGTCTCTCGTACCCGACTCAACACCATATCGACCGCACGTTGGCGGGGATTGGTCAGCGTTCTCTCTCCCTTGGCGGGAGAGAGTCAGAGAGAGGGGAAGCGAATAAATACTCTTCATTTGTATTGCGGTGAACTCCAAGTGGTCTTGCTTTACCTCATAATTAGGTGCATATCCTCCTAACTATGACGAAACCGGAAGACAGCAAAGCTATCGCCCAGAGCCGACAGATTGGTCAGCTGTGCGCCTGTTTTAATCTGCGAAGGGCGACTCGAGCAGTCACACAATTGTATGATACCGTCCTCCGTCCGGTTGGTTTACGAACCACGCAATTTACCCTTCTGAATGCCGTCCGCCTGCAAGCACCGGTCACAATCAGACGACTTGCGGCCTCTGTCGTCATGGACCGAACAACCTTAACCCGCGACTTGCGCCCCCTAGAACGACAAAGACTCGTTTCTATCGAAACGGGAGAAGATCGGCGAGAACGCAAAGTCGATCTTACCGCAAAAGGTGCGCAGGTTATTACCCGCGCTTTACCGCTATGGCAAAAGGCCCAGGCTTACGTCGCCCAGGGTCTCGGGCAAGAGCGACTCCAGCGGCTGCTGGAAGATCTCGCCGCAACCGTAGCCCTCACTCGGGCAAATAGGAAAAATACGGAGAAAACGAAGGAAGCTCGTACATGAAATCCGTGTACCGATAAGGAGAGGAAGGCAGCCCTACTTCTCTGGTTTACTCAAATTCTGAAACGGAACGATGAAGGAGAGTTGATCCAATGAATACCCAACCACGTGAGAGTTCCTGGCACTCCACGGCGTGCATTATTTGCTATGTCAACTGTGGAATCGAAGTGCAGACCGAAGGGCGCACCATCACTCGTGTCCGTGGCGACAAGGCGCATCCCAGTACGCAAGGCTACCTCTGCCAGAAAGTACAGCGTGTCAACTTCTATCAAAATCATGCCGATCGTTTGACTACACCCTTACGGCGACGCACGGATGGAAGTTTCGAGGCGATCGACTGGGACACAGCACTAACGGAGATTGCCCAACGCTTGAATCAGCTTCGCAAGCAGTATGGTGGGCAAGCATTTGCCTTCTACGGCGGCGGCGGACAAGGGAATCATCTGGGCGGTGCTTACGGTGTGTCGCTCATGCGAGCGATGGGCTCAAACAATTATTACAGTGCCCTCTCACAAGAGAAGACTGGCGACTTTTGGGTGAATGGGTTTCTTTTCGGTGCACAGAACGTCCACACAGCGGAAGATGTCGAGCATTGTGATTTGCTGGTTGTTCTTGGCTGTAATCCGTGGATGGCCCATGGCTTCCGCAATGCGCGTAACCTCATCAACGAGATCAAGCATGATCCACAACGTCATTTGTTAGTGATTGATCCTCGTCGCACAGAGGTCGCTGAGGTCGCAGACCTGCATCTGCAGCTCCGTCCTGGTACCGATGCATTTCTTCTTGGAGCGATTCTATCTTTGATTCTCCGTCGCGGTGGTGAAGCGGCAGATTTTCTTGCCTCGCACACGGTAGGATTTGACGAAGTGCGTGGGGCTTTGCTCACGATTCCAGTCGATGGCTGGATACGCCATGCCGGAGTGGAACGTGTAGATGTCGAGCGGGCAGTAGATATGATTCTGGCTGCCCAGGCGATGACGGTGCGGGTCGAGCTTGGCATCCAGCAAGGCTGCAATTCGACGCTCAATTCGTACTTAGAAAAACTTCTTTTCTTGTTAACTGGCAACTTCGGTCGCAAAGGTACGAACAACTTGCACTCGTGGTTACAGCCGTTGTGGGGGAATTCACGAGGGGAGCGTTCAACGGTCACTGGACAAGAACAAATCGGCGGCTTGTACCCTCCCAATCGTTTACCTGCCGAAATCTTGTCCGACCACCCAGATCGCCTGCGAGCGATGTGGGTCGATAGCTCGAATCCGCTCAACACCGCTGCCAATACCAAGGCGGTGGAAGAAGCGTTCCAGGCACTCGACCTTACGGTCGTTGTTGATGTTGCGCTGACCGAGACTGCCGCCCTCGCCCACTACGTTCTGCCGGCAGCTTCACAGTACGAAAAATGGGAATACACTCTCTTCACCTTCGAGTTTCCCACCAACTATATCCACCTGCGGGCACCGTTATTCGAGCCCTTACCGGGTACGCTGCCTGAACCAGAGATCTACACCCGCTTACTACGGAAGATGGGAGATCTTCCCTCGGACGCTGAATTGGCAGAACTACGCACGCTAGCAGGCGGAAACCGCCGAGAGTTTATGCAACAGTTCACTACATTTCTTGGTAGCCGTCGTGGGCTCAGTGCGATTGCACCCGCGGTTCTCTACGAAACCTTAGGACGGACTTTTGCCGATGGTTCTGGAACTGCCTCGCTGTTGTGGTTGGCCTCGCATCGCCTTGCCACCGAACAGCCTGAGGCTGTCCGCGCAACCGGACTCCGTGGTGAAGGATTCACTCTTGGTGAGGCACTGTTCGAGAAGATTCGCACCGGTCACTCAGGTGTAGCATTTAGCGCACATACCTACGATCAGGTGTGGAGCCTAATGAAACACAAAGATCGCAAAATTCATCTTGCGATTCCGCAGTTGCTTGATTGGCTGAAGTCCCTCACTCCAGAGCAAGACGCTATCAACCCCGCCTATCCATTTATGCTCATCGCTGGCCAGCGGCGTTCCTACAACGCTAATCAGATCTTTCGTACTCCGGCTTGGCGCAAGAATGATCCAGATGGAGCACTGCGTATTCATCCTAACGACATCGCTAGAGTTGGAGCAAAAGATGGTGGTTGGATAGCGGTCGAGACCAGTACCGGTCGTCTGAACGTACGAGTCGAAGCTGATGATTCGTTGCGGTTAGGTGTCGTTGCCCTCCCCCACGGCTACGGGCAAGCGTATCCCTCAGGGGAGGAACGGCTCACAAATGGTCCGCGTATCAATCAGATCACCTCAAGCGATCATTGCGACCCAATCGCCGCTACGCCGTATCACAAGAATGTCCCCGTGCGACTCGTCCCCCTTACCGGACCAGAAGCCGAGCGTGCAGAAGAGCTGTCGAAGCGGGCAAAACTAGTTGAGGCTACGCAATAAAAAACACTCAGCCCTTCGTACCGCACCCAGGGGAACCTAGCTTTCCAGAGATGAACGCCGCACAAGCGCTGGGAGTGATAGGGCGATGAACATCAAAGGAAACGCAAAAAGAGGCTTGACGTCACAGGCTTTATGCTTATACTGTCTATCGACGATTAACGATGAACAATGGAACTAAACCGTGAATCCTAGAGCAGCCAACGAAGAGCTGAGTGTGATATGTAAAGCGTTGGCACATCCCGTGCGAGTGCGGATCCTGCAAATTCTACTGGAACGCCAATGTCTGTGTGGTGACGTAGTGAATGCTCTACCTTTGGCACAGTCTACGGTGTCAGAGCATCTCAGAATCCTCAAAGGAGCGGGACTAATCTATGATGAAGCCGACGGCCCGCGGCGCTCGTATTACGTCAATCAGCGGCTCTTGGAGCGGTTCAAGAGGATGATCGCCGCACTGTAAAATTTTTTGCACCGTTACTTACTGAACTGATCGATTATGAGGAGTTCTGTGGGCTACGCACAGCGAAGGCTGCGTAGATGAAAAGAACAAACGTAGTAGGAAAGATTGGTGAAGCAGTAGCTATGACACAAACGTTGCAACTCATTACCAACAACAAGCACACACATGAAGAACTGCCCGTGCTGACAACCGACGTGAACGCTGAGGTTGGACTGCTTGACGCCTATTCCCAGGCAGTTATCAGGGCGGCAGAGAAAGTGAGTCCGGCAGTCGTCAGTATTGAAGTGCACAAGTCGGTGAGAAATGGGCCGACGCCTGGTTCGCGCCCGTCCCCGGGGATGCACGGGAACGGCTCTGGGTTCATCTTTACGCCGGACGGGTTTGTTCTCACTAATAGTCATGTCGTGCATGATGCGAGCAAGATCGAAGTGGCATTAACCGACGGTCATCGGTTTCAAGCCGAGTTAGTCGGTGATGATCCGGATACTGACCTGGCGGTGATCAGAATCGCAGGACCGAACTTCATGGCCGCCCAGCTTGGGAACTCACAGGCACTGCGGGTGGGCCAATTAGTCGTTGCCCTGGGCAATCCCTATGGGTTCCAATGCACGGTGACTGCCGGGGTGGTTAGTGCATTGGGACGTTCCCTACGGGCGCAGTCCGGGCGCTTGATCGACAACCTCATTCAGACCGATGCAGCCCTTAACCCCGGCAATTCAGGCGGTCCACTAGTCACGTCACGAGGCGAGGTCATCGGCGTCAATACGGCGGTGATTCTGCCGGCCCAAGGGATTTGTTTCGCTATCGCCATGAGCACGGCGCAGTTTGTCGCGGCACGGTTGATCAAAGATGGGAAAGTCCGTAGGAGCTATATTGGAGTAGGAGGGCAGAATGTGACCTTGCCCCGTCGCGTGGTGCGCTTCCACAACCTCTTGACCGAGAGTGGGGTCCTGGTCGTTTCGCTGGAGCCAAACAGCCCCGCGCAACGGGCTGGCGTTCGTGAAGGCGATGTCATCGTCGGGTATGGCCGCCACGTCATTGCTAGCATTGATGACTTGCAGCGACTGATGACCGAGGAGCAGGTGGGAGTGCGCTCAGAGATCACCTTGCTGCGACGCGGTGAGAAGTTGGAACTCTCAATCGTGCCAGAAGAATCGAAGAGGGTGAGAGGATAGGTCTTTCGTAGAACAAGCTACTGTCTGTTCACGCAAAAAGATCAGCCTTTACTATTATCTCTCGATGTGGCCAGGTCAGCCCGAAAAAAACGAGAACCGTGGCCGCTGCGAATACGTGCAGGAGGCGTTCGTACCGATCGGCCTCCTCCAAGTATCCATCTCATCCGTTGTGATCACCTTATCTCTACTGCATTCTTCTTTACCTGTGCCGCACCTTTTAGAACCAGAACCGCATCTCCCAGCTCGTGAAGTGGACTGTTCTGCTCGGGCCGGTGTCCGCGATGAACGCCCCGGGGTGGAACTGGGAGTATGCGATCAGGAAATCGAGAGTGCGGTCGTGCTCGTAGGTGAGCACGACCTCCGCCTGGACGCCGATGTAGCGGGCGCGTGAGCCTCCGTCGCCGCGGAGCAGATTACCAGCAACATCGTAGATGCCATCGTCTAAGCTTTCCCGCCAGTAGAACGGCGCCGCACCTTCAAGCTTCCACCCACTGCCGAAATCAAAACCGATCGACGGGTGCAGGTTGATGAGATTGTAGGGACCGAGCAGCGACAGCTCGCCGAAATACTTACCCTTCGGGAACAGGGCATTAAAGGTCTGGAGGTCAGGGTCATCCGGGTCGTCGTCGCCGCTGATGATGTTAGCCTTGAGGCCCAGGCGCGGCGTAAAGAGAAGGGCCTTAAAGGTATAACCTATGTCTGACGCGACGGACCAGGCGCGGATGGTGCCGCCGTCGAAGTCGCCGAACTGGTAGAATGCTTCCCCATTCCACTCCCACACGCCGGCTTGACCGAAGAAACGTGTCCCCACCGTATGCCGGCGCTCGTTGCCGTTGCCCTGGTTGAAGGCCGCCCGATCGTTGTCGTACCCGATGTAATAGAGATCGACGCCGGTCTTCTTGCCGAACGGCAGGGAGTGGGTCGCGTAGAGCGACCAGACTGCCTGGGTATTGTCCGTCTCGTCATCGAACTCACCGACATCGGCCGCGACCGGGCGGAAGTAGAAGGCATCGGCCCGCCACTCACCGACTTCGACGAAGCCTTTGATCCCGTCGAACGCCCGCAAGACGTTCGGGCCGTAACGGAGGCCGATGAGCCGCTCCGAACCGTACGATAAGAGTTGGCGGCCGCCACGGAGGGTGAAGGCCGTGCCCGTGCCGAGTGGGAGCCGCAGGTCGGCAAAGCCCTGCAGGAGATCGAGACGGTCCTCGTCAACGGGACTCTCAACCGGCTCCACGCCATCGGCGAACGCGGCGATGAGTTGCCCGAACAGCCGTACGTGGGAGCCGAGGTGGAGGTCGGCCAGCGGCATGGCCCGGAGCCACAGGTAGCCGTCGTCGGGCTCTGAGGCTCCGCCCCACAGGTTGTTATGGTAATGCTCGTAGCGGGCGCGGAGTTCGAGACCAGTGGTAAGATAGACCTCCTGTATCCCCTTGGTCCCCGTGAGCGGGAGGTATTTGAACGGCTCCCACCAAGCGCCGGTGCGCGCCGCCGGATCGTGCAGATAGGCGTAGTCTTCCCCGTACCGAGTCGTACTCAGCGGCGGGGGCTGCGGTTGGGGTTCTTTGGCAGCGTGTGCCTGCGCGGCTGAAATGGCGAAAGCCGTAACCGCCAGGACCCACAGAGCGACCAACACCCGCTGCATCACCGGCCGTCTGGTTAGACTCGTTCCCGTCGCCCCGCTGATTCAGAACGCAAAACAGTCACAGCCCGAGTCCCCAGCTTCCCAGCGGCTCTTGAAGCCACCGTTGCGCTTCCGTGCACCGAGAACGGCGCGCCGTCCCAGAGCAGCACACGCGTGCGGTAGCGGTTGTGGCGGCGCTCCACAGTAGCAGGTGTGTACCCACCGTACTTGGCAACCGGTGACCAGTCCGGGCTGACCGGTAAGTGAGGGCGGCGCAAGCTTCGAGAACTCGGCTGTGGCATACACGACTTTCCCTCCTACTAGGGTCAACACTGATTCAAGTCGTTTAATCTCTTCCTCGGGAATCGCAAAGTAATCGGCCGACAGCACGGCGAGGTCCGCCAGTTGCCCCGGCACAATCGCCCCCTTCTTGCTCTCTTCACCCGAGAACCAACTGCTTCCAACCGTGTACAACCGCAAGGCGTCCATGCGCTCCAGGCGATTCGCCTCCGGATAGAGTGCGGTTCCACCGACGGTTTTGCCCGTAACGAGCCAGTAGAGTGACACGAACGGGTTGTGACTCGCCACTCGCGTGGCGTCGGTGCCGGCGCCCACCGGGACGCCCATCGCCAGCATCTTCCGAATCGGCGGCGCATCCTCTGCTGCCTTCCGTCCGTAGCGATCCACGAAGTATTCACCCTGAAAGGCCATGCGATGCTGCACGGCGATACCGCCACCCAGCGCTTTCACCCGCTCGATATTGCGTTCGGTAATAGTCTCGGCAGTGGTCAAAGAACCACCGCAGACCGTTGAAGGGCACCTCGCGGTTGACCGCCTCAAAGACATTCAGCGCACGGGTGATAGTCTCGTCGTAGGTCGCGTGCAGGCGGAAGGGCCAGCGGTTCTTCGCGACAAGCGCAACGACCTCTTGCAGTTCAGACTCCATGACCGGCGCGAGATCGGGCCGCGGTTGCAGAAAGTCTTCAAAATCTGAGGCGGAGAAGACCAGCATCTCCCCGGCGCCGTTGACGCGGTAGAAGTCATCCCCCTCGCCGGGTTTCGTCATCTGTCACCCACTTGGCGAAATCCTCCCGCTCCTGCTTAGGGTGCTGGGTGAACAGGTTGTAGGCGGTGCGGACCGTGACCAACCCCTCACGGGCGAGCTCGCTGAACACCGCGTAGTCGTCAGGGTAGTACTGGGAGCCTCCGCCCGCATCAATGACGCTGGTGACGCCAAAGCGGTTGAGTTCCCGCATGAAGTGACGCGTGGAGTTGCGCTGGTTGGTCGGGCGGCAGTTTCGGCCCTTTGCCCAGGGTCGAGTAGAGAATCGTTGCGTTGGGTTTGGCGATGAGCAGGCCGGTCGGGTTTCCCGGCCTTATCACGTTGAATCTCACCCCCCTGTGGCTCGGGCGTGTCTTTGGTGTAGCCCACCGCGCGGAGTGCCGCGCGGTTGAGCAGGGCACGATCGTACAGATGCAGAATAAAGACTGGGGTATCCGGCGCTACTTGGTTGATCTCGTCTAGCGTGGGCAGGCGACGTTCAGCGAACTGGAACTCTGTCCAGCCGCCGACCACGCGCACCCACTGGCCAGGCGGCGTGCGTGCGCCTGTTCCTTCAGCATCCGCAGGCCATCCGCCAGCGAAGGGACGCCGTCCCAGCGTAACTCAAGGTTATAATTGAGCCCGCCGCGAATGAGATGAATATGGGAATCATTCAGCCCGGGGATGACGGTGCGACCGCCGACGTCAATCACCTGGGTCTGGTCGCCCTTGTGGGCCATCACCTCTTGTTCACTTTCCACGGCCACAAAGCGACCGTCTTTGATCGCCACAGCTGTGGCAAATGACCGGCGCTCGTCCTGCGTGGCGATGCGACCGTTAAGGAGGATGAGATCGGCGTGGCTTGTAGCGGCGGGTGGTGTCGTCTCCGTCGCCCTACTTGTACTCCTCAATGCATACGAGAGCCCGGTCGCGGCTCCCAGTTTCAAGACAGACCTTCGTGTCCAGGTGTGTTTCATTGCCGACTCCTGTGCCCAGGGACGGTTTGCGTCTCCGTGTTTACCGATCTTTGCGGAGGGAACTTATCGCGGGTGGTCGCCTCCGGGATATTCTCAGCCGCGCTCTTCCTTCGGGTGCTGATAGAGCCATCCTGCCATGAGGCGGGTATAGTACGGCATGATCATGTACGTCATTAAGCCTACGATCAGGGCTGAGATGAGCAGATTACTTATGCCCGGCAGGCCCAACGCCGGGACTGCCTGGAACAGCGGCCGTAGCACCCACGGCACGAGAATGGTCAAAGGAAAGATCGCCGAGAGCGTGAGCAAGAATTGTTTGTACGGCTTGGCGTGCTTCTGCACCGATGGCGGGGTGAACCAGAACTCTAACCCTGTCTTGATCTCCACCTGATCCCCGTGGACGAGCAGCGGCTCGACCTGGGCAAGCAGCGCTCGGCGGGTGTCCGAGGCCAGCCATGCTTGTGCGTGCTCCAGGGTGTCAAAGTGCAGCACAATCGTATACAGGCCAGTGCCTTCTGGCGGCCGGATGATGTTGGCCCCTTGATGCCCAGGGAAGCGTTGCGCGGTCGGGGTGATCTCACGGAGCCACAGCTTCATACTGCGCTTCCGCACCTGGTTTGACTTGGTGTTGGATAACAGAGGTCACCACGTCGGGATGGGGTATCGAGTGCAGTGCGTCGCCTGGCGTAAGAGGTCGCGCATTCTCGGTCTCGGTCTGTGCGCCATGCTCGTGCATTGTTGTTTCCTTACGTCCTCAGGGCAGGTCAAACAGCAGAGCTTCCGCCGTGCTCTCCGTAACGAAGGTCAGAGATTCACCATCGGTGATGGCCACCCCATCCCCACTGTGGAGCGTTTGGGTGTTGAGGGTTAGGTCTCCCCGGGCAACGTGGAGGTAGCCCGTGCGGTTTGGCGCTAGCTTGTGCGTTACGGTATCGCCGGGTCGTAGCGTAGTCGCATACACGAACGCATCCTGGTGGATGGTGACCGACCCGTCACGGCCATCGGGGGAAGCGACGAGGCGAAGCTGCCCGCGTGTGGCGGCTTCAGGGAAAGTCCGTTGCTCATAACTTGGGGACAGCCTCGTCCGGTTGGGCAGCAACCAGATTTGCAGCAGGTGGAGGAGGTCGTTGGATGAAGGATTATATTCACTATGCGTGATTCCCGTGCCGGCACTCATGCGTTGCACATCGCCCGGATGGATCACGGACCCGTTGCCCAAGCTATCTTTATGCGCTAACGCTCCTTTGAGCACATAGGTGAGGATCTCCATATCGCGATGCGAGTGGGGCGGAAAACCTTTGCCGGGCTGCACCCGGTCTTCATTGATCACGCGCAGAACGCTGACGCCCATGTGGGCTGGATCGTAATAGTCGGCAAAAGAAAAAGTATGGTAACTGTCGAGCCAGCCGTGCTGCGCATGGCCGCGCTCATGGGCTGATCGTAACGTAAGCATGGGTTTTCCCTTTTCGTGATCTGCTGTGTTTGCTTCTATCCCGCCTCTAGGCTCTATGGAGATGTACCTCTTCAGTCAACGCTACTTTTTGGCGAAGTAGCTCGTCATGAGATTGCGGTAGTTCGGAATGTAGGTGGAGAACAGGGCGCCCAGACCCTCGATGTCATTGCGCCAGTCGCGATGCAACTCGCAGGCCACACCGAACCAGCTCATCAGTTGCGCCCCCGCTGCCTCCATGCGCGACCAGGCCGCGTCACGCGTCACCTCATTGAAGGTGCCCGAGGCGTCGGTGACAACGAATACGTCAAAGCCCTCCTCAATGGCGGACAGGGCGGGGAAGGCCACACAGACTTCGGTCACCACGCCGGCAATGATCAACTGCTTGCGGCCGGTCTTCTTGATGGCGTTGACGAAATCCTCGTTGTCCCAGGCGTTGATATTGCCGGGGCGCGCGATGTACGGCGCATCGGGGAACAGCTCCTTCAGTTCCGGCACCAGTGGGCCGTTGGGGCCGTTCTCAAAGCTGGTGGTCAGAATCGTGGGGAGCTTGAAATACTTGCCGACGCCGCGAGCGCCAGCACGTTGTTCTTGAACTCGCCTGGCGAAAAGTCCTGAACCAGCGAGATCAGGCCAGCCTGGTGATCCACCAGCAGGCAAGCAGCATTATCTTTGGCAAGGCGGTTGTACTTAAATGTTGCGTTCATAATAGGACTCCTTTCTTGTCATCAATTCTTTGCTCTGTTTTTGGTTGCATGCAGGGTGACAGCGGTAGTGGCGTCTGCGTTCTCGTCTTGCGAATCGGCGGACGTCTCGATCATCTGTTTGATAAAGAGCTGACAGCCTGTGAGAGAGACGCCAGGTTGATGTTTGAGGCGGCCCAGCAGTGCGGCGCTCGCTTCATCGAGCATGTGCAGGGCCGTAAGATCAATGACGACAGCGCGCCCCAAGCGAACCCGTACCTCGCGATAGATCTCTTCCAGCACGGGTACATCCTCACCTATAAGCGAGCCTTCGACACGGAGGATTGTGTGATTCCTCTCCGGGTCATCTGTTTGTGTTATCCGCACTGCCATAGCGACACTTTCTCTCGTTGCATGGACCTATTGGAGAGCAAGTGGTGGGCCAAGGGTACGCATCTTGTCGGCGCACGCGCTAAGTCATCGATGCGAAAGAAAAAAGAAGATAGGTCAGAGGGAAAAAGCCTCACGCCTGAAGCCAAGACGGCACGCCGCAACGCGACATGGCGCGTCCGACGCGATATGTCGCGGCGAGACTCGATAAGGATGACTGAACCAAAATAGGGCTGTCATTGCGAGATCCCCAGACAGAAGCGCTGCAGAGCACTCATGCGCAATAAGCAGAACAAGGGGCACGGTCCTGTCCGTCATGTCCAGCGTACCCCGCGTTCGTCCCGAGACCTGTCAGGCTACCGGAGTGGTATTCAGTTTTCATCTCCTGGATTCCGGGTCTCGCTGATGGTCTTGCCCGGAATGACGGGCGTGCCATCTTCGTGTTCCGCGCAAGCTAAATCCAGGGGCGAGTGGTAGGCTTTTGTTTCTGAACAGGAGCAGCGCGACGAAGCAATCTTTGCCTACAAGAATTGATGAACCCATCAAAATCATGTGGACCGAGTATTATTGCGTACCGTACTTCACGCTCAGCTTTTTCATGCGGCTGCGCAGCGTCGAAGCGGGCAGGCCCAGAATCTCCGCCGCGCCCCCTTTGCCAGCGATGAGCCCACGCGTATGGCGCAAGACTTCTTCGATATAGGCGCGTTCCATTTCTTCCAGCGTGCGTGAGGGTGGTGATGCCGCGTGCGCGGTAGGAGTGGCCGTTGCTGCTTCCGCTCGGCTCAGCGGCAGATCGACGAACAACACCTCACCCTCGGCCAGCAGCACGGCTCGTTCAATCAGGTGCTCCAGCTCGCGCACGTTGCCAGGCCAAGCGTACTGCTGTAGGCGCGTCAGGGAAGCAGGGTCGATCGAGGAAATCGGTTTTTTGAAACGGGCGCGAAATTTCTGGGCAAAATAGGTGGTCAGTAGCGCGATATCGCCGGGTCGCTCACGCAACGGCGGCGCCTGAATCGGAAAGACGTTGAGGCGATAGAAGAGGTCGGAGCGGAATTTTCCTTCAGCAACAAGTTTGTCAAGCGGCTGGTTTGTCGCCGCGAGTACTCGGACATCCACCGAGATGGAGTGTGCTCCTCCCACACGTTCGAAGGCGCCGTGCTGCAAAACGCGCAAAAATTTCGCTTGCGTTTCCAGCGACAGTTCTCCCACTTCGTCGAGAAAGAGGGTGCCGCCGTCGGCCAGTTGGATACGTCCGAGTTTGCGTTGGTGCGCGCCGGTGAAGGCGCCTTTCTCGTGCCCGAATAACTCGCTTTCCACCAGTCCCGCGGGCAAGGCGGCGCAATTAATCGTAATGAATGGACGGTGGCTGCGAGCGCTGCGCGTGTGGATGGCGTGAGCGATCAATTCCTTGCCTGTTCCAGTCTCCCCACAGATCAGTACGGTAGCGTCCGCTGAGGCAACTGTCTCAATTGCCTTCACGACGTGTTTGAATGCAGGGCTGGTGCCGATCATCTCCGCGAAATAGTCTTCTTCCCTCATCGCCTTTTGCAGGGAGTACATCTGCGATTCGAGCGTTTGCACTTTCTCCCGTTGCTGCGCGAGTTCCCGCGAGCGCCGTTCCAGTTCGGTGAGCACCGTCGTAGTTCGGCATCGAGATTCTCCGGTTGGTGATCCTCCCTCAGGGCACGCATGTCTTCATGCTGTCAGTGGCTGCTCTGCCAACGACGAGGCAGCGCGCATCTCCTTTCCCCACGCATTCCTTTTCCACGCAATAGACAGGGCTGCCGAAGATCGCGGTCGCATGCCCGCTCGCATATCCTGTCAGGGTCCAGCATACCGGTACAGTGCTGGGAGCCGATGTGTTTTAGGTGTTGTTCTGCTTCGTAGGAGTTGATCCACTCCGACTCTGTGGCAAACACGCCACGGCCCGTATCGATCTGGAAGTGCAGCGGGCGCACGCGCACGATTCCTTCCAACGTGTGCAGGCGTGGGCCGGCGGCCCACCAGTCTTCTACGCTGTTCCAGGCGAACAATTCTTTCGAGGTCAGCGCGTCGCGATACCCACAGGCGTAGCCAAAGCGAGTCAGGAGACGTCGCGTGCGTTCCAGACCCAGAGTCTTAGTGAGTTCCTTGCGCAGCAGACCCATCGCATCTGCATCAAAGAGCAGCATACGTCGATGCCGGAAGTGAATCGTCCCCGCCGCCTCGTCCACAGTGAGTAACTCTGGCAACTTCAGTTCGCTGAGGTTCATACGCTTGGTTTCTCTATGCCTTTGTGTTTGCAGACATGACTTCATTGTCCCCTTTTGGAAGATATATGGAAGTCACTATGGAGATCGCACGTCGTGCGACAGACTGGCGCTCGCTCGATAGGAGATAGGGGGGTGGGAGTTTTGTTGACCGTACGTACTGCGATTTCCCTACGGGAATGACGATGACAAACCCATCGTCATTCCCCGGGCAAGCCCACACAGGGGGCACGTCTCAGAACTGGATATTACGAGCCCAGCTCTTCTAAAAGACTGACTAAGTCATCGGCATGTTCCTCCTCCATCGCCAATATTCCCTCTAGCATTCGGCGAGTCGTCGGGTCGTCGTTGTCGAGGTACCCGATCATCTCCCGGTAACTATCGATAGCGACGCGTTCTGCTACGAGATCTTCTTTAATCATATCTACGAGTGTCTTGCCTTCAACGTACTCCGAGTGGCTTCTCGTCAGGAGTCCTTCGGGCGAGAGATTAGGCTCCCCTCCCAACTGAACGATCCGCTGCGCAATCTGGTCTGCATGCGTTTGCTCTTCGTTCGCGTGTTGTAAGAACTCTTGCGCGACGCTCTGCGCGTTGATTCCCGACGCCATAAAGTAATGGCGCTTATACCGCAACACGCACACGATCTCTGTCGCCAAGGCCTCGTTCAACAGCCTTACCACGGTTTCGCGGTCTGCACGGTATCCCGGCGTGACTGCACCCTGTTCGATGTGTTGCCGCGCTCGTTCACGCAACGATTTAATGTCTGTGAGAAATGGCTTGTCCGTCATAATGTCCTCCTTAGATTCTATATACAGTCACTGAACTCACCTTACGACTTCTGAAAGTTGGTGCCTAGCGGCTAATGACAAAGCTCAGCTACCAGAGCCGCCTTCGGCAGCGCAATCTTCAAACACTCCCCGATTCCCAAGCTCAGCCGATAGCGAGCCGTGCCTCGAATTTTAGATTTGCAGCGTCACCTGTAGAGCGATATTCGCATTGAGTACGCGAGAGACTGGACAATTCTTTTCGGCGGACCGGTTCGTTTCATATTCGTACTCCTTTCCTCATGAGACTTCAGTGCGAATGCACTTCGCCTTCAAGCGCAACCTTGCCGGCGAAGTGGCGATAGACGAACGTGGAGTAACCGAGAGCGAGAATGATGCCAATCGTCCACCAGACCAAGCCGACTCTCAGACCGTACGCGCCCGCCAGCATAGCAATGATGTACAGACTCGAGGCGAGAAACGCGCGCAGTCCACAGAGGTTCGAAGAAGTAGCCGTCTGCGTTGAGCGGTACCCCACGGATCACATTACCCAGAGCCACACCAAAGGGCAGGGCTTCGGCTGTCCAGATGTCGCGCTGACCAGGAGACTTCGTCATTTTCACAAAGTCTCCTGGTCGGTGTGTCTATGCGCACGCAGAGCAAAGCCCTGTTTCCCGGGTGTTTTCGCTTCAGTTAGTTGGCATGGCGTGGGCTGAATGGAGTACGAGACCTACAGGTGGCGAGTGTAGTCACCATAAGTGAGATAGGGATTTCTGTGAGGATACCATGCACACCGCACACTCCTCTGCCTACCGACGTCGACTACCTCGGCATGGGCCGATAGCACAGCCGCGACCCGATGCTGCCGACTGGGACACCGGACCTGAGTGGTTATCCAGCACCGGCATGCTCCCAGAACAGTTTTTCCCTTCCAGACGAGCCGCTGGGCACGGCGTTCCGAGGCAACCTTGGTGAAGGCACAACGGCAGCTGGCTGCTTGACAACGCGGAGAAGCGCAGCCATCTAGCGAGTAGCCCAAGAAAACCGTATAAAATACAGTAGCCGCTAGTGCAGCGCCTTGGGAATCAGCACCCAAAGAAGGAGGAAGGATAATGTATACATGTAATCTCAGGGTCCGCCTTTCCTTTGTTGCTGGCGTTATGATGGCAACTCTTCTGTGGATAACGCCCAGTAAGAGTCTGGCGCAGAGGGAAGAGGTTGTGAAAGCAGGGAGACCAACCTTCGAGCAGTCTTGCGCGGTCTGTCATGGGCGCGAAGGCAAAGGTGATGGCGGGGCGGTAAACCTGTTGACGGTTAAGCCCGCAGACCTCACCCAGATTAGCAAGAAGAATGGGGGTAGTTTCCCGTTCTGGCGCGTCTACTCGATCATTGATGGCCGTGAAAAGGTCCTAGGGCACGGGGGCGACGAGATGCCGATCTGGGGGTCAGTGTTTCGCATGCAGGCCGGTGGCGGGGCCGATGCTGAAGCTCAGGTGCGGGGGCGAATCTTGGAGCTTGTGTATTACCTGGAGTCCATCCAGGAAAAATAAGGCCCAATCCTGAAAACGATTGTTCGTCTCCACTTATACGTGGTTTGGAGACGTTCCTCCACGCAAACCGGTAACACCACCGGGCAATATTAATGCCAGGAGCGCCGTGCATGCAGTGCTGATGCTACCAGCGCTTTTTCCCTGTATTCCTCACCACGGGATCACGAATTTTCGTGAATCAGCTCTGCCAAAGCTCGTATCCCAGACCACGAACCTTCGTCATTTTCACAAAGATTCGTGGTCGAAAAATCTCCTCGGACTTGGAGGTCAGACCGTTATATAGATGTTTTCTCTGCTCCTGCGGTTGGCATAGCTTCTGCTATATCATGCACTTCTGCTATATCATGCAGAGGAAGAGCCAATAGCGTGAGTACGCAACAGACCTAAAAGGGAGGTATAGCCAATATGGCTAAAGCAATAGGAATTGATCTTGGTACGACCAACTCGGTCGTCGCAGTGATGGAGGGCGGAAAACCGACCGTCGTCATCAATAGTGAAGGCAATCGTCTCACTCCCTCTGTTGTCTCCTTTACCAAAACCGGCGAGCGCCTCGTCGGTCAACTCGCCAAGCGTCAGGCGGTGCTCAACCCCGACCGGACCATCTCCTCGGCCAAGCGGTTCATCGGTCGTCGCTATCCCGAGGTCCAGTCGGAACTCAAAAATATCCCCTACAAGGTAGTGGCGGGCCCAAACGAGGCGGTGCGGTTCGATATTGGGGATAAACTCTACGCGCCTGAAGAGATTTCCTCACAGGTCTTGCGCAAGCTTGCTGACGACGCTGGGAAATATCTGGGGGAAAAGGTAACCGATGCGGTGATCACAGTCCCAGCATACTTCAACGATGCGCAGCGGCAAGCGACCAAAGACGCAGGCACAATCGCCGGCCTCAACGTCCTGCGTATCATTAATGAGCCAACGGCTGCCGCGCTCGCTTACGGTCTCGAGAAAAAAGGCAACGAGACGATTCTGGTTTTCGATCTCGGCGGCGGCACGTTTGATGTCTCAATCCTCGACGTCAGCGAAGGTGTCTTTGAGGTCAAAGCGACCGCGGGTGATACCCACCTCGGCGGTGATGATTTCGATAAGCGCATTGTCGATTGGTTGGCCGAGGAGTTCTTGCGCGATCAAGGGATCGATCTGCGGAAAGACCGACAGGCGCTACAGCGGCTCACCGAAGCAGCTGAAAAGGCGAAGATCGAACTGTCGAGCGTCGTCGAAACGACGATCAACCTGCCCTTCATCACAGCCGATGCGTCGGGGCCAAAACACCTGGAGACGCGACTGCCGCGGGCGAAGTTCGATCAACTGACAGCCGATCTGGTCGAGCGGTGCGCCGGACCGGTCCGCCAAGCGCTCGCAGACGCGAAACTCACCGAACGAGATATTAATGAAGTCGTGCTCGTCGGCGGGTCGACACGTATTCCAGCCGTTGTCACCCTCGTGCGCCGACTGATGGGCGGCAAAGAGCCGAACCAGTCGGTCAACCCAGACGAGGTCGTGGCGGTAGGGGCAGCGATTCAAGCCGGTGTCCTCGCGGGCGAGGTCAAGGGCGTGTTGTTGCTCGATGTGACCCCGCTCTCATTAGGTGTTGAAACCCTCGGTGGCGTGATGACCAAATTGATCGAGCGCAACACGACGATTCCGGTGCGCCGCTCTGAAACCTTCTCGACCGCCGACGATAACCAGACCGCCGTCGAGGTCCATGTCCTGCAGGGTGAACGCGAGATGGCGCGAGACAACCGCTCGCTAGGTCATTTCCGGCTCGAAGGGATCCGACCAGCGCGGCGCGGTGTACCCCAGATCGAAGTGACCTTTGACATTGACGCTAACGGTATTCTTACCGCGACTGCCCAAGACAAAGATACTGGCAAAGAACAGAAGATCACTATCACCGGCTCGACCCAGCTCGCGAAAGACGAGATTGATCGCATGGTCGCCGATGCCCAGAGTCACGCGGCCGACGACCGGCGGCGGCGTGAGGAAGTGGAAGCGCGCAATACGGCTGATGCGATGGCCTATCAAGTCGAACGACAACTCCAAGAGCTAGGGGCGGGCGTGCCGGTCAACGAGAAAGCGCGCGCCGAACAGTTCATTGCAGAGATTCGCCAATTGATACAGAGCAACTCGACCGATATCGCACGGCTCCGACAATTGACCGGCGATTTACAACAGCTCGCCGCCGGGCTCGCGGCTGCTCCCTCTAGCCGTGCGGCGGCTGAAGGCGATAGGACTGGAGCGCAGGGCTCACGATCAGGCGGACCGGATGATGTCATTGACGCCGACTTCACCCAGAGGTAATCCGATGTCTCAAGGAGAACAGAACAAGGTGGAACCGGCAAGCGCTGAACACGCTGAGATCGAACGACTCACAGCCGAGCTCAGCCGGGAGCATGACCTCTACCTGCGTGCCCTGGCTGATTTCGAGAACTATCGTCGGCGAGTGGAGCGCGAGCGCGAGAGTGCAGCGAAGCGAGACAAGCGCGAATTGCTGCTGGCGCTGCTCGATCTAGCGGATGACTTCGAGCGAGCGCTGGCCCATGTCAATGACTCGCCAGAAGCAGTCGTGGCCGGGCTGCACACTATACAGCGGCGGTTGACCAGCGTACTCGAAGCCCAAGGTGTAAAGTCGTTTGATAGTGTCGGCCAAGCATTCGATCCAGCCGTGCACGAAGCAGTAGGAACTGTGCAGAGCGATCAGCAGGAAGCAGGGAACCGTGCTCGACGAGCTGAGCCGCGGCTACCACTGGGGCGACTGAAATGCTCCGGCCGGCACGCGTCCGCGTCGTCCAAGAAAATGGATAGGCGAAGATGGCAGTTCAGTTTCGCGACTACTACGACGTGCTCGGCGTCGCCCGCACAGCGACCGAAGATGACATCAAAAAGGCGTACCGCTCGCTCGCTCGCAAGTATCACCCCGATATCAATCCTGGTGATAAAACCGCCGAGGAAAAATTCAAAGAACTCAACGAAGCCTACACGGTGCTGTCCGATCAGGAGAAGCGTCAGCGCTACGATCAGCTCGGCGCAGACTGGAAGGCGGGATCCGATTTCACCCCACCGCCGGGATGGGAGCAGGCGCGTGGCAATTACCAAGACTTTGGTGATCTCTTTGGTGCAGCAGGTACCGGACGCGGCGCTGCGGGCTTCAGCGATTTCTTTGAGGCGCTTTTCGGCGCTCGTCGTGGGCGCGCAGGGGCCGGCTTCGCTATGCGCGGCTCCGATATCGAAGCCGAAATCCCGCTTACGCTCCAAGAGGCTCATCGTGGCATCACACGCGGTATCACACTCCAAGGTCCCAACGGTCCGAAGACACTTGAGGTCACCATCCCCGCCGGGATGCGCGAAGGTTCGGTGATCCGACTCGCCGGTCAGGGCGAACCGGGGATGGGCAACGCCCCTGCCGGTGACCTCTTACTCCACGTGCGACTTGAGCCACACCCTCTCTTCACCGTCATCGGTGACAGCGATGTCCAAATTGATCTTCCGGTCGCGCCCTGGGAGGCCGCGCTCGGCACCCGAATCAGTGTACCGACGCTTGATGGGTCAGTTGAAATGACGATCCCGACCGGAGCGCAGGGTGGGCAACGGCTGCGTTTACGTGGACAAGGGCTCAAACAGCGGGGTGGCGGGCGCGGCGATGAATACGTACGACTCACGATTGTCATTCCGCCGCGGCTGACCGAGGCCGAAAAAGCGCTCTTTGCCAAGCTGGCGGCCGAGTCGCGCTTTAATGCACGTGAGTTAATGAAAGGAGGCCACTAATGAGTGTCCCGCGAGATCAGCTCGTCCTCCGTCGCATCGAGCGCGAGCAGATAACACTCGATATGCTGGCCGCAAGCGCCGGTCTGCACCCGGCGCTCGTCGAATGTTTTGTTGAATTCGGGCTAATCGAGCCAGTTGAAAGAGTCGGAGGACAACAGCTTTTCGACGTCAGCTGCATCACGCGTCTTCGCACGATCGTGCGCTTGCGTCGCGATGTCGGTATCAACCTGTCCGGCATTGCCGTGATCCTAGATATGCTTGACCGACTCACCGCCTTACAGCGCGAGAACGCCTGGCTACGCAACCGGCGGTGAACGGACCGTACAAGGGGTGCAAAGAAATGAACAGTTACTGTTCCCCCTCCGCCAAAGCTCGTACTCTATATCATGAGACTTCGTCATTTTCACGAGGATTCGTAGTCAGCGAGTCTTCTCGCACCATCCGACTGCGCGTCGGTTGGCTATTTATCACGATCAGTGAGAAAGGAACCGAAGCATGGACCTGAATCGTCTCACGGAAAAGACCCAGGAAGCATTACAGCGGGCGCAAGCCCTGGCTACGCGGCGCAACCACCAAGGCGTTGATGTCGAACACTTGCTGGCCGCGCTCCTCGATGAGCGCGAAGGCTTGGCCACCGCCTTGTTGGTAGCTGCAGGGATTGCCCCCAGCGCGGTGCGGGAGCGGGTCGAGCAGGAACTGAACCGTATCCCGCAGGTGTCCGGACCAGGGGCAGGGCAACAGGTCCATGTGACCCAGCGGCTCGGGCGCCTGCTCACCCAGGCTGAAGATGAGGCCAAAGCGCTCAAAGACGAGTACGTCAGTGTCGAGCACCTGCTGTTGGCCATGCTCAACGACGGACGCTATGCCGCCGGGCGGCTGCTGACTTCTTTGGGGTTGACGCGGGAGCGGTTGATGGAGGCCTTGCAGAAGGTCCGCGGCCACCAAAGTGTGACCAGTCCCAATCCAGAGACAACGTACCAAGCCTTGGAGCGCTACGGCCGTGATCTCACTAAACTGGCAACTCAGGGCAAGCTCGATCCCGTGATTGGCCGTGACGAGGAGATTCGCCGGGTCATTCAGGTGTTATCGCGGCGGACCAAGAACAATCCCGTGCTGATCGGCGACCCCGGGGTCGGCAAAACGGCCATCGTCGAAGGCCTGGCCCAGCGTATTATACGCGGGGATGTCCCGGAAAGCTTAAAGAATAAGCGGCTGATTGTGCTGGATATGGGGGCGTTGATTGCGGGGGCCAAGTATCGCGGCGAATTTGAAGAGCGGCTGAAGGCCGTCCTCAAAGAGGTGCAGGAAGCGCAAGGGGAAGTCATCTTGTTCATCGACGAATTGCATACAGTGGTCGGTGCAGGGGCCGCCGAAGGCTCTATGGATGCCTCCAATCTGCTCAAGCCGTTGCTGGCTCGTGGCGAGCTTACACTGTATTGGCGCTACGACGCTTGATGAGTATCGCAAATATGTCGAGAAAGACCGCGCACTGGAGCGGCGCTTCCAACCCGTGCTCGTCGATCAGCCGAGCGTGGAAGACACCATTTCGATTCTGCGCGGGTTGCGCGAGCGCTATGAGGTGCATCATGGCGTGCGCATCAAAGATGCCGCGCTGGTCACCGCCGCGGTGCTCTCGCACCGGTACATTAGCGATCGGTTTTTACCAGATAAAGCGATCGACCTGGTCGACGAGGCGGCCGCCAAACTGCGCACCGAGATTGATTCGCTGCCGACCGGACTCGATGATGTGTCTCGTCGGCTCATGCAGCTCAAGATTGAACGGGAAGCACTCCGCAAGGAAACTGATGCGGCCTCACGGGAGCGGTTAACGAAACTCGAAAAGGAACTGGAGGATCTGCAAGCCGAGCAGACCCAACTCCGGGTCCGCTGGGATGTCGAGAAACAGGCCATCGAGCGACTGCGGAGTATCAAGCAGGAGATCGAGAAAACCAAAGGGGCGATTGAGCAAGCCGAGCGGGAGTATGACTTGAATCGCGCCGCCGAGCTCAAGTACGGCACGCTGACCCAGTTGGAGCGCGATTTGGCTACCGAAGAGCAACAGCTGCATGAACAAGGTGGCATGCGGCTGCTCAAGGAAGAAGTCGACGAGGACGATATCGCCGCAGTGGTATCACGCTGGACAGGCATTCCCGTCGTCAAACTTCTTGAAGGCGAACGCGAGAAACTCCTCCAGCTCGCCGACCATTTACATAAACGTGTCGTCGGACAAGACGAGGCAGTACAAGCAGTGGCTGATGCCGTCATTCGTGCGCGTTCTGGGCTGAAAGATCCCAACCGGCCCATTGGCTCGTTCATCTTTCTCGGACCGACCGGGGTGGGCAAAACCGAGTTAGCCCGAGCCTTAGCTGAGTTTTTGTTCGACGATGAGAAGAATATGGTGCGTCTCGACATGTCCGAGTACATGGAGAAACATACTGTGGCGCGGTTGATCGGCGCGCCGCCGGGGTACGTCGGCTATGACGAAGGGGGCCAGCTCACCGAAGCCGTGCGGCGGCGGCCTTATTGCGTGATCTTATTTGACGAGATCGAAAAGGCCCACCACGACGTCTTTAACGTCCTGCTGCAGGTCCTCGATGATGGACGACTGACCGATGGCCACGGACGCACGGTCGATTTCAAAAACACGGTGGTCATCATGACGTCGAACGTGGGCAGTCACTTGATTCTCAATTACCGCGGGGGCGATGATCCTACCGCCTATGAACGCATGAAGAATGAGGTCCTCGAGGCGCTGCGGCAGCAGTTCCGGCCGGAGTTCCTCAACCGCATCGACGAAACGGTGGTCTTTCACAGTCTCTCGCGTGACCATCTCAAAGCAGATTGTGGACATTCAACTGCGGCAGTTGCAGGCACGCTTAGCCGAGCGGCATATCTATCTTGAACTGACTGAGCAGGCACGCGAGCATCTGGCCACTACCGGCTACGATCCGAACTATGGGGCGCGGCCCCTCAAGCGCCTGTTGCAGCGGGAGATCGAAACCTCGCTCGGGCGTAAACTGTTGGCCGGAGAGATCGGCGAGCGGGCCCGGGTGGTGGTGGACTACACCGGTCGGGAACTGACGTTTACCGCCTCGCCTGTGGCGGAAGCGGCGTAAAATTTGGATCATATCACTTGAAGTGAAAATTCTCTCTGACCTCCTTTGCAAGCCGGCGGGTGCTTGCCATTGGGAAGAGCCCCTTCGCTCCCGCTCATCCTGGACGCAGCGTAGCGCAGTCGAAGGGCTCGCAATGACAGTTTGACTTAACTGGAGGAAAAGAAAAAACATATGACACCGTCGCCAGCGATCACTACCTTGTTTCTCGATGTTGGACAGGTGTTACTCACTGACAGTTGGGGGCCGACGATGCGCCAGCGTGCGGTGGACGCCTTTGGTTTCGACTTCGCAGAGGTCGCTAAGCGTAGCCAACTGACTTTCGAGGGATACTAGTGACTGTGTAAGATTCGAGCCTGTGCATTGCCGTAAGCCGAGACCGGGTTGTCCGAATGGCACTCGAAATCGCTCGGTTGACCCACGGGAAGCTCCATACAGTTGATGATCAGGAGCGTTTCTGAAGCTCTCAAGCCCGGAATGCAAGGTATCCATCAACTCCTATGACTCTACACGGACGGCCCTGGCTACTGGACTCTCTCAAGGTAGGGGCTTCCCCGGTTTCATCGCTACACGATTGGAATGATGAGATACCACTTCGTTTTCCGGGTGAGCAACGCGAGATTCGGTCTGACAAGCTGGATTCCGGCTTCCCGGAATGACAGTCCGGAGACACGCGAGAGTTGAGGGAACGGGGCCGCAACTGGATAAACCGATGGTAGGAGTCAATCGCTTTCATGATTACGCTAAGGTCACTGGCATCGTACTACATAAATAGTTGTCACATCATGCAAGCAAAGACTCGGGCGCACACCGCTACGTCGTGGGTATTTTGCGCATTCGTTGTTGTCTTTCGTGTCTTTGAGAATGCTGGGGCACCTTCACCTGCCTGGCCATCAGAGAACGATCACTCACAGTTACAAGTCGCCAACGTCACCATTGCTGTGGAGATTGCACCCGGCAGACTCACCTTATCCCGCGATCAGGTGTTGGCCTGGATTTCTGAGGCCGCCCGTGCAGTCGTGCACTATTATGGTCGTTTTCCCGTCTCTCAACTCCAAATCCTGGTAACTCCCGTGCGTGGGAAAGGGGCACCCTCCGGCACCACCTTTGGCCAGCCTCACCCCCGCATCACAGTTGCTTTGGGCGAGGCTGCCGATGAAGAGTTTTTGCGTCGGGATTGGATGATGGTGCACGAAATGGTGCATCTCGCGTTTCCCCGGGTCGCCAAACAACATCACTGGATCGAAGAAGGGCTAGCGACCTACATTGAGCCGTGGGCACGCTTGGGCATCGGTCAGCTAACGGAAGAAACGGTGTGGAAAGATTTGGTTGAAGGGCTTCCGAAAGGACTACCTGGGCCGGAGGATAAAGGACTGGATCGCACGCCGACCTGGGGACGGACGTATTGGGGGGGCGCGCTATTTTGTTTACTCGCCGATGTAGAGATTCGCAAACGGACCGCCAATCAACGCGGGCTCCACGACGCCGTACGCGGAATCGTGGCTGCGGGCGGGTCAATGCGAGAACAGTGGTCGCTCACTCGCACTCTAGAAATCGGCGATCAGGCAACCGGAGTCTCGGTGCTGACTGAACTGTATGAGCAGATGAAAGAGACGCCAACGAATGTCGATCTGGCTGATCTATGGCAACAGCTTGGGATCGAAGTGCGCGATGGAGCGGTTGTGTTTCATGCAGATGCGCCACTGGCATCCGTGCGCGAGGCTATCACTCGAAGTGTGCGGAAGAGCGAAGCAGACTAGGTGTCACTTGCATTCCGAACAATAATGACCAGAAAGGAAGACACGCTCAGAACGGTGTGGTCAGACGTGGACTTGCGCGCAAAAACCCCTTCGGTATCTGCGGCCCAGCTTTGCGCCGTGCCGCTTCGCCGCTTCCCTACCCGCCCTCGTCCGCTCCTGTATCAAGGACCGTTCGAGTTCCGCGAGGACGCCTACCATCTGCCACATGGCGCGGCCTGTGTGCGTTTCAGTGTCAATTGCTTCCGTCAGGGACTTGAACTTGATCCCCTTACCCTATCAGATCGTCGTGCAGGGTACCCGTTCCTGCTTGGCTTGCCGCTTGAAGAACGCGAGACTGCTTTGTGTCAGTTCAAGCGTGACTTTCGTGGTGGATTCACGTTTCACTAGTTGCGAAGGTGGGGGCAAGAAATCCGTGACTCGTTCGCCCATTTCCATTGGTTCATCCGTGTATTTTATTTTCTTGCTCATCGCGTTTTCGTCCTTTTCGCCAATACCCGGCCCCGACTTAATACCACAGAAGGGTCTTTGTGTGATCTTGGCTTTCTTTCAATAGCAGTTCACAGTCTGACCTCAACCTCCCGGCTAGCCTAAGCACGGAGAGATGTTCTATATTCGCACGGTATGAATGACCTCCGAGCGCAATTCCGTCGCGACGGCGTCGTCTTCATCGAAAACGCGCTTGATCGCACTACACTGAAGCTGGCCGAGGAAGCGTTCCAATGGACCTTCAATAACCCAGGCCCCGGCGCGGGCGCGGTTCTATTGGGTACCCCAGGCACGTTCTATCAGGATCAGGCGAACCCGGATTCTTTCCACGCCTACCGTACACTCCTGCAGGACACTTGCATCCCGGACATCGCAGCCGGGCTCTTCACGGGTGAAAACGTGTGGCTGTTATATGAGCAGATTTGGTTCAAGGACGGCAATACGCGCCGTACTCCTTGGCACCAAGATCTTCCGTATCTTCCGGTCGAGGGCGAGGACCTCTGCGTTATATGGACGAACCTGGAGCCGGTCTCCAAGGAGACCTCGCTGGAATTCGTGCAAGGCTCGCATCGCGGCCCGCTGTTTAATCCCTCGGCTTTCAATCCGGAGGACGTGAGCGCCGCCTTGTTCGAGAAAGGTGTCCTGCCGCCCTTGCCGGATATCGAGGCAACCCGCGATCAATGGCCTATCGTCTCGTGGGCGACGAAGCCCGGTGATGTCATCGTCTTTCATCCGGCGATGCTGCACGGTGGTGCGCCGACCCGTGCTGGTCAGCCCCGCAGGACATTGTCTCTGCGATTTTTCGGCGATCATGCTTTTCTGTGCGGCGCGTCCGCATGGCGGCTTAGCCGACGTTGACGGGCTCAAGCACGACGACGGGGGCCGGCATCCGCTGAAGAAAATGGCTACCGTTGCGCCAGGGACGCTGTTCCGTCATCCGGATTTTCCCAAACTCAGACCGTAGCGGAATAGTGCGTTCTTCCTTGTCTTTACTCCTCGACTCGTGAGACATTGTTTCATCACGGAGATTGTCCTGAGCCCTTCGACTAGCTCAGGATAAATTGTGTGAAACGAAGACGAAGGGCTCCTCGCAATGACCTCGCAAATTCATCGTAGCAGAGAGTTAACGCGATTCCCGGCAAAGGTTGCAGAGCATCGGGCCGAAGGGGTATAAGCAGTCGTGCGAAAATGACCCACGCCCTGGAGGTCCCGATGCTCATCCACGAGAAGATAAGCGATCCGGACACGTTGCTCAAGCTCTATATGGCTATTGATGAGGACCTCAAGGCGCTGCAGCCCCACCTCCGGGCCAATTCCGGACTTATACAAATGAAAACCGCTGTAGTTGTGCTCCACCTTTTCCGTCACCGGTTCTCAGCTGTCCGTCCAGCCGTACTCTTCGAGTCTCCGATATAAGGTCTTGCGATCAATCTTCAGAATGTCCGCCACTTCTTTTTTGTTCCCACTGGTCAATTCCATTCCCGCGAGGATGTACTCCCGCTCGATGTCTGCCAGCGACCGCTGGCTCAGGAAGGCAGCCCGTAAACCTGGGACGCTTCCTTTGGCGGCGAGGAGATACGGTGGGAAGTCAGCAGCGGAGATTTCCTCGCCCTGGCATAACACGAGTGCCCGCTCAATCGTATTCTTTAACTCCCGCACGTTGCCCGGCCACGAATGATTCAGAAGAATGCGCAAGGCTTCAGCCGACAGGCGTTTTGCCCGCGTCGGGTGTACGGAACTCTCCATGAGATGTTGGATGAGAAGTGGTAATCTTCGGGTCGTTCGCGTAATGGCGGCAGATGAATTTCCACCACATTGAGGCGGTAGAAAAGATCCTCACGAAACTTGCCGTCGATGACTGCTTGGCGAAGATCGCGGTTCGTCGCGGCCATAATACGGACATCGACTTTCTCCCCTTTGGTAGCCCCAAGCGGGCGGACTTCCTTTTCTTCAGTCTCTCGCAGGAGTTTCGCTTGCACGGAAAGCGGCAACTCGCCGACTTCATCAAGAAATAACGTACCACCATGGGCCTCAACGAAGAGCCCTTTTTTGTCCGTACGGGCATCGGTAAAGGCCCCACGGACATAGCCAAACAGTTCACTTTCCAAGAGTTGTTCTGGGAGAGCTGCACAATTGACCGCCACAAAAGGACCATCCTTGCGTGCACTCTGGTAATGGAGACTGCGCGCAAGGAGATCTTTCCCGGTTCCACTCTCACCAGTCAATAAGACATCAATCTGGCTGTCCTTGAGACGGTCGATCAGGGCAAACACCTGTTGCATGGCTGCGCTTTTGCCAACGATGCGATCAAAGTGGTAGTGACTTTGGACTTCACGACGCAGGCGCTGCACTTCGGTGCGGAGATATTTTTCTTCCAACGCTCGTTCGATCAGCAGTAATAAGTCCCCGCTTTTGAACGGTTTGGTGATATAGTAAAAAGCTCCCAGCCGCATTGCCTCGACGGCGGTTTCGATCGTTCCAAACGCGGTAATCACGACTACCGCCAGATGGGGATCGCGCTGCTTCGCCGCACGCAGCAGGTCTAGACCCTGCATTCCTTTCATGACGAGATCGGTAATCAGCAGGGCCGGATGACTGTTCTCTACTGCAGTCAGCGCATCTACTCCGGTCTGGCACGCTTCGACGGTGTACCCTTCCTCACTGAGCATGTCAGCAAGGGAAGTCCGCATGTCTCGATCATCATCAACAACGAGAATCCGCGAGCGGGTTTTGTTTGTCATTGCTAGTTTTGTGTTCCTTTTCCTGTACATCGAATCCAGTGTCGTCAATCGCAGGAGGTAATGACATGATGAAGCAACTCCCTCTTCCAGGAGTGCTTTCGACCCGCAGGTCGCCCCGGTGACTCACCACGATCTCTCGGCTGATGGCGAGCCCTAACCCAGTTCCGCCGACTGCGCCTTTGGTCGTGAAGAAAGGATCAAAAATATGTGACTCGTCTTCGGGAGCGATGCCTGGCCCAGTGTCGGTCACCCTCGCCTCAACCCTCCCCTGCTGCCCTGTGGGAGCGGGCACAAAATGTGTGCCGAGCGTGATCTGACCGGAGCCTTCAACCGCCTCAATGGCATTGACGGTGAGATTCAGCAGTACTTGCTGTAATTGATCGGCGTCTCCAAGAACCGGGGGCAGATGCTCGGCGAGATCCAAGCGTACGGTAATAGTGGATGGATTTTCCTGGTTGCCAATGGTCTCCCATACCCGATGGACAATGTCGTTGAGGGACACAGCGTGGAAATGGAACTCCGGTCGGCGAGTGAGGGTGAGCAACTGACGGACAAAACTACTGATCCGTCCGATTTGGGCAACAATGACGTTGAGGAGCTGCCGATCGTTTTCGCTCTGGGCCTCGCGTTTGAGTAATTGTTCCGCCCGCATCTGAATGACATTCAGGGGAGTGCCAATTTCGTGCGCCAGGCGAGAGGCGAGCTGACCCAACGCCGCCAGTTTTTCGGAGTGACGAAGTTCGCGTTCTAAGCGCAGCTTTTCTTCCGCTTCTGTCAAAAGCAGGCGTTGGGCATCGTCCAGGCGTACACACATCCGGTCAAACTCGTCGGCCAGCTCACCAATCTCGTCTTGGCGCTGGAGCTGTAAGCGTTGGGAAAAGTGGCCTTGTCCGATAGCCTTCACACGATGGGCCACAAAGCGGAGCGGACGCGAAACGTACTGCCGGATGGTGAGCGAGACAATTAACGAGAGCACCACCAGGAGCATGAGGGTGTTCAACAACATCGGCACCATACGTCCGCGAAACTCCCGCGTAAAGAGCGGCAGGTCTTCGACAACCAGAAACGCGCCAATCCCTTGTCCCGTCGAGTTGGAAATCGGCTCCAGACGGTAGTACCGCTGGGTCATTCTCTTCCTTGAAAATGCCTTCCACTGGTATCCGGGTGGTGATGACACGAGGCACATCAACCTGCGGGAGCGTGTGGCCTTGGAGAGGCACTGAAATCGCAGCAATACGGCCTTCGCGGTCATAGAAGACGAGTCCCAGAATGTTTTCAAATCGGCTGATCCCGGCGGCGAGTTTGTCGAAATAGCGCCACGGCGTGTCATCCCCCGAAATATCAAGCGTGACTTGTAACGTACGACTGATCGCCGCTACCTCGCGTTGCAGGTCGGCGATCAAATTTGCTCGGGTGCGTGTGAGGCTCCAGTAGAGATCAAGCCCAGTGACCACAAGCACGCCCAACAACAGAAACCACGTCAGTCTATTCCCCAAGCTCATGCGCATACGGTCAAAACTCCACACCCTTTTTGCGGTAAAGTCCCAAATCTCCCGTTCGCATACTTCCAGCGAGCTTGCAAGTATACGGTTTTCTTATCGGGGCACTGTGGTCTGATCCTTGCGGTTGTCTCTCTGCCTAGTACTGATCAAGAGGGATGCCAGGTGACCGTTACCCATGTACTCGGAATTTTCGCGCTGGCCGCTGGGGGAAGTTTGCTGTTGAGCGAGCCCGTGCTCGGACCGGACCTTTTTGCGGAGGTGACGGGGATACATGTGACCTCTCTCTACCCGCTGTGTGCCGTGAACATCACTGGCTGGGGCAGTCGCGATGAAAGTCGGGCTCCAAGAAGAACGTGAATTTGATCATCCACAAGGAGGGAGTCATGAAGAATAAGGCAGGCTTGATCTTTCCCGTGCTTATGCTGATCTTCGGGGCCTACGCCTTGATCACAGTGCTCGGCACTAGTGGAGAGCAGGTCACGCTTATCAGCAATCACGAGATTCCCCGTGGGCTGGCGATGATGTTTGGCCTTATCTGCCTTGGGGGTGGAGTGGTTGTCACAATGTCTGCGCTCTCGAAGAAAAATCCTCATGAAGTGACGGAGTGAATACGAGGCTACCCGACGAGATCTCACAACAATCCTTCAGTTGCTCAGAACATCTCATCCGTTCACGCCACAGAACGCCGCGTTCAATAACGAGGAGTGCTTGGATAGCCAACTGACGAAGGCATGTTTTGCGGCGAACGAGCGAATGGAAGAGCCATGAAGCTGATGTATGTCGTTGCGCTGAGTGTGTTCCTACTCGGGCTCGCGTTACTCACCTACAGCACTGCGAGCGAGGAAGAGGTGAACATCTTCGGCCTTATCGTGCACTCACGGATCCTGAGGGGGCTAGGAGTTATTGCGATGATCTTTAGCGCGATCACGTTCTTAGCTGCGTTTGGCGGCATGGGTGCTCCACCACCACGAGAAAAGCCGAAAGGGTAGCAGTCCCTCGCAAAGTCGAGACGGAAGGAGATAAGAGAGATGCGATTCGTCAAGTTGTTACTCGCGGTTGCTATTTTTGTCACCGCGCTTTCCGTGTTTCTGATGAGCCCGGAACGACAAACAGAAGTGCTGGAAACGCTCGGAATTGGCCTCAAACAACGCGCGCTTTTTGCACTCAGCATCCTCGGAATGGTCTTTAGCACAGTCCTGGGAGTCAGAACTGTATTTGAAGAGTTCTCGGTGAGAAACGGCTAAGCGACGTTTCCGTACTTCCTTCCGAAGAGGGGAGGAATGTGTTGTCTGCACACGTCTTCTCCCGGCGGGAAGAGCGAGAATTCCAACACCTGTACGGAAGGAGTCATGAAAGATACATCGGGTTTGATCGTATCGGCGTTGCTGATGCTGTGTGGGGCCTACGTGCTGCTGACTACGCTCAGGAGTGGTGAAAAAGAGATTGTGCTCATCGGAGACATGCCGATTGCTTGGGGATTCGCCATGGTGATTGGGCTCATCGGGCTTGTTGGAGGAGTGATTGTTTTGACCACCGTACTATCGAAAAGAAAGAGCACAGCAGAAATCCCACCAGTAAACGGATGAAGGTACCGCCCCGGCATAAGAAGATGTGTATGGTCCGAACGCAACAATCAAGAGGAGAGCAGAATGGCAGACAACAAGCAGCTTTCAGCAGTCGAAGAGGCAGCGCAAAGTAAGGCCGCGCTCTACCGGATCGGCGCACAACTCATTCAGTGGCGTATTCCGGTCCTTATTATTACCGGAATCTTTACTGCGTTCATGGCCTATAAGATGCTCGGCATGGAGATGAGTACGGCCTTCAATGACCTCCTGCCCTATCGCCATCCGTTCGTGCAAGTGCATTTCAAGTTTGCTGACCAATTCGGTGGCGCCAATAACGTCAACGTCATGCTGACTGTCGATAAGGGTGACGTCTTCACTAAAGAAATACTCAAAAAGATCTACGACATGACGCAGGCGATGGATCGGGTCGCGGGTGTGAACCATGACCAGATCGCCTCGATCGGTCACCGCACGACACGGTATCTCACCGTGTTAGGTGGGACGATTGCCACTCCACCGGTCATGCGGCGTCCGCCAAAAACTGCTGAAGAAGTCGAAGAAATCAAAAAGATTTGTTACAATACCGACTCGATTTACGGCCAACTCGTCTCTCTCAACGGCCAGGCGTTATTGATCAAAGCCAATTTCATCGAAGGCCGAATTGATTACCGTCGCATCTTTGACCAAATCCAACGTGAAGTAGTCGAGCCGTTTGAAACAGATACCCAGAAAATTTGGGTCGCCGGTGAACCGCAACTGTACGGTTGGATTTACCACTACGCCAACGAAGTGTTCTACATCTTCATTGCAGCAACGGTCTTCTGTTGGATTCTGCTCTATCTGTATTTCCATGATTGGCGTGGGGCGTTACGGCCGACTATTACTGGCGTCATCTCCGCGATCTGGGGTCTCGGGATGATGGCGCTCATGGGCTATTCGATGGACCCCCTCTCGCTGGTGATCCCCTTCTTCGTGACCGCACGCGCGGTCAGCCATTCCGTGCAGATGCACGACCGCTATTACGAAGAATATCGCAAGTGGAACTGGCAGAAAGAAAAAGCCATCATTGCCGCGTTTGCTGAGCTCTTCGTGCCAACAATGAGTGGCATCATCACCGACGCCTTAGGCATGCTGGCGATCGTCGTAGTTCCGGTTGTTATTCTGCAACGCATCGCGATCTCCGCATCGATCTGGGTGGCTTCGGTGGCGATCAGTGAGCTCCTCCTCAACCCGATTGTCTACTATTACCTCAAAGCTCCTGACAAGGAAAAAGTCCTCACCCGTGAAAGGGGCTGGTTCCAGGAGCTGATGACTACCTGTGCAACCTGGATCGTAGCCCCGAGGAATGCGAAAGCAATCGTTGCTTTTTGGGTCATTGCCTTTTTGCTGTCGCTGACTCAAGTACGACATCTCACGTTTGGTGACCCGACTGCTTCGACCCCACTCTTGCATGAAGATTCGCCGTACAACCTATCGCACCTTGAAATTCAGAAATACTTCGGTGGCATTGAACCGCTGATCGTCGTGGTCGAGGGTCGAGACAAAGACGTGCTGAAGGATCCGAACATCCTACGCACGATGGAGAAGTTTCAACGGGAATTAGAACGTGACCCATCCGTCGGGTACAGTTTCTCATTGGCTGATATCGTGCAGTCGATCAACATGACCTTCTATGACCTGCAGCCACGTTGGTCAGTGATTCCGCATGAGATCCCCAAAATCAGCTCGCTGTTCTTTTATTACTTCGCGGGCGCTCCTCCGGGAGAGACTTCGCGATTCCTCGATCCGAGCTACACGACTTCCCATGTCACCTTCTATGCCCGTGATCACCAGGGTGACAACGTGGCCCGGATGATTGACTCGGCACGGAATTTTGTCAAAGACAATCCGATGGAAAAAGCCGATTTCCGTCTTGCCGGTGGCCTGATCGGCGTTACCGGCGCGGCCAATGAAGAGATCGTCAAGAACGACATTCTCATGAACCTCTTGGGGTTCGGCACGATCTTCTTGATCGTGATGTTTACCTACCGCTCTGCGGTGGCTTCTCTGATCATGATGATCGGGTTGTTCCTCGCCAACGGCGTGGTCAACGCCTATATGGGATTTATGAATATCGGCATCAACCTGCAGTCGCTGCCGATCGTCACCGTAGGGGTCGGCTTTGGTATCGACTACGCGCTGTATATCGTCAGCCGTTCGGTTGAGGAGTTTCCTCAGGTCATGGAGAAATTACGGGGGTTGAAAAAGGATGTTTCCGAGGATGTCCTGAAAACCGAGGCGGTGACCGAAGCGGTCCGTCGGGGCATAGCAACTTCGGGAAAGGCCGTGACCTTCACCGCTATTACCCTCGTCGTCGCCACCTTGCTGTGGTCCTTCTCGAATATTCGCTTCTGCTCAGAGATGGGGTTGTTGCTGGCGTTATGGATGGGAATCAGTTTCTTCGGTTCCTGTACCTTCGTCCCAGCTTTACTGGTGCTGCTGAAACCGAAGTTCTTCCTCCGTGCGGCTGAGGAAGGAATTATCGGCTAGGGTAATGGACGGGGAGACATGTGAGTCGTGTCTCCCCGCAAGCGCGGCGCACTCGGAGAGAAGACTTCCTGCAAATCTCTTGCAGTCCTCGCCTGTGTGTCGAGTCCTTATGCTCGCGCGACCGCACTTCGCGGACACCAATGCTCTTGTTTCCTCCCCAAGTCATCGCCGTGAGCTCGGATCATGCGCACGCGGGGTTTCTGGAATGGACGCGTAGCAGTCTGTGACATGCCGTCGCCTATCAGGCCTGGCCCCGTACATAATCTCTATGCCCCTTCCCCTTCTTTGCATTTCGCCGTTCTTCCCTATAGTTCCTGACACTGAATAACTTGGAGGGCTGATGATGACGGTGCGGTGGAGAACTTTACTCGGAATGACTCTGGCTGTTGTGGTCGTGGGCTTTTCCTCAGTGCTCGCAGCGACCGAACATGCGGGAGGTGGCCACACGAGCCCAGTGATCGCGGTTCTCCTGGCGTTGGCAATGATTATCCTCGCCGCAAAGATCGGCGGCGATATCATGGTCCGCTTGCGACAACCTGAAGTGTTAGGGGAGCTGATCGTCGGGATCATCTTGGGAAATCTTTCGCTGCTGGGAATCCATACGTTTCACTTTCTCCGCCAAGATCTCGTGTTGGAGATGCTCAGTGAGTTAGGCGTGATTCTGCTGCTCTTCGAGGTGGGGCTCCATACCACGATCCCCGACATGCTGCGGGTCGGCGGATCGGCCTTTCTCGTTGCGGTCCTGGGAGTCGTTGTTCCATTTTTCCTGGGGTGGGGAGTCGGCGCCTATTTCCTTCCGCAGGCGGAAAGCCTTGTCCACGTGTACCTGGGTGCCACACTGACCGCGACGAGTGTGGGGATTACTGCACGGGTCCTGAGTGACCTCAAACGGGTGACGACCGACGAGGCCAAAATTGTTCTTGGGGCCGCCGTCATTGATGACGTGCTGGGGCTGATGGTCTTGGCCACGGTCGGCGGTATCATCGCTGCCGCTGAGACTGGCCAGGGACTTGCACTGAGTGAGTATTGCGCAGGTGTTGGGGTTGTCGTTAGGGTTTTTACTGGTAGCGGTGACGCTGGGGCGCATGCTCGTGCCGTACTACTTTCGCCTCGTGGCGATGTTGCGCAGTGAAGGAATTTTGCTCGCCACCAGTTTGGTGATGTGCTTTGGTTTTGCTTATCTCGCTGGGATTGCTGGCCTTGCGCCTATCGTTGGGGCATTCACCGCCGGTCTCATTCTGGAGCCGGTCCATTATCAGGAACTCTCCGCCCGACACGATGATGTCTCCATTGAAGAGCTGATCTCTCCGCTGGTGAATTTCCTCGTGCCCATTTTCTTTGTGACGATGGGCGCGCGGGTGAATCTTCTTGATTTCGCCCGTGGGGATATTCTTGCCTTCGCGCTGGTCTTAACGCTCGCGGCCATTGTTGGGAAGCAAGTGTGTGGACTGGGCGTCCTGAAGAAAGGAGTGGATCGTATTGCCGTTGGGTTTGGGATGATCCCCCGTGGAGAAGTGGGACTGATCTTTGCCAGCATCGGGGCCAGCCTGATGTTGCATGGGAAGCCAATCATCGATTCAGCCACGTATGGCGCTGTGGTGATTATGGTCGTGCTGACGACGTTGGTGACGCCTCCATTGATCAAGTGGCGATTTGGCAACTTAGCAGGCGCTCGCGCAGAGAATGTCCACTCATGAAGCACTCACGCGAACGCTTTATTCTGGCCTACTGCAAGCTCAACCTTACTTACGGCGCGACCTTGGTTACACCAATCATTGCATCGCGGGTGACAAGTGTGGCTAAAGCATCTTCAGTGAGGTGCTTAGTCTCTTTCGGTTGTTCGGGAAGCACCATATAGCGCATCTCAGCGCTGCTATCCCATACGCGAATTTCTACTGACTCGTCTAGATTGAGCCCAAACTCACGCAGGACACTACGGGGGTCAATTACTACTCGTGAGCGGTATGGCGCACTTTTTATACCACGTCGGCGAAAGAACCCAGTACCGGCCATGGGTAGCATGAACACAACGTGCAAGTGACAACATTATGTATCTTCGGTGTATTCTCGACGACAACCATATGCTCGCCTTGTAGTCCACTGAAGCCGAGTTCTCCGATCGCTGCCGTTGCGTTGGTAAGCAAGCGTTTCTTGTAAGCAGGATCAACCCAGGCACGCGCGACAACTTTTGCTCCGTTCATCGGCTCAAGGTCACGTTCATACGTCTCAGCCATTTTGTCGAGCGTTGCTGGATTGACCAATCCTTTTGCTACGAGGAGAGCCTCAATCTTTCGTACCCGCTCTTCCAGTGCTTGAGTTT
>CAVTCR010000051.1:0-20759 GCA_963733195.1 uncultured delta proteobacterium
TAAAAACATGGAGTTACTCGGCGAGGCGATTTACTCTGAACACTTACTGCTCGCCTTGATTCGTAAAGGCATCTCACGTGAGGAAGCCTACCGCTGGGTCCAACGCAACGCCATGCAAGTCTGGGAAAACGGTGCCACCTTTGCCGCTGAAGTACGTCGCGATCCAGATATCACAAAACTTTTAACCTCGGCAGAAATCGATCAGTTGTTTGATGCGCGTCACGCACTCAGACATACGGATACGATCATGCGCCGAGTGCTCACTAAACGATGACGCACCTATCATGTTGGCACGAGTATACGTTACACCAAAGAAAGCCATTCTCGATCCGCAGGGCAAAGCCATCGCGCATTCGTTGCACGCCCTCGACTATGCTGAGGTCGCCGATGTACGCATGGGCAAATACTTAGAAGTTCGCCTGCAGGGATTGTCACGACCACAAGCCGAGCAGCGCATTGAAGAGATGTGTCGCCGGTTGTTAGCAAATCTGGTCATTGAAGATTTCCGCTTTGAACTCGTTGAGGAGTAGCACGCGGTGAAATGGGGAGTAGTCACATTTCCAGGCTCGAACGATGATCATGATGCCCTCTATTGCCTCGAAACTGTTCTCGGCCAACAAGCAGTGAGCTTGTGGCATAAAGATCGCGACCTCAAAGGAGTCGAGGCGATCGTCCTCCCTGGCGGTTTCTCCTATGGCGATTACTTGCGGTGTGGCGCATTGGCAAGGTTCTCGCCAGTAATGCAAAGTGTGATCGACTTCGCCAACGCAGGCGGTTCAGTCCTTGGTATGTGCAATGGCTTCCAGATTCTCTGTGAGTCTGGGCTGCTGCCTGGCGCACTTGTTCGTAACCGTTCCCTCTCCTTCGTCTGTGAGTGGACGCGGATTCGTGTGGAAACTACGCGTACCCGCTTTACCGCAGGTTGCACGGTCGGCGAAACCCTGCGCATTCCGATTAAGCATGGCGAGGGTTGTTATGTTGCCGATGAAACCACCCTCAAAGCATTGGAAGAGAACGGCCAGATTGTCTTTCGCTATGTCAACGAGGCGGGAGATATAACTGATGCCGTCAATCCGAATGGCACGCTTCACAACATTGCCGGTGTAACAAATGCAAAGGGAAACGTTGTGGGTCTCATGCCTCATCCTGAGCATGCCGTTGAGGCACTGCTCGGCAGTGAGGACGGACGCAAGCTTTTCCTTTCAGTTCTCACTCGCTAAGACGCACTCATGCAAAAAACGCCTACGGTTACGCTCCAACTTGCACTCGACCACGGTCTCACTGCGGATGAATACCAGCGCATCTTGAAGCACTTGGGCCGCACACCGACGTTTGAAGAACTCGGGGTGTTTTCTGTGATGTGGTCAGAGCATTGCAGCTACAAAAGCTCGCGCCGTTTCCTGCGTCAACTTCCAACGACTGGTCCGGAAATTCTCCAAGGCCCAGGCGAAAATGCTGGTATCGTCGATGTCGGTGACGGTCTCGCAGTAGTCTTCAAGATTGAGAGCCATAATCATCCGTCGTTTATCGAGCCCTATCATGGCGCAGCAACTGGTGTGGGTGGCATTCTGCGTGATGTGTTCACTATGGGAGCGCGCCCGATTGCGTCGCTGAACTCTCTTCGTTTTGGCGCTGTTGATCATCCGCGCACGCCCCATCTTATCAAAGGCGTGGTCGCTGGCATCGGGGGATATGGGAATTGCGTCGGGTGTCCTACCGTCGGCGGCGAAGTCTATTTCGACTCGGGGTATAACGGCAACATTCTGGTTAATGCGTTTACGCTAGGCACGGTTCGTACTGACCGTATCTTCCGTGCCCGCGCTGCCGGTGTTGGTAACCCTGTGATTTATGTCGGATCACGTACAGGTCGTGACGGAATTCATGGTGCAAGCCTTTTGGCTTCACGCGAGTTCGATGCCAAATCCGAAGAGCTGCGCCCTGCCGTGCAAGTGGGCGACCCGTTCACCGAGAAACTGTTGATCGAAGCATGCTTGGAACTCATGCAACGTGATCTGATTGTTGCTATTCAAGATATGGGCGCTGCCGGACTCACGAGTTCCTCAGTTGAGATGGCAGGTCGTGGAGGCATGGGAATTCTTCTCAACTTGGACAGCATCCCAACCCGAGAAGCAAACATCATTCCCTACGAACTCCTCCTTTCGGAATCGCAAGAGCGTATGTTGATCGTTGCTAAAGCCGGTCATGAAGAGGACGTGAAAGCGATTTTTGCACGTTGGGACCTGCAAGCTGAAGTAGTCGGACAGGTGACTGACGACGGCCTCTTCCGCACGCAGTGGCACGGCGAAGAAGTGGTGCGTATTCCGGTTTCGGCCTTGACCGACGATGCTCCAGCCTATGAACGTCCAACTGCCCCACCCGCAAACTTGGCAGAACGGCAACAGCTTGACATAACCACCCTACCGTTACCATCCGATTATGGACAAGTGTTGCTACGCTTGCTGTCCTCGCCGAACCTCGCTAGCAAAGAGTGGGTCTATCGTCAGTACGATTCGTTTGTCTGTGGGAACACTGTTGTTCAACCTGGCTCAGATGCAGCGGTTATCCGGTTGAAAGGCACCACCAAAGGTATTGCTATCAGTGTTGACTGTAACAGTCGGTATTGCCTATTAGATCCCTATCGTGGCGGGCAGATTGCCGTTGCCGAAGGTGCACGCAATCTGGCGGTAAGTGGCGCTCGCCCAGTCGCGCTTTCTGATTGCCTCAATTTCGGCAATCCAGAGAAACCCGAAGTGATGTGGCAGTTTCAGCAAGCCATTGCTGGCATGCGCGAGGCGTGTCTCGCCTTAGGCATCGCCGTTGTGAGTGGCAACGTTAGCTTCTACAACGAGACCGAAGGCAAAGCGATTCCACCTACCCCGACCATCGCAACGGTCGGTATTCTCCAAGATGTCACGCAGCATATGACGCAGTGGTTCAAACAATCGGGTGATCTCATTATCCTCTTAGGAGAAACGCAGAACGAACTCGGCGCGAGCGAATATCTTGCCACCATTCACGGCATGACAGCAGGCATGCCGCCACGGTTAGATCTTGATCGTGAAAAGCGGTTACAGCAGCTTTGCCTCCAGGCTGCACAGGCACGTCTCTTCTCTTCTGCGCATGATGTCGCTGAAGGTGGCGTCGCGGTCGCACTGGCTGAAGCGTGTATCACCCGCCCTGACGGACCCCTGGGCGCACGGGTCACACTACCAGGGAATCTTCGGCCTGATGTCACGTTATTTGGCGAGAGTCAGTCGCGAGTGATTGTATCCCTCTCTCCCGACAAACTTTTACGATTGCAGCAACTGGCGGATGCCCAACAAGTGTCGTACACTACTTTGGGTGAAGTTGGTGGAACTGACCTCGTGATCACGAATTATTTACAGCTACCAACAAGCACCTTACAGCAGGGATGGCGCACTGCGTTAGCACGACAACTTTCTGGCTTATAGCTTCTGACTTCTGGCAAGGGCTATCATAAAATGAACGCAGTACGAGCCATAGGCCATTTGCCATAAAGCGAACGGAGAGAGCGAGCCTTATGCCATACGAACAGGGAGACGACGAACGGTTCGACCGCTTTCACGAAGAATGCGGCGTGGTCGGCATTTACGGCCATCCTGAGGCGGCAAATCTTGCCTATCTCTCACTGTATGCCCTGCAACACCGCGGGCAGGAATCAGCAGGTATTGCATCGTCAAATGGACAGACATTGCTCGTACACCGCGGCATGGGGCTGGTAGCCGATATTTTTGACGAAAAAATTATTCGTCGCCTCGAAGGAACTAGCGCCATTGGTCACAATCGCTACTCCACTACTGGCACTACATTACTGAAAAATAGCCAACCGCTCGTGGTCAAATATACGCACGGTTCGCTCGCAATCGCTCACAACGGGAACTTAGTGAATGCCGAAGAATTGCGGACACGACTCGAAGCTCGTGGTTCGATCTTTCAGTCGGGAGTGGATACCGAAGTCATTCTTCACCTCATCGCGGCCTCACGAAGAGAGCGACTCGTCGATCGCATCGTCGAAGCCCTGTGGCAAGTACGTGGAGCGTACTCTCTTGTCTTTCTCTCTGAAGACGAAATGGTTGCCGTTCGTGATCCGTATGGGTTTCGTCCCTTAGTATTGGGCCGTCTGCACGAAGGCGGAAGAGACACCGCTGTCGTGACTTCAGAAACGTGTGCGTTAGATCTCATCGGTGCAGAATATGAGCGTGAGGTCGCTCCCGGAGAAGTGTTATTATTCACGCCGCAGGGCATGACTTCGCTTGCACCGTTTCCTCACGAACCGTTATCACGCTGTGTGTTTGAACACATCTATTTTTCGCGACCAGACAGTCTCTTGTACGGACGCAGTGTCTATGAGACGCGCAAAGAATTCGGTCGTCAACTTGCGCGAGAAGCAGGAGTACCAGCCGATATTGTCATTCCGGTGCCAGACTCCGGTGTCCCGGCGGCGTTAGGATATGCGGAAGAAGCAAAACTTCCCTTTGAAATGGGGCTCATCCGTAACCATTATGTCGGTCGCACGTTCATTGAACCGTTGGAGTCAATTCGTCACTTCGGTGTCAAAGTGAAGCTCAATGCCCAACCCGAAGTGTTGCGTGGGAAACGCGTCGTCGTGGTTGATGATTCGATCGTCCGCGGAACAACCAGCCGCAAAATCGTCTCGATGATTCGGAGCGCAGGAGCAACGGAAATCCACCTACGCATTAGTTCCCCGCCAACGATCGGCCCATGTTTCTACGGTGTCGATACACCAACTCGCCGCGAACTTATTGCCTCTTCTCATACAGTCGAAGAAATTTGTCGCTACGTCACAGCGGATTCTCTAGCGTACCTGGATGAGGCAGCGATGTATGCTGCGCTGAAGGAAAAAGGAGAGGCTAGAGGATTTTGCGACGCATGTTTCACAGGGCGTTACCCTGTCCCGCTCGGCGAGCGACCACGCGGCAGTCAGCTTCCATTGTTTCAGGAATTGGAGCGGTAGTTTCAATCAAGTAAGAAAACAGGGGTCTACCATCTGTTTTGATTTAAGGTTGTTCGAGTTGCACGACCGTATCATGCCGCCAACTCGTATCATCAGTCTGGGGATAATCAAGCGTACAATGCAATCCGCGACTCTCTCGCCGTAGACGTGCGCAACGGATGATCAATTCGGCAACTGTGGCCAAGTTGCGCAGTTCTAGGAGATCCCCAGTGACAATGAAGTTCCAGTAGTAGTAGCGAATCTCCTCTTGAATGAGTTCGATGCGGTGCTGAGCACGAGCGAGACGGCGATCGCTACGCACGATACCAACATAGTTCCACATCAAGCGACGAATCTCTTCCCATGTGTGCGTGATCACAACCATCTCATCACTGTTAACCGCTTCTCCTGGGTTCCACACTGGGAACGTTGGGGCATTGCGCTGGTCGGCGCGTAGCAGAGTATCAGCGTGCAGGAATACACGATGAGCAAAAACGACAGCCTCAAGAAGAGAGTTTGATGCGAGCCGATTCGCTCCATGCAAACCGGTCATGGCCACCTCACCGGCAGCATAAAGACGAGAAATCGCAGTCGCACCATGCAGATCCGTTACTACGCCCCCGCATAGATAGTGCGCGGCGGGAACCACCGGAATCGGCTCTTTGGTCAGATCAATGCCAAATTCTAAGCACCGTTGTGAAATCGAGGGAAACCGTTTGCGTAAAAAGTCGGCTTCCCGGTGACTGATATCAAGCAGCACGTTCGTAAAACCGTGCGTCTTCATTTCCTGGTCAATCGCACGAGCCACAATGTCACGTGGTGCGAGTTCTGCGCTGGGATGATACTTCTTCATAAATGGAGCGCCGTCAGGCTGGCGGAGGATTGCCCCTTCCCCACGTAATGCTTCCGAAATTAAAAATGACTTTGCTCGTGGATGAAACAAACAAGTCGGATGAAATTGGAAAAATTCTAAATTGCCGACTGGCACCCCAGCGCGATACGCCATCGCTAATCCATCGCCGGTCGCGACATCAGGGTTACTCGTGTACAGATAGACTTTCCCAGCGCCACCGCTGCACAGCACCGTGATTTTCGCGGTCAAAGTTTTCACATCGTTAGTTTCGAGGTCGAGCACATACGCACCCCAGCATTCTTGCCTGCTCAATTCCTCGGTCGTGAGCAGATCAATAGCGAGATGTTTCTCATAGATGCGGATATTGGGTTGCTGTCGCACAGCAGCAATGAGTGCGCGAATAATTTCTTGCCCGGTTGCATCTGCAGCATGCAGAATGCGGCGATAGGAATGGCCACCTTCCAAGCCCAGGTCGTACTCTGCCTCTTCCCCTCCGGGTTTGCGAGAGAAATTGGTCCCTAGTGCGATCAACTCCCGGATACGGTCAGGGCCTTCTGTCACTACCGCCTCAACAACATCGCGATGACAGAGTCCGGCTCCGGCGGTTAGCGTATCTTGGATGTGATCGGCGAAGGAATCCTCTTCACTCCAGACAGAAGCGATCCCACCTTGTGCATACGCAGAGTTACTCTCTGGCAAACGATCCTTGGTGACGATCGTGACGGAACCACGCATCGCCGCTTTCAGAGCCAGGCTGAGCCCCGCGAGTCCGCTGCCAATAATAAGAAAATCACTGTTACTCATAACTTCGCTTCATGATAGGCATAGCTGGCATGTCAGAGGGGTCAGAGTCAAGGACGGAGAGGGATTTGACCAAACAGGAAAAAATCGTTTATCCTAAAGTTCTCATGTGGAGACATATAGAGAAAGGGGTCGCAAGCCTATTCGGAGTGCTGATAGCTATCGGAACTCCCATCGTAGGAAGCGATGTCGCTACAGCAGAAATCCGCGTGTATCGCGATAGCAAAGGGGTGTTGTATATCACCAATAAATCCGCACGACCGGTAAAAAACGCTGGAACGGCCAAACCGCGCTACAAATGGGGCGCCGATTCGACACGCGGCTCGCGTACAAAGGGCATAGCTCATAAGCAAGACCTGCTTACCAACAACTCGCCGGCGTTTGGAGGGCGGATCATCGATGTCCGGAAAGACCTTTCAGACCGCTGGGGAACGAAGCAGTACGTCCACGATTCTCGTACCACTGCACCGATTCACGTTTACCGTAATAAACAGGGGTCACTCCAATTTACGAACATTCCCAATCAACCTGGCTATCGTCCATTCTTATTCCTTCAGCCATATATGCGCGGCATGTCGAGCAAAGAAAGTGCGGACTTTGATCGACTGATTCGTAAGGCATGTATACGCTATGGAGTTGAATTTGAACTGGTCAAGGCTGTTATCAAGGCAGAATCGGCGTTTAATCCCTGGGCAATTTCTCGCGCCGGAGCACGTGGCTTGATGCAGCTGATGCCCGAGACTGCCGCCGACCACGGGGTTGCCGATATTCACTCACCACGTCAGAACATTGAAGGTGGAGTTCGCCACTTACGCCTCCTTTTGGCACGGTTTGAGGGGAACGTCACGTTAGCACTGGCTGCCTATAATGCCGGCGCCGGTGCGGTAGATAAATACAATGGCATTCCACCGTATCAAGAAACCCAACAATATGTTCGCAAGGTACTCCGTTTTCGTGAGTCGTATCGCGAACGAAGCGTCCTCGTGCGCCCACCGGCGTAACCGAGAACCGCGCGCACCTCAGGACTCCACTGGTGGCGACCCTGCCTAACCTGTTGAGTTTATTTCGGATCGCGTTGATTCCGATCCTTGTCTATTTTTTGACTGACCCAGGCAAACAATCCGGCATCTTCGCGGCCATCACCTTCTTTATCGCGAGCCTCACGGACTTCTTCGACGGGTACTTAGCCCGACGCCAAGGGTCGACCACAACCCTTGGTAAGTTTCTTGATCCTCTTGCCGATAAGCTGCTTGTTACCGCGGCACTCATCATGTTGGCTGCCATTGACCGTACGCCCCGAGTACCAGCCACACTAGTTGTTCTGCTCGTCGCAAGAGAGTTCGCGGTCACCGGCCTCCGCGCCATCGCTTCTGGTGAGGGGCTCATTCTAGCGGCAGAAGAATTAGGAAAGTATAAAATGCTTTCTCAGATATTTGCGGTACACGGATTACTACTTCACTATCAATATGGCTTCATCGACTTCTATATTTTTGGCATGTATTTTTTATGGATCGCGTTAGTTCTCAGCCTCTGGTCAGGGATAGATTATCATCTCAAAGTTTTCCACCAAGTGAGGGCTAAGCATTCCCTTCCCACCTCCTCTGTTGTCCCCCCTCCCAATCAGGCAGAAGTACGCGGATAGTCGGTGTCGTTACTCACGAAGGAGCGCAACATGCATGTTCTTGTCACCGGAGCCGCAGGTTTTATCGGTTTTTACGTCACCCAGCGCCTTCTAGCACGCGGGGATACTGTGGTGGGAATAGACAACCTTAACGCCTACTACGACGTTCGTCTGAAACACGATCGCCTCGCCCGACTACAAGAGCACCCGAGTTTTCACTTTCAACAACTAGATTTAGCCGATCACCCAAGCATGGCCACTCTCTTCTCCAGCCACCGCCCAGAACGTGTCGTGCATCTCGCTGCCCAAGCCGGAGTACGGTACTCACTGACCAACCCTCATTCCTATGTCGAAAGTAATCTCGTCGGCTTCATAAACATTCTCGAAGGATGTCGCCATAACCAAGTCCAGCACCTCGTGTACGCATCCAGCAGTTCGGTTTACGGAGCGAATACAAAGATGCCCTTTTCCGTGCATGATAACGTTGACCATCCAGTGTCGTTGTATGCGGCCTCGAAGAAGGCCAATGAGTTAATGGCCCATACGTACAGTCACCTCTACCAGTTGCCGACGACCGGCCTGCGGTTCTTCACCGTCTACGGTCCGTGGGGGCGACCAGACATGGCGTTGTTTCTTTTCACCAAGGCGATTTTGAACGGTCAACCGATTGAGGTCTTCAATCAGGGCAAGATGCGACGGGACTTTACGTATATTGATGACATCGTCGAGGGTGTTGTACGGGTGACCGATACCATCCCGAAATCCAACCCAGCGTGGTCTAGTATGAGACCTGATCCCGGCACCAGCAAGGCACCGTATCGGATCTACAACATCGGCAATAACCAGCCGGTTGAGCTACTAGAATTCATTCGCGTATTAGAAAACTGCCTCGAACGAAAAGCGGAAAAACGCCTGCTGCCCATGCAGCCGGGGGACGTACCAGAAACCTATGCTGATGTGGACGATTTAATGCGCGACGTTGGCTTCCGACCGGCAACTCCGATCACCGTAGGCATTGCCCGCTTTGTTGAGTGGTATCGGTCCTATTACAAAGTGTGACATAGAGAGTTGCGAGTTTCTGATTTCGCATTTCTAAAACTCACCTCTACCTCCTGAACAGAGAGCAGGCTAGGATACGGGCGAGAGCGTTCGCTACACGCTGTATGTGGACAGAGGAGAAGTTTGTGGCTACGGTCTACTTACAGCGGTTGATATTTGTCTGAAGAGATCATTCTTGGATTCTCTCTCCCCATGAGGGAGAGAGACAGAGTGAGGGGGAAGAAGAGAAAGGTTCTCTTCTTCCCCACATAAAAAGTAGAGTAACACGTGCGACACATCCCAGAGTGTAGCTATGAAGGGAAACTATTGAGTTACGGTTAACGGTTACCGGTCACGAGAGAAGCGATGAGAACAATAGAAACGACAGCAATAGTAACGCACGACGGCAAAATGACTATACCCTACCCTCGGATATTCCACCAGGAGAGCATCAGGTCGTCATGGTCATTGAGGAGCAAGCTTCCGCAAAAGGTGATCGCCCACCTTTGGACTTACCTGTCCGAGATTATGGCCCGTGGCCTGAAGAATCTCTCCCTCAGCCGTGAGGATATGTATGATGAATGGGGACGCTAAGAAAATCTTTCTGGACACGAATGTACTTGTGTTTTCCAAGGCGGTTCGGGCTCCCCTCCATGAAATTGCCCGGCAAGCGATCGAGGAACAATATGCTGCTGGAGCGGAGGTATGGGTCAGCCGGCAGGTGTTGCGAGAATATCTGGCTACTCTCAGTCGTCCGCAAACTTTCAGCAATCCGCAGCCTCCAGATATTCTGGTCGCGGATGTTCGTTACTTTAAAAGTCATTTCTTTATTGCTGAGGATACCTCTCAGGTAACAGAACGGCTTCTCGATCTGATTCAGCGAGTTCCTATCGGTGGCAAACAAATCCACGATGCCAACATCGTGGCGACAATGCTCACCTACGACATTCCCACCTTGCTCACCAACAACACCGACGACTTCAAGCGTTTCTCCCACCTCATCACCGTGCTGCCGTTGGACGCTGTTTTCTCGTCATCCTCTGAGGAATCCAGTTTCTGCTTCTCCAAGATCTCTTCGCGGAGTTTATCCTGCCTGCGCCAGTGCCGCAGGCACAGGTGAGCGGAGTCGAAGGACTGCTCAGAAACAAAATTTTCGACCTGTATCGGACACTCGTCCCGGTAGAACCTGGGACAAGTGGCAGCTCGTCATTCCGGGCAAGGCTGCAGGCCGCGACCCGGAATCCAGGAGCATCCGGTTTCTGCTGTCATGCTCTTCGGTTTAAGGTTCACCTCACACGGGCTCCTCATCAATTTGCGGATCGCTCACCACAAGTGTTAAAGTGGGCATTGGGGAAACGTACACCGAGTTGCACAGCCAGAGAGATCAACCTCTTCCATTCACCTCATCAGCAACTCTCTTCTGCGCAGCTCTGTGAGCGTCACGCTCACAACGAGTAGACGTCTTGGACAGAAGGACCTAGGTGCCCAGCGTCGAATTTCGACCGCGAGGCACTCTCACGGCCAATCGGCGGAGCTTTGCCCACGAAAAACACCCTGAGGCAGAAACGAACGTATTTAAGGAATTGCTATGGTTATTGCTCACCAACGGAAGCATGACAAAGCCACACAAAGTCTTGAAGAGCATTTGTTCGGCGTTGCGAGCGAAGCTAAATCATTCGCCACAAAAATTCATTTGGAGGAACAAGGGGAGCTGATCGGATTGCTGCACGACTTGGGTAAGTACAGCAAGGAGTTTCAAAATTACATCCGATCTGCAGTCGGCCTGCTGAATCCAGACGAGGATGAGGAGTTCGTCGAGGCGAAGGAACTCAAAGGTAAAGTAGACCACTCAACCGCAGGTGCCCAACTTGTTTGGGAGGCGTTGTCCAAACAAGGTCAAATAGGACAAGTCGCAGGACAGATCCTCGCCTTATGTATTGCGTCCCATCATTCTGGCCTGATCGATTGCTTATCCTCAAATGCCAAAGGGCTTGGCGAAGATATTTTTACTAAGCGAATGCTGAAGCTCGATGAGCGGACGCACCTTCAGGAAGCTGTGGTAAACATGGACGCGCGGATCACTGCGCGGTTTCGCGAACTTACGAACAATCCAGCCCTGCTTGATGGTCTAAAAAATTCAATCGGCCAAGTTATGCGGGGTGACTTGGAATTGATTAAAACAGCCTCAGACCGAAATGCGGTAACACAGTTCAAGATCGGGTTATTGGTGCGGTTGTTATTCAGTTGTTTGATCGACGCAGACCGTATCAATACTGCCGACTTTGAGAACCCCGAAGCTGCGGCACAGCGACCGAAGGGGAAGTACTCGGAATGGGACCTGTTAATCGATCGCCTAGAAAAGGATCTGCAAGGAAAGAGTATCGTACATCCGATAGACGAAATCCGGCGCCGCATTTCGGATCAGTGCTTTAAAAGTGCCTCTCGAAGCAAAGGTATCTATACCCTGACGGTTCCAACTGGTGGTGGCAAGACACTCGCGAGTCTGCGCTTTGCGCTGCATCACGCGAAAGCACACGGTATGGATCGAGTGATTTACGCTATTCCTTTTACTTCTATCATCGACCAAAACGCCGATGTCGTGCGAAAAATCCTTGAGCCAGCAGGTGTAGTGTCAGGGAGCGTGGTGCTTGAACACCACTCGAATCTAACCCCAGAAGAACAGACATGGAAAAGTAAAATTCTATCCGAAAACTGGGACGCTCCAGTTGTGTACACCACGAATGTGCAGCTTCTGGAGACACTCTTTGGTGCCGGCACTCGTGGTGCACGGCGAATGCACCAATTAGCCAATGCCGTCCTGGTCTTTGATGAAATCCAGACATTACCACTCAATTGTATCCATTTGTTCTGCAATGCAATCAATTTTTTGGTTGAGCACTGCGGCAGTACGGTCCTGCTCTGTACGGCGACACAACCCTTACTGAATCGTGTAGAACCATCGAAGGGTGCACTACGCATAACTGCTGAAAGTGAACTCATGCCGGACGTCACAAGGCTTTTCGCCGATCTAAAGCGTGTTGAGGTACTCAATCGGAGAAAGCCAGGTGGTTGGAGCAACGAAGAGATTGCTCGTCTCGCCCTAGAAGAAGTCGACCAACACAAGAGTTGTCTGGTGATTGTGAATACTAAACGATCGGCTCGGGAGATTTTCCAGCTCTGCCGCAACGAAACAGACATCCCAATTTACCACTTGAGCACGAGTATGTGTGCTGCGCATCGGAGAAAGGTGCTCAGTGACATTCGCAATCATCTTGATCACAAGGAGCACATTTTGTGTATCAGTACCCAGCTTATCGAAGCGGGAGTCGATATCGATTTTGGCTCGGTCATTCGCTTTCTCGCAGGCCTAGACTCTATCGCGCAAGCGGCTGGGCGGTGCAATCGCAACGGACGTTCACAGTTGGGTCGAGTGCACGTTATCAACCCAAGCGACGAAAGCGTTGAGAGGCTTACAGACATAAGCAGCGGCAAGAACACCACAGCACGACTCCTTGAAGAGTATGAGAAGCACGCCACCATGTTTGTGAATGATCTCGTCGGACCTGAGGCAATGGAGTGGTATTTCCATTACTACTTTTTCGATCGACGCAAAGACATGGACTATCCAGTTTCGGCTGGAACGCTGGGACATAACGACACTTTGCTCAACTTGCTCTCCGTCAATCCCCACGCAAGCGGAAGAATTTCGTCGTTGCCACAGTAAGCTTCCGAATTTGTATCTTCGTCAATCTTTTATGTCTGCGGCTAAAGCATTTAAGTCAATCGATGCGCCGACGAGAGGTGTGATTGTTCCATATGGCGAGAGTGGCAAGGCAATCATCAATGACCTGTGCTCTGCATTTATGGTTGAAAAACAATGGAAGCTTTTACGAAAAGCGCAGCAATACACGGTCAATGTGTTTTCGGATGATCTGCGGCGTCTTCGGGAAGTCTACGCCGTGCTTCCAGTCCAGGAAGATACAGACATCCTTTATCTCGATGCTCGCTATTATAGCCCAGAGTTTGGCTTGAGCCTGACACCTGTCGGGGAAATGGAGATGTTGCATGTCTGAGTTGACTCGCAGCAATATCGAATTCCGTGTGTGGGGGCGATTCGCTCTCTTCTCCGATCCTTTAACCAAGATCGGTGGAGAAAAGTGTTCCTATCACATCCCCACTTACGAAGCACTCAAAGGCATCACCAAATCTATTTATTGGAAACCCACACTCATCTGGGTCATTGACGAGGTGCGCATCATGAAGCGCATCCGTACGCAGACGAAAGGTACAAAACCGTTGGAGTACGGTGGCGGGAATACATTAGCCATCTACACTTTTCTGGCAGATGTCGAATATCAGGTGAAGGCACACTTTGAATGGAATCTGCACCGTCCAGAACTCGCGGATGACCGTAATGAGGCAAAGCATCACATCATTGCCCAACGCATGCTAGAGCGCGGTGGACGGCAGGATATTTTCCTCGGCACTCGTGATTGCCAGGGATATGTCGAACCCTGTGTATTTGGCTCTGAGCAAAGTTATCACAACAATTCAGGAGAACTTGCGTTCGGCGTAATGTTTCACGGGTTTGATTACCCTGATGAAATAGGGGAAGCCAAGCTGCACGCACGCTTTTGGCGACCAACGATGGTCGATGGTGTGATTCGTTTCGTACGACCGGAAGACTGTACGATCAGAAAGTTCATTCGAGAGATGGGTGTAAAGAAATTCGAGAAAGACCGGAACTTCCGGTACGCGGAACTGGAAGTGAACGAACTGGAAGGTTGATATGGGCTGGATGCAAAAACTTTACGAGACGTACGAACAAGGTGCAGGCAATCTACAGTTTGCCCAAGAAAGCAAACCGTTGTTACCCATCAGTCATGTAACACAACAAGCACATATCGAGATCACTATAGATGAGGAAGGAAATTTTCGTCGGGCAACGGTTATTCCCAAAGTGGAAACAATTCTACCAGCAACAGAAAAGTCGGCTGGTCGTTCCAGTGGCGAAGCGCCGCATCCCCTATGTGACAAAATTCATTACTGCGCAGCCGATTATCCTATGTACGGTGGCCAAAAGCCTCATTACTACCCTGGCTATGCTGAACAGTTATCCCAATGGAATATGTCCACGTTCTCTCATCAGAAAGCCCGGGCTGTCCTCAACTATGTCAGGAAAGGAACGATAGTTGCTGACCTTGTGCGCGAGAAAATCTTACACGTTGGGCAAAATGGAAAATTGCTCACATCCTGGGAATCCGATGCTCCTGAGCCAGACATCTTCAAGTACCTCACGCCGAAAAAAGAAGCAGGGGTAGCTGTTCGTGATCAAGGGGATGCCTTAGTGCGCTGGCGTGTTGAAATACTCCACGATCCTCTATCCGCAACGTGGGAGGATCAAGACCTTATGCGCGCGTGGGTGAGCTACTATGCAAGTCGGAAAGCGAATCCTGGACTTTGCTTAGTCACCGGGGAAGACATGATGCTAGCAGATCAGCATCCTGCCAGACTCCGACACGGTGGAGATAAAGCAAAGTTAATTTCCTCGAATGACACCAGTGGCTTTACCTTTCGTGGTCGCTTTGTCGACGCTGACCAAGCCTGTGGTGTCGGATTTGATGTCACACAAAAAGCTCATAATGCCCTGCGTTGGTTGATCGGACGGCAAGCATATCAAAACGGTGATCAGGCAATTGTCGCATGGGCGGTATCGGGAAAATCGATTCCTGACCCGTTTGCAAATTCTCACGAACTGTTTGACATTGAGATTGACCAGCCTGAAGGAGCCTCTCAAGTACAAGGAGATGTAGGCCAAGCGTTTGGCAAGAGATTAGCGAAGTTGATAGCAGGCTACCGCGCAGACCTTGGTTCAACCAACGAAATCGTCGTCATGAGCTTGGATTCCGCCACTCCAGGCCGAATGGCAATGACCTTCTACCGCGAATTGACGGGGTCCGAGTTTCTTGAACGCGTCCAGTCTTGGCACGAGAACGTTGTCTGGCATCAACACTATTCCAAAGACTTACGGTTTATCGGGGCCCCGTCTCCCAAGGACATCGCGGAAGCAGCTTTTGGCCATCGGCTGGACGACAAACTTCGTAAGGCAACAGTGGAGCGTTTACTTCCTTGCATCATCGATGGACAAACAATTCCCCGTGACCTGGTGGAATCGGCTATACGTCGCTCATGCAACCGAGCAAGTCTGGAGCACTGGGAGTGGGAAAAGAATCTTGGCATCTCCTGCGCCCTGTTCCGCGGGTACCACAAGCAAAGGAGTTATCACATGGCATTAGAATCCAATCGAACCACCCGCGATTACCTTTATGGACGCCTGTTGGCAATTGCGGAGCATATTGAAAACCGCGCACTGTACGTCGCCGGGGAAAAGCGGGAGACGAGTGCTACCAGGCTCATGCAACGGTTTGCCGATCGACCGTACTCAACCTGGAGAACTATCGAGCTTTCGCTCACTCCCTACAAATCACGCCTGCGCACGAAGCGTTCTTCATTTTTGAATGAAATGGAAAAGCAAATTGATGCAGTGGTTGGCGCATTTCAAGCGCAAGACTTTACCGACGAAAAGCGGCTTTCTGGAGAGTTTCTGCTGGGATATCACTGCCAGAGACAAGTACTGTGGAACAAGCCAGAACCAGACACTGATGAGGACGATAACGATAACTAACCTGATGAAGGAGCAACGATGCCAACATTACAACAGAAGATCGACTTCGCCATTATTCTACGTGTGAAGAATGCCAACCCAAACGGTGACCCGCTCAACGGGAACCGACCCCGCACGGATTATGAGGGGCTCGGCGAAATCACCGATGTCTGTATTAAGCGGAAAATCAGAGACCGCCTGCTAGAAAAGGGTACGGCAATTTTTGTGCAGTCAGACGACCGGAGGGTAGATGGCGCCAAAAGCCTACGAGCAAGAGCCGAAGCTACTCTTGGCAATAAGTTGGGGTCCATCGATACCGCAAAACTGGCGTGTGAAAAATGGTTCGATGTACGAGCCTTCGGTCAGCTTTTCGCATTTAAGGCCGACAAGAAAGGGAAGAAAAAGGAAGAGGGGGATGATGGAGATACCGGTGTTTCCATTGGTATACGTGGACCTGTCTCTGTGCAATCTGCCTTCAGCGTGGAACCTGTCAGTGTTACGAGCACTCAGATTACCAAAAGTGTCAGTGGTGAAGGAGATGGGACAAAGCGCAGTTCAGATACCATGGGCATGAAGCATCGTGTGGATCGTGGTGTGTATGCCTTTTTCGGTAGCATGAACCCACAGTTGGCAGAAAGAACAGGATTTAGCGACGCAGATGCAGAAGCCATCAAGCAAATATTGCCACGGTTGTTCGAAAATGATGCTTCGTCTGCCAGACCGGAAGGAAGCATGGAAGTGAGCAAAGTCTTCTGGTGGCAGCACAATTGTAAAGCAGGACAGTATTCCTCCGCCAAGGTTCATCGCACCTTGTCCGTTAAACCTGACGGAAGCTATGAGCTGGCTAACCTCAGTGGCCTTGTCCCCGAAGAAATCAATGGTTTTTGAGAGACGCCCTATTACTCACTCGGAAAGAGGGTGAACTCGTGATTGATAGAGACAATGACGATCCCATTATGCTCTCCGCCCTGGAGCACTACAGCTACTGTCCACGGCAGTGTGCGTTGATTCATGTGGAGCAATCCTTTGACGAGAACGTCTTACACGCTGCGGGGCGCGCGGTGCATGAACAAGTCGATCAACCGGAATGGGTTGTTGAGAAAGGCGTGCGTGTCGAACGGGCCTTGCCGCTATGGTCCCATCGCCTCGGATTGGTCGGCAAAGCCGATGTCGTCGAGTTCCACGGTGATACCCCCTACCCGGTCGAATACAAACATGGCCCGCGCCGACAAAAGGAACACGATGATCTCCAACTCTGTGCACAAGCGCTCTGTCTGGAAGAAATGACTGGTCAAGCCGTGCCGAAAGGTGCGATCTTCCATCACAGCTCGCGTCGTCGACGAGAGGTCGAGTTCACGCCAGCCTTGCGTGAGAAAGTTGAACAGACGGCGAACCAAATTCGGCTCATGCTCGCCGAGCGCACGCTGCCGCCAGCAGTCAATGACGCCCGCTGTAAGCACTGTTCGTTACAGGATTCGTGTTTGCCGTCGGTTACGAATGAGAAAAAGCGGCTGCAACGTCTTGCCAGTGAGTTGTTCACAGTTGTAGAGACGTAGCATGCTGACATCAAATAGGACACGTGGATTCCCGCCGAAAGCGCTAGTCTAGACACTGCAACCAGCGCCGTAGGCACAGGGAGCGCAGCCAACGCGGGAATGACGAAATTGAGCCGACTCAAATAAATGTGGAGAATGCTGAGGCCTTATGCACCAACTCTCAATACCCTCTATGTCACTACCCCGGAAGCCTATGTTCGCCTCGATCACGAGACATTACGCGTCCAGGTGGAGAGGGAAACGAAACTCCAGGTGCCACTCCACCATCTCGGTGCTCTCGTGTGTTTTGGCGATGTGCTGATCAGTCCAGCCTTGTTCCACCGCTGCGCCGATGATGGGCGATCTGTAGTGTTGTTAGATCGCAATGGCCGGTTCAAGGGACGACTCGAAGGACCAGTGTCCGGAAACGTCCTGTTACGCAAAGCGCAGCACGAAGCGGTCAATTCACCACAGCAAACGCTCGCCATTGCCCGTAACATGGTTGCCGGAAAAATGCAGAATGTTCGACAAATCGTTCTGCGTGCGGCGCGTGAAACGGATGACACCGACGATGCAACCCATCTTAAAGAGACGGTCAAACGTTAGCAATCGCACTGGAACGTACCGCTACTGCCGAGGATCTCGATCAATTGCGTGGGTTCGAGGGCGAGGCTGCGCGGCAGTACTTCAGCACGTTTACCTGCATGGTACGAGAGGATCGGGAAACCTTTCAGCTCAACGGACGCAATCGCCGCCCTCCCCGCGATCGGATCAATGCCTTGTTGTCTTTCTTGTATGCACTACTGCTGGGCGATTGTGTTTCAGCAGCAGAAGGAGTTGGGCTTGATCCACAGATGGGCTTTCTGCACGCGCTCCGGCCGGGACGACCAGCCCTTGGGCTCGATCTCATGGAGGAATTGCGCTCGGTCATCGCTGAGCGGCTTGCGCTGACGCTGATCAATCGTCGCCAGATCAATGCCGCACATTTTGTCGATCGTCCTGGTGGCGCGGTCTATTTGGGCGATGAAGGCCGCAAAGAAGTGATTGTCGCCTATCAGAAGCGCAAACAAGAGGAAATCCAACATCCGGTGTTAGAACAAAAAATGCCGATCGGCCTCATTCCGCACGTCCAGGCACGCCTATTGGCGCGGGTGTTGCGTGGGGACATGGAAACATATCTACCCTATTTCTATCGATAAGAGGAGATGCGATGCAGGTCTTAGTGGCCTATGACGTAGCGACTGAAAAAGACGATGGCAAAAGACGCCTGCGCAAAGTCGCCCAGGTATGTAAGAACTTCGGCCAGCGTGTACAGAAATCGGTCTTCGAGTGCCTGGTCGATCAAGCGCAGTACGAACAACTGATTCGCGACCTCGTCAAATGCATTGATGAAAAGGAGGATAACTTACGTGTGTATCGTTTGCGAGAACCCAAAGAGCAGTTCTGTCGCCACTTTGGCGTCAACCATCAGTGAACTTTGATGACCCGTTGCTCGTATAGTATCTAAACTCTGACAAGGATAAAGATTGGAACAAACGATGACCTGGTAGCAATCTGATAGTCACGTGAGTAGCGCCCACCCTTTGAGTTGGGTAAAAGGTAAAACAACCGGCAAGAGAAAAAGAAGCGATTATGCGATACAAAATTGTCCTGCAGAAATCTGAAGAAGGCTACAGTGTGTCTTGCCCGGGTTGCCTGGTTGTTGGTCGCAGGGGGCCACTGAAACAGAAGCGATGGAAAATATTCAAGATGCCATTCGAGAGTATCTCGCTGCTGTTAATGACTTACTCCAAGAGACGCCCGAGGCCGAGGTGCGAGAAGTGGATGTCGTGGTATAGCCTGCCGAAGCTGAGTATCAACGTAAACGCTGTCGGTTCTGGGAAGGTAATTCGATTGTACGACAAGGAAAACACATAGTGATGTCAGACGGTATGTGTATTCTCACTATCCCACGACACAATCCGATCAATGCCATTACGATGGAAGGAATCGTACGGGATGCAGGGTTAAGTCTGGAAGAATTTCGCGAGCTGCTCTGACAGCCCCGTTTGGCGACAGGAGGACAGGCGTCGCGCGAACCTAGAGCGACAGCACAAACCCAGGGAGGATCGCGTTGGCTCTAAGATACTTATTTTTAACAACTTTCTCGTTCCGCGATTTCGAGGCTTGTCCGCTTTTGTCCTTCGACAATTCGGATCGCGCAAAAGAGAGAAAAACCCCAGACCTCACAAGGGTTTGGGAGGTCGGCGGTAGCACCCAACCTCACTGGTTGGGTGAGGATTGAAACAGAGATGAGGCTTGCCCCTATGTTCCGGGACACGCGTAGCACCCAACCTCACTGGTTGGGTGAGGATTGAAACGTCACGCTACATTGACATTGACGTGGTAAAGGAGTAGCACCCAACCTCACTGGTTGGGTGAGGATTGAAACAAGCTGTAATGTAAGAAATGTGTAACGGAAATTCGTGTAGCACCCAACCTCACTGGTTGGGTGAGGATTGAAACAGCGCCTAGCCGCGAAGGGCGGAGCGAAGCCTGTTGGTAGCACCCAACCTCACTGGTTGGGTGAGGATTGAAACCGTTGTCCCGTATCAGGTCGGGGCGCTAGACCGTGTAGCACCCAACCTCACTGGTTGGGTGAGGATTGAAACGACCATAAGGACTTATGGGCGCTGATGAATAAGGCGGTAGCACCCAACCTCACTGGTTGGGTGAGGATTGAAACCTTTGATAATAGTGCCGAAGCCGCCAAGAGCGATTGCCGTAGCACCCAACCTCACTGGTTGGGTGAGGATTGAAACTTCCACACGGTTTTGCCGTTGCTCTGTCGCGTCAGTAGCACCCAACCTCACTGGTTGGGTGAGGATTGAAACATTAGCTCACACTACAAGCGTACAGCTTGAGGCTGTAGCACCCAACCTCACTGGTTGGGTGAGGATTGAAAACTTTACCCGGCCCCTCCTGCTAGCGCCGATCTTAGTAGCACCCAACCTCACTGGTTGGGTGAGGATTGAAACCCATAGAGCCGCGAACGTCGCTAAGCGCTTTTGTAGCACCCAACCTCACTGGTTGGGTGAGGATTGAAACTTTACCGACGGGCGCAGGCAAAAGCCTGTGTCTTGGTAGCACCCAACCTCACTGGTTGGGTGAGGATTGAAACTTCATAATATGTTCTCCTTAATCGCTCGCCCTGGCTTGTAGCACCCAACCTCACTGGTTGGGTGAGGATTGAAACTTGTTCGCCAGTGAGTTCTGACACGGCATCACACCGT